>NZ_JBVHUL010000001.1:0-147952 GCF_055565395.1 Amycolatopsis sp. NPDC028719
TCGAACCCGTCGCGGGATTCGACGAGGTCGGTGCCCTGGTCGGCGACGTAGATCGCGTCCAGGGTGTCCAGCGACGACACGTCCGCGGCGAGGGCCTGGAGGTTTTTGAGGCAGTCGTCGGCGCGGTTCATCGTGCAGATCGTGACGGCGGTCGGGCGGATCTTCTCCGGCGCTTCGACCGTCCAGCGGACCTGCTCCACCCGCAGCGTCTGCCCGCCCTCGGTTTCCAGGTCGAGCCAGAGGGCGCCGCCGTCGTAGAACTTGTCCAGCTTCGAGGTCAGCGTGACCTTCGTCTGCTTGGCGTTCGCGACCTGCTCGGCCTCGACCACGCGGGGTTCGCCCTCGACGTCGGAGGCGCCCATCGACAGCAGGCCGGTGCCGGTGACGACAGCCTCGACCGACACCTCGGTGACGGTGGACCAACGCTGCCAGTAGGAGGCGGGGAAGCGGCCGAAGTACGTGTTGCCCGACACCTTGGAGGCGGGCTCGAGGGTGATCACCGCACGTTCCCGCACGGCCGAGCCCCACTCGAGCTCGGCGTAGAGGTCCTTGCTGACGATCGGGGCCGGACCGGCGTAGAGACCGCGCTGCGCCGTCAGGCGGCCCTGCGGAGTGTGCTCGGTGAACCGCGTCTCGGCGGCCGCGCCGGCTGTGGTGGTCGGCGCCGGGGTAGCTGTTTTACCGGGCATGAAGTTCCTCAGTTCTCCTCAGTCGACGGCTCGCGGAAGACGACCCACTTGAGCATCACGAAATTGATCACCGTGGCAGTCGCCTGCGACACGGCCCAGCACAGGGTGTGCTGCCACGCGGACTCCGGCAGCACCTGCAGCATCAGCTGGTTCACCCCGACCGCGACGAAGAACGTCACGGTGTAGAGCAGGACGAACGAGCCGACCTGCGCCTTCCCGTCGCGCCGTCCGCCGGAGAAGGTGAACTTGCGGTTCAGGAAGAACGCCGTGGTGGTGCCCACGATGAAACTGATAGCGCGAGCGACGTCGACCCACGGTGAAGTGGCCATCCCGGCCACCTGGGTCAGCAAGGTGTACGTGCCCAGGTCGACCAGGGCGCAGAAGCCGCCGATCAGGGCGAAGCGAATGAGCTGCCCCAGCAGTCCGATGGACGGCTGCGCAGCTGCTACGTCGGCTTGCGGATCGGTCGCCACCACTGCTTTACCTCGTTGCCTGAGTCATGGTCACCCGCGCGGGCGCTTGTGCCTTGATGCGCAAAGTGTAGAAGCGAGCACTTCAGGGTCACGTTCCGGGCGTCGTTCGGCGTGGCTACCCTGGTCGAGTGACCCAAGCACCCGACACACAGCGTCGCACGCTCACGGGCTGGGCGCGGACGGCACCGACCACCGCCGACGTGCTGAGCACCGCGGACGTCGAAGTCATCGCGAGGGCCGTTACCCAGGCCGGCGAGCGCGGCGTCATCGCGCGCGGGCTCGGCCGCTCCTACGGCGACCCGGCGCAGAACGCGGGCGGCCTCGTCGTCGACATGACCGCGCTGAACCGGATCCACTCGATCGACCCGGACAGCGCGCTCGTCGTTCTCGACGCCGGCGTGAGCCTCGACCAGCTGATGCGGGAGGCCCTGCCGTACGGCCTGTGGGTCCCGGTCCTGCCCGGCACGCGCCAGGTGACCATCGGCGGCGCGATCGCCAACGACATCCACGGCAAGAACCACCACAGCGCGGGCAGCTTCGGCAACCACGTCGTGTCGATGGACCTCATCACCGCGGACGGCAACGTCCGCACGCTGACGCCGGAGGGCCCGGACGCCGAGCTGTTCTGGGCGACCGTCGCCGGCATCGGCCTGACCGGCATCATCACCCGGGCCACGATCCGGATGAAGAAGACCGAGACCGCCTACTTCTCCGTGGACGCCGACCGCACCTCGAACCTCGACGAGACGCTCGGGCTGTTCACCGACGGCTCGGACCTCGGGTACGACTACTCGATGTCGGTGCCGGACCTGATCTCGTCCGACGGCCGGCTGGGCCGCGCCACGTTCTCGCGCGGCTCGCTGGCGACGGTGGACCAGCTGCCGCCGAAGCTGCGCAGCCAGCCGCTGAAGTTCGACGCGCCGCAGCTGCTGACGCTGCCGGACGTCTTCCCGAACGGCCTGGGCAACAAGCTCACCTTCGGGTTGATCAACGAGCTGTGGCAGAAGACCGTGCCCAAGAAGGGCGCGCGCGGCAAGATCCAGAACCTGACGCAGTTCTACCACCCGCTCGACATGATCAGCGAGTGGAACCGGGCGTACGGCTCGAAGGGTTTCCTGCAGTACCAGTTCTCGGTGCCGTTCGGCGCCGAAGACCAGCTCAAGGCCATCTGCCGCAAGATCTCGACGTCCGGCAACTACTCGTTCCTGAACGTGCTCAAGCGGATGGGCGACGCGAACCCGGCACCGATGTCGTGGCCCTCGCCCGGCTGGATGCTCAGCGTGGACTTCCCGATCAAGGACGGCCTGAGCCGCTTCTGCCAGGAGCTGGACGAAGACGTGCTGGCCGCGGGCGGGCGGCTGTACACCGCGAAGGACTCGCGCACCTCGCCCGAGACGTTCGCGAAGATGTACCCGCGCCTCGAAGAGTGGCGCAAGGTGCGCGCCGCCGTTGACCCCGAAGGCGTTTTCGCCTCTGACATGAGCCGGAGGCTCGAGCTGTGATCGACGCTGTTGGCAACCCCCAGTCCCTGCTGCTGCTCGGCGGCACGTCCGACATCGCCCTGGCGATCGCCGAGAAGTACCTGGCCGAGAAGCCGCTGCGGGTCGTGCTCGCGGCCCGTCCCTCGCCGCGGCTCGACGCGGCCGCGCAGCGCCTGAAGGACAAGGGCGCCGAGGTGTCCACTGTGGACTTCGACGCCAAGGACACGGCGTCGCACCCGGCGGTGCTGGCCAAGGCGTTCGAGGGCGGCGACATCGACGTGGCGGTCGTCGCGTTCGGCTTGCTCGGCGACCCCGAAGAGGTCTGGCAGGACCACGCGAAGGCCGTCGAGCTGGCGACGGTGAACTACACCGCCGCGGTGTCGGTCGGCGTCGCGCTGTCGGAGAAGCTGAAGGTCCAGGGCCACGGCACGGTGATCGCGCTGTCGTCGGTGGCCGGCGAGCGCGTCCGGCGGTCCAACTTCGTCTACGGCTCGACCAAGGCCGGTTTCGACGGCTTCTACCTGGGTCTCGGCGAGGCCCTCGCGCCGCACGGCGTGAAGGTGACCGTCGTCCGCCCGGGTCACGTCAAGACGAAGATGACCGAGGGCCTCAAGGACGCTCCCCTGGCGCAGACGGCCGAGCAGGTCGCCGAGATCGCCGTCTCGGCCGCGCGCTCGGGCAAGGACCTGGTGTGGGCGCCCGCGCCGTTCCGGCTGGTGATGTCGGCGCTGCGGCACGTGCCGCGGCCGATCTTCCGCAAGCTCCCGATCTGAGGCCTCAACCCCGGGGTTGACGCGCAGTTCCATCCGGGACCGGTCCGGACGCCGATGTGGCCGCCCGGCAGTCGCCACAGACTGTCACCATGACGACCACTACCGGCGACCGCGGCGGGCTCACGATGCTCCTCCGCGACGTCGCGCTCCCGATGGCCCTGTACTACGTCCTGCGCTCGTTCGACGTCGACGCGTTGTGGGCGCTGCTGGCCGGGGCCGTGCTGCCGCTGCTGCGGACCGGGTACGTCCTGGCGCGGCACCGGCGGATCGACCCGGTCAGCGCGTTCGTGCTGGCCGTGCTGCTGGTCAACGGCGCGGTGGCGGTGTTCTCCGGCGACGCCCGGCTCCTGCTCGTCCGCAGCGCCTGGATCACGCTCCCGCTCGGCGTGGTGATGCTGGTGAGCCTGCTCGCCGGGCGGCGCCCGCTCCTGTTCCGGGCGGTGTGCACCCTCCAGCCCGCCCGCGCCGGCGACCTCGAACGGCGGTGGGGCGTTTCGGCGCCCTTCCGGCAGCGGTGGCGTTCGGCGACGCTCTGGTGGGGCGCCGGCTGTGTCCTGCTGGCCTGTGCCGTCGTCGTGATGGCGTTCACGCTGCCGGTGGACATCGTCCCGATCCTCGACACCGCGCTGACCGTCGGAGCCGTGGTCTTCGGCGTGAAGCTCACGCGGCAGCGGATGGGCATCCACCGGACGGTTGATGCGTAAGAGCCAGGTCGACGATGTTCCCGGCGGCGCCGGTCGCCCATGCTCGGGACATGCTCGGCACGCTGCTCTGCGACATCGCCGCCCCGGTCGGCGGCTACTACCTGCTGCGCGCGTTTGACGTCGCGCCGATCTGGGCGCTGACGCTGAGTGGCCTGCCGCCGGCGCTGCGGGTGCTGTACCTGGCGGTGCGGCACCGGCGGGTCGACGGCATGGGCGTGTTCGTGCTCGCCATCGTCGCGCTCGGGCTCGCGACGTCCCTGCTGACCGGCGACGCGCGGCTGCAGCTGGTGCGCGGCGCGTGGTTCAGCGTGCTGATCGGGGTGTGGATGCTGGCGAGCCTGCGTCTCGGCCGCCGCCCGACGACGTACCAGGCGACGCTGGCCCTGCTGCCGGGGCGGGCGTCGACGCTGGAGGCCCGCTGGGCGGACACGCCGTCGTTCCGGCGGGTGTGGTGGGTCCTGACGGTCGCGTGGGGCGTCGGCGGGCTGGTGCACAGCGCGGGGAGCATCGCGATGGCCTACACGCTGCCGGTGGACGTCGTGCCGGGACTCGACACGGCGTTGTCGATCGGCAGCTTCGTGGTGCTTCAGGTGATCACGCAGGTGCTGCTGGCCCGGGAGGGGACGATGAACCGGATGTTCCGCGGCGGTGATCAGCTGCCGGCCGCGTGAGCGGGCATCAGGTACAGGTTCTGGGCGCCCATCCACGGGGAGTCGATGCGCCAGGTCGCCAGTGCTGTCGGGGGCGGGGTCCGGCGGGTCGTCGCCAGGACCAGGTCGGGACTGATCGGGACGACGCTGTGGTCGAAGTTGTGGAAGTTGGCCTCCAGCAGGGCACGGCCGAGGTCGCCGCTGCGGCGCTTCGTCTCCGTGATCGCCGGGTCGACCGCGCCGCGGTCCGAGAACTCGTCCACCAGCTCGCAGTCGCACGCGTACGCCAGCGCGCCGACCTCGCCCGCCGTCTCGACCTTGCGGCCGTGGGCGATCGAGGCCAGTTCCTGGCCGATCTCGCGGTACTCCGTCGTCGACGCGTGGTTGCTCGTGATCGGCGCGAACTGGCGCGGCAGGCCCGGCAGCGCGTAGACCACGACGCTCGCCACGAGGACGCCGCCGGTCAGCGTCCACGTTGCGCGGCGGACACGTTCCGGCACCGCGCACGCGCACGCCGCCAGGAAGATCGTCGCGCCGATGATGCTCGGCGCGTAGTACCAGTGGTACGGCGGCACGCCGAGCCGGCTGTAAGCCACGTAGTGCAGAGCGCCCGCGACGGCCAGCGCCGCGAACGGCGTCAACCGGCGGGCGACGTCCGAGCCGCGGCGGTACTGGACGATCCAGAGCACGCCCACCAGGCCGGCGAGGGGCAGCGGCAAGAACGACAGCGCGGCCTCGGCCGGGAAGTTGCGCCAGTACAGGAGCGGGCCGTTGGTGAAGCTGAACGGGCCCCACGACTGCTGGCTGATCTTGATGACGAGCGTGTCCGGCACGGCCGAGCCGAGCACCATCCAGCTGAACCCGAACCACGGCAGCGTCACCGCGAGGGCGGCGAACGCCGTGCGCCAGATGCCGGTCCAGAACTCGCGGCGGGCCGCGAACAGGACCGCCGCGATGAGCAGCAGGTCGATCCGGACGAGCGCGAGCAGCCCGATCACGATGCCGAGCCGGCCCCCCTTCCGCTCCCCCGCGTAGACCAGCGTCCAGACGACGCCGGTGGCGCCGAGCGCGACCTCCAGCCCGACCGACGACAGCAGCAGCGGGTTGACCAGCAGCAACGCGAACGTCACCGGCGCGAACGCCGCCGGCAGCCCGGTGCGCTCGCCCAGCCGGCGCAGGCCGGCGACGAGCAGCACCTGCGCGGCGACGAACACGATCCCGGCGGCCAGCACGGCGTCGCGGACGAAGAACGTGACGGCGGCCAGGGCCAGGACGTTCAGCGGGGACGTCGCGGTGTTCGCCGTCCCCTGCTCGATCAGGCCCCAGTGGCCGTGGAAAGCGAGGTTCTTCGCGTAGGACAGCGTGATGTAGGTGTCATCGATGAGATGGCTGCTGACCAGGGCGAACACCAGCGCGGAAGCCGCCGCGGCCCCCGCCGGCAACGCCCACGAGCGGGCAACGGGCACAGCCGCCGACAGGGCGGTGACGGCCTTGGGGAGTTCTGCGGAGGCGCTTCGCATCCCGGACACGGTACCTCGCCCGTGATGCTTCTGTGATCTGAGCACGGTACGGGTGGCTCAGACCACAGCGCACTTTCACGTGAAAGTGCGGGGCCCAGGGCGGACCTTTCACGTGAAAGTGCGGCTTCTAGATACCGTTGCCGGAGCCGGAATCGTCCGAGTTGCCGGAGTTGCCGCCGCCGCGGCCGGGGAAGCCGCGACCGTCGGGACCCTGGTTGTGGCCGTTGTACTGGCGGTGGATGCCCGGATGGTCGCCGCGGGGACCGTGGCTGGTCGCGGCGGCGATCCCGCCGACGATGCCCCCGCCGATCAGCAGGCCGAGGAGGCCGACACCGACGAGCTGGGTCGCGCGGTGGCCGACGAACCGCCGGAAGCCGCCGGGCTGCCGTGGGGCGGCCGGGGGCGGGCCCCAGGCGCCGTAGGCCTGGCCGGGACCGGGCTGGGAGAGCTGCGGAGTCGGCGGGGCCTGAGCCGCGCTCGCGGCGGCCGGCGGCGCCTGCTCCTGCGCGGCGTTCGGCAGGGCAGTGGTTCCGGCAGGGGTCTGTGCGGCGGGCGGCTGCTGGCCGTGCACCGCGGTCTGCTCGGCCGCGCCGGGCTGCTGGGTGGCCGGCTGCTCGGCCGCGGGCTGGGCGGCTGCGTCCGGGGCTTGCGCGGCGGGCTGCCCGGGTCCGGCGGCCGGGGCCTGAGCGGTCGGCTGGGCGGCCGGCAGCTGCGTGGTGGGCTGGTCGGCCTGCGCCGTGGGCTGCTCGGCGGTCGGGTGGTCGGTCCCCTCCGGGGCCTTCTCCTCGCGCGGCTGGTCGTTCATCGTGGGCTCCCGTGGTCACGGGGACGGGCGCAGTGCCCGCCCCCACCACCTCAGCCTGCGCCGGTCAGCTGTGCGTCAGCTGAAACGAACCTGTCGATCCGCCATGAGTCACAGGTAGAACGCCAGGAACAGCGTGATCACCCAGGTCGCGCCGAGGACCTGCAGGATGCGGTCCTTGAGCGCGATCTCCTCGGGCTCGCCCGCGATGCCGCCGTCGACGTCGACCGCGTAGCGCAGCACCGCCACCACGAACGGGACCATCGAGATGAGCGCCCACACCGAGTTGTGCTCGGTCTGGCGGATCTCGAACGCCCACAGGCAGTACGACATGATCAGGATCGCCGCCGACGTCGCCCAGACGAACCGCAGGTAGCTGGCCGAGTACTTCTTCAGCGACGAGCGGATCTTCGCGCCGGTGCGCTCGAACAGCATGATCTCCGCGTAGCGCTTGCCGGCGACCATGAACAGCGAACCGAACGCCGTGACCAGCAGGAACCACTGCGAAAGCGCGATCCCGCCCGCGACACCGCCGGCGATCGAGCGCATCAGGAAGCCCGAGCCGACGATGGCCAGGTCGACCACCGGCTGGTGCTTGAGGCCGAAGCAGTAGCCGAGCTGGACGGCCTCGTAGACCCCCAGCACGATCGCCAGCTGCCAGCTGGCGAAGAACGACACGCCGAGACCGGCCAGGAAGAACACGACCGCGGCCCCGTACGCGACGGGGACCGGCACGATGCCGGCCGCGATCGGCCGGTTCCGCTTGGTCGGGTGGGCCCGGTCGGCCTCGACGTCGATGGCGTCGTTGATGAGGTAGACCGAGCTCGCCACGAGCGAAAACGCCACGAAGGCGACGATCGCGTCGAGCAGGAGGCCCGTGCGGTCGGTCGACTTCGAGAACGCGAAGAACGGGGCCGCGAAGACCAGGACGTTCTTCACCCACTGCCGGGGACGCGCCGTCTTGATGACGCCGCCGGCCAGGCCGAACGGGCCGCGGGTGGCAGTCACCGAAGACGTCTCCGCCGTCTCCGCCGTCACCGGGGTCTCCGGTGCCTCAGGAGTCACGGCCGCTTCGTCGCTGTTGCGCTGCTCGGTCGTTTCGCTCATGGATTCTTCTTCAGCTTCCGTCGTATCAGACCACCGACGAGCCCCCCGAGAGCTGCACCGGCCAGAACGTCTGTCGGATAGTGAACGCCGAGTACGAGCCGCGAGGCGAGCATCGGCGGTACCAGGGCGGGCACCAGGTTACGCCCGGTCAATCCGGAGTAGAGCACCGCCGCCGCCGTCGTGGACGTCGCGTGCGACGACGGGAAGCTCAGCTTGCTCGGCGTGCCGACCAGGACCTCCACGCTCGGGTGGTCCGGCCGGGGCCGCCTGACCACGCGTTTCACCGCGATCGAGGCGGCGTGCGCACCGACGACGCCGGCCGAGGCGACCAGCCAGTCCTTGCGCCGCTTCTTGTCGACCACCGCACCCAGGAGCCCCAGGCCGAACCAGCCGAGCGCGTGCTCGCCGAAGTGCGACATGCCGCGCGCGGCTTTCACCGAAGCTTCACTCTTCAGAAAGCCCTGGGCCTTCGAGAGGACCGCGACCTCGCCCGTCGGGGCGCCCTTCTCAAGCATCGAGGGACCCGTCGAGCGGCGCGCCGTCGGTCAGGTGCGGGGCGATCTTGTTGTCGAACGCCGACAGCGCCGACCCGATGGCCATGTGCATGTCGAGGTACTTGTACGTGCCGAGCCGGCCGCCGAACAGGACGTTCCGCTCGCGCGCCTCGGTCTTGGCCAGCTCGCGGTAGGCCTCGAGCTTCTCGCGGTTCTCCGGCGTGTTGATCGGGTAGTACGGCTCGTCCTCTTCCTTCGCGAAGCGCGAGTACTCCCGGAAGATGACCGTCTTGTCCTTCGGGTAGTCCCGCTCCGGGTGGAAGTGCCGGAACTCGATGATGCGGGTGTAGGGAACTTCCTGGTCGTTGTAGTTGACGACCGAGGTGCCCTGGAAGTCACCGGTCTCCGCGACCTCGGACTCGAAGTCGACGGTGCGCCAGGTGAACTTGCCGGCCGAGTAGCCGAAGTAGCGGTCCAGCGGCCCGGTGTAGACGGTCGGGGTGCCCGCCGGGATGTGCTCGCGCACGTCGAAGTAGTCGACGTTCAGCCGGATCTCGATGTTCTCGTGCTCGGCCATCTTCTCGAGCCACGCGGTGTACCCGTTGACGGGCAGGCCCTCGTAGGTGTCGTTGAAGTACCGGTTGTCGAAGTTGTACCGGACCGGCAGGCGCGTGATGATGTTCTCGCCCAGGTTCTTGGGGTCGTTCTCCCACTGCTTCGCGGTGTAGCCCTTGATGAACGCCTCGTAGAGCGGGCGGCCGATCAGCGAGATCGCCTTTTCCTCGAGGTTCTGCGCGTTGGCCGTCTCGAACTCCGAGGACTGCTTCGCGATGAGTTCGCGAGCCTCGTCCGGCGTGTGCGACTTGCCGAAGAACTGGTTGATCAGGGCCAGGTTCATCGGCAGCGGGTAGACCTGCCCCTGGTACTTGCCGAAGACGCGGTGCTGGTAGTTCGTGAACTCGGTGAAGCGGTTCACGTACTCCCAGACGCGCTTGTTCGACGTGTGGAACAGGTGCGCGCCGTACTTGTGCACCTCGATCCCGGTCTCGGGCTCGGCCTCCGAGTACGCGTTGCCGCCGATGTGGCTACGCCGTTCGAGGATGAGGACCTTCTTGCCGAGCTCGGCCGCCGCTCGCTCGGCGATCGTCAGGCCGAAGAAACCGGACCCGACGATGACGAGGTCGTAACCTGCGAAATCGGCTTCAGTAACCTGTGCGGGGTTCGTGTGCGCGCTCACGGGCGTCGAGGGTACGGGGGTCGCTGACCCGGCTCGCACCCGACTATCACATTTCGGCCTACGACACACCTGGAAAGCAGTGCCTGCACCCGAGGACTTCTGGAGCTACTTCACCGCCGTGGCCACCTATCTGGCCGTGCTGGCGGTGCCTGGCGGCGTCGTCGGATGGGCCGCCGGGGTCCGTGGCTGGACGCTGGCCGGCCTCGCGCCGCTGCTCAGCTACGCCATCACCGGCCTGGCCGGCCCGTGGCTGGCGATCGCGCACGTGCCGTACGGCCCGCTGAGCGTCGCCGCCTGCACCCTGCTGCTCGCCGCCGTGCTCTACGGCCTTCGCCGGCTTTCGATCGCGCGAGGCTGGTCGCGGCTCACGCCGGGCGCCGAGGAGCCGCCGCAGCCGTGGACCCGCCGGGCGCACCTGGCCGTCGGTGCCTGCGTGGCGGTCGCCACGGCCGTGTCGATCGCCGTGGTGATCACCGGCCGCGGCGGGACGACCGCGGTGTTCCAGCGCTGGGACACCGTCTTCCACGCGAACGGCATCCGCTACATCGCCGAGACCGGCGACGGCTCGCTGACCGGCATGGGCACGATCAACTGGTACCCGGACGGCTCCTTCTACCCGAACGCCTACCACCTGGTCGGCGCCCTGGTCTACCAGCTGTCGGGGACGTCGGTCCCGGTCACGCTCAACGCCGTCACGATGCCGATCGCCGGGCTGTTCGCGCTGGCCATGGTCGCGCTGGTGCGCCAGCTCGGCGGCCGCGCGGTGTTCGCCGGCAGCGTGGCGCTGGTCGCGGGCGGCGCGACGACCGGGGCGTACGAGTCGGTGTCGAGCGGGCTGCTGCCGTTCGCGCTCGGCATCGTGCTGACGCCGCTGGCGGTGGTCGCGCTGCAGCGGTTCGTCGTGCGGCCGGGCGTCGACACGGGCGCGGTGCTGGCGCTGAGCGCCACCGGCCTGCTCGCCGCGCACTCGAGCGCGCTGTTCGGGGCGCTCCTGTTCGCGTTCCCCGTGGTCGTGCAGCGCTGGTACCGGGCGCTGCGGGGCAAGCCCCTCGACGGCGTCGCGCCCGGAAAAGCGGCCTGGCGGGTCGTCGGCGGCGACGTCCTGCGGATGGTGCCGGTCATGGTGGCCGCGGGGGTACTGGCCGCGCCGATGATCCTCGGGGCGCTCACCTTCACGGCCGGGTCGTACCCGTACCACCCCTGGGGCTCGCACATGCCGGTGTGGAAGGCACTGGCGATGCTGGCGACGTTCAAGCAGGTGCTGCCGGTGCCGCAGATCTGGCTGACGGTGTTCCTGGCCCTGGGTGTGTTCACGCTGGCGCGGCTGCGGCGGATGCGCTGGGTGGTGCTTTCGGCGATCGGGCTCTCCGCGCTGTTCGTCGTGGTCGCCTGCTTCGGCGGCGAAGACTGGGTGATCAGCCTGTCGCGGCCGTGGTGGAACGACCGGTTCCGGCTGATGGCGCTGGCGGCGATCCCGATGTGCCTGCTCGCCGCGCACGGCATGAGCGAGGCCCAGCAGTGGCTGGCGAAGGTCGCGAGCGGACGCGCCTGGGTGCGGGCGCGGCCGTGGCTGACCGGCCGGGTCGGGCTGGCGACGGCGGTGCTGCTGGTCGTGGCGATGGGCGTGCTGACCGGCGGGTTCTACCGCGCGGCCAACGCCAAGACGGTCTCGCTGCTGTACTACAACGGCCTGCCCGGCGAAACGGTCCCGCCGGTGAGCCAGGACGAGATCGACGCCATGGACCACCTCGGCACGCTGGGGATCCCGGCCGACCAGAAGGTGCTCAACGACCGCATGGACGGCACGGCGTGGATGTACGCACTCACCGGCGTGCACCCGGTGGCCGGCCACTACGACGCGGGCGTCGCTCCCCCGGACGCGCTCTACCTGGCCCTGCACTTCGGCGACTACGACAGCGACCCGCAGGTCCGCGCCGCGACGCGGCGGCTGAACATCCACTACGTGCTGGTCGGCAGCGGGACGATCCGCCGCGACACGCCGATCGCGCCCGGCCTGCGGCACCTCGACGGGCACGACTTCGTGCAGGAGGTCTACCGGAACCCGGGCGCCGTGATCTACCGGATCGTGAAGTAGCCCGGAGAAGACAAAACCCTCGTGGCCGCGGCGCCCCGTGCCGCGGCCACGAGGGCCTCCGTCCCCCAACCACCCCCGGGGTGATCTCTGACGTCTGCTGTGAAGGACGCCTGAGGGACGGCAATCGGTTTCCCGGTGACCCGGATGTCACCCGTTCGGACTAGCGTGCAGCTCCGGCAGCACGTCGCTCGCCACCTGCTCCAGGACGGTTTCGCGGCCTTCGTACGGCGATGACGACCGCGGCCAGTGCGCGATGACGTCGGTGAAACCCAGCTCCCCCGCGCGGCCGGCCGCGTCGCGGAAGGCCTCGACGCTGCTCAGCGAGAAGACCGGCGACGCGTCCAGGCTCAGGTGCCGCTGGATGCCCGCCCGCTCGCGGCCCACCGCGTCCAGGCGCTGGTCGAAGACTTCGGTGAGCTGCTTGATGCCACCCCACCACTCGTCCTCGGTCGCGCCGCCCTTGCCCGTCGTGACCCAGCCCGCGCCGAAGCGCGCCGCCAGGGTCATGGTGCGGGGGCCGTTCGCCGCGACCACGAACGGCAGCCGCGGCCGCTGGACCGTGCCCGGCAGGTTGCGGGCCTCGATGGCCCGGTAGTACTCGCCGTCGAAGTCGAACTTGTCCGTCATGAGCAGCCCGTCGAGCGCCTCGACGAACTCGGTGAACCGGTCCGCGCGCTGCTTCGCCGTCAGCTCGGGGGCGCCGAGTACCGCACCGTCGTAGTGCTGGTGGTCGACACCCGCGCCGACGCCGAGGACGAACCGGCCGTCCGAGATGTCGTCGAGCGTGGTCAGCTCCCGCATGAACGGCACCGGGTGCCGCGCGACCGGAGAGGCCACGAACGTGCCCAGCCGGATGCGCGACGTCACCATCGCGGCGGCCGTCAGGGTCGGGACCGCGGAGAACCACGGGCCGTCGACGAGGTTCCGCCAGCCCAGGTGGTCGTACGTCCACGCGTGGTCGAAGCCGTACTCCTCGGCGGCGCGCCACTTCGGCTCGGCGGCCCACCAACGATCTTCCGGAAGAATCACGATGCCTACTCGCACGCTCCGGGACGCTATCGGTAACCACCGACGATCGCTCGGACGGGGACGAGGCCACCCGAACGGGTCAGGGACAATGGCGAGGTGGAGAGACCTCAGTTGATCGCGTCCGATGTCGACGGCACCCTGCTCGGCCCCTCCGAATCCCTCAGCGCCCGCACCATCGCGACCGTCCGCCGGGCGATCGACGCGGGCGTCCCGTTCGTGCTGGCCAGCGGCCGGCCGCCGCGCTGGATCGCGCCCGTGGCCAAGCCGCTCGAGCTGACCGGCTACGCGGTCTGCGCGAACGGCGCCGTCCTGTACGACTGCGGCCGCGAGGAGGTCGTCGCGGTGCACGGCCTGCTGAAGCCGGAACTGCTGCACGACATCGCGCACGCGCTCGACAAGGCCCTCCCCGGCTGCCGGCTGGCCGCCGAACGCGTCGGCACCGACGCCGACCACGAAATGCGCAGCTTCGTGATCGAGCCGAACTACCACAACCCGTGGGGTGACGGCGAGGGCCGCACCGCGCCGCGCGCCGAAGTGCTCGGGCACCCGGCGATCAAGCTTCTGGTCAGCCACCGCGGGATGTCGTCCGACGAGATGTCCGACGCGATCAACGCGCTCTTCGACCGTGACGTCGACGTCACGTACTCGTCGTCGGGCGGGCTGGTGGAGCTGTCCGCGCACGGCATCACGAAGGCGACCGGCCTCGCCGACGTCGCCGAGCGTTTCGGAGTCGACCGCGAGCGGGTGATCGCCTTCGGAGACATGCCCAACGACGTCGAAATGCTGCGCTGGGCCGGCCACGGCGTCGCGATGGAAAACGGGCACCCGCGGGCGCAGTCGGTGGCCGACGAGATCACCGGCCCGGCCGGCGAAGACGGCGTCGCGCAGGTCCTCGAGCGCTGGTTCTAGCCGCGGTCGAGCTCGGCCGCTTCGGCCGGGGTCGGGGCGGTTCCGCCCAGGTGGGCGGGCAGCCACCACCGTTCCTCGTCGGAGGCGGGCTGGTCCGGGTACTCGGCCTGGGCCCGGTCGAGCAGCGCGCTCATCCGCGTGCGCAGCTCCTTCGTGACGACGTCCCAGTCGTCGCCCTTGGCCGGGTGCATCGGCTCGCCGATGAGGATCGAGATCGGCACGTGCCGGCGGGTCAGGTCCTTCGGGCGGCCCTTCGTCCAGAGCCGCTGCGTGCCCCACAACGCCATCGGCACGACCGGGACGTTCGCCGCGGCGGCCATCCGGACGGCGCCCGACTTGATCTCCTTGACGGTGAACGACTGGCTGATGGTGGCCTCGGGGAAGACGCCGACGACCTCGCCGGCCTGCAGCTTTCCGAGCGCCTCGCGGTAGGAGGCCAGGCCGGCGGAGCGGTCGACGGAGATGTGGTGCATCCCGCGCATCAGCGGTCCGGCGATCTTGTTGTCGAAGATCTCCTTCTTCGCCATGAACCGCGTCAGCCGCTTGGCCGGGCGCGCGCCGAGGCCGCAGAAGATGAAGTCGAGGTAGCTCACGTGGTTGCACGCGATGACCGCACCGCCGCGGCGCGGGATGTGCTCCGCGCCGTCGACCCGGATGCGGTTGTCCAGTACCCGGAACATCGTCCGGGCCGCCGCGATCACGGGCGGGTACACGAGGTCAGCCATCACGCCAGGTTACGGGACCGTAGGTTCTTGACCGCTGTTCAGCGGTGAAGGCCACAAACCGGGCGAAGCTCACGGCCGCCGCACGCCCACTAGGCTTCGGGGCGTGTTGCCAGTGATCGAGGAACCCGGCTCGCCCGTCAGACGAACCGGGCACCGGGTCGCGGTGTACCTGGGCCTGGCCACGGTGACGCTCCTCAACCTGATTTCCTACGCGCCAGTGCAGCCGAACGCGCACGAGAAGGCGTGGGGCGACGCCGCCGAGTACTACGCGATGTCGGTGCAGACCGGCGCTCAGGTCGACAACCCGTTCGCCCTCCGGATGCTCAGCCCGTGGCTCGTCCACACCGTCAACCGGTTCACCGGCATCTCCCTCGACTCCGTGTGGCTGGCGTTCACGTTCGCGCTGGTGCTCGCCGCGGCGATCGTCTTCTTCGAGTTCCTCTGGATCCGCCTGGACCTGCGGCTGTACACCTCGGCGCTCGCCGCGACCGCGCTGGCCTGCACGTTCTGGTACGCGCCGTACGCGTTCAGCAACCCGTACCTGGTCGACCCGCTGAACAACCTGCTCTACCTCGTCGCGCTGTGGCTGCTGTTCGACCGGCGGCTGATCTGGTTCGCGCTGGTGATCGTCGTCGGCACGATCAACAAGGAGACGACGCTGCTGCTCGCGCCGCTGTACCCGCTGGCGGCGTGGACGCGGTCGCGGTCGCTGCGCGACAAGCAGGTCGTCGGCGGGCTCGTCGCCGTCGTGGTCGCGGCCGGGCTGTACTTCGCGTTCCGGCTGTGGGCCCAGGCGCTGATCGGCGGCGACTACGGGTTCGGGGCCGGGCAGGCCAACAGCGGCCTGCTGGGCAACATCCGCTTCGCCCTCTCTTCGAACAAGGGCGTGGACCAAGCGGCCCTGTACAGCACGTTCGGCTTCTTCTGGCTGATCTTCGCCTACGGCCTCTACCTCGAGTACCGGCGCAACGGCACTCGGAGCCTGCTGCTCGTGTCCAGCGTCTGGCTGGGGTTGTGCTGCCTGGCTGGGCGGATGGTCGCCACGGACACCCAGCGCGTCTTCGTGATGCTCGCGCCGCTGGTCATCGGCCTGGTCGCCGTCGTGCTCGACCGGCACCGCGGCGACGCCCGGCGCATCTGGGTCGGCGTGGTGTTCTTCCTGTACTTCGCGGTGAACTACAAGCTGGCGTCGTCGTCGACGATCTTCCTGGTCGGCTTGGCCGGGCTGCTCGTCTTCGTGCTGCTCGAGGTGCCGCCGTTCTGGCCGAAACCGCCGGCGAAGCGGGACCGCGTGGCCGACGACGGCCCGCCGACCGAGGAGTTCCTGCCCCACCGGGGCTCGCTCGACCGTGACTGAGGCAGTGCCGCCAGCACCAGGGCCAGCAGGATCGTGAACAGCGCGACGGACTGGTGCTTGATGCCCTCGATGCCGTCGCCGAGGGCCGCGGCGCCGAACTGCGTCAGCGAGACGGCGAACAGGAACGCCAGCACCACGCCCAGTGCGCCACGGCGCTGCGTCCAGGCCCTGACCAGCACGAACAGCCAGATCGGGACCAGCGCGAACAGGCCGAGCGGGCTGAGCAGGCCGGTCAGCCACGACACCACCGGCACCCGGTACTCCTGCGCGTGCGGCGCGAAGCCCGCGTCCTGGTCGAAGCTGCCGAGGTAGTCCGGGCGCGCGGTGAGCTGGTCGGTCGCGGCCCGGTTCAGCACCTCCAGGGTCCGGCCGGGGTGGCTCGCGAAGTACGCGACGACGTTTTCGCGGGTCAGCTGCCCGCGGTACCGCGCGTAGAGCGGGTCCATGGTCGCCGGGTGCGGGTGCCACCAGCCGTTGCCCGCGTACTGCGCGAACGACGGCGGCAGCCCGAGCGCGGCCAGGTCGGCCTGGGTGTCGTGCTTCCCGTCGACGATGTTCAGGAAGACCGAGTTGAACACGTTGATCTCACGCGAGTCGTCGCCGGGGAACTCGCTGTACGTGCCGTCCGGCGCCCGGGCCGGTTCGACGCTCTGCTGCGCGGACAGCGTGACGGCGCCGAGAGCGCCGACGACCAGCACCGCCGCGGCCCACCGCTTCGGCCCGCGCAGCGTGCCCGGCCGGATGAGGAACACGGCGAGCGCGAGGATCGGCAGGATCGTCAGCGTCTGGACCTTGGCGTTGACCGCGAGGACGCCTCCGGCGAACGTCACCGCCATGCCGGCGTAGCTCCACCGGCCCTCACGCGCGGTCAGCAGCAGGCCGCCGACGACCAGCAGCAGGCCGAGGAAGGCCGCGCCTTCGCCGAGCACCGCGGCGAAGTACCCGAAGAACGCCGAGTCGGCCACGACCAGCAGCAGCCCGGCGGCCACGGCCAGCCGGGCACGCCGGGAGTACGGCAGGCCGAGCACGATCGCGGCGATCGCCGCCGCGGCGATGACGCTGCTCAGCAGGCCCAGCACGACCAGGCTGAGCGTCCCGGGCAGGCCGATCAGCCCGCCGATCCGGACGGCCAGGTCCGCGAGCCAGCTCTGCGTGAGCAGGTAGGTCGGCCGGCACGGCGGCGCGCCGGGCGCGGGCGTGTAGGCGAGGTGGACGAAGGCCTCCGGCAGGCCTTTCCAGGTGATCCCGGCGCCGCACAGCACGCGGCCGCCGTCGCCGTTGTTGGACATCGCGACCGGGCGCGGCATCAGGAACCGCAGCACGAACAACGCGAACGACGTCCCGAAGACCCCGATCCCGAGCTTCGCTTCGGCGCCGAGCCGGCGTTTCGGGACCTCGAGCTTCACGAAGGACAGGGTACGTAGCGGAAGTCCGGGCCCTTGTCGAGGTTCGTCACCACCGACTTCGCCTGCTCCGCGCGCGGGTACACCGAGACCCAGTAGGGCGTGCCGACGCGGCGGAAGGTGGCCACTTCGTACTTGCCCGCGTAGACCGGGTCGATCGCGCAGTGCTGTCGGTCGGCGAACCCGCTGTCGGCGGGCACGGCGACGGTCGGGCGGCGGCCGTTGACGACGTAGTCGTAGTCGGTCGTGACGCCGTCGTCGTGCCGCCCCTCGCGGGCGATGTGGTCGTCGGTGCGGCCGAGGACGTCGATGATGAGCAGCTGGCCGCCGTGCGCCGCGAGCGCCCCGGGCGCGGCGGCGCTGACGACCGACCCGGGCGGCAGGTACCGGCCGAGCCAGCCGCCGATCTCGGTCAGCTCGGTGCCGTGCGCGCGCCAGTCGCGCACGCGGTCGAGCATGTCGGGGCTGAACACCGAGACGAGCACCGCGATGCCGGCCAGCCCGCAGGCGGTCACCGGGACGAGCCGGGTCGCGGCGGACCACGCCTTCGGCCGCGGTGACGGCTTCGCGTCGGCGTCCACGGTGAGCACGCCGTACGCGCTGACGGCCGCCACCGCGATCAGCGGCGGCACCGGGGCCAGCAGCCGCCACGACGGCCCGGGGTCGCCGCCGATCAGCACCGCGGCGGCGGCGACCGTGGCGGCGATCGCGAACAGCAGCCAGATCAGGGCGCGGGCCTCGACGGCTGTGACGACAAGGGCTTTGGCGGGTTCGGTGCGACGCAACAGCAGCGCAACCGCGGCGATCAGTCCCAGCAAGACGAAACCCTGGTGCGCCAGGGCGAATCCGGACAGGTACGGCCAACCCGCGGCCACCTGCGAGCCGAACGGCCCGCCGAGCTTCGCGGCCAGCGGCGCGGGGAGGAAGTGCTGGTAGAACGTCGCGCGCCAGGCCAGCCGCGGGATCAGGAACACCAGCGCGCCCAGGACGTAGCCCACCGGCGCCCACCAGCTGTGCTTCTTCCGCAGCGCGGCGCCGGCCAGCCAGAGGCCGCCCAGCACGGCGACCACCAGCCCCTCCGGGCTGGTCATCACGGCGAACGCGACGAGCACCCCGGCGACCACCGGGCGGCGCGCCGCGAGCGAGTAGCAGACGGCGAGCAGGAGCAGCACGAACAGCGGGACCTCGGAGCCGGACGGCCCGTAGACGGCGAGGCCGCCGGCACTCGCGGTGAGCACCGCGGCGGCGACGCCGATCGCCGGGCGCGGTCCGGCGTCGGCGCCCGCGACGATCCGGTTCACGAGGAGGTAGGACAGGAGCACGCACCCGAGCGCGGCGAGAACGCCGAACACGACGGCGGTGGACTGCACGTCGGCGCCGAACGCCGCCCGCGGCAGGGCGATCAGCACCAGCCAGAGGAAGTTCGTGTACCCCTCGACGCGTTCTCCGGGATTGAAGACCGGGCCGTTTCCGTCGGCGATGTTCTGCGCGTAGCGGAAGGAAACGAGGGCGTCCTCGGTGACCGTCGCGAACAGCAGCTGGTGCAGCAGGGAAAGGCCGAGGGTGAGCGTGAGGACGAAGCCGCGCCAGCCGCGGTCGGTGTCCAGCCGTCCCCAGGTCAGGACCACGATCGCGGCGAGGACCAGCCACGCCACCACGACCGCGTAGACCACCCGGCCCCCTTGTGAAGATCTCTCCGCCCGGCGTCAGTCAAGCAGGGAAACGCACGCGTCAATATAACCCGTTCGGGTATCGCGAAGGGACATTCGCGAATCGTCCCGTTCGGACTGCTCACCCCGGGGCGTTCCCCTGATCGTTGTCGGCTTAGTCTCCAGCGTGCTCTCCGTCTGCGTTGCCGTTGCCGTCATCGCCGTCCCGGGCCTCCTGACGGCACTCGCCGCGGGAGTGCGCGGCTGGGCCCTGGCCGGCTTGGCCCCGTTGCTGAGCTACGCCATCGGCGGCCTGACCGGCCCGTGGACCGCGGCGGTCGGGTGGAAGTTCACGCCGGTCACCTACGCGGTTTCGACCGTCGTCTTCGCCGCGATCGCTTACGGTGTCCGGAAACTGACCGTCCGGCGGTGGGCCCCCGAGCCGGAACCCGGGCTGTGGGACCGTCGCGGGCACTTCGCCGTGGGCGCGTGCCTGCTGTTCGGAGCGGCGGTGGGTTTTTATGCGACACTGCGCGGCCTGGGCCACATCGGCGCGTTGCCGCAGGGGTTCGACGCGGTGTACCACGGCAACGCCGTCCGCTACATCGCCGACACCGGCGACGGCAGCCTGTTCGGCACGGGCCACGTGAACTGGTACGGCGACGCGGCGCCGGTGTTCTACCCCAACGCCTACCACCTGCTGGCGGCGGTGACCAACCGGCTCAGCGGGGCGTCGATCCCGGCCACCCTGGACGCGAACACGCTGCTGCTGCCGGGTTTGCTGACGCTCTCGCTGGTGACCTTGGTCCGCGAATTCCGCGGACGCGCGGTGCTGGCGGGCGCGGTGGCGCTGACGGCGGTGGCGCCGGTGGTGGGCGTCTACGAGTCGATGGACCGCGGGCCGCTGCTGCCGTTCGCGCTGGGCGTGGCGCTGACCCCGCTGGCGGCGGTCGCGGTGCGGCGGTACCTGGAGCGCGTCGCGCCGGACACGGGTTTCGTGCTGCTGCTGGCGGCGGTGGGCCTGCTGTGCATCCATTCGTCGACGTTGTTCGGCGGGATCCTGTTCGCCGGCCCGCTGCTGGTGCAGCGCTGGCTTTCGGGCTGGCGACGGATCGGCCGCGACCTGCTGGCGCTGCTGCCGATCGCGGTGGTGGCGTTCCTGGTGGCGTGGCTGCAGTTGTTCGGGGCGCTGGGCCTGGCCCAGAGCGACCTCCCGTACTTCGGCTGGCCGAGCGAGTGGCGCGCGTCGACGGCGCTGGGCGCGTTGCTGGGGTTCCAGCACTTCGAGGCGCATCCGCAGGTGTGGCTGTCCGTGGCGCTGTTCCTCGGCATCGTGTTCTTCGCGCGGGCGGGCGCGCTGCGCTGGATCGGGTTGACGGCGGGGGTGACGGGCCTGGCGTACATGGCAGTGGCGTCGTCGAACGCCCCGCTGGTGATGGCGTTGTCCCGGCCGTGGTGGGACGACCCGTACCGGTTCTTCTCGATGGCGGCGATCCCGCTGTGCGTGCTGGCGGCGCACGGTTTGGCGTCGACCCAGGCGTGGCTCCGCGAACGGCTGCCCGCGCGGGTGCCGGCGGTGGCGATCGCGGTGGTGGTGCTGCTGGGTTTCGTGGCGCTCACGAACGGCTTGTACTTCCGTTCGAACGGCGCCCGCGTGTACACGGGTTACCAAGCGTCGGACCCGTCGAAGCTGCACGTGACGCCGGGCGAGGAAGCGGCGATGGCGGAGCTGGGCAAGCTGGCCGCCCCGGGCGAGTGGGCGATGAACGACCGTTTCGACGGGACGGCGTGGACGTACGCGCTGTCGGGAGTTCGCACGGTGGCGGCGCATTACGACCAGACTTCACCACCTTCGGACGCGGTGTTGCTGGCGCAGCGGTTCCGGGACTATCCGACTGATCCCGCGGTGAGGGCGGCGGTTCAGCGGCTGAACATTCGTTGGGTGATCCTGGGCGTGCCTTTGCCGGCTCCGGAGCAGCCTTATCAGCCGGGGTTGGTCGGATTGGCCGGGGAGCCGTTCTTGCGGGAAGTTTGGCGCAATTCGGACGCGGTGATTTACCGGCTGGTCAGCTGAGGCGGCGCTTGGCCTTGGCAGAGTCGGTTCCCGGTGGGCGTCTTCGGGGGGCGCAGGTTCGTGGCCGCGCCGGGTGGTGCCTTGAATGAGTCATTCAGGGCGCAAGAGGTCCTGAATGACTCATTCAAGACGTTTGCCCGAGGCACCGCTCCCGTCGGCATGTGCCGGGTGGCAGGCTCGAGGCGGAGCAGCACGGCCCCCGCCCTTCCCCTGGGGGGCGTCCCCTTGGCCAGTCTATCGGCGGCGGCCGACAAAACCCTGGGTTGAGCGCAGGTGGGCCGAAGTTGTCCACATGTGCGTAACGCCTGTGGACAACTTGGGTACAGGTGGTGGACAACCTGCTCCGGGTTCCGGAGTGGGCGAGGTCGAGCGGGCTCCGGCCGCGCAAGACGTGGCGGCCGCTCGGGGCCGGCAGGGTGCACTTGACGGGCAGGCGATGGGTGGGTCAGGCGGGGTTGGTCAGGCTGGTGGGGACCGCCGCGCAGGGTTGAGCGGCTCCGGCCTTACCGGGACAACCACTCAGGCGGGAGTGACCGCCGGGCGGGCTGAGCGGGCCGCTATCGCTGCCAGGCCCGCCGTCAGCAGGTCCGCCACCGTGAACATCACCCGGGATGCCACCGCGAACGCCGTTGCCTGGCCGACCGTCAGGCCGCTGGCCGTCAGGACCGCTACCTGGGCCACCTCGCGGACGCCCACTCCGCTCGGGAGGATGAACGCGAACGTGCCCACCGTCATGGCCACCGCCATCGCGCCCACGCACAGGACGAAACCGCTGAAACCGGGCGTTCCCACCGAGTTGGCCAGGAGCCACAGGTGGATTCCCTGGAGGCACCACGCCGCCGTCGAGGCGCCGAAGACCTTGCCGATCACGCGCCAGCTCAGGGGGTGGGCCAGCGGGGGCCGGCGGAGGATGCGCAGCACCAGGGATGTGCCCCACGTCAGGATCTTCGGGTGCAGCATCGCCAGGCCGACCGGGATCAGCACGAACAGCCACAGCGCGCGGGGACTGTTGCTGAACACCGCCGGGGCCGCCAGGAGCGACACCACCAGCGCCGACACCACGCCCACGCCCAGCTGGATCAGTGAGCCCGTGAAGATGCGGGCCCGCGCCAGCCCCGCCTTGCGGCCGAGCTCCATCTGCAGCAGGTACGCCCAGACCGAGCCCGGTACGTACTTGCCGAGCGAGCCGACCAGGCAGATCTGGGCTCCCCGGGCGTAGCCGATCGGCTTGCCCAGGTCGTCGACCATCACCTGCCAGCCCCAGGTCGACACCATGATCGCCGCGACCAGGGCCACCAGGCTGAGCAGCGACGACTGCCACGCGACGTCGCGCAGGGTGTGCCAGAACTCGCCCCAGTTGGACGCCAGCTGCTTCGCCGCGAAGCCGATGACCAGCAGGATCGCGACCCACCTGACGACGTCGAGGATCTTCGCCTTGGCGGACTTCGGCTGCTTGCCGGCAGCCGGCAAGTCCTCAACTGTCGTCATCGACGGTCTCCTCAGGTCTGAGGCTTGTTCTGGTCAGGCCGCCGCGGCCCGCCCGCACGGTGCTGATCACCGCAGAAGTCATGCGGCGGCCGACGGCTGAACAAGCCTCATTGCACCGTGACCAGGCGGCTGAATTCGGCCAGCAGATCGTAACCGTCCCACACCGCGGAGAACGTCAAGGCCGAACCGAACGGCACGATCCGGTCGACGCCGCGGCCCGCCAGCTCGTGCGCGAACTCCGTCAGCTCCTCGGTCGTGAAGCCGAACTGGCTGACCGTCTGGTCCTTGCGCAGGACGACCGGCACCAGATCGGACAAAGTGGACACCTGCGCGTTCGCGAACGTGCCGGCGCCGAGCCACTCCCGCGGCAGCACCGCCGGGTCGGCCAGCTCCAACGTGGCCAGGCCGTTGCCGTCGAACGCGATCTCCTTGACCAGCCCGTCGACCGCCGCGCCGTACGCCGAGACGCGCTTCTGGACCGCCATCGCCGGCTCGGTGACGTGCTGCTTCGTCTCCAGGACCGCCGCCAGCAGGGTGCGGAACTCCTGGCCTGCCTCACGCGCCCCGGCGGCGTCGCCGACCCAGAACACCGCGCGCGGCGACGAGCAGGCGGCCTGGTCGAACCAGTACGAGTCGTTGTAGAAACCCTCGGCGGCCGCGCGACGCTCCGCTTCGGACGCCCGCTGCCAGCCCGCCACCGAGGCGACGGCGAACGACGAGCGGTCCGGGAACGTCAGGTCACGCGCGTGCGGCGCGAGCGGGTACTTCCGCAGCGCCGCGACCGAGCCGTCGCCGCCCCAGATGACGCGCAGGTCGGCGGCCAGCGACAGGGCGCCGCTCACCTCGTCGCTGCGGTCGTACGTCACCATGCGCTGGGTCGCCCGGACGACGTCGGACACCGCGGAGTCCACTTCGGACAGCGCCGCGTTCAGCGCGTCCAGCACCGCCTCGGCGGCGCCGGCCGAGCGCGACGACACCCGCACCACGTTGTGGTTGCCCGCCAGCGCGGACAGCGCCCACGAGTAGACGAAGATCGTGTCGACGTTCGCCGGCGGCACGTGGAACACGAGACCGCGCGGGAACCGCAGCGAACCGGACGAAGTGTCCAGAGTGGACAGTGCCTTGGCTATTTCGCCCTTGCGCAGGAAGAACCCGAGCGACGCCAGTTCCGGGAACCGGCGCGCGGTGGCCGGGGCCAGCAGCTTGCGCGCGAACTTCGTGATGAATTCGACGATCCGCGGGTCACCGACGCGCAGCCGGCCGCCGGGCGGCGAGGCGCGCAGCTCGGAGACCAAGTCATCCACCGAAACCGCATCCGACAAAGGGAAACGCTGATTCAGAGTGGTCACGCCGCCGCTCCCGAGAACGTGTCCGAACAGCCGCGAGCCTCGGCCTTGGGCAGCCGGCCGAGCACGGAGAAGTGCTTGCCCGGCCAGTCGCCGTCGTCGATCCCGTTGTAGACACCGAGATCTTCGGTCAGCAGCACGTGCCCCGGGTACGACCGCGGCAGCGTCGAGACGACCTCGATCACGCCCGGCTCGCCGACCGGCTGCTCTTCCCACGTCTCCGGGTTCCGGATCACGACGTCGGCGAAGTCCGGGCAGTACAGCGAGTTGCCGGACGGCCCTTCGAGGAACACTGTGCCGATCTGCTCGATCATGCCGTAGTAGTTGTGGATCCGGGTGAGCCCCGTGTCTTCCTTGAACCGCCGCCGGAACTCGGTGTTGTCCACCGCGCGGTCGATCAGCTTCTTCCAGCCACCGCTGTGGATGAGGATGCCGTTCGAGAGGTCCAAGCCGTGGTCGCGCGCGACCTCGTACAGGTACTGCCACACCATGAACGTGAAGCCGAAGATCAGGAACGGCTTGCCGCCGTACTCGGCCAGGAACTTCTTGACCGCTTCGACGTCCGGCTTGTCGTTCTCGTCGAGCACGTACGTGTGCTTGCGGCCGAAGTTCGCCATGCCCAGCACACCCGCGCCGCGCGCGGAGAACGACCGGCGGTTCTTGATGATGCCGATCGTGTCGACCATGAGCATCGGCAGCCGTTCGCCGCCGAGGACCTCCTGCAGCGTCGCGCCCAGCTGCTTGGTCTGCGCGCCCGCGGCCTCCTTGTCGAGGTAGATCCGCGACGCGCCGGCGCCGGTGGTGCCGGACGAGGTGAGAGTCTTGAACACCTCGCTGTCCGGGACCGACTTCAGGTCGTGCGTCTTGAACATCCGCACCGGCAGCCACGGCAGGTCGGCGATCGTCGCGAACGAAGCGGAGGGCGTGATCCCGAGTGACGACAGGATCCGCTCGTAGCCCGCCGAGTTCGCCCTGTGGTGGGACGTCAGAGCGGCGAGCTCGGGCAGCAGCAACGCCTCCCGGTCGGCCTGCGACCGAGTGAACACGCTCATACCTTCGCCTCCAGTGACCGGTAGTCGATCTTGCCGCTGGCCAGCAGCGGCACGGTGTCGATCGGGCGCACGTCGAACCCGCTCGAGTGCAGGTGCAGCCGCTCGGACAGCGCCTTCGACGCGTCCTTGCAGATCGCCTTGTCGACGCCCTCCGCGAACAGCACGACCTTGTCGCCGGCGGGCACCGCCGCCACGACGTCGATCCCGACCGCCGCCGCGCGGGCCGCCTGCTCGAGGTCGTCGAGGCTGACGCGGTTGCCGAACACCTTGCCGATGCGCTTGAGCCGCCCGGTGATGAACAGGTACCCCTCTTCGTCGAGGTACCCGAGGTCACCGGTGGCGAGCACGCCGCCGCATTCGTCGCCCTTGGCCAGGCCGGACTCGTCGTCCGCGTAACCCAGCATCACATTGGGCCCACGGTAGACGACCTCACCGACAATTTTCGGGTGCGTGGTCTCCGAGCCGTCGTCCCGGCGGACCGCGAACTTGCCGCCCGGCAGCGCCGGCCCGGCGGAACCGAGCTTCTCGGCCAGTCTTTCGGCGGGCACCGTCGTCATCCGCGGCGCGGCCTCGGTCTGGCCGTACATGACGTACATCCGGCCGCCGACGGCCAGCATCTTGGCGTTGAACTCGGCGATCAGGTCGTCGCGCAGCTTCCCGCCGGCCTGCGTCAGCGTGCGCAGCGTCGGGTACTTCGCGGGGTCGAACTTGAGCCGCCGCAGCATTTCGTAGTGGTACGGGACGCCCGAGAGGGACGTGACGCCGTACGTGGTCACGGCGTCCCAGAAGCCGCGGCCGAGCACGCCGGACGGCTCGATCACGATCGTCGCGTCGCGCACCAGGTGCGAGTTCAGCACCGACAGGCCGTAGCTGTAGTGCAGCGGCAGGCACGTCGGCGCGACCTCGTCGGCGTCGATGTCCAGCACCTGGGCGATGGCGTCGGCGTTGGCCAGGATCGCCTGGCGCGACAGCCGGACGAGCTTGGGGTTGCCGGTCGACCCGCTGGTCGGGAGCAGCACGGCCAGGTCGGGGTGCGGCTCCACGCCCTCGGCCGACGAGCGAACCCAGTCGGAGCCGCGGGTGACGTACCCGGCGGGCGCGTCCCCCGAAGCCGACAGCACGGCCGCCGGCCGGAAGCGCGAAACCAGCCCGGCCAGCACGTCGGCGTCCAGCGCCGGATCGATCAGCGCGATCGCCCGGCCGGATTCGAACGCGCCCAGGTAGGTCAGCACGCTCGGCAGGTCGACCGCCATCCGCGCGAAGACGACGCCGACGGGCAGCGCCGCCAGCTCGTCCATCCGCTTGCCGACCTCGGCCGACAGTTCCGCGCCCGCCAGCGTGCGGCCCCCGGCCACGTCCACCAGCCGAGCTCCCGCACCCAGCAAAGTCACAGCACCAAGCCTCCGTCGACGCCCAGCACCTGTCCGGTGACGAAGGACGCCTCGTCACTCACCAGGAACCGGATCGCGTTCGCCACGTCTTCCGCCCGGCCGAGGCGCCCGAGCGGCGTCCGGCTCGTGTTTTCGGCCTTCGCGTCCTCGCTCAGGCCCGCGGTCAGGTCCGTCTCGATCACGCCGGGCGCGACCGCGTTGACCCGGATCCCGGACCGGCCGAGCTCCTTCGCCGCCGAACGCGCGATGTTCGCCACCGCCGCCTTCGACGCCGCATACACCGTCTGACCAGCGCTTCCGTACTCACCGACGATGGAGGCGAGCACCACGACGGAGCCGGTCTTCTTCCGCATCATCGCCCGGGCCGCGGCCTGGACGGTGTGCAGCGTGCCGGCGACGTTCGTGCTCAGCGTCGTGTCGACGAGCTCCTCGCGGATCATCCCGAGGAGCGCGTCCTCCATGATCCCGGCGTTCGCGACGACGATGTCGAGCTTGCCGTGCTCCTTCGCAACACCCCTGACCAGCGAAGACACGGCCTTCGCGTCGGTGACGTCCAGCGCGAGCCCGGCCGCGGCGCCCACTGAAGAAGCGGCTTCCTTCGCACGAGCTTCGTCGCGGCCGGTGAGCACCACCGTCGCGCCCGACTCCACCAGAGCGCGGGCGGTGGCCAGGCCGATCCCCCGCGTCCCGCCGGTGACGAGCGCGACGCGACCGGACAGATCAGTCATTCTTCGCCTGCAGCTCGGTCACCATGTCCACGGCGACCTTGAAGCTCGACATGTCGATCACCTGGTCGGTGTCGAACTCGACGTCGAACTCGTCCTCGATGGCCGCGACCAGCGCCATGTGGCCGACCGAGTCCCACGCCTCGAGGTCGCGGTACTTGAGGTTCTCGACGTCCACGTCGCCGTCGAGGTCCAGCGCCTCGACGAAGACCTCGCGCAGCTTGGGGGCGACTTCCGACATCAGACAGCTCCTAGTGCTCTTCGCGCGGGCGGGCGTCCCACGCCTTTACCAAGGTAGAGAGGTCGCCGGGCAGCGTGGCGTCCGGGAGACCTTCCTTGCCCTTCAGCCACGGCCCGAGCGCCTCGATCGTCGCCTCGTCGACGCCGCGGCGGGACAGGCCCACGACGTTGACGCCGGTGACGCGCGCCGGGTTGCCGACGGCGATGGTGAACGCGCCGATCTCGCGCCGCACCGCCGAGCCCATCCCGATCATCGCGCCGGGGCCGATCACGACCTTCTGGTGCAGGATCGCGCCCATGCCGAGGTTGGCGCCGTCCCAGATGTGGCAGTGCCCGCCCGTGACGGCGTTGGACGCGATCGTCACGCCGTCGCCGACCAGGCAGTCGTGCGCGATGTGGGAGTTGCGGAGGAAGTAGCCGTCGCTGCCGATCATCGTCGTCCGCCAGGTCCCTTGGTGGACACTCACGTACTCGCGGATGCGGTTGCGGCTGCCGATGACCACGCCGTGGCCGTCATGATCCGGGTCACCGGACGGCGGCTCGCTCCAGGCCGCCGGGTGCGGGCGGCCGCGGTCCTCGCCGGGGGTGCCGATCGTCACGTGGGGGCCGATCCAGTTGCCGTCGCCGATCCGGGCCGGCCCGACGATCACGGCGAACGGCCCGATCACGTTGTCGTCGCCGAGTTCGACGCCTTCGCCGAGGACGGCGGTCGGGTGGATGCGGTTGGCCACGGGCGGGTATCCGTTCGTCGGCGGCTGGGTACTGGGCGTGCTACCGCGCCCGGTAACGTGTGGCCCGCGTTCATGCAGGGCGGCCGGGCGCAGAACCGGCGGCTCACTGTACCGGACGCGCCGAAATCGCCTGCCGAGAGAGACTGCCCATGATCCCCATCACTGTGGTCGACGTCCGCGACGCGGAGGACCTCGTCGTCGAGGTGCTGCGCTCCGGCGCCATCGCACAGGGACCGATGGTCAAACGCTTCGAAGACGCCTTCGCGGCGGTCTCCGGGACGAAGCACGCGATCGCGGTCAACAACGGGACGACCGCGCTCGTCGCGTCGCTCCAGGCGCTCGACCTGAAGCCGGGCGACGAGGTCATCACCTCGCCGTTCACCTTCGTCGCGACCCTGAACGCGATCCTCGAGGCCGGTGCGACGGTCCGGTTCGCCGACATCCGGCGCGACGACTTCGCGATCGACCCCGACGCCGTGGCGAAGGCGGTGACCGGCCGCACGAAGGTGCTCATGCCGGTGCACCTCTACGGCCAGACCGCGGACATGGGCAAGCTCGCCCCGCTGGCCGCCGAGCACGGCCTCCAGGTCATCGAGGACTCCGCGCAGGCCGTCGGCGCGTCGTTCGAGGGCAAGCAGGCCGGCTCGTTCGGCATCGGCTGCTTCTCGCTGTACGCGACGAAGAACATCACCACCGCCGAGGGCGGCGTCATCACGACGGACGACGACGCGCTGGCCGACAAGCTGCGCGTGCTGCGCAACCAGGGCATGCGCGCCCGCTACCAGTACGAGGTCGCCGGGCACAACTACCGGATGACCGACCTGCACGCGGCGGTCGGCATCCCGCAGCTGGCGAAGCTCGACCAGCTGACCGCGGCCCGCCAGGCGAACGCGAAGCGGCTGTCGGAGGGCCTCGCCGGCACGCCCGGCCTGGACATCCCGCAGGTGCTGCCGGGCCGCGAACACGTGTGGCACCAGTACACCGTGCTGGTCGGGCCGCACGCGTTCCTCTCGCGCGACGAGCTGGCCGCGGCGCTCACCGAGCGCGGCATCGGCAACGGCATCTACTACCCCAAGATCGTCTTCGACTACGAGTGCTACGCGGGTCACGACCTGATCCCGGGCGCGCGCGTCGAGGACTTCCCGGTGGCGCAAGCGGTCGCCCACCAGGCGCTTTCGCTGCCGGTGCACCCGCACCTGACCGAGTCCGACCTGGACACCATCATCGAAACCGTTCGCGAGGTACTGGGCGCATGACGCATCGGATCGCTCTTGTCGGGACCGGGAACATGGGTTCCCTCCACGCCCGCGTGCTCGCCGGCAACGAACGCGTGGACCTCGTCCGCGTGATCGATCCGCGTGAAGAAGCGGGCAAGGCCGTCGCCGAGCGGTACGAAACCCAGTGGACGCCGGAAATCGGCTCACTGTCCGATGTGGACGCCGTGGTGCTGGCCTCGGCCACCGAGGCGCACTACGACCTGGCGCAGGAGATCCTCGGCCAGGGCAAGCCGATGCTGGTGGAAAAGCCGGTGTGCAACAGCTACGAGCTCTCGCAGGAGATCGTCGCGCTGTCGGCGTCGAAGGGTGTCCCGCTGATGTGCGGGCTGCTGGAGCGCTACAACCCGGCGGTCATGACCGCGCGGGCGCTGGTGCAGGAGCCGGTGCACCTGATGGCGCGCCGCCACGGCCCGTACGCGCCGCGCATCAAGACCGGTGTGGCGTGGGACCTGCTGGTGCACGACGTCGACCTGGCGATCCAGTTCTTCGGCGGCGCGACGCCGTCTCGGGTCACCTCCGGCGCGGGCTACTTCCACCCGTCGTCGGTCGACGGCGCCGAGGACACCATCGAGACGGTGCTGTCGTTCCCGACCGGCCTCGCCACCGTTTCGGCCTCGCGGCTGGGCCAGAAGAAGGTCCGGTCGCTGGTGGTGTCGGAGCTGGACCGGCTGATCGAGATCGACCTGCTGCGTCGCGACGTCACGATCTACCGGCACATCTCGCACGACTCCGTCACCCCGGACGGCCTCGGCTACCGGCAGCAGACGGTGATCGAGATCCCGGAGCTGATCACCGCGCGCGAGCCGCTGGCTTCGCAGCTGGACCGGTTCTGCGACCTGCTGGAGGGCAAAGTCGACGCCGACACCGAGCGCGACCTGATCCTGCCTTCGCACCACGTCGTCGAGCAGGTCCTCACGCAGGCCGCGGCTTAGCTGACCGGCGCCGGGAAGGCCGCCGGGCTTCGGCGGCCGTCCGGGCCCACCGCGCGGACGGCGAAGAAGACGTTGTCCTTGGACAGGTCGATCTTCGCCGTCAACGCCGGGCCGGCGTCGATCGCGTGGGTCCAGTCCGGCGCCGTCGTTTCGCGCCAGAGGACCTCGTAGCCCACGGCGCCCGGCGTCGCGTCCCACAGCAGTTCCGAATCGTTCGTCAGGGCCGCCGTGCGGATCTTGACGCCCTTGGGCGTGCCCGGCGCCGTCGCGAGCGACCACAGCGCGGCGCCGTTCACCCGCGCGACCCGGGCGATGAACGGGAAGTCACAGAACTCCGGCAAGTCGCCGTACCGGACGCCGTCCTCGACGCGGACGTCCTGGTGCTGGTGCGCGAAGTCCTCGGCGGGCTCGGTGAACCGCGCCGCCGGATAGCCCTGCTCCAGGAAGCCGATGTGGTCGCCGCCGCGCAGGTAGCGGTCGCGGCGATAGATCACGCGGACGTTCATGCCGGTCGCATCGTTCTCCGCCACGGACTTCACGAACCGGGCCAGCTGCCGCGGCGGTGAGTCGTTCTCGCCGCCGATGCTGCGGCGCAGGTTCGCCTCGGCCGGCGTCTCCGCAGTCGGGACGCCCTCGGCGAACAGGCGAACCGTCACTGGGTCCCGCGTGCCGTCGTCCGCGCGGCTGGAGCCGACGATGTCGTCGGTGAACATCGCCTGGACGTCGGTGCCGGCGGCCTTGAACTGCCGCGCCAGGTATCGCGCGCCGTAGAGGCCCTGCTCCTCGCCCGCGACGGCGGCGAAGACGATCGTCGCGAGCGGCTGCCGGGTCGAGAGGACTCGCGCGAGCTCCAGTGCGACCGCGACACCCGAAGCGTCGTCGTCCGCTCCCGGTGCTTCGCCGGTGAAGTCCATGACGTCGCTGCGGCGCGAGTCGTAGTGCCCCGAAACGACGTACACGCGGCCAGGATCGGCGGATCCGCGCAGCGTCGCGACGACGTTGGTGATCTTCGTCGGCACCGGGATCCGGTCGGCCGGCGGCTGCACGTACGACTGCAGCTCGACCGTCAGCCGGCCTCCGGAAGCGGCTGCGACCTGCTGGAACTGCGCGTACAGCCAGTCGCGCGCGGCGCCGATGCCGCGGGAAGGGTCGTCTTGGGCCGAGAGCGTGTGCCGGGTGCCGAACGCGGCCAGCCGCCGCACGGTCGCCTCGATCCGCCGCTCGTCGACCTGCCGGAGCAGCGCCCGCAGGTCCGGGCCGGGACGCTGCGGCCGCACCGGGCGGCCCGGCCCGCGGTCCCCGAGTTCGGCGGCACCCGCCGGGACACCGGCCGCGGAGACGGCCCCCAGCACGGCTGGGACATTCGGGCTTCGCCCCGCGCCCCCGAAAAGAGTCGCTGAAGCGGTCAGGAACGCCCGTCGTGAGGTCACGGTTGCCGTCTTACGCCCGTGCGGGGCCGTCGTGTACCGCCGACCGGCTGTCCGGCTACTTGGTGAGCCGCTTTCCTTCGCCGTCGTAGGCGATCAGCGGGGTCAGCGACGCCGAGTCCGGCACGACGACCGGGTCGAACCAGAAGAACACGACGTTCGGGTCCTCGGTCCACTTCGTCAGGTTGGCCTCGATGGTCTTGCCGTGCACCGTCGTGGTGATCCGCGCCGCCGGGCCGGCGAAGTAGCCGAAGACCGGGATGAGCTGGTCGCTGACGAGTTCGCCGCCGTCGGTGGCGTGGAAGCCGAACGACCGGTCGGAGCCCCGGATCTCGTTCGTGGCCAGCGCGGCCTGCAGGGACGTGCCGGAGCGGAAGCCCGCGACCAGGCCGAAGTGGATGTCCGGCAGTATCTGCGGCTCGTCGACCGCCCGCGCGAAGAAGACGATCTCGCCCGCTTTCGTCAGGATCCCCGTGCCGACGACGTCGCCGATCGGCGGCCGTTCGGGTGGGGCGCCGGTCGTCGACGCGGACGACGTCGGCGGGGCAGGCGGCTGCGCGACCGGCACGGGCGCGGGCTGCCGCAGCTGGACGGCGAACACGACCACCAGCACGACGGCGGCCGCGGCCGCGATGCCCCCGGTGGTGGTCAGCACGCGGCGGCGACGCCGGATGCGCGTGCCGCCGGCCATGATCGCGGCCAGGTCGGGTTCGGCGAAGGGTTCGTCGGGCGGCTGCCGGAGGGCGGCGCGGAAGTCGTCGAGGTCGTTCATCGCCCGCTCCCTCCGATCAGCGTGTCCTCGCCGGTGCCGGCCTCCACGCGCAGCTTGGCCAGCGCGCGCGAATTCGTGCTCTTCACGGTACCCAGCGAAACGCCGAGCTCACGGGCCACGTCGGCTTCGGGCAGGTCGAAGAAGTGGCGCAGCACGACGACGGCGCGTTCGCGGGCGGTCAGCGTCCGCAGCACGGCGGTGAGCCACGCGCGCTGGGTGACGGCCTGGTCGACGTCGAGCCGGTCCTGCCGGTCGGGCATCGCCTCGGTGGCGTACTCGCGGATCGGGCGCCGCCAGCCGTCGATGACGTGGTTCACCAGGACGGTGCGGGCGTAGCCGTAGGCGTCCTTGTGCCGGACGCGCGACCAGGCCGCGTACGTGCGGGTGAAGGCGGTCTGCGCGGCGTCCTCCGCCTGGTGGCGGTCACCGGTGAGCAGGTAGGCTGCGTGGGTGAGCCGGGCCGAGGACGCGCGCACGAAGTCCGCGAACTCGTCGTCGCCGCGCGCCATGCGTCACCTCGTTCCGTTTCTCCCAGCGACGGCCGGGCCGCGGAAAGGTTGCTCCAGACCTTTCGAGCGTACGCTCGTCTTGGGACGCGACCGAAACGTTGCGTAACCGCAATCCTGCGCTCGGTTACGAAGTACTAAATTGTCAGGCGTGCGCTTCACCGGGGGATTCTTCGCCGCCACATGCCTGCTGACCTGCATCACAGCGTGTTCGGGCGGCTCCACGACGGCGGCGCCGGCGACGACGTCGGTGCCGCCGTCATCCACTTCTTCGGTGAGCAAGCCGAAGACCACGGCCTACGTGTGCGAATACGGCGCCGGCCAGACCGCGGAGCTGTTCATCGGCCCGGACACGTCGGTGTCCCGGTTCGTCGCGGGCGCGAAGTCGTCGTGCAAGAACACGACGATGATGGCGGGCATCGGCGAGGCCGCACTGCACTGCGAGTCGACGAGCCAGGGCGGCGGCACCACGGTCGCGGTCGCCAAGCACAGCCACGGAGGGGTGCGCACCGCGCAGTTGTACCTGTACGTGACAGGCAGCGAAGACGGCTACGCCAAGATCGGGAAGCTGCTGGCGGACCGGCTCTGACCTACTCCGAGAAGTCCCCGGACGGCGCGCCCCAGCCGGGAGCCTGACCACGTTCCTCCGCGATCTCGCGGCGGCGGGCGTTCTCCGCCCGGACGCGGTCCACTTCGGACTGGATGTACTCCTCGTCGTACCGCTGGAACACCCGTGCCGGGTTGCCCGCCACCAGCGTCCGCGGCGGGACGTCCTTCGCCACCACCGAATTCGGCTGCACCGTCGCGAAGTCGCCGATCGTCACGCCCGCCATGATCACCACCAGGCCGCCGATGAAGCAGCCCTTGCCGATCTTCACCGGCTTGCGCTCGATCAGGTCGCTGCCCGAATGGTTCTGCAGCGTCATGTTCGCGAGCCAGCTCGAGTGCGTGAAGATCAGCGTGTTCAGCCCGATGCTGGTGTGCTCGCCGATCTCCAAGCCACCGCTCGCGTCGAGCGCCGCGCCCTCACCGACCCAGCAGTGGTCGCCCATCTTCAGGTTCTCGGGGCTGATGATCTTCACGCGCTCACGGACGCGGCACGTCGACGGCAGCCCGTAGAACTGCGCCCGCTCGGCGTCGTTCATGTACTGCGAGACGAGCTCGGTCAGGATCTGCGGACGCAGCCGGTGGCTGCGCTCGTCATCGAAGAACATCCGCTTCAGACACCAGTTTCTCGAACGTGCGAAGGTGTTCCTCGGCGACGACGTCGAGGCCGAAGTTCGACCGGACCAGCTCGCTCTCGCGCTGCGCGATCAGCGCCCGCTTCTCCGGGTCGTCGAGCAGGCCGATCACCGTCGAGGCCACGGCTTCGGCGTCGTCGGGCCGCACCAGCAGGACGTTTTCGCCGTTGCGCAGCTCGATGCCGGGGTAGTTGTCCTCGGTGACCGACGCGATCGTCGCCGTGCCGGACAGCATCGCCTCGAGCGACGCCGTGCCGCAGCCGCCGTTGAGGTCGTGCGTGACGATGTCCGCCGCCGCGAAGTACGCCGGGACGTCCGCCTTCGGCACCGCACCGGTGACGACCAGCGCGTCCGAGACACCCAGTTCCGCGGCCCGCTTCAGGAACGCGTCGTGGTAGACGCGGCCGACGACCACCACCCGGGTGCCCGGGTGCTTGTCCAGAATGGCCGGGAGCGCCTCGATCAGCGGCAGCCGGTTGCGCAGCGGGATGACGTGCCCGAGCGAGACGATCAGCGGCGCGTCACCGATCTCGTGCTCCGCGCGGACGTCCTTCGTCACCGGCTTCGCGAAGTGACCCGTGTCGACCGCGATCGGGAAGTACTCCGAGTTCGCGTCGCTGGTGCCGTAGCGCTCGACGCAGTAGTCGACGCCGAGCTTGTCGAGGATGACGTAGCGCGGCCGGATGTAGCGCAGGATCGGCTTCACCAGCACCGCGTCGAGCATCCGGAACACGCCGCCGTACAGCTTGTTGTCGCTGATCAGCAGCGTGTGGATGGTCAGCAGCACCGGGATGTTCCGCCGCCGCGCGTAGCTCCCGGCCAGCCACGACAGGTCGAAGAACTGGCCGTGCAGGTGGATCGCGTCCGGCTTGAACTCGTCGAGCAGCTTCCACAGCCGCCGCCAGTTGCCCGGCCGCAGCGACGCGAAGCTCATGTCGAAGTCGATCGACAGGCCGACCTGCGGCATCTTCACCGCCGGGAGGCGCACGACGCGGTAGCCGTCGCGCTCCTCCTCGGCGGGGGCGTCGGCGTACGCGGCCGTGATCGCCAGCACCTCGTGGCCGGCCTCGACGAACTGCGCCGCCAGCGAAGCCGACATGTGTGCGCTCCCGCCCACCCGGGGCGGGAAGAAGTTGTTGACCACCGCGATGCGCATCGCACGTCCTCGGGCAGGGCCCGCGGTGGCTGCGTTCATGACGCCTCCGCGGGGAAGAGCACGTCGGCGTTCACTGAGAGTCCTCGACCAGCTGCCGCATACCTTCTTCGACAGTGATCCGCGGCTCCCAGCCGAGCACCTCGCGGGCGCGGGTGATGTCGGCGGCGCGGCGCGAGACCAGGACGTCACGCTCGTTGAACAGCGGCTCGACGTCGACGCCGACGGCCTCGATCAGGATCTTGGCGAGCGCGGCGATCGAGGTGTCGATGCCGGTGCCGATGTTGATCGGCAGGTTCGCCCGCTCCGACTCCAGCGCCGCGACGACGGCCCGCGCCAGGTCGCTGACGTGCACGAAGTCCATCGACTGGTCGCCGCGGCCGTCGATGATCGGCGGCTGGCCGGCGCGCAGGCGCTGGATGAAGTGGTTGATCACCGACGTGTAGTAGGCCTCGATCTTCTGGCCCGGGCCGTACACGTTGAAGAACCGCAGCGCGTTCCAGGACAGGCCCTTCTGGCGCTCGTAGAAGCCGAGCATGTCCTCGCCGGCGCGCTTCGAGATGCAGTACGGCGTGAGCGGCTTGAGCTCGTCGTCCTCGTGCATCGGCAGCCGCTTCGGCTCGCCGTAGACCGACGCCGTCGACGCGAACACCAGGCGCTCGACGCCTTCGTCGGCGGCCGCGGCAAACACGTTGTGGTTGCCGGTCATGTTGATGTCGAACGACTCGTGCGGGTCCGCGATCGACTTGTTGATCGACACCGTCGCGAAGTGGATGACGTGCGTGCAGCCGCGCATGGCCTCGCGCACCGCACCGCCGTAGCGGACGTCCTTCTCGACGAGCTCGACCTTGCCGGTGGCGACGAACTCGTTGACGCGGGCGCGGTCGCCGCGGGTCATGTTGTCGAAGATCCGCACCGTGTAGCCGCCCTCGATGAGCAGCGGGATGACGTGCGCGGCGATGAACCCACCCGCCCCGGTGAAGAGCACCTTCTTGTCGGACACCAATTTCTCCTCGGTTGGCGGGGTCAAGACAGGGACTGCACGGCTTCGCGCACGACCTCGCCGACGCGCGTCACTTCGGCGTCGGTGAGGTTCGCGTGCATGGGGATCGCGAGCTGACGCGCGAACGCGTCGGCGGAGACGGGCAGCGGGGTCTGGGGCCCGTAGATCGGCTGGAGGTGTGAGGCGTAGGTGCCGAAGTTGCACTGGACGCCCCGCTCGCGGACCCGCAGGGCGAGCGTGTCGCGGCTGATCTCCGGCGCGACCGTGAGCAGGTAGGCCTGCCACGGGTGCTCGCGATCGGGGAGCTCGACGGGGACGGTCAGCGCGCCGGTGTCCGCCAAGTCCGCGAACGCCTCGTGGTAGCGCTTCGCGACCGAACGGCGGGCGGCGAGCAGGTCCGGCAGCCGGTCGAGCTGGACGTTCATGATCGCGGCCTGGACGTCCGACATGCGGAAGTTGTAGCCGAGCTCGTGGAACTCCGGGATCGGCAGCGTGTTCGAGCCTTCGCGGCTGATCGCCGGCTCGATGCCGTAGGTGTGCAGCTTGCGGGCGTGCGCGATGAGGTCTTCGCGGTCGGAGACCAGCGCGCCGCCTTCGCCGGCGGTGATGCCCTTGCGGCCGTGGAAGGAGAACGCCGCGAGGTCGGCGAGGCTGCCGGCCGGGCGCGTCTTGTACGTCGCGCCCGCGGCACAGGCAGCGTCCTCGAACAGCCAGAGGCCGTGCTTGTCGGCGATCGCGCGGTACTCGTCGAAGTCACCGGGCTGGCCGGCGACGTCGACGACGAGGATGCCGACGGTCTTCGGCGTGATCAGGGACTCGACGTGGGCCGGGTCGGCGCTGAAGACGTCCGGGCGGATGTCGGCGAACACCGGCGTCGCGCCTGCCTGCACGACGGCGTGGCCGGTGGCGGGGAACGTGTAGTCGCCGACGATCACCTCGTCGCCCGGCCGGACTCCCAGCACCTTGAGGCCCAGGAAGAGCGCGGAACCGCAGTTCGCGGTCGTCAACGCGTGCGCGGTGCCGGTGACCTGCGCGAACCGTTCTTCGAAGCGGCGGCAAGCCGGTCCGGCGCCGGCCAGCCAGCCGGATCTGAAGACCTCGGCTACGGCGGCGAGCTCTTCTTCTCCGACGGTCGGCTGACCGAGGGCAATGCTGTCGGTCGACATACCTCTCCCATTGCGTGGGGACCCGGCGAAGTGTATATACGCTCACTCAGGTGATTCACAGGCCCACGCCGAAGACCACTTTCGAGTGACAACTTCCCCAGGTCGGCGACCGTCTTAAGCTGAGGCCATGCGATTCGGGGTGCTGGGGGCGGTCGCCGCGTGGCGCCCGGACGGCACGCAGGTGCCGGTCGGCGGCCCGCGGTCGCGGACGCTGCTGGCCCTGCTCGCCTTGGAGGCCGGGCGGTTCGTGCCCGCCGAGCGGCTGATCGACGGCATGTACGGCGAATTCCCGCCGGACGGCGCGGCGAACGCCCTCCAGTCGCAGGTCTCCCGGCTGCGGACGGCGTTGAAGGAGCTGGCCCCGGTCGAGTTCACCGCCGCCGGGTATCGCCTGGTCGTCGAACCGGACGAAGTGGACGTTCATGTCTTCGAACGCCTGGCGCGCGAAGGCCGGACGCTGCTGAAGAACGGCGAGCACGCCCGCGCCGCGTCCACAGTGGGCGAAGCGATGGCGTTGTGGCGCGGAGCCGCGTTCACCGACCTGGCCGACGCACCGTTCGCCGCCGCCCAGGCCGCCCGCTTGGAGGAGCTGCGGGCCGACGCCGCGGACGACCACGTCGAAGCCCGGCTGGCCCTGGGGCGGGCCGAAGACGTCCTCGCCGAGCTGCGGGAGACCGTCGCCGCGCAGCCGTTGCGGGAACGGCCGCGCGCGCAGCTGGTCCGCGCGCTCGCCGCCGCGGGCCGGCCGGCCGACGCGCTGGCCGCGTTCGAAGACGCCCGCCGCACGCTGGCCGACGAGCTGGGTGCCGACCCTGGTCCGGACCTCGCCGAAGCCCACCTCGCGGTGCTGCGCGGCGAAACCGAGAAGCCGGCGATCTCCGCGCTGCCCGCGCAGCTGACCAGCTTCGTCGGCCGGACCGGCGAGCTGCGGCAGGTGGCCGGGCTGCTGGACCGCAGCCGGCTCGTGACGCTGACCGGGCCGGGCGGCACCGGCAAGACGCGGCTGGCCATCGAAACCGCAGCAGCCGCCTCCGTTGATTTCGGGTCGGTCGCGTTCGTCGAGCTCGCCCCGCACGACGGCGACGGCGTCGCGGGCGCGGTGCTGGCCGCGTTCGGCCTGCGCGAGAGCACGCGCGGCGGCCCGCAGGACCCGGCCGACCGGCTGATCTCGGCGCTGCGCGACCGGGCGGCGCTGCTCGTGCTCGACAACTGCGAGCACGTCGTCGACGTCGCGGCCCGGCTGACCGCGCGGCTGCTCGGCGCGTGCCCGGGGCTGCGGGTGCTGGCGACCAGCCGTGAGCCGCTCGGCATCACCGGCGAGCAGCTGGCGCCGGTGCCGCGGCTGGCCGTCCCACCGCCGGGCACGCCCGCGGCCGAAGCCCTGACCTACCCGGCGATCCGGCTGTTCGCCGACCGCGCGGCCGCGAGCGACCCCGCGTTCACCGTCGGCGACGCGACGATCGGCGACGTCCAGCACGTCTGCGCGGCCCTCGACGGCCTGCCGCTGGCGCTGGAGCTGGCCGCGGCCCGCGTCCGGAGCCTGGACCTCGGCGAGATCGCGGCCCGGCTCGACGACCGGTTCCGGCTGCTCGCCCGCGGCAGCCGGACGGCCGAGGAGCGGCACCGGTCGCTGCGCGGGGTCGTCGAGTGGAGCTGGGACCTGCTCGGTGACGACGAACGCGAGCTCGCCCGGCGGCTGACGGTGTTCCCCGGCGGCGCGACACTCGCCGCGGCGGCCGAGGTCTGCGGCGCCGACGCTGAGCTGCTGCTCGAGCTGGCCGACAAGTCGCTGGTCGAAGCCGTCGGCGGCCGGTTCCGGATGCTCGAGACGATCCGCGCGTTCGGCGCCGGGAAGCTCGCCGAAGCGGGCGAGACCGAGCGGGTCCACCGCGCGCACGCCGAGTACTTCCTGCGGTTCGCCGAGGAAGCCGACCCGATGCTGCGGACCGCGGCCCAGCTCGAGTGGCTGGACCGGATCGACGCCGAGTACGACAACCTGCTGGCCGCCCTGCGCTGGGCGACCGAGCACGACGTCGCGCTCGCGCTGCGGCTGGTGCCGTCGCTGGCGATGTACTGGTGGATGCGCGGACGGCGGTTCGAGGGCGCCGGGTTGTCGCTGGCCGTCGTCTCGCGGACCCCGACGGAGCTGCGCGAGCAGTACGTCGAGGAGTTCCTGGTGTGCGTGCTCGGCGCGTTGTCCGGGCACCCGGACGAGTCGCTGGAGCAGTACCTGCCGCTGGTCCGGCGGTACGCGGCGGACGGCGGCTGGTCGCCCCGGAACCCGATGCTGGTGATGCTGCTCGGCGTCGTCGTGGGCCCGCCCGGTGACGACGACGAGCTGGTCGGCCGCGGCGAGGGCCTGCTGGCGGCCGGCGACGCCTGGGCCTGGGCGCTGCTGCCGACGGGCATGGGCCTGCGGGCGATGATGACCGGCGACCTGACGGGGGCCGAGGAAGGGCTGCGCGAAGGCGCGGCGCAGTTCCGCGCGCTGGGCGAGCGGTGGGGCCTGTCGATGGCCCTGGACCACCTGTCCCAGCTGCTCACGTGGCGCGGCCGGCCCGGCGACGCCGTGCCGATGATGGACGAGGCGCTGAGCCTGATGCGGGAGATCGGCGCACTGGACGACGCCGCGGACCTCATCTGCCGCCGCGGGTGGACCCGTCTGCTGGCGGGCGACCGCGCGGGCGCGCGGGCGGACTACGAACTGGCCGCGGCGACGGCCCGCCGCACGGGGATGCCCGAGTCCCGCGCGGCCGCGTACACCGGGCTGGCGAACCTGGCCCGGTACGAAGGCGACCTCGCCGCGGCCCGCGCCCTGGGCGAGCGCGCGCTCGCGGAGTGCCCGGGCGGCTCGTTCGCGGCGGAGACGGTCCGCGCGATGGCGATGATCTCGCTGGGCTGGCTGGCTTCGGCCGAGGGCCACCCGGCCGAGGCGGTCCGGCTGCACCGCTCGGCCCTGCTGACCGGCCGCCGGCGGAACGCGGGCGACGTCGTGGCGTTCGCCCTGGAGGGACTGGCCGGGGCGGCTCCGCCCGAGCAGGCGGCGACACTGCTGGGCGCGGCGGCGGGGGTACGGGGCACGTCGATCGCCGGCGACCCGGACGTCTCGTCGGTGCGGGCCCGGGTCGTCGAGTCGCTGGGGACGGACGGTTTCGAGCGGGCCTACGGGACGGGCTTGGGGATGAACACGCAGAAGGCGCTGACCACGGCCGGGCTGGCGGACTGACCGGCTCACCAGGCCCTTCCCCGCTCGCGTAGCCTGGTCGATCGTGCGCAACGTGGTGGTCGTCGGGGGTGGGATCGTCGGTCTGGCCGTGGCCTGGGAGCTGACCAGGCGCGGGCTGGACGTCACGGTGCTGGAAAAGGAGCCGCGCTGGGCGGCGCACCAGACCGGGCACAACTCGAACGTCGTCCACGCCGGGCTCTACTACAAGCCCGGGTCCTTCAAGGCGCGCATGTCCGTCGCCGGGAACCGGTCCATCGTGGACTTCGCGCGGCAGTACGGCGTGCCCGTCGAGGTCTGCGGGAAGCTCGTCGTCGCGACCGACGAGAAGGAGATCCCGGCGCTGAACACGCTCGCCGAGCGGGCCGAGGCGAACGGCGTCCCGGCGAAGAAGATCTCCCCCGCCGAAGCACGCGAGTACGAGCCCGAGGTCGCCTGCGTCGCCGCGCTGCGGGTCGAGTCCACCGGGATCATCGACTTCCCCGGCGTCTGCCAGGCGCTCGTCCGGCTGCTCGACGAAGCCGGCGTCGACCTCCGGCTGAACAGCCCCGCGCTGGCCATCCGCGCCGGGAGCGACGGCGGGGTCGAGGTCGCGACCGGCGAGGACGTCATCGTCGCGGACGGGCTCGTGAACTGCGCCGGCCTGCACTCCGACCGCGTCGCGCGGCTGGCCGGGCTGACGCCGTCGGCGAAGATCGTGCCCTTCCGAGGCGAGTACTACGAGCTCAAGCCCGAACGCCGCGGCCTGGTCAAGGGCCTAATCTACCCGGTGCCGGACCCGACGCTGCCGTTCCTCGGCGTGCACCTCACGCGGATGCTCGACGGCAGCGTGCACGCCGGTCCGAACGCCGTGCTCGCGCTGCGCCGCGAGGGCTACCGCTGGACCGACTTCTCCGCGAAGGACGTCGCCGAGGTCGCGGCCTTCCCCGGCGTCTGGCGGCTCGCGAAGAAGTACGCGCTCCCGACCGGGCTCGACGAGGTCCGGCGCTCGTTCTCGAAGAAGCGGTTCGCAGCGAGCCTCGCCCGGCTCGTCCCGGCCGTCACCGAGGACGACATCGTCCGCCACGGCTCCGGCGTGCGCGCGCAGGCGATGCGCCGCGACGGCTCGCTCGTCGACGACTTCCTCATCGAGACCGCGCGCGACCAGGTGCACGTCCTGAACGCGCCGTCCCCGGCCGCGACGAGCGCGCTCGAGATCGCCCGTCACATCGCCGACCACGTGTCGAAGGACTAACCCGGCAGGTTCGCCGTCACCAGCGGCAGGCCCTGCTTGACGACGTCGCACGTCTTCGTGTCGTCGCCGATGAACCCGCTGACCACCTGCACCGACGACGTGTCGGTGATCGGCAGGAACGCGCCGCAGGTCACGCGCAGGCCGCCCAGGTTCGGGTAGACGCCCCACTTCTTGCCGCCGACGTCGACGGTCTCGAGCGGCTTGACGCCGTTCACGCCCGGCCAGTCGGCGACCGGTGTGCTCGGGCCGAACCAGACTTCGAACGCCTTCTGACCCTCGCTGCCGTCGGTGTCGTCCCAGAGGCAGTACGTCGCGTTGGGCACCGCCGACGAGTCGTCCTTCTCACCGGTGGGCGAGATGTTCTTGAGCTGCGCGACCTGGTCCGGCTTGAGCGTCGCGCACGGGTCCGCCGACAGCAGTGGCCCACCCGGCTCCACCTTGGCCGGCGCGGTCGGGGTGATCGACGGCGCGTCCTGGCCGCCGGGCAGGTGGGCCGCGACCTGCGGGATCACCGTCTTCGCCAGCTCACACGACTTTTCGAGAGGCGGTTCGGACACGCTGACGTACGCGAAGGACTTGTCGCCGAGCAGGGCGTAGAGCACGCAGTCGTCGGCGAGGAGCGACGGGTACTGCCGCCAGCTGAAGCCGGCGATCTGCTCCGGGTCGCCCTTCGGGACGGCTCCGGCGATGTACTCGTTGAAGTCGATGTCCGTCGTGTAGCCGACGTTGAGGATGTTCGACGGCTCGATGTCTTCCTTGGTGCTCCAGAGGCACATCGCCGTCTGGTTCCGGTCCTTTTCCTCCGGCACCGAACGGCCCTGGGTCTCGTAGCCGAGGGCGTCGAGCTGGCCCTCGTCGAGCAGGGAGCAGGCGTCGATCGCCTTGACGATCGGGCCCTGGCCCGGCACCGGCGACGCCGAGCCGCCGACGGCCACCGTGCAGCCGGACACCACCACGGTCAGGGCCGCCAAGGCCGCGACGGCCTGCCACTTCATGCGCATGCGAAGAGTCCTCTCCCGTTCGGCCCGGACATTACTGGGCCGAACGGGTGCGCACCTGGCATAAGGCCGAATCAGCGGGGCGTGAGGACTTCCTTGCCGCCGACGAACGGGCGCAGCGCCTCGGGCACGCGGACCGAGCCGTCGGCCTGCTGGTGGTTTTCGACGATCGCGACGATCCACCGGGTGGTGGCCAGGGTGCCGTTGAGGGTCGCGGCGATCAGCGGCTTGCCGTTCTCGCCGCGGTAGCGGATCGACAGCCGGCGGGCCTGGAACGTCGTGCAGTTCGACGTCGAGGTCAGCTCGCGGTAGGTCTCCTGCGTCGGGACCCACGCCTCGCAGTCGAACTTGCGGTGCGCGGACGTGCCGAGGTCGCCGGTCGCGGTGTCGATGACCCGGTAGGGCACCTCGATCTTCGCGAGCATCTGCTCTTCCCAGCCGAGCAGCCGCTCGTGCTCGGCTTCGGCGTCCTCCGGCTTGGTGTAGACGAACATCTCCACCTTGTCGAACTGGTGGACGCGGATGATGCCGCGGGTGTCCTTGCCGTAGGAGCCGGCCTCGCGCCGGAAGCAGGACGACCAGCCCGCGTAGCGGTTCGGGCCGTCGTTCAGGTCGAGGATCTCGTCGGCGTGGAAGCCGGCCAGGGGCACCTCCGACGTCCCGACGAGGTACAGGTCGTCTTCCTCGAGGTGGTAGATCTCGCTCGAGTGCGAACCGAGGAAGCCGGTGCCGGCCATGACCTCCGGGCGGACCAGCGAGGGCGTGATCATCGGCGTGAAGCCGTTCTCGAGGGCCTGCGCGATGGCCATGTTGAGCAGGCCGAGCTGCAGCTGCGCGCCGACGCCGGTGAGGAAGTAGAACCGCGAGCCCGACACCTTGGCGCCGCGTTCCATGTCGACGCCGCCGAGCGCTTCGAGCAGCTCGAGGTGGTCCTTCGGGGTGAAGTCGAACTTCGTGGGCTCGCCGACGTGCTTGACCACGGCGAAGTCGTCTTCGCCGCCGACCGGCGCGTCCGGGTGGACGAGGTTCGCCACGGTGCGGAAGAGCTGGTCGAACTCCTCCGACGCGGTGTTCTGCTCCGCCTCGGCGGCCTTGACCTGCGCGGCGAGCTCCTTGGCGGTGGCCAGCAGCTGCTGCTTCTCCTCCGGCGGTGCCTTCGGGATCTGCTTGCCCAGCACCTTCTGCTCGTTGCGCAGCTTGTCCGCGGCCGCGATCGAAGAGCGGCGCCGGGAGTCGAGGGAGAGCAGCTTGTCGACCACTCCCTCGTCTTCACCACGGGCGCGCTGCGACGCGCGCACGGCTTCCGGGTCATCGCGCAGAGTCCTGGGGTCAATCACGAAGACAGAGGGTAGTCCGTACAGACTGTGCGTCCCTACTGGGTTATCCCGACAGTCTGATCGTTGAAGCGCTGTTCACGGCGTCCTCATACTCCAGGGAAACCCCAGAGGAGGCGTTCGATGACCGACGAGCTGCTCGCCCGGCACCGCGCTGTCATGCCGTCCTGGATGTCGCTGCTCTACGAAGAGCCGATCGAGATCGTGCACGCGCACGACCGGCGGATGACGGACTCCCAGGGCCGCACCTACCTCGACTTCTTCGCCGGGGTGCTGACCAACTCGATGGGCTACGACGTCGCCGAGATCGGCGACGCGGTCCGCAAGCAGCTCGACACCGGCATCCTGCACACCTCGACGCTGTACCTGATCCGGTCGCAGGTCGAGCTGGCCGAGCGGATCGCGAAGCTGTCCGGCATCCCGGACGCGAAGGTGTTCTTCACCAACTCGGGCAGCGAGGCCAACGACACGGCGTTGATGCTGGCGACGCAGTTCCGGCGTAGCAACCAGGTGCTGGCGATGCGCAACTCCTACCACGGCCGGTCGTTCGGGACGGTCGCGATCACCGGCAACCGCGGCTGGTCGGCGTCGGCGCTGAGCCCGGTCAAGGTCAACTACGTCCACGGCGGCTACCGGTACCGCAGCCCGTTCCGCGACCTGTCCGACGCGGACTACATCGACGCGTGTGTCGCGGACTTGGTGGACGTCCTGGACACGGCGACGGCGGGCGACGTCGCGTGCCTGATCGCGGAGCCGATCCAGGGCGTCGGCGGGTTCAGCCTCCCGCCGGACGGCCTGTTCCGGGCGATGAAGGAGGTGCTGGATTCGTACGGGGTGCTGTTCATCTCCGACGAGGTCCAGACGGGCTGGGGCCGCACGGGCGAGCACTTCTGGGGCATCGAGGCGCACGGCGTGACACCGGACATGATGACGTTCGCGAAGGGCCTGGGCAACGGCCTCGCGGTCGGCGGCGTGGTGGCCCGCGGGGACGTGCTGGACTGCTTCCAGGCCCAGTCGTTCTCGACGTTCGGCGGCAACCCGGTGTCCATGGCCGGCGCGACGGCGGTCCTGGACTACATCAAGGACCACGACTTGCAGGCCAACTGCGCGGCCCGGGGTGCGCAGCTGCTTTCCGGCCTGCGCGCGGCTTCCTCGCCGCTGGTGGCCGAGGTGCGCGGCAAGGGCCTGATGATCGGGGTGGAGCTGATCAAGCCGGGCACGACCACGCCCAACGTGGCCGCGGCGGCGCGCATGCTGGAGGAGACGAAGAAGCGCGGCCTGCTGATCGGCAAGGGCGGCTTGCACGGCAACGTGCTGAGGCTGGGCCCGCCGATGACCCTCACAGCGGAGGAGGCCCAGGAGGGGCTGGACATCCTGGTGGATTCCCTGGCGGCCACGCACGCGGCGCTGACCTGACCCCAAACCAAGGAGCTGAGTGGTCATCCCGTCGCCTGAGGCCGTGATAGGCCTCTTTCAGGCGACGGGATGACCACCCAGCGGCCCCCTCGAAAAGGTGAGAGGACAGCGCTCCGGGTGGCCATCCCGGAGCCTGCCCGTCCGGCGAGGACGCTTTTGCTTTCTGCTGCGGCAGAAAGCTGGCCCGGCCGGGCGGGGGAGGCCTGGTGACGTCGTGGTCATCTTGCGCCGCCGCTCGCCGGTTCGCTCACCCGCGCACGAACCTCGCCACGTGCTGGGCCAGCTCCTCGCCCGCGTCCTCCTGCAGGAAGTGGCCCGCGTCCGCGATCACCGGGTGCTCCAGCCCCTGCGCTCCCTTCATCGAGCGCTGCAGGATCGGGGCCATTCCGCCCGTGATCGGGTCGCCGTCGGAAAACGCGACCAAGAACGGGATTTCCAGCTCCGTCAACGTCTTCCACGCCGCGCGGTTCGCCTCCGAAGCCGGGTTGTCCGGCCGGTACGGCACCAGCGAAGGCATCGCCCGGGGACCCGCCTTGTACATCTCGTTGGGGAACGGCGCGTCGTACGCCGCCCGCTCCGCTTCCGACAGGGAAGTCCGGCAGCCCGACTGGACGAAGCGGGCGACGTCCAGGACCGGGGCCTTCTCCACGGCCTCGCGGAACGAGTGCCACACCGGCGGCATGTCGATGTCTCCGGTCGGCAGCCCCGTGTTGGCCGCCACGACTCGCGCGAACCGGGAGGGGTTCTCCGCGACCAGCCGCAGCCCGATGAGGCCACCCCAGTCCTGGCCGACCAGCGTCACGTCCCGCAGGTCCAGAGCGTCGAACGCGAAGCCGCGCATCCACTCGACGTGCCGGGCGTAGCTGTGGTCCGTCAAGGCGCCCGGTTTGTCGGACCGGCCGAAGCCGACCAGATCCGGCGCGATTGCCCGCAGCCCCGCGGCAGCCAGCACCGGCAGCATCTTGCGGTAGAGGAACGACCAGCTGGGCTCACCGTGCAGCAGGAGCACCGGCCGGCCGTCGGCGGGTCCCGCCTCCACGTAGCCCACTCTGATCACGCCGCCGTGGGGGTCGGCGAGCTCGACGTACTTCGGCTCGAAGGGGAAGTCGGGCAGGTCCGTGAACCGGTCGTCCGGTGTCCTCAGCAGGCGCACGATTCCCAGGCTAGTGCGAACGGAGGAGCCGGGCCACGCGCTGCGTGACCCGGCTCACAAACGCTGCGATCAGGAGATGCCGACCGCCACCACGAGGCCCAGGCCGATGTGCGCGGCGGCCACGACGATGCTCACCGGGGCGAACTTCTCGCTCTCGATGGTCGACGCCACGTCGATGCGGGTCGCCCACTCCAGCAGCCGGACCGCGATCACCTGGACGACGATCCCGAGCAGGCCGTAGACCAGCGAGGTGATCAGGCCCTCGGTGAGGTCGCTGGCCGAGTTGAAGATCGCCACGACGACGATGAACGCCATCGAAAGCATTCCGGACGCGGTCACGATCACCGCGTTCGGCAGGCCCTGCGTGACCAGCTTCGACAGCTTGCCCGGCGTGGTCCAGTCGATCGCGTAGAAGCCGGCGAACATCAGCAGCAGGCCGATGACGCCGTAGAGCAGGATCGCGCCGATCCCCCGCACGAGGTCGGAGCCGAACGTGTCGGACAGCGCAAGGGTCGTGTTCACGAGTTGTCTCCCAGGAGGAAAGAGCTGATCAGCGACGGTGTTGTATCACGACTCGGGGATGCGATGTGGGACAAATGCCGCACCGTCGTCGGTGACCAGGCCGCCGGTCTCGCGGATGCCGAGCCCGGCGGAGCTGTCCCCGACGATCCACGCGCCGAGCGCCGGCCGGTAGCCGTCGAACTCGGGCAGCGGGTCGAACGCCTGGTAGACGAAGCCTTCGGCGCCGTAGACGCCGTCGGTCTGGGTCTCGTAGCCGGTCGCGACGATCTGGACGTTGGCGCCCTCGCGGCCGAGCTTCGGCTTGCGCACGTACTCGGTGAGGATGCCGGGGTCGTCGGCGAACGCGGGCAGCAGGTTCGGGTGGCCCGGGTAGTTCTCCCACAGGATCGCCAGGAGCGTCTTGTTGGAGAGGATCATCTTCCAGAGCGGCTCGATCCACAGCGTCCGCGGCAGCGACTCGACGGCGTGGCGGCCGAACTCCTCGTCGACCACCCACTCCCACGGGTACAGCTTCAGCACGGTCGCCATCTGCGACTCTTCGAGGTCGACGAACCGCTTGAGCACCGGGTCCCAGCCGATCTCCTCGATCGCCAGCCCCACCGTGTCGAGCCCGGCCTCGGCCGCCGTCTCCTGCAGGTACGCCGTGGTGACGTTGTCCTCGCCGGACGGGTCGGCCGCCGACCAGGTGAAGTGCAGCTCGTTCGACGGCAGCTTGTCCTGCAGGAACGACCACCGCTCGACGAGCTTCTCGTGGATCGAGTTCCACTGGTCGTCGTCCGGGAAGACGTCGGTCTTCCAGTGCCACTGCAGCAGCGACGCCTCCAGCAGCGTGGTCGGCGTGTCCGCGTTGTACTCCAGCAGCTTCGCCGGCGACTTGCCGTCGTAGCGCAGGTCGAACCGGCCGTAGACGTGCGGGTCCTGCCGCTTCCACGACTCGGCGATGTGCGGCCAGACCCACTCCGGGATGCCGAACCGCTGGTAGCCCTCGGTGGTCACGACGTTGTCGACGGCCTCCAGGCACATCGAGTGCAGCAGTTCGACGTCGGCCTCGAGCGAGAGCACCTCGTCCATGTCGAAGACGTAGTGCACCGACTCGTCCCAGTACGGCCGCACCCGGCCGCTGCTGTCGCGGGCCGGCGTGCCGTAGACGAGCCCCTGCTCCTCGACGATCCGCTGCCAGTCGCGCCGCGGCTCACGCCGGTCCCGGTACACCTAAGATCCCCCGCTCTTGCCGCTGCCGCCGGTCCCGCCGGTGCTGCCGCTCTTGCCGCTGATGCCGAAGCCGCCGCGCTGGACGGACTTGCCGGACTTCGTGTTGACGCTGGTCCGCGACGACGGCGCGTCGTACGAGCCGCCGGACACGCGCTGCCCGATCGTGCCGGTGCCGCCGTAGTTGTACCGGTAGCTCTGGTAGCCGCCGGTGTTGATCGGCAGGAACAGGAAGCCGCCGCTGTGGTAGCCGCCGTGGCTGGTGACGTAGTTGTCGTCGCAGTAGTCGTCGTTCTGGACGATGCCGTCCTTGTCGGTGCAGACCGCGGTCACCTCGCCGGCAGGCTTGGCGACCGTGTAGAACGTCGCCACCAAGCCGACCAGGCCGACGGTCACGCCGCTGCCGATCAGGATCTTGCGCCGGGTCGCCGCCTTGGCGTCGGCCTGGCGGGCCAGCTCGGCGTCGCGTTCCTCCTGCGCGAGCGCCTGCTGGCGGGCCCGCTGCTCCGCGACCGAAGGCTGGCGGGCCTGCGTGTTCGAGTCCTGGAATCTCATCGAACCGCGCTTCGGCGGCTCGGGGGGCGGCTGGTCCCCGCCGTTGCTGTCCTGCGTCATGTGCGCTCCGTAATCCCGGCCACCACGAAACCGTGACCTACCCTAACCACCCAGCTCGCGCACGTCGCGTGCGGCGCGGGCATCATGGACTGCGATGTCTCCCAGCGCCGATCGGTTCCCTGCCGCCACGCAGACGCTGCACACCCGCGTCGTGATGGGCGGGATCTTCGCGGGCGCGCTCATCGCGCTCGCTCTCAGCGTCCTGTTCACCGGCAGCGGTGGCTTCACGGGCGGGGCCGGCGGTGGCGCCGGCAAGCTGTCCCCGGAGGCCGAGGAGGCCTTCCACTCCCCGCCCGGCAGCTGCCTGACCTGGACCAACCCGGACGCGAGCGACGCGCGCAAGATCGCCTGCACGCAGCCGCACAAGTTCGAGGTGACCGCGCTCGTGGACATCGGCGCCCAGTTCCCGGAGGGCGCGCCGGTGCCGTCGCTGGAGCAGTGGCAGCAGATCGCCCAGCAGAAGTGCACCTCGGACGTGAAGCCGTACCTCGGCCACAACCTCGACCCGTACGGCAAGCTCACGACGAACCTGCTGCGGCCGACGCCGTCGCAGTGGGACGACGGCGACCGCCAGCTGCGCTGCGGCCTGCAGTGGGCCGGCCCCGGCGGCACGCTGCTGCCGACCACCGGACCGGCGAAGGAGCAGGACCAGTCGCTCGTGTTCGAGCCGGGCACCTGCCTCGCGCTGCAGGGCAAGGGCGTCGGCGACCCGCTCGAGTGCACCAAGCCCCACTCCTACGAGATCATCGCGACCCTCGACCTGAAGACGAAGTTCAAGGACGCCTACCCGTCGCAGGACGACCAGAAGGCCTGGCTCGACACCGAGTGCACCAAGCAGGCGGCGGACTACACCGACGGCGCCGACCTCGACGCGAAGAAGCTGATCCTGACCTGGGACCTGCGGGAGCAGGAGAGCTGGGACGCCGGGTCGACCAAGGTCAACTGCAAGGTGGCGGCGCTGCTGCCGGACAAGAGCGGCCTGCAGGCGGTGACCGGCAGCATCAAGGGCGCCCCGGCGGGCGACGGTGGCCAGCCGCAGGACGGCGGTCCGCCGTCGGACGGGGGCGGCGGACCGGAGACGTCGAGCTCCGCCCCGCCGTCGACGAAGAAGAACGGCTGATGCCCGTCGAGATGAGCCGGGAGCGGTTCGAGGAACTGGTCTCGGAAGCCCTGGACGAGGTCCCGGCGGAGTTCGCCAAGGCGATGGACAACGTCGTCGTGCTCGTCGAGGAGTTCAACGACGAGGCGCCGGACATCCTCGGGCTCTACCACGGGGTCGCGCTGACCGAGCGGACGTCGTCGTACGGCGGGGTGCTGCCCGACCGGATCTCGATCTACCGGCAGCCGATCCTTTCGATGTGCGAGGACGAGGACGAGGTCGTCGAAGAGGTGCTCATCACCGTCGTGCACGAGCTGGGTCACCACTTCGGCATCGACGACGCCCGGCTGCACGAGCTCGGCTGGGGCTGAGCCGCACTAGTAGTGACACCGTGACCACCAGAGGGTGACACCGCGCTTACCCTGTTACTCGAAGTCATTGCCTGACTGCGATGAGTGCCGGGGGTCGCGGTGCACCCTGCTCGGAGGCTTACGTGGCTGCTGACGTCGAGCGCCGCCTCGCACCTGGGCGACGGTATCGGCAAGGTGGCGCTGCCCCTGCTGGCGACGACGCTGACCCGCGATCCCGTGCTCATCGCCGGGCTGTCCGCCACCCAGTTCCTGCCCTGGCTGCTCTTCGCCGCCGTCGCCGGCGCGCTCGTCGACCGGATCGACCGGCGGCGCGCGATGATCGTCGCGAACACCGCCCGCGCCGTCGCCGTCGGCACCCTCGCCGTGCTCGTCGCGGCCGGCGGGATGACGATCTGGCTGGTCTACCTGACGGCGCTGGTCATCGGGACCGCCGAAACGATCGCGGACAGCGCGGCCAACGCCCTGATCCCGGCGGTCGTCGGCGACGGCTCGCTCGACGCGGCGAACAGCAAGCTCCAGGCGTGCGAGATCGTCGGCCAGACGTTCCTCGGCGGCCCGGTCGGCAGCCTGACCTTCGCGCTCTTCGCCGCCCTCCCCTTCGTCCTCAACTCCGCGGGCTTCGCGATCGCGGCCGCGGTGCTGCTCGGGCTCGCCGGCACCTACCGCGCGCGAGACGACGCCGCCCGGGAGCCCACGCGGCTGCGCACCGAACTGGCCGACGGCCTGCGCTGGCTGCGCGGGAACGTGCTGCTCAAGCGCCTGGTCATCGTCGCCGGGCTGCTCAGCCTGGTCAGCGAGCTCGCGCAGGCGCAGCTGGTGCTCTACGCGCTCGACGACCTCCACCTGTCCGACGCGACCTTCGGGTTCTTCGCGTTCGCCGGCGGCATCGGCGGGCTGCTCGGCGCGGGGGTCGCGCCGCGGCTGGTACGCGCGGCCGGCCGGCGCGTGGTCGTGCTCGGCGGGATCCTCGGCTGCGGTGCCGGGTTCGGCGGGATGGGCCTGGTGCGCTCGCCGGTCGCGGCCGCGGCCCTGTTCGGCCTGTTCGCGGCGGCGGTGGTCGCCGTCAACGTCGTGCTCGCCACCGCGCGGCACACGCTGGTGCCCGGCGAGCTGCTCGGCCGGGTGCTCGGGGTGTGGCGCACGGTCGTCTGGGGCGCGATCCCGCTCGGGGCCCTGCTCGGCGGGGTGCTGACCGAGGCGCTCGGCACCGCGGCGCACACGTTCGCGGTGTCCGGCTCGGCGATGCTGGCGATCGCCGTGTTCGCCTTCGTCGCGCTGCGCCGCTTCCCGCTCGATGACAAATCGGACTCAGCCGTGGCGCTACTGCACCAGGATCCGGGTTTGTGAGCTGAAATGTCTCATCACCCAGGTGGTGGGAGGCGGCTATGCGCACCGTGGACCCGGGCACCGGCACCGACGCCGAGCCCGATTTCGACGAGTCTTCGACCGAGTCCGAGGAGGTCAGAGCGGCACCGCCCCAGTCACGCCGGATGCTCGTGCTGTGCGCGGTCGCCGGGTTCGTGCTCGGCGGTGGCGTGCTCGGGCTGCTGTGGAGCCTGTCCGGCGTGCACGCGGGCGCGCTCGACGACGCCCTGGCCGCGTGCCAGGCATTGGACCGCGTCGGCGAGCTGCCGGACACGAGCCGGGACGCGCAGCCGTCGCTGACGCCCGGCCTCACGCCCGAGCGGCTGCACCGGATGACGGCGGCGCGCGAGCTGTCCGCGGCCGCCGCCCAGGTCAACGCGGCCTACCAGCCGCTGGCCGACCACATCGACGGCGTCAGCCGCATGGTGCTCAGCCTGCACTTCAACGACATCTCCGGCCAGCGGCACGTGGTCCAGGCGCAGGAGATCTGCGCTCGACTCTGACAGCCGGGCGGAGCCCGTCCGTCGAGGGTGGTGGTGGGGCGGGGTCGGGGCTTTAAGGAGTGTGGACCGTCTTCACCGAAAGCTGGTTGCCCGGGATCTTCGTGCTCGCGCAGGCGGTGCCGTCGGTCGGCACGAAGTTCGACGCCGTCTCCTGCGGCAGGTAGATGCGCAGGCCCTTCACCGCGGTCGGCTGGCAGGTACCCGGGTCGAAGTTCTGCACGTTGACGAACTGGATGTCGGCGACCGCGCTCTGGCCCGGGTTCAGCTTCACCGCGTTGCCCTTGGTGCCCTCGCGGAAAGCGTCCTTGCCGACCTGGTGCCCGTCGGTGCCCGCCACGTACGAGACGCCGGGGAAGCCCTGGATCTCACACGCCTTGGAGCTGCTGTTCTTGATGAGCAGCGGCCGGAAGACCGAGCCCGCGCCGGCGTCACCCTGGCCGAGCGACAGCGTGACGTCGCCGGCCTTGCAGAGGCCGTTGCCCGCCGCCTGGGCGGGCGTCGACGGTGCCGGCGTCGAGCTGCTCGGGGTGGACTCGGCCGTGGTGGCGGTGGTCGAGGTGGGCGACGCCGTGGTCGACGGCGTCGAGCTGCTCGCCGCGTTGGTGGTTCCGCCGCTTCCGCAGGCGGAGAGCGCGAGAACGCCCGCCGAAGCCGCGATGACCGGCAGCAACCGTGAGAGCTTCGTCCGAACCATGTCTATCGCCTCCCTGGTGTGGTGCTCATGGGTAGACGTACGGATCTTCGGCAGGTTGGTTCGCACCGTTAATTCCCCACCAAACGTGTTCTAAACGTGACGGGATTACACTTTCGTGACGTTCACAGAGGCGTGTCAACCCAGGTCAAGCAGTACCACTGGCCTTCCGGACGCGCGTCCAGCTCGACCAGCCCGGTGTTCGGGATCAGCGCCGCGTTGGCGATGTCGGCGTGGACGTTCGGCGCCAGCCACTCGGCGGACAGCCGGATCGCGCCACCGTGGCTGACCAGCGCGATCACGCCGTCCGGGTCGGCCTGCTCGTGCTTGGCGCGCAGCCGGCCGACGGCGTCGAGCATGCGGGTGCGCACGCTCGTGCCGCTCTCGCCGCCGGGCAGCGACGGCGTCAGCTCACCGAGCGTCCACCGCTTCACGACCTCCATGTAGGTCCGGATCGACTCGTGGTCGGTCGCTCCTTCGAGGTCGCCCGCGCCGACTTCGTGGACGCCGTCGACGACCTGGACGTCCAGGTCGAACCGGGCGGCCAGCGGCGCCGCGGTCTGCTGGGCGCGGGTCGCCTGCGACGCGTAGACCGCGACGATCGGCTCCCCCGCCAGCCGGAACGCGAGGTCGGCGGCCTGGGTGCGGCCGAGCTCGGTCAGCGGCGGGCCGGGCAGGGCGGTGTCCAGCGCGCCGCGGACGTTCCCTTCGGTCTGACCGTGGCGGATGAGCAGCAGCCTCACGCCAGGTCCCCCTTGCGGACCGCGTCGGCCCACACGGCGGCCTCGACGAAGTCGTCGTTGCCGGCGCCCGGCTCGATCGTGGTGCGCGTCCCGTCGGCGCGCGGGTGCGAGCCGAGGAACCGCAGGTTGCGGCAGTGCCGGCGCAACGCCGTCAGCGCGTCGAGGATCCGCGGCTCGGCCACGTGCCCCTCGAAGTCGATGAAGAAGCGGTACTCGCCGAAGTTGTTGCGCGTCGGGCGGGCGTCCAGGCGGGTCAGGTTGATCCCGCGGTCGGCCAGCGCGGTGAGCAGCTCGGCGAGCGTGCCGGTGCGGTTCACGGCCGCGGCCACCACCGACGTCCGGTCGGCGCCCGTCGGCTCCGGCAGCTCGCCCGGCGGGCGGACCAGCAGGAACCGCGTCGCCGCGTCGCTGACGTCGGCGACCTCGGTGGCCAGGACCTCGAGGTCGTAGTGCTCGACGGCGACGGGCGCGCAGACCGCGGCGTCGAACTGGCCCTCGAGCACCCCGACCGCGGCCGCCGACGTCGACGAGGACGCCACCGGGTGCGCGCCCGGCAGGTTCGCCTCGATCCACTCGCGGACCTGGGCGAGCGCGTGCGGGTGGCTGGCGACGGTCTTGATGTCGCCGCCGCCGCGCCGGGCCAGCACGCTGAAGTGGACCGGCAGGATGTGTTCGGCCACGGCGACCAGCGGGGTCGACTCGCTGAGCGCGTCGAGCGTGGCGGGCACCACGCCCTCGACCGAGTTCTCGATGGGGACGCACGCGGCGTCCGCTTCGCCCGTGCGGACGGCCGTCATCGCCAGCCGGACGGTCTCGACCGGAATCAGTTCTTCGCCGCCGGCGAGGGCCCGCGCGGCCTGTTCGGTGAAGGTCCCCTGGGGGCCGAAGTATGCGATCCGTGACACAAGACCCAGGCTACGGGGCCGCATCGTGGCGACTTTCACTCGGACAGCCGGTACCAGAACCGGTTACGCCGGGTGGCATTTTTTGCGATGCTAGGAAGGTGACCGCCGACTCGGGCACGCACACCGGCCGTGAGGGCACGCACCCGCCGGTCTCCCCTCGCACACCGGAGCTGGTGCTGTGCGCCGTCGATGAACCACTCGCCACCGCCTGGACGTCAGCCGCGAAGAAGCTGACCGGCCGGGTCCGGGTGCACCGCGGGTCGGTCCTCGACGTCGTCGCCCAGGCGGTGGTCAGCCCGGCCAACTCCTACGGCTGGATGCGCGGCGGCATCGACGCCGTTTACGCGCGGGCGTTCCCCGGCGTCGAGCAGAGCGTCCGGAGTGCCGTTTTGGCCTTTCACGGCGGTGAGCTGCCCCTCGGCGAGGCCGTGATCGTCCCGACCGGCGAGGCCGAGCCGGCGTGGCTGATCAGCGCGCCGACCATGCGCGAACCCGGCGAGCGGCTGCCCGCCGACACCGTGCACCCCTACCTCGCGGCGCGCGCGGTGTTCCTCCAGTGGCGCGACGGCCGGCTCGACCAGGGCCCGGTGCGGGAGCACATCGACACGATCGCGATGCCCGGCCTCGGCACCGGCGTCGGCGGCGTCGACCCCGCGACGTGCGCGCGGCAGGTCGCGGCGGCCTGGGACGAGGTCTTCCGTAACTCGCGGTGATCACCCGAAACCCGGGGTGGACTACATCACAGCGCGTTCACCGGCCGTAAGCCCTACCGTTAATCACGCAGGTGAAACGTCCGCCAGTGCAGGCGACGGCCGGAGGAGTGTGCGATGACCCGGGTCCGCGAACTCAGCCCGTATGTCGAGCTGCACCGGGAACAATGGAAAGAACTACGCAGTTCGACGCCGTTGCCGCTGACCGCGGCCGAGCTGCTGCGGCTGCGCGGGCTCGGCGAGCAGGTCGACCTGGCCGAGGTCGCCGACGTCTACCTCCCGCTTTCGCGCCTGATCAACCTGCAGGTCGCCGCCCGCCAGCGGCTCTACGAAGCCACGACGACGTTCCTCGGCGACGACTCCCGCGGCACGAAGGTCCCGTACGTGATCGGCATCGCCGGGAGCGTGGCGGTCGGCAAGTCGACCACCGCCCGCATCCTGCGCACGCTGCTCGCCCGCTGGCCGGACCACCCCCGCGTCGACCTGGTCACCACCGACGGGTTCCTGCACCCCCGTGCCGAGCTGATGCGGCGCGGGATCATGCACCGCAAGGGCTTCCCCGAGAGCTACGACCGCCGCGCGCTGCTGCGGTTCGTCACCGAGGTGAAGTCGGGCGCCGAGCGCGTCACCGCGCCGGTGTACTCGCACCTGGCCTACGACATCCTGCCCGGCCAGGAGCAGGTGGTGCAGCAGCCGGACATCCTCATCCTCGAGGGCCTGAACGTGCTGCAGCCGGGCCCGCGGCTGATGGTGTCCGACCTCTTCGACTTCTCGATCTACGTCGACGCGCACACCGACGACATCCAGCGCTGGTACGTCGAGCGGTTTCTCGAACTGCGGCACACGGCGTTCGCCGACCCGGCCTCGCACTTCCACCACTTCGCCGGCCTGCCCGACGACGAGGCCCGTGCCGAAGCGCGGCACCTGTGGCACTCGATCAACGAGCCGAACCTGATGGAGAACATCAAGCCGACCCGCCCGCGGGCCACGCTGGTGCTGCGCAAGGACGCCGACCACACCATCAACCGGGTCCGCCTGCGCAAGCTCTGACGCGGCCGGATTCGTCGGATCGGTGACGCGGCTCGTCACCCACATGCGACTCATCCCACGCTGAGCGCACATCCGGGCACGCTTCGTCGCGCGCTCGCGACTCTCCGCGCCGGAACCCGACCGATCGGCCGAGAGGACGTAACCGGTTGGCCGATACCGGGCGCCCCTCGCGAAAGCGACCCTGAAGGAGTCAGGAAAACGGCTCTGAGCTGGGGAGGAGGCCCACGATGTTCACCATGATCGTCACGTGGGTCGGTGCGGTGCTCGGTCTGGTCCTGCTGATCGCGATGGCCGTCGGCACGTTCGCCGTGGACTTCGACGACCGGCTCCAGGAGCGCCGCCGCAAGGCGAAGCCCGCCGAACCGGCGAGCCCCCTCCCCTAGACGTCAGAGCTCCGTCAGCGCCTCGAGGTACCCGTCGGCGTCGTATTCGAGCGTTTCGGTGTCCAGCAGGCTGCCTTCGAGCGCGTCGATCAGCTGCTCGAAGATCTCGTCGCGGTCGAGTTCGCCCTCCTGCAGGCGCTGCACGGCCTGCCAGGCTTCGGCGGGCTCGTCGTCCCACAGCTGGTCGACGATCGTCGCGCGCAGCACCAGCCGCTGCTCTTCCTCGTCCTCGTCGGCCTCGGCGATGACCAGCGCCCGGCGCTGTTCGGGGTCGGTGGGGTCGAGGTCGACCTCCTCGTCCTCGATCTCCGTGGTCAGCGACGGCACCGCGAACATCCGGCGTTCCAGCGCGTCCGCGAGCTCGGTCGGCGACAGGTCGCCGACGTCGCCGAAGTAGCGCTCCAACGGGGAGTCGTCCTCGTCGTTGTACTCGCTCAGGTAGTCGGCGACGGCCTCGTCGAGCGCGGCGACCGCCGTCCCGGTGAGCCCGGCGCGGTCCGCCGTCCACTGCACCCAGGCCAGCACGACCGGCTCCACGGCCTCTTCGTGGTCGGCGTCGAGCTCGAACTCCTCGCCCAGCAGGCCTTCGAGGAACCGCGCGATCTTCTCCGGCCCGACGCGCAGCGGGTTCGCGGGGTCGGTAGCCAGGCCGTGCTCCAGCAGCAGACGCCCGATCGCGCGGGCGGCGTCGGCGTCTTCACCGCTGGCGGCGACGAACTGCTCGACGACGGCGGCCCGCTCGGCGTCGGACCACTCGGCGACCTCGGGGATCAACGCGGGTTCCGGCAGCGCGCGGCTCCAGGTCAGCGCGACCGCGTGGAAGCGCGCGTAGTCCTCGCTGACGTCGGCCTCGTCGAGGTGGTCGGTGGCGTCGAGACCGTCCGCGAGGAGGCGGTGCGCCTCGGCGGGGTCGACGGCCTCCAGCACGACCAGCTCGGGGTCGGCGTCGGACTGCGCCCGCATCTCGGCGAGCACCTCCCCGGGCTGCTCGATCACGACGAGGTCCCGCACCCGGCCGCCCTCGGTGAAGTCGAGCAGGGCGAGCAGGCCGTGGGCCTGGTCGCCGTGGGTGAAAATGCAGAGCAGTGACGACTCGTCGCCGTAGACGTCACCGGTCCGCCAGCACTCGCCGGCGGTGACCTGCCCCAGTTCGCCGGCCCACGTCGGCGCGGGGATGCCGCGGCCGAGGACGACCTGCAGCCCGTCTTCGGCGGCCTTGCGCTCGACGTCGGTCTCCGCGACGACCTTCAGGGCGGCCAGCAGCGCGGCCGCGCCCGGCGTGATCTTGCGCTGCGCGAAGGCGATCAGTTCGAGGCCGAGCGGCTCGTCGCCCTCTTCGAGGGGCACGTCGTGGAACTGGCCGAGGACCTCGGAGGCGAGCAGTTCGACGTCCACCGGCGCGGGGTCGGCGCCCAGCGCCGAAAAGTCGTTCAGGATGTCCTTGAACAAGCCGGTCACGCTGTGGGTGACGGGCTGCGGGGCTTTCTTGCGGGCGCGGCTGACCGGACTCATGCCCTCATGCTTTCACGCGGGCTTTCCGGGGCTCCGAGAGGCGAAGCCACTGATGTCTCAGAGCTGGTCGCGGTGGCCCTGGCGCGGGTCCCGCCGCCTGCTCGACGGGGAGGCGCCGAGCCGGGCGGCGGAACAGGACCACCGCGACATCGCTGGCCAAGAGCGTCGCCGTCTTGGCGGAACTTCGCTGTCCCGGTGCACGTGAAACACCGGTTCACCTCGGTCAACGAGGTGCGCGGGCGGAAGATACGGCTTTGGGCAAGGCGATCCGTGCGGTGCGGATTTCCGTGATCAGGCGGGTTTTCCGGCGGTGGGTTTCCACCAAGGTGGCGAGGTGGCTGGTGAATTCCTCCGGCGTTCCGGCGCGCTTGTGCAAGCTGCGCAACAGCTTCAGCCGGCGCGCGGCTTCGCGGTAGGCCTGCGGGTCCTTGCGCTCGATGAGCTCTTCGACGTGCTCGCGGAAGACCGGGATCGTCTCGGCCGGGTGCTCGGCGGCGCGCTGCTCGGCCAGCTCGAGCTTCAGCTCCGGCGACGCCCCGAACCGCACGCACGCGCGCCAGGCTTCGTCGGGACGGCCGTCGTCGAGCAGGACGCGGGCCAGCTCGTCGGCGTGCCCCGCGCCCTCGGCGGCCAGCTCGCGCAGGCGGGCGAGCGCGGCCCGGCGCTGCGTCGCCCACTTCCCGTCGGCTGTCGCGGCTTCGCGCAGCGCGGCGAAGGTCTCGCGGTCCGGTTTGGCGTCGAAGTCCGCGCGACGGCGGGACGTTTCGTCGTCCGGCACCGGCGCCGGCTCCGGCGCGTGCCCGTTCTTGTCGTGGGTGAGCGCGCGGGCGGCGTGCGCGATGGCCTCGCTGTGCCGCCCGGCGGCCCGCAGCACCCGGACGATCTTGAGGCTGACCTCGCGCCGCGGCGGCTTGGCGGACAGGATCGCGACCAGCTCGTCGACGTCGCCGAGCACCTCGGCGAGCTGTTCCCGCAGCCGTTCGGCGACGTCGCGGCGGTGTCCCGGGCCGCTCGCCGTCAGCACGTCGTCCACAGTGGACTTGATCCGGCGCAGGCCGGGCTCGCCCAGCGCCGTCGCGAAGTCGGCGAGGTCGATCGACGGGCGGCCGGGGCCGTCGAACTCGACCTCGAGGATCCAGTCGGCCAGCTTCTCCGGGTCCGGCGGCCGGGCGGCGCACGCGCGGGCGTACAGCGCCACGGCGCGATCCAGCCGGTCGCCGAGGTCGCCGGTGTGGTCGCCGGACTGTTCGAGCACCTCGCTGATGTCGTCCACCGTGCGGCGGGCGAGCGGGGCCAGGTCGGCGCGGCTGCCGGCGTCGAGCATCCGCTGCAGCGTGTCGAGGACGGCGCCGACTTTCGCGGTGTACTCGCCGTTCCCGTCGGTCACCGCGGTGTCGAGGAGCCGGTGCGCTTCGCTGACATCACCGGATTGGGTGGCGGCGCGCAGTTCGAGCGAATGCCGCAACTCAGGGTCACGCTCCGCCTGCGCGTGCAGCAGGTCCGCCAGCGTCTCCGCGTCCAACGTGCGCAGGTAGGGGCGAAGATCCGAGGGGGGACTCACGCGGACCAGTCTGCCCGAGGCCGGCCGGCGCGCGTGTGGGCCAACCGCGTGCTCTTTTCGGCGTAATCCGTGACGGTGGGTGAAGCCTTCATCGACGCCGCAAGTCGTCGAGCACGGCTTTCATCGGCCACGGCTCGGGCACACGCGGCCGTCGTGACCGTGCGTGGCGGGGCCGCGGGATGGCCGTGTGCAGGGTCGGCACCATGATCGGCACGACCGGCACCGGCACGCGCGCGACGAGCCGCCGGACGACGACGAGCAGGAGCCCGGCGCCCAGCAGCAGGGCCGCGCTCGCGGCGATCGCGCCGGCCAGTGTGCGGCGGCCGTCGTCGAGGGTGAGCTGCACGGCGTACTGGCTCTGCTGCGCGTACAGGTGCCCGAGTTGCTGGGAGACCGTGTAGGCGGCGCTGCGCCACGTCGACTCGGGGATGGGCAAGGGTTCCGCCGCCGCGAACGCGTCCTCGGCGGCGGCGAGCCTGCTCCAATCGGCGCTGCGGGTGAGCGACTCGTACGCGACCCGGCCACTCTCGGTGAGCTGCGGCGCGATCCGGTCCAGTTCGGTCCGGTAGGCGGCCACGGCCTCGCTGAACGGCCGCCGCGTCACGGCGTCGATCCCCGCCAGGGCGAGGGAATCGGAGCGATCCATGCCCTCGGCGACGGAAAGCAGCTCGACGGCGGTGGTCTGCTGGTACGCGGATTCGGCGTCGGGCGCGCGGCGCGTGTACTCGCGCAGACCGGCGATGGCGGTGTCGATCCGCTGGGTGAAATTCGCGTACGCGGCGGTCCGTTGGTCGGGCACGGACATCGCTTCGCTGCGCTGGCCTTGCAGGGCCACGACGGCCCGAGCGGTCCGCCCCGCGACCTCGGCCGAGTCCAGAGCGCTGTCGCGCGTCCGGTTCGCTTGGTGGACCAGCAAGAACGCGATCACGACAGCCACGAGAACGAGCGCACCGCCCGGGACGAACGCGATGCACAGCATGCGTCCGCGAACGGATCGCAGGTACTTCAAGACGTTCCTTTCCGTGCTTCAAGCCCCGCAAGCATCCCGACGAAGTTCAACCTATTGAGTGAGAGATTCACCGGTCAACGCCAGTCCGCCATACGGCCGTTAGCGCACCGTGACCACCGAGGACAATCATCCGGTGACCTTCGACGACGTGACCCGGCGCCTCCGCGGCTTCGCGGCGGCCCGCGCCTGGGAGCCCTACCACACCCCGAAGAACCTCGTGATGGCGTTGTCCGGCGAGGTCGGCGAGCTGACCTCGCTGTTCCAGTGGCTGACGCCGGAGGAGTCCGACGCGTGGCGCGAAGATCCCGCGCTGGAAGCGAACGTCCTGGACGAGATCGCGGACGTCACGCTGTACCTGCTCCAGCTGGCCGACCGCCTGGGCGTGGACCTGGCGGCCGCGGCCCACGCGAAGATCGACCGCAACGAGCTCCGCTTCCCGCCGCCCGGCTAACCCCAGAAGATCCCGTCGGGGTTGCGTTCGATCTCGGCCAGCAGCGGCGGCGGCGTGCTCGCGACGGGAGCGTCCGGATAGGTCAGCCACCGCCCGTTCCGATCGGCCCAGCGCACCGACCAGATCCCGAACTCGTCGAGCCGCAGCTGAGCAACTTTCTGCTCGGTCCACTCGGGCCCGGCCTGCGGCGACCAGGGCGCGCGGCACTCGACGATCGTCACCGAACGGCCCCGCGTCCGGCATTCGACGCGAACCTGGTCGTGCAGGTGCTCGGGGACGCGTTGGGCGCACCACCGTTCGATCTGCCGGAGCGCGAGTTCCGGAATTCCCGCCATGGTCACAGTGAACCCGAGCCCACCGGCGGGCGCCTCCCCGCCCCCGGCTCGAGCAGCGCCACGACGTCCGCGTAGGTCTGCCCGGCTTCGCGCCCGCCGGTGGGCACGACGACGCAGTCCGGCCGCCGCGGGAGGTAGGCGGTGAGCTGGTCGTGGATCCGCTCGACCAGGGCGACACCCCCGCGTCCGTTGACGACGTCGTCGATCCCGCGGGTGACGGCGTCACCGTGGGCGGCCCGACCGGCGAACCGCGCCCCGGCGACGGCCTTGTCCGCGGTCAGCAGGATCTCCCGGTACTCGGCACCACACCGTTTCGCGGCGGCTTCGAAGGGCTCGACGTCGGCCACGCGGGTAGCGAGCTGCGGCATGACGACGTCGTGCCCGGTCCGCAGGTGCGTCTCGGCCATGGCGAGGGCAAGCAGCTGAGCGGCCTTGAAGGTCTCGAAGAAGGTGTCCTGCCAGCCCCCGATGAGGCAGACGACCCGATCGGTGTCGAGATCGAGCACCCCCGGATGCCGCTCGGCGTAGATCCGCGCGATCGTCGACTTCCCGATCCCGGACGGACCGTTCAAGTGGATCAGTCTCGGCACCGCTCCGACCGTACCGAAATCCCGGTCACCGCGGCGCCGGCTCGGCGATCACCCAGCCGCCGAGCAGCGCGCCGACCCCCAGCACGGCGAGGACAATCCCGCCGGCCAGCGCCGCGCCGCTGAACATGGCGACGACGACGATGAACATCAGCAGCAGCCCGGCCCCCATCAAGACGCGGCCCCCGAGCACCTTCGCCACCCGCCCTGACGGAGCGGCCGCGGCTCGCACCGCTGGTGGCGGCTCGAAGCCGAGCGCCACCGGTGCGGCGCGGACGTCGACCACCTCGGCGCCCAGCTCGGCCGCCCGGGCCAGCCGGGGCTCGGTGGCCGGCACCGACGTGTCGACCACGAGGTGCGTGACGCTCGCGGTCAGCTTCTTCGCCAGCTGGACCCCTTCGGCGAGTACGCGGGCCCGCATCCCGTCCGCCGCCACGGTGGTGCCGAGCACCAGTACCCGGGTCGCCTTGCCGCCGGCCGAAGGCCGCAGGTCGGCACCGGACACCCCCAGCGCCGTCGCCACCTCGCGCAGCTCGCGCGCTTCCGCCGCGGTCACGACGCCGTCCCGTTCCGCGATTTCCCGCAGGGCCGTCACGAGCTGCTCGTGCGTCGACCGCACCCGCCCTTCGGACAATCCGGCTTCGGTGGCCGACGCCGTCAAGACCGCCACTTCCTCGTACGACAGGTGCTGGTCCGCAACGACTTCGGCGAGCAGGTCCAGGTAGGCGTCCCCGCTCCGGCCGGCCGAGATCCGCTCGAGGGCTTCGGCCATCCACCCCGGCTCGACCGGCAGTGCCTCGGCGCGCGGGAGCAGCCGCCCGCCGGCGAACCGCGGCAGACCGGGAACCTCCGGTGGCGACGCGAAGGTGAGCCCGTACCGTCCGAAAATTCCGGTGACCAGCTGGGCGACCGTCCTCGCGCCGGACAACGCCGACTGCCCGGGCCGGGCGGGCACCCCCAGCGCGTGGGCCACGGTGGCGAGCCGGTAGTTGGGCAGCCGCACCACCGACTGCGCGGCGGCGAGCGTCGAGACGCCCGGCAGCACGGGCATCCGGACGCCGAGGAACTTGACCTCGAAGTCGAGGAAGGCACTGACGAACGCCAGGTCGTGGGCCACGATCACGCTGCCGGCGCACAGGTCGAGCAGCGGTCCCAGCACGGCGCCGAACGACGGCGCGTCGTCGAGCTCGTCGCGCGTGATGCCGTGGACGAGCGCCGGACCGGGCGAAATCCCGGCGCCGGGATCCACCAGCGTCGTCAGCTCACCCACGATCGAGCCGTCGGCGTGCACCCGCACCGCGGCGAGTTCGACGACGCGCCCGGGGCGCAGTCCGGTCGTCCGGACGTCCACGGCGGTGAAGTCGGTTCCGTGCGCGGGGTGGCCGCCCGCGCCGAGCAGCGAGAGGGATTCGATCACGTCGGCTGGTCGTTTCGCGGCGGCGCGTTGTGACAGCTTTTCCGCCTGGAACCGTTGTTCGTGACGCGATCGTGACAGCAACAATCCGTCCGATAACGACTGATGGCCGATCACGAGCCGGTGCGTAACAAGGGCGGGAGTTTTCGCGAGTACACCGTCGGCACGTCGCGTTCGAGGAACGAGGAATCCCGGCATGAAGCGCTTTCCGAACTGGCTGAAGATCGTCTTGGCCGCCTTCGCCGTCCTGCTCGTGCTGGGCGCGATCTTCGGTGAAGCCCCGGAGCCGAAGCCCGCGGCCGCCGCACCGCCGGCACCCTCGACGACGCCGACGACCTCGGCGACCAGCGCGGCGCCGGTGCCCGTCACCTACACGATCGGGACCGTGACGGACGGCGCGACCGTGGTCGTGAACGGCAGTGACGGCACCAGCAAGACGGTGCGCGTCCTCGGGGTCACGGCGCCGGCCGGCACCATCGGGTGCTACGCGGCGGAATCGCTCGCCTGGGCCACCACGACGCTTTCCGGCAAAGCCGTGACGCTCGGCGCGGAAACGGCGCAAGGCATCGCGTTGACCTTGGCCGACGGCGAGGACTACGCCGCTCTCGCCATTCAAAAGGGTTATCTCAAGTATGCGGCGAACGCCGCGCTGCCCGTGCTCGCGGCGGCCGAGTCCACGGCGAAGCAGGCGACCAGTGGCCTGTGGGCACCGCCGTGCAACGGGACCATCGACGCCCCGGCACCAACGCTCGCGCCGACACCGACTCCGGAGCCGCCGGTCACGAAGGCGGCCCCGCCCGTGCGGACCACCGAAAAGGAACCTACCCCGGAACCCGATTCCTCTGTGTACTACAAGAACTGTGACGCGGCGAGGGCCGCTCATGCCGCACCGATGCACGTCGGCGAACCCGGTTACCGGAAGGGACTCGACCGCGACGGCGACGGCACGGCCTGCGACCGGTGATCTAACCTGGGCCGATGACCACCGCCGACGAGCTGCTCCGCAGGCTCGCCGCCCTGGACCGCGAAGAGCTGGCGAGACTGCTCACCCACCGGTCCGACGTGCTCGAGGAACCGTGGCCGCGGCGGCTCGACGTCGTCGCGGCGCGGCTCGCCTCCGCCGAGTCCGTCAACGATGCCGTGCTCGGGTTGTCCCTGCCGCAGGTGCAGGTCCTGGGTGCGGTCCAGCTCTGTTACGCACTCGGGCAACGGCCGACGCCGGTCGGCGAGATCGTGCGGCTGCTCGGCACGACGGGCGAGACCGTCGAATCCTTTGTGGACGAGCTTGCCGAGCGAGCCCTGCTGTGGCACGACTCCGACGGCGTCCGGCTTCCGAAACTCCTGCAGAAGAGCAATTTCAGCGACGAAGGCCTCGGCCAGCCCGTCGGGGAACTGCTCGGGGAGATCGGCTCGAGCCGCGCGGCGCAGCTGACCCGGATCCTCGGGCTGCCCGAGGGCCGCCAGCAGCTCCTTCGCTTCTACCGCGACGGCGACCGCGTGCGCGAGCTGTTCCGCGCCGCCCCCGAACCGACGCGGAAACTGCTGCGGGACATGGCCGACGGCGTCCCCGAGGCCGACGGGCTGCCGGCCTTCCACCACGCGGAGGGCTGGGCGTTCGAGCACGGTTTCCTGTTCGGCACCTACTACGGCAGCGCGGTCATGCCGATCGAGGTGTCGCTCGCCCTGCGCGGACCGGACCACCAGCTGCCGTTCACGCCCCACGAACCGGAGTACGCCGTCACGCACGTCGGCGCCGAGTCGGCCGAGGCCACGTCTTCGGCCGCCGCGCTGCGGCTGCTCGACCGCGTCTCGGCCGTCCTCGAACTCGCCGGCGCGGAGCCGTTCCCGCTGCTCAAGGACGGCACGATCGGCGCGCGGCTCGTCAAGAAGGTCGCCAAGGACACCGGGGCGACGCCCGCGGAGATCGAGCTGGCCATCGATCTCGCGGCGCAGGCCGGGCTGCTGCTCGCCGACGAACCGCCGCCGCCGCGCCGCGGCCAGAAGGCGCCGCCGCCCACGCTGGCGCCGGACCCCGACCTCGCCCGGCCCGGGCCCGCGCTGCTCTACCGCCTGCTGCTGGCGACCTGGTGGGAGCCGGCGCCGCCGGAGTACGGGACCGACGTCGACGCGCTGGTGCGACGCCTGCTCGTGCGGCTGCTGGCGCGGCTCGAGCCCGGCGCCGCGATCGCCGACGTCGATGAGCTGACCCGCCTCGCCGAGTGGCACGCGCCGATGCTGCCGGCGGAAGACTTCGCCGGTCACGTCCGGGACGCGCTCGAGGTGGCCGAACTCCTCGGCGTCGTCGCGCACGGCGCCGTCACCGCGACCGGCCGCGCCCTCCTCGCGGAAGACGGGCTCGTCGAAGTCACCGACGAGCTGGTCGCCCGCGCGCGGACGACGGCGTTGTTCGGCACCGACCTGACCGCGATCGTGCCCGGGTCGCCGGACGCCCGGCTCGCCGCGTCGCTCGACCGCGTCGCCGACCGCGAGGCCCAGGGCACCGCGACCAGCTGGCGGTTCTCCCCCGCGAGCGTCCGGCGGGCGTTCGACCAGGGCGCGACGGCCGCCGAACTGCTCGACGAGCTGGGCGCGATCGCCGCGGGCGAGCTGCCGCAACCATTGGTGTACCTGGTCAACGACGTCGCGCGGCGCCACGGTGAGGCACAGGTGCACGACGTCGCGAGCGTCGTCGTCGGCGAACCCGCCCTGCTCGCCGAGCTGGCCGCGCACCGCAAGCTCGCGAAACTCGGCCTGCGGGCGGTGGCACCGACCGTCCTGACGTCCACAGTGGACGCTTCGGGCACGCTCGAGGCGTTGCGGAGCGCGGGATACGCGCCGACCCACCACGCCGCCGACGGCAGCATCGTGCTGCCCGCCCGCGAACCGGCCGAGCCCAAGGCCGTCGTCCGCGACGCCGGCCCCGCCGACCGGCCGCCCGATCCCCTCGAGCACGCCGAGCGGCTGCTCGCGGCGCCGGCGAGCGGCCCGAGCCTGCTGCGCGGGCAGCTCGCGCGGGCGATGAGCGACCGCTACGCCGGACGTCTCACGCCGAAGCAGCAACAGCTCTGCTGGCAGCTCGAAGCCGGGATCCCGGCGGACATCGGCTACCGGACCGACGATGACCTCACCCGGCTCGTGATCGCGTACCCCGAGCTCGACGGCGACGTACTGGACGTCTGGTCACTCGGCGACCGCGCGTACCGGCGGCTCGAGCTGGCCCGGATCGAGCTCGGCTAGGCCTCGACGCCGGTGAGCCGCGCGTAGACGACGACGTTGTCGAGGTAGTTGCCGCTCGACCGGTCGAACGCCCCGCCGCAGGTGATGAGCCGCAGCTCGGGGTCGGCCGTGTCGCCGTAGACCTGGTCCGTCGGGAACTCCGCCTTGGCGTAGCGGTCGACGCGGTAGACGGTGAAGACCGCTGTCCGGCCGTCGGTGCGCCCGACCCTCGCCTGCTCGCCCGGGTGCAGCTCCTTGAGCCGGGAGAAGGCGCCGGGCACGTGCTTGTAGTCGACGTGCGCCGCCAGCACCGCCGGCCCGGCCTCGCCGGGCGACGGCGCGCCGGTGAACCAGCCGACCGTCGTGGCGTCGCCGGGAACCTCGAGCTCACCGCCCGAAGTCAGCCCGAGGTCCTTGATCCCGTCGGCGCGCACGCCGATCGCCGGGATGCTCAGGGAGGCCGGTTTCGCCGCCGGGAGCCCGTCGCCGGACGGCGCGGCGGTGGACGACGGCGCGATCTCGACAGGCGTGGCGGACGGTGGGGCGACCTGCTCCGGCGGGTGCGGCGAGAAGGCGAGGACGAAGGCCACCACCAGGACCGCGCCGAGCGCGGCGACGACCGCCGTGACCGCCGGCCACAGGCGCGGGTGCCTCAACTCGTGCGCCGGCGCAGGTAGAGCACCATGCCGCCGGACACCGCCGAGGCGAGCAGCGCACCGCTCAGCACCAGGAAGACGGGAGCGCCCTCGTCCGGCTCGCCGCCGCCGGTGGCGACGCCGCCGACCGGCTTCACCTTCACCTGGTTGCCCGTCGTGGACTTCTTGGGGGTGGAGGGCTTCGGGGCGGTGTGGGTCTTCGTCGTGGGCGACGGCTGTTCGGCCGTCGGCGTGGACGTGTTCTGCTGCGGGCGGTGCGGCAGGGATTCGCAGGCCTTGCCGTCGTTGTCGTCACCGTCCAGCCCGTTGGGGTCGGACGGGTCTTGGTCGTAAACGGCCTGGGCGTCTTCCTGGTACTTGAAATCCGAGCAGTTCAGGTCGGCCGCGAGGGGCGTCGCGAGCTGCGCGGAGGCAAGGGAAACAGGGCCGAGGAGAGCGAGCCCGGCGACGGCCGCGGCCGTCGTCAGGGCACGACGAAACAAGGACACCGGAAGGTCCTTTCAGGAGGGATCGGGATTATTGTGTGGTAACTATCGCGGCCACGGCAGGCCTGTTACGTCCTATTCCGGAATTTCGGAAACGGCGGCGCCTCACCAAAATCCGACCGGCTCGTGATTATTTCCCTTTTTGCCCGTGACCTGCGGAATTCAGTGGCAGGAATACGTACCGGCGGGTTTGTTACGAGATCCGCGGTCACACTTTGGGGCTAATCGACCGGCCGCGGCGGGTGTGACGTGCGGACCAGCCGTCACCGCGGCGCACGCGTACCCCGTAGCCTGGGGATATGCCGATCCAGGTACTGCTCGTCGACGACCACGAACTGGTCCGCCGCGGGCTCCGCGACCTCCTCGGCGACGAGCCCGACATCGAGGTCGTCGCCGAAGCGGGCAGCGTCGAAGAGGCCCTGGCGGTCGCGATGCACGTCGAGCCGGAGGTCGCGGTGGTCGACGTCCGCCTCGGCGACGGTGACGGCATCACGCTCTGCCGCGAGCTGCGGTCCAAGCCGAACCCGCCGGCGTGCCTGATGCTGACCGCGTTCGACGACGAAGAGGCGATGGTCGGCGCGATCATGGCCGGCGCCGCGGGGTATCTGCTGAAGCAGGTGCGGGGGCAGGACGTGGTGTACGCGGTCCGCGAGGTGGCGGCCGGGCGGTCGCTGCTGGACCCGGTGAGCACCGCGCGGGTGCTGGACAAGATGCGGCACCCGCCGACGGACGAGCTGGCGACGCTGACCGAACGCGAGCGAGACGTGCTCGAGCTGATCGGCCAGGGCCTGTCGAACCGCGAGATCGCCGAACGGCTGTTCCTCGCCGAGAAGACGGTCAAGAACTACGTGACGTCGGTGCTGGCGAAGCTCGGCATGCAGCGCCGGACGCAGGCCGCCGCCTGGATCGCGCGCCGGGAAAAGTAGCTCCGCGCAACCACCCGGTCCGCAAGCCGCCGTTCGCTGCGTCCTTTTCACCGGTCGTCACGGTCCGCCATCCCAATCGGCGGTTTTGACCTGCCGTTTTCACTCGAATGTGAGTCGAATGGGTGTTCGAAAAGCCGGTACGATCTTCACTGAGGGCGAGGAAGGGAGGCGGGATGACCCGAGAAGGGTAGATCGAGCTCAGGCAAGTGGGAGGTCGAACGCGACGAGCGTGCCGAGGCTGGGCGAGGAGTTCAGGAAGAACTTGCCACCGGCGGCGTCCGCGCGTTCGGCAAGATGACGCAGGCCACGGGTGGCGACGCCTTGGGGGACGCCGGAACCGTTGTCCCGGACACGGAGTTTCACGCCGCCGGAGTCCCTGGTCAGGGTCACGCGGGTTTCGCTCGCGCCGGAGTGTCTGACCACATTGGACAGAGCTTCGCGCAGGGCGGCCCGGATGTGGTCGGCGCTTTCCGCGGGGATGTCGGCGAATTCGCCGGACAGCTCCAGGGTCGGCGGGTACCCGAGTAGCTCGCCGGCGATGCGGACCTCGCCGCGCGCCGACTCGGCGAGGTCGGTGGGCGTGCCGGTGTCGTGGCGAGGCTCGGGCGACCTCAGCGCGCGCACGGTGCCCCGGATCTCCTCGATGGTTTGGTCGAGCTGGTCGATGGCGTCCGAGAGCCGCGCACCGTCGGCCTGGGCGAACCGCTTGCGCATGTTGCGCCGAACCCGGTCGAGCTGCATCCCGGCGCCGTAGAGGCGTTGGACGATGACGTCGTGGAGTTCGCGAGCGATCCGTTCCCGCTCTTCGTAGAGCGCGACGCGGTGGCGGGCGTTGGCGCCTTCGGCGAGCGCGAGAACGACCCCGGCTTGGGCGGCGAAGGCAACGAGCATCTCGACGGTCCCCGCGGAGAACGGCTCGCGCCCTTGCTTCCGGTAGACGGTGAGAGCGCCGAGAACGCGCCCCCCGGACCCGAACGGCGCGGCGGCGAAGGGCCCATAGCCCTGCAGTTCGGCGGGAACGTAGGGCGCGGTCCGCGGATCGACGGTGAAGTCGGCGCTGGCGATGGGCTCGCCGCCCCGGGCGACCCGCCCGGCAGCGGAGTCCGCGGAGAAAGCAAGCCCGCGCAAAGCCTCCCCGGCACTCACTCCGCTCACGACGCCTGCGGTGCTTGCACCGCTGCCTGCGACTGTGTCGCCCAGCGAAGCATGCGGTTCACTGGCGCGCTCTTCGGCCGCCAGGCCGCCTGCCGCTCCGGCTTGGCCGCCCGCCCTCGCATCCGCCGAAGCCGGTCGAGCGTCGGCGCTCCAGTCGGCGAGCGGGCCGGCCTGCCTACCCGGCGCCGGATCACGGTCGTCGGAAGTGCTGCTTTCCGCCTTCGGGCCGGTCAGCTCGGCTGCAGGTGTCGCCGGGTGGGCGGTGGCGTAGTGGGCCGCCTCGACCACCACTCGGCCGTCCTCGGCGCTGACCATGGCCAGGCCCAGGTCCGCGTCGGCGAGTTCGGCCGCGCGGGCGACGACCGTGTCCAGCACCGCTCCCGGGTCGTCGCCGGACAGGGCGGTGCTCGTGATCTCGGTGGCGGCGGACAGCGCCCGCGCGGCAAGCGTCGGATCCATGAGTTCCGTCATTATCGCGCGACGCTGCGGCGGCGCGCCAAGCACGCTCCGAGAATCGATCACGGCACCGGCACCCGCGCCACGACCCGGCCGTCGCGCACCTCGAACACCACGTCCGCGCCGGCGGCTTCCTCGGCTCGGTGGGTCACGTGCACGACCGTCCGGCCCGCCAGCGCCGCCCGCAGGTGCGCGCGCACGACCTGGGCCGTCGGCTCGTCGAGGTGGGCGGTCGGTTCGTCGAGCAGCACAAGACCGGCCGACGGCGCCCCGAGCAACGCCCGCGCCAGCGCGACGCGCTGTGCCTGGCCGCCGGAGAGCCCGCTGCCACCGCTGCCCAGCACCGTCGACGGATCGAGGTCGCCGAGCGCGGCCTGCCGCAACGCCTCGCGCAGATCTTCCGCGGTTGCCGTCGGCTGCGCGAGCCGGAGGTTCTCGGCCACCGTGGTGCCGGCGAGCATCGGCTCCTGAGGAGCCCAGGCCACCCGCTCCGGGACGGCGACCACACCGCGCCGAGGAGCGAGAAAGCCCAGCAGCGCGGCCACGAGAGTCGACTTGCCGGCACCGCTCGGCCCCACCACCGCGGCGTACGTCCCCGGCGCCAGCTCGAGGTCGACACCGCGCAGAACCACCGGCCCGCCCGGCCAGCCGAGATCCGCTCCTCGCAGCACCACGCGGTTGTCGTCTTTGTGCGGCACATGAACCGACGCGGGTGTGTCGGCCAGGCGCTGTCGAGCGCGCTGGAGGGTGTCCCAGTGCTGGGCCGCCGGTGGCAGGAGCGTCAGCACCTCCGCCAGCGCCAGCGGCACCAGAGCCAGCAGCGGCGCGAGCACGGCGTCGAGCCTTCCCGCCGCGACCGCCTGGGCGGCCAGCGCCGTGCTCACCACCGCGCCCGCTCCGCAGGCCAGCGTGATCAACGCCTCCGCCGCGCCCGCGCCGAACGCCTGGCGGCGCGCCTGCCCCGCCAGCCGCGTGTCGGCCTCCGTGAGCGCATGGCGATGGTCGCGATCCTTGCCGTACGCCAGCAGCTCCGCCGCCGCTTCGAACAGCACCAGGACTCGCGATGCCACCTCGCGCCGGCCGTCCGCCAGGGCCGTCGTCGCGCGGCGTTCGGCGTGCAGGGCCACCCATGGTGCGCACAACCCCACCGCCACCGCCGCCGCCAGGGTCAGGCCGGCCGCGGGCAGGACCCACGTCTGCACGGCGATCGCGCCCGCCGCGACCAGCGCCACCACCAGCGGCGGCGACACCACCCGCGGCAGCAGGTCGCGCACCGTGTCGACGTCGGCGACCAAGCGGCGCTGCCCCTCGCCCGCGCGCAAGCCCCGCGCGGGACCGAGCCGGACGAGCGAATCCCACAGCCGCACCCGGAGGCGGCCAGCGATGCGGAACGCCGCGTCGTGCGTGACCAGCCGTTCCACGTACCTCAGCCCGGCGCGGCCCAGCCCGAACGCGCGGACGCCGACCACCGCGACCGTCAGGGTCAGGATCGGCGGCTGCTGCGACGCCCTGGCGATCAGCCAGCCCGACGTCGCCGTCAGCGCCACCCCGGCCAGCAGTGCGAGCGCGCCCAGCGCCGCGCCGCCGAAGAGCCGGCCGTCGAGCAGGGCCCGCCACGCGATCGGCGACGCCGGAGCGTCCACAGTGGACTCCGCAGTGAGAACCGGGGCCTCGGACGGCAGGTCGACCGCCGCCGTGTGCTCGTGGGCCGCGATGATCGCCGCGGCGCCGTCGTCGACCGCTCGCTGGACCGCGTCGAGCACCAGTCGCGCGTTGGCCTCGTCCAGGTGGGCCGTCGGCTCGTCGAGCAGGAGCAACCACGCGCCGTCCCGCACTCGCTGAAGCGCCCGGGCGACCGCGACGCGCTGACGTTGCCCCAGCGAAAGCCGGGCCACCGGCCGGTCCGCGAGCCCGGTCAGGCCGAGTTCGTCGAGCAAGCCGTCGGAGCCGATCTCTTCGCGGACCGTGCCGCCGGTGAACACCGGCGACTGCGGCACCCACGCGACCTGTTCGCGCCAGCGCGCGAGGTCGGCGTCGGCGAGATTCGTCGAGCCGACCGTGATGACGCCGTCGTGGGCCGGGACGAACCCGAGCAGCGCCGCGAGCGTCGTCGACTTGCCGCCGCCGCTCGGCGCGCGAAGCCAGACAGTCTCGCCCGGGCGGACGCTGAACGTCTCGCCGTCGGGTGCGAACCCGCCGCGTCGCGCCACGCGCAGGGACGACACCCGAAGTGAGCCACGCGAAGGGACCGCGGTGCCGGACGGGGGCACCGGCTCGGCCAGCAGGTCGGCGACACGCCGGACCGCTTCGACGCCGTCCTCGCTGGCGTGGAACGCGGCGCCGACCGCGCGCACCGGCTGGTAGCACTCCGGCGCGAGGATCAGCACGCCGAGCCCGATGGCCAGCGGCAGGTTCCCGCCGGCGAGCCGGACGCCGATCACCACCGCGACCAGCGCAACCGACAGCGTCGCGATGAGTTCGAGGACGAACGCCGAGGAAAACGCGACCTGCAACGTCTTGAGCGTCGCGCGGCGGTGGCGTTCGGACAGCTGCCGGACCGTCTCGCCCTGCGCGGCGGCGCGGCGGAACGCGGTCAGCGCCGGCAGCACGCGCACGAGCTCCAGGAGCCGTTCGGACATCCGGTGCGTCGCGTCGGTCGCGCCCGCGACGCGCCCGGCCGTGTACTTGCCGACGAGGATCGCGAACATCGGCAGCAGCGGCACCGTGAGCGCGACGATCACGCCGGACGGCCAGTCGGCGAACAGGATCGCCGCGCCGGCGCCGAGCGGCACGACCGCCGCCGTCACCAGAGCGGGCAGGTATTCGCGGAAATAGGCATCGAGCGCGTCGAGGCCGCGGGTGGTCAACGCCGTCAGCTCGCCGTGGCCGCGGCGGGCGATCCACTCGGGCCCGAGGCGCAGCGCGTGGTCGACGGCCTTCGCGCGCAGCTCCCGTTGCGCGGTCGCGGCGGCGCGGGCGGAGACCGTGCGCACCGCCCAGCCGGTCAACGCGCGCGTCACGACGAGCGCGAGCAGCGCGGCCAGCTGGGCGGTGCGTCCCCCGGAACCCGCTCCGACGATCGCCGCGAGGACGTCGGCGAGCAGGAATGCCTGGGCCACCAGCGCGAGGGCGTTGAGGAAGGCGAGAAACCCCACCAGGGCCAGCGCCCGGCGCACGGCCGGCACGAGGGCCGGCAATGCGCCGAGCGGGCCCTTTCCCGGCCGCGCCGAGTCCACTGTGGACTCCGAGGCGGAAAGGGGTGCGCGTCCGGGAAGCTGGGACAACCGGGGCTCCGCCCCGGGCCGGGGGCTCCGCCACCCGGAACCCCCGAGGTGTTTCGTCATGGCGCGTGGACCGCCGGGATGTGCTGGGTGCCGATGCGCTTGCGGAACACCCAGTACGTCCAGCCCTGGTAGATCAGCACGGCCGGGGCGCCGAAGACGGCGACCCAGCTCATCACGGTCAGCGTGTACGGGCTCGACGCGGCACCCTCGATGGTGAGCGTGTTGGCGACGTCGAGGGTCGAGGGCAGGACGTTCGGGAAGAGCGCACCGAACATGACCACCGCGGCCCCGGCGATGACGACGCCGAGTGCGGCGAAGGCCTGCCCGTCGCGGTCGGCGCGCAGCCGCAGCCAGGCGACCACCGCGGCGAGAGCACTGATCCCGAACGCGAGCAGTGTCCACAGCGTGCCCGAGCGCCACTGGACGACCGACAGGAACGCGACGATCGGCACCATCGCGACCGGCAGGAGCCTGAGCGCCAGGCCACGGGCACGTTCCCGCAGGTCACCACTGGTTTTGAGGGCCAGGAAGGTGGCGCCGTGCGTGAGCGAGAAGGCGACGACCGCGATCGCGCCGAGCAGGGTGTCCCAGCGGAAGGCGGCGAACGCGGAGCCGACGCGGTTGCCGGCGGCGTCGAGAGGCAGGCCCAGGACGGTGGTGGCGAGGATGAGGCCGACACCCAGCGGCGCGACCCACGAGCCGGTCATGATCACGCGGTCCCACGTGCGCCGCCAGCGCTCGGAGTCGACCTTCCCGCGGTATTCGAACGCGACGCCGCGGCCGATGAGGGCGAGCAGCACGATCAGCAACGGCAGGTAGGCGGCCGAGAACAGACCTGCGTACCAGGCGGGGAAGGCGGCGAACATGGCTCCGCCGGCGACGATGAGCCAGACCTCGTTGCCGTCCCAGACCGGCCCGATGGTGTTGACCATGACGCGGCGCTCGGTGTTGTCGCGCGCGAGGACGGGCAGCAGCATGCCGACGCCGAAGTCGAAGCCTTCGAGGAAGAGGTAGCCGAGCCAGAAGAAGGCGATGACGGCGAACCAGATCGTGGCGAGGGTCATCGCGTCCCTCCTCGAGCGCGGTAGCCATGAGTTATCCACAGCCAGTGGAGTTGTCCACAGGTCGGCTGTGGGTAACTCGGGAGAGTGAAGACACCAGCACTGTGGGTGTCCATCGAGTCCACCACCTCAGTACGCGAAGGCGAGCGTGTCGCCGTCGGTCTTGTCGGAGTCCTTCTTCGGCGGAGGCATCACCGCGTCGACGCCGCCCCGGATGTACTTGCGCATCAGGTACAGCTCCACCACGCCCAGCGCCGCGTACACCGTGGTCAGCGCGATCAGGGACGTCCACACCTCACCCGTCGTCAGGTGCGAGACCGCCTGGGCCGTGAACATCCACACCCCGTCGACACCCGAGGGGTTCGGGACGACCACGAACGGCTGACGGCCCATCTCCGTGAAGATCCAGCCCGCGCTGTTGCCGAGGAACGGCGTCGCGATGCCGCCGAGGACCAGCAGCGGGAACCAGCGGCCCGCCGGAACGCGGTCCTGGCGCGTCAGCCACAGGGCCAGCAGGCCGATGCCCGCCGACACCGCGCCGAAGCCGATCATCATGCGGAAGCCCCAGTACGTCACCGGCAGGTTGGGCACGTAGTCGATGGGCTTGCCCGCCAGCGAACCCAGCGCGGGGTCGTCGGGGTAGTTCGTGCCGTACTTCGCCTGGTACTCGGTGATCAGGTCCTCGACGCCCTTGACCTCGGTCTTGAAGTCGTTGTGCGCCAGGAACGACAGCAGCGCGGGCACGTTGAACGTCTTGACGTCCTCGCAGTCGGCCCCGGCGACGTCGCCGATCGCGATGATCGAGAAGCTCGCCGGCTTTTCCGTGTGGCACAGCGCTTCCGCCGACGCCATCTTCATCGGCTGCTGCTCGAACATCAGCTTGCCCTGCGTGTCACCCGTGATCGCGAGGACCGCGAACGCCGCCACGCCGACCCAGCCGCCCAGCCGCAGCGAGGACCGCCACACGTCCTGATCCGAGCCGCGCCGCCACAGGTGCCAGCCCGCGACGCCCACCAGGAACGCCGCCGCCACCGAGAACGCGCCGGCCAGGGTGTGCGGGATCGCGGCGAGCGCCGTGTTGTTCGTCAGCACCGCCCAGATCGAGTTCATGGTCGGCTTGCCGTTCTCGAACGTCACGCCGACCGGGTGCTGCATCCACGAGTTCGCGGCCAGGATGAAGTACGCCGATGCCATCGTGGCCAGCGAAAACGCCCACGCGCACGCCAGGTGCACCTTCTTCGGCAGCCGGTCCCAGCCGAAGATCCACAGGCCGAGGAAGGTCGACTCGACGAAGAACGCGACGAGCCCTTCCATCGCGAGCGGCGCGCCGAAGACGTCGCCGACGAAGCGCGAGTACGCGCTCCAGTTCATCCCGAACTGGAACTCCTGCACGATGCCGGTCACGACGCCCATGGCGAAGTTGACCAGCAGCAGCTTGCCCCAGAACTTCGTCATCTTCAGGTGCCGCAGCTCGCCGGTGCGGACCCAGCGGGTCTGCATCGCCGCGACCAGGATCGACAGCCCGATGGTCAGCGGGACCATCAGGAAGTGGTAGACGGTGGTGATGCCGAACTGCCACCGCGCTAGCTCAAGGACCTCCACGTGGTCCAGCGTGCTCCGGAGCCGGGGGCCCAGCCAGATCAAGTGGTCCCCTCTGGCCCGGGACCAACGTCCCGGGTGACTACAGCCGGTCGAGCGCCTGCCGTGCCTCGTCCGCCACCGTCCGCCGCGGACCGGCGGAACCCAGCTCCAAGACGTGCTCGAGCGCCAGCGCGTACGCCGTGTCGAACGCCCTGTCTGCGGCGACCGGCAGGTCCGGGCGGACGCCGGTGCCTTCCCAGTTCTCCCCCGTCTCCGGGTGGAACGAGCGCGCGATCGACACGGTCACGTCGAGGTAGGTGTCCACTTTGTACTGCTCACGCGGGTGCGCGCCGCCGCGGGTGGCCTCCCCGACCGTCTTCGCCCGGCCTTGCTGCTGGAGCGAGAACGCGAGGTCCTCGCCGCCGGAGAACGTCCGCGGCCCGGTCAGCACCCAGACCGGCTTGGTGCCGCCGAACCGCAGGCCCGGAACGTACGGCAGCGTCCACATCTGAGTCGTCCGGTGGCCCTCGCGCTCGTAGATGTCGAGGTAGTGCACCTGCTCGTCGACGAGGTAGGTCTGCAGCAGCGCGCTCGTGCCGGGGGTGCCGCCGCGGTTGCGGCGCACGTCCAGCAGGAGGGCGTCGGCAGGCGCGAGCAGCGTCATCGCCGCCGCGATCGCGGGTCCGGCCAGCTCGGGCGGGTAGAGCATCGTCGTGTCGAGGTAGCCGACGTTGCCGGCCAGCCGCCGGACCTCGGCGATGCCGAAGCCCTCCAGCTCGGCCCCGAGCCGGAACCCGTCGGAGTTCACGGCCGCGTCGCCGTCGTCGGCGACGGGGTCGACGTGGTGGCGCAGGCGCAGGTGCTTGTCGCCGTTCACCGACTGCAGGTCCGTTGTGACGAGCGTCGCGAATTCCGCGTCACCGAGTTCGTCGTACGCGCCTTCGCCAAGACGCTGGCGAAGCGCTTCTGCCAGCTTCGCCGCGACGTCCGGGAACACGTAGTGAGCTTCCAGCCGGCGGATGACCTCTTCGACCTGCGCAGCACGCGCCTCAGACCCCATGGCCGCCAACCTACCCCAGCCCACAATCGAATTTTCGGTGCGCCGAAGAAAATTGTGCGACGCGGCTTGATGACAAATTCATGACTGCCGATCCGGCAATTTCGCGCAAGCCATCAGCTTGCGCCGTTCCGAAACTCCCCTTTATCGTTGCAGTGAAAGGGGCGAGAAATACACATGACTCCCGCAATGGTGGCGCTGATCAGCGCGTTCGGCCTGGTCCTCGCGGTGGAACTGCCGGACAAGACGCTGGTCGCCACCCTGGTGCTGACCACGCGTTTCCGCGGTGGCCCGGTATTCGCCGGCGTCTGCGCGGCGTTCGCCGTGCAATGCGTCATCGCGGTCGCGTTCGGCAGTGTGCTGACGCTGTTACCGGACGTCGTCCTTTCCCTGGTGGTCGCCGCGATGTTCGGCCTCGGCTCTTTCATGCTCCTTCGCGAGGGATTCAGCGAAGCCGACGAAGCAGGCGAAGACGCTTCGCGCGTCGGCCCCGCCCCGCTCTCCTTCCTGCGCTCCGCGATGACGTCGTTCGGCGTGCTCTTCGCCGCCGAGTGGGGGGACGCCTCCCAGCTCGCGACGGCGAGCCTCGCTGCCCGCATCGGCAACCCCGTCGCCGTCGGCGTCGGCGCGTTCGCCGCGCTCATCGTCGTGGCCGGGCTCGCGGTGTTCATCGGCGCGAAGATCCGCAGCCGGATCAAGCCGAAGCTGATCCAGCGCTGCGCCGGGTTCGCGTTCGCCGGGTTCGCGGCGTTCGCCCTGCTCCAGCTGGCTTTCTGACCGCTGGTTCACAGGTTCGCCGGGTAACCTTTCGGAAACGGAAGGGTGGAAGCCAGGTGAACAAGCCCCTGCCCGCGGTCTCGCCGCTGCACGGCCGGATCGCGCTCGGCGGCATCGGCCTCGCCGTGGCCATCTCGATCGACCTGCACCTGCGGCTCTCCGGCCAGGTCAGCCCGATCTGGCAGACGCTGTCGGAGTACGTCTACGGCAAGCTCGGCTCGTCGTCGGCCGCTCCCCTGTTCAGCGTGATGTGCCTGGCCCTCTCGCTCGGCTCGGTCGCCCTGCTCGCCGGCATCGCGAAGGCCCACCGGCCGGGCACCACCGCCGTCTGCGTGCTGACCGGCGTCTGGTCGGCCGGGCTCTTCGTGTGCGGGCTCGTCCCCGTGGACCCGGACGGGCAGGCGCGGTCGCTGTCCGGGCAGGTCCACAACATCGCCGCGCTCACGGCGTTCGTCGCGCTGCCGGCCGCCGCGTTCGTGCTCACCAGGCGCGGTCGCGAGCGCTGCCCGTGGGAGCCGCGCAGGACGACGATCCGGCGGCTCGCCACGGCGAGCTTCGCCGCCATCGGCATCGTCCTCGCCGGCTTCGTCGTCACGCTCGTCGTCGGCCCGGCGCAGCAGGACGTCACGCTGGGTCTGTTCGAGCGCCTGCTGTTCACGATCGACGTCGCCCTGCTGCTGACCATGGTCCGGCCGCTGCTGGTGGTTCCGCGCCGCTAAGCGCGCAGGATGTCGGCCAGCCGCCCGGCGGCCGCGACGACCTGCGGGCCCACTTCGGCGGCCTTGAGCGGCTCCATCGAGACGACGCCGACGCTCGCCTTCAGGCCCGGCACCCCGCGAACCGGCGCCGCGACGCCGGACGCGCCCGCCTGCAGCTCACCCGTCGACGTCACCCAGCCGTCGCCGCCCGGGCGCAGGGACATCGCCTTGCCGGCCGCACCCGACGTCAGCGAGTGCCGGCTGCCGACGCGGTAAGCGACGTGGAAGCTCGTCCACGACGGCTCGACGACGGCCACCGCAAGCGCTTGCGTCCCCTGGGCGACCGAGAGGTGCGCGGTCGCGCCGACCTTCTCGGCCAGCTCGCGCAGCACCGGGCCGGCCGCGTCCCGCAACTGCGGCAGGACCTGCCCGGCCAGCCGGAGCAGGCCGACGCCGAGCCGGACCTTGGTGCCGTCACGCCAGACCAGCCCGCGCTCCGACAGCGGCACGAGCAGCCGGTAGACGGCCGCGCGGCTGGCCCCGATGGCCACGGCCAGCTCGGAGATGGTCGCCGCGTCGCCGCCGGCGTCGGCCACTGCCTGCAGCAGCGCCAACCCCCGATCGAGCGTCAGCGACCCCTCCCGGCCGGTCACAGCAAGCCGAGTTCGCCCATGTCGGCGACCGGCTGCTCGAACGACGCCGCCGCGTACGACGCGAAGAGCGCCCGAACGGCCTTCGCGGCCTGCTCGGACAACCCGCGGGCCTCATCGGCCAGCGCTTCGGCGTCGGTCGACTCCAGCGCCTCCCGGACGTCGCCGCCGGAGAGGCTGCGCCCGGAGGCCACGAGGAGGTTGAGGAAGCCGTGGTGCACGAAGCCGGTGTCGGGGTCGGCGTGCCGGACCGCGCGGTGCAGGCTGTTCGTCGCCTTGAACGACGCCCCGGTGGACCCGCTGACGACGGCGAGGAAGTCCGCCACCTCGTCGACGCTCGGGAAGTTCTCCCCCGCCTTGCCGCCGCAGCGGATCTTCGGCCAGCTGCCGTGCTCGATGACCTTCCGCACGCCGTCCAGCCAGCCGACGCCGCGCCGCGGCTCGACCACGCGGATGACGTCCTCCGGGACGAACTCCGAGACGCGCTCCAGCCAGACCTCGTCGACGTCCGACGGCGCCGGCATCTCGACCATCCGCAGCGCCAGCAGCTCGCTGCGCGACTCGACGATCGAGATCGCCTTCGGGACGCCGCCGAGGCCGGTGTCGATGATCAGCGAGAACGGCAGCGGCTGCTTCGGCTTGATCTTGATCAGCTCGGTGATCAGCTCCGGCAGCCGGGACGCCTGGCAGAGGAAAACCCCCAGTACACCGGCGTGTTCGGACTCCCGGATCGCGAAGTGCGCGCGCAGGGCTTCGGGCATGGCCGCATCGCCCGGAGGGAACAGCGCCGAGTCGTCGACGAGCCTCGCGAACAGGGGAGGGATTCCACGGGGGCCGGGGGGCGTGAGTTCCACAGCGCTTGACACGACTGACACGCTAGTAGCGTACGACATCAGGACAAAATCGTTCGCACAACGGACGCGTAAGAAGGGGTTGTCGATGCCTTACTACCGGCGAGTAGGTGAGATCCCGCACAAGCGGCACACCGCGTTCCGGAAGCCGGACGGCGGGCTCTACGCCGAGGAGCTGATGGGCGTCGAGGGCTTCTCCGCGGACTCCGCGCTGCTCTACCACCGCGGCCTGCCGACGGCGATCGTCGACGCCGTGGCGGTCGAGGAGGACCGCGGGCCGCTGACCCCGAACCACCCGCTCAAGCCGCGGGCGTTCCAGACCCGGGACCTCAAGTTCGGCGCCGAGGCCGACGCCGTGACCGACCGGCGCCGGCTGTTCGGCAACGCCGACGTCACCATCGGGTTCGTCACCGCGACCGCGCCCAGCCCGCTCTACCGCAACGCGGCCGGCGACGAGCTGTTCTACGTCCAGGGCGGCTCCGCGACCGTCGAGACGATCTACGGCAGCCTCGAGATCGGGGACGGCGACTACCTCGTGCTCCCGACGTCGTGCACCTACCGCGTCGTCCCCCACGGCGAGGTCGGCCTTTTCATCCTCGAGGCACGCGGGCACATCGGGCCGCCGAAGCGGTACCTGTCGGCGAAGGGGCAGTTCCTCGAGCACTCGCCGTACTGCGAGCGCGACGTCCGCGGGCCGGCCGAGCCGCTGCTGGCAGACGGCGAGGACGTCGACGTCCTCGTGCGCCACCGCGCGGGCCTGACGCGCTACACGTACGCGACGCACCCCTTCGACGTCGTCGGCTGGGACGGCTGCCTCTACCCGTGGGCGTTCAACATCGACGACTTCGAGCCGATCACCGGCCGCGTGCACCAGCCGCCGCCCGTGCACCAGACGTTCGAGGGCCCGAACTTCGTCGTCTGCTCCTTCTGCCCGCGGAAGGTCGACTACCACGAGGACTCGATCCCGGTGCCGTACAACCACGCGAACGTCGACTCCGACGAGCTGATGTTCTACGTGCGCGGCGACTACGAGGCCCGGAAGGGCTCGGGCATCGGCGTCGGCTCGCTCTCGCTGCACCCGTCCGGCTTCACGCACGGCCCGCAGCCGGGCGCGGCGGAGGCGTCGATCGGCGCGGAGTTCTTCGACGAGACCGCGGTCATGGTCGACACGTTCGCGCCGCTGGACCTCGGCGAAGCCGCCGACGCGTCCGAAGACCCCGGCTACGCGTGGACGTGGTCGCGCCGCGGCCCTAAGGGATAGTCAAGTTCACGAATTACCGTCCCATCCTCGTTCCACTGCCCGATAATGGTATTCCGGTGGCGGAACGGGGAGGGTTCGATGATCAATTCCCAACCAGCACGGCGAAAGAGAAAGATTCTCCCGTTCGTGGCCGCGATCCTGGTGGCCGCCGGGCTGATCGTCGGGATCCGAGCCTGGACCAGCGGCTCGAGCGACGAGGCGGACCAGGTGAAATGCACCGGGTCCGACGCCGTCGCCCTCAACGTCGCGTCGTCCCCGGAAAAGGTCGGAATAGTCCAGGAAGCCGCCAAGGCCTACTCCGGACGGACCGTCGCCGGGCACTGCGTCGACGTCATCGTGAAATCGAAGTCGTCGGGTATCGCGATGCAGGCGCTGGCGAACGGCTGGAACGAGGCCACCGACGGGCCGCGCCCCGACGTCTGGACGCCGGCCGCGAGCGGCTGGGTCAACCTGCTGCGCGTCAACGCGAAGGGCGACTCGGCGTCGATCGTGCCGGACGGTGACCCGCAGTCGATCGCGAACTCGCCGCTGACCGTCGCGATGCCGAAGCCGATGGCCGAGGCGCTGGGCTGGCCGGCCAAGCCGATCGGCTGGAAGGACCTCGCCACGCTCGCGACCGACCCGGCCGGCTGGGCGAAGTACGGCCACCCGGAGTGGGGCAAGTTCCGGCTCGGCAAGACGAACCCGAACATCTCCACCGCGGGGCTGAACGCGACCATCGGCGCGTACTACGCGGCCACCGGCACGTCGTCCGACCTCACCGCGGCCGCGCTCGAGAAGCCCGAGGCCAGGCAGTTCGTCACGAACATCGAGCAGGCGATCGTGCACTACGGCGACAACACGCTGACCTTCCTGACGAACCTGCAGAAGGCCGACGACCGCGGCGCGGCGCTGTCCTACATCTCGGCGGTGACCGTCGAGGAGAGCTCGCTGATCGGCTACAACCAGGGCAATCCCACGAACGATCCCGCCAAGGTCGGCCAGCACGCGCCGCCGAAGGTGCCGATCGTCGCGATCTACCCGGCCGACGGCACGCTCAACTCCGACCACCCGTTCGTCACGCTGAACTGGGCCGACCCGACGCGCAAGCAGATCGCCGCGGACTTCCTCGGCTACCTGCGGGGGCCGGAGACGCAAGCGCGGTTCGCCGCGCTGGGCTTCCGGTCGTTCGACGGCAAGCCCGGCCCGCAGGTGACGACCCAGAACGGCGTCCAGCCCGACGCGAAGATCAACTTCATCCGGCCACCGTCGCCTGCCGTGCTCTCGAAGCTGCTGAGCTCCTGGAGTGAGCTGCGCAAGAAGGCGAACGTGCTGCTGGTCGTGGACGTCTCCGGTTCGATGGGCGACGAGGTCAAGGGCACCGGCAAGAGCAAGATCGACCTGGCCAAGCAGGCCGCGATCGACGCGCTCGGCCAGTTCGTGCCGCGCGACCAGGTCGGGCTCTGGCAGTTCTCCACCCGCCTCGACAGCGACAAGGACTACCAGGAGCTGGTGCCGGTGCAGGCGCTGGGCACCAGCGGCAAGGAGACCCTCGCCAGCCGGCTGAGCGGGTTGACGCCGCAGGCCGGCACCGGGCTCTACGACTCTTCGCTGGCCGCGTATGAGTACATGAAGGCGCACATCGACCCGGCGGCGATCAACGCGGTCGTGGTGCTGACCGACGGCCGCAACGAGGACTCCGGCGGCGTCGACCTCGAGCACCTGCTGCCGCAGCTGCGGCCGGAGGGCAACGCGGAGACGGTCCGGCTGTTCACGATCGCCTACGGCTCGGACGCCGACCAGGGCGTGCTGAAGCAGATCGCCGAAGCGACTGAGGGATCGGAGTACGATTCGTCCAAACCGGACTCGATCAACCAGGTGTTCACCTCCGTGATTTCGAATTTCTGACATGAAGTTCGCCCGTGAGCTCGCCGAACCGTGGGGGCTGCTGCTGGCCGCCACCTCGGCGGGCGTGGCGTGGGCCGTCCAGCTGCCGGTGTTCGCGTCGCTCGGCGTGGGCGTCGCCGTGCTCGCGGCCTGGGCGGGCGTCGGCGTCGCAACCCGCGAGAAGGAACCTGCGCCCCGCGAAGCGCGGATCCTCGACGTCGACGCGGGTTCGGCCGAGGCGAACTGGCTGCGCCGGGCCGAGGGCGCGGCCGACGGGTTCGGGTCGCTGAGCGAATCCCTCGACGCGGGCCCGCTCGCCGACCGCGTCGCGGACATGGAGCCGGTGGTCCAGGAGACGCTGGCGACGCTCCGGCGCCTGGCCGGCCGCGCGTCGGCGACCGGGAAGGCCCTGTCCCGCGTCGACCTCGAGACCGTGACGCGGGAGCGGCGCCGGCTGGAGCAGTCCATGGGATCGGCGCGCGAGGAGGTCCGCGGCGATCTCGAACAGGCGCTCTCGGCGGTCCAGGCCCAGGAGGACGTGCACGCGCGGCTCTCCGGCGCGCGCGACAAGCTGCTGGCGCAGCTGCAGTCGGGCGCGTTGGGGCTGGACAGCCTGGTGGCGCGCGTCGCCGAGCTGACGGCGGCGACCACGGACGTCGCGGTGGACACCGGCGCGGTGCGCGAGCTGAGCGACCAGCTGGAGGGCATCCGGCAGGGCGTGCTGGAGACCGAGCAGGCGACGCGGAAGTCGCTGGGTTAGGCGGCTACCGGCGTCCGGTCCCGGCGAGGCAGCAGCAACGGTGTCACCAGCACGAGTACGCCGGCGGCACCGATCGCGACCCGCGGGCCGGTGAAGCTCGCGAGCACACCCCACAGCGCGGTCAGCGCGGCGATCGACGCCTTGGTGCTGACCGACCACGCCGAGAGCGTGCTCGCCACGCGGTCCGCCGGAAGCTGCTCAAGCCGGTAGGTAGCGAGCACCGGGTTGAACACGCTGCAGCAGACGATCAGGCCGAGTTCGACGACCATGACGAAGGCGAGCCCGCCGGCGCCGCTCGGCAGGAACGCCAGCGCGAGCAGCCAGCACGCGCGCAGCGCTCCCGAGGTCAGCAACACGGCGTGCCGCCCGAACCGCGTGACGAGCCGCGGGGTCAGCCGCGACCCGGCCAGCCCGCCGAGGCACGGCACCGCGAACGCGAGCCCGTACTGCCACGGCGTGAACCCGAGCTGGTTCAGCATCAGCACCGCGAGCAGCGGTTCGGTGCACATGATCAGGCCGTTGAAGAGCAGGACGTTGAAGTACAGCGGCCGCAGCCCGGGGTGGGTCAGGATCGTGCGCCACCCCTCGGCCAGGTCCCGCGCACGCAGGCGAGTGGTCTGCCGCGGGGGCGGTTCGGCTCCGCCGATCGCCCGGATCCCGAGCGCGGAGAGCAGGAAGCTGACGGCGTTGGCGGCCACCGACGTCACCGGCCCGAAGAGCGCGAACGCCGCCCCGCCGAGCGGCGGGCCGAGCGCGGTGGCCGTCCAGTTCGTCGACTCGAACCGCCCGTTCGCGACGAGCAGGTCTTCGGGCGGCACGAGGCCCTTCAGGAAGGCGCCGCTCGCCGACGTGAAGGTGATGTCCGCCGCGGCGACGACCACCGAGACGACGAGCAGCTGGGCGAAGCTCAGCGACCCGAGGGCGTAGAGGGCCGGCACGCTGATCAGAGCGGCGAACCGGACGAGGTCCATGGCCACCAGCACCGGCCGCTTGGGCCGCCGGTCGACCCACGGCCCCAGCGGCACGGCCACGAGCGCGCCGACGGCCGGACCGACCGCGGCGAGCGCCGAAACGGCCGCGGGCCCGGCGTGCAGCACGAGGATCGCCAGCATGGGAAAGGCACCGAAGCCGAGCCAGGTGCCGAACGCGCTCACGGCGTAAGCCGTCCACAGCCACCTGAACCGCCGCCCGAGCGACCTTCCGCGCATCACCGGAGGATCAAAGCGAAGAAGGGCCGCGGGGATCAAACAACCACCGCATCGGCGCGCCACAACCCCGCGTTGTGACCCTAGAGTCGGTCGTCGTGGATCTCGATGCCGTGCGCACCTTCGTCGCCGCCGCGGACGCCGGCCGGTTCCAGGACGCCGCGGCCGACCTCGCCATCACGCAGCAGGCCGTCTCGAAACGCATCGCGGCGCTGGAGAAGACGCTGGGCGCCCGCCTGTTCACGCGCACCGCCCGCGGCGCCCGGCTCACCGGCGAGGGCGAGGCGTTCCTGCCGCACGCCCGCGAGCTGCTCCGGGCCGAAGCGCGAGCGCTCGCCTCGGTCCGCACCGGCCCGCTCCGCGTCGACGTCATCGGCCGGCGCCTCGGCACCGCGGCCCTGCTGCGGGACTTCCACACCGCGCACCCGCAGGTCGCGCTGGAGGTCCTGACGCTCTTCGACGCCGCGGCCGCGATCACCGCGGTGCGCGACGGCGAGATCGACGCGTCCTTCCGCGCCGTCGCCGCGCGCGAACTGCCGGAGGGGGTCGCGTCGGCGTGGGTGCACGACGAACCGCTCCACCTCCTCACAGGCCCCGCGCACGCCCTCGCCGATTCGCCCGCGGTGACTCCGGAGCGCTTGAAGGGCCACCGCATCTGGATGCCGGGCATCGTCCCCGGCACCGAATGGGCGGCCTACTACGCCGAGTTCGCCGCCGCGTTCGGGCTCTCGATCGACGCGGCCGGCCCGAACTTCGGCACCGAGGTGCTGTTCGACTTCCTCGCGGAGTCGGCCGAGGTGGCCACGCTGATCGGAACCGGCGCGCGGTTGCTGTGGCCGGCGGGTCACAACCTGCGGCAGGTGCCGATCGCGAACCCGACGCCGGTGTACTCACACTCCTTGGTGTGGCGCCGCGACAACCCGCACCCGGCCTTGGCCGCGCTACGCGCCCACCTCCGGTCCGGCTCGCGGGCCCCGGACGCTTGGCGGCCGAGCTGGGCTCAGCCCAGCCAGACCGTGCCCAGCACCGGATAGCCCGGCACGCCCGCCTTCGCCGAGCCCGGCCTGGGGACACCCGCGATCCACAGGCGGCCCGTCGCCGCGATGTTGGCCGCCATCGAGGGGTCGGCCCTGGGCAGGCGGAACCCGATCACCGTCCCGTCGGCGAGCATGGTCAGGCCGCTCGCCCGGGCCGCGCCGTGGCGGCCCATGCGGACCGGACCGTCGAGGACCGCGCGCAGCTCCGTCCAGTGGTCCGCCGGCAGCGGACGGCGGTAGGCGACCGCTCGCAGCGCGGTCACGAGCGCGCCCAGGAGCGCGCCCGCCGCGACGGTCAGCGCCGCCCACTTCGTCACCGGGAAGTCGACCCGCACCCACACGGCGAACGCGGCCAGGACCAGCAGGAACGCCGCCGCCGTGCGCAGTTCGCGGGCGATCCGGCGGCGGTGCGCGGCCAGCACGGGGTCGAGCCGCGGCGAACCGGACGCCACCACGGGCGGCACGGCCACCGCGCCCGCCGGCGGCGCGTCGAAGATCCGGGCGCGGCGCACCCGCACGACCCCTGCGAAGCCGACGAACACCTTCGGGCCGCGGCCCAGCAGCCACACCCGCCGGTGCCCGGCCAGCAGCAGCCGGTACGCCTCGTCGAGCCGGACGCGCAGCCAGCGGCCGTCCGGCAGCCGGACGCCGACCGTCCGCCCGGCGGCCACCAGCCCGCCGGGCGCGATGTCGACCTGCCGGAACGGTTCCCGCTTCAGCCGGGTCTCGGGCACCCGGAGGTGGGCGCGGTAGCGCCACCACGCCACGACCGAACCGGCCAGCGCGAGCGTGCCCAGTGGCAGCGCGATCCCGGCGCCGGTGAAGAACTGGGCGATCCCGAGCACCGGCAGAGCCCAGGTCAGCAGGCGCCCGTCCGCCGCGGTGCGGCCGATCCGGTCGAGGTACTCGCCGAAGATCGGGAGCGCGCCCGACGGCATGGCGGGGTCGAGCTCGAACGCGGGCACGCGTTCGGGAACCGGGACGGTCTGCACGCTGGCCCCCACCGTGTCGATTGGTCACCGGTCTTTTCGGAATTTTGCACAGCGCCGTTACCCGATACTCCGTTCAGCGGAACACCGCCGTGACCCGGACCGCACACGAGCGACTATCCAGACCGTCGGATTCAGGTTAGGCTCACCTAAGTAGGAGGTGAGCCGTGACCGAGGCCCCGACATCCATCCGCCGCCCGCCGGCACCGAACCCCGCCGAGCGAGCCAAGACGATCGCGACCCGCAACGGTCCCGCGTCCCTGATGCCCACCTGCGAACGCGCCGGTCTCGACAGCGAGCGCGTCGTGCCGCTCCTGCACCACGTGCACCACAGCGGCAGCGTCAGCGTGCTGCTGCCCGACGACCACCCGATGGTCGGCGCGGCCCAGCAGACCCAGCGCGGCGAGCTGGCCGTGATGGTCGAGCTCGCCGACCAGGCGCCGGTCGCCCTGCGGGAGCCGATCCGCGGGCTGCTGTGGATCACCGGCTGGCTGCGGCCGCTCTCGCCGGTGTCGGCCCGCGCGCGGGCGGTGTCGATCGCCGAGTCGCGGCCGGACGAACGGGTCCTCGATGTCGGCCACGGCGTCACGCTGCTGCGGCTCACCCCGGCGTCGCTCGTGCTCGCCGACGCCGAAGGCACGCACTCGCTGCGCCCGCACATGTTCAGCGCGGCGCCACCCGACCCGTTCCACGACTACGAAGCCCAGTGGCTGCGGCACCTCGAGAGCGACCACTCCGACGTCGTCGAGCAGCTGGCCAAGCACCTGCCGGCGGAGCTGCGCGGCGGCCGGATCCGCCCGCTCGGGCTCGACCGGTTCGGGCTCCGGCTGCGCGTCGAGTCCGACGCCGGCGACCACGACGTCCGGCTGGCGTTCTCGAAGTCCGTCGAGAGCCCGCCGCAGCTCGCGATGGAGCTGCGGCGGCTGGTCGGCTGCCCGTTCCTGCGGGGCGCGTCAGGCTAGCTCGGCGGGGAAGCCGCCCTTGGCCAGCGGGCCCCAGCTCTCGATGGTCACGCGGATGATGCTCTTGCCCTGCTTGACCATCGCTTCGCGGTATTCGTCCCAGTCCGGGTGTTCACCCGAAATGGCCCGGAAGTACTCCACGAGCGGCTCGACGGAATCCGGGATGTCCAGCACTTCGGCCGTGCCGTTCAGCTGGACCCACTGATCGTTCCACTCGTCGGACAGGATGCAGGCGGAGACCTTCGGGTTGCGCTTGATGTTCACGATCTTCGCGCGCTTCGGGTAGGTCGAGATGACGAGCCTGCCCTCGGCGTCGACGCCGCACGTGACCGGCGAGAGCTGCGGCCCGCCATCGGCCTTCGTGGTCAGCAGGATCGCGCGGTGGCGGGTGGACAGGAACTCGACCAGCGCGGCGCGGTCGACGGTTTCGTTGGTGGCGATGCTCCTCGGCATACCCCGAAGGTAGCGTGCGCACATGACGTTCACCGCGCGATCGTGGCTGGCCCCGGCCCGGCCGCCGTTCCCGGAACCGATCGACGACCCGCGGGAGCGCCGCGCGATCAAGATCGAGCTGCTGATCGTCTTCGGCATCACGCTCGGCCTGTCCGGCGTGCGCAGCCTGCTGTCCCTTGTGGACTCCTTGCTGCAGCCGACGCCGTTGGCCCAGCAGCAGGTCCAGCTCAACGTGCCGCAGGCCGCGGCGAGCCTGATCGACCTGCTCAAGCAGCTGCTCTCGGCCGCCCAGCTGGTCGGCTGGGGCGCGCTCGGGCTGTACTTCCTGTGGCGGGCGGGCATCAAGATGGCGCAGGTCGGGCTGGACCGCCGGTCACCGCGGCGGGACGCGTTGCTGACGCTCGGGCTGGCCGCGCTGATCGGGATCCCCGGCCTGGCGCTGTACTTCATCTCCTACCACCTGGGCTTCAGCCTGGCGGTGCAACCGTCCACTTTGGGCGACACGTGGTGGCGGCCGATCACGCTGACGCTCTCGGCGTTCGGCAACGCGTTCGCCGAAGAGGTCCTGGTCATCGGCTACCTGCTGACGCGGCTGCGCCAGCTCGGCGTCCGCGAGAACACCGCGCTGGTCGGTGCCGCCGTGCTGCGCGGGTCGTACCACCTGTACCAGGGGTTCGGCGGGTTCGTCGGCAACCTGATCATGGGCCTGGTGTTCGGGCGGCTGTGGCAGAAGACGAACCGGCTGTGGCCGCTGGTCGCCGCGCACACGCTGTTCGACTTCGTGTCGTTCGTCGGGTATGCCCTGTTGAAGGGGCACGTTTCCTGGTTGCCCTGACTAAGCTCGGGGGGTGATCGACGAAACGGCACCTCCCCGGGTGGACAGCGAAGTCGGACCCCTGCGCGCGGTGCTGCTGCACCGGCCCGGCAACGAGCTCAAAAGGCTGACGCCCCGCAACAACGACCAGCTCCTCTTCGACTCGATCCCGTGGGTCGACCGGGCCCAGGCCGAGCACGACGCTTTCGCCGACGTGCTCCGCAGCCGCGGCGTCGAGGTGCTGCTGCTGGCCGACGCCCTCCGGACGGCGCTGGAGGACGACCGCGCCCACGCGGCCGGCGTCCACGCGGCGGTCGACGACCGGCGGCTCGGCGGCGACCTCGCCGACTCGCTGCGTTCGCACCTGTCCGGCGTCACGTCGGCCGGCCTCGCCGAGGTGCTGATGGCCGGGATGACGTTCGAGGAGCTGCCCTCCGCGGAAGGCGCGTCGCTGGTGCGGATGATGAACCACCCGCACGACTTCGCCGTCGACCCGCTGCCGAACCTGCTGTTCACGCGCGACTCGTCGGCCTGGATCGCCGACCGCGTCGCGATCTCGTCGCTGACCATGCCCGCGCGCCGCCGTGAGACCGCGGTGCTGGACCTGATCTACGCCTATCACCCGTACTTCCGGCACGCGGCCCGCGCGTACGGCGCGCATTCGGCGCCGATCGAGGGCGGCGACGTGATGCTGCTGGCACCGGGCGTGCTCGCCATCGGCGTCGGCGAGCGGACGACCGCGGCCGGCGCGGAGTCGCTCGCGCGGTCGGTGTTCGCCGACGGCATCGCGCACACCGTGCTCGCGGTGCCGATCGAGCAGTCGCGCGCGACCATGCACCTGGACACGGTGTGCACGATGGTCGACGCCGACGCGGTCGTGATGTACCCGCTGGCGCGCGACTCGCTGACGGCGTTCACCATCCGCCCGACCGGCGACGGCGGCGTCAAGGTCGCGGGCCCGACGCCGTTCCTGGTGGCCGCGGCCGAGGCGATGGAGATCGACCGGCTGCGCGTCATCGACACCGGCCTCGACCCGGTGACGGCCGAACGCGAGCAGTGGGACGACGGCAACAACACCTTGGCGCTGGCGCCGGGCGTGGTCGTGGGGTACGAGCGGAACGTGGAGACGAACGAGCGCCTGGAGGCGGCCGGCATCGAGGTGCTGCCGATCGCCGGGTCCGAGCTGGGCTCCGGCCGGGGCGGGCCGCGGTGCATGTCCTGCCCGATCCGCCGGGAAGCGTTGCGGTGAATTCAAGTAAGCCTTCCCTAAATGAGTACGACATTTAGGGAAGGCTTACTTAAATTAGGTTCGTCTTCTTTAGGAATGGTAACCCTAATAGGGTCCAGATCACCAGCCCCGAGTGGCCTTTCAGCGAAACTTGATCTATTCTGATTCTCATGTCCCTGACGAAGAAGAAAGAACCGCGCTCGAAGTTCTACGAACTGCTGCAGGCGCAGATCCACAACGAGTTCAACGCGTCCCAGCAGTACATCGCGCTCGCGGTCTGGTTCGACGCCGAGGACCTGCCGCAGCTGGCGAAGCACTTCTACAAGCAGTCCGTCGAAGAGCGTAACCACGCGATGGCGCTCGTGCAGTACATGTTGGACCGCGACCACCACGTCGAAATCCCCGGCACGGGCGAAGTGCGCAACGACTTCTCCGGCGTCACCGAGGTCATCGAGCTCGCACTCGAGCAGGAGAAGGACGTCGCCACCGACATCTCCGCGATGGCCAAGGCCGCCCGCGCCGAAGAGGACTACATCAGCGAGCAGTTCACGCAGTGGTTCCTCAAGGAGCAGGTCGAAGAGATCTCCCAGATGAGCACGCTGCTGAACGTCGTCAAGCGCGCGAACGGCAACCTGTTCGAGGTCGAGAACCACCTGTACCGCGAGTCCGTCGGCGACGGTGGCCGCGATTCCGGGATGCCGCCCGTCGCCGGCGGGGCACTCTGACAGCCTCCCACCACGAGGTTCGAAAACCCGGGCTCTCCCCCTGTGGACAGCCCGGGTTTTCGCATGTGGCCGGCGCTCAGCCGGCGCAGTCCTGGTTGACGCTCATCAGGCTCGTCTGCACGACCCCGGAGTCGTCGAGCCGGAAGTGGTAGTCGGCGGCGTCGGTGGCCGGGGCGACGACACCCCCCGGCTCCTCCTTCGCGGCGGGGTAGGTCGCGAGCACCTGCTCCTTGCTCGATCCGGCGCCGATGCCCTCGGCGGTGTGCGCCACCTGCTCCGGGGTGACGACCGTGAGCCCGACCGCTTTCGAGACCACGACGGTCGCGGCCGACGGCACCCCGCTGCCCTGCGCGGTGTACACGGTGCAGCTGGCACCGGCCTGCGATTCGGTGAGCGTGACGCCCAGCGCGGCCAGCTGGGTCTCGGACATGCCGAGCTTGATGGTGCCGAAGCCGTCCGAACCGAGCAGCGGCCCGCTCAGCACGGACGGCAGCTTCGACGGCGGCTGGGCCGACAACGGCCGTGAAGCCTTCGACGTCGGCGAAGCGGGAGGCGCCGAGACCTCGATGTCCTGGGTCCTGGTCGGCACGGGGGCCGAGGTCTGGGGCTGCCGCCCGGCCGTGAGGTTCTCGGGCGGCTTGACGCTGATCGAAGATCCGTCGGCGGTCATCACCGCGGTGCCGTCCTCGGCGTGCAGGTGCACCATCGTGAGCCCGCCCGAGACGGCCACCACGGCCGCCGCGACCCCGGTCACGGCCAGGACGCCCTGACGACGGCGACGACGCCGTCGCGCACCGGCGACGATGGTCGTGCCGGCCTCCGGTGGCGGCGGCAGGTCCAGCCGTTCGTCGGCGAACAGCTCACGCAGGCGCTGCTCGAGCTCGTCCTCGGAGATGTTCAACCCGCGTCACTCCCTTCGCCTTGGATGTCGGCCACGGTCAGTTTCGACCGCAGTGACGCGATCGCCTTGCTGGCCTGGCTCTTGACGGTGCCCTGCGTGACGCCGAGGGCACCGGCGATCTCCGCTTCCGAGAGACCTTCGTAGTAACGCAGGACCATGACGGCCCGTTGTCTCGGCGGCAGCGTTCGTAACGCGCGCCACAGCGGCTCGTGCTCGAACGGGTCGTCCGGCACGTGCGGGCTGGTGTCCGGCAGATCGGCCACCAGGTTCTCCCGGCGCGTCCGGCGCCACCGGCTGACGTGCGCGTTCGCCATCGACCGGCGGACGTAGGCGAGCGGGTCGCCCGTCTTTTCGTGCACGTAGGTCCAGCGCGAACCGATCTTCTCCAGCACGGTCTGCACCAGGTCCGCCGCGTCGTGCGGGTTTCCGGTGAGCGCGTGGCCGTAGCGCAGCAGCCCCGGCAGAGTGGCCTGCACGAAGTCGCCGAAGTCGGCCAGCTCACCCGGCAACGTCGCGGCCCTCCCTCGGCCTGCGCTGGTCACCCAGGTATCTCCCCCGGTGAAGACGGGTGCCGCAGCCGTCACCGTATCGCCTCCCATCGGGGTCGGGTAGCCAGAAGCCGAGTCGCTTTCCCCCTCCACACGCATCACAGCCCCCTCAGGTTGCCCGCGTTCCCGCCCGGATTCGCCGCCGCCCGGCCGGGTGATGAGTTGCCCACGTCAGCGGCGCGCGAGCGAGTCCGGCAGCCGGAAGCCACCCTCGGCCGTTTCGGCGAACGGGTGCACGCCGACGACGGCGGCGTGCGGAATCGGCCCGTAGACGTGCGGGAACCAGATCCCAGCCGGATGCGGCGGCGCGCCGTCTTCCCAGCGGACCGGCGCCTCGACCTTCGCCGGGTCGATCTCGAGCAGCACCAGGTCGGTCCGGCCCCGGTAGCGCACGTTGGCCGGCAGGTGCGCCGTGCCGAAGTCGGAACAGTGGATGAACCCGACCTCGTCCAGAGAAGCCGGCCGGTACTCGCCGCCTTCGCCCACTTCGGCCCAGTCGGCCGCCCCGCAGATGTGGAGTATCACGCGGAGAATGGTCCCACCACGCCGTTCCGGCGGCGGTGTCTCGTACGCCACATAAGGCCTGGTTGAACGCTCACCGAGCAGTTTCCGGTCACCGGGACGGACCGGTGGTCCGGCACTTTCCGACAGTGTCCGACGCGGGATGCGGGAGAGCCGGCTCCTCATGCTGGGCGCGCGGGCTGTCATTCAAAGCCGAACGGCGTGAGGTGAGGGACAGCCAGTCTCCTCGCTCCGGCCGCCGCGGACTGCCGCTCGAAAGCCGGCGGGGCCCACCTGTGGACCCAAGCCGCGGGCCGGTGCGGTGCGGCCGGACCCGAGCCGCCGCCGAGCGTGGTGCTCGGCGGCGGTGGTGGTCATTCCGGGCGCGAGCCCGGCATTGATCGGCGCTGGGTGAGCTGGCGGCGGATGAAGCCGTCGCGGGCGCGGGCCCGGCGCGGGTCAGCGCAGGGTGAGCTGGCGGCCGATGAGGCCGTCGCGGGCGCGGCGCTCGGTCGCGTTCAGCGGTTCGGCGTCGAGGGACTTCAAGGCCGTCTCGAGGCGGGTACCGAGGGCGTCCTTCGCCTCCGCCCACTCGCGGGCGTGGGCCTCGGGGTCGAGGTCCCAGACCGGGACCAGCAGGCCGTGCGCCCGGAACGAACCGGCGTAGCGGGAACCCTCGCCGAGGCCGAGCTCACCGGCCGCGGACAACCGGGCCAGCGCCTGGAGCAGCAGGTTCTCCGGCTCCGGACGGACCCAGCGCAGGTGCGCCTTCTCACCGGCGAGGACCCAGTAGGCACCCGAGCCCAGACGTTCGGTCGGCATGATCGCGGCGTTCGCGCGCTCGAGGGACACCGCGACGTCGCCGGTCGCGTCCGCGTCCGCCGGCAGCCACCAGGCGAAGTCCTTGTGCAGCGTGACGTCGAGCTCGGCGCCAGGCGTGAGCAGGTCCTGGAGACGGGCGTGCTCGTCGGCTTCCGGCGGGGTCGTCGTGTCCGGCACGCCGAGGACGTCACCCTCCTTGGCGTCCAGCAGCCACTTCAGCGAGCGGCCGAGGTCGCGGCTGATGTCGGAGGAGCGGGTCTGCACCTGCAGGCCGAGGTACCGCTGGCCGTCCGAGCGGACGAACGCGGCCGCGGCCATCGGCAGCACGGTGCCGAGGGTGACGTCGCCGCCGTCGGCGAGGGTCAGCTTGGCCGTCGCGGACGGCACGAACTCGCGCAGCGCGATCAGCTCGGGCTCCGCCGCCAGTCCCTCGAACGGCTGACCGACGAAGACGTCGCGCACCTTCGGCTTGCGGTCCGTCGCCTGCTTGGGCCCCTTCTTGCGCGCGCCCTTGCCCATTGCTGCCTCCTCTGGCTCGGCTTGGAACGCTATCGAAGGGCTAGTCTCGCGACGTGTTCGACCCCCGCGATCCCGCGTTCCTGGAAGACCCGTACCCGGCGTTCGCCGCCCTGCGCGAGCAGGGCGACGTCCATTTCCACGACGAGCTGGGGCTCGCCGTGGCGGTGTCGCACGCCGCGTCGTCGGCGGTGCTGCGGCACCGCGGACTGGGCCGGATCTGGCAGGACGCGCAGCCGCTCGAACGGTTCGCGTCGTTCAACCTGCTGCACCGCAACTCCCTGCTGGAGAACGAGCCGCCGGCGCACACCCGCCTCCGCCGGCTGATCGCGGGCGCGTTCGGCCGCGGCCACGTGCAACGGCTGCGGCCGATGGTCGCGACGCTCGCCGACCGGATGGTCGACGACCTCGCGGCCGCGATCGCCGCCGACGGCAGCGCGGACCTCCTCGAGCACCTGGCCCAGCCGCTGCCGGTCGCGGTGATCGCCGAGCTGCTGGGCGTCCCGGGGTCCGACGGGCCCCGCATGGTGGAGTTGTCAAACAGCATCGTGAAGATGTACGAGTACGGCCTGCCCGAGGACGCTCGTGACGCCGCCGAGCGGGCGGCCGCCGAGTTCGTCGAGTACGTCCGGTCGGTGGCTTCGGCTCGCGCCGACGCCCCTGGTGACGACATCATCAGCGACCTCCTGCGCAGCGAGCTGACGCCGGACGAGCTGGTCGCGACCGCAGTGCTGCTGCTGATGGCCGGCCACGAGGCGACGGTCAACGTGCTCAGCAACGGCATCACGGCGTTGCTCACGCACCGGGACCAGTGGGAACGCTTGCTGGCGGCTCCTTCCTTGCTGGATTCGTGCGTCGAGGAACTGATCCGCTTCGACGCGCCGTTGCAGCTGTTCGAGCGGACGGCGACCGAAGACGTGTCGATCTGCGGACATGTCGTCCCGCAGGGGCAGAAGATCGGCGCGCTGCTGGGTGCCGCGGCCCGGGATCCCAAGGTGTTCGACGCGCCGGACACCCTCGACATCGGGCGGACGCCGAACGCCCACCTCGGCTTCGGCTTGGGCATCCACTACTGCGTGGGGGCTCCTCTCGCTCGGGTGGAGATCGCCGCGGCGTTGGGTGCGCTGGCCGCGAAGCTGCCGGGGTTGCGGATCGCCGAGGCTCCGCGGCGACGGCCCGAGTTCGTGATCCGGGGCCTGCGGGAGCTTCGCGTCACCGTGTGAGGCGGGTCCGGCGTGATCCGGGGCGGATCTCGCGTGACTGGACGCGGAACTCGCGTGATTGAAGGCGTATCTCGCGTGATTGGAAGGGCATCTCGCGTGATTGGGGAGGCATCACGCGTGATTGGACGGACGACACGGGGGTTCATGGGGTTACTCCGGTGAAGAGGTCCTCCTCGACGTTGGGACCGGGGGTTGGGTGGGCCAGGTGGTAGTCCTCGTAAGGCCACGCTTTTCGTTCTATTTCGCGTGAGTGGGCGAAAAACGGGTGGGCCGGGTCGACCTGGGTCTGGTGGGCCAGCAGGGCTCGGTCGCGCGTCGCGAAGTGGGACTCGCACCGGATTCGGGTGGTGACCGGCAAGGGATCTTCGAGCGGGAGTTCGGCCAGGACGTCCGCCATCGCGGACTCCTGGCCGGCAGCCACGGTCGCGTCGTGCAGGGCTTGGAACCACGCTCGGCTCAGGGTTGCTTGGTAGTACAGCTTTTGTGGCTGCCAGGGTTCGCCGGTGCCCGGGTAGCGGGCGGGGTCGGCGGCCGCGGTGAAGGCTTCGAGCGTCACCTCGTGGGTGCGGATGTGGTCCGGGTGGGGGTAGCCGCCGGTTTCGTCGTAGGTGATGACGACGTGCGGGCGGAACTCGCGGATCAGCGCGACCAGCGGAGCAGCTGCTTCCGACAGTGGGAGGGCCGCAAAGCAACCTTCCGGCAGTGGGTCGCCTTCATCGGGCAAGCCGGAGTCGACCAGCCCGAGGAAACGTTGGCGGACGCCCAGGATCTTGGCTGCCGCGGCCATCTCGCGACGGCGGACCGCCGGGAGGTCGGCGCGGTTTTCGGCGGTGTCCACCGCCGGGTTGAGGATGTCGCCGCGCTCGCCGCCGGTGCACGTGGCGACCAGAACGTCGACGCCTTCGGCCGCGTAGCGGGCCAGGGTCGCCGCGCCTTTGCTGGACTCGTCGTCGGGGTGGGCGTGGACGCTCAAGAGGCGGAAGGTCATCGGATGCTCCTTCGGGGGTAGAAAGCCGCGGGGATCAGGGTGAAAGCGGACAGTGCCAGCGCCCACGTGAACGTCGTGCCGAACGCCGTGGAAGGCGCCGACGACGTGAGTGCGTGGTGGAGGATCGCCGCCAGGAGCGCTGTACCCAGCGAGCCACCGACTCGGTTGATCACGTTGAACGCGCTGGCCGCCCGGGGAATGCGGGAGCGTTCCAAGGAGCCGTACAGCGTGGTCATTCCCGGAGCTGTCGCCGCGCCCAGGCCGGCTCCGCGGATCAGGAGGGACAGCGTCAGCAGGACTCCGCTCGGGGCCGAGCCGAGCTGGGTGAACGCAACCGTGCCCAGCAGGGACAGGCCGATGCCGGCCAGCATCATCTGCCGAGGGCCGAAGCGGGCCAGCAGCCGACCGCCCGCGAGAAGGACCACCGCCGACCCGAGGGCCTGCGGTGCCAGCAGCAAGCCCGCCTCCCACGGGCTCGCGTGCTCCACCTGCTCGTAGTACAGCGGCAGCAGCAACATCGAGCTGTAGAGCGACGCGCCCAGCAGAAAGGTGCTGATCGAAGCCACCGCGAATCCCTTGTCCCGGAACAGCTCCAGGTCGAGTACCGGCGACGGCGTCCGCGACGCGTGGATGCCGTACGCCAGCAGCAGCACGGCTCCGGCGACCCAGGCGACGATCACGCCTTCGGCCAGCCCGTAGACGAACGCCGCGAGTCCCGGCGAGAGCAGGAGGATCCCGCGGACGTCCAACGGCGAACGAGCGCCGGAAGGTGCCGGAGCCGGGAGCAGCCGGCGGGCGACCACGAACGTCACCAGGCCCAGCGGGACGACCCCGAAGAACATCCAGCGCCAGCCGAAGTCCGCCACCAGGGCGCCGCCGAGCAGCGGGCCCAGCACCGGCGCCACCGTGGCCGGCAGGGTGACCACCCCGATCATGCGGCCCAGGGCCGGCCCGGCCTCCTGCGCGAACACCGCCTGTCCGACCGGCTGCATCAGCCCGCCGCCCAGGCCGTGGAGCACCCGGAACGCGATCAGTGCCGGCGCCGACCACGCGAAGCCGCACAGCAGCGTGCCCGCCGTGAAGATCGCCACCGCCGTCAGCCACACCGCGCGGCCGCCGAAGCGATCGGTCAGCCAGCCCGACAGCGGGATCGCCGCCGACGCCGCGAGCAGGTACGCGCTCGCCACCCACTGCACCGTCGTCACCGGACTGCCCAGGTCACGGGCGATCGAGTCGATCCCGACGGTCACGATCGTCGCGTCGAGGATCGACAGCACCGCGCCCATGATCAGGACGCCGCCGAGCTTCCACAGCCTCGCGTCGGGCCGGGCCACTGCCGTCGTCACATCCACCCCCAGGAGATTAGGTCGAACCTCAGATTAGGTCCGACCCACTGACTGGGTCAAGCACAATCTTGGGTCCGACCCAGTAGAGTGACCCCATGAGCGAGGGACTCCGGGCCCAGAAGAAGCACGAGACCAGGAAGACCATCTCGGACGTCGCGACGAAGCTGTTCATCCGCAACGGCTTCGAGGACGTGACGATCGCGGACATCGCCACCGAGGCGCGGGTCGCCAAGATGACCGTGACGAACCACTTCCCGCGCAAGGAGGACCTGGTCTTCGACATCCGGGCGGACTTCACGTCCTGGCCGGCCACCCTGGTCCGCGACAGCGTCTTCCACGACACCCGCGAGCTCTACTTCGAGGCGCTGGGCGCCGAACACGCGCTGGTCGGCTTCTCGGGCCCCGGCTTCGTGCGGATGATCAAGGAGAGTCCGGTCCTGACGAACGCCCTGCACGAGATGCACCGCGAGCGCGAGGCCGCCCTCGTGCACCTGCTGATCCGGCGTCACCCCGAACAGGGGCTCGAGCCGGTGCTCGCCGCCGCGCACCTCGCCACCGTGCTGCGGGTGCTCTTCCAGGAGGTCTTCGACCGGAACCTCGAAGACGAGAAAGGCATCGCCGACGCGGTGTGGCCCATCGCCGAACTGGCCTTCGACCAGCTGGAACCGGTGCTCGGCCGGTACTAGCGCGCCGCGCCCGCGGGCCGCGCGTTGCGCAGCTCGGGCTCCGGAGCCCCGGTCACCTTCAGGACGCGCATCGAGCGCACGGCTCGCGCGTCCGACGGCGCCACCAGGGCGGAGAACCGGCGCACGACCAGCGCCGTCACCACGGCCAAAGCGGCCGCCGCCAGGTCGGTCAGCGCGACCAGGACAACACTGTCGGCCATCGACTGGACGTCGTCGCGGAAGCGCCAGACGATCGTCACGCCCAGCAGCACCCAGTTCAGCAGCCAGGCGCCCCACCACACGAGGATCTGCCGCGACGGCTTCGGCCGGACGTCGCGCGGGCGGCCCAGCACCGCGTGCTCCAGCTCGCCGGCGATCGACAGCGCCATCGGCAGGTTCGCGATCGGCACGAGGACGCCGACCAGCACCTGCCACACCGGCCGCGCCGGGTCGTCGCCCGAGACGTCCGCCGCCGCCCGGCGGGCGACCAGCAGCCACCAGAGCGACAGCCCGGCGGGCAGCAGCGCGAGGATCGAGGCCAGCAGGCCGGCGGTGAGCACGAAGCCGTCGGAGAACGCCACCACCGAGCGGTTCAGCGCGGACTCGCGCCCCTGGACGAGCAGCACGTACCGCCAGACCTCCGCGCCGGCGGCGACCACGGAGAGAAGCGCGAACGCGAAGAGGACACCGATCAGGCTGCGGCTGAGCACCGACATCCGGTCGATCGGGCGGACCTCGTCGGACGCCGTGCCGGGCACCGACGTCGGACGACGCCAGACGAGGTTGGGGAAGCCCCAGCGCGGCGGCACCGGGTACGACGGCGGCCCGTAGTACCGCTCGGGCGGCGGCACGCGGCGACGCGGCCACGCGCCCGGCGGCGGGGTCGCCACCCAGCGCAGCTTCGGCCGGTGCACGGGACGGCGGTGGTACGGGTACGACTCCGGCTGGGCGGCCAGCGTCCGGCCCTGCAGTTGCTGGGCGTTCGGCGGCGGCGCCTGGCGCGGCCAGTACCCGGGTGGGTACCGAGGAGGCTGACCCGGCTGCAAGGCTAGATCACTTCGGGATCGATGCCGGGGTGCTCGCCGACCATCGGCCGGCCTTCGCGCTGCCACGCGCCCATGCCGCCGGCGACGTTCACCGCGTCCCAGCCGCTCTGGTTGAGCCACGCGGTCGCGCGGGCGGACCGGCCGCCGCTGCGGCAGATCACGTGGATCGGCTGGTCGTCGGGCAGGTCGGTCAGCTCGCCGACGCGGGCGGGCAGCTCCCCCATCGGGATGTGCACCGCGCCGGGCGCGTGTCCGGCGGCCCACTCGTCGTCTTCGCGGACGTCGAGCAGCACGAGGCCGTCCTTGGGCAGGTCGCGGACCTCGGCGGTCGGCAGTTCAGCAGGGCTCACCACGATCTCCATGCTGCCATGCGGGGGCGTTGCCCGCGCGTGAGGTGGACGTGTGAAGGGACCGTTCGCGCCGGATCGGGCGGCGGCGGCCCGTTCGCGCCGAACTCGGCCGGGCGGAATCGGGCATCACACGTGATCCGGGAGGCATCTCGCGTGATTGGAAGGGCGACACGGCGGGCGGGCCTCCCGAAGTTCGGGAGGCCGCCGGCTCAGTGCGAAACAGCCTTCTCGGCACCCGCGCCGGTCAGCGCGCGCACCTCCATCTCGGCGTACTTCTTCGCGTTGCGTTCCTTCGACAGGATCGTGCCGAGCCAGCCGAGCAGGAACGCTGCCGGGATCGAGACCAGGCCCGGGTTGTCCAGCGGGAACCAGTGGAAGTCGACGCCCTGGATCATCGACGCGCTCTTGCGGGTCTTCGCGTCCACCGGCTTGCCCGAGACCGCCGGCGAGAAGACGATCAGCACGATCGTGACGACCAGCCCGCCGTAGATCGACCACAGCGCGCCCTGGGTGTTGAACCGCTTCCAGAACAGCGAATACAGGATCGTCGGCAGGTTCGCCGACGCCGCCACCGCGAAGGCCAGGGCCACCAGGAACGCGACGTTCTGGCTCTTCGCCAGGATGCCGCCCGCGATGGCCAGCGCGCCGATCACCAGCGCCGTGATCCGGGCGACGCGGACCTCGCCGCCGGTGGAGACCTGGCCCTTCTTGAGCACGCTCGCGTAGACGTCGTGCGCGAAGGACGCCGACGCTGTGATCGTCAGGCCGGCGACCACCGCGAGGATCGTCGCGAACGCCACCGCGGAGATGAAGCCGAGCAGCACCGGGCCGCCGAGCTCCAAGGCCAGTAGCGGGGCGGCCGCGTTCGTCGTCCCGGGAGCCTTCGAGATCTTGTCCGGCCCGACGAGCGCACCCGCGCCGTAGCCGAGGACCAGCGTGAACAGGTAGAACACGCCGATCAGCACGATGGCCCAGACCACCGAGCGCCGCGCGTCCTTCGCGGTCGGGACCGTGTAGAAGCGCATCAGGACGTGCGGCAGGCCCGCCGTGCCGAGCACCAGGGCGATGCCGAGAGACAGGAAGTCGAGCTTCGTCGTGCCCGTCTTGCCGTACTGCTTGCCCGGGTCGAGCAGCGCCGCGCCGCCCTTGCCGCCCTTGTCGACGGCGGCCTGGAACAGGCTGGACAGGTTGAAGCCGTACTTGCCGAGCACCCACAGCGTCATCGCGAACGCGCCGACGATCAGCAGCGCCGCCTTGATGATCTGCACCCAGGTGGTGCCCTTCATGCCGCCGATCAGCACGTACACGATCATGATGACGCCGACGACGGCGATCACGACGTCCTGCCCGGCCTCACCTTCGATGCCCAGCAGCAGGTTGACCAGGCCACCGGCGCCCGCCATCTGCGCCAGCAGGTAGAAGAACGAAACGACCAGCGTCGAAATCGCCGCCGCCGCGCGCACCGGCGTCTGCTTCATGCGGAACGCGAGGACATCGCCCATCGTGAACTTGCCGGTGTTGCGCAGCAGTTCCGCGACCAGCAGCAGCGCGACGAGCCACGCCACCAGGAAACCGATCGAATAGAGGAAGCCATCGTAGCCGTTGACGGCGATCGCGCCCGCGATCCCGAGGAACGACGCCGCCGAAAGGTAGTCGCCGGAAATCGCGATGCCGTTCTGCGGACCGGTGAACGCCCGGCCGGCGGCGTAGTAGTCCGACGCCGTCTTCGTGTTCCGGCTGGCCCGGAACACGATCACCAGCGTGATCGCGACGAAGACCAGGAAGATGATGATGTTGAGGGTGGAGTTGCTGCCCTCCACGCCCGCCGCGAGGGTCATTTGCCGGGCTCTCCTTCGATGCGGGCGCGGATCTCGTCGGAGACCGGGTCGAGCTTGCGGTTGGCGTAGCGGACGTAGAGGCCCGTGATGACGAACGTCGAGACGAACTGCAGGAGGCCGAAGACCAGGCCGACGTTGATGTTGCCGGCCAGCTTGGTGCTCATGAAGCCGTGCGCGTAGTCGGCGAGCAGCACGTACAGCAGGTACCACACCAGGAACAGCGCGGTCATCGGGAACACGAACACCCGCAACCGGCGGCGCAGATCCGTGAATTCGGGACTCTTCTGGACTCTCTCCCAGTCGGTTTGCGGCTCCGCGCCACCGACGTCGTGTTCGGTGCTGCTCACAGCGGATCTCCACCTTCCGTTTTTTCGTACTGGCCGTACTGGTAGAAACCAACGGAACGTATGGGTCGACCGTGTAACTCGTAATCCCTCGATCGGGTATTACTTTCTTACTGACTGTCAGCGCATTACTTGCGGTGCCGGCCTCGACCGGCGGTTCGCGTCTTTTCTTCGGCTTGTCCGAATCGGGCGACAGCCCTATCGCGCATGAAGCCGAGCGGATCGGGCGCGTGCAGCCGCAGCATGATGTCGTGCACGTGGTCCGGGCGGCCGTACCCGGTCGCGCGGCTGACGAAGTACGTCGTCACGAACGCGATCGGCACGGTGATCAACGCCGGCTGGTTGACGAACCACGGCGCCCAGCCGCCGGTGTAGCCGCTCACGACGTTGACGATCAGCGCGGCCAGCACCAGGCCGCCGCCGACGAACATCCCGGCCAGCGCACCCGGCCAGGACAGCTTGCGCCACCAGATGCCGAGCACCAGCAGCGGGCTGAACGTCGACGCGGCGAGCGCGAAGGTCAGCCCGATCGACAGCGAGATGTCCTCCGGCCGCAGCGCGACCGCCAGCCCGATCGGGAACAGCGCGACCAGCCCGGTCGCGACGCGGAAGTCGCGGACCCGGCCGGGCAGCAGGTCGGTCGAGACCACCCCGGCGACGCTGACCAGCAGCCCGGACGTGCTGGAGAGGAACGCGGCGAACGCGCCGGCCGCGGTGACCGCCCCCAGGATCTGGCCGCCGACCCCCGGCAGCATCGCCGAGGGCAACCGCAGGATCGCCGCGTCCGTCTTGCCGGTGACCAGCAGCTCCGGGACGTACATCCGGGACAGCGCGCCCAGCAGCGTCGGGAACAGGTAGAACAGGCCGAGCAGCAGCAGGACGTGCACGGTGGTGCGGCGCGCGGCCTTGCCGTCGGGGTTGGTGTAGAAGCGGACCAGCACGTGCGGCAGGCCCATCGTGCCCAGGAACGTCGCGAACATCAGCGAGTACGTCTGGAGCAGGTCGGTGAGGCTGCCCGAGCCCGGGTGCAGCCAGTTCGCGTTGTCCGCGACCGAGTCGCTGACCACCGGCACCGGTGTGCCGGCCAGGAACTTCAGCTTGGTGCCCTCGGAAACCGTGTGCGGCGCCAGCGGGGTCCAGTGCGTCGGGCCGGCGGCCGGGCCGTTGTCGGTGCGCCCGTAGGCCCAGAGGTAGGTGTCGCTCCGGACGTGCAGGGTGACGTCGGTTTGGACGTCCACTGTGGTGTCGCTGGTGAACACCGGCGGCGCCGCCGCGCCGAGCGGGCGGAAGCCGTCCGGGCCGCCGCCGGCGAAGAAGACCATGCACAGCACGAACGCGGGCACCGAGATCGCGAACAGCTTGAGCCAGTACTGGAAGGCCTGGACGACGGTGATCGCGCGCATGCCGCCGGCGATCACGTTGAACGCCACCAGGACCATCACCACGACCGCGCCGGCCCAGACCGGCACCGGCAGGATCGTCGCCAGGGTCAGGCCGGCGGCCTGCAGCTGCGGGACCATGTAGAGGATCCCGATGAACACGACGAACCCCGTGGAGAACCGGCGGAGGCCCTTCGAGCCCAGCCGCATTTCGACGAAGTCGGGCAGCGTGTACGCGCCGGAGCGCCGCAGCGGCGCCGCGACGAAGAGCATCAGCGCGAGGTAACCCGCGGTGAAGCCGATCGGGAACCACAGCGCGTCGGCCCCGTCCTTGAGCACGATTCCCGCGATGCCGAGGAACGACGCCGCGGACAGGTACTCACCGGAGATCGCGGCGGCGTTGCGGCGGGACCGCACGGTCCGCCGGGCGACCAGGAAGTCGTGCGTGCTCGTGGCCGAACGCGAAGAGCGGTGACCGAGGAAGAACGTCACCACGGCGACCAGCACGATGCCGGTCAAGGCCCACGGGTTCAGCTGCACGGAGGAATCCTCGCACGAGCGGGTGCGAAACTAGTTTTCGATCATGTCCACGAACGCGCGTTCGTTGCGTTCGGCCAGCCGGTTGTACCAGATGCCCACGCCGAACAGGAACGGGAACGGCAGGACGCCGAGGATCAGCCAGGCCACCGGGATGCCGACCACGCTCAGCCGGGAGAACCCGGGAACGAGGTAGAACAGCGCCGGCAGCGAACCGAACACGACGACGACGAGGCCGGACAGCAGCAGCGCCGTGCGCAGCTGGACCTTCACCAGGTGGTCCTTCACGAGCAGCTTGCCCCAGCTGGTCTGCTCTTCCAGCTCGACGCGGGCGCGCAGGCTGCCGCCGCCGCGACGCGGGTCGTTGAGGATCACTCGTTCCCGCTTGGGCCGGGCGTGGTGCTCCGGCTTCGGCGCCGGCTCGTTCTCCGGCGCCGGCGGGAGCGGCTCGACGACGGCCTGCTCCGACGGCTGCGGCAGCGGCCGCTGCTGGCGGACGCGCCGGCCGAGCGTCGGATCGGGCTCTCGCACGCCGTTCGCGCGGCGGTCGTAGAAGTCGTCGCTCATGACCGGCCGGCTCAGCCGTTCCGGCCCGAACCGACCAGCCGGTCCTTCAGCGCCCGGGTGTGCCGCCGGCTGACCGGCAGCACCTTCTCCTCGTTGCCGATCACGACCTGGTAGCCGCCCTGGCCCATGCGCAGCTCGGTGATGAGCGGCAGCGCGACCAGGAACGACCGGTGGATCCGGACGAACCCGGCTTTCTCCCAGCGTTCTTCGAGCTGGGCCAGCGGGATGCGGACCAGGTGGCTGCCTTCGGTGGTGAACAACCGCGCGTAGTCGCCCTGCGCCTCGACCCAGCGGACCGAGGAACGCGGGATGAGCTTGGTGGTGCCCGCCAGCTCGACCGGGATGACCTCGTCGTCGTTCTTCACGCCCGGCTCGCCGCCGAGGGCACCGGGGGCCGGCGCCGCCGCCGCGGCCAGCTTCTCGATCACGCGCGAGATCGCGCGGTCGAGCCGATCCTGCTGGTACGGCTTCAGCACGTAGTCGAGGGCGCCGAGGTCGAAGGCGTTGACCGCCTCCTCGGCGTGCCCCGTGACGAACACGAGCGCGGGCGAGGGCCGGAGCGCGGCGAACACGCGGGACATCTCCATCCCGGACAACCCGGGCATGTCGATGTCGGCGAAGACGGCGTCGACGATCGGCAGGCCACGCTCCTTGCGGTCGCGTAGCCTCGGGTCGTCGGTCGACAGCAGCCGCAGCGCCTCCGACGCGTCGATCGCCGGGAACACCTTCGCCACGTGCGGGCTGTTGCGCAGGCAGTGGACTAGTTCGTCCAGACCTCGAGGCTCGTCGTCCACAGCCAGGACCACGAGCTTCCGGGTGTCATCGTGAGCACTCACAGTGAAACGCATCCTGCCCATTGCCGAGTGCAATGTCCAGCCCCCGTCTGCCTGAAGTGGGGGGACCCCGCCACCGGCGGGGTCCCTCACTGTCAATGCACGAACGTGAACCAGTTGAGGTTCACGAAGTCGGCGGGCTGGCCGCTCGTGAACGTCACGTACACGTTGTGCGTCCCGGTCACCCCGCTGACGTTCGCGGGGACGGTCCGCCAGCTCTGCCAGCCGCCGGTGTTGCCGACCGCGAAGCTGCCGATCGGCGCGTTGGACAGGCTGTCGAGCCGGACCTCGACCAGCCCGCTGACGCCCCCGCCCGCGCCGGAGGCCACGCGTGCCTGGAAGTTCGTCGCCGCGCTGCCGCCGAAGTCGACGTTCGGGTAGAGGGCCCAGTCACCGTTTCCCGCGGGGCCGATGTTCTGGCCGCCGCCGGTGTCGCTGGTCGCCTGCTTGGCCAGGCCGTTCTGCTGGGTGTACGACTCGGCCTGGATCGTGCTGTACGCGCTGCCGCCGTTCCCGGGCGGCGTCGTCGTGGTCGGCGGGGTGGTCGTGCCGCCGCCACTTCCGCCGCGCGTGGTGACCGTCACGTAGTCGACGACCATCGGGTGCCCCGGCACGATCCCCGGCCCCGGCGTGGTCGTGCCGGAGTTGTTGTTGGGGAACGCGCCGCCGATCGCGACGTTCAGCAGCACGAAGTAGCCCTGGTGGCTGGTCATGTTCGCCCACGTCGTCGCGTCGACCTGGTTCTGGCTGACCGAGTGGAACTGCTGCCCGTCGACGAACCAGCGGAACACCTGCGGGCTGACGCTCGCGTCCCACTCGAAGCGGTAGGTGTGGAAGGCCGACTGGCAGCTGCTGCCCGGGCACGTCCGGTTGGCGACGATGCCGGTGGTCTCGTTGCACGGGCCGCCCGGGTTGACGCCGCAGTGCAGGACGCCCCAGACGGAGTTGATCCCGTTGACGTTCTCCATGATGTCGAACTCGCCGACGGCGGGCCAGTTCCACCAGTTGCCGCGGTAGGGGCCGCCGAGGGCCCAGAACGCCGGCCAGTAGCCGAGCGCGGCCGCACCGGTGACGTTCGGCATCTGGATCCGGCTTTCGATCCGCAGGACCCCGCCCGCCGGCGGCTTGAAGTCGGTGCGCTGGGTCTCGATCCGCGCCGACGTCCAGTTGCCGGAGCCGTCCCGCAACGGCGTGATGCGGAGGTTGCCGGAGCCGTCCTGGGAGAGGTTGGACGTGCTCGCCGTGTAGTCCTGGATCTCGCCGGTGCCCCAGTTGCCGGGGCCGCCGGGGTAGGCGTGGCCGGTGTCGACGATCCAGTTCGAGCTCGAGGGCAGGGTGTTCGCGCCGCCGGTGAAGTCGTCGGCGAAGACCGTGGTCCAGCCCGATTCGGGCGGCGGGATGGACGCGGCGGCGGGCAAGGTCAGCGGAATGGCGATGAGCGCGGCGCCGAGCACGGCACCGAGGGCCAGTCTTCGGGAGTGGGGCATCGGGTACGACCTCCTCGTCGTCCGGATTTGTTGCCGATCGCAACAAAGCCCGTTCACAAGGAGACCCGACGCCCCACGGCAACTCCAGAGGCGTTACGCGGCCAGAGTGATTCAGGTCACAAGGTCTGCCCGGAAGTACTCAACCGGACACCGGTTCTCAGAGGCCGAAGCGGGACCACGCCGCCTTCTGGGTCACCGCGTCCAGCACCGCCGATGCCGCGGCCGGCGCACCGATCCCGAGGCGGGCCAGCAGCGGCCGCTTCGGCTCGGCCACCGAGATCTCGGCGTCCGGATAGCGCTCGGTGACCACCTGGCGGAGGCTGCCCAGACCGTCGATCAGGCCGAGCTCCAGCGCCTTCGCGCCGAGCCAGACGTCGCCGGTGAAGAGGTCCTCGGCCTCGGTCAGGCGGTCGCCGCGGCGTTCCTTGACCCAGCTCACGAACAGCTCGTGGAGCTGGGAATGCATCTTCTTCAGCCACTCGACGTCTTCGGGCTTCTCGGGCGAGAACGGGTCGAGGCGGGACTTGTTCGCGCCCGCCGTGTGCAGGCGGCGCTCGATGCCGAAGCGCTCGAGCAGGCCGGTGAACCCGAAGCCGCCGCTGATCACGCCGATCGAACCGACCATCGACGTGCGGTGCGCGTAGATCTCGTCGGCCGCGCAGGCCAGCCAGTACCCGCCGGAGGCGGCGACGTCCTCGCAGAACGCCAGCACCGGCACGCCCTTCTCGTCGGCCAGCTGCCGGATCCGCTCCGCGACCAGCCCGGACTGCGTCGGCGCGCCGCCCGGTGAGTTGATCAGCAACGCGACCGCCTTCAGCCGGTCGTGGCCGAACGCCCTGGTCAGCGCCGACTCGACGGCGGCGAGGTTGATCGCGCCCCTGGCCAGCGGGGACGGCGACGGCGTGATCACGCCGTGCAGCTTCACCACGGCCACGACGTCCTTGCGCTCCACGCGGTCGGCGAGCACCGGGATCCGCGAAGCCAGCTTGTCCGTAACGCTCATAACGCCAGGCTAGCCGGATTTTTCGGGGGTCCGGGTGGCGAAGCCCCCGGCCCGGGGCGAAGCCCCGAATGTCACAGCCGGGATTCAGCCCATGGGGAGGATGCCGGAGCGCGTGCCGTTGACGCCGTTCACTTCGGCGCCGTTGAGCTGGGCCGGGCCGCCCTGCGACGGGACCTCGGCGTCTTCCGAGCTGTAGTCCGGCATGTTCGGCCGGACGCCGGGGACGAACTTCGGCACCCGCAGCGTCACCTTCATGCCGGCGCCGGGCGCGGTCTCGACCATCACCGCGTAGTCGTTGCCGAAGACCTGTTGCATGCGCTGGCTGATGTTGCCGAGCCCGACGTGCGCGCCGGTGCTGTGCGCGTTCTTGACGTCCTTCAGCCGCCGCGGGTCCATGCCGATGCCGTCGTCCTCGACGCTGATCAGCGCCTCGGTGCCGTGGTCCTGCGCGATCACCGTGACGCAGCCGCCGCTGGGCTTGCTGGCGAGGCCGTGCTTGACCGCGTTTTCGACGAGCGGCTGGATGATCAGGAACGGCACGACGACGCTGAGCACCTCGGGCGCGATCTTCATCCGCACCTCGAGCCGGCCGCCGAAGCGGGCGTTCTCGATGGTCAGGTAGCGGTCGATGTTGCGCAGCTCCTCGGCGAGCGAGGTGAACATGCCCGACGAGCGGAACGAGTAGCGCGTGAAGTCGGCGAAGTCCTGAAGCAGCTCTCGCGCCTCTTCGGGATCCGTGCGGATCAGCGCGGAGATCGTGTTGAGCGCGTTGTAGACGAAGTGCGGCGAGATCTGCGCGCGCAGCGCCTTGATCTCGGCCTGCTGGAGCTGCTGCTTCGACTCGTCGAGCCGGGACAGCTCGAACTGCGTGCACACGAACTGGGCGACGGCGTCGGCCATCTGCACCAGCCGCCCGCGGGTGCGGCCGACGACGATCAGCGCCGCCTCGGTCTCGCCCTCGACCAGCAGCGGCACGATGACGGCGGTCTTCATCCGGCAGGTGCCGCGGTGGTTGCACGGCATCCGGTCGTGCGCGACGACCTCGCGGCGGTGCTTGCGGATGGCCGCGCCGATCGCGTCGACGAGGTCCACGTAGTGCTCGTTCGCCTCGCCGTCCCAGGACAGCAGCGTGCCCTCGCTGTCGGTGATGCCGACGGCGACGCAGTCGAGCATCTGCAGCAGCTGGGTGGTGATCTTGTCGGCGGCGTCCTCGTCCAGCCCGGACCGCAGGTTCGGCGCGGCCTTCGACATCCGGTGGACGGCCTCCAGCATGGCCTCTTCCTTCAAGCTGGCCGGCTTGCGCTGTTTCACGAGCAGCACGATCACCACGACGAGGAGCAGGACCGCGACACCCCACGGGATGATCTGCGCAAGCGGAAACCCGGACACGGCGTCCATGCTCTGCGCTCGACCAACCGGGTGCAAGGCCTGATCCCACTTTCTGTCCAACTGTGATGACCGAGGGTTGGAGTGACCCTACTAAGAGTCGGTTGACCGGCCGGCCGATCACCGTCCGCAACGCGCGGGAGGAGCCTCCTGTTCCACCGGATCCGGGGAAAGGGGCAGGAAGAGGCCGGTTTCGCTGTCGGCGATCGCGACCCCACCGGAGCCTGGGTTACCGGCGGCACAGCACGTGCGGCCGAACGGGGGAATCCCGGTGCGTGACGCCGTGACCACAGGTGTCACCCGGCTACTTGAGCAGCCGCGACATCCGGCGGTCGGCCAGCGGCTTGCCGCCCGTCTGGCAGGTCGGGCAGTACTGGAACGACTTGTCGGCGAACGAGATCTCGCGGATCGTGTCGCCGCAGACCGGGCACGGGAGGCCCGTGCGCGCGTGGACACGCAGGCCTGAGCGCTTCTCACCCTTCAGGCGCGCCGCCTTCTGGCCCACCGAACGCCGGACCGCGTCGGACTCGATCTCGACGATCGCCTCGGCCAGCGTCTCCAGCGCGCCGTCGTCGAGCTTGCCGATCGTCGCGTACGGGGAGAGCTTCGCGCGGTGCATGATCTCGTCGGAGTAGGCGTTGCCGATACCCGCGATCAGCGACTGGTCGGTCAGCGCCCACTTCAGCCGGGTGTTCTTCCCGGCGAACAGCTCGCGCAGCTGGACGGCGTCCAGCGCGAGGGCGTCCGGGCCGAGGCGGGCGACGCTCGCGATCTCCTGCGGGTCCTTCACCACCCACACCGCGAGGCCCTTCTTCGTGCCCGCTTCGGTCAGGTCGAAGCCGGGCCCGGTGGCGGACTCGAGGTGCACGCGCAGCGAGATCGGGCCCTTGCCGGGCTTGAGGGGCGCCGCGGCCAGGCCGTCGGACCAGCGCAGCCAGCCGGCGCGCGCCAGGTGGACGACCAGGTGCAGGTCGCCCGCGACGACGTCGAGGTGCTTGCCGTGCCGGGTAGCGCCGGTGATCTCGCGGCCGTGCAGGTCGGTCCACGGCGGGGTCGCCGTCTTCAGGACGCTCAGCGATGCGACATCGATGCGGAAGATCGTCCGGCCGACGGCGTTCTCGCGCAGGTGGTGCGCCAGGGCTTCGACCTCGGGCAGTTCGGGCATGTCCCCAGTTTCACCCCTCCGGCCGAAATCCGGTACCGGCTACTCGACCGGGTGCAGCGGCCCGTCGAAGTCCGGCAGCGAGTGGCGCTGGATCGTCTTGGAGATCTTCTTGACCTCGCCCTGCACGGTGAACATGCCGCGGATGGTGCCGACCCAGCGCTCGGACGGCCGGTCGCCGGTCAGGTCGCCCTCGGTCTCCGCGACCACCGTCCACGGCCGGCGCAGGATCCACCGCAGGGGGAAGAACAGCACTATGAGCAGCAGTGCCAGCAGCACCCACGCCGGGATGTTCACCTCGTTCGGCGTCCACACGACGAGGATCACCGCCAGCAGCGCGGTCACCACGATCATCGCGATGCCGGGGCCGTAGCTGCCGGCGACGTCGTGCTCGAAGTCGTCGGCCGTCGCCGGTGCGCGCCATTCCATCTGCGCACGGACCACCCAGTCGCGGCCGTCTTCGCCGCGCACCAGCCGGTTCATTCAGTTGCCTCCCGGGACGCCCGCAGGGTGAGCCCCACAACGGTACCGTGCCCGGGCTCGCCCGCGCGAGGGAGGAATCGGACATCCCACCCGGCGAAGTTGATCACCGCAGTTCAGGAACCCGACGGACCGGTCGAGGCCGAATCGCCCGGTTCGCCCGAACCAGTGACGGTGGACGTACTGCCCGGGCACGGCTTCCCCGACGTCGGGGTCACTGAGATCGACGGCTCCGTGGACTCCTTGGCACCGTCCGTCGGCTCGGGCTTGCTGGTCACCGTCGGCGAGCCCGCCGGCCGGTCGGCCGGAGAGAGCTCCGGCGCGTCCGCGCTCTCCGGCACGGTCGTGTCGCTGGATTCGGTGATCGTCAGGTCCGGGGTCGGCGTTTCGGAGTCCAGCCGCGGCGACGTCGACGAGTGGTCGGGCGTGCTGAACGTCGACGACGTGACGTCGTCGCGCGGGGTCAGCCCTTCACCGCCGGTGCCGGTGTCCCCGGCCGGGACGTCGACGCCCGGCACTCCGGGCACTTCGTTCGCTCCGAGCTGACGGCTCTCGGTGCGCTGCCGCGCCGGCACGGCGACCCCGGTACCCCGGCCGTTGAGCACGCCGATGCCGATCCGCGGGTTCTGCTGGGCTTGCGGAGGCGGCTGCTGGTGCTCGGTCGGCGGTACCACCACGAGCTCCGGCGCACCGCCGGTCAGCCCGACGTCCTGCACCGGCGTCGTCCCGAACAGGAGGGGGCCGGCCGCGACACCGACGGCGCCCACGGCCGCGGTCGACGCCAGCGCGAGGCCGACCTTGACCTTCGACCCGACCAGCACGCCCTTGATCGTCGCGCCGAGCCCGGCCAGCACACCACCGCCGCTCGCGGCGGCACCCGCCGCCGGCACCAGCAGCACCAGCACCCCGGCGTGCGCACGCAGCGACGAGCAGACGTCGCGCAGCTCGTCCTGGGTCGCGCGGCACGACGGGCAGCCGTGCAGGTGCGCCTTGATCCGCTCCGCCTCGGCGCCGGTCACGCTGCCCGCGGTGAACCCGCCGAGCTTCTCGACGACCGAGCGGCACGAGTCCGGCCCGCGATTCACCGAAAGGTGTGCCTGCAAGTACGCCGCGCGAAGGCCCTGACGGGCACGCCGGGCCAGCGCCGCGGTCGCGTTCGCGCTCAACCCGAAGTGCGTGGCGACCATGGCGGGCTGCTCGCCCTCGACCTCGGTCTGCCAGAGAACGGTCCGCCAGCGCTCGGGCAGGCTGGTGAACGCCGTCGTGATCAGGGTGTGCTCGGCCGTGCGGGCGTGCGTGTCGGCACCCGCCCCGGCGCGGAAGGTCAGCTCGTCGTCGGACACGGGGACGTCGCGGCGGGCACCGTGCCACTCCCAGGAGACCCGGCGGGCGACGGTCAGAAGGTAGGCGCGGACGTAGTCCCGAGGGCCGGAACCACGGCGAAGGGCCTGGAGCACGCGGAAGAACGTCTCCGCGGTGATGTCTTCGGCTTCGGACCGGTCGGAAGCCAGGCTCTGCGCCAGTCTCCGGACGGCGGCGGCGTGCAGCTCGAACAGCTCCCCGAACGCGGCGTCTTCACCGTTTCGAAGTCGTTGCAGCAGTGCCTGCTCGTCGGATTCCGAGGCCGCTGGTGGCGGCACCGTGCCCAGCTCGGTCATCCGGCCCGGCACCTCCTCCCCGAAGGTCTCCCCGTTCGGTCGAATGGGGACACCATACGGAGGGAATCAGCCGTCGTCACCCCTTGTACGCCAGCTGTGACACCGAAGTACCGGGTCAAGACACCGGGGGACCCGCTCATCGGAGCGGTTTCCGCTTGGTATAGAGTGCTCTCAGCAGCAACGCAGTGCGGATGTAGCGCAGCTGGTAGCGCATCACCTTGCCAAGGTGAGGGTCGCGGGTTCGAATCCCGTCATCCGCTCAAGATCAAAGAACCGCTGCTCGGGCCACCCGGGCAGCGGTTCTTTGTCGTTGGACCTTCCTGTACCCACAGCTCGGGTGACCGCCGTCACAGGCGAGTAGTTACCTTCTGGCGGGATTCGTGGCGACTCGGCAACTGTTTCATCCGGTGTTCCGGCCGCGTTCCCGCGATGCCACCTCTTCGGGTGATGCTCGGGCGTGGCCGGGCCCCGGCCAGAAGCCGCCGAAGCAGGAGGCGGGCGCGGGTGCCGCGCCACCCGTGAGCTACAGCTCGTAGACGTCCAGGACCGTCGGGGCGACCGGGGTCAGGTGCGGGTCTTCGCGTTCCGTCACCTGGCCCCGGGCCATGCGGTAGACGCGGAATTCGTTGTCGTGCTCGGGATCCTGGTCGTCCCAGACGTGCAGGAGCCCGTACGAGCCCGCCGCCAGCTCGCCGACCCTCGTGAAGATGTCGAGGAGATCCGGGGCCAGCCGGCCGCCGTGCTTGTCGAAGCCCGCGAAGTGGAGCATCGGCATGCCCGCGCTCCAGCGGAGGTCCACCAGGTCGAAGTCACCCGCGTCGCGGATAGCGCGGTGTACGCGGTCGACCAGGCGCTCCAGGAGCGCCGCGTCGTCATCGCCGCTCGCGGTCGCCTGGATGGTCACCCAGCCGTGATATTCGAACACCCGCGCAACGGTAGCAAGAGATCAACCGCGAGCTCAGCGGGCCAGCGCGGACGGCTTCCCGTCCTTGCGCAGGGTGTTCGTCAGCACGCCTTCGCCGTGCCGCTCGAACGCCGGCACCAGCTTCTCGCCGAACACGCAGAGCGTGCGCTCCCAGGGGTGGCCGAGCGTGCCGAACGAGAAGTCCGCGGACAGGAACAAGTGGTAGTCCGCGCGCGGGAACACCGGCACCGGCCAGCGCGCGCCGGGGGTCATCAGGTGCGGGCGGACGCGGTAGGACTGGTGCTGCCAGTGCAGCGCCCACATCCAGTCTTCGGGGCCGCAGACCTCGCGGAACGCGGCCAGCGCGATCGCCGAGACCTGGTGCTCCTCGACCGCGTACGGGCCGAGGCGGAACTCGGCCGAGGCGCGGTCCAGGTCGCCGGGCGAAAGGTCCCAGGTCCGCGACGGCACCGGCTCGCGGAAGCCCGGCCAGGCGTGGGCGTAGGTGCTCGGCCAGAACCCCAGCTTGTCGTACACCCAGTACCAGGCGGGTTCGTCGGCGACGCGGGAGACGGCTTCCCAGGCAGCATTCACTAGTACGACCTCTGACTCGGCCGGGCACGAAAGAACACGCGAAAGCTTTGTGTTCGGCTTCCGGTTTGTCCAGCCCCCCTTCGCTCGCCGCGATCTGTGTCACTCGACCGGGTGGGTTCTGCCCAAGGCTGTCACCAGGCGTTGCGGGTGCTTCAGACGACGACGTAGCCCATCAGGAACTCCTTGGTCTTCCCTTCGCAGCCGGCGTCGAGCGAGTCGAAGTGGCTCGCGCCCGCGTTGCAGCGGTAGATCGCCCGCGCGCCCGCCCATGACGGCGGGTTGGCGTAGACGTGGCCGAGCAGGCCGAGCGACTGCTGGCCCTCGCACTTGCCGCTCTGGTCGGTCGAGGTGAACCAGTCCTTCTTGTCCTTCACTTTGCAGGCGAACAGCTTCCGCGTGCCCGGCTCGGCCGTCGCGACGAGGGAGCCGAACACGCCCTCCTTCGTGAACCCGGCCGGCGGGCCGACCTTCTTCGTGCCGCTGAAGTGCCCGCCTTCCGGGTGGTGGTAGCGGATCAGCGGCACCTCGGCCGGGTGCGGTTTCTCCCCGGTCGTCGACGTCGGGGTGCTCGCGCCCGGCAACGCCGACGTGCTCGGGGACGGCGTGGGCTTCTTGGTGCCGGGTTTCTTGGTCGTCGAATGTGCAGCGGACGACGTCGAAGCGGGACCGGGAACACTCGCGGCCGCGGGCGTGGTGCCCTCCGGCTTGAGCAGGAAGATCCCGCCGAGCGCGGCCACGACGGCGACCGCCACCCCGGTCAGGACCAGCGGCAGCCGCTTCTTCCGCGGCCGCTCCCCGTCCATTGTGGTCGATGAAGGCCTGGTCGGTGACGGCGCGGCCACCTTCGCCGTCACCGGTTCGAAGACGATCGTCGGCAACGCAGCCGGGTCGACCGCCTGCGTCGGCGAGTCCCCGATCGCGCTGCGCGCGGCGGAAAGCAACCCCCGCAGGCCTGACGCACTCAGCCGGTCCGAAGCGGACTGCGTGAGCAGCCCGCGGACGGCGTCGGCGAGCGGGCCGCGGCAGCGCTCCAGCACCGGCTGGTCGTACATGATCGCGTGCAGGGTCGCGGCCGTGGTGATGCGCTGGAAGGGCGCCCGCCCTTCGGCGGCGTGGTAGAGCGTCGCGCCCAGCGACCAGAGGTCCGACGCGGGCGACGGCCCGGCCCCGGCGAACAGCTCGGGAGCCATGTACCCGGGCGAGCCCATGACGCCGCCGGTCTGCGTCAGCGACGGGTCGTCCATCGCCCGCGCGATGCCGAAGTCGGCGAGCTTCACGCGGTCGCCGGGCAGCACCATGATGTTGCTGGGCTTGACGTCCCGGTGCACGACGCCGGCCGCGTGCGCGCTTTCCAGCGCGCCCAGCACCTGCAAGCCGAGCGCGGCGACGCGGTCGTTCGCGAGCGGCCCTTCGCGCCCGACGACGTCGGCGAGCGTCGGCGCGATCACCAGCTCCATGACGATGAAGGTCGCGCCGTGCTCGCTGACGACGTCGTAGACCGTGACGACGCCGGGGTCGTTGAGCCGCCCCGCGGTGCGCGCCTCCCGCATGACCCGCTCGAGGTGCGCCGGCGACGCGCCCGGCGGCGTGGCGAGCTCCTTCAACGCGACCGGCCGCCCGAGCAGCGTGTCTTCGGCGCGCCAGACGACGCCCATGCCACCCCGGCCCAGCTCGGCCGAGATCGCGTACCGTCCCGCGACCAGTCTCATCGGAGCCCCCCTGAACGCTCGGGGGCGATGCTAAGGGAGGCGCCGGACGGCTCCGGCGCCTCCCCGGCTCAGGCGGCGTCCCAGAGTGTGAGGAACGCCGAAGCCTCGCTGCGGGCCCAAGGACGCAGCCGTTCACGGTCGCGGGCGGAGAGCTGGAACTCCTTGCTCCGGCGGACGTCGATCACCAGCGCGTGACCACCCGGCAGGACGTCCGGCATCGCCTGCTCCAGCACCCACAGCGCCAGCTGCGCCGAGTCCTTCGTCAGCGGTTCCTCCTTGAAGTAGAGCCAGGTCGCGTAGCGGCGGCCGTCGCTCTTGCGGAGCCCGAGCTGCGGGCTGACGCCGATTTCGAGGTCGCCGATCCGGCAGCGGCCGCGCCCGACCTCGACCAGCCGCGGCGACTTCCGGCCGAGGTACCGCAGCCAGCCCTCGGCGATCGCCGCGTAATGCGGTTTCGTCCGGTCGTCGGCGGCGTTGACGAGGGCGCGCAACGCCGTCGCGTCCTGCCCCGCCGCCCGCCCGGACCGCACGGCGTTCGCCGCCCTCCGGTAGTAGTTGAACGCCGCTCGCGCCGGATCCTCGTACAACTTGCGCTGCCGCCGGACGAACGACGACCGCGACGGACCGGTACTCGCGCTGTAGCCCACGAACGTGGGCAGGGTGATGTAGGCCATGGCCTTGCCTTCCTCCATCGCACCACCCGCGCACGCGGGTGGCATCTCCCCTGGACAACGCCTATTTTAGAACATATGTACGACAGTTTTCGGCGGCCGACGAGGTGACGGGCGGCGGGGACTCCCGCAACGCGCGGACTTGCGCTAGGTTGCCGATCAACCTCGAACCGCAACCTCGCAGGTCGGCCCCACGTGCCAGACTGATGCCCCGAATGGTGGATGGGGGTCCATGGATGAGCTGGCAGGAAGAGCTTCGCCGCCTCGACGCGGAGCTTGCCCAAGGCCGCATCGAGCCTGCTGATCACCGCAAGCAGCGCGATGAGCTGCTCGCGCAGGCCTCCGGTTCGACGGTGCCCTCACCCGTTCCCTCGCCGTTGCGCCGTCCGGGTGACACCTGGCGGAGCACCAACCCCGCGAGCCACCCGGGGCCGCCGCCGCAGCGCGTCGAATCCCCGCGGCCCGCGGTGCCGCACCAGAAGCCCCACCCACCTTGGCAGCGCACCGGGCTGCCGGTGTCGGCGAACGCGAGCCCGGTGCCGGCCATCCCGGACCACATGACGACGGCGCCGAGCCCGGCCGACATCGTCCCGACCCGCTACCTGCGCATCGACGGCCCGGCCAGGCACGAGCCGGGCAGCCGGTTCCCGCCGATCACCCCGCCCGGGGGCGAAGCCCACCAGCCGCCACCGCGGGACACCGGATCGGAAGAGCCGCCGGGGAAGCACCGGTTCGGCGGCGACGGCTCGTCGTCCTGGCGCGCCTGGCCGTTCATCGCACTCGGCGTCCTGGTGGTGCTCGGCATGATCGTCGGCGCGACGATGTGGATCGGACAGGACGACCCCAAGCCCGACGACCCGCTGTCCACGTTCGTGCCGCAGCCCCCGGCCGCCGCGGCCCAGCCGCAGCTGGAGGACCAGGTTCCGCCGCTGCCGGGCAAGCAGTACCCGGAGAGCTCGACCATGTCGCTGGCCAAGGGCCTGGACCTGAACCTCTACCCCAAGGAGAGCGCCCAGGTCTTCTCGCAGCACGGCGTCACGCAGTTCGTCTACCGCGGGTCGGCCACCGGGGACACGGGGTACATCGCGTTCGCCCTTCCCACCCGGTCCGAAGACGACGCGAAAGCCGTCGTCGACTACCTGCGCGCGGCCGCCGACGCGGGCGGGTTCGTCCCGGTCGCCGCCGACCCGAAGTCCGTCACCGGCCGCAGCGGCGACCGGCGGATGGACGGCACCTGGTACACCTCGGGCAAGGTCGCGCTCGTGCTCTGGGCATCGCAGCCGTTCGAACAGGACAAGAACGCGCTGAAGACCAGCCTGGACAACGCTCTCGCGGTGTTCCAGAAAGCGCTGCCGCCGAGCTGATCAGGACGGCTGGTCGAGGAGCCCGGCCAGCGTGCGGCGGGCGACGTCGGCGCCGAAGAGGCGGTCCACCACGGTCTTGCCCTCTTCGGACAGCCGCTGCCACAGCTTGTCGTCCTCGATCAGGGTGGCGATCTCCTCGGCGAGCTCCTCGGCCGTGCCGCCGACGAGGACGTCGCGGCCGTGGGTCAGGTGCATGCCCTCGGCGGCCAGCGGCGTGACGACCGCCGGGACGCCGTAACCGAGGCTCTCCCCCAGCTTCCCCTTCACCCCGGCGCCGAAGCGCAGCGGCGCGACGACGACCCTGGTCTCGCGGTAGGCGCTGGCGAGGTCCGGGACCCAGCCGCGGATGACGACGCCTTCGCCGGCGAGGTCGAACATCTCCTGCGGCGGGTTGCTGCCGACGATCTGCGCCACCGCGTCCGGGCACCGGCGCCGCACGAGCGGCATGATCTCGGTGGCCAGCCAGCGCGCCGCGTCCCGGTTGGGCAGGTGGTCGAAGCTGCCGACGAAGAGCACGCCCGAGCGGCCGTCCGGGACGGCCGGCACGGCGTCGGCGTGGTGCACGTTGGACAGCACCTCGACGCGCGCCGAGGGCACGAGCTCCCGCAGCAGCTCACGCTCCACATCGGACACGGTGAACGTGACGTCGGTGGCGCGGGTGAGGCCGAGCTCGGACTCGCGCAGCACTTCGGCGCGCCGCCGCAGCGTCAGCTCCTCCCGGGTTTCGCCCAGCTTCGCGGCCAGGTCGGCCTGCCGGTTGAGCCGGACGAAGTGGAGGTCGACGGTGTCGTAGGCGATGACGCAGTCCGGGGCGTGCTCGCGGACCTGCTCCAGCAGCTGCCAGGCGACGTGCGGCCGCGACAGTACCGCCAGCCGCAGGTCGGGTCCGGCGTCGCGCAGGAACTCCTGCTGTTCGCCGAGCCCGGTCACCACCGTGACGCCCGCGCGGTACAGCGCGTCCGCGTACGGCTCGGGGAGCGCGTTGTTGAGCGGCATGAACACGACCCGGTGGCCGAGGCCGACGAGCAGCTCGAGGATGCGGAACATCCGCACCGAGCCGGAATCCTTGTCCGGCATCGGCACCTGGTGGTCGGCGACCAGCACGGTGCCGCCGCGGTGGCCGTCCTTCGTGCGCTGCCGCCCGGCCCAGACCGCGCGCGGGCTCGCCTCGGGGAAGTGGTCGCGCAGCTGGACGCTCCACTTGTCGACGAAGACGCCGCGATTGAGCTCCTGGTGGCGCTTCACGCCGGAGGAGACGTCGGTGCCGTTGGTGATGCCTTCGTGGTGCACGACGACCGACGCCGGCTGGACCATCGTGCGGTACCCGGCGGCCCGCACGGCGAAGGCGAGGTCGGTGTCTTCGTAGTACGCGGGCGCGAAGCGCTTGTCGAAGCCGCCGATGCGCTCGAACAGCTCGCGGCGGACCAGGATGGCCGCGCCCGAGCAGTAGTCGACGTCGCGCAGGGCCTGGAACCACGGCGCGTCCGGCGACTGCAGCCTGCCGTAGTTCCAGCCGGTGCCGTCGGCCCAGATGATGCCGCCGCACTCCTGGAGACGGCCGTCCGGGTACACCAGCTTCGAGCCGACGAGACCGACGTCGGGCCGGGACTCGACGACGGCGACCAGCTCGTCGAGCCAGCCCGGCCGGACCTCGGTGTCGTTGTTGAGGAAGAAGATGAAGTCCCCGCGCGCGTTCTCGGCGCCCAGGTTGCAGGCGCCGACGAACCCGAGGTTCTTCGGCGCGCGCACCAGCCGGACCCCGGCGCAGCCGGCGACCCGGTCGGCCGAGTCGTCGCGGGAGGCGTCGTCGACGACGATCACTTCGAACGGCGTCGCGGGCAGGTGCCGCTGGATCGAGTCGAGGCAGGTCCGGGTGTACGCCCAGTTGCCGTAGACCGGGATGACGACGCTGACGATCGGCTGGTCGCTGGTGGTCACCGCGACCGGCCCCGGCACCGCCGACGTGACCGGGGCCGCACCCGCCTGGCGCCCGAGCGCCGTCTCGTAGAGGTCACGCCGTCGCGTGCCGCGCGGGGCGAACTTCTCGATCGACCCCCGGTACTTGCCGATCAGCCGCTGGGCGAGGGCGGAGGTCTCCGCGCGGAGCTTCTCGTTCTCGGCGGCGAGCCGGCCGATCGTGTCGGCGAGCCCGGTGTTGTTGCCCGCCAGCCACGCGAGGCGTTCGGTGTCGTAGCCGGCCTTGCGCTTGAGGAGGCTCAGCTCTTCGGCCGCGCGACGCCGTTCGACGCGGGCGCGTTCGGCCTGGCCGAGTGCCTCGTCGCGCTCGGCGGCGGCCTGCCGTCCGGTGGCGGTGGCGTCGGCCAGTTCGGCGGTCAGGCGGGACTCGGCGGCCGCGGCCCGCTCGCGCTCGGCTTCGGTGCGAGCCAGCTCGGCCTGCAGCCGCCCGGCCTCGGCCGCGGCGCGCGCGACGAGCGTCAGCTTCGGGTCGAGCATGGCGGACGTCGTGGGGACCTCGACCGGCTCGGCCGACGCGACGGCGATGAAGTAGGTGTGCGGCGCCCCCGGCTCGACGACCCAGCCGTCGGCGTCGTCCGGCCGCAGGGTGAGCACTTCGGCGCCGGTGCCCGCGCCGTCGTCGTGGATCAGCGAGCCGACCGCGACGTTCTGGCGCAGCACGACGACGTGCCCGAAGCTGTCCGAGAGCAGCGAGCGGAACGCCGGACCGGTCAGCTCGTGCACGTGGTAGGGGTTCTCGTTGCCGTGATCGTGGGAGTAGACCTCGACGTCCGGCGTGCTGCACAGGAAGATCCCGGACGGCGTGAGCCGGTTGCGGACCAGTTCCATGAGCCGGTCCTGCTCGTCGACGTGCTCGATCGCCTCGAAGCAGGTGATGACGTCGAAGCGCTCGCCGTCGAGGGCCGCGGGGTCGGTGATCGAACCGGTCTCGAACCGGACGCCCGGGTAGTTCCTCCCGGCGTGTTCGACGGTGACCGGGTCCAGCTCGAGGCCGACGACCTCGGCGGCCGACTTGGCCATCAGCGCGCTGCCGTAGCCCTCACCGCTGGCCAGGTCGAGCACCCGCTTGCCGGCGACGAAGCGGGCCGCGAACGCGTAGCGGTGGTAGTGCTCGTAGATCACCTGGAGATCCTCGGTCCACGGCACGCACCGCTCGCCGGTCCACTCGATCAGCCGCTCGCCGTTCGTCCCCTTGCCCATGGCGGGCAGATTAGCCGTCCGAGCAGGGACGCGGGGCCGGGCCTCACCTTTCGAGGAGGCGCAGCCCGACCAGGATGTAGGACAGCGTCCGCCGGTCGGCACCGGATCCGGCGGTGATCGACCAGTCGGCGTCGAACGAGAGCCGGACCTGCCGGTGCGCGTCGATCGGGACCGGCACCACCTGCTCGACCAGCCCCGGACCGACGTCCGCCTTCGCGACCGGCACGCCGTCGACCGCGATCGTCACGCTGCCGTGGTCGGCGGACCCGTCCGGGACGAAGGTCCGCAGCTCGAGCGCCCCGATCGCGGCGGTGGTGAGGAGCGGGAACTCGACCGAAGGCGCGGCCCAGTCGTCGTGGGCGACGCCGTTCATCCGGCCGGTCACGACGCCGGCGCCGCGCACCAGCCGTTCGCCGGGGGTGCCGCCGGGCCGGAACGAAACCCGGCCGGCCGGATCGACGACGCCGGTGTCGCGCACGGAGCGTTCCGGCGTCCGCGAGCCGTGCACCCGCAGCGGCTGCTCGGTCGGGTGGAACAGCCCGATGAGGTGCGTCGGGCTGACGACGCCCAGGTCGACGAGGGTGTCGTCGAGCGTGCCGAGGTGGTCGAGCAGGCGCACGTCGGCGGGTTCGGCGAGGTCGAAGCCGGGGCCGTAGATCCGGTCGACGAACGGGTCGATCACGTTGCCGTAGGGGAAGAAGAGGCTGGGGTGCAGGTGGTCGAGCAGCACCGGCAGCACGTCCTGGGCCCGGATGCCCTCGAAGCCGTCGGCCGCGCAGTCGATGTCGACGAACCGCTCGTCGACCTCGCCGGTCATGGCGTTGCGGCGCAGCCGCGGCGGCAGCGTCGCCCAGATCCGGTCGATGACCTCCAGGGCCTCGGGCCAGCGCCGGTGGCCGTTGCGCCCGATCATGTCGTGCACGACGAGGACCCCGTGCGGGTCGAGCCCCGCGCGGATCTGGCCGTAGAGGTGTTCGAGGTCGAGGACGTGGTGCAGCGCCTGGTAGCCGACGACGACGTCGTGGGCGGTGTCGGCGCGCCAGGTGTTGAAGTCGGCGGTGATCAGCTCGACCCGGTCGGCGAAGCCCAGCTCCCGCGCCGACGCTTCCGCGCGCGCCTGCATGTCGGGGTTCAGCTCCAGCAGCCGCAGCCGCACGTTGGTCCGGCCGGCCGCGGTCAGCGTGCGCAGCCAGCCGAGCTCCTGGTCGCCGTTGCCGCTGCCGAGCGACAGCACGACGACGTCCCGGCCGAGCCGCTCGGCCCGCTCGCCGATCTCACCGACGATCAGCTCTTCGATGCTCGGGACGCCGAGTGCTTCGAGCTTCGGCCGTGTGTGCCGCTCGGACCAGTGGTGGGCCGACGGCGGCAGGTTGCCGTGCACCTCGACCTGACCGGCGAACGTCTCCCGCTCGCGCGCCAGGCGCTGCTCGTAGCCGGGTCCCCGGTCGCTCATCGCCATTCCCCGCATCCCCGGTTCCGGCTCGTCCGGCTCCGGCCCGGCGCTAGGATACGGGCGTGCCGTCCCGACTCCGTCCGCAGTCACCCGCCGACGGGAAACTGCCGCTGACGCCGGAGTCGTGGCTCCCAAAGGAGCACAACCTCTACCGCCCGCGGCACAGCAGCCGGCAGCGCACGGCGCTGACGTGCGCGATCGTCTTCTTCATGGCCCCGGTGCTGCTGTGGGTCGCCGGGGTGCAGCCGACGGCGTTCGAGAACCGGCCGCTGCGGCCCTTCCCCGGCCTCGGCGACGGCTGGGGGTTCTTCACCGGGCTGACCGGCTGGGCCACCGACCACCTGCCGCTGCGGCAGGCCGGCGTCCAGGCCGCGGACGGCATCGGCACCGGCGTCTTCGGCGACCCGCCCGGCTCCGGGCAGGGGACCAACCACGACACCGTCGGCATCGACCAGGGCCAGCGGCCCGCCGGCACCGGCGACGTCCCGGGGTACGTCTACCCGCAGGTGATCCCGGGCAAGGACGGCTGGCTGTACCTCGGCGAAGACGTCAACGCGAAGTGCCGGCCGGTGATGGACGTCGACCACGTCGTCTCCGCGCTGCAGCGGCTGCGGGCGGCCGTCGAGAACTCCGGGCGCAGGTTCGTGCTGGTCTTCGCCCCGGACAAGTACACCGAGGAGCCGTCCCACCTGCCGGACGACTTCGTCGGCAAGTCGTGCGCCCAGGCGCGGACCACCGACTTCTGGAACCGGGTGCCGCGCGAAACCGGTGCGCTGGACCTCCGCCCCGCGCTCGCCGACGCCAAGCAGCGGCTCGGCCGGCCGCTCTACGACCCGAACGACACGCACTGGTCCTACGACGGCGGGCTGGTCATGACCTACGCGCTGGGCCAGGCGATCACCCCCGGCAGCACGACGAACTGGCGGGCCGCGCCCGACGGCGTCCGGCCGTGGCCGGCGGACCTGGCGCGCGTGCTCGGCCGCACCGAGCAGCGCACGCTGCCGACGTACAGCCTCAGCACCGACGGCGGCGCGGACCGCACCCGCTACATCGCCAGCGACTTCCGCTCGCCGCTGCACCTGACGCAGCCGGACGGCGCGCGGCCGGTCGGTTCGATCGCCCCGAAGGTCGGCATCGTGGCCGACTCCTTCACCCAGTTCGCGACGCCCTACCTGGCCGCCACCTGCCAGGACGTCACCATCGTGCACGGCGACACCGTGGCCGAAAGCAACGAAAACCAGCTGGCCGAGATGTTCGCCGACCGGGACGTCGTCACCTTCGAATTCGTCGAGCGCAGCGTCACCGGCGGGTCGTCGTCCCTGCTGCGCGACCAGACGATCGGCGAGCTGGCGAACGCACTCGCCCGGCACCCGCGCTGACCTCGCCGGTCGGCCGGTGACTCACGTCGGTAACGACGGGGTGGTGGCCGCCAACGGGTGAGGGCACCCGTGCACAATGACTGCGTGCGGCCAGGAGGGTGTCCGGCCGCGCACCCGCACGTTCGCATGGTTTCGGGACGACCTACCCGAAGGGGGTACCGGGGTGACCTGGCAGGAAGAGCTGCGCAGGCTGGACGAGGAGCTCGCAGCGGGGAGCCTGACCGCGGACGAGTACCGGACCCGGCGTGATCGCGTGCTGAGCATGGCCGTCACGGCCAGCGACAGCCCGGCGCAGCAGCAGCCGTCCACCGCCGCGGAGACCCAGATCATCACGCCGGTGTCACCGCCGGCGCAGCCGCCCACCTCCGACCCGGGCGGTTCGGCGGACGCCACGCAGGTCGTGTCCAACGCCGACGCGGGTGGCGGGGAGCGCACCCAGGTCGTGCAGCCGTGGCAGCAGCAGCACCCGAACTCGCCTTCGGGCGGCTTCCCCCAGCCGATGCAGCCGAACTACAACCAGCCCTCGCCCGCCGGCGGGTTCGCCCGGCCGCAGCAGCAGCCGGAACCGTGGGGCGCGGCGCCGCAGGACGTCAGCCCGCCGTGGGGCGGCTCGGACTTCCCGCCGATGGGCCCGGCGAACACCAACGCGGGCTGGATCAGCCAGGGCCCCGAGACGTTCCAGACCCAGCCGTCGTCCGGCAAGGGCAAGAAGATCGCGTTCGCCGCGATCGGGCTGGTCGTGCTGGCCGGCCTCGGGTTCGGCGTCTGGGCGCTGTTCATCAAGGACAACGGCGGGAACACGCCGCCGGTCGCCCAGAGCACCAGCCAGCAGCCGCCGCCGGCCCCGACGACCAAGCCGCTGCCGGAGCCGCCGGCCGCCAAGCCGGAGCCGACTGACAACGCCGCGTCCCTGGTGACGCCGGCCGGCAAGACCCGCGCCGGCGGGGGCACGTTCGACATCGCGAAGCTGGAGTCGGCGAAGTTCCTGCCGCCCACGGTGACCGAACGGCTCAAGCAGGGCGGGATGACCGAGGGCCTGCTCAAGACCACGACCGACGGCGACGTGACGCTCGGCCTGTACGCGCTCGAAATGCCGGACAAGCAGTCCACCGCCCCGGTGGCCCAGGAGTACGCGAACGCCCAGCAGGAGGGCGGCCTGACCGCCAGCCGCGACCTGTCGCTGCACGGCGTGCCGGTGTTCGCCGCGCCGGACGGCGGTGGCCAGACGGTCTACCGCGCGGTGTACGTCCTGTACAACCGGGTGATCATCGTCGACGCGTACGGCACGGACAAGGAAGCGACGCTCGACTCGTTCAAGACGCTGCTCGACGCCCAGGTCCAGAAGGCGCCGCCGACCGAGCGCACGAACAGCTGACATGCAGCTCGAGAAGCGGCTCCGCCAGCTGGTCAAGCGCTACGCCGTCGCCCGGAAGTCGTACGACGACCTCGAGGTCCGCGAAAGCCGGCTGACGGCACGCCTCGATCAGCTGTCGGCGCGCTACGACAGCCTGATGAACCACCACGACGAGCTGCTCGCGCGCCACGCCGAGGTCGTCGAGGAGAAGCAGGCGTTCGAGGAGCAGTACCGCACGTGGGTGCCCCCCGGGCACTTCTACTCGCCGTTCGCCTCCAAGGAGGAGATCGGGCACCGGGCCGCGTCGATGTTCGACATCGACGCCCGTCCCCCGGCGATCGACCTGCGGGAGGCGGAGCAGATCGAGCTGTTCGGCGTGCTCGCGGACCTCGCCGGCGACCTCCCGTTCACCGCCGAGCGTTCGGAAGAGCACCGGTACTACTACGAGAACACCGCGTACTCGTGGTCGGACGCGATCATCCTGCACACGATGCTCCGGCACCTGCGCCCGAAGCGGATGATCGAGGTCGGCTCGGGCTATTCGACGGCGATGACGCTCGACACGGCCGACGGCTGGCTCCCCGAGCTGGAGCTGACCTGCGTCGAGCCGTACCCGCAGCTGCTGGAAAGCCTGTTCCGGCCGGGCGACGAAGACCGCGTCCGGGTGCTCAGCCAGGCGGTGCAGGACGTCCCGCTGGAGACGTTCGCGCAGCTGCAGGCCGGCGACGTGCTGTTCATCGACTCGACCCACGTGGTCAAGGCGGGCTCCGACGTCAACTACCTGTTCTTCGAGGTGCTCCCCCGCCTCAACGACGGCGTGTGGGTGCACGTCCACGACGTTTTCTTCCCCTTCGAGTACCCGATGGACTGGCTGGTCGAAGGGCGCGCGTGGCAGGAGGACTACCTGCTCCGGGCGTTCCTGATGTACAACCGGCGCTTCGAGATCCGCTGGTACCAGCAGTTCATGTGGGCGCACCACCGCGACCTCCTGGAAGGCCGGGTCCCCGAGCTGGCGGGCAACTCCGGCGGGAACATCTGGCTGCAGAAGGTCCCGGAGTAGCCCGAAGGTGTGACTTCCGCCGTGTCGATGAACGCCGTCCCACTCCCGGACGCCCTGTAAGCAGAGCATCGGCCGTGGGAAGGAGGCGACATGATCTGGATCTTCCTGGTCGCCGCCGTCGCGATCGTGTTCCTGGTCCGGGCGTTCCGCGTGGTGCGCCGGGTCAGGCGGAGTGGCGCGGGGTGACCAGCCCCGACTCGTAGGCCAGCACCACCAGCTGCGCCCGGTCGCGGGCGCCGATCTTCGTCATGATGCGGCTGACGTGGGTGCGGGCCGTCGCCGTGGAGATCACCAGGTGAGCGGCGATCTCGTCGTTCGACATGCCGCCCGCCACCAGGCCCAGGACCTCGCGCTCGCGGTCGGTGATCTGCCGGACGGCGTTCGTGTCGATGCTCCGGTTCTCCGGGCGGCCGACGAACTCCTGGATCAGCCGCCGCGTGACCGTCGGCGCCAGCAGCGCCTCGCCGCTCGCCACCACCCGCAGCGCGCGCAGCAGCTCGACCGGCTCGGTGTCCTTCAGCAGGAACCCGCTCGCGCCCGCGCGCAACGCCTCGTAGACGTACTCGTCGACGTCGAAGGTGGTCAGGACCAGCACCTTCGTTCCGGCGAGGTCGGGGTTCGCGGTGATCCGGCGGGTGGCTTCGAGGCCGTCGACGCCCGGCATCCGGATGTCCATCACGACGATGTCCGGCCGGTGCTCGATCGCTCCGGCCACGGCTTGCTCGCCGTCGCCCGCCTCGCCGCAGACCTCGAAGCCGTCTTCGGTCTCCAGCAGCACGCGGAACCCGGCGCGGACCAGGACCTGGTCGTCGGCCAGCAGGACGCGGATCATGCTTCTCCCTCGATCGGTAGCTCGACGCACACTTCGAAACCGCCGCCGACCGGCCCGGCGGTGCACCGCCCGCCGAGCGCGGCGGCGCGTTCGCCCATGCCCCGCAGGCCGTGGCCCGGGGTCGGCTGGGTGGTGCCGCGGCCGTCGTCGCGCACCCGGAGCGTGAAGGCACCCGGGCGTCGTTCGAACCGGACGTCGACGTGTTTCGGCCGGTCGGCGTGCCGGACGACGTTCGTCAGCGACTCCTGCAGGATCCGGTACGCGGCCGCGTCCACCGGAGCCGGGAGGTCGCCGGCCTCGCCGTGGACGTCGACCGTGAGCCCGGCGTCGCGCGCGTGTTCCAGCAGCTCGGCGGCCTGGGCGAGACTCGGCGCGGGTGCCTTGTCCTCGCCCGAGCGCAGCACGGCCAGGGTCGCGCGCAGGTCCTTGAGCGCGGACGCGCTGGCCGCCTTGATGTTGAGCAGCGCCTCTTTCGCCTGCTCGGGCCGCCGGTCGGCGACGTGCGCGGCGACGCCCGCCTGGACGTTGATCATGGCGAGGCTGTGCGCGACGACGTCGTGCACCTCGCGGGCGATCCGCAGCCGCTCCTGCTCGGCGAGCCGGTGGCGGTGCTCGTCGGCCTGGTCGCGGCGGGCGGCGAGCGCGTCGAGCTGGTACCGGACGGCGGTCCCGACCCCGATGACGGCGATCAGCCACACGACGACGAACCCGGCGCCCGCCTCCAGCGCGAACGACCTGGTCGTGACGACGTGCACGACGTAGGCGGCGGCGAGTGCGGCGGTGCCGGTGCTGCCCGCGGTGAGCGGCCCCCGCTGCCGGGTCAGCACGAACAACGCGATGGTCGGCACGAGGATGACCGGCCCACCGGGCAGGCCGGAGGCGTAGTAGCCCAACGCCGAGGCGGCCGTGACCAGGAAGAGCGTCAGCGGAAAGCGGTGGACGAGCAACAGGGTCAGCCCGGTGGCGGCGAGCCACGCGGCCGCGAGCGGGGTCATCGGCGCCGCGCCGGGCTGCCAGCGTGAGGCACCGCTGGTCGCCCCGAGCACGAATGCGGTGACGACGATGGTGCGCACCACGCGTCCCACCCACGGCGGCCATCTCATGCTGCGAAAACTACCGGTCGCGGCCGGGCGGCGCGTCCGTCTCGAAGCGCACCGCCGGCGTACGTCGTCAGTCGAACATGAGGGGCAGCTTCGCCGCCGTCTGCTCGTCGGCCGGGGTGTAGGTCGACACCGTGATCTCCGAGCGGCGGCCGGAGTAGAGGTAGGTGAAGTTGAACCGCAGCAGCCCGACGTCGGGGTGCAGGTACCGCTTGGTGCGGATGGGCTCGGAGTTGACGTCGTGGTGCGGCCAGAGCTCGGCGAACAGCGGCGACTCCGCCTTGAGCCGCTTGACCAGGTTCTTCCACGCGGGCTCGGCGACGTGCTCGGCCATCGCCGCGCGGAAGGACGCGATCACGCGGGGGATGTTCGTGTCCCAGTCGAGCATCCGCTCGCGCCACTGCGGGTTGAGCAGGCACTGGACCAGGGTGTTGCGGTCCTCGAACGGAATCGCGTCGACGTCGCCCATCAGCCACGTGTAGCCGCGGTTGTAGCCGAGGAGGTCGCAGCGGGCGTTGCGCACCGCGACCGGGTACGGCTCGAGCTTCTTCAGCATCATCTCCAGCTGCGGCGAGATGACCTGGCAGTCCTTCTCGCTCTCCGGCTCGGGCGCGCCGGCCAGGCGGAAGAGGTGCGTGTGCTCGTGCGGGTCGAGCCGCAGGGTGCGGGCGATCGCCTGCAGCACCTGCTCGGACGCGTTGATGTCGCGGCCCTGCTCGAGCCACGTGTACCAGGTGACCCCGACGCCGGCGAGCTGCGCGACCTCTTCGCGGCGCAGCCCCGGCGTCCGGCGGCGGCCCAGCAGCGGGAGGCCGACCTGCTCGGGCGTGATCCGCTCACGCCGGCTGCGCAGGAACCTCGCGAGTTCTTGGCGACGGAGTTCGGATTCGACGGCGGTGGTCATGGTGCCAGGATCGCACGCGCCCGAACCTGGTACCAGGTAGTGGCGGTACCCGGATAAACAGCAACTGGTACTAGTTTGGATACGGGTCGATCGTAGTAGTCATGACCACGACTCAACTCGCGCCAATCACCTCTGGCGCCCCGGCCCGGCCGGGACTGACCCCCGCCGGCCTGGTCACGGTGCTGCTGGGGGCAGCGCTGCCCATCATCGACTTCTTCATCGTCAACGTCGCGCTCCCGACGATCGATGCCGACCTCCACGCGTCCACCGCGACCCTCGAACTGGTGGTGGCCGCTTACGGCATCGCGTACGCGGTGCTCCTGGTGGTCGGCGGCCGTCTCGGCGACTCGTTCGGCAGGCGGCGGCTGTTCTTCGCGGGGCTGTGGCTGTTCACGCTGACGTCCCTGGCCTGCGGACTCGCCCCGACGGCGACCACGCTGGTGATCGCCCGCGCCGCGCAGGGGGCGGCGTCGGCGATGCTGCTGCCGCAGGTCCTTTCGATCATCCAGGCGACGACGTCCGGCGAAGAGCGTTCGCGCGCGCTGGGGCTCTTCGGCGCGACAGGCGGTTTGTCGACCGTGGTCGGCCAGCTGCTCGGCGGGGGCCTGGTGGCGGCGGACCTGTTCGGCACCGGCTGGCGGCCGATCTTCCTGCTGAACGTGCCGATCGGCCTGGTGGTGCTGGTGATGGCCCGCCGCCTGCCGGAGAGCCGCGCGCACAACCCGGTGGGCGTCGACCGGCTGGGGACGCTGCTGCTGGCCGTGGCGCTGATTTCTCTCTTGCTGCCGCTGATGGAAGGCCGTGCACTGGGCTGGCCGTGGTGGACAGTGGTTTTGCTGGCGCTGTCCCCGTTCGCGGCCGCGGCGTTCGTGCACGTCGAACGGCGTTTGGAGCGCCAGGGTGGCACGCCGCTGCTGCCGCCGTCGGTGATGCGGCTGCCCAGCGTGCGGCGCGGGCTGATGGTGGCGGTGCCGTTCTTCGTCGCGTTCGGCTCGTTCATGTTCGTGTACGCGATGACGCTCCAGGAGGGCCTGCACTTCGGCCCACTGGGCGCGGGTGGCGCGCTGACGCCGATGGCGGTCGCGTACTTCACGGTGTCGATGCTGAGCAGCCGCCTGGTGGCGCGCTACGGGCAGAAGGTCGTGCCCGCGGGCGGGGCGATCGTGGCGGTCGGCATGGTGGCGCTGCTGTGCACGACGCTGGCGGCCTGGCCGAACGTGACGATCCTCGACCTGGCCCCGGCGATGGTGGCGATCGGCGTGGGGAACGGGCTCGCGATGACGACGTTGTTCCGGATCGTGCTGTCCCACGTGCCGACGGATTTGGCGGGGGTCGGCTCGGGCGTGATGACGACGAACCAGCAGACGGCGCTGGCGCTGGGCGTGGCGACGCTGGGGAGTCTGTACGCGGCGCTTTCGGGTTCGCTGGGGAGCCGGCAGGCGTTCGCGCTGGTGATCGGGGTGGTGGCGGTGCTGGCGGTGATCGTGACGATCACCGGGCGGCGGTTGCCGGACCCCCGGGTGTGACGGCGGAGAGGAAAGCGGACCAAGCGGCCGGTGGCACTTCGAGTGCCCCGGCCGCGGGGGCTTTCGAGTCCCGCGCCGCGATGGTGGCGGCGGTGAAGGCGACCTCGACGCAGTCGCCGTTGTTGCCGGACCCGCCGCTGTAGCTGCTCTTCCGCCACCGATCCACTGCGCGCCCTCCCGGTCAGGTGATCATCCGCTCGATCAGCGCACGAGAATCGCCATCGTCCAACGCCAGATCGGCGAGATGCTCGAACATCAGGCTAGCACCGCGAACCTCGGCCTCCTTCTCGATCTGCAGCGATCCGAACCCGTATTCGAGGTAGGCGAGATCGGGCTCGGACCGCTCGGGAAATCCGGCGACGATGAAGTGACGTTCGGCAGAGCGGAAACATCGAGCAAGCGGAGCAACTGCTCGCGATCACACGGATCACGCCACAAGGCGCTCTCGTCGACGATGGCGTGCAACTCCAGCACAGGCTCTTCGGTCAGCCGAAGCTGCCGATGCAAGCGGACCTGCACCTGAGCTTCGAGGTCCCTTCCCCCGAACTCGCGCGCGGCCGCGAAAGTCTCGCGCATGTACGCCTCGGTCTGCATCAAGCCCGGCACGAAACCGAGCTGCGATCGCTCAGTCCGAAGGCGTGCCACCAGCCCTTCTCCTTGGCGTAGTCGAACATCCGCACGTACTCGCCGTAGTCCGAGGCGATGATGCCGTAGCGGTCGAGCAACGCGAGGAAGTCGTTGTAGCCCGGGATGTAGCCCTGCTCGATCCGGCTCAGCTTCGACGTCGAGAACCGCAGCGGGCGGCCCGAAGTGGGATTCCCTCTTTCCGGCCGTGTCGTGCTGACTTGCGTCGAGAACCTGCAGGTCATGGACAGGTACGGCTACCCCCACGAGCTCGAGTACCGGCGCGAGGCCGGCGACCGCAGGGTGCACGAATACACCGAACTCGTCGATGACATGGGGTTCGTCCTCGAGCACCGCAGCGAGCGGTACCAGGGGTGGACCGTCCGGTACGGGACCGCCTGCGCGCACGACTACCTGTCCCGGAAACGCGCGCGGCCCGGGACGTTCGTCGTCAGCGTCTACCGGCTCTTTCCCGGGCGGCGGGACCACGTCGTCACCATCCGGGTGAGCTGGCCGCCGAAAAAAGGCGAAGTTCACCCGTCGGAAAAGGCGCGCGCCGGACGACTATGAGGGTGTGACGGAACCACGGGTGCGACCGGACCCGGCCTTCGCGCTGCTCGGGCTCTACGAGACCGCGCTGCCGGAGGTCTACGGGTACCTGCTGTCCCGGTGCGGTGACCGCACGCTCGCCGAGGAGCTCACGTCCGAGACGTTCCTCGGGGCGGTCGCCGCCTGTCGCAAGGAGTACGCACCTCCAGTGAGCACCGGGTGGCTGATCGGCGTCGCCCGGCACAAGCTCGCCGACCACTGGCGGCGCAAAGAACGTGAGGAACGCGGGCTGCGGCTGGTGCACGACAGCGCGCCGGACGTCGAGGACCCGTGGAACGAGCGGCTCGACGCCCTGCGCGCGAGACAGGTGCTCGAATCCCTCGGGCCACACCACCGCGCGGCCCTGACCCTGCGGTACGTCGACGGCCTCGGCGTGCCCGAGGTCGCCGGCCACCTGGGGCGCAGCGTGCACGCCACCGAGGCGTTGCTCGTGCGGGCCCGTGCCGCGTTCCGGCGCGTCTACGAGGAGAAGGAGGGTCGCGATGCCTGAGCCTTTCGACGCGCTTCGCCGGCCCTCCGAGCGGGTCGCGCCCGACCCGGACTTCGCCGCCGAACTGCGCGACAACCTGCGTCGCGTCATCTTGAACGGAGCCGATATGACGACCACTTCGGAAGCGCCGGCCACCCACGCCGAACTGCGCTCGCTGACGCCCTACCTCGCCGTGTCCGACGCGCGCGCGGCGCTCGACTTCTACGTCGACGTCTTCGGCGCTGTGCGGCGGGGCGAGCCGATCCTCATGGACGACGGCCGCATCGGGCACGCCGAGCTGGCCATCGGCGACGCGGTGCTGATGCTCGCCGAGGAGTACCCGGAGATCGGGCACGTCGCGCCCCAGGCCGGGGGCGCGTCGGTGCGGGTGGAGGTGCCGGACGCGGACGTCAGCGTGGCCCGGGCGCTGGAGCTGGGCGCGACGCTGATCCGCGCGGTGAGCGACTCGCCGTACGGCCGGGGCGGCTCGTTCCGCGACCCGTTCGGCCAGCGCTGGCTGGTCTCGCAGGCGACACCGAAGCCGGCACCGCCGGCGGCGAAGCCGGGTGAGGCCATGTACTTCACGTTCCAAGTCCCGGAGGCCGAGCCCGCGAAGTCGTTCTACGGCGCGGTGCTGGGCTGGGAGTTCACGCCGGGCTCGGTTTCGGACGCGTGGTCGTTCTCGGGCCCGGGTCTCGAAGGCGGCCTGTGGGCGGGCGACCGCCAGGTGGGCTGGAAGCTGATGTACGCGGTCGACGACCTCGCCGCGGCCCGCGCCCGGGTCACCGAACAGGGCGGCCGGGCGGGCGAGGTCGAGAACCACCCGTACGGCAACACCGCCGACTGCACGGACAACCAGGGCATCGAGTTCTGGCTCTGGGAACGTCCGGGCAGCTAACGGCCGGCCGCGTAGCCCTGCATGCCGCGGGCGTTGGCCGCCGCGCGAAGCAGGCCATCGGAGCGGGAGACCGCTGACAAGCGGCCCAGTGCCCAGTCGCCCGCGTCCACCAGCTGGTGGCCGCGGGCGCGCAGGGCGTCCAAAGTGGACGTTCCCAGCCGGGACTCGACCACCAGCTCGCGCGGGTTCCACGAGCGCGGGTAGAACGAGCTCGGGAACGCCGTCGTGTGCCAGGCCGGGGAGTCGATCGACTCCTGGAGGTTCAGGCCGCCGTACACGTGGGCCAGCCAGAAGCACAGCTGCCACTGGTCCTGCTGGTCGCCGCCCGGGGTGCCGAACGCCAGCGCCGGAACGCCGTCGCGCAGGGCCAGCGACGGGGACAGCGTGATCCGGGGGCGCTTGCGCGGCGCCAGGGAGTTCGGCAGGCCCTGCTCCAGCCAGAACATCTGCCCGCGCGAGTCGAGGCAGAAGCCCAGCGACGGGATCGTCGGGCTCGACTGCAGCCAGCCGCCCGACGGCGTCAGCGAGACGAGGTTGCCCGCCGCGTCGACGACGTCGAGGTGGACCGTGTCGCCGCGGGTCTGGCCCTGGGGGCCCACCGTCGGTTCGCCCGTCGCGCCGCCGCCCGCTTGGACCCCTTGCAGTGAGTCCAGGATCGCGGGGAGCCGGGCCGGGCCACGGGCGTCGCCGGGGCGAAGCTCGGCGGACGCCGTGTCGGTGATCAACGCGCGCCGGGCGTCGGTGTAGTCAGCGGAAAGCAGCACGTCGAGCGGCACGTCGGTGTCGCCGTACCAGGCCTCACGGTCGGCGAAGGCCAGCTTCGCCGCTTCGGTCGCCAGGTGCACAGTGCGTTCCGAGGGCACGCCGTCCACATAGGACAGCTCGTCGCGGAAGCCGTGCAGCAGCAGCGCCTGCTGGAGCAACGCCGGTCCCTGCGTCCAGCCGCCCATCTTGACCAGGCGCCAGTCGTCGACGTCCACGAACGCCGGGTCCTCGTACGACGCCGACCACGACGCCAGGTCGTCGCCGGTCAGCAGGCCCGCGTGGTCGCGGCCGGAGTCGTCGCGGAAGGCCTGCCGGCTGAACGCGTCGATCGCTTCGGCGACGAAACCCTGTGACCAGGCACGACGTCCCGCGTCGATCTGCGCTTCACGGCCCGAAACGGACTCCGCCTCGCTCAGCAGCCGCTCCCAGGTGTCCGCCAGGGCCGGGTTGCGGTGCAGGCCGGACGCCGGCTTGCCGTCCGGCAGCCAGAGCGAAGCCGATGTCGGCCAGTGCTCGACGAACAGCCGCTCGACGGCGCGGATCGTGTCCCCGACCCGCGACACCAGCGGGACGCCGTTGCGCGCGTAGCCGATCGCGTACGACAGCACCGAGCGAAGCGGCTTCGTGCCGTAGTCGCGAAGCAGCAGCAGCCAGCCGTCCCATGCGCCGGGGACGGTCGCCGGGAGCAGGCCACTGCCCGGGATGAGGTCCAGCCCCAGCGACGCGAAGTGCTCGGGCGTGGCCCCCGCGGGCGACGGGCCTTGACCGGCCAGCGCCCGCGGGGTCGGGTCGTCCGCCGTCACGAAGAGGCCGGGTACCTGGCCTGCCGGGCCGCAGAGGTGCGGCTCGGCGACCTGCAGGACGAACCCGGCGGCGACCGCCGCGTCGAACGCGTTGCCGCCGTCTTCCAGCACCGCCATCCCGGTGGCCGAAGCCAGCCAGTGCGTCGATGCCACCATCCCGAAGGTGCCGGCCAGCTCGGGCCTCGTCGTGAACATGCCCCGATAGTACGCATTGCTAAGGAACTTTTACCAGGATGCGCTTTACCAGGACGTCGGACGACGCCGTTCCGGCTCGTACGGCTGCGTGATGATTTCCATCCCGTTGCCGCCGGGATCGAGGAAATAGACCCCGCGGCCGCCGTGGTTGTGGTTGATTTCGCCGGGTTGCTTCCCCATCGGATCGGCGTGGTAGGTCACGCCCGTTTCGACGAGCCGCGCGAACACGGCGTCGAAGTCGTCCTCCGGGATCAGGAAGCAGTAGTGCTGCAGGCGCAGGTCCTGCTCGGGGACGGTCGCGAAGTCCAGCCGGACGCCGTTGCGCGTCTCGACCGGGATGAACGGGCCCCACTCCTGCCCGACTTCGAGGCCGAGCAGGTTCGCCAGGAATTCGGCGGATTCCCGGTTGTTCCGGGACGGGACGATCAAATGGTTCAATTCAACGGAAACGAATACTGACACGAGTGAAATGCCTCCGGGGCACTCCCGCCACCTCCATGCCTCACCCAGCCGGTGACCGACACGCGATGCCGTGCGGCCAGCCTAGCCAACGGCAGCGCGTCAAGAAACCTTGATTCGCGCCGCCGCCCGCGGCCGCCCGACGCCCTGCCAGGACAGCCCCGCGTCGACGATCACCCGCGGGTCGAGCAGGTTGCGCGTGTCGACGACGTCGATGCCCTCCATGAGCTCGGCCATCGCCGTCCAGTCGAGGTGCTTGAACTCGGCCCATTCGGTCAGCACGACGACGGCGTCCGCGTCCTTCGCGACCTGGTAGGCGTCGTCGACCACGGTCATCCCGTCGATCCGGCCGTCGACGGCCGGGTCGTAGGCGGTCAGCTCGGCGCCCAGCGCGCACAGCACCGACGACACGGCGAGCGCGGGCGAGTCGCGCAGGTCGTTCGTGCCGGCCTTGAACGCCAGGCCCAGCACGCCGATGCGCGCGCCGGCCAGGGTGCCGCCGACCGCGCCGGCGATCTTCGCGACGATCCGGTCGCGCTGGGCGATGTTCTCGTCGATGGCCGAGGTCAGCATGTTGAAGTCGTAGTTCACCGACTCGGCCACCTTGACCAGCGCACTCGTGTCCTTCGGCAGGCACGAGCCACCCCAGCCCGGGCCGGGCTTGAGGAACGTCCGGCCGATCCGGCGGTCGTAGCCCATGCCCTCGGTGACGAGGTCGATGTCCGCGCCGAGCCGTTCGCACAGCTCGGCGATCGAGTTGACGTAGGACAGCTTCAGCGCGAGGTAGCAGTTCGCGGCGTACTTCACCAATTCGGCGCTGGCCGCGTCGGCGACGACGACCGGCGCCGCCAGCTCGGCGTACAGCTCACCGACCCAGTGCGCGGCCGCGCGGTCGTCCGAGCCGACGACGATCCGGTCCGGGCCCAGGAAGTCCGCGACCGCGGTGCCCTCGCGGAGGAACTCGGGGTTCGACACCACCGGCACGTCCGCGCGGCCGAGCATTTCCTCGATCCGCTTCGACGTGCCGACCGGGACGGTCGACTTCGTGACCAGCGCGCAGCCAGCGGGCAGGACGTCGCCGATCTCGGCGGCCACCGCCTCGACCGCGCGCAGGTCCGCGGAGCCGCCCGCCCCCATCGGCGTCGGCACGCAGAGGAACACCGCCTGGGCGTCGCGGACCGCGTCACGCGCGCCGACGACGAACTGGAGGCGTCCGGCCGAAATCCCGCGGGTGACGAGGTCGGTCAGCCCCGGTTCGAGGATGTCGACGCGCCCCGCGGACAGCCGCGACACCTTCGCGCGGTCGACGTCCACGCAGGTGACGTAATGCCCCAGACTGGCCAGGCAGGCCCCCGTGGTCAAGCCGACGTAACCGGTCCCTACCACCACGATCCGAGCTGGCGTCATGGTGCTGAAGGTGACAGCCGGACGTGACCACCGCGCTAACGGAAACGGTCGTACCCGAAAGCGGTGAGCGAAGACACGAATCGCCCGTGCGAACGAGCGTTAACCTGTGACCGGAGTTCAGAGCAGCGAAGGGAACGGCACAGATGCAGATCACCGACACCGCGGCGCTCGTCACCGGGGGCGCGTCCGGCCTCGGCGGGGCGACGGCGAAGGCCCTCGCGGCCAAGGGCGCGCGGGTGTTCGCGCTCGACCTGGCGCCGTCGATCGAGCAGGCCGAGCAGGTCGACGGCGTCACCTACGTCGAGGCCGACGTGACCGACGTCGAGCAGGTCGAGGCGGCCGTCGCGACCGCGGCCGGGTCGGGTGTGCCGCTGCGGACGGTGGTGAACTGCGCCGGTATCGGGCCGTCCGCGCGGATCCTGTCGAAGAAGGGCCGCCACGACCTCGCGCTGTACGCGAAGGTCATCCAGATCAACCTGATCGGCACCTTCAACGTGCTCACGGTCGCGTCCGAAGCGATCGCGAAGACCGAGCCGCTCGAGGACAACGCCCGCGGCGTCGTCATCAACACCGCGTCCATCGCCGCCTTCGACGGCCAGATCGGGCAGGTCGCCTACTCGTCGTCCAAGGGCGGGGTCGTCGGCATGACGTTGCCGGCCGCGCGGGACCTGGCCTCGCACGGCATCCGCGTACTGACCATCGCGCCGGGCATCGTCGACACCCCGATGCTCGCCACGGTCAGCGACGAGTTCCGCGCGACGCTCGCCGCCGGCATCCCGTTCCCGAAGCGCCTCGCGCGGCCGGACGAGTACGCGCAGCTCGCGCTGTCGCTCATCGACCACGACTACCTGAACGGCGAGGTCATCCGCATGGACGGCGCCCTCCGCATGGCCCCCCGCTGACCCCGAAGGGCGGCACTTTCTCCAGGAAAGATGCGTCCGAGGGGCCTTCGGACGCATCTTTCCCAGGGAAAGCTCGTCTCAGCGGGTGAGACGGACTTCGAGGCCGATGCCGTCGGTCGTCACCGAGCAGCCGCCGAAAGCGCTCTCCGCGGCCAGCGCCTCGAACTGCTCGCGCGTGAACGCCCGGCGCCGCAGCCACCCCAGCGTCTGCCGGACCGTGAACCCGGCGACCGCGCCGACGTTCATGCCGGCGACCTCGCGGCCGATGTCCGCGCCGGTGGCCTCGTGGTTCAGGTCTTGGATCACCGCGAACCCGCCGGGCCGCAGCACCCGGTGCATCTCGTTCAACGCCGCCACCGGCTGCCGGAAGTTCTTGAACGCGGCCTGGCAGACGAGGAAGTCGAACGACTCGGCGTCGAAGGGCGCGTGCGTGATGTCGCCTTGGCGGAAGTCGATCTTCAGGCCCGCGCCGTTTTCCCGGGCGATCTCGACCATCGTGTGGCTGATGTCGAGCCCGGTGACGCGGAAGCCGCGCTTCGCCAGCTCGACGGCGAAGAAGCCCGGCCCGGGCGCCACCTCCAGGACGTCGGCGCCCTCCTTCAGCCCGGACGTGACCTCGGCGGCCTGCCGCCGGTACTGCGCGAGCTGCGCCTCGGTCCCCCGGTTCTTGGCGTACCAGCGCGCCTGGATGCCCTCCATCTCGGGCACCTTGTGCTTGCGGGTCGTCTCCATCGGTTCCTACCTCTCCACGAACTCCCCCAGGTCGTCCGGGAATTCGCCGGTTTCGTGGAAGCGCCGCCAGGCATCGATGCCGGGCAGGGCGCCGGTGGTCAGTTCTTCGAGGAAGCCGCGCACCCAGCGCCCCTCGGCTTCCGTCATCGCGATGTCGTACTCGACCTCCACCAGGAACAGCCGCGGCATCAACGGCCGTAGCCGCTCCAGGGCCGCCCGCTGCTCCTCGACGTGCTCGTCGAGCTGGGCGAGCCGCTGCCGGAGCCGGCTGATCGCCTGGTCGGGGCCGAGAATCCCGATCATGGAAAGCCCGGACCGGAACCGCGGCGGCTCCTTCTCGACCGTGCCGACGAGCTCGCGGACCCAGTCCTCGAACTCCGCCCGCCCGGCCGGGGTGATCCGGTAGACGGTCCGCTCGGGCCGCCCGCCGTCCTTGACGCTCTCGACGGCTTCCAGGAAGCCGTGTTTTTCCAGGTTCGCGACGACCGTGTAGAGCGAGCCCCACTTGATCGGCATGTCGGCGTCCTTGCCGCGCTGCTTGAGCACGGCCGCCATTTCGTACGGGTGCATCGCGCGTTCCAGCGCGACGGACAGCACGGCCAGGCCCAGCATGCTGGCGACCTTCCGCTTCTTCACGCCGACTCCTCGTTCACGAGTACTCGCAGACGAGTATACGCAAGACGTGCCAGTAGGCAAGTGTCTTAGTCGATGAACTACTCAGAGATCGAACATGTACGGGACTTCGGCCTGCGCCCGCGCGTCGATCCACTCCCGCAGCGCGTGCGTCGCCAGGACGTCGTCCTCGTTGTAGCGCAGCAGCCGCTCGCGCTGCTCCGCGTCCGGCGTCTCACCGTCCATGCCGACGGCGTCGCGGTACCAGCGCATCGACGCCTCGCCGCCCGCCTCCGGGTCGCGCCAGGCGAACCCGGCGACCGGGGCGATGACCTTCAGGCCCTTGCCTTGGGAGCAGAGGAACTGGTCGGTGACGCTGCGGAAGAGGTCGACCCACTCCGCGGAGTCCACAAAGGACTGGATTTCCTTCTTCGTGGGAATGCCCGGGTGGTCGCCGAAGCGCTCGACCGAGCCGAAGAGCCAGCGGTTCTCGGCGAGCGCGTTGTAGCAGTAGGCTCGGAAGGTCAGCCCGGCCGCTTCGGTGCGCTCGCGGACGTCGGTGAGCCAGGCCCAGAACTCGGCGAACGACCGGGCTTCGTCGCCGGTGGGCAGCGGATCCCACGTCGCGAAGGCGCGGTAGCCGGGCTCCAGCCCGATGTCGGCCCCGGTCAGCAGGCAGCCCCAGAGGTACGCGCCGGCGTCGCCGAAGCTCTCCATGTCCACGTCGACCTCGACGTCGGCGCGCGGCACCTCGACCCGGTCGACGCGGCGCACCAACGTCAGGTCGGCCAGCCAGGCGCGGGCGAGCACGACGGCGTCCGGGAACGTCACGCCGGTCCAGTTGATCTGCGGCGCTTCGCCCGCCGGGTCGAGCGCGGCCAGCTTGTCCACAGTGGACACGCCGGCGCGGCGCAGCTCCACCGCGTCCTCGCCGCGGACCACGAGGCTGACGTCGCGCGACTCGGTGAGCGCCACCTCGCACGTCGGCCACCACGGGCAGCCGCGGCACTCCAGCACGCGTGACGGCTCGGCGAGCGGCTCCTCGCCGTTCGCGGCCGCGGTGGCGATCGCGAGCCGGTCGGCGAACCGGGCCTGGTACTCGGTGAGCGCGCTGCGCCCGCCCGGCCAGGTGCCCGCGGTGAGGTCGTGCCAGACGACGACGTCGGCGTCGAGGCCGATGACGCCGCCGAGGGTGAGGCTTTCGTCGGCCTGCCCGAGCGTCTGCAGCATGCGGCGGATGTGCACGAGCCGGAGCTGGTCACGCGGCTGCGACCGGACCTTGCGGGTCTCGTCGGCGCCGCGGTGCGCCGGGTCCAGGTCGGTCATTTCGGTGACGATCGCGCCGGTGCCGCGGTCGGAGATCCGGTGGCGCACGACGAGCACCGGGACGTACCCGCGGCCCGTGCGCACGAGCAGGTCGATGCCGCCGCGCCGGTGCCCGGCCGGGTCGACCGGCAGCAGCGCGCCCCAGATGTAGGGCGCTTCGGCCGCGAAGGCCTGTTCGGTGCGCTCGACGCGCTCGTGGGCCGGGAGGTCGCGCCCGATCTTCACCCAGCGGCCGGGGTTCGCCGCCATCAACCGCGTGACGATGTCCTCGCGGTGGGCGGCGGCGTCGTCGATCCGCTGCTGCGCGGTGGGGTCCGGCGGGGAAAGCGGTACCTCGCGCATCGCGGGATCGTGCTCCAGGTGCACGCGCCGACGGCAGCGGCTGACCGCTCCCGCGTCGAGTACCACCTCGCCCTTCATGGAGATCACTCTAGATTCCCACCGCCGAGCCGACATGCCCGCCACCCGGGCGACCAGTAAGTTCGACCTCGACACGTCGCAGGAGGTGCCATGGCGCGCAAGGCCAAGGTCGAGGGTGAAGCCAGGTTCACCCCTAAGAGGGCGAAGAACGCGGTCGCGGTGGCCAAGGTGCTCGGCCCGGTCGTGATCCCGGTGGTCGCGCCGTTCGCGGTGCGCGCGGCGGGTACCGCGCGGGAGCTGTACGACCGCTACCAGGCGCGCAAGATGGGCGTCGCGGTCGACCAGCTGGGCTCGTACACCGGCCGCGGCGCGGCGCTGCACGCCCGGATCGCGGGGCTGGCCGACGGCTGCCGGGACCTCGGGAAGTCGGACAAGGCGTCGGCGGCGGACAAGACGTTCGTGACCGAGTCGCTGGGCACGCTGGAACAGCTGTCGGCCTCGGTGCGGGCGGCGGAGCGGATGCCGGCGGCGCGGCGCAAGGCCGTGCACCGCGCGGTGGCCGGCGAGCTGGAGCGGCTGGAAGGCAAGCTGCTCAACCGGCTGGGCATCTGACGCCCTTGCCTCTGAAGGCCACCATGAGGGCAGCCAGTGCCCTCATGGTGGCCTTCAGAGGCTTTGGGGCTACTTCACGAAGCCCTTCTTGACCATCCAGTCGTGGGCGACCTTGCCCGCGTCCTGGCCGTCGACGTCGACCTGCTTGCAGAGCTGGACCATCTGCTCGTTGTCGATCGCCGCGCTGATCTTCTCCAGCGGGCCGCGGAGGTCCGGGTGCGCCTTGATGAACTCCGTGCGCAGCGTCGCGACCGCGTTGTACTGCGGGAACGCCTTCTTGTCGTCCTCGAGCACCCGCAGGTTGAGCCCGGAGATGCGGCCGTCCGTCGTGAACACCTCGCCGACCGGGCACGTGCCGCCCGCGACCGCCGAGTAGATCGTGCCGATGCCGAAGTTCTCGATCTTCGGGTTCTGGAAGCCGTAGGCCTTCACCGCGGCCGGGAACCCGTCCTGGCGGCTGGTGAACTCCGTCTCCAGGCAGAACACCGCCTGGTCCGGCTTCTGCTTGATGAACGCCGCGAGGTCCGACGTCGTCTTCAGGTTGTTCTTCGCGCCGTACGCTTCGGTGACGGCGAACGCGTACTGGTCGTTGAGCGGCGAGTAGTTCAGCCACGTGACGCCGAACTTCTCTTCGTCGGCCTTGGCCGTCGCGTCGTACTGGGCCTTCTCGCCGCCGGGCACCGGGAGCTCGTTGCCCTGGTAGTTGATCCAGCCCGTGCCGGTGTACTCCCACGTGACGTCCGTCTGGCCGGACAGCAGTGCCTGCCGCGACGAGTTGGAACCCTTGATGTCGGACAGGTCGACGACGTCCGCGCCGGCCGCTGTCAGGGCCATCTCGGCCATGTACGCCAGGATGATGTTCTCGGTGAAGTCCTTCGACCCCACCGTCACCTTCAGGCCCTGCAGCGACGGGATCGGCTGGATGGTGCCCGGCTGGATGTCGTAGGGCACCGCCTGGTTGACCGTCAGCCCGCAGGCGGAGAGCGTCGCGCCCAGCACCGCCGCGCCGAACACCGCCGTAATGCGCCGGAGTTTCATCGCAGGCCCTTCGGTCCGAAGTACTGTTCGGCGACCGCGCCCAGCCAGTCCACCAGCAGCGCCAGCGCGACGGCCAGCACCGAGCCGGTCACCAGGACCGAGGTCAGGTTCAGCTTGTAGCCGGTGTCGATCAGCAGCCCGAACCCGCCGGCGTTGACGAACATGCCGAACGTCGCGGTGCCGACCGCGAGGACGAGCGACGTGCGCAGGCCGGCCAGGATCAGCGGGACGGCCAGCGGCATCTCGACGCGGAACAGCACCGCCGTCGCCGACATCCCGATGCCTCGGCCCGCGTCGATCAGCGACTCGTCGACCTGCTGGATGCCGACCATCGTGTTCCGCAGCACCGGCAGCAGCGAGTAGAAAGCCAGCGGCAGCGCCGCCACCCACAGCCCGCCGACCGCGCCGGTGACGATGAACCACAGCACCAGCACGCCGAGCGCGGGCGCGGCCTGGCCGATGTTCGCGATCGCCAGGAAGATCGGTGCGAGGAAGCGTGCCCACGGCCGCGTGACGATCACGCCGAGCGGCACGGCGACCAGCACGACGATCGCCGTCACCACGAGCGTCATCAGCACGTGGTCGCCCAGTGCCGTGAACAAGGACGACGCGTTGAGCGTCGCCCTCTCGGTCGCGGTCAGCCCGCTGGAGAACACCCAGATCAGCGTGACGGCGACGATCACCAGCACCACGACCGGCTGCGCGAACAGCCGGACGCGTTCCGCGCGCTTGGAGCCGGACTCGGTACTGAAACCGGTGTCGACGACAGCCGTCATGCGGACACCTCCTCGCCGTTCGTGTGCTCCTCGCGCAGCTGCTGGATGGTCGCGATCACGGTGTCCAGCTGGATGGTGCCCGCGTACTCGCCGCGCGCGCCGGTCACCGGCACCGAGCCGCCTTCGGCGAGCATCGCCTCGAGCGCGTCCTGCAGCGTCGACTGCAGGCTGACGATGTCCCGCAGCGGCTTGCCCGCGTTGGCCAGCGACGCCCCCGGGGTCAGGTCGCGGGCGTGCACCCAGCGCGTCGGGCGGCGGCGCGCGTCCAGGACCAGCGCGAACTGCTTGCGCTGGTCTTCGAGCTTCTTGCGGATCTCGGCCGGGTCCTCGTCGACCATGGCGGTCAGCGCGTCCTGTGCCAGCTCGACGTCCCGGACCCGCAGCAGCGTCAGCTGCTTGAGCGACGCGCCCGCGCCGACGAAGCCGGCGACCGTGTCGTTGGCCGGGTTGGCCAGGATCGCCTCGGGTGTGTCGTACTGCATGATCGACGACTGGTTGCCGAGTACCGCGATCTTGTCGCCGAGCTTCACGGCCTCGTCGAAGTCGTGCGTGACGAACACGATCGTCTTCTTCAGCTCCTCCTGCAGCCGCAGGAGCTCGTCCTGCAGGTTGCCGCGGGTGATCGGGTCGACCGCGCCGAACGGCTCGTCCATCAGCAGCACCGGCGGGTCCGCGGCCAGCGCCCGCGCGACACCGACGCGCTGCTGCTGGCCGCCGGAGAGCTGGCGCGGGAAGCGGTCGCGGAAGTCGCCCGGGTCCAGCCCGACCAGGTCCATCATCTCCTCGACCCGGTCGTTGACCTTCTTCTTGTCCCAGCCGAGCAGGCCCGGCACCACGCCGATGTTCTGCGCGACGGTGAAGTGCGGGAACAGGCCGGCCTGCTGGATCGCGTAGCCGATCCGGCGGCGCAGGGTGTCGACGTCGAGCTTCAGCGCGTCGTCGCCGCCGATGGTGATCCGGCCGGACGTCGGCTGGACCAGGCGGTTGATCATCCGCATCGTCGTGGTCTTGCCGCAGCCGGACGGGCCGACGAAGACCACGATCTTGCCGGCGGGCACGACCATGGAGAAGTCGTCGACCGCCGCTTCGCGGGTGCCGGGGTACCGCTTGGTCACGTGCTCCAGCTCGATCTCGACGCCGGAGACTTCCTCGTTCTCAGCCACGGACACCCCTAGAAATGGTGAAGCGCTTGATCAGGACGTAAACGCCGTCGAGCAGCAAGGCGAGGATGACCACCCCGACCGTGCCGGTGACGGCCTGGTTCAGGGAGTTCGTGCTCCCCGCGTTCGTGAGCCCGGAGAAGACCTCGGCGCCGAAGCCGGGACCCTTCGCGTAGGCGGCGATCACCGCGATGCCCATCAGCATCTGCGTGGCCACCCGCATGCCGGTGAGGATCGCCGGCCAGGCGAGCCGCAGTTCGACGCGGGTGAGCACGCCGAAGCGGCTCATCCCGATGCCGCGCGCGGCATCGGTGATCGCCGGGTCGACGCCGTCGAGCCCGACGATGGTGTTCCGGACGATCGGCAGGAGGCCGTAGAGCACGAGCGCGATCACGGCCGTCGTCGGTCCGAGCCCGGAGATCGGGATCAGCAGGCCCAGGAGGGCGAACGACGGAACCGTGAGGATCGTGCTGGCCAGCGCGGTGGCCAGCGCCGAACCGATCGGGCTGCGGTAGACCGCGATCCCGATCAGCACGCCGAGAACCGCCGCGATGATCGTGCACTGCACCACCATGCTGGTGTGCAGGTAAGCCTCCAGCCAGAGCTTGCTCGCCCGGTCGGAGATGTAGTCGAAGAGGTTCATCCGTGTCCGCTCTCCCGCCTTTGCGCAGGCCTTCACCCGAACGGGCTAGTTCCTGACCGACGGCTCAGTACCCAGCGCGACGCCGGACCAAACCCCCGTTTCGGCCTACCGGTTTCGCCAACCTTGGCCTTTCCCGGCGTGATCGGCAAGAAATGACCTGAACCACGGCGTGGCGTGGTTCGTGAACCTGGTGTGTGCTCACTTCACGGGATCACACGTTCACCCGGGAGCAGGTCCCTTAGGCTGCTCTTCATGAGCGTTCCGGCCCGGCGTCCCGCCGTGCTGGGCGCTACCCGCGGTGCGTCGCTCGCCGTATGCGCCGCGGCACTGTCCGTGACCGCGCACCGGATCGCCGACGGCGGCCTGCCCGACCCGGCGATGACCGTGCTGCTGGCCGGCCTCTTCGGCTGGACCACGACCGCGCTGGCCCGCAAGGCCCGCGGCACCACCGCCACGATCGCCCTGCTCGGCGCCGCCCAGCTCGTGATGCACCTGCTGCTCACCACGCTCGCCGGCCACCACGACATGTATGTGATGCCCGGCAGCACCGGCCTCGGCATGGTCACGGCCCACGCCGTCGCGACCGTGCTCACGGCGCTGCTGCTCGCCCGCGCGGACGCGATGCTCCTCACGGTGCTCGCCGTGCTGCGCGCGATCCTGCCGCGGCTGCTCACCCCGCTGCCGGTGCCGGCGGCCCCCGCGGCCGTCCCGGTGCGCGTCGACGCGCCGGGCCACCTCGTCGGCGTCGACCTGCGCCGGATCCGCGGGCGGCGCGGCCCGCCCGTCCACTCCTGAAACCCAGCTCATCCCCCGCGACGGCCGGTCCCCGAACCGAGCCGTACCCCTTCCTTGAGTTCATCAGGAGTGAACCCATGTCCCAGCACGTCTTCAAGCGCGCCGGTTTCCTCGCCGCCACCGTCGGTATCGCCGGCCTCCTCGGTGCGGGCGTCGCTTCCGCGCACGTCACCGCCAACGTCTACGGCCCGCAGCCCACCAAGGGCGGGTACGCCGCGATCGTGTTCCGCGTGCCGAGCGAGGAGAAGGACCCGATCACCACCACGAAGGTCGCCGTCGACTTCAAGGCGGACTACGGCATCGGCTCGGTGCGGACCAAGCCGGTCCCCGGCTGGACCGCCGAGGTCACGAAGTCGAAGCTGCCGGCGCCGATCACCAAGGACAACGGCACCCAGATCACCGAAGCCGTCACCGCGGTGACGTGGACCGCGCAGGCGGGCAGCGAACTCAAGGCCGCGGACTACCAGGAGTTCTCGGTCAGCTTCGGCCCGCTGCCCACCAACGTGGACCAGGTGGAGTTCCCCGCGCACCAGACCTACAGCGACGGCAAGGTCGTCGACTGGAACCAGCCGACCCCCGCGGGCGGCGAGGAGCCGGAGCACCCGGCGCCGGCCGTCAAGCTGGCCGCGAAGGCGGACGGTGACGCGCACGGGAACATGTCGGCGGACACGGCGTCGACGACCGGCGAGCACACCGAAGCCGCCGCCGCGACATCGGACAACACCGCCCGCTGGCTCGGCGGGGCCGGCCTGCTCGTCGGGGCCGTCGGCCTCGGCGTCGGGGCCGGCGCGACCATCCGGGCCCGCAAGGCCACCGCGAAGCCGGGAGGCAACAGCTAAATGCGGAAGGCGCTCACCGCGCTGGCGTTGACGGTGGTGGGGGGGGGGGGGGGGGGGGGGGAGAAGGGGGGGGGGAAGGGGCCTATCCCTTTCTTCCCCCCACCCCACCCCCCCCCCCCCCCCCCCCCCCCCCCACCACAACCCACCCCCCCCC
>NZ_JBVHUL010000001.1:147962-656534 GCF_055565395.1 Amycolatopsis sp. NPDC028719
GGTCGGATACGCTACTGGGGCCCAAAAGGACAAGGGGGGGTGGGGGGGAAAAAGGAGGGGGGAGGGGGCGCCCCGCGGGGGGGGGGGGGGGGGGGGTTTTGGTTTTTGCCCCTCCCACCCCGGCGCTGGCGCACAACGTGCTGATCTCTTCGGACCCGGCGAACGGCTCGTCCGTCGCCGCCGGCCCGCAGAAGATCAGCCTGACTTTCGACCAGTACGTGCAGGGCGCGGACGTCAACCAGATCGCGGTGACCGGACCCGGCGGCGGCCAGTGGGCCGAGGGACCGATCAGCGTGGTGAACAACGTCATCAGCGCGCCCCTGCGGCCGCTCGGCCCGGCCGGGAAGTACACCGTCGGCTACCGCGTGCTGTCCGCGGACGGCCACCCGGTGACCGGTGAGCTCACCTTCACCCTCACCGCGGCGGGCACCGGCACGCCGGCGACCGTCGACGCGGCGAAGTCGCCGGGCAGCTCGTCGGCAGCGGCCCCGCAGTCCGGCTCGACCGGGGTGCCGATCTGGGTCTGGATCGCCGGCGCGGTCGTCCTGCTGGCGATCGGGCTGACCGTGGCCCTGCGCTCGGGCCGGTCCGTGGAAGAGAAGAACTGACGATGACCCAAGCCGAGACCACCGCGAAACCCCGCTATTGGACACTGCTGTGCGTCGTGACGGCAGGCCTGCTCGGCGCCTTGATCGGCGTCGCGCTCATGGCCACCACGCCGATCCCCGGTGTGGTGCAGCCCAGCGCGGTGGTCTCGGCCGGCATCCCGGTCGTCCGGGTCCTGCTCGACCTGGCCGCGGTCACGACCATCGGCCTGGCGCTGCTGTCCGTGCTCGTCGGCTACGACCGGCCGAAGCTCACCGAGCCGATCATGCGGCTGGCCCGGCCGGCCGGCGTCGCGGCCGCGCTCGTCTGGGCCACGACCGCCGTCGTCGCGCTGGTCCTGCAGACCGCCGAGTACAAGCCGGGCTCGTCGACGCTCTCGGCGGGCGACATCGGCGACTACATCGGGGCGGTCGGCGCCGGCAAGGCGCTCGTCATCGTCGCCGCGCTGGCGCTCGTCCACGCCGGGATCGGCGCGCTGGCCCTGCGCTTCGGCGAGAAGGTGCCCGCCGAGGTCCGCGTCGGGCTCGGCCTGTTCGCACTGCTGCCGCTGCCGGTCACCGGGCACGCGTCGAACTGGAACTACCACGACTACACGATGATCTCGATGGAGCTGCACGTCATGAGCGCCGTCGCCTGGACCGGCGGCCTCGGCGCGATGACCGTGCTCCTCGTCGCGAACCGGACGCTGCTGGCGCACGCGCTGCCCCGGTTCTCGAAGCTCGCGACGCTCTGCCTGGTCCTGTCCGCGGCGACCGGCCTGTTCAACGGGCTCGTGGAAATCTCGCTCAACCCGACCATCGGGTTCTGGGCGGCGATCTTCACGACGCCGTACGGGCAGCTCTTCGTCCTGAAGTTCGTGTGCACCGGCGTCATCGCGCTGCTCGGCGCGTACACCCGCTGGCGGCTGATGCCGCAGATCGCCCGGCACAACCGGACGGCGCTCGCCGCGTGGGCGACGCTCGAGCTGACCGTCATGGGACTCGCCTTCGGTTTCGCCGTGGTGCTGACGCGGGCGCCGGTCGTCGCGTCTTGAAAGCCCTTCCCCGCTGGTAGAGCCGGTCTGAGGTCACGGCGAGTAGCTGCAACTTGCGCATTGGGATGAGGGGTAGACCATTGGGGGCGACCGGTCGGACCGAACTTTTTACCCAGAGCTGACCGCATTTCCGAAGCGACGAACGGTCATTTGCCGTCGTCGAATGCACGTGCAGACTGTGGCGCCGGTCACATGAAGTGACAGATCACGCTCAGCGGTAACGCGTCCACCGCGTGTCCGTCCGGGCGTTCCGGAGGTCGTCCAACCGGCGGTAGAGCTCGGGCCGCACCTGCGGGCGGCTGCGCAGGATCGGCAGCACGCTCGTCGTCAGCTTCAGTTCGCGGATCGCCCGGAGCACGGCGAACCCGGGCCACGACGTGACGTCGAAGCCGTACGCCGCGGCGAACGTCCGGTAGCGCACCGCCGGGTCACCGAACCGCTCACGGCCGACGGCCAGCGGCGTCAGGTCCCACTCCGGCGGGCCGACACACGACGAATCGAAGTCGCAGAGCACCGGCCCGTCCGGCCCGGGGATGACGTTGCCCGGGTAGGCGTCACCGTGGACCAGGCCCCTGGGCAGCGGAAACTCCAGCTCGGCCAGCGCGGCTTCGAGCTCGGCGCAGCGTTCGAGCAGGAACTCGCGGTCGCCGGCGGTGAGCTCTTCGGCGTCGGACACCCGGGCCCGCACCGCGGCGAACGGCGCCCATCCGGCGAGACCGTCGGGCGCGGGCAGCGCGTGCACCTGGCGCAGCAGGCGGGCCAGGTCGGTGGACGTCGCCGGGCGGCCGATGCTCGGCACCTGGTGCCACACGGTCACGAGGTGCCCGCCGACCTGCAGCGGCTGCTCGATTCCGTCGAGCAGCCGGATCGCCGGGACGTCATGCCGTTCGAAGTGCCGGGCCACCCGCACCACGGTTTCGACGCGGTGCCGGAGCCGGGTGGAGCCGACGATCCGGATCACCAAAGGCGCGGTGACCAGCGCATACACCGCGTTGTTCGTGAATCGCAGCAGGCGCGCGCCCGCCGGGTCGAAACCCAGCTGCGCACAGGTCTCCGCCAGTACCCCCCGCAGCTTGCCGGAGGTGAACCGGCCGTCCAAGACGGTTCCGGCTCCTTCGGCGCTATGCGGCGTAGAAAGCGTTGAGGCGATCGGCGAGGTCACGGGCGTCGGCGTTGTTGCGGCGGCGCTCGGCCTCGTCCTGCAGAGGCCGCATGCGGTCCTTGACCCGCTCGGACTTGATGCCCTCGGCGCAGTCGATGGCCTTGCCGCCGACCTTGGAGCCGTGGTCGAGGTCGCCGTCCAGCAGGTGGTTGGTGGCCAGTGCGCTCAGCATGAACGTCTTGGAACGGGCCATTTCGTCGTCGTAGGACTCGACGGCCCTGGTCAACGCCGGGATCGCGTACTTCGTGTGCTCGGCGTTCTTCTGCGCGAGGACCGTGTGGACGGTGCCGACCATGGCGTAGACGTCGGTCTCGGTGAAGAACTTCACCCACGACTCGGCCTCGGCCAGGTTGGCGCGCTCGAACTCGTCCTTGCTCCGGCCGAGCAGCTTCACGGCCTGCTCTTCGTTGCCCATCATCGCGTAGGCCCACGCCTCGTTCGCGCAGAGCACGGAAACCGCCAGCTCGGAGCCGGATTCCTGGGCGGCGATCTGGCCCAGCTGGAACAGCTTCAGCGCGTCGTTCGGGGCGTCCTGGTGCAGGTAGACGCGGCCCATGCGGTAGAGCACGTTGGCCACCAGCGGGTGGTTCTCGCCCTGCTTGGCGAGGTCCAGCGCGTTGGCGAAGTGGCCGCGGGCGGAGTCCATCAGCCCGGTGTCGAAGGACGTCCAGCCGGCCAGGGAGTGGAGGTCGGCGAGCGCCACGTACAGCCGGTTCTTGACGATGTCCGTGCCGTGCGCCTCGAGCATCTGCTGGCCCCAGGACAGCTGCGCGACGACGGCGTCGCGGCAGAACCCGCCGCCGTACTGGTAGTCCAGCGCGCGCAGAGCCCGCGTCGCGGCCTCCACCTGGCGCACGTCGGTCATGCCGATGCGCCCGGGCGCCGGCGTCCGGGCCGGCCCCGCCGACCACGTGCCGGATTCCGGACCGAACACCGCCGCACCCATCGTGACCTGGGCGGCGTGCGCGAGGAACCTCCGTCGCTTCACGGACTCGTCCTCCTCAGCCTGCTGGCCGTCGGCGGAGCCGACGACGCGTATCGCCGTGGCCTCGTCGTAGGCGAGGCCCATGTATCCACGAGGGACACCCAGGCCGTCGGCGATCCGCGTGAGGACGTCGTAGGCCATGACCTGGCGACCCTTGAGGATCTCCGACACCTCGGACTGGGACTGGCCGGTCATCGCGGCGATCTGGCGCTGCGAGACACCGTGCTTGCGCAGGAGCCGGTAGACGGCGCTGATCTCGCGGGACGCGAGAGCCGCTCTCATCTCCGGCTGCTCCCACGCGTCAGCGGGAACTGCGTGGCTCTGCCGGGCGTCGGCACTGCCACCGTTACTGGCGTCCATCGCGCCCCCTCCACTGTCCGGTCGGGCGTCTGTGAAACAGCGTAGGCAAACCTGCGGAACCGTGTGAACAGCCGAACTGGTGCCCTGATCGGTCCGGGCGAAGTCCGTTGACCGCTTACCGTGGAACCTGGTCCGGTCACCGCTATGACGCCATTTCGACCTTCTATCGCACCCGGTTTCACCTCACTGTAGTTGTCAGATCTCCGTCACCGCCCGGACACCGGCAGCGAACACGGAGAGCTACGAAAACCGCAGTGCTTATGACAAGGCGATGTTGCAGAAGGCATCTTCAGAGCCCCGAAGGGTTCGGAGACGGCACGACAGAGCGGAGAAGGGCGTGGAGTTCGTGGACTCGTTCGCAGGGGGACATGCCGGAACGGCGACCCGCGCCGTACGGCCGGTGGTCTCTCCCATCTCCGCCGTCCGCCCGGTCACCCCCGCCGCCGCGGTGGACCCCCGCACCGCGAACGTCCGGCACTACGAGGGCGGTCAGCTGGTGTGGCGCGTGCAGTGCGGCGACCTCATCAGCCGCGAACGCGCGGTGACGGTGTTCGTCGAAGACAACCAGGTGGTACTGGTCTCGCCCCCCGGCGAGACCGCGCGGTTGACGTCCGGCCAGCTCGGACAGCTGCGCGCCGCGCTCAACGAAGCCGCCAAGATGGCGGAAAGGTAACGGTGAGCTGACATGGATCAGGTACTCGGGCAGGTCCTCCGCAATGCGGTCTGGGAGCGCCTCGACATGCTGACCGACCTGGCGAACCGCGCCGACGCCCAGTCGCTCGTCTCGGTCGCGCGCTCCGAACTCCCCCGCTTGACGGAGGCGTGGCGCGCGATGCTGAAGATGCACGAGCCGGACGAGCGCGGCGACTGCCCCACCTGCTCGACCCGGTGGCACCGCTGCAAGGCGCCGTGCTCGGTCTGGCAGGTCGCGCACGAACACCTGGTGGCCGGCGGGCTCGCGCCGCAGCAACAGGCTTCCGGCGACAGCCGGCTGCAGGGCCGCCGCAAGAGCCCGGTCCCGGCGCAGGCCCGGCCGGCCCCGGCCCCCACCGCGGCCGAGACCACCGGTCGCCACGCGCTGGTGAACCCGCGCCGAGCGGTCACGGCCTGACGGCCCCGGGCCGTCGCCACCTCCCGCGGTGATGACCCGACACCGGCCTTCGCGCCACCCCTGATCCGGCGAGCACGGCCGGCCGATCGCCCCATCGGACCCGCGCCCGCTCGCCCGGCCGGGGACTGTTTCGCCCGCACCCCCGAGCAGTGCGAACCGGTCCCCGGCCGCTTCACCCCGGTCCCCACCGCGATTAATCGAAAAAAATACGCGTTAGGCCTAGCCCAGGCGGTAATCCCCCGCTAGATTGATCATCGAAGAGGCCTGGACCACTGGTTCGCCTCGACGTGATCCGCCTGTGAGCGGCCCCTGAATTCCGCGGGCCGGTGCCGTTGCACTCCCCTCCCCCGACCGGCACCGGCCCGCGGTTCCACTTTCTCTCAGCGAACCGCTTTCACGCGGAGCACGAGCACCGCGGCCAAGAGCGTCGCGACGGCCGAAGCCGCGAACAGTCCCGAGTAGCCGCCCAGGTAGGCGAGCACGAGCGAGGTCAGCAGCGGGGCGACCACCTGCGGCAGCGAGTTCGCGATGTTGATGACGCCCAGGTCCTTCGCCCGGTCCTGCGCCGTCGGGAGCACCTGCGTCAGCATCGCCAGCGCGACAGCCATGTACGCACCGAAGCCGACGCCCAGCAGCGGGGACGCCGCGAGCGCGACCGGCCAGCTCTGCCAGATCACCAGCAGCAAAGCGGCCAGCGCCATCACGCCGGACGCCGCAAGGACGTATGGCTTACGCCGTCCGGACTTGTCCGAGAAGTGACCGGCGAGCACGGCACCGATCACGAGCGCGACGCCGTACAGCCCCATCATGATGAGCAGCCCCGTGTCCGGGTCTTCGTAGTGCACCGCGTCCTTGAGGAAGAACAGCAGGTAGAGCGTCCCGAACGCGTTGCCGAGGTTGATCATGAAGTGGCACGACCACGCCCACGCGAAGTCCGGGTGCCGCCGCGGCGAGACCCACAGGTTGCGCAGGACCTCGCCGGCCTGCGACGACGGCCGGAACTCGACCGGCAGCCGCGCGTCCGGCGTCCGGAGCACGAAGAACGCGGCGCCCACGACGACGATCACCGCGCAGACCGCGTACGCCAGCGGAATCCCGGCGATGCCGAGCATCACGACGACCACGACCGCGCCCAGCACCGTGCCGAGCATCTGCGCGATGCCGACGAGCCCGCCGACCTGCGCGCGCTGTCCGACCGGCACGCGGTCGGCGATGGCGGACATGAGCGTGGCGAGCATGCCGTTGAGCCCGGCCTGCACGAGGCACCAGCCGACGATCAGCAGCGCGACGTCCGGCGCGAAGGCCAGCACCAGCAGCCCGGCGGCCGCGACGGCCGCACCGATGACCGTCCACGGGTGGCGACGGCCGAAGCGCGAGCACGTCCGGTCGGACAGCAGCCCGACGGCCGGGTTGACGACCAGCGCCACGATCGCGCCGACGCCCATCACCAGGCCGAGCACGAACTCCTTGTTCACCTGGTCGAGCAGTTCGGCCTGCTGCGGCAGCAGCACCTGGATCGGCGCGTAGATCCCCAGCCAGAGCGCGATGTTCGCGAAGAACAGCAGGCTCATCCAGCCGGGGCGCACCCGCACGACGGGTTCGGCGAGGGCTTCCGGCAGGCCGGTCGTCTCGGTCGTCTCACTGCTCATCCCGCACCAGCTTCCGGTACCAGTGGAACGAGTCCTTCGGCGTGCGCCGCAGGGTTTCGTAGTCGACGTGCACGAGCCCGAAGCGCGGCGCGTAGCCCTTGGACCACTCGAAATTGTCCATCAGAGACCAGCAGAAGTAACCCCGGACGTCGACGCCGGCGTCCATCGCCTCGCGCAGCGCGACGAGGTGGCTGTGCAGGAAGTCGATGCGTTCGGGGTCGTGCACGCCACCGTCCTCGGCGACGACGTCGGCGAAGCTGCAGCCGTTTTCGGTGATCTGAATGGGCGGGAGCTTGTCGCGGTAGCGCCGGTGGAAGTCGAGCAGCAGCTCGCGCAGGGCGTGCGGGACGATCGGCGAGTCGTTCGTCGTCATCGGGTAGCCCTCGATCGGGCGAAGGTCGAAGGGCAGCGGGTTGCCCGGGCTGGGCTTCGCGACGCCCTGCGGCTCGTAGTAGTTGACGCCGTAGAAGTCGAGCGGCTGCGCGATGGTCGGCAGGTCGTCGGCGAACCCGGCGGGGAGGTGCTCGTGGAGCTGTTCGGGATAGCTGCCCAGCAGCACAGGGTCGGCGTAGAGCCGGTTGAGCAGCGCGTCGAGCCATTCGGCGGCTGCTTCGTCCTCGGGAGAGGCAGTGGAGTCATCGGACGGCCAGATCGGCGAGTGGTTGTTGGCGGTACCGATCTCGGTCGCGCCCGCCGCGCGGAGGGCCTGGACGGCAAGGCCGTGGGCGAGGTTCTGGTGGTGCGCGGTCGGGACGGCGTCGAGCAGGAGCGTCTTGCCGGGCGCGTACTCGCCGATCGCGTAGCCGAAGATGGACATCACCATCGGCTCGTTGAGCGGAATCCACAGTTTCACCCGATCGGCGAAGCGTTCTCCGAGGATGTGGGCGTATTCGGCGAAGCGCTCAGCGGTCGTGCGGGAGAGCCAGCCGCCGTCGTCTTCGATCGCCTGGGGGGTGTCCCAGTGGTAGAGCGTGACGGCGGGGGCGATCCCGGCTTCGCAGACGGCGTCGATGAGCTTGTCGTAGAAGCCGAGCCCCTCGGGGTTGGGCACGCCTTTGCCGTCGGGCTGGATGCGGGGCCAGGCGATGGACATCCGGTAGGCGCCGACGCCGAGTTCAGCCATCAGCGCGATGTCTTCGGGGTAGCGGTGGTAGTGGTCGGCGGCTACGTTTGCTTGTTCACCGCGGGCGATCTTGCCCTCGGTCGCGGCGAACGTGTCCCAGATGGACGGTCCGCGCCCACCTTCGCTGGTGGCGCCCTCGATCTGGAACGCCGAGGTCGAAACACCCCAAAGGAAGCCGGGCGGGAAGATCGGGTTCTGCACTGGCGCTGACCCCTTCGTCAGGCCACCCGTACGGGTGAACATGAAAAGTTCTCATATACTAGGTCGTCACTCGTCCGTGGGGAAGCCCGTCGGCACGATAAAGTCCCAGATCAGACGAGGAGGAGCGCCGTGTCCGACATCCAGGCCGCGAAGGTGCCGGCAGAAGCCACCCCCTTGCGCCGCCAGCCGGTTCAGCAACGCAGTGCGAAGCGGGTCGAGCAGATGCTCGACGCCAGCGCGGCGTTGATCGACGAACTCGGCTACGACGCACTCACGACGACTTTGATCGCCAAACGAGCGGGCGTCGCCGTCGGTTCGCTGTACCAGTTCTTCCCGGACAAACGAGCGGTCGTGCAAGCGCTTACCGCCCGCAACCTCGAGCGGTTCGTGGGCGCGGTGAACGAGCGGCTGAAGCAGCTCGGGCCGGAGCACTGGTGGGACGTCGTGGACTCGATCCTCGACATCTACCTGGAGATGCACCGCTCGGTGCCCGGGTTCTCGAAGGTCCACTTCGGCGACATCATCGACCGGCAGCTGCTCGACGAGACACGCGACAACAACGCGGTGATCGTGGATTCGCTGACGGACCTGGTGGCCACGCAGGTGGACCGGCCGGTGGAGGACCTGCGGTTCGCGATCGGCATCGCCAACGAGGTGGCCGACGCGCTGCTGAAGCTGGCCTTCCGGAAGGAGCCGAGCGGGGACGAGAAGATCGTCGCGGAGGCCAAGTACGTGGTGAAGGGCTATCTGGCGGCTCGGTTCGGGGAGCAGTCCTAGCTGTCCACAGAAGTTGTCCACAGGTATGCACAGCTGTGGACAACTCGGTGGTTTCGCCCGGGTTCGTCGGTAGGCGCCGATAGACTGGAAGCGGGGGTTCCCCCGGGGAGGGTGGGCCGCGTCCGGGCCTCGGCTGGTGAGCTGCTCGGCGGAACCCCGGGGCGCATCTCGGTCGGGACCGAGAGAGCGGCGGCTCCTCCGCGCTGGATCGCCGCCGTGCGCTCCCAAGACAGCGGCCGCTCTGGACCGGCGCCGTGCACTTCGCCGGCCGACACGCACCGGACGACTTTGCCCAGAGCGGATCGACTTCGGGCACGGGCGTCGCGTGGTGTGAACCGAGCCGCGTCCCGGGGCCCGTCAGCCGAAGTTCTGGTGCTCGCCCCGGTAGGTCGGGACCGTGCGTTCCACCCGGTCGCCCAGCACCAGGTGGTAGTGCGTGAAGCGCTCGGCCAGCTCGCCTGCCTTCGCGTGGCGCAACCACACCCGGTCGCCCAGCTGCAACGTCCGCGCCGCTCGGCCGGTCACCGGGGTCTGGACCTCGCCCGCTCCCTCGAAGCCGAGGAACTTCAGGCCCGTCGGGAGGTAGGGCGTCGGCTGGCGCGAGGGTCCCGTGGGCCCCGATGCGATGTAACCGCCGGAGTACAGCGTGGCGATCTTGCGCGTCGGGCGGCGGACTACCGGCAGGGCGAACAGCGCCGCCGGGCGGGGCTTGAAGCGCGTGTAGCCGTCGAAGAGCGTGGGGCCGATCAAGCCGGAGCCTGCCGCGATCTCCGTGACCACCGCGTCCGCGCCCGTGGACTCGATGCTTCCCGTGCCGCCGCCGTTCACGAACTCCAGGTCCGCCACTTCGAGAACCGCGCGGACCGCTTCGCCGCGGCGGCGGTTCAGCTCCGCCGCCGACCGGCGCTGCATCCAGCCGATCACCGCCTGGTTCAGCCGGCGGCCGGCCGCGTCGCCGAGGCCGGCGATCTGGCCCTCGTACGCCATCACGCCCACCAGGCGGAAGCCCGGCCGCGCCACGACCTGCCGGGCGAACGCCGATGCCTGCTTCGGCGTGAAGATCGGGGACCGCCGGGTGCCGACGTGGACTCCCGGCAGCGGGCGCCACGACGCGTCCAGCTCCAGGCACACGCGGATCTCCGGGTGGCCGTGGCCGAGAGCGGCGTCCACCAGATCCAGGTGCGCAGGCGAATCGACCATGATCGTGATCGCCGCGCGGGCCTCGTCGGAGGCGGCCAGGCGGCGGAGCGCCTCGTGGTCGGCCGTCGGGTAGGCGACGACCACGTCGTCCGTCGTGCCCTGCTCGACGTGCCAGATCGCTTCCGCCAGTGAGTAGCACATCAGGCCCGCGAAGCCCGGCATCGCGAGCACGCGCTCCAGCAACGCCCGGCAGCGGACCGACTTGCTGACGACGCGGATCGGCTTGCCCGCCGCGCGGCGGTGGAGGTCGTCGGCGTTCGCGTCGAAGGCGGCCAAGTCGACCACGGCCAAGGGGGGGTCGAGGTCCTTGGTCGCCAAGTCGTACACCGTCGCACTGGTCACGAGGTCTAAAGTACGACAACAAAGCTTGAAACGCGAATACTGTTCACATACTGTCTCGGACATTCGACCGATGGAGGGGGCGCGCATGACCCGGTGGACCAACTGGGCGGGCACGGCGTCCGCCTCGCCGCAGCACGTTCACCAGCCGCGCAGCGCGGCGGAGATCGCGGCGGTCGTCGAAGGCGTCGCCGCGGCCGGCCGGACCGTGCGCCCCTGGGGCAGCGGACATTCCTTCACGGCGATCGCGGTCGCCGACTCCGACGCGCTCGACCTGCGCCACTGGACCGGCATCGAGCGCGTCGACCTCGAAAGCCGCCAGGTCACCGTCCGCTCGGGCACCACGCTCAAGCAGCTCAACGCCGAGCTCGACGTGCTCGGGCTGGCCATGACCAACCTCGGCGACATCGACGCACAGACCATCGCGGGCGCGATTTCCACCGGCACGCACGGCACCGGCGCCCGCCTCGGCGGCATCGCCACCCAGATCGCCGCGCTCGAGCTCGTCCTGGCCGACGGCTCGGTCGTCACCTGCTCGGCGGAGCACAAACCCGACCTCTTCTCCGCCGCCCGCGTCGGCCTCGGCGCGCTCGGCGTGATCACCACCGTGACGCTCCAGTGCGAGCCGTCGTTCGTGCTGCGCGCCCAGGAGCGGCCGGAGCCGCTGGAGCAGGTCCTCGAGGGCTTCCACGACTTCGCCGACCAGAACGAGCACTTCGAGTTCTACTGGTTCCCCTACGGGAAGAACGCGCTGGTCAAGCGCAACAACCGGTGTGAGACCGCAGAGCCGCTGAGCAAGGTCCGCGAGTTCGTCGACTACCGGATCATGGAAAACGTCGCGTTCGGCGGACTCTGCCGGACCGGCCGGCTGATGCCGCGGCTCGTGCCGTCGCTCGGCAGCTTCGCGTCGAACGTCCTCTCCGCGCGCGAGTACAGCGACACCTCGCACCGCGTCTTCGTCACCGCGCGCAACGTCCGCTTCACCGAAACGGAATACGCTGTTCCACGTGAATCAGTGCTCGACGTGCTCGCCGAACTACGCGCCGTGGTCCCGACACTGAAGGACCCGGTGATGTTCCCGGTCGAGGTGCGGGTCGCCGCCGCCGACGACATCTGGCTGTCGACCGCGCAGGGCCGCGACTCCGCCTACATCGCCATCCACCAGTTCACCGGCATGCCGTACCGCGAGTACTTCAGCGCGTTCGAGAAGATCGCCGGCGCGGTCGGCGGCCGCCCGCACTGGGGCAAGATGCACGACCTCGACGCCGGCGTCCTCCGCTCGCGCTACCCGCACTTCGACGACTTCCTGCGCGTGCGCAAGGAAACCGACCCGAACGGCGTCTTCACGAACACCTACCTCGACCGGGTGCTGGGCCCGGCCTAGAAGAGCGCGGACACCGATTCGCCGTTGTGGATCCGGCGGATCGCCTCGGCCATGGCCGGCGCGATCGAGAGGATCTTGAGCTTTTCGGCGCGTTCCTCTTCGGGCACCGGGACCGTGTTGGTGCAGACGATCTCCAGCACCTCCGCCCGGCTGCCGATGCGCTCGATGGCCTTCGCCGCGAACAGCCCGTGCGTGCAGGCGACGCGGATCGACCGTGGCTCCAGCTCGGCGAGCTTGTCCAGCAGTTCGATGACCGTGCTGCCCTTGGCGATCTCGTCGTCGAGCACGATGACGTCGCGGCCGGTGATCTCGCCGATCACCGAGCTGATCTGGACGCGGTCGTCGGGGAAGCGTTCCTTCGCCCCGGCCGCGACCTGGACGCCGAGCAGCCGCGCGAAGTGCGACGCCTCCTTCGCGTTGCCCAGGTCGGGCGAGACGACGGTGGTGCGCGAAAGGTCGTACTGCCGGAAGTGCTTGGCCAGCTCCTTCAGCGCGTGCAGGTGGTCGACCGGGACGCTGAAGAAGCCGTGGACCTGCGGCGAGTGCAGGGTCATCGCGAGCACGCGGTTCGCCCCGGCCGTGGTCAGCAGGTCGGCGACCAGGCGGCCGCCGAGGGAGATGCGTGGCGCGTCCTTCTTGTCCGAGCGCGCGTACGAGTAGTGCGGCATCACGGCGGTGATCCGCGACGCCGAAGCGCCGCGCGCCGCGTCGAGCATCAGCAGCAGCTCGACCAGGTGCTCCTGCACCGGCTTCACGAGCGGCTGGATGATGAAGACGTCCCGCTCGCGGCAGTTCGCCTGCAGCTGCACCTCGAGGCAGTCGTTCGCGAACCGCCGGATCTCCGTCGGCTGCAGCGGCACACCCAGGTGTTCGCAGATCTCTTCGGCCAGCTCCGGGTGGGCGCTGCCGCTGAAGACGGCGATTTCTCTTGATGCTTGAGAGATCACAGCGCGGAGACCGCTTCGCCGATGGCATCCTCGCCCGAGATCAGCGTCAGGGTGCGGCGGACGGACGAGGGCGTGTCGAGCAGGGCCACGAGCACCGCGGCGACGTCGTCACGCGGGATCGGGCCGCGGCCCGTCTGCTCGGCCAGCAGCACCAGGCCGGTGCCCGGGTCGTCGGTGAGCGCGCCTGGCCGGAGGATCGTCCAGTCGAGGTCGCGGGCCTTGAGGTCGTCTTCCGCCGCGCGCTTGGCGCGCAGGTAGTGCCGGAACTCCTCGGTGACGTCGGGGTTGTCCGGGTTGTCCGCGCCGATCGAGCCCACCTGGATGTGCCGCCGGACTCCGGCGCGCTCGGCCGCTTCGGCGAACAGCGCCGCGGCGCCCCTGTCCACAGTGTCCTTGCGGGCGGTGCCGCTGCCCGGGCCGGCGCCGGCCGAGAAGATCGCCGCGTCGGCGCCCTTCAGGACTTCGGCGACGGCGTCCACATCGGAGTTCTCCAGGTCGAGCACGACGCCTCGGGCGCCGGCGGCCTCGAGGTCCGCCACGTGGGCGGGATTCCGGACGATCCCGACCGCTTCGTCACCGCGCGCGGCGAGCAGCCGCTCGAGCCGCAGCGCGATCTGACCGTGTCCACCAGCAATGACGACTCGCATGAGCCGACCCTATCCCCGTGCGATCGAGGCCGTCAGTCGAGGGAAGCGGGGGCCTCGGCGGTGCGGAGCAGGTGGTCGTAGACGACCTCGTTCACCAGCCGCGAGACCGGGTCCTCGGCGAGCAGCACGCGCTCGGTGCGGCCCTCGAGGTCGAGGTCGACGACCGCGTTCGGGTCGGCCGTCACGACGGCGAGACCGTACGCACGGGCGCGCGGCAGGCAGTTGCCGACGTAGTCCTCGGTGAGGACGGCCGGCGACGGCAGCACCAACGCGGCCTCGCCGTAGCGGGCGAACGGAACCGCGGAGGCCATCGCGGTGCGCCAGTGGCGCGCGACGGCCAGGACGCCGACGATCTCGGCGGCCGGGGCGGGGGCGGTTCCGGCCAGCTCCGGCCAGGTCCAGGTGTCGACGGTGGCGCGGTCGGCCACCGGGCCGGCACCCATCGCGATGCGTTCGGCGTGCACGTCGGTGCGAAGCTTGGCGACCACGCAGACCTTGCGGCCGAGGATCGTGGTCTCGGGGAGGACGACGCCGTTCCAGCCCAGCTGGGCGGCGGCGGTGCGGGCGAGCTCGTCGACGCTCGCGGGGAGCTCGATCGGCGGCACCACTCGGCTCGGCATCGACCGGCTGCGCTTCGCGCCACCGGCGACCGTCGAGCGCTCGGTGTTCTGAGGTGTAGCCGCCACGAGTCCGCCTCCTTCTAACCTGCACCGCTTCGTGACCGGTGAAAACCGGCACTCAATCTGTCTAACAGCGCGGCGGCGCGACGTCGCCGGGTAGTGCGAGTGGCTGCGATCGGCGGCGGCCAGCGGTCGATGACCGGTCGGTAGGCGGTCATCCGACTTCGGTCGAACGGTGCGGCCAACCGAGTGATCGCGAGTTGAGTGGCACTACCGTCCGCCCACAGCCGACTACCCGCGGCAGGATCCGGCAAACCTCGCCGGCTAGCCCGTTCGGCGCAACCCGGGGAAAATCCACAGTGGACGCAGGTCGCTGAGCAGCGGTTGTCCGCCGTCACCCCCACGGCGGTGACTTACGCCGCAGCGGCCTCACGCGCCCCGGACTAAAGTTACCGATCAGTCACTTAGTCGTCGCCGTGGAGGACCGATGCGCTCCCCGAAGGACTTCTTCGCCCCGCTCGCCCTGGGCGCGCCCGCCCCCGTGCGGGAGATCCCGGTGACGCCGTCCCGGATGATCCACTTCTTCGACCCGGGCAACGAGAAGATGGCCGCGAAGGTGCCGGACATCGCGACGAAGGTCGACGTCCTGCTCGGCAACCTCGAGGACGCCGTGCGCGCCGACCGCAAGGAGGCCGCGCGCGCCGGGCTCGTCGCCATCGCCAAGGCGAACGACTTCGGGAAGACGCAGCTGTGGACGCGCGTCAACAGCCTGGATTCGCCGTGGGTGCTCGACGACCTGGTGACGCTCGTCACCGAGATCGGCGACAAGCTCGACGTGATCATGGTGCCGAAGGTCGAGGGCGCGCAGGACATCCACTACGTCGACCGCCTGCTCGCCCAGCTCGAAGCGCGCGCCGGGCTCACGAAGCCGTTGCTCGTGCACGCGATCCTCGAGACGGCCAGCGGGGTGGCCAATGTGGAGGAGATCGCCGGCGCGAGCCCGCGCATGCAGGGCATCTCCCTCGGCCCGGCCGACCTGGCCGCGAGCCGCCGGATGAAGACGACCCGCGTCGGCGGCGGGCACCCCGGCTACCTGGTGCGCACCGACCCCACCGGCGACGACCTGAACGAAGGCCGGACGACCTACCAGCAGGACCTCTGGCACTACACGGTCGCGCGGATGGTGGACGCGTGCGCGATGCACGGGATCCTGCCGTACTACGGGCCGTTCGGGGACATCCGCGACGTCGTCGCGTGCGAGGACCAGTTCCGGAACGCGTTCCTGCTCGGCTGCGTCGGCGCGTGGAGCCTGCACCCGGTGCAGATCGACATCGCGAAGAAGGTGTTCTCGCCGTCGCCGTCCGATGTGGCCTGGGCGCGTCGCGTGATCGCCGAAATGGGTGACGGCACGGGCGCGGTGATGATCGACGGGAAGATGCAGGACGACGCGTCGGTGAAGCAGTGCCGCGTGGTCGCCGAACTGGCCGACGCCCTCGCGGCGGACGACCCCGAGCTCGCGGCCGCCTACGACAACGCCACCAAGGAGGCCCTCGGATGACCGAGCTGAAGCCGAGACGTTCCGTTCTCTACATGCCCGGCGCGAACGAGCGTGCGCTGGAGAAGGCCAAGACCATCCCGGCGGACGCGCTGATCCTCGACCTCGAGGACGCCGTCGCGCCGGACGCGAAAGAAGCCGCGCGCGAACGCGTGTGCGCCGCCGTCGGTTCGTACGGGACGCGCGAGGTGACGATCCGCGTCAACGGCCTCGACACCGAGTGGCACGACGCCGACCTGCGCGCGGCCGCGTCGGCCGGGCCCGCCGCGGTGGTCGTGCCGAAGGTGAACTCGGCGGCCGAGGTGCACAACATCGAGCGTGCGCTGGAGCTCGGCGGCGCGCCGGAGCACACGAAGATCTGGGCGATGGTCGAGACGCCGGTCGCGATGCTGCACGCGGAGGAGATCGCGGCGGCGTCCGAACGGCTGACCGTGCTGGTGATGGGCACCAACGACCTGGCCAAGGAGCTGCACGCGGAGTTCGTCCCGGGCCGCGGCCCGCTGCTCGGCGGCCTGTCGCTGTGCCTGCTGGCCGCGCGGGCGACCGGCAAGGTGATCCTCGACGGCGTCTACAACGACGTGAAGGACCTCGAAGGGTTCGAAGCCGAGTGTGAGCAGGGCCGGCAGTACGGCTTCGACGGGAAGACGCTGATCCACCCGGCGCAGGTGGAGCCGTGCAACCGGATCTTCGCGCCGTCCGAAAAGGAGATCGACCGGTCGCGGCGGATCATCGAGGCTTTCGAGAAGGCGGGCAGCGGCGTGGTCACCGTGGACGGCCGGATGATCGAAAACCTGCACGTCGACAACGCGCGGCGGGTGCTGGCGCTGGCCGAAGCCGTCAAGAGCTGACGGCCGGTGGCCGGGCGGGTCGCCCGGCCACCGGTGCGGTTCACTTCGGCAGCGAGTCCGTCCATTCGGCACTGACCTCGGCGCCCTGCGGACCGGAGGCCCCGTAGATGCCGCCGTCCGCCGTTACGAACATCGACGTGTGGTTGATGCGTGCGGTCGCGGGGTCGACGACCAGGCGGTAGTCCCCGGGCAGCAGGAAACCACGGCCGCCCGGGACCGGGCCGAGGTCGCGGACGCCGGGGTACGCCGCGATCGCGCGGAAGGCCGCTGCTCGCACGGCCGGCGGCGCCGGCAGCGCCGACACCAGGGACACCATCGACAGCAGCAGCTCCCGCTCCCGGTCCGCCGCGGTGAACGGGCCCGCGCTCGTCCGGGCACCGCTGTGCGCGATCGCGTCGGCGAGCCAGTCCTGTAGCGCCGCCGGGTCGGTGGGCAGGGTCCGCAGCTGCTCGAAGGTCACGTTGGTGGCGGCCAGCTGCAGCCGGGACAGCCCCAGCGGCATGACCCGGCCGCCGGACTTCTCGCCGCGGAACCACATGCGGCCGTCGGCGCTGAACCAGTTCTCGTAAACCAGGTTGTCCGACGCGGTTTTGACGTGCCAGTACTTGCCGGTGCCCGCCGGGGCGTGTTCGGCCACCGTGGCCGCCGCCAGCAGAACCTGGGTGCCGGTCACGACCGGGGCCACCGCCTGCGGCCGCGGCCCGTGAGCCGGGGTGCCGGGCAGGGTCGCGACCATGACGGCCGCCGCGGCCGCGGCGGCCACCAGACCCGCGCCGAGCGCAAACGGGCGCACCCGCCGTCGTGGCGCGGCGAGCATCCGGTTCTGGAGCCGGTGGCGGCTCCGGTCGACGACATCCTGAGCGGGCTCGCCGGGGATCAGCGCCGCGCGCAGCGTCTCGAGGTCATTCATCGCGGGCCTCCTGGGCCAGAACGGGGGTGAGCTTCTTGCGGGCGCGGTTCAGCCGGGAGCCGACCGTGCCCGGGGAGATGCCGAGTGCTTCGGCGACTTCCGCGTAGCCGAGTTCGCCGAGGGCGACGAGCAGCAGGACGTCCCGCTCGCCCGCGGACAGCTGGGCCAGCGCCTGGCCCAGCTGCCCGGCCGCGATGGCCGACAGGACGCGGTTTTCGTGGCCTTCGGCGGGCCGGGGCGCCTCGAGCCGCGAGAGTGCGCGGTAGTGCCTGGCTTCCTTGCGGCGGTGCCTCGACACGAGGTTCGTCGCGATGCCGAACAACCAGGCACGTGGGTCGCCGCGGGTGGCGTCGAACGTCTTCCGGCGGTCGAAGGCGACCAGGAACGTCTCCGCCGCGACGTCCTCCGCCGCCTGGGCGCCGAGGCGGCCGGCGACGTAGCGATAGACGGCCGTGAAGTGGCGGTCGTGCACCTCGGTGAACGACTCCGCGCCGAGCACCGGGGCCGCCGTCATGGGGCTGCCTCTGTCATGGAGATCCTTCCCGTCGGCGACAGCTTCACCACCACTTCGCCGCGGGCCCGGATCTTCTTCCCTATCCGATCGGCCAGGGACGCTGCGGCCCGCGGAGGCCTTCGTACGCCGCGGCGGCGCGCAGGACGCCGACGTCGTCGAAGCGGCGGCCGCTGATCTGGAGGCCGATCGGGCGGCCGTCGTCGGTGTAACCGCAGTTCACGGACACCGCGGGCTGGCCGGACATGTTGTACGGCACCGTGAACGCGATGTGCTCGAACGGGCGGGCCGGGTCGTTCGTCGGGGACGCCCACTCCGCCGGCGGTGCCGCGACCGGGCACGTCGGGGACAGCACGATGTCGAACGCCGAGGTCGCGCGCAGGGCCGCCACGCTGATCACGTCGATCTGGGCGAAACCGCGGTAGACGTCCACTCCGGACACCTCGGCGCCGCCCGCGGCCCAGTCCGCGATGTACGGGAGCACCTTCGCGCGCCGCTCCGCCGGCAACCCGAGCATGTCCGACCACGCGCGCGTGCGCCAGAAGACGTCCAGGCCGCTGAGCATGGCGCGCGTGAGGAAGGGGCCGACCGGCTCGACGATCGCGCCCGCGGCTTCGAAGGCGCGGGCCGCCGCCGAGACCGCGTCGCGCGTCGCCGGGTCGACCGGGAGGCCCACGCCGGGGTCGAGGTGCAGGCCGACGCGCATGCCGGACAGGGAGCCGTCGAGCGACGACCACGACAGGTCGGCCGGCGGCAGGCTCAGGTGGTCGCGCGCGTCGGGGCCGGACAGGACGCTCATCAGCAGCGCCGTGTCGGCGACCGTGCGGGTCATCGGGCCGGCGACGCGGCCGAGGAACGGCGGGTCGACCGGCACCCGGCCGAAGCTCGGCTTCAGCCCGACCAGCCCGCACCAGCCCGCGGGCAGCCGGATCGAACCGCCGATGTCGGTGCCGACGTGCAGCGGGCCGTACCCCGCGGCGGCCGCCGCGCCCGCACCCGCGCTCGACCCACCCGGGCTCGCGGACGTCACCCACGGGTTCCGCGCCGTCTCGTGGAAGCTCGACAGCCCGGACGTCAGCATCCCGTAGTCCGGCATCGTCGTCTTGGCCAGCAGCACGCCGCCGGACTCGCGGACGCGCGCGGCCGCCGGTGCGTCCTCGGCGGCCGGGACCAGCGCGGTCGCCGCCGTCCCCAGCGGCACCGGGGTGCCGCGCGTGGCGATGTTCTCCTTGAGCGTCAGCGGGACGCCGTCGATGGGGCCCAGCGGTTCGCCGGACGCCCAGCGCGCTTCGGACGCCTTCGCGTCGTCGAGAGCCGCCGAAGGGTCGTACGCGTACAACGCGTTCAACTCGGGCTCGCGCGCCTCGATGCGTGCGAGGACGGCTTCGGTCACCTCGACCGGCGAGAGCGTCTTCGCGCGGTACCGCGCGACGAGTTCGACGGCGGTCAGGTCGGGCAGCTCGGTCATGAACGCTCCTCAGGAAGCAGGCGGTTCGAAGCGGCCGTCGACGGCGGTCCAGCCGCCGTCGACCGCGAGCACGGAGCCGGTCACGAACGACGAAGCGTCCGAAGCGAGGTACACGACGGCGCCGGCCAGCTCGTCCGGACGCGCCCATCGGCCCAACGCGCCCTTCTGCGCGTACGCGTCGTACCACTCCGGGTTCGCCTTGATCTGCGCGGTCAACGGGGTTTCGACGACGCCGGGGGCGATCGCGTTGACCCGGACCCCGGCCGGGCCGAACTCCGCGGCGGCCGTCCGGAACAGCTGGACGAGCCCGGCTTTCGTCGCCGCGTACGGGCCCTGGCCGGGCTCCACGGTCGTCCCGCGGATCGACGAGAAGCCGATGATGCTCCCCCGCCCCCGCGCGACCATGCCGGCGCTGAAGACGCGGACGACCTCGAACGACACCCCGAGGTTCAGCGCCAGGACGCGGTCGAACTCCTCCCGCGTGTAGTCCAGCAACCGTTTGCGGACGTTCGTCGCGGCGGTCAGCACGACGATGTCCTGCGGACCGAGGTCCTTCGCCGCGCGGTCGATCGCGCCGGGTTCGAGCAGGTCGACCTCGTATACCTCGCCGACGCCGGTTTCGCGGGCGGCCTCGACGTCCCGGTCCGCGCAAACCACGTCGGCGCCGTGTGCGGCCAGGGCTCGCGCGGCTTCGCGGCCGATCCCGCCCGCACCGAGCACGACGGCACGACGGCCGTCCAGGCGGAAGAGGTTCTCGTAGTTCACGGGCGCAGCACCGCCATCCTCGTCACGGTCAGCTCTTCGACGGCGAACCGCGGCCCTTCGCGGCCGATGCCGGAGTCCTTCACCCCGCCGTACGGCATGGTGTCGGAGCGGAAGCCGGGCACCTCGTTGACGACGACGCCGCCGACCTCCAGCTCGTCGAGCGCGCGGAACGCCGTGTTCAGGGACTTGCTGTAGACGCTGGCGTGCAGGCCGTAGCGGGAGGCGTTCACCGCGGCGAAGGCTTCGTCCACATCGGACACCGTGCGCAGGCAGACGACCGGGCCGAAGATCTCCTCGTCCCAGGCCTCGACGCCGTCCGGGACGTCGAGCAAGACGGTCGGCCGCAGGACTGTGCCGTCGACACCACCGCCGACCTGGCGGGCGCCGGACTTCTCGATCCACGCGGCGACGCGGTCGGTGGAAGCAGGGTCGATCAGCGCCGACACCCGCGTCTTCTCATCTCGCGGGTCACCGGTGACAACCTCGTCGAGGCGGGCCAGCACGCGTTGGGTGAACTCTTCGGCGACCGACGAGACGACCAGCACGCGCTGGACCGAGATGCACGCCTGGCCGGAGGCGTAGAACCCGCCGCGCAGTACGGCGTCCGCGGCCGCGTCGAGGTCGGCGTCCTCGGCAACGACCAAGGCGGCGTTCGAGCCCAGCTCCAGCAACGTCTTCGTGGGAGCCGCGTCGCGAGCGATGCGATGGCCGACCGCGGCCGAGCCGGTGAACGAGACCGCGCCGATCCGGCGGTCGGTCGTCAGCGCGGCACCTACCGAGGCATCCCCGGTGACCAGCTGAACCATCGCCGGGACAGGTGCCAACGTACGCACGAGGTGAACCAGCCACAGCGTCGCCAGCGGAGTCTGCGGCGCGGGCTTCACGATCACCGGGCAGCCCGCGGCGATCGCCGGCGCGATCTTGTGCGACGCCAGCAGCAGCGGGTAGTTGAAGCCCGCGATGCCGACGACGACGCCGATCGGCTTGCGTTTCCAGAACCCGACCAGGCCGTCGCCGGCGGGCAGGAGGTCCAGCGGCACGGTCTCGCCGTGCAGCCGGGAGACCTCTTCGGCCGCGGCTTCCCAGGTGACGATCGTGCGCGCGACCTCGACGCGGCAGTCGACCAGCGGCTTGCCGGTCTCGAGCACGAGCAGGTTCTCGAACTCCTCGCGGCGCTCGGCCAGTGCGGCGGCGACGTCGTTGAGCAGCTTGCGGCGCGTCCGCGAGGGCAGCGAAGCCACTTCGCGCGCGACGGCGACAGCCTCGTCGACAGCCCGCTTCGCCAGCTCCGGCGTCCCGATGGGCGCGGTGCCGATGACGCTCCCGTCGTAGGGGAAAACGATTTCTTGGCTGTCTACAGTGGACACCCATTCCGCGCCGACCGGCAGGCCGTCCGGGTAGTCAGGCATCGTCACCTCCGCTCAACCGGGCCAGTTCCGCACGCAGGTTCGGGGCGGCGGCCAGGAGTTCCCGGGTGTATTCGTGCTCGGGCGCGTCGTAGACCTGCGCCACGTCGCCCAGCTCGACGATCTCGCCGCGGCGCATGACCGCGACGCGGTCGCAGACGTGCCGGACGACGCCGAGGTCGTGTGACACGAAGATCAGCGTCAGCGCGAACTGCTCCACCAGCGAGCCGAGCAGGTCGAGGATCTGGCCGCGCACGGAGACGTCGAGGGCGCTGACCGGTTCGTCGGCGATCAGCACGCTCGGGTTCGGCGCGAGCGCGCGGGCGATCGAGATCCGCTGCCGCTGGCCGCCGGAGAACTGGTGCGGGTACCGCCCCGCCGCGTCCGCGGGGAGTCCGACCGCCGCGAGCAGTTCGTCGACGAGCTTCGGGTTCCGGCGCCCCAGCGGTTCGGAGATGATGTCCGCGACGCGCATGCGCGGGTCGAGGGAACCCATCGGGTCCTGGAAGACGATCTGCAGTTCGGAGCGCAGGAAGCCCAGCTTCCGCTCCGGGACGTCGTCGATGCGCCGGCCTTGGAACGAGACCGTGCCGGCGGTCGGCTTGTCGAGCGCGGCCAGCAGCCGGACCAGCGTCGACTTGCCGGAACCGGACTCGCCGACGATGCCGAACCGCTGCCCGGCTTCGACGTCGAAGCTGACGCCGCGCAGCGCGTGCACGTCTCGCCGGGCGTAGCGGCGTTCGAGGTCGCGGACTTCGATGATCATCGCCGGGCCTCCAGGTCCGAAGCGTCGAGGAGCTTGCGCGTGTACTCGTGCTTCGGCTGCGTCAGCACTTCGCGCGTCGAGCCCGCTTCGACGATCTCGCCGTCCAGCATCACGAGGACGCGCTCGCACACCGACGCCACCACCGCGAGGTCGTGCGTGATGAACAGGAGCGCACTTTCACGTGAAAGTGCGCTCCTGATGAGGGTGAGGATCTGGGCTTGGACCGTGACGTCGAGGGCCGTTGTGGGCTCGTCGCAGATCAGCAGCGACGGCTCGTTGGCCAGCGCCATCGCGAGCACCACCCGCTGGCGCTGCCCGCCGGACAGCTGGTGCGGGTAGGCACGGGCCGTGCCCGGCAGGCCGACCGCGTCGAGGAGTTCTTCCGCGGACCGGCGGCGGCCGTGGATCCGGCCCGGCTCGGTGACCTGGCGGCCGACGCGCATGGCCGGGTTCAACGCCGTCATCGGCTCCTGGAAGACCATGGCCAGCTCGTCGCCGCGCAGCCGGGACATGTCCTTTTCGGACATTCCCAGCAGCTCGCGATCGCCGAGCCGGATCGAGCCGGACGCGTGCAGCTCCTCGGGCAGCAGGCCCATGATCGACAAGGCCGTGAGCGACTTCCCGGAGCCCGACTCGCCGATCAGCCCGACGCGCTCGCCGGCGCCGATCTCGAAGGAAACATCTCTGACCAGCGAGTTCACACTGAGTCCCGAAACTGAGAGCGTCATACCTTCGCCGCCAATCGGGGGTCGAGGCGGTCGCGCAGGCCGTCGCCGAGGAGGTTGAAACCGAGCACCGCCACCGCGATCGCGATGCCCGGCACCAGCGCCAGCCGTGGCTGCACGGTCAGGAGCTCCTGGGATTCCTGCAGCATCCGGCCCCACGACGGCGTCGGCGGCCGCGTGCCGAAACCGAGGAACGACAACGCCGCTTCGGCGAGCACGGCGATCGCGAACGACACCGACGCCTGCACGATCAGCAGTCCCGAGATGTTCGGCAGCACGTGCCGCACGGCGATGGTCAGCCGCGACCGGCCGCCGGCGCGCGCGGCGAGCACGAACTCCGTGCTCATCACCTGCAGCGTCCCGGACCGGGCGATCCGCGCGAACGACGGGATCGTGGCGATGCCGATCGCGACCATCGCGGTCAGCGTGTCCGCGCCGAACACCGCGCCGAACATGATCGCCAGCAGCAGCGCGGGGAACGCGAGCACGAGGTCGTTGACGCGCATGACGAACTCGCCCAGCCACCGGGGCGACATCCCGGCGAGGATGCCCAGCGGGGTGCCGATCACCGCGGCGATGCCGACCGCGACCACGCCGACGTACAACGTGGTCCGGGCGCCGACCATGATCTGGCTGAGCAGGTCACGCCCGAACTTGTCGGTACCGAACAGGTTCGAACCGCCGAAGCCCAGGAGCCGGTGCGCGGCGTCGACCTTCACCGGGTCGAACGGCGTCCAGAAGAACGACAGCACCGCGGCCAGCACGACCAAGCCGACAAGCACGCCGCCGATCACGAGATTGCGCATCACGAACCTCGCAGTCGCGGGTCGAGCACGGTGTAGAGGACGTCGACGACGAAGTTGACCAGCAGCACCCCGACCACCAGCACGAGCACGATTCCCTGCACGGTCAGCAGATCACGGGAGGCGACGGCGTCCAGCAGCATCGAACCGAGGCCTGGCAGCACGAACACGCGCTCGACGACGACCGCGCCGATGAGCAACGTCGCCAGCTGCAGACCCAAGACCGTCACCACGGGGACCGAGGCGTTGCGCAAGCCGTGGCGCACCAGCGCCTGTCCCGGCCGCAAGCCCTTCGACCGCGCCGTGCGCAGGTAGTCCTGGCCGAGCGTGTCCAGCACCGCCGATCGCACGTACCGCGTGAGCACCGCGCCCTGCACCAAACCGAGGGACAGCGCCGGAAGGACCAGACCGCGGAAGAACTCGCCGAAATTCTGGTTCGGCGGCGTCCACCCGCCCGACGGCAGCCAGCGCAGCTGCACCGCGAAGATCTGCACCAGGATGATCCCGGCCAGGAACGCGGGAATCGCGACACCGATCTGCGACAGCCCCGAAACGCTCGCACCGGACGCCTTTCGGTGCTTCACCGCGGCGAACGTGCCCGCGGGGATCGCGATCACCAGCGCCACCAGCATCCCCGCGCCGACCAGCCACAGCGTGACGCCGAGGCGGTCGAGCAGCTGCGGGCCGATGGTGTCGCGCGTGACGTACGAGCGGCCGAAGTCGCCGTGCAGCACCCCGCCGATCCAGTCGAAGTATTGGGTGACGAGCGGGCGGTCGATACCGAACTCCGCGCGCGTCTTGGCCAGCAGCTCCGGCGTCGCGTTGACGCCGAGCGCGACCTGCGCCGGATCGCCCGGCAGCACCGCCATGAACAGGAACACCACGATCGACGCGACCAGCACGCTGACCACGAAGATCGCCACCCGGCGCAGCACCTTGGCCGTCATCGCGGTGCCAATCCGGTGAGGTCGAACGACTCGCTGACCTGGTTTTGGACGAATCCGCCGACCTTCGCCTTCGCGACGATGACGTTCGGGAACAGGAACAGCCAGTCCGCGGCGGCGTCGGTGTTCAGCTGCCGAGCCACCTGCTTCATGTCCGCGACTTGCTGCTCCGGCGTCCCGCTGTCGGCTTCGGCCAGCAATTGCTGGACGCGCTTGCTGTCGTACCCCCAGTAGTACTTCGGCTTCCCGAACGTGGTGATGTCCCGGGCCTCGACGTGCTGGATGATCGACAGGTCGTAGTCGTGGTCGGTGAACACCTGCTTCAGCCAGACCGCGGGGAAGTCGAGGGGCTCGATCGTCGTCCGCACGCCGACGTCGGCGAGCTGCGACTGCACGACCTGCGCGGCCGACACCGCGTACGGCAGGTTCGGGATCCGCAGCCGCAGGTTCAGGTTCGTCGCCCCCGCCTCGGTCAGCAGCGCCTTCGCCTTCGCCGGCTCGAACGGATAGACGTTGGACAGGTCCTCGTACCAGGGATCGGTCGGCGGGACCATGCTGCCGATCAGCGTTCCGCGGCCCGCCCACGCCGTGTCCAGCAACGCCTTCCGGTCGATCGCGTAGGTCAGCGCCTGGCGCACGCGAACGTCGTTCAGCGGCGCCCGCGCGTTGTTCATCGCCAGCGTGACCTCGCTGTTCGACGTGCCCTGGACGACCTGGAACCGGTCGTCCGCCTGGAACTGCGGGATCGAGTCCGGCGCGGTGATCGCGGAAATGACGTCGATGCCGTTGCTGTAGAGCGCGTTGTTCAGCGCGGTCGGGTCCTTGATGTACTTGAGGACCACCGTGGTGTAGGCCGGTTTCCGGCCCCAGTACCCGGGGTTCGCCTTCAGCACCACGGAGTCGCCGCGCTTGCGGGCAGCCACGGCGTACGGCCCGGTGCCGACCGGCTTGGTCGCCAGGTCCGCGACCCCGGTCGGGCTGAACATCGCGCCGAGCCGGCTGGTGAGGCTGAACAGCCAGCCGTTGGACGGTTTCGACAGCACGACCCGCGCGTGGTCCGGCGCGACGACGTCGACGTGGTCGACGACGTCCATCGTGGACTTGATCGAGATCGTCCAGTCGGTCTTCACGCGCAGCAGCGAGAACTTGACGTCCTCGGCGGTGAAGGGCGCGCCGTTGCTGAACTTGACGCCCGGTCGCAGCTGGAAGTCGTACGTCTTGCGGTCCGGGCTGATCGTCCAGGACTTCGCGAGCAGCGGCACGACGCGACCCTGCGAGTCGAGCTTCACCAGGCCTTCGTAGACGTTGTAGAGCAACGCCTGCGGGATCGCGGCACCGTCGGTCTTGGTGAAGTCGAAGTTCGCCGGCTCCGCCGTGAAGCCGACGGAAAGCGTGTCCGGACCAGCGGAAACGCTGGCCGACGAGCCGGCCGAGCAGCCGGACACCACGAGCAGCAGCGCCACTGCCAGCACGGGAATCCGGGCTTTCATCTCGCCTCCAGGTCGGTACACTGGTCTGACCAGTAGCCTGCACGCGACGGACGTCGAGGTCAAGGGATGCGGTTCGAACCGGTGGCTCCGGTCCGCGCGTACGAGCGGGTCGTCGAGCAGATCGAGCAGGCCGTGGTCAGCGGCGCGCTCAAGCCGGGCGAACGCCTGCCGAGCGAACGCGAGCTGATGATCCAGTTCGGCGTCGGCCGCTCGACGGTCCGGGAAGCCCTGCGCGTGCTGCAGGCCGCGGAAATGATCCGCTCGCGCCCCGGCGACCCGCGCGGGCCCGAGGTGCTGGCCGCGTCCCCCGCCGCGTTGCACCGCTCGATGCACCGGCTCGCGCGCGCCGACCACGTCGGGCTCGCGGAGCTGTTGCAGTTCCGGATGATCCTCGACGGCTCGGCCCACCTGCTCGCCGCCGAGCTCCGCACCGACGACGACCTGACCGGCCTCGACACGGCGCTGGAAGCGATGCGCGAAGGCGTCTCGCACGGCTATGCGGAGTTCAGCCGCGCCGACGTCGCCTTCCACGAGGTGATCGCGCGCATCTCGCGCAATCCCCTGCTGGTGGTCAGCGAAGAAGTCGTGCGCGGGGTCGTGCTGGAGCTGATCGAGGACAAGCTCGAACACGCCAGCAACCGCACGTCGCTGATGCGCGCGTGGCTCTCCCACCACGCCGAGGTGCTCGACGCGATCCGCTCGGCCGACGGCGCCGGCGCGGCCCACCTGGCCAAGCAGGCGTTGTACGACAACTACGCCGAATACGTGCCCGCCGGGCAACGGCCGCTCCTCACACCGTTGCTGCGGTCCTAGACTGCGCGGGATGGACACGGCGAAACGGGACGGCGTCGGGCTCGCGCTGTCCGGCGGCGGCTACCGCGCAATGCTCTTCCACGCCGGCGCGCTCTGGCGGCTCAACGAACTCGGCTGGCTGCCGAAGCTGACCACCGTCTCGAGCGTCTCCGGCGGATCGATCGCCGCCGGCGTCCTGGCGCACGCGTGGCACAAGCTGTGGTTCGGCGAAGACGGCGTCGCGGAGAACTTCGGCAAGGAAGTCGTGCAGCCGCTGCGGAAACTGGCCCGCACCCACCTCGACGTCCCGGTGACGCTGAAGGCCATGGTGATGCCGTGGCGCAGTGCCGGCGAGGAGCTGGCCCGCCGCTACGCGAAGCACCTCTTCGGCGACTGCCGCCTCGCGGACCTCGACCCGGCCGGGCCGAACTTCGTGTTCACCGCGACCAGCCTGCAGGACGGCTCGCTGTGGTGGTTCTTCCGGCAGCCCGGCCCGCACGGGCAGGTGCCGCTGGCGACCGCGGTGGCCGCGTCGTCGGCCTTCCCGCCGCTGCTTTCGCCGGTCGTGATCCCGGATCCGCACCAGCCGGACCGCAAGATCGTGCTCAGCGACGCGGGCGTGTACGACAACCTCGGCCTCGACCCGATCGAGAACCAGCGCGCGACCGTCCTGGTCAGCGACGCCGGCAAGAAGATGAAGCACGAGGAACGGCCGAAGCACAACTGGCCGATGCAGCTGTTCCGCGTGCTGACCGTGATGGACAACCAGGTCCGCGAACTGCGCACCGGCTCGCTGCTGAAGTCCTACCAGGACAAGCGGTTCGCCGGCACATACTGGGCGACCTACAGCGACATCACGCACTTCGAGCTGCCGGACGCGCTGCCGGCGCCGGTCGAGCGGACCCGCGAGCTGGCCGTGACGAAGACGCGGCTGACCAGGATGTCCGAGCAGGTGCAGGACCGGCTGATCAACTGGGGTTACGCGGTCTGCGACGCCGGGATGCGGCGCTGGGTCTGTCCCGAATCGACGGTCAAGCCGGCTTTTCCGTACCCGGGCGGTTGCTAGGCCGCGAGGTTCGCGTAGACGACGATGTTGTCCTTGTAACTGTGCTCGGCGTGGTCGAACACGCCACCGCAGGTGATCAGGCGCAGCTCGGGCTTGTCGCTGTTGCCGTACACGGCGTCCTTCGGGAACGTGTCCTTCGGGACCTGCGTGACGCGGTCGACGACGAACTTCAGCTTCCGGCCGTCGCTGCGGTCGACGTCGACCTCGTCACCGGGTGCGAGGTCCTTGAGCTTGTAGAAGACGCCGGGCTTCTTGTCGCCGTCGACGTGCCCGAGCACGATCGCCGGACCGACGTCGCCGGGAACCGGCGAGAGCTTGTACCAGGCCGCCTGCATCGGTGTGTGCACCGAGGGAACGGAGATCGAGCCGTCGGTCTTGACCGCCACGGCGAGGAGACTGGACTCCGCGCCGATCTTGGGAATCTTGACGGTGGTCGGCCGAAGTCCCTTGAACGGCGCGGTCACCGGCACCGAGGCCGGAACCGGTGCCGGTGCCGCCTTGGGTGCTTCCGGGGTGCTGCAGGCGGCCAGCGTCAGGACGAGCGCGAGGGCCGCGCCCACCCGGCGGAGCGTCACCTGGCCGTGCCGCCGAAGCCGGTTTCGACCCCGCCCTTGGGCGCGACCTTGACCTGGGCCTTCGGAGCGGCGTTGCCGGCAGCGGTGGTGGTCGTGGCGGTGGTCGTGGCGGTCGAGGTCGCCGTGGTCACCGGCGCGGTGCTCGACGGGACCGTGCTGCTGCTGGTCGGCGTGCTGCTGGTGCTGGTCGGCGGCACCTCCGGCTGCTGGAACTCGACGGTGCCGTTGCCCTCGACACCGTCGGCGCCCGCGCAGGTCCAGCTGAACTTGCCGGTGGTGGTGCTGGCGGGCAGGTTGTCCACCCGGACCGTGTAGTTCCAGGTCCGGCCGTCGGACTCGTCCTGGTCCGGGCCACCGGTGACGCTCAGGTACTGGGTGGCGAGGTTGCCGGGCGCACCCGCCGCGCAGTTGATGACCAGGACACCTTCGCCGCCGAGGCCGACGAAGCCGGCGCCGGTGTTGTCCTGGAAGTCGTCCTTCGGCGGTTCGCTCGATGCGGAAGTCGAGGTCGAGGTCTCCGGCTTGGTGCCGGTCGTGGCCGGCGCCGAAGTGGTCCCCGTGGTCGTGACCGGCGTGGACGGTGCCGTGGTGGTTTCCGAAGTGGACGGAGCCGTGGTGGTGGTCGTCGTCTCGGAAGTGGACGTGGACGTGGTCGTTTCCGTGGGTGAGGTGCTGGTCTCGTCGTCCGCCAGCGCGACCGGCGCGGCGGCGAAGGTGGCCAGCGCAGCCGCCGAAACGACCCCCGCGACCCGGTTCAGCGTTCTACCCACGATGACTCCCAACAGCGGTTGACCTGCGATGCCGCGACTATCGACGATTTGTCGACCGGCGTTACTCCGCTAACGCGCTGTTCAGGTCTCGCCACAGGTCGTCAGGGTCCTCCAGGCCGACGCTGAACCGGATCAGCCCCGCCGGCACGCGTTCCTCGCCCGGGAGCCACGCCCGCCGTTCGACCAGGCTTTCCACGCCGCCGAGGCTCGTCGCCGGGACGATCAGCCGGACCGACTCGCAGAACCGGTCGGCCGCCTCCGCGTCGGCCAGCTCGAAGGACACCATCATCCCGAAACCCGGGTAGCGCACCCGCCGCACCGCGGGGTGCTCGCCGAGGCGCGACGCGAGCAGCGCGGCGGTGCGGGACTGCTCGGCCAGCCGGACCGGCATGGTCCGCAGGCCCCGCAGCGCGAGCCAGGCTTCGAGCGCGCCCGGCGTCGAGCCGACGCGGGTCCGCGCGCCCTGCAGCTCGGCGGCGACGGCCGGATCCTTGGCGACGGTGATGCCCAGCAGCAGGTCGCTGTGCCCGCCGATCAGCTTGGTCCCGCTGTGCACGACGACGTCGGCACCCAGCTCCAGGGGCCGCTGCTGCAACGGCGTCGCGAAGGTGTTGTCGACGACGACCCGGCCGCGCGCGGCGGCGGCGATCGTCTCGATGTCCATGACGTCGAGGGTCGGGTTGGTCGGCGACTCGAGCCAGACCAGGTCGGACGTCGCGGCTTCGGCGACCCAAGCCGCGGTGTCGGTCGGCTCGAGCTCGGTGACGGCGAGCTTGCCGAGCTTCTGCGCGTGGGCGAGCACCCCGCGCGTCACGGCGTAGCTGAACGTCGGCACGACGACCCGCGACCCGACCGGCAGCAGGTCCAGCACCGCGGACAGCGTCGCGACGCCGGACGCGAACGCCGTCGCGTGGCCGCCTTCCAGCGCACCGACGGCTTCTTCCAGCGCGTGCCAGGTCGGCGTCCCGTCGCCGCGCGCGTACACGAAGTCACCACCGGCCCGGTAGGTGCTGGTGGCGACGAGCGGGGTGTTCAGCGGTTCGCCGGGGCCGTGCGGCCGGCCGGCGGCGATGGCCTTGGTGCGGGGCGTCCAGTCGTCCATGCGAACACGGTAACCGCAGGTCATGCGCCGGTCACTGTGACGAAGACGGCCGGCTCGCCCCCGCGTCCAGAGGCGAGCCGGCCTGGCTCCTTCAGTGCGCGTACACCTCGAACTCGTACAGCGAGTACCCGTACTTCGTGGCGCGCTGGACGCCCTGCAGCTTCACGAACCGGGCCTGCGCCGGCGCGAAGGACACGTTGTCCTGTCCGCCGTTGCCGTCCGTGACGACCGCCGCGTCCGTCCAGTTCACCGCATCCGGCGAGGTCTGGATCTTGTAGCTCTTGCCGTACGCGGATTCCCAGCTCAACGCCACCCGCGAGACCTGCTGCACCGAACCGAGATCGACGGTGATCGCCTGGTCGTCGCTCCAGTCGCTGGCCCAGCGGGTCGAGGTGTTGCCGTCGATCGCGTTCGACGCCGGGGAGTTGTAGAAGCCGGACTCGGCGCTCGTGGCACTGACCGTCTTCCCCGGCGCGAGGTTCGCGACGTTGTCCCCGCGGTGGGCCGCGTACTCGACGACCTGCTGGAACGTCGGGCGGTTCTGCCAGCTGATCTTGTCCTGCGTGATGCCGCCGAGCGGGTTGTGCACGATCGTGTCGGCGCACCACTGGTCACCGGCCGAACAGCTCGCGTCACCGGGGTAGACGGTGTTCGCGGGCTGGCCGGCGGCGGTGGTCAGCGAGTCGACGAGCGCCTGGCGGCACGTCGTGACGTTCCCGCCGCCGCAGAACGTCTGGCCGAGCGGACCGGCCACCGGCTGGCCGAGCACCTGCCGGATGTCCTTGCTGACGTAACCCCACCAGCCGAACTGGAACGACGAGCCCTTGTGCGGCTGGCCGGTGTGCTGCCCGTTGCCGTTCTGCCAGCCGGACGGGCTTTCGTTGATGCCCAGCACGCCCGTCATCGCGTTGTAGACGTCGTCGCCCATGCCCGGCTTGAACTCGGCCTGGACCAGCAGCGGCCACCAGGCGTCGAAGATGCGGATCGCGTCGGCGTCCGCGTACGCCTTGCTGCCCGGCGAAGTCTCCTTGCGCAGGTGGCCGTTCGAGAGCCACGTCTTGAGCTTCGCCTCGGCGTCCGCGGCCGCCCCGGTGGTCGGCGTCTTGTCGAGCACCTGCAGCAGCAGCGGCAGGACGCGCTCGGCCCGCAGGTCGGCGAGCGCGGCGTCCTCCATCGCCTGGGTCAGGTTGACCCGGGTGACCTTGGTACCGCTGGAAACCAGCTGCTTCACGCGCGAGTCGAGCAGGTCGACGCGGTGCACGGCCGACTTGTCCGCGCCCGCGGCCGCGTAGCCGTTGGCCTGCGCGTTGTTCCAGCTGACGTAGTAGTCCTGGTTGATCGACTGCGGGTGCTGTGACGCCGGCGTGTAGTTCGCGACGTTCCCGGCCGGGTTCCAGCCGATCCAGTCGTGGCCCTGGTCGCCCCACACCGGCATGTTCGGGTCCACATCGGACTGCCGCACGGGGTTGCTGCCCGAGTTGAAGTAGGCGATGTCCTTGGAGTCGGCGTAGAACCAGTTGAACGTGTAGTTGATGTCGGCCGCGGCCTTCTGGAAGTCGGCCGCGGACTTGACGAAGCCCGGGTCGTTCAGCTCCTGGAAGCCGATCAGCGAGTCGACCTCGTGGAAGTACGACGAGCGCAGGGCCGCGTACGCCACCGGCTTGCCGCCGACCGTCGCCCGGCTCTGCACCGGACCGTACTTCGTCCGGTAGCTGCGCAACGTGTACGAGCCCGCCGCGGTCCCGTCGGCCACGGTCGGCTTCCAGGCGTTCTTGACCTCGACGGTGTCCATCGGGATGCACTGGCCTTGCCAGGTGTAGTAGTTCGAGTCCTTCGTCGGCGCCTTGCCGCTCGGGTCGCACAGCGTCAGCGCGTAGGTGTCGATGATGTCCTGCGCCGACGTCGTCGCGCTCCACGAGTAGTCCTGGCCGCGGCCGAGGAGCGTGTACATGCTGAGGCCGGCGAAAGCCGCGCCGCGCGAGCTGATACCCGGGCCCTGCAGCTCCTGCAACAGCAGCAGCTGCGGCGCGAAGTAGCCGGTCTGCGGGCCGAACACCGCGACCGGGTGGCCGCTGGCGGTCTTCGCGCCGGAGACGAGCAGCGCGTTGGACATGCCGTGCTTCTCGCTCAGCATGTTCCCCGGCAGCACGCCGTTGTCGAACATCCCGCGGGCGGGTTCCTGGTCGGCGGGCGCGGGAACGTCCACAGTGGACGGCGTCGCGGTCGCGGCCGAGCCGGTCTTGTCGAACACCAGCTGCTGCCCGGTCACCGAGCCCTTGTCCGGCAGGGCCCGCCCGGCCGCGTTGGCCGGCGTCTTGCCGTACGGGAAGGTCTGGCCGTCGTGCAGCGTCTTGACGGCTTCGGGGTCGTCCTCCGCGCGCAGGCTCTGCCACACCTTCTCGCCCTGCACGACGCCGTACTTCTCCTGCATCGCGAGCTTCGCGATGGCGTTCTGCACCTCACCGCCGCCGCCCGCGCCGAACTCGGCGCCGACCAGCGAGGCCAGCGCGACGAGGTCGGTCAGCTTGAACGGGTCGATCGTCCCGGCGTTGGTGATCGCGTCGACGTGCCCGGTCAGCACGTACTCGCCCGGGAAGTACCGGCCACTGTGGGAGTCGTTGATGTACTTGTTGATTCCGTCGACGTAGGCCTGCGCGTCGGCGAGGCCCTGCGCGCCCCGCGGGCCGTTGGCCGCGACGCGGTCGATCTGCTGCTGCAGCTCGGCCTCGGTGTACGGCGCGTTCGCGAAGAACTGCTGCTCGAGCTCGCGGTTCGCCTCGGCGCCGCCGGCGAACGGCGTCACCTGGCCGCGGGCGGCGTGGCGCAGCACGTCCATCAGCCACAGCCGGTCCTGCGCGGCGGCGTACCCGGCGCCGAACTCGGTGCCGGCGCGGGTGGTCCCGGTGATGTGCGGGACGCCGAGTGCCTTGTCCCGCACGATCGTGACGTCCGACCGCGGCTTCGTCGTGCTCGCGACCTGGTCGGCCGCGACGCCGAACGAAGCGTCGTTGAAGTACTGGCTGATCGTGCTGGTGGTCAGCGACTTGTAGCCGCCCGCCAGGGACGCGTACTTGCCGATCTGGTCGGCCGCGTGGTCGGGCCGGGTGCCGAGCACCTTGTGCGCCAGGATTTCGGCGAGGGTGGCGCTGCCCTGTTCGCCGGGCGGCAGGATGTCGCTGCACTGCCCGCCGCAGTAGTCGTCGGGCGACACGGCCGCCTGCGCGGTCGGAGCGGTGACGGCGACCTGGGCGAGACCGGCCACGAGGGCCCCCAGTGCCGTCAGGGTCAGGGCGCGGATGCCACGTCGCATGCCGGGCTCCCCTCAGTCAGAAGAGTGACGAAGCGCACGCTACCGAGCAGTAGCCGAAGTGTGAAGACTTTTCGCGTTTTTCAGCCCTTGGACGTAGTCCGTTCGGCGCAGCCTCGCGCGCGTGGGTACGGTGAGTGCCATGACCTTGGAAAAGCCCCAGATCGACCGCCCCGAGGGCAACCCTCCGGCCGACCTCGAGATCACCGACATCACGGTCGGTGACGGCGCGGAGGCCACGCCCGGCAAGGCCGTCACCGTGCACTACGTCGGCGTCTCGCACTCGACCGGCGAGGAGTTCGACGCGTCCTGGAACCGCGGCGAGCCGCTGCGGTTCGGCCTCGGCGCTGGCCAGGTCATCTCCGGCTGGGACAAGGGCGTCGAGGGCATGAAGATCGGCGGCCGCCGCAAGCTCGTCATCCCCCCGCACCTCGCTTACGGCGACCGCGGCGCGGGCGGCGTCATCAAGCCGGGCGAGACCCTCGTCTTCGTCGTCGACCTGGTCGGCGTCAACTGACTTTCCGGCGGTGGCGGGGATTCCCGCCACCGCCTTTCCGTTCTTCGCTACCCTCGCCCCCGTCGCCGGCCCTTGAAGCCGGCCCTGATCCGGGGGTTTTCCCATGCGCACTCGCGCTTTGCTGTCCGCGACGTTCTTCGCACTGGCCGCGGCGGTGGTCACCGCGGCACCGGCTTCGGCCGTGGCCAACGGCTCCGACGTCCCGCAGGGGACGTTCAAGTTCGCCGCGAAGCTGACCATGACGGACATCCCGAAACCCGATGGCACCAAGTACAACAGCGCCTGTTCGGGTTCCCTGATCGCCAAGAAGTGGATCATCACGGCCGGCCACTGCTTCCACGACGCGGCCCGCAACCCGGTGTCCGGCCCGGTGCCGTACCCGACGTCCGTGCTGCTGGGCACGACGACCGTGGACAAGCCGGGCGTCACCCGCAACGTCGTGACGGTGTACCAGTCGCCGAGCAACGACATCGCGGTCGCCGAGCTCGACAAGCCGGTCTTCGGCATCGAACCGCTGTCGATCAACCACCGGACGCCGGCGATCGATCAGCAGGTCACGCTGGCCGGCTGGGGCAGCCTCACTTCCGTCGACCCCACGCCGGGTACGAAGCTCCAGCAGGGACAGCTGAAGGTCGCGACCGTCGACCCGCAGTACGTGGGCGTGAAGGGCTTCGCGCCGACGTCCACGACGAGCGCGTGCACGTACGACTCGGGCGCGCCGTACTTCGTCCCGTCGGGCAAGAGCGGCGGCCGCCTGGTGTCCATCGAGAGCGACGGCCCGGACTGCCCTCACGACCAGGCGGAAGCCACGGCCCGCGTGGACGTCGTCGCGGACTGGATCGCCTCGCACATCGGCTGACCGCGTCCGGGCGTCACCCGGTGGGTTATCGGGTGACGCCCGGCCAGGGAATTCCGCGGGGAGCGCCGCGGCCCTAACGTCGAACGTCGATCACCGACTCGACGAAGGGGAAGAATGCGCCTGCGCGCCCTGCTCGCCGCTGCTGTCCTGACCATCACCACCGCCCCGGCCGCCTTGGCCGCGCCAGGGGTCGCCCACGGCTCGGACGTCCCGCCGGGGCAGTTCGGGTTCGTCACGAAGCTGGCCATGACGAAGATCCCGCGCCCGGACGGCTCGACCTACGGCAGCTATTGCACCGGCACCCTGATCGCACCCGCCTGGGTCCTGACCACCGGCCACTGCTTCCACGACGCGAACCGCAACCGCGTCTCGGGCAAGGTCCCGTACCCGACCACGGCGACCCTGGGCCTGGTCGACGAGGCGACGGAGTCCGGCATCGCCCGCAAGGTGACCGAGGTCGTCCAGGCCAAGGAGAACGACGTGGCCCTGGCGAAGCTCGACTCCCCGGTGACCACCGTCGCGCCCCTGCAGGTGAACCGCACGGCGCCGAAGGTCGGGCAGCAGCTGACCCTGGCGGGCTGGGGCAGCCTGACGGGCACGGACCCCAAGCCGGCCTCCCGCCTGCAGCAGGGCACGGTGGCGGTGGCGAAGGTGGAACCGACCACCCTGGGCGTCCGCGGCGCGGCTCCGGAGATCACGACGAGCGCGTGCACGTACGACTCGGGAGCCCCGTACTTCACGGGGACCGAACTCGTCGCCCTCGAAGCCACGGGCCCTGGCTGCCCCCACGCGGGCATCGAAACGACGAGCCGGGCGGACGTCGTGGCGGCCTGGATCACCAAAACGACGGCTTGATACACCCCGAACTCCGCCGTGAGCGAACACCACGCAGAGCCAAACGGGTGATATTCCCCACCTGACCAGAAAAAGTTTCGTTGCTCGCGGCACACGAAAAAGGGCCCCGGCAACCAGCCGGGGCCCTTTCGATGTGGGCGAGGAGGGAGTTGAACCCTCACGTCCTTTCGGACACACGGACCTGAACCGTGCGCGTCTGCCATTCCGCCACTCGCCCGAGTGCTTCACTTCGACAGCGAGGAGAAGACTAGCAGGTGGTTTGAACGGGTTTCACCGGGGGCCGTGTCGAGGCTCGCTCACCCGGATAGGATCGATAGCGGAAGCACACGTGTGAGGAGGTTTTCCCCGGTGAGCCGCGTCGAGCGTTTTGACAGACGCCTCGAGAACCTGGTGGGGAACACTTTCGCGCGCATGTTCGGTGGCAACGTCGTCACGCAGGAAGTGGCGATCGCCCTGGAGCGGGAGAGTGAGGAGAACGTTCGTGAGCTGGCAGGCGGTCGGCAGCTCGCCCCCAATCACTACATCGTGTCCCTGGGGGCGGCTGACCACGAGCGCATGGCCGGTGACGAGCAACGGGTCACCCAGGTGCTGGCCAAGGCGGTGGCGGAACACCTCGCCGCCGAAGGCCTGGACACCTATGGTGACGTCGTCGTATCACTCGAGCGCAACGAGGCGCTGCATACTGGACAGTTCAAGACCCGTTCGTCCGTCGATCCCGACGCCCGCCCCTCAGGCGCCGGTTCACCGCGGTCGGCACGACCCAGCAACGCAGGAGACCCAGCAATGAGCCAGCCCCCCGGCTACGGCCAATACGACCAGGGTGACCCGTACGGCCAGCAGGGCCAGTACGGCTACGGACAGCAGGGTGGCCAGCAGCCCGGGTACGACCAGGGTTACGGCCAGCAGCAGGGCGGCTACGACCAGTACGGCCAGCCACAGCAGGGTGGCGCCTACGACCAGGGTTACGCCCAGCAGCAGGGTGGCTACGACCAGGGTGGGTACGCCCAGCCCGCGCAGGGCGGTGGCTACGACCAGGGCGGCTACGCGCAGCCCCAGGGCGGCGGCTACGACCAAGGCGGGTACGCCCAGCCCCAGCAAGGTGGCTACGAGCAGGGCGGCTACCAGCAGCCGGGCTACGACCAGTACGCCGGCCAGCAGCAGCCGGGCTACGACCAGTACGGCGGCCAGCAGCAGGGTGGCTACGACCAGTACGGGCAGCAGGCGTACGCCCAGCCGGGCGCCGACCCGTACGCCCAGCAGCAGGGTGGGTACGCCCCGCCCGCGGCCGGCCGCCAGCTCGCGGCGAGCCTGCAGCTGGACGACGGCTCGAACCGGACGTACTCGCTCAAGCAGGGCGGGAACGTCGTGGGCCGGGGCCAGGACGCGGACTTCCGCCTGCCGGACACCGGCGTCTCGCGCCGGCACCTGGAGATCACCTGGGACGGCCAGAGCGCGACGCTCGCCGACATCGGCTCGACCAACGGCACGACCGTGAACGGCACTCCGGTCCAGACCTGGCAGCTCGCGGACGGCGACGTCATCCGGGTGGGGCACTCCTCGCTCGTGTTCCGTACGCAGGGCTGACTGGGAGCACGGAATACTGTTCCCGCAGAATTGACGTGCGGGGGGACCGCGGCGTACCCGCGTCGCGGCTGCACGGACGAGTCGGGAGCGGACACACCAAGTGCCAGAGCTGGTCGTACAACTCACCAGGGTGGGCTTCCTCGTGCTGCTCTGGCTCTTCGTGTTCGCCGCGCTCAGAGTCGTCCGCTCGGACCTCTACGCGGCGTCGGGTATGCGCGTCCAGGTGCCGACCTTCGGACGCAAGAAAGAGAAGAAGCCGCGCAACAGCAAGTCGCCGCAGCAGCTGCTGGTGACCCACGGCGCGCTGGCCGGAACCCGCATCGCGCTCGACGGGCGGCCGATCCTGATCGGCCGTGCCGACGACTCCACGCTGGTGCTCGACGACGACTACGCGTCGACCCGGCACGCCCGGATCGCCCAGCGCGGTGAGGACTGGTACGTGGAAGATCTGGGCTCGACGAACGGGACGTATCTGGACCGGGCTAAGGTCACTGCACCCCTCCGGGTCCCGCTCGGAGTCCCCATCCGGATCGGCAAGACGGTGATCGAGCTTCGCCCATGACTCTCGTCCTCCGCTACGCAGCCCGCAGCGACCGGGGCCTGGTGCGTTCGAGCAACCAGGACTCCGTGTACGCCGGCCCTCGCCTGCTCGCGCTCGCCGACGGTATGGGTGGCCACGCGGCGGGTGAGGTGGCCAGCAAGGTCGTCATCGCCTCGCTCGCGCCGCTCGACGACGACGAACCCCGCGACGACCTGCTCGCCCAGCTGCGCGAGGCGGTGGCGAACGGCAACGCCGCGATCGCCGAGCTCGTCTCGCAGGACCCGGACCTGGACGGCATGGGCACGACGTTGACCGCTGTGCTGTTTGCCGGCACCCGGCTGGGGCTGGTGCACGTCGGCGACTCCCGCGCGTACCTCCTGCGAGGCGGTCAGTTCGCGCAGATCACGCGCGACGACAGCTTCGTCAACGAACTGCTCGAACAAGGCCGGATCACGCCCGAAGAGGCGGCGGTGCACCCGCAGCGGTCGCTGCTGCTGAAGGCGCTCACCGGGCACGAGGTCGAGCCGAGCCTGACCGTGCGCGAAGCCCGCTCCGGCGACCGGTACCTGATCTGCTCGGACGGCCTGTCCGGCATGGTCAGCGACGAGACACTGACCGAGGCCGTGCAGATCCCGGACCCGCAGCAGTGCGCGGACCGGATGATCGAGCTGGCGCTCAAGGGCGGCGGCACCGACAACGTCACGGTGATCATCGCCGACGTCGTCGACGTCGACTTCGGCGAGGACGCGCCCATCGTGGGCGGCGCCGCCGGGGACGGCAGCGACGAGCTGCACCAGGGCGACTCGCCCGCGGCGCGGGCCAGGGCACTGACGCAGCCGGCGCCGCAGCCGCGTCCCGAGCTGCCGCAGCCGAGCGTGGACCCGAAGGCCAAGCGCCGGAAGCGGTTCCGCTGGCTCGCCGGTGCGCTGGTGGTCCTCATCGTGCTCGCCGCGGCCGCCATCGCGACCCGGTACTTCGTCCTGAGTCAGTACTATGTCGGCGAAGGTGCGGACCAGGAGGTCGTGATCTACCGCGGCGTTCCCGGCAGCATCCTCGGCATCGACCTGCACACCTACGAGCAGGGCTCGTGCCCGCCCAACCAGGTGTGCACGGACAAGCTGCGCGTCGACCAGCTCCAGGAGGACGCGCGGCTGGCGGTGCAGAACGGCGTCAAGAAGGACAGCCTCGACGACGCGCGGAAGTACATCGACGACTTCCTGCAGCTGCACAAGCGCTTGAACAACTGCGCGCCGCCGGGCGGTCAGCCGTCCACGACGCCGACCCCCACGGTCTCGCCGACGCCCACCCCGTCGGCCCCGGCCGGCTCCACTGCTCCGTCGTCGGCGAACCAGCCAGCGGGGAGGGACTGCTCGACGCCGAGTTCGACGGCACCGACGACGGGAGGCGGTAACTGATGAGCCAGCCTGCCGCGCGCACCGCCGAGCCGCTCGCCGCGCAGTTCCAGACGAACCCGCCGCGCGAGGTCCCGACCCGCCGCAACACCGAGCTGGTGCTGCTGGGGTTCGCCGCGTTCATCGTCACCATCGCCCTGGTGCTGGTGGAGGCGAACCAGGAGCAGCAGCTCACCTGGTCGATCGTCTGGCTCGGCCTCGCCTACCTCGCGATCTTCGCCGCGGCGCACCTGGCGGTGCGCAAGTGGGCGCCGTACGCGGATCCGGTGCTGCTCCCCTGCGTCGCGCTGCTGAACGGCATCGGCCTGGTGATGATCCACCGGATCGACCTGGCGCTGGCGGAACGAGCCACGCAGAACGGCAAGGACTACACCCCCGCCGTCACCGCGCAGGTGCTGTTCACGGTCATCTCCCTGGCGTTCTTCGTCGCGGTGCTGATCTTCGTGAACGACCACCGCACGCTGACCCGCTACGGCTACACCGCGGGCTTGGTCGGGATCGTCGCGCTGGCCCTGCCGGCGCTGCTGCCGTCGAGCCTGTCCGAGGTCAACGGCGCCAAGGTGTGGCTGAAGCTGCCGGGGTTCTCGATCCAGCCGGGCGAGTTCGCGAAGATCCTGCTGATGGTCTTCTTCGCCTCGTTCCTGGTGTCGAAGCGCGACCTGTTCATGGTGGCGGGCAAGAAGTTCCTCGGCGTCGAACTGCCGCGCGCCCGTGACCTGGGCCCGATCCTCATCGCCGCGGTCGCCTGCATCGGCATCCTGGTGTTCGAGAAGGACCTCGGCACGTCGCTGCTGTTCTTCAGCGTCATCCTGATGATGCTGTACGTGGCGACCGAACGGATCATCTGGGTCGTCCTCGGTCTCAGCTTCTTCGTCGGCGGCTGCCTGATCGCCTACAACCTCTTCACACACGTCCAGCAGCGCGTGGCCAACTGGCTGGACCCGCTGGCCACCTACGACAAGCTCGGCGGCGGCTACCAGATCGCGCAGGGCCTGTTCGGGCTCGGTACCGGCGGCATCGGGGGCACCGGGCTCGGCGCCGGGCGCCCGGACATGGTCCCGGAGGCCAACACCGACTTCATCACCGCCGCGATCGGCGAAGAGCTCGGCTTCATCGGCCTCGCCGCCGTCCTGATGCTGTACCTGCTGGTCGCGATGCGCGGCATGCGGAGCGCGCTCGCGGTGCGGGACACGTTCGGCAAGCTGCTCGGCGGCGGGCTGGCGTTCACCATGGTCATGCAGATCTTCGTCGTCGTCGGCGGGGTCACGAAACTCATCCCGGAGACCGGTATCACCGCCCCCTTCCTGTCGAAGGGTGGTTCGTCGCTGCTGGCGAACTACATCCTCGTCGCGTTGCTGCTCCGGATCTCCGACGCCGCCCGGCGGCCGGCGGCCCGCCCGAAGCCGCAGGCCCAGCCCCAGGCACCGATCGCCGAGGCGCACACCGTGCTCGTGCAGCGCCCGCCGGCGGACGGAGGCGCCCAGGCATGAACACCCCGCTGCGCAAGGTCGGCATGGCGATGCTCGTCATGGTCGTCCTGCTGCTGGCGAACGCCACCTACATCCAGGTGGTGAAGGCCGACGACTACCGCACCGACTCGCGCAACGCGCGGGTCCTCTACGACGAGTTCGCCCGCCGCCGCGGCCAGATCGTCTCGCAGGCGAACGGCGAAGTGCTGGCGAAGGTCGACCCGTCGAACGACAAGTACAAGTACACCCGCTCCTACGTCGACGGGCCGATGTACGCCCCGGTCACCGGCTACTACTCGATCAACTACGGCTCCGGCGGCCTCGAGCGCTCCGAGGACGACGTCCTCAACGGCTCGGACCCGCGGCTGTTCGTGCGCCGGCTGTCGGACATGGTCACCGGCCGCGACCCCAGCGGCGGCAACGTCCGGCTGACCATCGACCCGGCCGTGCAGAAGGCGGCGTACGACCTGATGACGCAGAAGAACTACACCGGCGCGGTCGTCGCGATGGAGCCCAAGACCGGCCGGATCCTGGCGATGGTGTCGACGCCGTCGTACGACCCGAACAAGCTGGCGTCGCACACGTCGAAGGCGCAGACCGACGCCTGGAACTCGTACGTCAAGGACGACAAGAACCCGATGCTGAACCGGGCGATCTCGGAGACCTACCCGCCGGGGTCGACGTTCAAGCTGGTCACCGCCTCCGCCGTGCTCGAAGACGGCAAGGGCCCGGACACCCCGGTCAACCCGGCGCCGAACACGAAGCTGCCCGGCACGAGCGTCACGCTGGAGAACTACGCCGGCGAGCCGTGCCCGGGGACCACGTTCAAGGACGCGCTCGCGCACTCCTGCAACGTGCCGTTCGCGGAGTTCGCCGGCCAGCTCGGCGCGGACAAGATGAAGAAGACGGCGGCGAACTTCGGCATCGGGCAGACCGACCTGACCGTGCCGATGAAGGTCGCGCCGTCCACGGTCGGCCCGCTCGACTCCCAGGGCGCGCTCTACCAGAGCGGCATCGGCCAGCGCGACGTCCGGCTGACCCCGCTGCAGGACTGCCTCCTCGCGGCCACCGTGGCCAACGGCGGGATGGCGATGAAGCCACAGCTGGTGCAGTCGGTACTGGCGCCGGACCTGTCGACCATCGAGGACTACAGTCCCACCGAGCTCACCGGCACGGCGGCACTCTCGTCGTCGAACGCCGCGATCCTCAAGGACATGATGATCGCTTCCGAGGGCTTCACCAAGGGCGGCGGCAAGCGCCCGGACATCCAGATCGCGTCGAAGACCGGCACGGCCGAGCACGGCACGGACTCCAAGAACACCGCCCCGCACGCCTGGTACACCGCCTTCGCCCCGGCGAACGACCCGCAGATCGCGGTCGCCGTCATCGTCGAAGACGGCGGCAACCGCGGGCTCGCGGCCACCGGCGGCTCGGTCGCCGCGGAGATCGGCCGCGCCGCGATCAACGCCAAGCTCGGGGGTGGATAGCGCATGCTGTCCTCCGGTCAGCTGCTGGCCGACCGCTACAAGCTGACGAGCCGGATCGCCGTCGGCGGGATGGGCGAGGTCTGGCAGGCCAGTGACACCCGGCTTGACCGGACCGTTGCCGTCAAGATCCTCAAGGCTGAACTTTCCGGCGATGCCGAGTTCCTCCACCGCTTCCGCACCGAAGCGAGGATGACGGCGTCCCTGAACCACCCCGGCATCGCCGCGGTCCACGACTACGGCGAGACCATCTTCGACGGTGACCTGCCGATCGCGTACCTCGTGATGGAGCTCGTCGACGGCGACCCGCTGGCCGGGCTGCTGGCCAAGCACGGGCGGCTGTCGGCGGAGTTCACGCTCGACATGCTCGAGCAGGCGGGCAACGCGCTGCAGGCCGCGCACGAGCAGGGCCTGGTCCACCGGGACGTCAAGCCGGGCAACATCCTGGTGACGTCGGCGGGCCAGGTGAAGATCACCGACTTCGGCGTGGCGAAGGCGGCCGACGCCGCCCCGGTCACGCGCTCCGGCATGGTCATGGGCACCGCGCACTACATCGCGCCGGAGCAGGCGCTCGGGCACCCGGCCGAGCCGGCGTCCGACGTCTACTCGCTCGCGGTGTGCGGTTACGAGTGCCTCGCCGGGCACCGGCCGTTCCTGTCCGAAAACGCGGTGACGGTCGCGATGATGCACATCCGCGACATCGCGCCGCCGCTGCCGCCGGACGTCCCGCCCGCCGCACGCGCGGTGATCGACGCGACGCTGGTGAAGGACCCGCGGCAGCGCTACAACAGCGGCGGCGAGTTTGCGGCCGCCGTCGCCGCGGTCCGCGCCGGGATGCCGCTGCCGACGCCGCGCGGGCTGGTCAACGCCTCGTACGCGACGGGCCAGCAGCCGGTGGTGCAGCAACCGCAGCAGCAGCAACAGCCGGTGCAGCAACCGGTGCCGCAGCAGCAGGTCCCGCCGCAGCAGCAGCACATGCCGGTCGGCCCGCCGTCGCCGGCGGTGAACCCGATGGTCGCCATCGGCCCGCCGTCCCGGCCCGTGCTGCGTCCGGTCATGGCGCCGGTGCACCGGAAGAAGTCCCAGTGGGGCTGGTGGGCGCTGCTCGCGGCCATCCTGCTCGTTGTCCTGGTGGCGGCCATCGTCCTGGTGGCGAAGATGATCGGCAGTTCGGGCTCGCCACCGCACACCAGCCAGACGAGCCAGGTGGTCCCGGGCAGACAGCCGCCCGCGGGGGAACCGCCCGCATCGGGCGCGTTACCGGCGGACTCTCCCGGCACGACCGACGATGGCCAGCAAGGCATCCTGACCACACCTTGGACGGAATGGAACGGCACCCAGAGATGAGCACACCCAGACTGCTCTCCAACCGGTACGAGCTGGGCGAAACGCTCGGCTACGGAGGCATGTCCGAGGTCCATCACGGCCACGACGTGCGCCTCGGCCGGGAAGTCGCGATCAAGATCCTCCGTGCCGATCTCGCCAGGGATCCGCAGTTCCTGGAGCGCTTCCGCCGCGAAGCGCAGAACGCCGCCGCCCTGAACCACCCGGCGATCGTCGCGGTCTACGACACGGGCGAAGCGAACGCCGAGTTCGGCCCGCTGCCGTACATCGTCATGGAGTACGTCGAAGGCCGGACGTTGCGCGACATCGTCAAGACCGAAGGCCCGATGTCGCAGAAGCGCGCCATGGAGGTCATGGCCGACGTCTGCGCGGCGCTCGACTTCTCCCACCGTCACGGCATCGTGCACCGCGACGTCAAGCCGGCCAACGTGATGATCACGAAGAACGGCGCGGTCAAGGTGATGGACTTCGGCATCGCGCGCGCGATGCACGACGGCCAGTCCGCGATGACCCAGACCGCCGCGGTGATCGGCACGGCGCAGTACCTGTCGCCGGAGCAGGCCCGCGGTGAGTCGGTCGACGCCCGTTCGGACGTCTACGCCGCCGGATGCGTGCTGTACGAACTGATCACCGGTGAGCCGCCGTTCACCGGCGACTCCCCGGTCGCGGTCGCCTACCAGCACGTCCGTGAGGATCCGAGCCCGCCGTCGTCGGTGAACCCGGCGGTGGCGCCGGAGCTGGACGCGGTCGTGCTGAAGGCGCTGGCCAAGGGCCCGGCGAACCGCTACCAGTCGGCGGCCGAGATGCGCTCGGACCTGGTGCGCACGCTCTCGGGCCAGCGCCCGGCGGCGCCGATGGTGATGTCCGAGGACGAGCGCACGCAGGTGATGAACACCGACCGGCGCCAGCCGCAGCGTTACGAGGAGTACGACGCCCCGGACGACGAGGACCCGAAGGCCAAGCGCCGGCGCCGGACCATCCTGGCCGTGCTGGGCGCGCTGTTCGTGCTCGGCGCGGTGCTGCTGATCATGTGGCTGTCGAACGCGTTCAAGAGCAACGACGAACCGACCACCGTAGCCATCCCCGACGTCAAGGGGCAGTCGGAACTGGCGGCCAAGAACACCTTGCGTGAGAAGGGCTTGAACAACTTCGCGCCGAACAAGACGGTGCCTTGCGGCGTTCCCGACGCGAGCGGCAACGTGCCCTGCACGAACGACCAGGTCAACCAGGTCATCGACATCACCCCGGGCGTGGGCACGCCGGTCGCCAAGGAAGCGCAGATCACGCTCACCATCGGCCAGGCGCCGGGCAAGGCGAAGGTGCCGGACCTCAAGGATCTCACCCCCGGGGAGGCGGAAGCGAAGCTCAAGGAAGCCGGGCTGACGCTGAACCCGTCGGTGCAGGAAGTCGACGTCGACGACTCGAACGACGCCGGGAAGGTCGTCAACCAGACTCCCCAGGCCGGCAACGAGGTCCAGCAGGGCACGAGCGTGTCCATCTCCATCGGCAAGGGCAAGCAGCTCAAGCAGGTCCCGAACCTCATCGGCAAGACCTTCTCCGAGGCCAGCTCCACCCTCACCGGCATGGGCTTCACCGTGAAGCGGGTGGAGCAGCAGTCCGACCAGCCGAAGGAACAGGTCATCCAGCAGACCCCGAACGGCGGCCAGGTGACGGCGGGCAGCCAGATCACCTTGACCGTCTCCACGGGTCAGCCGGAAAACACCAAGATCGAGATGCCGTCCCTGGTCGGCATGACGGTCGACGAGGCTCAGCAGAAGCTGCAGAGCATGGGCTGGACCGAAACCCTGAAGGAGCAGTCCGACCGGACGAGCAACAAGCCCGAGGGCCAGATTACGAGGCAGAGCGTCTCGCCGGGTACGCAGATCGACAAGGACCAGAAGATCACGGTTTCGGTGTCCGAGGGCCCGTTGTTCCCGACGTCGACAGCCGGTGGTCAGTAACGGAAATCCACGAAGAAGGCCCGCACGGTTCGCCGTGCGGGCCTTCTTCGTCGTTCAGGCTTTGTCGAGAAATCCTTGGACGGCACCGAGGACTTGCTCGGCGTCGCTCGCGGGACCGCAGTCGAGCTCCAGTTCTTCGGCCGCGCCGGAGCGTTTGACCTTCAAGGAGACGCGACCTTCCCGGTAGCGCGGCAGCCAGGCGAACAGCGAACGGCAGAAGACACCGGCGGAGTTGCTGGTCACGCCGACCACGACGGCGTCGAACAACTGGACGCGGCCGCGCAGCTCGTCCTCGCCCCGCAGCCAGGCGGCGAGGTCTTGGAGCTCGCCGTCGGAGTCCGGTCCGGTGATCGCGACGATCCCAGCCGTCACCCGTTCTCCCTTCGCCCAGAACCGAAGGACCCGAACCTTAGCCGGGTTCGAGCACCCGCCGGTACCCTGCCGCGGAAATTGAAGATGGCAAATTGCACTCAGGAACGACGCTGCCCGAGCCGCGCCACGACGAGGAAGCTCGCGGCCAGCACCACCACCGACGTCACCACGGCCAGGACGAGCGGTGCGCCGACCGGTTCCTCGTCGGTCAGGGCGTGCAGCAGCGGGTGGACCAGCGGGATCTTCGCCAGCAGCACGACGATCGTCGTGACGACGGCGGCGAGCACCGTCCAGCCGACCCGCTGCACGAGCAGCCGCGAGCACGGCAGCGCGATCGCGATGCCCAGCAGCGCGCACGCCAGGTGGGCGAGCAGCCCGATGCCCAGCGCCGCCGGCTGGAACTTCAACGACTTGAGCGCCGACCACGTCTCGGTGATCACGGTGAGGAGCGCTGAGCACGCCAGCACGGTGAGGATCGCCCCGGTGATCATCCGCCGCCACTGCCGCGCGTGGCTGAGGGTGACCAGCCTCTGCACCGGATCCTCGATGTCGAGCAGCGCGATCGTCAGCCAGCACGACACGACGAGCAGGCCGCCGGCGCTCACGCCGAACAGCGGCAGCGGCGGCGAATGCGGGTCGGCGTAGAGGATCACGCACAGCGCGAGGTAGGCCAGCAGCGCCGGCAGGTACCGCTGCGAATGGCCGAGCAGCGCCAGGTAGTAGCGGGTCAGGGCGAGCACGGTGCCACCTCCCGCACCGACCAGCCGTCCTTCAACGCCCTCAGCAAGACGGCGTCCACCGAAGCGACCTCGACCGTGAGCACGACTTGGGGGCCTTCCGCGACCGCGTGGCGCACGCCGGGCTCGTCCACCCATCCGGTGCCGTGGCCGCGCAGCACGATCCGCGTCGTCGGCTCGGCGCTTTCCGCCGTGAGCCGGCCGTCGTTCATGAGGTGGACGACGTCGGCGTGGTCGTGCACCACCTGCGGCCGGTGGTCGGTGAACACGACGCTCGCGCCCCGCGCCCGCGTCTCGGCGACGACCTCACCGAGGATCGCGTGCGTCCCGACGTCGAGCCCGGACCACGGCTCGTCGAGGATCAGCAGGTCCGGCCGCACCATGACGGCCTGCGCGAGCCCGACCTTCTGCGCGTTGCCCTTGGACAGCGTGCGCAGCGGCGCCGTCGGGCCGCCGACCAGCGCGAGCCGCTCGAGCAGCGGGTCGATCACCGAGAGGTCGGCGAGCCCGTGGATGCGCGCCATGTGCCGCAGGTACGCCCGCGCGCCCATGCGCTGACCGGCCGGGAAGCGGTCCGGCAGGTAGCCGATCCGCGGGGTGCCGGTGAGGGTGCCGGTGGTCGGGTGCGAGACGCCGGCCATGATCCGCAGCAGCGTCGACTTGCCGGAGCCGTTGCTGCCGAGGACGCCGACGACGTGCCCGGGCTCGACGCTCAGGTCGACGTCGTGGAGGACGAAGTCACCGCGCCCGTACCGCTTGCCGACTCCCTCGAGCCGGATCACGCAACAGCGGCCTTCTGAAGCGCCTTGGTCGCCCGCTCGAGCTCGTCGACGCGGGCCGGGTCGACGGGATGACCCGCCGCGGCCAGCCAGTTGGCCAGCATGCGGTGACCGCCCTCGGTGAGCACCGACTCGGGGTGGAACTGGACGCCTTCCAGCGGCAGCTCGCGGTGGCGCATGCCCATCACGATGCCGGTCTCGGTGCGCCCGGTGACCTCGAAGACGTCGGCCGGGATGGTGTCGGGCACCACGGTCAAGGAGTGGTACCGGGTGGCCGTGAACTCCTCCGGCAGGTCCTTGAGGACGCCCGTGCCCTCGTGCCGGACCTGGCTCGTCTTGCCGTGGAGCAGCTCGGGCGCGCGGTCCACGGTCGCGCCGTAGACGACGCCGAGCGCCTGGTGGCCGAGGCAGACGCCGAGCATCGGCGTGCGGGTCTCGGCGCACTTGCGGATGACGTCCATGCTCTGACCAGCGCGTTCGGGAGTTCCGGGGCCCGGCGAGACGAGCACGGCGTCGAACTCGGGCACGCGGTCGAGGTCCACGACGTCGTTGCGCCAGACCGTGCAGTCGGCGCCGAGCTGGGCCAGGTACTGGACCAGGTTGTAGACGAAGCTGTCGTAGTTGTCGACGACGAGAACGCGCATGTGTCGAGCCTACCGGCTCCCAACCAGTGGACCGTACCGTAAATCACATTTTAGGTTAGGGCAACCTAACCTACCGTGGAACGAGTGAGCCGATCTCTTCGCGTAGCCATCGTGGGCGCTGGTCCCGCCGGCATTTACGCCGCCGACATCCTGGACAAGTCCTCCGACAGCGTGGGATCCGCAACGATCGACCTCTTCGAACGGATGCCGGCGCCTTTCGGGTTGATCCGCTACGGCGTCGCTCCCGACCACCCGCGGATCAAGGGCATCGTGACGGCCCTGCACAAGGTGCTCGACAAGCCGAACATCCGCCTGCTGGGCAACATCGACTACGGCACCGACATCAAGCTCGACGAGCTGCGCGAGTTCTACGACGCGGTGATCTTCTCGACCGGCGCGTCCGCCGACCGCGAGCTCGACATCCCGGGCATCGACCTCGACGGCAGCCACGGCGCCGCGGACTTCGTGTCCTGGTACGACGGCCACCCGGACGTGCCGCGCACCTGGCCGCTCGACGCGTCTTCGGTCGCGGTCCTCGGCGTCGGCAACGTGGCGCTGGACGTCGCGCGCATCCTGGCGAAGACGGCCGACGAGCTGCTGACCACCGACATCCCGGACAACGTCTACCAGGGCCTGAAGGCCAGCCCGATCACCGACGTGCACGTGTTCGGCCGCCGCGGCCCGGCCCAGGCGAAGTTCACGCCGCTGGAGCTGCGCGAGCTGGACCACTCGCCGAACGTCGAGGTCATCGTGTCCCCGGAGGACATCGAGTTCGACGACGGCAGCATCGCGGCGCTGCGGGCGTCGAAGCAGATCGACATGGTCGTGAAGACGCTGCAGGAGTGGGCGATCCGCGAGCCGGGCTCGCGCCCGAAACGGCTGCACCTGCACTTCTTCCACTCGCCCACGGAAGTCCTGGGCACGGACGGCCGGGTTTCCGGCCTGCGCACGGAACGGACCGAACTGACCGGCGACGGGAACGTGCGCGGCACCGGCGAGTTCCACGACTGGGACGTCCAGGCGGTGTACCGCGCGGTGGGCTACCTGTCGTCGCACCTGCCGGAGCTCCCGTTCGACCACGTCCACGGCGTGGTCCCGAACCAGGCGGGCCGCGTGCTGGATCTCGACGAGAACCAGCTCCCGGGCGTGTACGTGACGGGCTGGATCAAGCGCGGACCGGTGGGCCTGATCGGCCACACGAAGGGCGACGCGGCGGAGACGATCGCGAGCCTGCTGTCGGACGCGGAAACGCTGGCCGCCCCGAAGTACGCGTCCCCGGACGCGATCCTGGAGTTCCTGGCGGCGCGCGGGATCCCGTTCACGACCTGGGAAGGCTGGGGCAAGCTCGACGCGCACGAGAAGTCGCTGGGCCTGGCCGCGGGCCGAGAGCGGATCAAGGTCGTGGAGCGCGAAGAGATGACCCGGGTTTCGCGCGGCTAAACGGCACCGAGGTACGCGAGGACGGCCAGCACGCGGCGGTTCGTGTCATCCGAAGCCGAGATACCGAGCTTCTGGAAGATGTTCGCTGTGTGCTTGCCGACCGCGCCCTCACTGAAGTGCAGCCGTCCGGCGATCGCCGCGTTGGAGCAGCCCTCCGCCATCAAGCCGAGGACCTCGCGTTCGCGCGGGGTCAGGGCGGCGAGGGGGTCGGACGCGTTGCCCGCCACCAGTTTCGCGATCACTTCGGGGTCCATCACCGTGCCGCCGGCCGCGACCCGGCGGACCGCGTCGATGAACTGGTCCGCGTTGAAGACCCGGTCCTTCAGCAGGTAACCGATCGCGCCGGTGCCGTCGGCGAGGAGTTCGCGGGCGTACAGCTGCTCGACGTGCTGGGACAGCACCAGAATCGGCAGGCCCGGGAATTCACGCCGGGCCGCCAACGACACCTGCAGGCCTTCGTCCGTGTTCGTCGGGGGCATGCGAACGTCCACAACGGACACATCGGGCCGGTGCTCCCGCAGTGCTGCCGCCAGCTCGGGACCGCTGCCGACCGCCGCGACGACGTCAAACCCGTGGGCCGCCAAGAGATGCGTCAAGCCGTCTCGGAGGAGGTATTGGTCTTCGGCGATGACGGTTCGGGGTCGCCCCCCTTGGGGGCTCCGGGTGGCAGAGCCCCCGGCCCGGGGCGAAGCCCCGGATGTATCAGGCACGGGATCTCCACGGTCGCCCTCGTCGGCCCGCCGATCGGGCTGGTCAGCGTCAACCTACCGTCGAAGCCGCCCAGCCGTCGCTCGATTCCGCGGAGTCCCGAGCCCCGCGCCGGGTTCGCGCCGCCCTTGCCGTCGTCGGTCACGACGACCGTCAGCTGGTCGTCGGCGAATCCGACATCGATCGACACCCGCCCCGCGCCGTGCTTGGCCGCGTTGCCCAGCAGCTCCGACACCGCGAAGTACGTGCACGCCTCCACCGGCTCCTCGATGCGTCCCGGCAGTGAGCCCGTGACCTGCGCCTTCAGCGGGCTGTCCAAAGCCAGCGCGCGCACGGCGTCCAGCAGCCCGCGCTCGGACAGCACCGGCGGGTGGATGCCGCGGATCAGGACCCGCAGCTCGGTGAGCGCTTCCGACGACGCCGCGCGCAGCTCGGCCGCGAGCCGCTTCGCCGCCGCCGGATCGGTGTCGACGAGCGCCTCGACCGCGCCGAGCTTCATCCCCATCGCGACCAGCCGCGACTGGATGCCGTCGTGCAGGTCGCGTTCGATCCGCCGCAGCTCCGCCGCCTGCGTCACGGTGACGTCGCTGCGGGTCTGCTTGAGCCGTTCGACGCGCTGGGCGAGCCGGGTCGCGTCCGTCGGCCCGAGCCAAACCCGCGCGAACCGCGCCTGCTGCCGGGCCAGCCACGTCGTCGGTGCCAGGCCGGCCGCCAGCGCGGCGAGGCACAGCGGGGTTTGCGCGAGCGCGCCGAGGTGCGTCGACACCTCCGGCAGGAAGAGCCACTGGACCGGCGACGTCACGAAGGGCCGCCACACCCACAGCATCGCCAAGCCGATCGATCCCCAGCTGAGCAGCGCGGCCGCGGGCAGGGTCAACACCAGCGACACCAGCGGGATCAGGCCGCCGGCGGCGAGGTCGCGCCAGGTGGCCCGGTCGCGCAGGACCCATCGCCGTCGAGCGTGCTGGACCGGCCAGAACGGCTCCTCGTACAACCGCTTGCCGACCTGGAACAGCCCGTCCGGGCGGGGCACGGGGAGACCGGGCGGCGGGAGGTACGGACGCGGGACCCGCACGCCGGTCCAGTTCCCGGCCTCACGCCGGAGCGTGTCCGTGATGGTCCGGCTCCCCAGCACGACCGGTGCCGCCACGGGCGCAGCGACGATGATGACGGCCAGCTGCCACACCGAGAAAACCAGGTGCACCACGGAAAGCGCGAGGATGCCGGCCTGGTGGCCGAGTGACTCGAGGTGCCGGTGCAGCCAGTTCTTGCGGTGTTCGACGACCGGGCGGGGGCCGAGCCACCAGCGCGTCCACCGGCCGTAGCCGCGCAGCACCACCGGCCCGCCGAGCAGCACAGCGATCGGCAGCAGCAGCGTGACCAGCGGGTTCAGCAGCTGCCAGGTGAACTCCCGGCCGGCCGCCGGGTCCTCCAGCGCCCACGTGAGCCGGTGCTGCCAGCGGACCCAGAACGCCCGCTTGTAGAGCTGGTTGCCGTCGCGGTACCAGCCGTCGCGCTCCCGCACCGGTTCCGGCGGCTCGGGCTGGTACGGCGGTTCGATCGCGACGCCGCACCAGCGCGCGGCCAGCGCCCGGGCCGTCGACGAGCGGCCCCGCGTCCATTCGACCGCCGGGCCGAGGAAGAAGATCAGGCCGACGCACAGCACGGCGAACGCGATCAGCTCGACGAGCACGTCGAACCAGCTGAGCAACGAGAACGCGGCCAGTGCGCAGGCCCGCCCGAGGGCACGCAGGTACGTCATCCGGCACCTCCTTCCCCGCAGATCTTGGCCGGACCACTCCGGTCCACGCACTGCCCCAAGCTCCCCGACCGGGGTGGGCCCAGCCCCACCCCGGCTTCAGCAAAACCCTACTTGAGCTGGGGATTCAGCGTCATTCTGCGCGGCGCCGAACCTTCGTAGCTTCATAACCATGCCCCTCATCGAAGTCACCGACCTCCGCAAGAGCTACGGCTCCCGGGTCGCGGTCGACGGCGTTTCCTTCACCGTCGAGCGCGGCGAAATCTTCGGCATCCTCGGCACGAACGGCGCCGGGAAGACCACGACCGTCGAATGCCTGCAGGGCCTTCGCCAGGCCGACAGCGGTGAGATCTCCGTGCTCGGCCTCGACCCCGCGGCCGACCGCGCCGCGCTGACCCGCCGCGTCGGCGTCCAGCTGCAGGAAAGCCGGCTGCCCGCGAAGCTGCGGGTCCGCGAGGCGCTGGAGCTGTTCGCGTCCTTCTACCCGGACCCGGCCGACGTCGACGTCCTGCTCGACCAGGTCGACCTCCGGGACCACGCCCGCGCGTACTTCGGAAAGCTTTCCGGCGGTCAGAAGCAGCGTGTGTCGATCGCGCTGGCGCTGGTCGGCAGCCCCGAGCTGGCCATCCTCGACGAGCTGACCACCGGGCTCGACCCGCACGCCCGCCGGGAGACGTGGCGGCTGGTCGAAGGCGTGCGCGCCACCGGCGTCACCGTCCTGCTGGTCAGCCACTTCATGGACGAGGCCGAGCGGCTCTGCGACCGCGTCGCGGTCTTCGACGCCGGGCGCGTGGTCGCCACCGGCACCCCGGCCGAGCTCCGCGCCGCGGCCGGAACCTCCACTTTGGACGACGCGTTCGTCTCGCTCACGAGGAGCATGCTGTGAACACTTTCGCCAAGATCACCGCCACCGAAACGAAGCTCTTCCTCCGCACGCCGTTCATGGGCGTCGCGGGCATCCTGCTGCCGGCCGCGGTGCTGCTGGCGGTCGGCGCCATCCCGGGCATGACGGAGCCCAGCCCGGCCGCCGGCGGGTACCGGTTCATCGACGCGTGGGTGCCGTCGGTGATCGTCCTCAGCCTCGCGATGCTGGCGCTGCAGTCGATCCCGGGTGCCGTCGCGACCTACCGCGAGCAGGGCGTGCTGCGCCGGCTCGCCACGACCCCGGTGCACCCGGCGAACCTGCTGGGCGCGCAGCTGCTGATCCACGTCGCGGTCGCGCTGGCGGGCATCGGCCTGACACTGGGCGTGGCCCACGCGGCCTACGACGTCCCGATGCCGAAGCACCCCCTGTTGTTCCTGGTGACGCTGCTGCTGGGCACGGTCTCGATGTTCTCGTTCGGCCTGCTGGCGGCGGCGGTCGCCCGGACGGCGAAGGCCGCCGGCGGCTTCGCGATGATCGCGTTCCTGCCCACGATGTTCTTCGGCGGCGTGTACCTGCCGCGGGCGTTGCTGCCGGAGGTCCTCCAGCGGATCGGCGACTACCTCCCGCCGGGCACGCAGGCCTTGCAGGACGCCTGGGTGGGCGCCGGCGTGCAGCCGCCGCAGCTGGTCGTGCTCGCCGCGTTCGCGGTGCTCGGAACGGCGCTGGCGGCGAAGCTCTTCCGCTGGGAGTGACCCCGCCTTCCGCCATATTGGTGATGATCATCGTTTTCTCTTGTGGCCGGGCCACCCGGCCGGTAGCCAGGGAGGTGGCCCTGCTCAAACTGGAGGTTCGATGTCCCTGGACGTGTCACCCGCGCTGCTGGAGAAGGCCGAGCGCGGGGAGGTCACCGACGCCGAGTTCGTCACCTGCGTCAAGGAATCCCTGCCGTACGCCTGGGAGGTCATCACCGGCGTCATCGCCGACGCCGAGGGAGCGGCGGACGGCTTCGCCGACAACGAGACGCCGCCACCGAGCGAGGCCGCCCGCGGCCAGCTCCTGCGGGCCCTGGCCTCGGACGCGATCCGCGGCGGCCTCGAACGCCACTTCGGCGTCAAGCTGGCCTTCCAGAACTGCCACCGGGTCGCCGTGTTCAAGAAGTCCGAACTGGACGGTGACCGGTACCGCGCGTTCGTCTCACCGCGCGGCCAGCTGCTCAACCAGAGCCCGGAGCTGCGGGACTGCTAGCCCGCAGCGCGGGCAGCACCTCGGTGCCGATCCGCGCGATGTTCGCGTACGTGCCCTCCGGCGTACCCGACGCTTCCACGAGCATCAGCACGTGGGAGACGCCGGTGCGCCGGAGGCTCGTTTCCAGGACCCGGACGCAGTGGTCCGCCTGGCCGACGGGGTGAATTTCGCAGAGCCGTTCGGTGTACTCCCCCGGATCCCGCGCCGGCCCGGGCCGCCCGTCGACCGTGACGTGCGCGGCGAGCCCGTCCTTCAGCCACGCCGGCAGCGCCTCGCGGACGACGCGGGCGTCGCCCACCTGGCAGAGCACGGTCGAGACGTGGTCCGCGGGCTTTCCGTAGGCCGCGACGGTGGCCGCTTTCTCTTCGTCGTCCGCGTGCAGGCCGAGCAGCAGCGGCAGATCCCTCGCCGCGGCCAGCCGCACGGCATCCGACGCCGGCCCACCACAGGCCACGACGACGTCCGGCCGCCGCTCCGGGGCCGGCACCACGGGCACCTCCCGGAAGGCGAAGTGCCGTCCCCGGGCACGCGCCCGGCCAGTGGTGGCCTGCAGGAAGACGTCGAGGGTCTCCTCGAAGCCCGTCTCGTAGCGGTCCAGGCCGGTGCCGAAGACCTCGAGGTCCTGCCACGGGCCGCCACGCCCGACGCCGAGCCGCAGCCGGCCGCCGGAGACGGCGTCGAGCATCGCCCACTGCTCGGCCAGCGCCACCGGGTGCGTGGTCGACAGGACGCTGACGGCGGTGCCGACGCGAATCCGCGACGTCCGGCCGAGCACGTGCGCGGCCAACGTGACGGCGGACGGGCACACGCCGTAGGGCATGAAGTGGTGCTCGGCGAACCAGACGTCATCGAAGCCGGCTTCTTCGGCCAGCTCGGCGGCGCGGACGGACCGGCGGAGGACGTCGGAGTCGCGTTGACCGGGGAACCGGCCGCTGACCAGGAAGACCCCGAACCTCAAGGGCCGAGCCCGACCAGCAGGCGCGCGGCCGGCAGCCCGCTCTCGAGGTACTGCACGAACAGCTCGTTGTGCAGCGCCCACGGCGACCGCCGCTGCCGGACCAGCGCGATCGCCTCCGGCACGCTGAGCCCCAGCTCGACCAGCGCCTGCGCCACGACCAATCCCGACCGGTTGAGCCCGGCGTGGCAGCGCACGAGCGTCGACCGGCCTGCGCGCACCGCCTCGGCGGCGAGCAGCGCGAACCGCTCGACCTCGCCGATCTGCGCCTCGCTCAACGGCCCGTCCGGCATCTCGGCGAAGTGGTGTTCGACGCCGGGCGGCGGGCCGTGCCCCTCGCGCTGGTACAGGCTCAGCACGAGGTCGAACTCGCGCCCGACGACGACCGGCTCCTCGCCCGCGCGGACGTGCCCGCCCATCCACAGGCCCGGCCGGATCTCGTTCCAGGCCGACTCCGGCGGCGGGTTTTCCCGATCCTTCTGGCGTGTCTTCACGGCAGCCCCTTCCCCGAGAGGGGCAACGGTCCGCACGCCCGGCGGGTTCCGGCTCAGTTGACCGCGACCTCGTTGAACCACAGCCGCGGCTCCAGCCACGGGAACACCACGAACATCAGCAACGCCACCACACCCAGGGCGAGGACCACGGCGATCGACAGCTTCACCGCGAACGGGCCCGGGAACTTCCGCCAGAGCCACCCGTACATCAGGCTTCTCCGATCTTCGAGAGGAGGTCGCCGTAGTCCTTGACCTGGTTCTTCGGCACCTGCTGGGTCAGCACCGACGTGATGATGAGCCGCTGCTGGGCGGAGAACTGCGGGTGGCACGTGGTGAGCGTGAGGAGCGCGGCCTGCTGGGCCTTCGGCAGCGTCTCCGCGTCCTTGTACGGGACCGGGTTCACCGCGGTGCCCTGGCTCGGCAGCACGACCTTGCGGCCGAAGGTCTCGTCGTACGCGCCGCCGTCCTCGGCGTTCGGGTCGCGCAGGGTCGAGACGCCCTTGCACTTCGGGTCGGCGCCCTTGCCGCCGGCCCAGTCCTCGATCTCGTCGTCGTAGGGCAGGACCTTGTAGATGTAGAAGTCGGTCGAGGTTTCGATCACGATCTGGTCACAGGAGGAGAGGTTGTCCAGGTCGTTGAACGGGGCACCCTTGCCGACGCGGTGGCCGGCGACGGCGAAGTTGCCGGGCTCGCCGGGCAGCGACGTGCCCTTGTAGTGGCCGGGGCCGACCTCCAGGGCGGCGTCGTCGGTGCCCTCCTGGATCGTGAAGTTGTAGTCGACGCCGAACGTCGGGATGTGGATGCGGGCGAACGCCTTGCCGTCGATCAGCTCGGGGTGCAGCGTGCGGTCGTGCGCCCACTCGCCGTCGAGCTGGTCGCTCGCCTCGGACTGCTTGCCCGCCGAGAACAGGTCGGTCACGTACAGCTCGTAGACCATGAACAGCAGCACGACCAGGCCCAGCGTGATGAGGATTTCGCCGGCGGTCCGGATCGCGACGCCACCCTTGCCCAGCGGCGCCGGGGGCGGCTTCTCCTTGGTGGCGGTGCCACCCTTGCCGACCGGGGCGAACACGACCGTCTCCTCGGCCGAGCCCGGCGGCGGGACGGGGCTGCTGTAGCGGCGCGGCGGCGGCCCCTGCGGACGCCGCGGCGGCGGGCCCTGGGGCCGCGGCGGCACCTGGCCGCGAGGGGGCGTGGCGGGATTCCGGCGCTGGGGCACGGGCCGTTGCCCGGGGTGTCTGCGCCGGTCGTCATCCGGTCCTTCGCGCGTAGTCACGCAAGCTCCTCTCAAGCCGCGTCCGACCCTTGGTGACCCCGACGTCACGGTACGGGAAATCCGACCACTCCCGGCCGCTGCTTTCCTGCGGTCGTTTACGTTAACGTGTGCACGTGGCGCTGGTTGCGCACCCCGAGCGGGTCATCGCCACCGACCAGCCCGAACAGCACCGCGAGGAACACGATGCCCAAGTCCAAGGTCCGCAAGAAGACGGCTTACACCCCGCCTGCCGACCGGCGTACGCCGGTGAAGGTGCGGGCGGCCGGTCCCACCGGTCTCGCCTGGAAGATCCCCATGTTCGGGCTGATGCTCCTGGGCCTGATCTGGCTGCTGGTGAACTACATCGCCGGGGACAAGATCTCCTGGATGGCCGACCTCGGGAACTGGAACTTCGCCGGCGGGTTCGCGCTGATGATCGCGGGCCTTCTCATGACCATGCGCTGGCGCTGATTATTACTCCGAATGGCGGCTTGACGCCGAATTACACCGGTGTGACTCATCCCCAGTGTGGATAACCCCTGTGGATAACTACCCCACCTCGTGGGCGCCGCGTCGGGCCCTTGTGGTATCGGCGTGGGCGGTCACCGCGCTGCTGCTGGTCGGCGTGGTGGCCGACGGGCTGACCGGCGACCGCGGCGGCCTGGTGCTGTTCGCGCTGGCGACGGTCGCCGTCGGCGCGTTCGCCGCCCATGCGACGCTCGTCCGGCCCCGGCTGGCCGCCGACAGCGAGGGCCTGGTGGCCCGGACGCTGGGCGGCACGCACCGGCTGCCGTGGGCGCAGACCCGCACGCGGCTGCGCACCACCCGCCGGCTGGGCCGCGACGGCGTCACGCTCGAGATCGAGCACGAAGACGAGCTGCACATCTTCGGATGGCTCGACCTCGGCGAAGACCCCCGCGACGTCCTGGACGTGCTCAGCACGCTGCGCGCCCGCAGCTAGCCGCAGGTGTAGTACAGGCCCTGGCGGTACTGGACGAATTCGCAGGTCTCCGGCGGGAACTGCGAACCGCGGTAGATCATCAGGCCGATGAGCGCGACGGCGATGATCCCGATGCCGATCGCCTGCCAGCGCGCCTGGTTCGCCTGCGGGGCGTAGAGCAGCGCGACGGTGACCAGCGCCCCGGTCACCAGGCCACCTGCGTGCCCCCAGATGGAGATGCCCGGGATGCCGAAGGTGATAAAGGCGTTCAGCGCGAGCGTGATGATCAGGCCGGTGGGGTTGAGGCGCAGCTTCAGCACGGTGACCCCGTAGGCGCCCATCAGGCCGAACAGCGCTCCGGACGCGCCGGCCGTGCCGGGAACCCCGCTCGTGTCGCCGAACAGCAGCACGGCCGCCGACGCGCCGAGCATGGAGACGAAGTAGAGCGCGAGGTACCGGGCGCGGCCGGTGACCTGCTCCAGCGACCGGCCCATCATCCACAGCGAGAACATGTTGACCGCGATGTGGATGGGTCCGTAGTGCAGGAACCCGTTGGTCAGGACGCGCCACCACTCGCCGTGGCCCAGGGTCGCGTCGCCGTAGAGGGCGCCGTGCTGGAGGAACGACGACAGGTCGTTGTCGTTGAGGCTGCCCGCCTGGACGACCGTGATCAGGAAGACCAGGACGTTCACCGCGAGGATGACCTGGGTGACGAGCACCGACTGGGACAGCCGCGCGCCGAAGACGGTGCGCTGGCCGAACCCGGCCTCCTGGTAATCGCGGTGCTGCCGGCGTTGCTGCTGGGTGCCGCTGTGCACGCAGTCGGTGCACTGGAAGCCGACGGGGGCTTCGCGGAGGCAGTCCGGGCACGCCGGACGCCCGCACCGGGAACAGCTCAGTCCGGTCGGGCGGTTCGGGTGCCACCAGCACCCGGGCAGCGCGGCTTGGGGTTCGACGGCGGGGTTCGGCGGTTGGCTCACGATGAGACCAACCTACCGAAACCTGACCGGCTCAGCCCTCGTGGTCGATCGTGACCTTCTCGATGACGACGTCGGTCAGCGGACGGTCCGCGGGCCCCGTCGAGGTACGAGCGATCGCGTCGACGACGTTGCGCGACTCCTGGTCGGCCACCTCGCCGAAGATCGTGTGGCGGAAGTTCAGGTGGGTGGTCGGCGCGACGGTGATGAAGAACTGCGAGCCGTTGGTGCCGGGCCCGGCGTTGGCCATGGCCAGCAGGTACGGCTTGCTGAACTGCAGCTCGGGGTGGAACTCGTCGCCGAACTTGTAGCCGGGGCCGCCGCGGCCGGTGCCGGTCGGGTCGCCGCCCTGCAGCATGAAGCCGTCGATGACCCGGTGGAAGATCGAACCGTCGTAGAAGGGGCCGGAGTTCGTGCCCGCCGCGTTCGGCTGGGTGTACTCCTTGGTGCCCTCCGCCAGCCCGACGAAGTTCGCGACCGTCTTCGGCGCGTGGTCGGGGAGCAGGTTCAGGTTGATGTCACCCTGGTTGGTGTGCAGCGTAGCTTTCACGAGTCTCATCGTGCCATCAGCAGCGGGGCGCGGCGAAAAGGGGCACGATAGGTTACGGGTAACAGAGCAGTGTCAAAACGAATGATGAGGTGAAGTCCATGTCCCGGGCGACAGCCCAGGCCGCCGAGACCGCCGACAAACTCGTCTCCGAGGGCGTCAAGCACGGCCGGCGCGCGCAGAAGCAGCTCGCGAAGAAGACCGAGCTCACCCGCAAGGAGCTCAAGAAGAGCTCGAAGGCCGCTCGCCAGGAGGCCCTTTCCCGGCTCTCCGAGCTGCGCAAGCCGGGTCGCAAGGCGAAGAAGGCCGCCATCAAGGCCGCGAAGGCGGCCGGCGACTCGAAGCGCCGCGGCAAGAAGGACTTCAAGGCGGCGAAGAAGGACTTCTACGCCGCTGTCGTCGAGGCGAAGGCCGCGGCCAAGGGCACGCGCAGCCGTCGCAAGTGGCCGTGGCTGCTCGGCCTGGTCGTGGTCGGTGCCGGTGCCGCCTACGCTCTCCGCTCGAAGCAGGAGCCGCCGGTCGCGCCCGCGCCGCCGAAGGCCACCCCGCCCGCGCCGAAGCCCGCCGAAGCGGCGAAGCCGAGCCCGCAGGCGAACGGCAAGGCGCCGTCCGCGACGCCTGCCGAAAAGAAGAACTGAACGCGGCACGAAGAGGCCCCCGGGCGTGCACCCGGGGGCCTCTTCAGTGGTGCCTGGAGTCCGCTCAGACCGCGGCGGCGTGCTTGTCGATCAGCGCGCCGAGGCGGGGCAGGGCCTCCTCGACGTTCTTCTTGCCGTTCGGGCGCAGCTTGCCGTAGACCTTCTTGATGCTGTCCCGGCTGCTGCGCTCGGCGCGCGAGTCGGTGACGCTCAGGAGCGCGTCGGAAGCCTCGTCCGAGCGGCTGGACAGGTAGGCACCGAAGTCGTTGCCGCCCTTGGCGCGGTAGTCGCCGTAGAACGGCTCGAGCGCGGTGGCGAAGTCCGGCAGCAGCGTGTCGACGGCCGAGGGGATGATGCCCGGCTTGATCTTCTTGACCGCGGCGAAGCCGGTCTTGACGACGGCACCCGAGACGCCGCCCTTGTCCGAGACCTCGGCGTCGACGAGGGTCTCGAAGTCGGTCACGACAGCCGGGCGACGGCTGGAGTCGAGCAGGATTTCCTTGAGGGTGTCAGCCACGATCTAGTCCTTTGTCGTTGCAGATTTTGTGCCCGGCCCCCGGGGGTGGGGATCCCCCGATGGCTGCGGTGCGCGAGTCCACGAAGCCTGCGCGTGACGCACAGGGTAATACAAGATCAACATCACTCACCCGTGTGGAGCCCGCTACCTAGAGCTTCAGGGCAGCGATAGCCTTCTTGACCACTGTGCGTGCCTTCACGCTCTGCTTTTGGTTAGTGGTCGCGATGACCGCCGCGGTCCCCTTCGCGACCGCGTAGACGGCCCCGTCGTCGGTCGACTCGTACCCGCCCTTCCACCCGGCCGGATCGCTCGCCGGGTTCGACGAATCGACCGGCGCCACCTTGTTGACCAGCGCGGTCGCCGTCTTCGCGTCCCCGACGTACACCCGGACGGTGAGCTGGACCTTCCCGTCCGGGCGGTAGAAGAAGCACGCCGGGTGCGGCTTGTCCGCCGACACGCGCACCTTCGACACGTGCTGGCCGTTCGAGTCGGCCACGAACTCGCTGTCGAGGTACGGGCAGTCCTCGGTCGCGGCCGGCTGGGGATCCGGCGGCAGCTCCGAACCCGCGTTCGCGCCGGCGGACGCCGACGGCGGGCTGGGGGCCGCGGTACCGGACACGATGGAGGGGCCGCAGCCGGCCAGCAGCACCACGGCGGGTGCGAGAAGTACGAGTCGTCGCATAGCGCGCACAGTCAACCATGAAGCATGTGTGAAAACCGCTGGCTGAATCCGCCGAGACGGTCGGACGTGCGACGATTGCGCCGTGCTTACCCCCGAGCAGTACCTCGGCGCGGTGGCCGAGCGCATCCAGCGCTCCGGCGGCCAGTTGAACACCGTGCAGATCGGGCCCGCGCTCTGCCCCGTCGGGCTGTTCACCGAGTCGGTGATGCTGTCGACGATGAACTACTGCGTCATCGCCGCGGCGGTCCCCGAGGTCACGGCCGCCGCGCTGTACGACTTCACCGGCCGCGCCACCCAGCACGCCCGCGCGAACCTCGTCGGCACCGTGGGCTGGACGGCGGCGTCGGTCGTCATCGCCGGCCTCGTCGGCCAGCGCGTGTACCCGGACGCCGCGCAGGCCGCGTCGGCGAAGTCGGGCAACCAGTTCGGCGGCGAGACGCGGATGGTGGCGGTCGACGTCTCGGCCGGGCAGCGGTTTGCGTTCGTCGGCGGGAAGTTCTGGGGCGCCGCGGTGCAGGGGTCGGTCAACGCCAAGCTGACGTACTGCTTCCCGGAGCCCGCCGAGGTCTACCAGCAGGTGCAGTGGCAGCAGGCGCAGCAGCAACCGCAGCTCCCGCCGGCCCAGCAGGCGCCGCCCGGCTGGCAGCAGCAGCCGCCGATGGCCGCGCCGCCGGTGCCGCCCCCGCCGTACGCCGGGCAGGCCGGTCCGCAGCCGCCCGTCTACCCGCCGCCGGGGCACCCGCCGTACGGTTACTGACATGGTGGAGTTGCGTGGCTGGCGGTCGTTCCCCGAAGAACTTCCCGTGTTCACACCGGAAACGGCGCCCGCGGACCCGCAGTCGCTCTTCGTCGAGTGGCTGACCGAGGCCGGCGAGCACGTGCTGGCGCCGCACGCCGTCACACTGTCCACAGTGGACGCAGACGGTGCGCCGGACGCGCGGGTGGTCATCCTCAAGGACGTCGGCCCGGCCGGCTGGGCGGTCGCCACCAGCTCGGAAAGCCCGAAAGGCCTGCAGCTGCGCAAGGATCCGCGCGCCGCGCTGACGTTCTTTTGGCCCGGCCGGGGCCGGCAGGTCCGGCTGCGCGGCCCGGTCTCCCCCGCGGCGCCCGAGGTGTCCGCGGCGGACTTCCTGGCGCGGCCGCCGGCGTCGCGCGTCGAGGCGTTCATCGGGCACCAGTCGCAGGTGCTGCGCGACCCGGCGGATCTCGACGCGGCGGCCGCGGAAGCGGAGCGCTGGGTGGCGGAAAACCCGGACACCGCCCCGGAAACGTGGACGCGGTACCTCGTCGACCCGGACGAAGTGGAGTTCTGGCAGGCGAGCCACGACCGCCGGCACGTGCGGCTGCGGTACCGGAAGTCCGACGGTGGCTGGGTACGCGAGCGCCTCTGGCCTTGACGGTCCGGGCGCGGCGGCGTAGGCAGGAAATCCGACAAAACGGAGGCCCCGCATGCGCCGAACCGTCGTCCTCACCGCCACCGCCGCGCTCACCGCCGGGCTGTTGTCCGGCGCTTCCGCCGGTGAAGTCTCTTCGGCACAGCACCCCGCCGTGTTCGAGACGGTGTTCGCGTCGCCGCTCGGCCTCGAAGGCCTGACCACCGACGGCCGCGGCAACCTCTACTCGCCGGCGCGCGGCGCCGATCCCTGCCCGGTCTACCGCGTTGCGGCCACCGGCGGCCCGGCAGCCGTCGTCGGCACGATCCCGGCGCCGTGCAACCCCGCCGGGCTCGCGTTCGACCGTCGCGGCCGGCTGTACGTCGCGAACGGCGAAACCGTGGTGTCCTTCGTGCCGGACGCGGCGAACCCACCGGCGGCGACGGTGTTCACGAGCGGTGTCCCGGGCGCGAACGGCCTGGCGTTCGACCGGTCGGGCGCGCCGTGGATCTCCGACGGCGGCACCGGCCAGGGCCGGGTCTGGCGGGCTGGCGCGGACGGCGTCGCTCTCGAGCAGTTCCGGGTGCAGCCGATGGTCAGCGACGTCATCGCCGGCGGGGTCGGCCGGGACGTGCGCGGCCTGCCGCCCGGCACGGTCACGATCACGCCGGCCGGCCGGACCGCCGCTGACACCGCGGGCTCGCAGCACATCGTCGCCAACGGCCTGGCGTTCACCGCGGACGGCACGCTGCTGGTGGCGGACACGGCGCGGGGCGCGCTTTGGCGCGTGCCGATGGACCGCGGCGGCCGCCCCCGCGCGGCGGCCGGCTGCGACGTCGCGTTCCCGGCGAACACGCTGTGCCTGGACGACCTCGAGGTCCAGCACCCCTACCTCGAAGGCGCCGACGGGATCGTCCTCGACCGGGCAGGCAACGTCTGGACGGCGGCGAACGAGCGCAACGCGATCGTGCTGGCCCGCCGCGACGGCCGCGTCACCGAGTACTTCCGCAACCCGGCCGACGCGACGTCGAAGCTGCGCAACGCCGGACCGCTGGAGTTCCCGACGAGCCCGGTGCTGCTCCCGGACGGCCGCCTGTGCGTGACGCAGTCCGACGGCAACCGCCGCGACAACGCACCGAACACGGCAGGCGAAGCGAGCCCGGCGGGTCCGGTCCGGGCGAAGATTTCCTGCGTCCGTCCCTGATCGGGGGTATGCCGCACCCGGGTCGTTGTGGCGATGATGGATCATGCGTTCGAAACTGCTGACCGCCGGGCTGGTCCTGGCGCTGACCGCCGCACTCGGGGGTGTGGCCGCGGCCGACGCGCGTCCTGGGGGACGGCCGAAGCTGACGGACCCGCATCCGTGCCCGGGACAGCCGGGCTTCACGTGCTCGACGCTGACCGTGCCGTTCGACCACACCGGCCGCCGGCCGGGCACGCTCGACCTGCCGGTCGCGACGTCCGACAACGTGACCGCGCCGAAGGGCGTGCTGCTGTTCCTCACCGGCGGCCCCGGGCAGGGCGGCGTCGGCACGATCACGCGGATCGCGACGCAGAGGTTGCCGGAGGTCGCGAAGGACTACCGGTTCGTCATGCTGGACCAGCGCGGGACGGGTGCGGGGGCGCTGAACTGCCCGGGTCTGCAGGCGCAGATGGGCAGTTCGGACATCGCGACGCCGACGCGCGACGCGGTCACCGAATGCGCGCGCATCCTTGGCGACACGGCCCCGCTGTACTCGACCGACCAGAGCGTCGCGGACTTCGACCAGCTCCGGCAGGCGCTGGGAGAGCGGAAGATGGTGGTCGACGGCGTCTCGTACGGCTCGTTCACGGCGGCGCGCTACGCGATCGCGCACCCGGGCAACGTCAGCAAGGTCGTCCTCGACTCCGTGCTGCCGCACCACTCGACGCCGGCCACGACGCTGTACCTGACGGGCTTGACGGCCGAAGCCCGCGTCTTGCGGCTGGCGTGTTCAGTAGCCCCGGCCTGCGGCTTCGACCCGGCCGACGACCTCGCGTGGGTGGTGCGCCACCGCACTGCGGCCGACGGCGTGAAGATCTTCGACGCGATCGTCGCTTACGAGTTCTCCGATCCGACGTACCGCTCCCCGGACGCGGGCGACATCATCGGCGCCCTGCACGCGGCCCGCGGCGGCGCACCGGAGTGGCTCGACCAGCTGGTCGAGGGCTACACGACCGAGGACGTCCCGCCGGCGGCCTACAGCACGGGCCTGCACGCGGCGACGCTGTGCGCGGATCAGCGCTTCCCGTGGGGCACCTCGGCGACACCGGTGTCCGTGCGGCAGCCGTTGTTGTCGTTGACGGCGCGGGCGCTGCCGGCGTCGGCGACTTGGCCGTACACAACGGAAGTGGCAACGCACCAAGGATTCATCCAGGGCTGCCTGCCGTGGCCGGCGGAGCGCGTCGGCTCGAACCCGGCGGCGAAGCTGCCGAACGTCCCGGTGCTGCTGCTGAACGGCGACCGCGACCTGTCGACGCCGTTGGAGTGGGCGCGGGAGGAGGCCGGCGTTGCGCCCCAGGGAAAGCTGGTGATCGTGCCGGGCGAGTCGCACTCGATCCAGAACCGCGAGCGCGGCCACACGGGCCGGGACGCGATGATCAGCTTCCTGAAGTGAGGCGACCGCACGGATGTGTGGAGCTGAGGGGAATCGAACCCCTGACCCCCGCCTTGCAAAGGCGGTGCTCTACCAATTGAGCTACAGCCCCGGGGGCGGGCTTGCGCCCGCCGGAAACTCAGTTGTGGGACGCACCCGCCGGCTTGGCCGGAGTGGTGCCGTTGTTCGAGGGGACCGGCGCGGTCGCCTCACGCCAGAGGTCGGCTTCGGCCTTGGCCGCCTTGTTGCGCTTCACGACGAACAAAACGCCGCCCGCGATGACCGCGAGTGCCAGCAGCTTCTTCACCGAAGCCCCCTTCTCAGCTTGCTTCCCTTACCCCGCGATGTTACTGCACCGGCGCGGGACACTGTCGGGGGCGGTGGTTCCACGTGGAACCATGATCTCGCAGGTAACGCACGTCACATCCGCAGGGAAATACGGGGACGGGGTGTCCCGTTGTACCCATTGGTCGATGTGCCCACCGTGTCCCCCGGGCCTCAACCAACGCCTTCGCGGAGTTCCGTCCGGCTGGAGCCGCGATGCGCCTCATCGCCGAGAGGCGACCGTGGCGCGCGTCGACCGTAACCGCTCAGCCCTGCCGGTACCTTCTCTTCCCGGCAGGGCTGACCTGTATCCGGGACATCTCAGGGCCGGTCCCCGATGTCGTCACTTTCCGTCGAAGACACCCTCGAAGGGGTCAGACACCGACGGAAGGAGTCCCCACCATGGAGCGCGACTGATCCGGCGGGCGCTCGAAAACCGATCTGTGGTTTGGTGTCGAGAACGCCGGACCGGCTCCGTCCCAGGGGCACGAGCGGCCACGAAGGCCGTGTGACCAGGGGAGAAACCATGACGATCCAGCGGCTGGACAACATCGGCGTCGTCGTCGACGACATGGCGGCGGTCATCGCTTTCTTCCTCGAGCTCGGTCTGGAGCTCGAGGGCAAGGCGACGGTCGAGGGACCGGCCGTGGACCGCCTCGTCGCACTCGACGGCGTCCGCTGCGACCTGGCCGTGGTGCGAACCCCGGACGGCCACGGCCGGCTCGAGCTGATGAAGTTCCACACGCCGGCATCGCCCGCCACCGCCGAGCCGGACGCGCCGGTCAACGCCTTCGGCTTCCGTCGCATCATGTTCGCCGTCGACGACCTCGAGGAACTCCTGCCCCGGCTGCGCACCCACGGTGAGCTGATGGGCGACCTGGTGAAGTACGAGAACGGCTACCGGATCGCCTACGTCCGCGGCCCCGAAGGCCTCATCGTCGCGCTGGCCGAAAAGATCGCCTGACCTCTCCGGAAGGATCACCACCATGGCCATCGCCGACGACCTCGACCGCGCCACCGACTCGCAGTGGGACTGGGTGGCCGAGCAAACCCGCACCTACCTGGACTCGGGCGGCACCGAGGGACACGAATCGAACGGCTTGTACACCCTCATCCTCGCGACGACCGGTCGCAAGACGGGCGTCCCGCGCCGCACCTGCCTGATCTACGGAACGGCGGGAGACGACCTCGTGGTCGTCGCTTCGAAGGCCGGAGCGGACGAGGATCCGGCGTGGTTCAAGAACCTCCAGGCGAACCCGAGCGTCGGAGTCCAGGTGGGAACCCGCCGCCTGACGGCCCGCGCCCGCGTCGCAACCCCCGCCGAGCGCGGGCCGCTCTGGACTCAAATGGCGAAGATCTTCCCGCTGTACGACGAATACGCGCAGAAGACGGACCGCGAAATCCCGATCGTCCTGCTCACTCCCCAGGACTGAATCGCGGCCCGATCAGGGGCTCTAGCAGTACCTGTATCAGCAGGATCTCCCGGACGTCCAAGATGCCTGTGAACCTGCCTATATGGCAAAGGGACAAAATCAGTTCACCACTCACGCGAACCTTTTCGATCTGAGTGGGAAGTACGCACTCGTCACTGGCGGCACCAAAGGAATCGGGACGATGATCGCGCGCGGCCTTCTGCAGGCGGGCGCTCGCGTCGTCATCAGCTCACGGGACGCGGACGCGTGCGCGGAGGCACAGCAACTGCTGTCCGAATTCGGCGACGTTCAGGCAATCCCCGCCGACCTGTCCAAGCACGACGAGTGTCAGCGCCTCGCCGATCTCGTCAAGGCCGGCTCGGAACGCCTGGACATCCTCGTCAACAACGCGGGAGCGATGTGGCGAGAGCCGCTGGAGCGGTTCCCGGACGAGGCCTGGGACACAGTGCTCGACCTCAACCTCAAGTCGCCGTTCTGGCTGGTGCAAGCGCTTCTCCCCGCACTTCGCCGGGCCGGCACCGCCGATGATCCCGCGCGGATCATCAACATCGGCAGTATCGCCGCCATCCACGTCGCCGAGTCGCCCAACTATTCGTACGCCAGCAGCAAAGCCGGACTCCATCAACTCACCCGGGTGCTGGCCAGGGAACTGGGCCCCCAGCACGTCACGGTGAACGCGGTGGCCCCAGGGCCGTTCCCGTCGCGGATGATGGCGTCCACGCTCGAAGCCGTCGGCGACACGATCGCGGCGAAGGCCCCTCTGCGCCGGCTCGGCCGCGACGACGACATGGCGGGTATCGCCGTGTTCCTCGCCAGCCGGGCCAGTTCTTACCTCACGGGCGCCATCATCCCGGTGGACGGCGGCATCGCCACGACCGCAACAGGTACCTAGGCGTCGGGGGCACCGGCAGAACCTCCCTTCGGCTGCGGACAGCGCCTACGGTGACGAGGTGACCACGATCGACTTGCGCACCGAGATCAAGGAGTTCCTGAGCTCCCGTCGCGCGCGGATCACGCCCGAGCGGGCCGGCCTGCCCGCCTACGGCGGCAACCGCCGGGTCAAAGGCCTGCGTCGCGAAGAGGTGGCTCTCCTGGCCGGGGTATCGGTCGACTACTACGTGCGCATGGAGCGCGGCGGCCTCGCCGGCGCCTCCGACGAGGTGCTCGAGGCGGTGGCCTCGGCCTTGCACCTCGACGAAGCCGAGCGCGATCACCTGTTCCACCTTGCGCGGCAGTCCCGGTCGCCCGGCGGTCCACGCCGCCGGCGCCCCGCCGTGACGGTGCGTCCGGCGCTTCAGCGGGTGCTCGACGCCATCACCGATGCGCCGGCGTGGATTTGCAACGGCCGTTATGACGTGCTGGCCACGAATCACCTCGCCCGCGCGCTGTATTCCCCGGTACTGGCCGACCCGCGACGGCCGGCGAACACCGCGCGGTTCGTGTATCTGGATCCCGAACCGGCAGAAACGTTCTTCGTCGACTACGACCGAATCGCCCGCGACGTGGCCGCGAAGCTACGCATGGAAGCCGGCCGCAATCCGCACGACGAGGAGCTGATCGCCCTGGTCGGCGAGTTGTCGACCCGCAGTGAACTGTTTCGGCAGCGGTGGGCATCTCAGGACGTCCGGCTTCACCGGTCCGGACTCAAGCGTGTGCACCACCCGGTAGTGGGCCGGCTCGACCTGGACGTCGAGTCGATGGAGCTGTCCGCCGAACCCGGCCTGCTCCTGAACGTCTACACCGCACCCGCCGGCACGGCGACCGCGGACGGTTTAGCCCTATTGGCGTCGTGGGCCAGCCAGGAGAGGGTTTCGTCAGACTGACAGTCACCCAGGTCATGCAAAAAGCCCGGTTCACCAACACGGTGAACCGGGCTTTGACTTGCGTGGGCCTACCAGGACTTGAACCTGGGACCTCTTCGTTATCAGCGAAGCGCTCTAACCGCCTGAGCTATAGGCCCTTGAACGAGGAGAACTTTACAGGACCCCCGAGGGGGCCCTGCAACCGGGTTACTCCCGTTCCGACAGCGTGACCTCGAGGCCGCCCGCGAGGTCGGCCGACACGTTGTAGATGAACGCGCTGACCGTGGCCAGGGCCGACACCAGGACGATGTTGATCGCTCCCAGGATCGCCGCGATGCCGAACACGCGGCCCGCGCTGATCAGCGGTTCCGAGGATGCGTTGGCGCCCTCGCCGCCCACCAGGGACGAGTACGTTCCGTTCAGCTTGTCCCAGACGCCCATGCCGTCCAGCACCGTGTACAGGACGCCGACCGCCACGAGCCAGACGAAGAACATCGCGACGCCCAGGACCAGGGACAGCTTCAGCACCGACCACGGGTCGAACCGCTTCACCTGCAGCGAAGCCCGGCGCGGGCCGCGGCCCGGGCGCCGCAACGCGCTCGGGCGGGCTCGCTGGGACGACGCCGACGGGACGGCCGCCGCGGACGGCTCGCCGCTCGGCGGGGTGTCTCCACTTCCGCCGAACAGGCGAGGCGCCGCGCTGCCGGTGACCACTGTGTGCTGCTCCGGGGAGACCGGCTGGGTCTCCTCGGCCGCCGGCTCGGGTTTGTAGAGCGCCTCATCCGTGGCCAGCTTCACCGTTGCCTCGGAGTCGCCGTCCTTGCCGACCCGCTGCCAGGGTGGGCTCGCCGGAGTCCCGTTCGAACCCGCTGCCTCGGGATTCTCGGATGGTGTCACGAAGAGTCAGTCCTTACCCGTGCCGTGGTGACGCCGTCTCACTGCTCCGGCGGCGCCGTCGTTTCTTCGTCCGCTTCTGTCGTCTCGGCCGCGGCTTCCGACCCGGCTTCCACCGTGTCTTCCGCCGTGACGTCCGCTTCCGCGTTGTCGTCACCGTTGGCGACGTCCGAGGGCTCGTCCGCGTTGCGTGCGACCGCGAGAAGAGTGGTGCCTTCGCCGAGATTCATCAGCCGGACCCCCTTCGTCTGCCGCCCTGCCTTGCGCACGTCGCCCGCCGGCGTGCGGATCACGCCGCCGCTCGAGGTGATCGCGTAGAGCTCGTCCTCGGCGTCGACGATGAGCGCACCCACCAGCCTGCCACGTTTGCGGTCGTGCTGAATGGTGAGCACACCCTTGCCGCCGCGGCCCTGCACCGGGTAGTCCTCGATCGGCGTGCGCTTGGAGTAGCCGCCGTCCGTCGCGACCAGCAGGAACTTGCCTTCCTTGACCACGCTGATGCCGAGCAGCTCGTCACCGTCGTTGAACCGCATGCCCATCACGCCGGAGGTCGGGCGGCCCATCGGCCGCAGCGCCTCGTCCGTCGCGTGGAAGCGGATCGACTGGCCTTCGGCCGACACCAGGAGCAGGTCGTCCTCCGCCGCCGCCAGCACCGCGCCGACCAGCTCGTCGCCCTCGCGCAGGTTGATGGCGATGAGGCCGCCGGAGCGGTTCGAGTCGAAGTCGGTGAGCTTGGTCTTCTTCACCAGGCCGCGCTTGGTGGCGAGCACCAGGTACGGCGCGACTTCGTAGTTCTTGATCTGGATGACCTGGGCGATCTGCTCGTCCGGCTGGAACGCCATGAGGTTCGCCACGTGCTGGCCGCGCGCGTTGCGGTTGGCCTCGGGCAGCTCGTACGCCTTGGTCCGGTAGACGCGGCCCTTGTTCGTGAAGAACAGCATCCAGTCGTGCGTCGAGCAGACGAAGAAGTGCTGGACGATGTCGTCCTGCTTCAGCGTCGCGCCCTGCACGCCCTTGCCGCCGCGCTTCTGCGAGCGGTACAGGTCGGTTTTCGTTCGCTTGGCGTACCCCGTGCGGGTGATGGTGACGACGACGTCCTCGACCGCGATGAGCTCTTCGTCGGTGACGTCGCCACTGAACCCGATGATCTTCGTGCGCCGGTCGTCGCCGTACTTCTCGACGATCGCCATCAGCTCGTCGCGGATGATCGCGCGCTGGCGTTCCGGCTTCTCGAGGATGTCCTTGAGGTCGGCGATCTCCAGCTCGATCTCGGCCAGCTGGTCGATGATCCGCTGGCGCTCCAGGGCGGCGAGGCGCCGCAGCTGCATGTCGAGGATCGCGGTGGCCTGGATCTCGTCGACGTCCAGCAGCTCCATCAGGGCCGGCCGGGCCTCGTCCGCGGACGGCGACCGCCGGATCAGCGCGATGACCTCGTCGAGCATGTCGAGCGCCTTGACGTACCCACGCAGGATGTGGGCCCGCTCCTCGGCCTTCTTCAGGCGGTACTTGGTCCGCCGGACGATGACCTCGACCTGGTGCTTCACGTAGTGCCGGATGATCTGGTCGAGCCGCAGCGTGCGCGGCACGCCGTCGACCAGGGCCAGCATGTTGACGCCGAAGTTCTGCTGCAGCTGGGTGTGCTTGTAGAGGTTGTTCAGCACGACCTTCGCGACCGCGTCGCGCTTGATCGTGACGACGATCCGCATCCCGGACCGGCTGTTGGACTCGTCGGCGATGTCGGCGATGCCGGTGAGCTTGCCGTCGCGGACCAGGTTCGCGATGTTCTCGACCAGGTTGTCCGGGTTGACCTGGTACGGCAGCTCGGACACGACCAGGATCGTGCGGCCCTTCGCGTCCTCTTCGACCTCGACGACCGCGCGCATCCGGATCGAGCCGCGGCCGGTGCGGTAGGCGTCCTCGATGCCGGACGTGCCGAGGATCATCGCCCTGGTCGGGAAGTCCGGGCCCTTGACCCGCACGAGCAGCGCGGCCAGCAGCTCGTCGTCGGTCGCCTCGGGGTTCTCCAGCGCCCAGACGACGCCTTCGGAGACCTCGCGCAGGTTGTGCGGCGGGATGTTGGTCGCCATCCCGACCGCGATCCCGGAACCACCGTTGACCAGCAGGTTCGGGAACCGCGACGGCAGGACGTCCGGCTCCTGCGTACGGCCGTCGTAGTTGTCGGAGAAGTCGACGGTGTCTTCTTCGATGTCGGCCAGCATCTGCATGGCCAGCGGCGCGAGCCGGGACTCCGTGTACCGCATGGCGGCCGCGGGGTCGTTGCCCGACGAGCCGAAGTTGCCCTGGCCGTCGATCAGCGGGTACCGCAGCGACCACGGCTGGGCCAGCCGGACCAGCGCGTCGTAGATCGCCGAGTCACCGTGCGGGTGGTAGTTGCCCATGACGTCGCCGACGACGCGGGAGCACTTGTTGTACCCGCGGTCCGGCCGGAACCCGGAGTCGAACATCGAGTAAAGGATCCGGCGGGCGACCGGCTTGAGGCCGTCACGCACGTCCGGCAGCGCCCGCGAAACGATGACGCTCATCGCGTAGTCGATGTAGGAGCGCTGCATCTCCTGCTGGATGTCGACCGGCTCGATCCGGTCGTGTTCCGGAGCCGGCGGCAGAGTTTCCGTCATGAGGTCCTTCTCGAGTGGAGAGTCCTAGCGGGACAAAGAGCGGGGAACGCCTACACGTCCAAGAAGCGCACGTCCTTGGCGTTGCGCGTGATGAACGACCGGCGGGCCTCGACGTCCTCGCCCATCAGGACGGAGAACAGCTCGTCCGCCTGGGCGGCGTCGTCCATCGTGACCTGGCCCAGCAGCCGGTTCGCCGGGTCCATCGTGGTCTCCCACAGCTCTTCGGCGTTCATCTCGCCGAGACCCTTGTAGCGCTGGATCGCGTCGTCCTTCGGCAGGCGCTTGCCGGCCTCGACACCCGCCTGGATGACGGCGTCGCGCTCGCGGTCGGAGTACGCGTACTCCGGCTCCGCCCGCGGCCACTTGATCTTGTACAGCGGCGGCCGCGACAGGAAGACGTGGCCGTGCTCGATCAGCGGCGCCATGAAGCGGAACAGCAGGGTGAGCAGCAGCGTGGTGATGTGCTGGCCGTCGACGTCGGCGTCGGCCATCAGCACGATCTTGTGGTAGCGCAGCTTCGAGAGGTCGAACTCGTCGTGGATGCCGGTGCCCAGCGCGGTGATCAGCGACTGGACCTCGGTGTTCTTGAGGACGCGGTCGATGCGGGCCTTCTCGACGTTGATGATCTTGCCGCGGATCGGCAGGATCGCCTGGTACATCGAGTCGCGGCCTTCCTTGGCCGAGCCGCCGGCCGAGTCGCCCTCGACGATGTAGAGCTCGCACTCCGCCGGGTTGGTCGAGCGGCAGTCCTTGAGCTTGCCGGGGAGGCCGCCGATCTCCAGCGCGCCCTTGCGGCGGACGAGGTCACGCGCCTTGCGCGCGGCCATCCGGGCCTGCGCCGAGGAGATCGACTTGTTGATGATCGTCTTCGCCTCGGTGGGGTTGCGCTCGAACCAGTCCGCCAGCCACTCGTTCGACTGCTGCTGCACGAACGTCTTGGCCTCGCTGTTGCCCAGCTTGGTCTTGGTCTGGCCCTCGAACTGCGGCTCGCCCAGCTTGATCGAGACGATCGCGGCGAGGCCCTCGCGCACGTCGTCACCGGTCAGGTTGGCGTCCTTCTCCTTGAGCAGCTTCTTGTCGCGCGCGTACGAGTTGACGACGCGGGTCAGCGCGGCGCGGAAGCCCTCTTCGTGGGTGCCGCCCTCGTGCGTGTTGATCGTGTTGGCGAACGTGTAGACCGACGGCGTGAAGCCGGTGTTCCACTGCATCGCGACCTCGACCTCGAGGCCGGTGCCCTTCGCGTCGAAGGAGATCACGCTGGGGTGGATCGGGTCCTTGCTGCCGTTGATGTGCTTGACGAAGTCCTCGAGCCCGCCCGGGTAGCAGTAGACCTTCTCCTTGACGCGGGCGACCTTGCCCTCGGCGTCGGCCTCGGCATCCTCGTCGGCGACGCGCTCGTCGCGCAGGGACAGCGTCAGCCCCTTGTTGAGGAACGCCATCTCCTGGAGGCGGCGCGAGATCGTCTCGAAGTTGTACGTCGTGGTCTCGAAGATGCCGCCGTCGGCCCAGAACGTCATCGTCGTCCCGGTCTCGGTCGCCGGGCCGAGGTCTTCGAGGGGCCCGGGGATCTGGTCGGTGTACAGCTGGCGCCAGCTGCGGCCGCCGTACTTGACCTCGGCGAGCAGCTTCGTCGACAGCGCGTTCACCACGGAGATGCCGACGCCGTGCAGGCCGCCGGACACCGCGTAGGAGTCGCTGTCGAACTTGCCGCCCGCGTGCAGCTGGGTGAGCACGACCTCGATGGTCGGCTTGTTCTCCTTGGGGTGCATGTCGACCGGGATGCCGCGGCCGTCGTCGACGACGCGCACCCCGCCGTCGGCGAGGAGGGTAACCTCGACCTTGGTGGCGTGCCCGGCCATGGCTTCGTCGACCGAGTTGTCGACGACTTCCTGGACGAGGTGGTGCAGACCGCGTTCACCGGTGGAACCGATGTACATGCCGGGGCGCTTGCGGACCGCTTCGAGGCCTTCGAGCACCGTGATCGACGACGCGTTGTACTCGTGCTTGTTCTCGGTCACCGGCGTTGTTTCTCCTCGTCTCGCCCGAGCGGACACTCGCTCCCCTCCAGTGTACTTGGCCGCGTCCGCTGGCATGCGGCAAGGACACCCCTGAGCGCGTCGCAGACGGACGAAATCGGTCCGAGCCGAGTCTTGACGTATCTCGGGAGGTCTGGATGCGTTCTCGGGGCATTCAACCGAGCATCACGCAACCGGGGTCAGCCGTACGTGTCACGGGGGCCGCGGCCCGACACGTGCCGAGGCCCTTTCCGCCAGCTCGGGGCCATCGGACCCTGGATCCGCATGCGCTTGACGACGCCGTTGCCGACCCCCGCCGCGATCTTGGCCAGCAGTTTTCCCTGCAGCAGCCGGAGCTGGGTGGCCCACGCCGTGGAGCTGGCGCGGACGGTAAGCTCGCCGTCCTTGAGCGCGACCGGCTGCGCGTGCTCGGCGACGTCTTCGCCGACCAGCCGGCCCCACTGGGCGAAGACGCGGGCGGTCGTGACGCTCTCGTTCCAGCCGCGGTCGGTGACCAGCCGCGAGACGAGCCGGCCGAGCGGCTGCGGGTCGCGTGGGTCCGCACCCGGTCCCGACCAGCGCCGGCGCCGGGGGTTCTGGCCCCCGCCGCCGACGGTGCGCCGCCGGTACCCCGGCGACGTGCCGCGTTCCTTGGCCTTGGCCTTCGCCGCTTCGAGCGCGGCGTGGGCGAGATCCCGGCCCGTGGTCCCGTTCGGAGCAGCGCCGTCTTCACCCTGCGTGCCCGAAGGCGCGTTCCCAGGTGGGTTAACCCCCGCGCGGGGGGCGTCAAGCGTCCGTTTCGGCGGTTTGGTCACGCGCGGCGATAACTCGGGCACGGGTTTATCCACACTGTCCACAGGTTTGTCCCCAGATCGGTGGGTAACTGCTGTGTCGGCGATCACACGGCGTGTGCGACTTGATCTTGCCGAACCCGGTTCGGTCTGTTCAGCCACGCGAAATCTCACCATCCGCCACCACGAACCGGGACCCGGCCAGCTCGCCGGGCACGTCTTCGTCGACCGCGGCGGTCACCAGCACCTGTTCGGCGCTCGCGGCCACCTCGGCCAGCCGGGCCCGGCGCTTGCGGTCCAGCTCGGCGAACACGTCGTCGAGCAGCAACACCGGCTCACCGGCCTCCGCCCGCAGCAGCTCGTAGCTGCCGAGCCGGAGGGCGAGCGCGAACGACCACGACTCGCCGTGGCTCGCGTAGCCCTTGGCCGGCGCCTCGCCCAGGATCAGCTCCAGCTCGTCCCGGTGCGGGCCGACGAGGCTGATCCCGCGCTCGAGCTCCGCCTTCCGAGCTTCGCCGAGCGCCTTGAGGAGGACGTCCTTGAGGACTTCGGGTTGCGCCCGCTCGCCAGCCGGTACGCCGTACGTCTCCGGCAGGGCCGCGCCCAGCGAAGACCGGTACGAAATCTTCGCCGGCCGGGAGTCCGGAGCGACGCCCATGTACGCCGAAGCCGCGTACGGCCCGAGGTCCGCAACGAGGTTCAGGCGCGCGGCGAGCAGCTCCGCACCCGCCACCGAGAGGTGGTCGTCCCAGACTTCCAGCGTCGACAGCGCGTACGGGTCTTCGCGACCCGTACGCCGTTTCCCGGCCGTCTTGAGCAAGGCGTTGCGCTGCTTCAGCACCTTCTCGTAGTCGGCCCGGACCCCCGCGTACCGCGGCGCGCGCAGCACCAGGAGCTCGTCGAGGAACCGGCGTCGCTCGCCCGGGTCACCCCGGACCAGCGCGAGGTCCTCCGGCGAGAACAGCACCGTGCGCAGGATCCCGAGCACGTCACGCGGCCGGCCGACCGCGCCGCGGTTGACCCGGGCGCGGTTCGCGCGGCCGGCGGTGATCTCGAGCTCGACCGTCAGTTCGCGGTCCTCGTTGACCACCGCGACCCGCACCAGCGCGCGCTCACAGCCGTGCCGGATCAGCGGCGCGTCCGTCGCGACGCGGTGCGAGCCCAGCGTCGCGACGTACCCGATCGCTTCGAGCAGGTTGGTCTTGCCGCGACCGTTCTGGCCGACCAGCACGGTCGGCCCGGGTTCGAGGGCGAGATCGGCCTGGGGCCAGGAGCGGAAGTCGGTGACCTGCAGGTGGCGCAGATACACCCGGAACTCCTTATCCGCCGACCTTCTTCACGGCGTGCCCGCCGAACTGGTTGCGCAGCGCGGCGACCGCGCGCATGGCGGCCGAGTGCTCCTGGCGCGAAGCGAACCGCGCGAAGAGCGCGGCCGAGATGACCGGCGCGGGCACCGCGTTGTTGATCGCCTCTTCCAGCGTCCAGCGGCCTTCGCCGGAATCCTCGACGTACCCCTCGAGGTCGTCCAGCTCCGGGTCTTCGTCGAGCGCGCGCACGAGCAGGTCGAGCAGCCAGGACCGGACGACCGTGCCGCGCTGCCAGCCCTTGATCACCGAGGGCACGTCGTTGACGACCTTCGCCGCCTCGAGCAGCTCGAAGCCTTCGGCGAAGGCCTGCATCATGCCGTACTCGATGCCGTTGTGGATCATCTTCGCGTAGTGACCCGCGCCGACGTCCCCCGCGTGCGAGAAGCCTTCCTCGCGCGGGCCTTCCGGGCGCAGCGCGTCGAAGATCGGCATGGCCTTTTCGACGTCGGCCGCGGTGCCGCCGACCATCAGGCCGTAGCCGTTGTCCTTGCCCCACACGCCACCGGACACGCCGCAGTCGACGTAACCGATGTTCTTCGCCGCGAGCAGATCGGCGTTCAGCTTGTCGTCGGTGTACTTCGAGTTGCCGCCGTCGATCACCATGTCGCCCTCGGCGAGCAGGTTGCCCAGCTCGGTGACGGTCTGGCGGGTCGGGTCGCCGGCCGGGACCATGATCCAGACGATCCGCGGCCCGTCCAGTTTGGACACCAGGTCTTCGAGCGACGTGGTGTCGCTGACGTCCGGGTTGCGGTCGTAGCCGACCACCTCGTGACCGGCCGCGCGCAGCCGCTCACGCATGTTGAAGCCCATCTTGCCCAGGCCGATCAGACCGAGCTGAACCATGAGATCCCCTTACGTACTAACGAAAAGCGGGTCAGCCCGGGAGGCGGACCGGCATCAGGAGGTAGAGGTAACCGGGGACGACGTTGCCCTCCGGGTCGGCGGGCTTGATCAGCGCGGGCCGGTTCGGCGTGGTGAACGTCAGCTCCGCCCGGTCGCTGTGGAGCGCGCCGAGGCCGTCGACGAGGTAACCCGGGTTGAACGCGATGGTCACCGGCTCACCTTCGTACTCGACCTGAAGCTCCTCTTCGGCGCTTCCCTCGTCATCGCCACCCGCGGACAACCGCAGCGTGTTGTCCCCGAATTCCAGTCGTACCTGAGTCCCCCGCTCCGCCACCAGTGAAACGCGCTTGATGCTCTCGGTGAGAGCGGACACGTCGATGACCGCGCGTGACGTGTGCGACGCGGGCAGCAGCTGGCGGTACGGCGGGAACTCCGCGTCGAGCAGGCGGGTCGTCGTGTAGCGCCCGGAACCGGACAGGCCGAGCAGGCCTTCGCCGCTGGCGAGGGCGAGGCGGATCGTGGCGCCGCTCGCGCCGAGCGTCTTGGCGGCTTCGGCGAGGGTGCGCGCCGGGACGAGCACCGCGGCGTCGGCCAGGCCCTCGGCCGGCTGCCAGGTGAACTCGCGCATGGCGAGCCGGAAGCGGTCGGTCGCGACGAGGGTCAGCGAGCTGCCGGAGATCTCGAGCCGCATGCCGGTGAGCATCGGCAGCGTGTCGTCCTTGCCCGCGGCGACGACGACCTGGGTGACGGCCTGGCCGAACGCGTCGCCGGCGAGCTCGCCCGCGAAGGCGGGCTGGGACGGCAGCTGCGGGTAGTCCTCGACCGGCATGGTCGGCAGGGAGAACCGCGCGCTGCCGCAGGTGATGGTGGCGCGCGCGCCGTCGACGGAGATCTCGACCGGCTGCGCGGGCAGTGACTTGGTGATATCGGCGAGGAGGCGCCCGGACACCAGCAGGCGGCCGCCGTCGGCGATCGTCGCCGGGACGCCGACCGTGGCCGATACCTCGTAGTCGAAGCCCGAGACCGTCAGTGCGTCGGTGTCGCCGTCGGAACCGGCGTCGAGGAGCACACCGCCCAGCACCGGCACGGGAGGCCGGGAGGGGAGGCTTCTCGCCACCCACGCGACGGCGTCGGCGAGCCCGTCACGCTCGACGCGGATCTTCATGCGCGCATCCTTTCGACGACCGAGCCCCTGGCGGCTCGGGCCAGGCCTCGCTCTGGCGGGGCAGTGACCGGCTGCCCCCTCCGGCCGGTCCGCCCTCCGCGAGAGCGGCCGGAGCACGGACCAGGTGCAGGCGTCCACGTTAGGCCGTCGCGGCGGCCCGCGTCACCTCGGGCTGCTCTTCGCTTTGTCGACATGACGACACGTTCTCGCGGCTGTCCCCAGATTCGCCCGCCGCCTGTTTTTATCTTTTTCTCTCTTAGAAGAGATCTAAAGGCAGTAACAGTAGTAAGTGTTGTGGATTGTGTGGATGGAGCTCCTTTGCGCAGGTCGGAGGGGTCGCGGGCGTGTGGAGAACCATGGTGGCAGTCCTGTGGGTAGATCGGGGCGTCGGTGGATGGTTTCGGGCGACCCCCGATTCGTCCACAGTTGCCCACAGTTGTCCCCATGGTTGTCCCCAGGTGTACGGCGATCCGTCCCCAGGGTCTGGGGGTGCGCGGAGGGGTCCGAACCCCTCTTCCGAGTGATGGGCCCCTCCTGTGCACACAATGTGGGCAACCTGTGGAATCAGCGTGGACAAGGGTGTGGATTCACTGTGGATCACCTGTGGGCGGGGTGTGGACGGAATCCGCGTCGTCGCTGATCAGAGATCCGCTGGCACTGTGGGCAAACTGCCCACACCATGGGGAAAGTTCCTTGTGTACAAACAATTTCCGCGAGTTTGCGAAGCGCGCGTACGCGGCTTCGCTGCTTCGCTCGCTTCGGACAGTCCAAAGACGACAAAGGGGCGTCCACAGTGCGTGGACGCCCCGAAGTCGTTGCGGGATAAGGGATGTGCTACTGACGCGCTCGCTGCTTGATGCGCGAGGTCAGCTCTTGCACCTGGTCGTAGATCCGCCGGCGCTCGGCCATCTCCTTGCGGATCTTCTTGTCCGCGTGCATGACGGTCGTGTGGTCGCGGCCGCCGAACGTCTGCCCGATCTTCGGGAGCGACATGTCGGTCAGCTCGCGGCAGAGGTACATCGCGATCTGGCGGGAGGTGGCGAGCGCCTTCGTCTTGCCGGGGCCGCACAGGTCGTCGAGCGTGACGTCGAAGAACTCGGAGATGACGCCCATGATCGTGGGCGCGGTGATCTCCGGGGCGTGCGAGTCGGGGATGAGGTCCCGCAGCACGATCTCCGCCAGCGCGGCGTCCACCGGCTGCTGGTTCAGCGACGCGAACGCGGTGACGCGGATGAGCGCGCCTTCGAGCTCCCGGATGTTCGCCTCGACGCGCGAGGCGATGAACTCCAGGACGTCGCCCGGCACCGCCAGCCTGTCCTGCGCCGCCTTCTTGCGGAGGATCGCGATGCGCGTCTCGAGCTCGGGCGGCTGGATGTCGGTGATCAGGCCCCACTCGAACCGCGTCCGCAGCCGGTCTTCCAGCGTCTCGAGGCGCTTGGGCGGGCGGTCGGAGCTGACGACGATCTGCTTGTTCGCGTTGTGGAGGGTGTTGAAGGTGTGGAAGAACTCTTCCTGCGTACCTTCTTTGCCTTCCAGGAACTGGATGTCGTCGACGAGCAGGATGTCGATGTCGCGGTAGCGCCGCTGGAACGCGACCTTGCGGTCGTCGCGCAGCGAGTTGATGAAGTCGTTCGTGAACTCTTCGGTCGAGACGTACCGGACGCGCATGCCGGGGAAGAGCCGTTGCGCGTAGTGGCCGACCGCGTGCAGCAGGTGCGTCTTGCCGAGCCCGGATTCGCCCCAGATGAAGAGCGGGTTGTACGCGCGGGCCGGTGCTTCGGCGACGGCGACCGCGGCCGCGTGCGCGAAGCGGTTGGACGCACCGATGACGAAGGTGTCGAAGGTGTACTTCTCGTTCAGCTTCGTCTTCGACGTCTGCGGCTGCGCCGGCGCGGTGTAGGGCTGGCCGGCGATCGGCTGGCCGGAGAACGTCGGCCAGATCTCGTGGACGGCGGCGAGCGCTTCGCCCTCTTCGTCGACCTCTTCGTCCGTGTCGTCACCGTCGTCGGGCTTCGGCGCGGCGGACTGGTGCGAGGGCATCGGCGGGGTGGGCTCGGGACGCGGCGGCGGCAGCATCGGACCGGGGCCCGGCCGCGGCACGGGCGCCGGCTCCGGGCTGACCCCGTTTTCCACTCGGCCGGGTGACGGCACGTAGTGCGGAGCGGCGACCGGCGCGACGGCTTCGGTGCTGTCGACCTTCACCGCGAGCGAAATGGCGCGGCCTAGCCGCCGGGAAAGCGCGTCGGTGATCGCGCCGCGGAGGCCGCGTTCGATCGCTTCCTTCGCGAAGTCACTGGGGGCCGCCAGGAGCGCGGTGCCGTCGAGCAGGCCGATCGGGCGGGTCACGCGCATCCAGGCGCGCTGCTGGGGGGACAGGGTCCCGTCGGACAGTTCGCGTACCACCTGTTCCCAGATGACGCCCAGATTGTGCTGGTGCTCCGACACCTGTTCGGCTCCCCTCCCCTCGTCGGCGTGGACGACCGACGCCCCTGGTCACGCGGTCCGGCGCCCCTGCGCTGCCTGCGTGTGCATCGGCACAGCGAATATCCACATAGTTGTCCACAGCTGTGCACTAATGTACGGCGACCCGCGGCGACGCCACCTGCGGGCTCGTCGTACGCCGGTGGGCACTCCACCACCCGGATACTCGTGCACCTCGACCGGTGACCCGAGAGAGGCACGCTAACAAGCCCCGCCCGCTGCCACAAGGCATCCTGGGCCGCCAGCATTTCACGGTGTACGGCGGGTGGCCATTCGGTGCCGCGGCGTCGATGATCTCGGCGTCACGCCCGGTCGCGGACCGTGGCGAAGGGGGTGCTTGCCGGACGTCCGACGGGGGTGCGTACCCTCGTAAGGTCTCCCGTATCCGACGGGTGCTATTCGCGTGCCCACGTTGTCGTCGCTCGTCGTGACGAGGCCACACGTTGGTAGGAGACACCAGAGACTGCCGTGCGCCCGCACGACACGCCAGGTGGGGGGAAGAGTTTCTTCCCCGGGCTGGTGGGAACACGGACACCGCGACACACAGGAGAAGCAGTGAGCAAGGGTAAGCGCACCTTCCAGCCGAACAACCGCCGTCGCGCGAAGACGCACGGCTTCCGCCTGCGCATGCGTACGCGTGCCGGCCGGGCCATCCTGGCGGGCCGCCGTCGCAAGGGCCGCGCCGCGCTGTCCGCCTGATCCGGCACGTCGGGGCGCGCCGTGCTGCCGGCTGCCGCACGTCTGCGGCGGAGTGAGGACTTCCGGATGGTTCTCCGTCGGGGGTCCCGGGCAGGCAGGCGTCGCCTCGTCGTCCACGCACTGACCACGGACCCGTCCGAGGCCGCCGACGTCACGTCGGCGGCCAGGGCGGGTTTTGTGGTGAGCAAGGCCGTCGGCAACTCGGTGGTCCGCCACCGCGTCACCCGCCGGTTGCGTCACCTCGTTTCGGCCCGGCTCGGAACCCTTCCCCCTGGTAGTGCGTTGGTCGTACGGGCATTGCCGCCGTCCGCGTCCGCGTCCAGCGCGGAGCTCGGGGCCGATCTCGACGCTGCACTGCGCCGTCTGGGACTGTCGCCGTCGCGCCGTCCGGCCGGGGATGCCCCGCGCCCGACGCGTCCCGCGGACGCGGCCCCCGACCACGGATCAGCGGTGTGACCGGCATGCGAGCCACCCACGAGCACGACCACGTCGATGACGGCACCGCCGAGCCCGCGCCTCCGCGGCCCGGTCCCGTCGCGTGGGTCCTGTTGCTCCCCATCAAGCTCTACCGCAAGGCGATCTCGCCCTTCCTCCCGCCGGCTTGCCGGTTCTACCCGAGCTGCAGCGCGTACGCAGTCGAAGCCCTGACCCGGCACGGCGCCGGCGGCGGCTCCTACCTCGCGCTGCGCCGGCTGCTGCGCTGCGGCCCGTGGACCCCGCCCGGCCGCGACCCGGTCCCCGAGAAGTTCTCGTGGCGCTACCGCAGACCTGAAACACCGATCGAGGAGTAGCAGCAGTGCTCGATTTCATCTACTACCCCGTGTCCTTCATCCTCTGGTGTTGGCACAAGGTCTTCGGGTTCGTCTTCGGTGAAGCGACGGCGATCTCCTGGATCCTCGGCATCATCTTCCTCACGTTCACGGTCCGCGGCATCATGTTCAAGCCGTTCGTGAACCAGGTCCGGTCGATGAAGAAGATGCAGGACTTCGCGCCGGAGATGAAGAAGGTCCAGAAGAAGTACGCCAACGACCGGCAGCGCCAGGCGCAGGAGATGCAGAAGCTCCAGCGCGAACACGGCGTGAACCCGCTCGGCAGCTGCCTGCCGATGCTGCTGCAGATCCCGGTGTTCATCGGCCTGAACCACGTGCTCCGCGCGTTCACCATGCCGCCGCCCGGTGGTGGCCCGAAGACCGAGAACTACTTCTTCTCCCAGGCCGACGTCCACTCGTACGTCTCCGCGAAGCTCTTCGGCGTCAACCTCGGCGAGGCCGTCTACAACGGTGTCGGCGTCGTCAGCGGCGGGGCCGCGAACGTCGGCTTCCAGTGGGGCGTGCTCCCGGTGGCGCTGCCGCTGATGATCGTCGCGTCCATCGCCACGCACCTCACCGCGCGGCACTCGGTGGCTCGCCAGAACGCCGCGTCGGCCACCCCGCAGACCGCGATCATGAACAAGCTGACGATGTACATCTTCCCGCTCGGTGTGCTCGTCTTCGGTGCGCTGTTCCCGCTCGGCCTCCTCTTCTACTGGCTGGCGAACAACGGCTGGACCCTGATGCAGCAGCGCCTCGTCTACACGAAGATCGACAAGGAAGAGGCCGCTCGCAAGGCCGAAGCCATCGAGAAGCGCGCGTCGCTCGGCCCGAAGCCGGGGCAGAAGCCGGCCGCGCCGAAGGTCGGCCAGAAGCCGGTCCAGCAGAAGAAGAACCAGTCCGCGCAGGGCGGCTCGCAGAAGAAGGTCACGAAGGCGGGTTCGGCCCACGGCTTCGCCCAGACCACGCCGGCCGAGGCCGCCGCGAAGGCGAAGGCGGACGCGGCCGCGAAGGCGGACAGCGCGACCGTGGCGGACCCGGCCCCCGCCGAGACCAACGGCCAGAACGGCTCGAAGGACAACGGCACCGGGGTGCCGGGCCTTCTCAAAGACTCGACCAGGAAGTCGGGCCGGAAGCGCCGCTGAGGCGCGACCGGTTCGGAGAGGAGACGAATGATGTCGGAGACGATCGACACGATCGACGCCGATCAGGACGACGTGACCCCGGAGCCGGCGGCCGACGAAGCCGGCGAGCAGAAGTCGGGGGGTGGCGACGACGTCCTCGTGCAGGAGGGCGACATCGCCGGTGACTACCTCGAGCGGTTGCTCGATCTACTGGACTACGACGGCGACATCGACTTGGACGTCGAGGCGGGCCGCGCGATCGTGAGCATCGACGGCGGCGAGGACCTCGAGAAGCTCGTCGGTCCCCGCGGCACGGTGCTCGAGGCGCTGCAGGAGCTGACGCGGCTCGCGGTCCAGCAGGAGACGGGATCGCGGAGCCGGCTGATGCTGGACATCGCGGGCTGGCGCGCGGACCGCCGCGAGGAGCTGCGCGAGCTCGGCCGCTCGACGGCGGAGTCGGTCCTGCAGAGCGGCGAGCGGGTGCGGCTGCAGCCGATGAGCCCGTTCGAGCGCAAGGTCGTCCACGACGCGGTGGCGACGGTCGCCGGCGTCACGAGCGAGAGCGAGGGCGAAGACCCGAAGCGCCGCGTGGTGATCTTCCCGGAGTCCTGAGTTCAGTTCTTCCGAAGCGGCCCCACTTGACTCGGTCAGGTGGGGCCGCTTCTTTTGTGTGCATGCGTCCTCTGCCCGGTGAGGTGCTCCACTTCTCGGAGGGACCCGACGATCACCTGCTTCTCCCCGCACGTCGCCGCGACGGCTCAGCAGCCGGGGGCGTACGTCTGGGCGGTCGACGCGGCTCAGGCACCGGACTACTGGTTCCCGCGGCAGTGTCCCGCGCGCTGGTTTGGACGGTGTACCGGTGCTGCCGGACCTGTGTGCGTTCGTTGACGCGTTGTCGGCGAGCCCGCTCGGCTTCAGCGGGATCCGGCTGCGGAACGCTCAACCGCGGCCGAGCGAATTACATCGATGATGTTTCACGTGGAACGCGTACCGTCCCGATCGGCGACCTAGGCTCGTCGTTTCACGTGGAACCATCCCCAGACCGCCGCTAGCCGAGTGGAGTTGTCCACATCTGCGGTCTGTCGGCTCGTATTCGACTCGACATCAGGGACAATCGAACGAGCGCCGTTTCACGTGAAACGCGCGGACGAGGAGTAGACGGAGTGAGCTTGGATCAGGCTGCGGTGGCGGTGCGGGCCGCGGCAGGGCGGGTGTTCGGTGAGCACGTGGACCGGGCCGCCGGGTACGTCGAACTCCTGGAACGTCATGGGGTCGAACGCGGGCTGATCGGACCGCGGGAGGTCGAGCGGCTGTGGGAGCGGCACGTCCTCAACTCGGCCGTCATCGGTGAGCAGATCCCGGAGGGTGCCCGCGTCGTCGATGTCGGGTCGGGCGCTGGGCTTCCGGGAGTACCGCTCGCGATCGCGCGGCCGGACCTCGATATCGTCTTGCTCGAACCGATGGCCCGCCGGGTGGACTGGCTGGCCGAGGTGGCCGAGAAGCTGGAACTCCCGATCACCATCGTCCGTGGACGCGCGGAGGAGCGGCCTGTGCGTGAGCAGCTCGGTGGCGCCGACATCGTCACCGCCCGCGCGGTCGCTCCGCTCGCCCGGCTCGCGGACTGGTGCCTGCCGCTCGTCCGGTCCGGAGGCTTCCTGGTTGCCCTCAAGGGCGCCAGTGCGGCGGACGAGATCGAGCGGGACGGTGCCGCCATCAGCAAGGCCGGCGGGGCCGACCCGCTGATCGTCGAATGCGGTGCCGCAGTACTAGAGGTCCCCAGCACGGTCGTGAAGATCCGTCGCCTCCCGACGGCGAGCAAGCCGAAGGCGCGGAGCAGGAAGCGTTAACGAGCCGCGGTGTTCCACGTGAAACGACGCGACTCGACCACCGACCAGACGTCTATATGGAGGAGGTGTCGAGACCGGTGAATCCCCCGCCGTCCGACTCCACGGAGACCACGCCCGACGTGGGCTGGACCCCGATCGCCGAAGAAGCCACCCGCGCCGCGCGTCTGCTGCACCCGGAGCGGACGCTTCCCCGCCCCGGCCGGCGTCGCGTGATGACCGTCGCCAACCAGAAGGGCGGCGTCGGCAAGACCACGAGCACGGTCAACCTCGCCGCCGCCCTCGCCGTCCACGGGCTCAAGACGCTCGTCGTCGACCTCGACCCGCAGGGGAATGCGAGCACCGCGCTCGACGTCGACCACCGGTCCGGGACGCCGTCCATCTACGAAGTGCTCATCGGCGAGGTGACGCTCGCGGACGCCGCCCAGCCGACCGAGCAGTCCCCCAACCTCTTCTGCGTTCCCGCGACGATCGACCTCGCCGGCGCCGAGATCGAGCTCGTCTCGATGGCGTCCCGCGAGTCACGGCTCAAGGAGGCGATCTCCTCGGAGATCCTCGACGAGATCGGTGTCGACTACGTCTTCATCGACTGCCCGCCCTCGCTCGGCCTCCTGACGGTCAACGCGATGGTCGCGGCGCAGGAGGTGCTCATCCCGATCCAGTGCGAGTACTACGCGCTCGAAGGGCTCGGGCAGCTGCTGAGCAACATCGAGCTCGTGCAGCAGCACCTCAACCGCGAGCTCCGCGTCTCGACGATCCTCCTCACAATGTACGACGGCCGGACCAAGCTGGCCGACCAGGTGACGAACGAGGTGCGGAACCACTTCGGCGACACGGTCCTCAAGACGGTCATCCCCCGGAGCGTGAAGGTGTCCGAGGCACCTGGGTACGGCCAGACCGTCCTCGCTTACGATCCCGGTTCACGCGGTGCGATGAGCTACGTCGACGCGGCGAAGGAGATCGCCGAACGTGGCGCACAGTTGGAGAAGGGTAGTTCCACATGACCGAGCGCAGAGGAGGACTGGGGCGCGGCCTCGCCGCCCTCATCCCGACCGGGCCCACCGGGGGTGGTCCCCTGCCCGCGCCCGCCGACGCGACGGCGGCGGAGAAGAAGGCAGCCGAGGACAAGGGCTGGTTCGCGGCGAACGGTCAGGCGAAGACGCACGGCGGCGAGGTCGCCGGCGCGGTCTACCGCGAGATCCCGGTCGGCTCGATCAAGCCGAACCCGAAGCAGCCGCGTCAGGTCTTCGACGAGGACGCGCTCTCCGAACTCGAGCACTCGATCCGCGAGTTCGGGCTCATGCAGCCCATCGTCGTCCGCGAGCTCGGGGAAGACGAGTACGAGCTCGTCATGGGCGAGCGGCGGCTGCGCGCGTCGCAGCAGGCGGAGCTCGAAGCGATCCCGGCGATCGTCCGGCAGACCGCCGACGAGTCGATGCTGCGCGACGCGCTCCTGGAGAACATCCACCGCGTCCAGCTGAACCCGCTCGAAGAGGCGGCGGCGTACCAGCAGCTGCTCGACGAGTTCGCCGTCACGCACGAAGAGCTGGCGAGCCGCATCGGCCGCAGCCGGCCGGTCATCACCAACACGATCCGGCTCCTCAAGCTTCCCCTGCCGGTGCAGCGCCGGGTGGCCGCGGGCGTCCTGTCCGCCGGCCACGCCCGCGCGCTGCTGTCGCTGGAGGACGCCGACAGCCAGGAAGAGCTCGCCGCGCGCATCATCGCGGAGGGCATGTCGGTCCGCGCGACCGAGGAAGCAGTCACGCTCAAGAAGAGCGAGAAGCCGGCCAAGCCGAAGCCCGCGGCGCGCAAGCCGATCCAGGCGCCGGGGTTGCAGGAGCTCGCGAACCGCCTCTCGGACCGGTTCGACACCCGGGTGAAGGTCGACCTCGGCCGCCGCAAGGGCCGGATCACGCTCGAGTTCGGCTCGGTCGACGACCTCGAACGCATCGTCGCGATCATCGACGCGAATGGGGCGAATCAGACACCGAAAACCGATTAGGGATCACCCCAGGGTGTTTCGTCACGGTGATGATTGCGGAAAGCCAACCTCGCCGCGACGCTGAGCAACGAGGGGGAAGCGTGTGGGATCCGACCGGAACCATCGGCCGCGCGCTCTGGATCGGGGGTGGGCAGTGGGCCGGGAAGTCGACGGTCGCCCGGCTGCTCTCCGTCCGGCACGGGCTGACGGCGTACCACTACGACTACCACGACGCGCGCGGCCACTTCGATCGCCGGCTCGCACGCGGTGAACACGTCGAGCGCGATCCGGAGGAGAACTGGGTCCGTCGCACGCCGGAGAAGATGGCGGCCGACTCCCGCGAGATCTTCGCGCTGCGGTTCAAGTGGACGCTCGACGACCTGCGCGCGCTCGACTCGCCGCGGCCGCTGATCGCCGAAGGCTGGGGGCTGCGCCCGGAGCTGGTCGTGCCGCTGCTCGACTCGCCGCGCCGGATGATCGTCATGGTGCCGACCGACGAGTTCCGGCTGCACCAGGCGGCCACCCTGCCGCGGGCGGGTTCGGTCACGAACAAGGTCAGCGATCCGGAGCGCGCGCAGCGAAACCGGCTGGCGCGGGATCGGGTGCTCGCACAGGACGCCGTCACGCGGGCGCGAGAGTTCGGCGTCCGGGTCCTGGAAGTCGACGGCTCCCGAAAAACAGAAGAAGTGGCCGACCACGTGGCCGACCACTTCCGTCCGTACCTTTGACTCAGCGGGAGATCGCGCGCCCGATCAGTTCGGCGAAGACCGTGCCGAGCGACTTGCCCGCCGCCTCGATCGCCATCGGGACCGTCGACGTCTCGGTGAGGCCCGGCGAGGGGTTCACTTCCAGGAAGTGCACCGTGCCGTCCGGCGCGACGATCGCGTCGGTCCGCGAGATGTCCCGAAGGCCGAGGACGCGGTGCGCGGCGACGGCGAGTTCGGCCGCCGCCTTGGCCGCGGCGTCGTCGAGCCGGGCCGGGGTGAAGAAGTCGGTCAGGCCGGCGGTGTAGCGGGCCGTGTAGTCGTACACGCCGCTCTCCGGGACGATCTCGACCGCGGGGAGGGCCTCCGGTCCGTTCTCGCCCTCGATGACCGTCACGGCCACCTCGACGCCGTCCACGAACCGCTCGGCGAGCACCGTGTCTCCGTACGCGAAGCAGCCGACCATCGCCGCCGGCAGTTCCGCCGCCTCGCGCACGACCTGGGTGCCGAGCGCCGAGCCGCCCTGGTCCGGCTTGAGGATCAGCGGCAGGCCGAGCTGCTCGACCATCGCGTCGAGCACCGCCTGGGCACCGAGCTCGCGGAACGTGCTGTGCGGCAGCACCACCCAGCCCGGCGTCACGAACCCGGCGTTCTCGACGAGCGCCTTCGCCGTCGGCTTGTCCCACGCGCGGCGGCAGCCCTGGGAGCCGGTGCCGACGAACGGCACCTCCAGCATCTCCAGCACCGTCTGCACCGAGCCGTTCTCGCCCTCGCCGCCGTGCAGGGCGACGACCACCGCGTCCGGCCGCTGGGTGCGCAGGCGCTCCAGCAGCCCCGCGTCGGTGTCCCACTCCTCGATGCCGAGGCCCTCGGACTTCAACGCCGCGGAGAGCCGTCGGCCGGACCTCAGCGAGACGTCGCGTTCGTGCGAAAGCCCGCCGGCGAGCACGGCAACGGTACGGTCGACCACCGTGGAAACTCCTTAGGAAGGTAAGAACTAGACCGTGTCCGGGGACGGGTTCTGCGGCCCCTGGATCTGGCGCGAGCCCACGTTACCGAAGGTGCGGGCCAGGTCCATTTCGGACTCCAGCACGGCCGCCAGCCGCCGGACGCCCTCACGGATCCGCTCCGGCGTCGGGTAGCAGTAGGACAGCCGCATCTGGCGGCTGCCGAACCCGTCGGCGTAGAAGCCGGTTCCGGACGCGTACGCCACCCGCGCGGTCACCGCGCGCGGCAGCATCGCCTTCGTGTCGACGCCTTCCGGCACCGTCACCCAGACGTAGAAACCGCCGTCCGGCTTGGTCCAGGAGCAGCCCGGGGGCAGGTACTGGTCGAGCGCGGAGAGGATCGCGTCGCGCCGCTCGCGGTAGTTCTCGCGGAACTTCTTGATCTGGCCCTTCCAGTCGTGCGTGGCCAGGTAGCGCGACACGATCATCTGGTTGAACGTCGGCGGGCACAGCGTCGCCGACTCCGCGGCCAGGACGAGCTTTTCGCGCACGGCGTGGGGCGCGAGCACCCAGCCGACGCGCAGGCCGGAGGCGAACGTCTTCGAGAACGAGCCGAGGTACACGACGTTGTCGGGGTCGGTCGAGCGCAGCGCCGGGTAGGTCTGGCCGTCGAAGCCGAGCAACCCGTACGGGTTGTCTTCGACGACCAGGACGTTGTGGTCACGGCAGATCTCGAGGATCTCCTCGCGACGCTCGACGGCCAGCGTGACGCCGGCCGGGTTGTGGAAGTTCGGGATCGTGTAGAGGAACTTGACCCGGCGGCCGGCCTTTTCCGTCTGCGCGAGCGCCTCGCGCAGGAGCTCCGGCACCAGCCCGTGCTCGTCCATCGCCACGTGCACGACCTGCGCCTGGTAGGCGGCGAACGAGCCCAGCGCGCCGACGTACGACGGGCCTTCGGCGATCACGACGTCACCCGGGTCGCAGAACAGCCGCGTGACCATGTCCAGGCCCATCTGGGAGCCGACGGTCACCACGACGTCGTCCGGGTGGGCCTTGATGCCTTCCAGCGCCATGATTTCGCAGATCTGCTCGCGCAGCACCGGGACGCCGTGCGCCGAGCCGTACTGCAGGGCGACGAGCCCGTCTTCGGCGATGATCTCCGCCACCTGCGCCGAGAGCGTGTCGAGCGGGAGCGCGGCCAGGTTCGGCATGCCCCCGGCCAGCGAGACCACCTCGGGCCGGCTGGCCACCGCGAACAGCGCCCGGATCTCGGAGGCGGTCATCCCGGCGGTGCGCGCGGCGTACCGCTCGAGGTGCGGGTCGAGGTTCTGGCGGCCGCTGTGCGGCTTGCTGGGGCGGTTCTCGGTCATCGACGATTCACCCGGGGCTCGGTTGACAGGGCTGCTTGTAAATGGCACGACAGATCCCGTCGAGTGTAACCGTGCACCCATCCGGTACCCCTGGCCTTTCGGTGCTTGTCACATCGGCCTATCCTCGACCCAGGCTCCCGTGATCGTGCTGCTCCACCGCGCGGCTTGACGACCGGGCAGCCGTCGGGAGCGCAGGGGTCAGGGAGGTCGCGGGTGTCACGTCGCGTCGTGGGCGTCACACTGGACAACCTGGAGCACCTGCCGAAGAGCTGCCGCAGGTGCGTTTACTGGGAGCTGGCCCCGCACCTGAAGAACCAGGCCGAGGAGTTCGGCGCCACCGAGGTCGAGAAGGAAGCCTGGGTCTCGAGCGTGCTGCTCGAGTGGGGTTCCTGCGGCCGCATCGTCTACAGCGACACGCTGCCGGTCGGGTTCGTGCTGTACGCACCGCCGAACGCCGTCCCGCGCTCGCTGGCCTTCCCGACGTCCCCGCCGAGCGCGGACGCGGTCCTGCTGACGGCGTTCCAGGTGCTCCCGGAGTTCCGCGGCGGCGGCCTCGGCCGGATGCTCGTCCAGGCGGTCGCCAAGGACCTGACGAAACGCGGCGTGCGCGCGATCGAGGCGTTCGGCGACGCTCGTCCCGAGGAGTCGGACCCCGACGGCGGCCACAGCTGCGTGCTGCCGGCGGCGTTCCTGCAGAGCGTCGGCTTCAAGACCGTCCGCCCGCACCAGAAGTGGCCGCGCCTGCGCCTGGAACTGCGCTCCGCGATCACCTGGAAGGAAGACGTCGAGGCGGCGCTCGAGCGGCTGCTCGGCCAGGTGACGATCACCACGGCCGAGCCCAGTCTCGGCCGCGCCTGAGCTGCGTCTCTCCACTAGGCCGCAAACGTTTGCGCCGCAGCTCCACCTGGCCCGAAACGACGGATTCCGTCGTGTGTGCACAGCTGTGGAAGAAGTGCCGAGTTATCCACAGAGCGCTGATAGGAGCGGTGGACAAGCTGTGGAGAACTGCCCGAAAACCTGGGGACGCACAGGCTGCGTCCCCAGGGGTGGTGGGGCAGGTGAAGGTGAGCCGCTAGGGGTTGTGGTCAGCCCTATTCGGCCTTGGCGAGCTCGTGCGCCAGGACGTCGGCGAACGTGAACGTTCCCGTCGGCTGGTCGCCTTCGCCGAGCAGGTACAGGCGCTTGACGGCGATCAGGATGCCTTCCGCGACGATGTCGCGGAACGCCGGGTCGCCGAGCTTGCGGGCGTCGTCCGGGTTCGTCAGGTAGCCGATCTCGACCCGGACCGCCGGGCAGCGGGTGCGGGTGAAGATGTCCCACGACTTGTAGTGGGTGCGGTTGTCCTGCAGGCCCGTGCGGGCCGCGACCTCGCGCTGGATGAAGCCGGCCAGCAGCTCGCCCACCGTGGACGTCGTGCCGTTGCCGTTGCCGAAGTGGAAGCTCGCGACGCCTTGCGCGCGCGGCGAAGGGTTCTTGTCGCTGTGCAGCGAGAGGAACAGGTCGGCGCCCGCGTCGTTGGCGAACTGGGCACGCTCGAGCTCGGTCGGGCTGTGGTTCGGGCCGCGGGAGATCAGCGCCTCCATGCCCGTGGCCTTCATCCGGCCTTCGAGCCGGCGGGCCAGGTCCCACGCGATGTCGGCCTCGCGCAGGCCGCCGGCGACCACGCCGAGGTCGTCGCCGCCGTGGCCGGGGTCGATCACGATGCGCTTGCCGCGCAGGCGGGGGCCGGCCTGGCGCACCTGCTCCTGCTCGCGCAGGAACACGGGGCGGCCGCCCCGGGCCCGCGGCGAGGACAGACGGTGCAGCTCCCGGATGGTCGCGGGGCCGCACATACCGTCCGGCGTCAGGCGCATGTCGCGCTGGAACGTCTTGAGCGCGCGCTCGGTCGCCGCGCCGAAGTAGCCGTCCGGGCGGCCGGCGTCGAAGCCCAGCTCCGTGAGCCGCTCCTGCAGCGTGAAGACGTCGTCTCCGTGGACCGGGGACGCGATCATGTAGGACAGCGGGCGGCTGCCCAGGTGGTAGCTGGCGCCCTTGAGCGCCTGGAAGGTCGCCGGACCCACGATGCCGTCGGTCATCAGCCCACGGCGCTGCTGGAAGGCACGCACGGCGTGCTCGACGGCGACGTCGAACGTGTCGTAGTCATCGGTACCGGTGACCGGCGGGAGCAGGTCCATCCCGGCCAGGATGGACCTGATCTCGGCGACGTCCGGACCGGCGTCACCGCGGCGGAGTACCCGCATGCACTCCTCGCTCTTCCTAGGGCACCGATTCGGGGGCTCGGTGCGTGGCAAGAAACCTTCGCTGGGAGGGACCCAGGTCCTCTATTGTGCCCTGCCAACTCTGGGTGACAGCGCAGGCCCGGTAGGTGGGTCAAGAGCCCGATCGTGGTGCGCTCTCGATGGCCCCCGTCACGCTCGATTCACCCACATGGGTGGGATTACCTCGAACGGCGACGGACCCGGGGTCCGCAGGAGGGTTCCCGCAGGCCCCGGGTCCGCCGGGCTGGTTCGGTTCAGAGGACGTCGGCGAGATCCGACAGCAGCGCGGCCTTCGGCTTGGCCCCGACGATCTGCTTCACCGGCTTGCCGCCCTGGAACAGGATCAGCGTCGGGATCGACATCACCTGGTAGTCACGCGGCGTGTTCGGGTTCTCGTCGATGTCGATCTTGGCGATGGTCAGCTTCTCGCCGTTCTCGGCCGCGATCTCCTCGAGCACCGGGGCGACCATCTTGCACGGCCCGCACCAGGTGGCCCAGAAGTCGACCAGAACCGGCTTCTCGCTGGTCAGGACCTCGTCGACGAACGTCGCGTCGGTCACCTTCACGGTGTTGGACATGGTTTCTCCTTCAGGTTGGTCGAAAGCCGGAAAGTCAGTGGGTGCCCGCGCCGTAGCCGCCGCCGACCAGCTCGGCCGCCTCGTGGGCGTCCGACTCGCCGTGCTCCGCGAGCCATCGTTCCGCGTCGATCGCGGCGCTGCACCCGGAACCCGCGGCGGTGATCGCCTGCCGGTAGGTGCGGTCCACCAGGTCACCGGCCGCGAAGACGCCGTCGAGGTTCGTGAACGACGTCCGGCCCTGGGTGACGACGTAGCCGTCCTCGTCCAGCTCGACCTGCCCGCGCACCAGCTGGCTGCGGGGGTCGTGCCCGATCGCGACGAAGAAGCCCGACACGTCCAGCGTCGACTCCGAGCCGTCCTTGGTGTCCTTCAGCTTCAGGCCTTCGACCTTGCCGTCGCCGACCACGCCGGTGATCTGCGAGTTCAGCTTCCACTTGATCTTCTCGTTCGCGCGGGCGCGCTCGAGCATGATCTTGGACGCGCGGAACTCGTCGCGCCGGTGCACGACCGTGACGGACTTCGCGAACTTCGTCAGGAAGGTCGCCTCCTCCATCGCCGAGTCGCCACCACCGGCGACCACGATGTCGTGGTCGCGGAAGAAGAAGCCGTCACAGGTCGCACAGGCCGAGACACCGCGCCCGAGCAGCTCCTGCTCACCCGGCACGTTCAGGTACCGCGCCGCGGCACCCATGGCGAGGATGACCGCGCGGGCGGCGTAGCGCTTGCCGTTCGCGTGGACGTACTTGACGTCCCCGGTCAGCTCCAGCGACTCGACGTCCTCCGCGCGCAGCTCGGCGCCGAAGCGCTCGGCCTGCTTGCGCATCTCCTCCATCAGGTCCGGACCCATGATGCCGTCGCGGAACCCGGGGAAGTTCTCGACCTCGGTCGTCGTCATCAGCGCGCCGCCGAACTGCGTGCCCTCGAACACCAGCGGTTCCAGCTGGGCCCGTGCCGCATAGACGGCAGCGGTGTATCCGGCAGGACCCGACCCGACGATGATCAGGTTCCTGATTTCCTCGGCAGCCACCCGTGACCTCCGCTCGTAGTGACCCGTGTACCAGGCTCAACACGATCGTAGGGGCCGGTGTTCCCGGCGGTGACAGCCGCTCATGGGGGCTCCGGGTGGCGGAGCCCCCGGCCCGGGGCGAAGCCCCGGATGTCACAGCCGCTACTTCTCCCCGACGACCTTGTCGAACAGCACGGCCGGATTGCCCGGTCCGCAGTCCGCGCCGAAGGCCACGAGCCGGAACTGGGCGAGCTTGCCGGTGGTCAGGATGATCATGACGCCGGCCTTGCCGCCGACGTTGACCGGGCGGATGCCCTCCGGGCGCACCTTGGGGTCGAGCCCGGCGGCCGCGATGCACGCGTCCAGCTTGTCCTCGGTCCGCAACGGGCCGAAGTCGCGGACGCCGACCGCCTTGCCGATCAGGGCCTGGGCGCCGCTGCCGTCGTTGCCGACCGACGGGCCGGACGGCGGCGGGGCCGCGACGTTGGGGGTGCCGGGCTGCTGCGACGTACCCGGGATCGCGATCGTCACGGCGACGACCGCCGCCGCGGCCGCGGTCAGGACGCCGGCGGCCCAGCCGAGCCGCTTGTTCCGGCGCCGCCGGGCCGCCGCGAGGTCCACCACCTGGGCGTCCCCGCTCCCGGCCTGCTGCGGTGCCGGCGCCGTGCGCTGCTCGGGAAACTTGGCGGCTGCTTCGGCGGCCAGTGCCGCGTCCAGCCGGGCCGCGAACTCGGCGGGCATCGGCGGGGCGGGCGCGTCGGCGAGCGAGGCCAGGTCGGCCTGCGTGGCGTCGAGGGCGTCCAGGATGGCGCGCGCTTCGGGATCGGCGTCGACCAGCGGCCACAGCCGCGTGGTCTCAGCGTCGTCCAGGACGCCGGCGTGGAGGTCGGCGAGCACGTCGACAGACCAGGGCGGACCGACGGTCCCCCCGATCCCCCGGCTTTCGTCCGTCATCGTCCCTCCCCGCTACCCGGCTGGCGCCCGGCCCGTTTGCTTTCGTGAGTTGGGACGTTCGCAATCGCATCGGGGTTCCGCAGGTGTCCGAGAACCTTCGCGAGTTTTCCGCGGCCCCGGGCGCACCGGCTCTTCACGGTGCCTTCGGCGATGCCGAGCATCTTCGCGGTCTCGGCGACGGAGTAGCCCTCGACGTCGACGAGCACGATCGGCGCGCGCTGGTCTTCCGGCAGCTGGTCGAGCGCCTCGCGCACCAGCAGGCTGGTCTCGCGCTCGGCCATCGAGTCGCGCGGGGTGGCGGGCTCGTTGAAGCCGGTTTCCGGCAGCGGCACGGTCGGGCGCGCCTGCCGGCGGCGGATCCGGTCGAGGCAGGCGTTCACCACGATCCGGTGCAGCCACGTCGTGACCTGCGACTCCGCGCGGAACTTGTCGGCGGCGCGGAAGGCCGAGATGAACGCGTCCTGCAACGCGTCGGCGGCCTCTTCCGGATCGCGGACCGTGCGCAGGGCGACCGCCCACATGCGGTCGCGATGTCGCTGGACGAGTTCGCTGAACGCATGGGGGTCCCCCGCGGCGTGAGCCGCTATCAGATCCGCATCCGTGGGAGCTGCAGCTGTCACCCGCAAGAGCCTACTGACCCTGTCGGGCGCGTCACCCCGCAGGCAGGAAGGCCAGGTCGGCGATTTCCGTCTGGAACTTCCCGTCGTCGCCACCCAGTGCGGTGATCCAGACGATGAAGTACTCCCCTTGCGCCGGCTGGGCCAGCGCGATGGTCGTCTCGCCGTCCTTCAGGTCGCCGTTGCCGACCACCTTCGTGTCGGCGAAGTCCGGGTTCTTCTCGGTCGCCGAACGGATCTCGACCTTGGTGCCCGGCGTGCCGCCCTCGACCTTCACCTGGCTGAGGGTGATGGGGTCCTTGAAGGTGACGACGAGCCCGACGCCCGGCTTGATGGCGGGGAACTGCTGCTTGTACTGCTCGGTCCGCCACTGCGTCTCGGGCTTGTCGTCGGTGGCGTACTTCGCCCGCGCGGTGTTGTCGCCCTTGCCCTCGGGGTTGTAGACCGCGACGGCCTGCGGCTTCACCGCGGCTCCCACGACGGGCGACGGCGGTGGGGCCGGCTGGCTCGTCGCGGGCGGCTGGCCGGCCGGCTGGCTCGACGCCGGCGGCGCCGCGACGTTGATCGTCGGGCCGCTCGCCTTCGAGTCGCCCTGGAAGACGTTGATCAGCATCAGCCCGCCCCAGGCGAGGATGACGACCGTCGCGACCACCAGCACGGTGACGCCTAGCGCGAGCTTGCGCCGCCGTGCGACGTCCTTGACCGGCTTCTTCGTCGTCCAGACCGTGCCTTCGGCCTCGGCGGCCTCCCCGCCGACGGCCTTGATCAGCTGCGTGCGCTCCTCTTCCTCGGCCACCTGGTCGAGCATCCGGAGGATGGCCGCGCTGGTGCGGATGCCGCCGTTGCCGCCGTCCTCGATCGTGCGGACGGCCAGCGACGAGAGGTCGGCGGGCACCGTGGGGATGAGCTGCCGCGGCGGGACGATGCGCCCCTGCGGCGTGGTCGGGGCCGGCTGGATCGCGGGCGGGCCGCCGGGCAGCGCCCAGCGGCCGGTGAGCAGCAGGTAGAGAACCGCGCCGAGCGCCTTGACGTCGTCGCGCAGCGTCGCCTCCGGCAGCGGGCCGGGGAACGCGAGCTTCAGCGCGCCGTTCGGCGTCAGCCGCAGCCGCTGGGGGTGGTCGAGCCCGAGGACGAGCCCGTTCTGGTGGGCCTGTTCGACGGCTTCGGCCAGCGCCTGCACCATCCGCGCGGCCGCGGCGGGCGCCACCGGCCGCTGCGCGACGAGGTCGACCAGGTCGCTGCCCTTGGTCCACTCCGCGACGACGACGCCGAGCAGGCCTTCGCTGGAGGTGATGCCGCTGCCGAGGGCGAGCACGTCGAGCACGCGGGCGACCCCGCCGTGGCCGAACTTGGACGCGTGGGTCGCGCGTTCGAGGGTGCGCCGCGCGAGCCGCGCGGCTTCCGGGTCGGCCGGGTCGCCGACCAGCAGGGTCAGCGCGACGTCCCGCTTCAGCTGCCCGTCACGGGCACGCCAAAGGTGCGCGTCACCGCGCTCGTCCACGCCGAACTGCGCGAGGAGGCGGTAGCGGCCGTCGCCGACCACACGCCCGGGGGCCAGCGATCCGACCTGGGCCTTGCCCACGTGGTTCGCACCCCCCGCCTGTTCGCTCCGCCTCGTGTCCACCCGCACTCTCCCGTTAGCTCCCCGCTCCAAGGTTACCCAGAATACGACGCGGGAGTCGTCGCCATCCGTACCGGAATCGTTACCCCCGCTTGATCAACCGGGTGAACCTCGAAGTCGCCGGTTTCAGCTCTTCGACCTTCAGCGCCATGAGTACCCCGAACGAGACGACGATCCCCACGATGCCCTGCAGGAAGAGCTTCGCCCAAGCCCCCAGTTTCGGGCCGAACGCGTCCGGCACGAGCTGGCCGGCCACCCAGGCGGCGCCGACACCGAGGGCGCTCGCGACGACCGTGAACAGGATCACGCCGATCACCCGCTTGCTGCGCAGGTTGCCGAGCGTCACCCAGAGCCACACCTGGCCGAGGATCGCGCCGACGACGAACGTCAGCGCGTTGACCATCATGACGCCGAGCACGACGTTGTCCGGCGACAGCAGCACCGGGCACAGGTACAGCAGCGGCACCTTGACCAGCGTCATCACGATCATGATCAGCGTCGGTGTGCGGGCGTCCTTCATGGCGTAGAAGACGCGCATCTGGAGCATGACCAGCGCGTACGGCAGCAGCGCGAACGCCGAGATCGCGAGTGCGTCGCCGAGCCGCTCGGCGGTGTCGATCGTGCCCTTGCCGAAGGTGAACAGCGCGATGCCGATCGAGCCGCCGACCACGGTCATCACCGCGGAGATCGGGACCAGCATCACCGTCGACATCCGGGACGCGTACGACAGGTCGCCGATGAGCTTCTTGTGGTCGCCGTCGGCGGCCGCGCGGCTCATCCGCGGCATGATCGCCGTCAGCAGCGAGACGCCGATGACGCCGTACGGCAGCTGGAAGAGCAGCCAGGCGTTGCTGTACGCGGTCACACCACCGGGTGAACCGCTGGTCAGCACGCGCGTGTTGATCGTGTACCCGACCTGGCTGACCGCGACGTAGCCGAGGATCCACAGCGCGAGGCCGCCGAACTCCTTCATCTGCTTGTCGATGCCCCAGCGCCACTTGAACCGGAAGCCCGAGCGGAGCAGCGGCGGCACCAGCAGGAAGGCCTGGGCGATGATGCCGGCTGTGACGCCGATGCCGAGCGTCAGCACCTTCGGGTCGGTGATCGACGGGTTCGCGGTGTCGATGTCCCCCGGCATGACCCAGACGACCAGGATCGTGAAGATGACGACCAGGTTGTTGACCACCGGCGCCCACGCCGTCGGGCCGAAGATCTGCTTGGCGTTCAGCACCGCCGAGAGCAGCGCGAACACGCCGTAGAAGAAGATCTCCGGCAGCAGCAGGTAGGCGAACGCCGTGGTCAGCGAGGAGCTGGCCTTGCCGGAGCCGTCGACGTACAGGCTGGTGAACGCCGGGGCCGCGAGCACCGCGACCACCGTGCCGATCAGCAGCAGCGAGAACGCCACCGTGATGAGCCGCTGGGTGTAGGCCGCGCCGCCGTCGGGATCGTCCTGGGAGCGCACCAGCAGCGGCACCACCACGCTGGCGAGGACGCCACCCATCAGCAGCTCGAAGATGATGTTCGGCATCGTGTTGGCGACGTTGAACGAGTCGTTCGCGATGCCCTGGCCGATCGCGGCGACCAGCAGCAGCTTCCACAGGAAGCCGGTGATCCGGCTGATCAGCGACGCGATCGCCATCCGGCCGGACGCCTTCGCCAGCGACGGCGCCTTGGCCGGGGCTTCCGCGCCCGGTTCGACCGGCTTGACGAGCGGCGTCTTGAGCGCCGGCATGACCTGGGTGGCCAGCGCGTCGTACGGGCGCATGACGTCCGGGTCGGCGACCGGCCAGCGCGAGTTCATGGGGACGCCGGCGGTGCGCGGGATGAACCGCGTGGCCTCCGGGTCGGGCGGGCGCTGAGCCTCGTCCTGCCACGGCCGGACCGGCGCGGGACGCCGGGACCCGCGTCCGCGCGGAGGCACCGGGATACCCGGCGGGGGCGTCCCGGGAGCCGGGTTGCCCGCGGCCGGGGTGCCCGGCGGCGGAGTCGCGGGTGGCGGTAGCGGCGGACCCGGCTGCGGCAGCCGGCCCGGGGCCGACGGCTGCGCCGGCGGGCCGGGGATCGGCGGCACGGGCTGGACGCGGGTGGGCGCCGGGCCACCGGCGGCGCGGGGCGGCTGCCCGCCGCGCGGCGGGGCGCCCGGCGGGGGCTGCTGGGGAGGCGGGCCCGGCGGCGGCGGGACGCGCCGGGCCGGACGCGGTTCGCGCGGCGGCGCCTCGTCGTGGACGGGCCAGGCGTCGTGCGGGGGTACGTCGTCGCGCACCGGCCGGCCGTCGCGCACGGGAGCGTCGTCGCGGACGGGCCGCTGCTCGCGAATCAAGCCGTCGTCACGGACCGGGCGCCCGTCGCGTGGCGGCGGTGCGTCCTCTCGCGGCGGCCGTCCGTCGCGCACGGGTGGGCCGTCGTCGCGGACCGGACGGCGGGGACGGCCGTCTTCGCGGGCCGGTCGCCTGGGCGGGGCGTCGTCACGAGCGGGCCGCCGGGGCGGTGCGTCGTCCCGGGCGGGCCGGCGAGGTCCCCCGTCCTCGCGGGGCGGGCGCTGGTCGCGGACAGGCGCGTCGTCCGGCGCCGGCATCTGGCGCGTGTGGCCGTTGCGGGGCGGCTGGCGGCGGCCGCGCTCCGGAGGAGGCGGCTTCGGGGCCGGCGGCTGCTGGGGTGGTGGCTGGCGGCGGACCGGCTGCGACGCGCGCGGCGGTCCGTCACCCCGTTGCGGGGGCGGAGCGCCTTCGCGCCGAGGACGACTCGCACGCTCGGGTGGTAAGCCCGGCTCTCTCTCCAACGCGTGCCCAATCCTCGGTGCTCGGTCCGGTGCCCGCGGCCCGGTGCCGCGTACGTGCGGACCAAGAGTAATCGGGAACCGCCCGGAACACTCGAAGGCCGAAGGATCAGTCCACCAAGTCGCGCCCCGCGCGGGCGTCCTTCACCCGTCGGTAGATGCGCCGTGAAGCCAGCAGAAGTAGGGCCACACCTGCGGCGACGGTCGCGATGATGGTGATCGCGCCGTACTCCGTCGACGTCAGTTCGAACCGCGCGGATGACCCGAGAGGGGTACCGGTGGGCGTGCTCAACGACACATCGACGCTGAACCGGCCGGCCCGCAGCGCCTCCACGGGGAGGAAGTACTGGCGGCCGCCGCCCGCGGGGAACGACACCTCCTTGCCTTCGTCCGCGCGGAGGCCGGTGTTGTTGTTGAGCGAGAACCTCGCGTTGATCCCGACCGGCAGGTCGTTCACCACGTACACCGGCAGCGGGGAGTTGCCGGACGCCAGTGCGATGATCTGCTGCGGCTGCCGGACGCTCACCCGGTCGCTGATGGCCCCGATCTCGGCCCGCGCGTTCGCGGTGGCCGCGTCGGCGGGCAGGCCCCGCCAGCCGGTGGAGGCACCGCGCAGCTCGGCCAGCCGCACCGACGCGACGACGTCCTCCGGCTTCACCCGCTTGGTGGGGTCCAGCTGCATCGCGGAGGACACCCCGGTGGCCTGGTCGTCGAGCTTCGACAGCGTCGAGACGACGACCGGGTCGATGGCCGCCCCGGGGTCCTGGCCGCCGTCGCCGACCGCGCCGGAGCCCGCCGGGTCCGCGGACAGCAGCGACGGGAGCGACTCGGCCGTGACCACCCCGGCGTCGAGGAAGTTGCCGGCCTGCTGCAGGTACGCCGTGAGCTCGGCCGCCGGGGCGTCCCAGCGCCGCGGCGGGGCGACGAGCAGGTGCTCTGGGCGCTCCTGCCCGGCCGGCAGGCCGAGACCGGCCCGGAAGGCGAGCGCGCCGAGCCCGTTCTGGCTGGAGACCGCCCGCTCGGTGTTCGCGGCGACGGTGACCGAATCGGGCACGCTCGGCACGCCGGTCATGGCCGCGGAGATGAGCGAATCGGTCGGCTGGGCCCGGACCGCGCTGCCCTGCACGGTGACGCCGCCGCCCACGCCGGCGGGGACGAGCTTCGCCGCGTCCGTGAGCACGGTCTTGACGCCGGCCTGGGTCAGCGCGGTGAGCACCGCCTCGTTGAGGGTGCCGTCCGGCCACAGCACGCCGGTCTGCGGCGTGACCCCGGCCACCTGCTGGATCGTGGCGGCGGCCGCGGCCGCCTGGGCGACCAGGATGGGGTCGCCGGGACGGATCCGGGAGACGGTGTCGAGGTCGGCGTCGGCGAAGGGCAGCGCCACCGCGCACCGGCCGGTCAGCAGGGAGCGCAGCGAGGTCAGCCACGTCTTGGCGGTCTGGACGCCCTTGCCGTCGACGTTCCCGTTGTCGGTGTGGACCTGGTAGCCGCGGCTCATCGAGTCGACGGTGGCCAGCAGGTCCGGGTCGAGCGCGAAGCACATCGACTTCGCGAGGTCCGCGTCGCCACGCACGGCCGTGGACGCGGCCGTGACCAGCGCGTTCAGCCGGCCGTCGGGGCCGATCTCGTCGGCCAGCCGGTCGTCGCGCAGCACCAGCGGCTGGCCGTACGGCGCCGCGTAGACCGGCGGGACACCGCTGGTCAGCGGCCAGAGCAGGGTCATGCTCGGCGCGCCCGCCGACGAGTGCCCGGCGGACTTGCCCGGCCCGGCCAGCACCGGCATCAGCATGCTGACCGCGCCCAGCCGGGCGGCCCCGCCGAACTCCGGGGTGCCGTTGACGTTCACCAGCAGCGGGTAGACGCCGGGGCGGCCGAACTGCGCGGCCTTCGAGCCGGTCAGGTTCACCGTGATGTTCAGCGGCGCGCTCTGCCCGGGCTCCAGCACGTCGGCGACCGAGGTGAAGTCGGTCAGCGGGGCGTCCTTGATGACGGCGCCCGACAGCACGTCGTTGACCCCGCGCGAGGTCGTCACCCGCTCGCCGGCCTGCAGGCGGACCTGCGGCCGGGTGACCTTCCGGTCGCCGGTGTTGGTCACCGTGCCGGCGACGGTCAGCGTCGTCGTCGAGCCGGTGATCACGCGCGGGTTCAGCTCGGCCAGGTCGACCCGCAGGCGGGCGCCCCCTTGTGCCTCCGCCACCGTGGCTCCGGTGAGGGCGGGGACGGCCAGGAAGAGGACGGAAAGGAAGGCTGCGGCGAACCGCTTCACTCGGGGGCTCCCTCAGGGGCGTGCTCGTCTCGTCCGTGGACGTCCGGGCGCGCGAAAAGTTCCTTGAGCATGTGACTGGCCTTCCGGACGAGCTTGCGCTCGTCGGAGTAGGCGAGCTTGGTCTCCAGCTCGGCCAGCGGGACCCAGGCCACCTCGGTGACCTCGACGTCTTCGTCGGAGAGCTCGCCGCCGAGCGATTCCAGCAGGAAGTGGTGGACGGTCTTGTGGATCCGCCGCTTCTCGGCCACGAACCAGTAGTCGATGGTGCCCAGCGGCTGCAGCACGCGCGCGGAGATGCCGGTTTCCTCCTTGACCTCGCGCACGGCCGTCTGTTCCACCGTCTCACCGTCCTCGATGTGGCCCTTGGGCAGCGACCACAGCAGTCTGCCGTGCCGGTCGAGCCGGCCGATCAGCACCGCCTGTTCGCGCTCGGCGTCCACCACGAGGCCCCCGGCCGACGTCTCGTCGACCGTGGTCAGGCGCCTGCCGCGCTGACGCCTGCGCCGCCTCCGCGGCTTCGAGGCGCCGGGGCGGCCGGCTGATCCAGACATGCTGCGATGCTAGAGCAAACGGTTGCCCCGGTAGGCTGGCTCTCCGTGTCCTGTCCGGTGGTGCCTGTAGTAATCGCACCCGAACCCAGTGGGATTTTCGTGAACGACGTGGTCGCCAAGGAGAACGCGGTGGTGGAGCTGATGCGGCTCTCCCCCCTGGCGGACGAGCTGGCCGAGAGGTTCGCCCGGGCCGGGCACCGCCTGTACCTCGTCGGCGGGAGCGTGCGCGACGCGCTGCTCGGCCGGCGCTCCGGCGACCTCGACTTCACCACCGACGCGCGCCCGGACCGGGTGCTGAAGATCGTCAGCGAGTGGGGCGACGCGGTCTGGGACGTGGGCATCGCGTTCGGCACGGTCGGCGTGACGAAGAAGGGCATGCAGCTCGAGATCACGACGTTCCGCGCGGACAGCTACGACCGCGTCGGCCGCAACCCCGAGGTCACCTTCGGCGACAGCATCGAAGGCGACCTGCTCCGCCGCGACTTCACGGTCAACGCGATGGCCGTCGAGCTGGCGACGAAGACGTTCATCGACCCGCACGACGGCCTGAGCGCGCTGCGGGAGAAGGTCCTCGACACGCCGGCGACGCCGCAGGAGTCGTTCGCCGACGATCCCCTGCGGATGTTGCGCGCCGCCCGCTTCGCCGCGCAGCTCGGCTTCACCGCCGCGCCGCGCGTGGTCGACGCGATGGCGTCGATGGCGAACGAGATCGACCGGATCACCGCCGAGCGCGTGCAGGCCGAGCTGTCGAAGCTGCTGCTCGCCGACGACCCCCGGCCCGGCATCGAGCTGCTGGTCGACACCGGCCTCGCCGACCGCGTGCTCCCCGAGGTGCCCGGGATGCGGCTGGCGATCGACGAGCACCACCAGCACAAGGACGTCTACCAGCACTCGCTGACCGTGCTGGCCCAGGCGATCGACCTGGAGAAGTCGCACGAGCCGACGTCGGAGCCGGACCTGATCCTGCGGCTGGCGGCGCTGCTGCACGACGCCGGCAAGCCGGCGACGCGGGAGTTCCAGCCCGGCGGCGGCGTGAGCTTCCACCACCACGAAGTGGTCGGGGCGCGGATGGCCCGCAAACGTTTGCGGGCGCTGAAGTTCTCCAAGGAGATCATCGACGACGTCTCCCAGCTCGTGTTCCTCCACCTGCGGTTCCACGGCTACGGCAAGGGCGAGTGGACGGACTCGGCGGTCCGCCGGTACGTCACCGACGCCGGCCCGCTGCTGACCCGGCTGCACAAGCTCGTCCGCGCCGACTGCACCACGCGCAACCGCCGGAAGGCGGCGGCGCTGCAGGCGACCTACGACGACCTCGAGGCCCGCATCGCCGCGCTCAAGGCCAAGGAGGACCTCGACCGCGTGCGGCCGGACCTCAACGGCGAGGAGATCATGGAGCTGCTGGGCATCAAGCCGGGTCCGGACGTCGGCAAGGCGTGGAAGTTCCTCAAGGAGCTGCGCCTGGACCGCGGACCGCTGGAGCACGACGACGCCGTCGCGGAACTGAAGAAGTGGGCGGCGGAGCAGGGAATCGGAAATTCCTGACCGACTTACCGTGAATTTCGTGGAAGCCTGGACCTGGCCGCCGCGGATCGGTGATACTCCCTAACCTCGGTTCACCGACGTGACCAGGGGGTTGTCCGCGCGATGTCCACCGAAGCGCCCGACCCGCCGAAGCCGGCGACCGGCGGCAGCTTCTTCGTGGCACTGCTGCGGCAGGGCGCGCCCGCGATCGCGACGGCCACCAGCGAGCTCTCGGACGAGATCGCCGACCCGACGCCGATCCACGCGCTGAAGCGGATCTCGAAGATCGCCGGCTCGATCGACCCGAGCCGGCGCGACGGCCTGCTGCTGCGCGCCACGCGGTACGTCGTGCTCATCCCGCTGGCCTTCCGGCTGCTCGCCGTGCCCGGGCAGTTCGGCGTCTACGCCATCCGGAACGGCGCGAGCGGGCTGCTGCCGGTCGGGGTGTTCACCTTGCTCTCGGTCGCGCTGAACGTGATCGGCTTCCGCTGGATGTTCCGCTCGGCACCGTTCCGCGGCCGGGACGCGGGCAAGCTGCTCGCGGTCGATCTCGTCTTCACCACGCTTTCGCCGCTGGTCCTCGCGCTGACCGTCCCCACCGCGGTGTACTTCGACGCGCTCGCGGTCAGCAGCGTCCACCTCCTGGGCGAGGCCGGGCTGCTGACCCTCGCGCTGGGCGTCCCCAGCGGGCTCGTGTTCGGTCTCGCGAGCTTCCCGCTGCGGATGCTCGCGAACTGGCTCAACACCGGTCGGTTCCACGTCGGCGCGGCGTTCTCGACCTTCTCGGCGCTGCTCGCCGAGCTGTTCCTGGCGGCCGCCGCGCTGGTGCTGACCGGGCTCGGCACCCGGCTGGCCCTGGCGTACGGCACCCGCAACGGCCGGCTGGCCGAGCGCGCCCAGCAGCACCGGATGCTGCACGACACCGTGCTGCAGACGCTCGAGGCGATGGCGCTGTCCGGCACGTCGAACGCCGAAGAACGGCTGGTCGAGATCCAGCGGCTCGCGCGGGCGCAGGCGATGGAGATCCGGCAGACGATCGAGTCGGCGGCGTCCGAGCGGGCCGAGGACGGCGCCCGGCCGCTCGGTGAGAAGCTCGCCGCGCTCGCCGCCGAGATGGCGCGGGACGGGCTGCGCGCCCAGCTCGTGGTGGCCGAGCTGGACGACGACACGCTGTCGGAGGTCCGGCAGATCGCCATCCGCGACGCCGTGCGCGAGGCCATGCGGAACACGATGAAGCACTCCGGCACCGACCGGGTCGTGGTGCGCGTCGAGGAGCGCGAAGGCGGGATCGCGGTGATCACCCGCGACCACGGCGCCGGCTTCAGCGCGGCCGATCACCCGGCCGGGTTCGGCATCAGCGAGTCGATCACCGCCCGGCTGGCCGAAGTCGGCGGAACCTCCCTGGTCGAGTCGGGACTCGCCGGAGGCGGCACACGGGTGACGTTGTGGGTGCCCTTCTGATATCTCCTGAGCATGACCTCGATCGAGCTGCTCGCCGACGCCCTCGCCGCCCACCGCGCCGGTGACCGCGACCAGGCCGCCGACCTCGCCGCCCGGGCCGGCCGCGCCGGGTCGTCGCTGGCCGGTGAACTGCACACCTACCTCGCCGGTGACGGCTCGGCCTCCGTGTACGACCAGCCGAGCGCCTTCACGGCGTTCATCCGCGGCGGCGGCAACGTCTGGCTGTACCGGGCGTTGAGCACCGCGCTGGCCGCCCGCTACGACGAAGCAAAGCCGGAATCCCTGCTCGACCTGGGGTGCGGCGACGGCTTGGCCGTCGTGCCCGCGCTGGAGCAGGCCACGCACGTGCCCAGCCGGATCGATCTGGTCGAACCGTCGGCCGCGCTGCTCGAGGGCGTCCACGAGCGGGTGCCGTCGGCCCAGTGCTGGCAGTCGACCGCCCAGGAGTTCCTGGCTCGCGACGACCTCGGCTGGGACTTCGTCCAGTCGACGTTCGCGCTGCAGTCGATCGAGCCGGACCAGCGCGCGGAGGTGCTTCGCACGCTCCAGTTGCGTACCGGGACGCTGGTGCTCGCCGAGTTCGACGTCCTGGAGTACGTCGAAGGCTCGCCGGAGCACCTTCGCTCGCTCGTCGAGCGCTACGAACAGGGCGTCGCGGAGTACGGCGAAGACGCTTCGCTCGTCGCGCAGGGCTTCCTGCTGCCGGTCCTGCTCGGGATCGTCGACGGGCAGGAGCGGACGAACTGGGAGCACCCGGCCGCGGACTGGGTCGCGCAGCTGGAGACGGCGGGCTTCACCGACGTCGGCGTCGAACCGCTCGCCGACTACTGGTGGTCGCCCGCCGTCCTGATCACCGCGTCCTGATCAGACCCGGCTGACGGACCCCGTCTCGAGGTGCTGGGCGAGCGGCCGGGGGAGCAGGTAGGCGACCGCGCCGCCCGGCATCCCGCTCCACGGCGCCGTCACGCCGGTCAGCACCCGCACCGAGCGCTGCACCCGGTAGAGCCGCTTGTCACGTTCGCGTTCGAACGCCAGCGACGTCTCGACGAACCGCGTGCCCTCCGCGTGCACCAGGTTGCCGGTCTCGGGGCCGAACCGGACGACCGTCGTGCCCGGCGCGAGCACGATCAGGCGCTTGCCGCGGTAGAAGTTCAACGGCGGTTCGCCGCGCATCGGCAGGATCGGCCAGTCGGCGGGCAGGTCGGACTCCTCCGCGGGCCGCGGCGGCTGCATCAGCAGCACGCCGAGGAGGAACCGGGCCGCGTCACCGAGCGAGCCGAACGCCACCGGCTCGTCGGACGGCGGCCGCGAGACCTCCCAGCCGTTCTCGGCCCGCCGCAGCGTCCAGACGCCCTCGGCCGGGATCTCCTTGGCGCCGATCCGGTAGGCCGCGGCCGGCACGCCGTGCTCGGCGAGCCGCTGCTGGAGCAGCTCCAGCGTCTCCGCGCCCCGCAGGTCACGCACCTCTTCACCGCGGGCGACGCGCACGAGCGCACGCTCGTCCGGCAGGTCCGCGGCCGTCTGCGGCGGCCGCGGCCGGCCGAGGACCTCGGCTTCCGCCGTCGCGCGGACGAGGTCGCCGACGAACGGCGGGCGGAACCCGGCCGCCCGGATGTGCTCGACCAGCTCCGGCTCCGGCGGCACCCCGTACTTGCGCAGGTAGTGCGGCACGGCGGCGGGCCAGATCCAGGTGCCGTCGGTGTGGAACGCGTTCGGCACGTCCGGCTTCGCGCCCGGCACGCCGAAGATGTCCGGCAGCGGTGCCGGCCGGTGCAGCGCGACCGGCGCCCGGAACAGGTAGTCGAGCACGCCGCGGACCTGGTCCGGCGGCACCGGCGGCCGGTTGACCACCGGGCGTTCGCCTTCGGCGTGCGAGTCGGCGGCCCGGGCGAGCCGGAACGTGATGTCCAGCGGCAGGCCGGCCTTCGCGGTCAGCCACCCCGGCACGTGCTTCGGCGACCGCGGGAAGTTCGCCAGCTCCAGCTCGTAGGCGGCGGTCGACGGGCGGCCGCCCTCGTTGGGCGGCACCCGCCAGTCCGGCTCGCGGTCGGCGTCGAAGTCGAAGTCGAACTGCGATTCCGCGTCGAGCGTGAACGTGCCCTGGAACCAGGTGCCCACCTCGGGCTGGAACATCGCGGCCCGCAGCCGCGCGAAGAGCCCGCCGAGCCGCGGCACCGCGGGCAGCGAGACCGACACGGGGCCGTCCTCGTCACCGACCGCGCGGACCTCGATCTCGGAGTAGTCGCCGACCTGCCGGAACTGCGCGCCGACGCGGGCCCAGCCGCCGGGCACCGTGTGCAGCAGCGTCCGGCCGATGGCGCGCAGCAGCGCGTTCTGGTCGCCGGTGCCCGGCTGCGGCCGCGCCTCCGGCGTCTCGGTGAAGTCCAGCCGCGTCTGCCACAGCGCCGTGACCTGCTTCGCCGGCACCGTGACCGAGAAGTCGGTCAGGCCCAGCTGCGCCGCGCGGGCGGCGTCGTCGCGGACCCAGCGCAGCGTCAGCTCCGGTCGCGCGCCCGGCGCGACCTCGAAGACTTCGCCGTCGTACTCGCCGAAGGTGCGCAACGTGAACGTCGCCGGCACCTCACTCGCCGGCACGACCCGCGCCGGCCGGCCCTCGAACTCCTTGTCGAAGCCCTCCGGCGCCTCGTCTTCCGGCAGCACGGACAGCAGCACCGTGCCGTCCGTGGTCGACCGTTGCGCGCGGAACGTCCCCTCGCCCCACGCCGCGTACAGGCCGTCCGGGCGTTCGGCCACCTCAACCCGGTAACGCACGTTTGTCCTCCCCTGACCCCAGTGACATCGGAAACTTAGTCGACCGGGTACCGAGCGAACCACCGGTCGTCACCCGGCGCATCCGGGCCGAACTCGGTGAGCGCGTCGTCCACCAGGCCGACGATGACATCGCGGAGCTCCAGCCGCTCCAGCCAGCTCGGCCGCAGGGCCTCTTCGCCGTACATCGCGCCGACGAGATTGCCGCAGACCGAACCGGTCGAGTCGCTGTCCCCGCTGTGGTTGACCGCCGCGAGCAACGCCGTGTCGGCGTCGGTGGTGGTCAGCGCGACGTACACGGACATCGACAACGCGGTCTCGCCAATGTTGCCCTGCCCGAGCGATTCGAGCTTCTCCGGCGTCGGCGGCCCCTGTTCCGCCAGCGCCAGCGCCGCGTCGAGCGCCGCGCTCTGCTCTTCGTGTCCCGGGTGCTTCACAAGCTCGTCCCGCGCGGCCGCGAGGGCGTCGAGCAGCGGTTTCCCGTGCAGCAGGCCGTGGACGAGCACCGCGAAGCAGCCCGAGGACAAATACCCGCTCGGGTGACCGTGGGTCAGCGCCGCGCTCTCGGCGCCGAGCCGGAACACCTCGGCGAGGTCGTCGGACCACAGCGCGATCGGTGCCACGCGCATCACGCCGCCGCAGCCTTTCGAGTTGTTCACCGGGCGTTCGATGGTGCCCCGGACGCCCGAGCGGCCGTACGCCTCCAGCTCGCCGAAGCAGGTCAGGCCCGGTGCGCGGCGGCTGAACAGCTCCTGGTGCGTGATCAGCCAGCCGTCGGGCGCCTCGACGTCGGACTGCGGACCGCGCGCGCGGTCCCAGGTGACGCCCTGGGTGTGCAGCCAGCGCTGGTAGGCCATCTGCAGGGAGTGCACGACGTCGGCGGAACCGGTCCGCCGCCGCTGGGCATGCGCCCGGATCAGCGCTTCGAGCGTGAAGAGCGTCATCTGCGTGTCGTCGGTGATCCGGCCGACGCCGCCGTACGCGGGGATGAAGTCGGTGATGCCGGCCGGACCGGCGATCTCGCGGATCCGGTCGATCGAGTCGAACTCGGTCTTCGCGCCCAGCGCGTCGCCGATCGCCCCGGCCAGCAGGCTCCCCCGGAGTCGTGAGCGCAAGTCCGGTCCCTTCGGTTTCGGGGTGAAGCGGCCGCTCGGGTAGCGGCGTTCCCAGCGTGGGTGTTCCGCGGTCTCCGTCTGGAGGCCGTTGCGGTTGAAGTACCAGAAGACGTCGCCGGCGACGTCGTCGAGCAGGCCGAGCTCGGGCAGCGCCGCGACCCACGCGGCGGGCAGGCCGGGGACACCGACCCTTGCGCCGACGAGCGCTCCGGCGATCGCGCCCGCGACCGGGCCGGACCGCGCGGCGAGCGTGATCGCCGCTTCCGGGTCGTGGCCGCGCTTGGCCGCGGCGAACAGCGCCCGGCCGAGCACCGACCGGACGCTCCGGCCGTCACCGATGCTCTCCAGCTGCATGATGTCGTCGGCGTCGCGGTCTTCACGCAACGCCAGCGTCGAGGTCGCCAGGCCGCCGCCGATTTCCCGCAGGCGCAGGTGGACGGGCAGCGCGAACGTGTCGCGGGTGAGCAACGCCTGGAACAGCGCGATCAGCAGCTCGACGCCCTCGGTGACTTCCGCGCCGACGTCTCCGGTCAACGCGCGCGCGACGTCCTTCGCGTACTGCTCGCCGTCGATGCCGTCGATGGCGACTGCCCCCGCCGGCGTCGCGGCCAGCGCCGTGGCCAGCAACGTCGAGAGAGCGTCGGGTGCGGGACCCGCGCGCCGCGTCGCGACCGCGAGCCAGCCGACCGGGTCCGGATGCGGCAGCTCCGCAGGCACGTCGCCGGTCGGTACCGGCGGCAGGCCGCGCAGCACGCTGTCGGTGTGGAACAGCAGGTGACGCGTCAGGCCACCCAGCGTGCCCACGTCTCCGCCGCCCAGCGCGTCTCCGATCGCGAAGCCGACGTACGCGCCGACGATCCGGTGCCACGCGAAGCGCGCGGCCGGCGTGCCGAAGGCGGAGAACTTCCCGAACGTCCACGGCACCGGCCGGGGGCGGGCGTCCTCGTCGACGTGCGCGATCAAGCCGTTCGCGGCCAGGTCGGCCGGCCATTCCGGGTCCTGGCCCGCCCGCCGCCGCACGCCGTTGCGGTACTGCCAGGCGAACCCGCGCAGGTACCGGACGCAGTCCTCGGAGGACAGCTCGAAGTGGTGGTCGCGGGCGTGGTCGACGGCGTACCGCAGGTGCCGTTCCAGCAGGTCGGGCGGCTCGACGCCGAACTCCGCGACCAGCGCGGGCAGCGCCTCGGCGACCTCGGGCCCGGCTTCGGGCGCGGGCTCGTCGAACTGCGGCCGCGGCTCGCCGGGACCGGTGCCGGCCAGCTCGGCTGCGGTCAGGCTCCGGACGAGCCCGGTGCCGGGGTCGAGGGTCAGCCCGGTCGGCGGCCGGCCGGCCAGCAGGTCGCGGACGACGACCCGCCGGCGCCGCGGATACCGCCCGGGCACCTTCGCCGACGAGCTGTAGGCGATGACTTCCTGCCCATTGCCGGGGACCTGGCGCACGAGCGGTTCGCCGTCCGGCAATGGCACGAGAACTTCGCAGTCGAGCAGCGCCGTCACGAACTCCGCGCGGCTGATCCAGTTCGCGCCGAGGTAGTTCAAGAGTTTCCCGGCGTCGGTCGTCGCCGGCGGAAAGCCGAGCCAGGCCGGGCCCGGACGGTACTGCTCGTTGGCGCGGTGCGGGCCCGTCGGCTCCCCGAACAGCGTGTACTGCGCCCAGCCGCGGATGGCGCGCACCGGGATGCCAAGATCGGGAAACGCCTTTTCGTCGAACTCCGGATCGACGTCGGGCCGCCATTCGACGAAGCCGTCGTCGATGGCTTCCGCTTCTGTCATTCTCCCCATCCTCGCGTCAATGCCGCGGGTACCGCTCGATCCACTCGTCGCCGAGCGCGCTCAGCGCCGAGTGCCGGTCGAAGTGCCAGTAGGCGTCCGAAGCGACGTTCTCGACGAGGTAGCGCAGCTCCAGCTGGTCGACCCACTTCTGCGGCAGGCCGGGGATGCCGGTGCGCGCGCCGAGCAGGGCGCCGGCGATCGCGCCCGTGAGGGCGCTGCGGCCGGAGTGGTTGATGGCCCGCAGCAGCGCCTGCTCCGGGTAGTTCTCGAAGCCGGACAACGCGGCGAAGGCGCGTCCGAGGACCGAGAGCGTCGTCTTGCCGTCGCCGATCAGCTCGGGCATCCGCAGGTCGGGCAGTCCGTGCTCACCGAAGAACGGCACCGACTCGGCGACCATGTCCTTGATCGCCGTCCACTCCGCACCCTGCTGGTACTGGTTGTCCGGGTTGAGCACCTCGCGGCTGAGGTTCCAGATCGGGAAGCTGAACGCGTCCTTGGTCAGCGCGTGCTCGAACAGCCAGGTCAGGTAGGTCGCGGCGGCCAGGTCGGGCTCGGTCGGGTGCGTGACGCCGGCCAGGTCGCGCACCGCCTGGCGCGCACCGCCGCTCAGCCCGCTGCCGGGCCCGGCCATGGTCAGCGCGGCGGGCAGCGCCGGGATCAGCGCGGCCGGGCCGCTCATCGGCGGCGCGCCTCCGGCCTCGGTCGCGAGCTGGTGGTAGGAGTTCAGCTCGACGTCGTCGGCGTCGCGGCGGGCGTGCAGGTCGGCGACCTGGACGAGCCAGCCGTCCGCGTTCTCCATCGGCGCGCCCTGCGTACGCAGCCAGCGCTGCAGCGCGCCGCGGACGACCCCGGGGAACAGCTGCTCGGCGTCGCGGGACTCCGGCTGCTCGCGGTGCGGGCTGCGGATCGCGGCTTCGGTGTAGAACAGCAGCCGCTGCGTCAGCGAGCCGATCCGGCCCGGCTGGTCGAACGCCGGCACCAGGTCGGTGACGCCCTCGATGCCGAACTTCGCGTGGATGTCGTGGAGCATCATCCGGTCGACGGCCGCGCCGAGGGCCTCGCCGAGCGCGAAGCCGACGTACGCCCCCGTGACGCGCTGCCAGCCGTAGCGGAAGCCGTCGAGGTCGCGCTCGAAGTACTTGCCGAACGTGTCCAGCCGCGGCGTCGCGCGGCCGGCGTTGTCGTACGTCGGCGCCAGGCCGTTCGCGCGCAGGTCGTTGGGCTTGCTGCGCGGCGGCTCGGGCATCTGCAGCCGCTTCAGCCACGACTCGCCGAGCACGGTCTTCGCGCACTCCTCGGCGGTCAGCTCGTACCCGCGCCGCCGGGCCTTCTCGGCCGCGGCCAGCGGCGGCTTGACCGGGTCCGGCAGGCCCATCCGCGCCGCCGTGTCGGCGGCGACGCGGATCAGGTCCTCCTCGGCCTCCGGGCAGCGACCGTGCACGTCGATGCGCGGCTCGTGCCGCGGGAACCGCTGGACGATCCCGGCGAGCTCGCCGCTGGAGACGTCCTCGATGGTCGTCGGGCCGCCGTTGATCACCAGGTTCGGCGGGTGCTCGAACTCGGCCAGCGTCGCGACGTCGACCTTCCACCAGCCGTGCTCGCGCGAGGGCAGGTTCCGCGTCGAGCTGAACACCTTGAGCTCGTTGCGCTCCTCGGCGAAGTAGAACCGGTCGGTCTTGCCGGTCTCCAGGTCGAGCGGGATGAACACCTCGCACCGGATCAGCCCGATGAGCAGCAGCTCCCGCGTCAGCCAGCCCACGCTGGCGAATGACAGCAGCGTCTCGAGGGTGTTCTCCGGCTTCGGGTAACCGCGGCGGATCGGGCCCGCCTTGTACTCGGGGTTCTCGCGCTCTTCGCCGGTCTGGTTGCCGTCGGCGTCGACCTTCACCCAGCCCGCGACGGCCTGCAGCGGTACGCCCAGCTCACCGAGCCCGGCCTTCACGTACTCGGGGTCGACGACCTCGCGCCAGTTCTCCTGGCCGGGGAACGCCACCGGCACCGACAGCCCGCCGGGGTGCGGATGCGCCTGCCGCAGCTCGCCGTCCGGTTCGCGGACCACGACCGACGGCGGCGGGAAGATCTCCTTCTCCGGCCGTCCCTCGTCGAGGAACGCGATGGTGTTGTAGGGCACCGACCAGCCCTCGGGGATGCGCAGCACCTTCCCGGTGTCCACCCGGAGCCCGGCGGGACCGGAGACGTCCGGCCCGTGCACCGCGCGTAGCCACTGGCCGACCTTGGCAATCGCTTCCGCCGCTTCCACCTACTCGATCCTCTCCAGGCTTCCGTCGGACTCGTGCTCGGCGATCGTCTTCGGCAGCACGAAGGCCACCGCGCCACCCGGTAGGTTCGCCCACGGAACCGTGATGCCGGTGATCACGTGCAGAGGGCGTCTCAGCCGGTAGCTCCGCCGTTGCCGCTCACGTTCGAGCGGCAGCGACGTCGTGGCGAACCGTACCTCGCCGTGGTGAACGAGATTGCCGGGTTCCTCGCCGAAGCGCAGGACGACCGTACCCGCCACCAGCCGGGTGATGCGCTTGTTGCGGAGCAGGGTGAGGGGAGGCTCACCCGGAGCCGGGTGGACCGGCCAGTCGTCGAGCTCCTTGGCGGTTTCCAAGGGCGTTTCGTGCCCGGCGGTCATCCGGGCGGGGTGCAGCAGCAACGCCCCGAGCAGCTGCTGGGCGGCGTCCTCGAGCCGTTCGAAGTACTTCGGCTCGCGGGGATCGCCGCCGGCGTAGGCGGCGACTTCCCAGCCTTCGGGAGTGAAGTTAAGGCACCACGTGCCGTCGGCCCGGCCGCCGACGCGGTACGCCTCCGGCCAGACGCCGTGCTCGCCGAGCCGCTGGACCAGCACGATCAGCAGCTCCTCGTCACCGAGCCGGGGGTCGGGCGTGGTCTCCAGCTCCGCGGCGACGTCACCACTCGTCTTCTTGACGTCCGCGCGGCTCGGCTTCGGCCGCGGCTCGCCCAGCAGGTCGGCCTCGGCGGTCCGGCGCACCAGCGGCTCCACGTACGGCGGCTGGTAGTGGTGGCGGCGGATGTGCGCGACCAGGTCCGGTTCGGGCGGGATGCCCTCCTCCGCCAGCCGGTCGGCGACCGACGACGGCCAGATCCAGGCGCCGTCGGTGTGGAAGCGCTCGTCGCCGTCTTCGTGGACGACGGCCTCACGCTCGAGGTACTGCAGCACGAGCGGCACCTCGGTGTCGGTCAGCGGCGGCCGCTCGACGTCCGGGTCGCCGGCGTCGGCGTGCCGGAACACCACGCCGAGCGGCAGCTGGGCGCGCAGCCGCCACCAGTCGGGAATGTGCTCGTCGGCGCGCGGGAACGCGGCGAGCTCCTCCGGGTAGGCGGCCGACGGCGGCGCGTCCGTCCACACCGGATCGTCGTCGAGCGCGAAGTCGAAGTCGAAGGTGCCGTCCGGGGTGAGCGTGAACCGCGCCTGCAGCCAGGTGCCGCGGTCCTCGGTGTACATCCCCTTGCGGAGTTCGGCGAACAGTTCGGCGACGGCGTCGGACGTTGTCGCGTTGTGACCCTGGACCTCCGAGTGCGTCCCGACCTGCCGGAAGTCGACGGCGGCCGGCCCGGCGGCGTCGATCCGGAGCTCGCGGACGAGCTTTCCCAGCTGCACCAACAGGGTGCGCTGGTCTTCGGGCGAGAGTCGATGTTCCACGTGAATCATCGCGCCAGCACCGAGGAGAAGGTGAAGGTCGGGGCCTCGCCGGCGTCGCGGCGGGCGAACTCGTCCTCCCACATCTTGAAGGTGCGCCGGTACAGCGATGCGATCAAGGCGCGTTCCTCCTTGGTGATCTTGCGGTTCTCCTCTTCCACTGCGGCCCAGATTGCGTCGATGGTCTGGTAGAGCGCGAAGATCGGCCCGTCCCCGCGGAGGTAGTTGTGCCGCTCCTCCTCGGTCCGGCGCACGAACCGCTCCCGGTCCAGGCTCCGGATGTCCGGCCCGTGGTCGAACAGCACGTCGACGACGTGCTCGTTGTCTTCGTCGAACCGGCCGGTCTTCCAGTTGAGGATCCGGCCGGTAAGCCCGCCGTCGGGCGTGCTGTCGACCATGAACGCGTGGTCGTAGTACTCGAAGTAGGACGGCGTCTGGACCATCTAAAGACTCCCCTGCAGCGCGTCCCAGAACAGTTCCCGTTCGCGCTTGATCAGCCCGTCGATCAGGACCTGTTCCTCGTCGGTGTGTGGCCGGTCTTCGGCCTTCTTGAGCGCTTTGAGGTCACGTCGCACCTCGTACAGCGAGTGCTCGTACGCCGAGACATCGTCCAGCGCCTTGAGGTGGAGGCGCAGCTCGGCGACGTGCCCGTCGATGCGCACGCTCATCTGCAGGTCGCGGTAGCCCGCCGGCGCCGGGTTCGCGAAGCGGTCGTCGAAGGCGACGATCTCCAGGTCCGGGTGCTCCGCGATCCGCGCCAACGCGGCGTAGGCGTCCTGCACGCGCTCGAACTGGATCATCGCGCCCGCGAGGTCGACCAGCCGTGACGCGTCTCCGTTGTAGTTCGTGTTGATCTTGTCCATCGCGCGGCCTTCGGACTTCGGCCCGGGGCGGAACCCGGCGTGGCCGCCGGTCTCGTCGGCCAGCGGCGGCAGGATCTCCTTCAGCTTGAGATCGGCCCGAGCCGCTTCCCGGTAGCGCTCGGCCAGGTACTCCCGCGTGTACGCCTCGTCCCCGAGCTTGCTCTGGTCGAACGGCGCCTGTTTGCGGTGCGCGTTCGGGTGCTCCGCCGCCTGGTCGATCACCTCTCGCGACACCTCGGCCTGGTCCGGGGTGAGCGGGGTCGGGTCGGCGTCCGGGCCCACCGGCTCGGCGTCCGGGTCCGGGTGGTGCACCTCGTGCACGGCGTCGGCGAGGATCGGGATGGCCTCGTCGTGCACCAGCAGGCTCGCGATCGTCTCCGGCTTGCGCAGCAGCGACCGCGTCAGGAACTCGTTGGCCGGGTCGTGGAGGAGTTCGACCAGCTCCGGGTGCTCGGCCAGCCGCGTCCGGACGAACTCGCCGACCGGCCCGAGGTTCTGCGGGTTCCCCTCGTGGTCCTTGACGACGAGGTCGGTGGTGGCGCCGGCCAGGGCTTCGGCGACGCGCGGCTCGGCGAGGAGGTCGTCGAGCCGGGACCGCGGGGCGCCGCCGTAGCCGCCGTGCTCCGGCGTCGCGTCGTGCCCGGTCTGGACGTGCGCCTCGTCCGGCGTGCCGACGTGCATCAGCTTGATGCCCTTCGGCGGCTGCGGCAGGTGCATGAGGTCGCCGGACTGCGGGTCGATGAACGCGACCCCGTCGCGGGTGTGCACGACCATCGCGACGTGCCCGTACTCGACGCCGTTCGGGCCCTCGTACTTCACCGCGACCACGGCGTGGTGGTCGAGCGGCTGGTCCCGCATCTCGCGGATGACGTCGTCGTAGCTGCCGCGCTCCGAGAACGTCTCACCGAACCGGCCCTCGAGGTGCTCGAGCGTGCCGCGGGTGCCCATCTCGTGGAAGAGGAGCGGCTCGGCCGTCATGTCCCCGCCGCGCAGCCGGTCCATGTACGCCTCGGGCGCGCGCGTGCAGTTGGACATGTACCCGTTCTCCAGCGCACCCGGCTGGTGGAAGCCGGGGTTGACCTCGCGCAGGTGCGGGTGCCGGTCCTGGACGTAGGCCGCGCGCTCCGCCGGCGTCGCCGCGCCGGCGTGGATGGCCGGCTCGGCCGGCGGGTTCGTCGCGCGCGCCAGGCTCGAGTAGTCCGCCGGCGATCCGGGGACGTGCGGCGCTTCGGCCGGCCCATCGAGGACGTCGCTGACCTTCGACGGCTCCTGGTGGAGCTGTTCGGGCTCGCCGAAGCCGCCGAGGCGTTCCATGAGGGCGGCCTGCTTGCGCCGTTCGAACTCGGCGGCGTTGTGGTCGTTCTCGGCGCGGCGCTCGGCCATCTTCTGCTGCGCGGCCTCGGGGTCGAGGTAGCGCGGGTGGCCCGGGCCGATCTCCTCGGCCTCGATGACCCACTTGCGGCGGCCCTCGGGCGTGATCTCCAGCCGTCGCTCGTGCACCAGCAGCTGCGTGCCCGGCGGCGACAGCGACTCGCGCTCGGACGGGTTTTCGGCGAGCTTCGAGATGTCGCGGAGGTTGTCCGAGCGGACGTGCAGCTCGACGTCGTCGCCGAACTTGCTCGTCGAGAACTCGCTGGTCTTGATGGACGCACTGGAGAAGGACGGCTCGACGACCACCGCGCCCGGCTCGTACGGCCCGGCGACGAGCTCGGCCAGCCGCGGGTCGCCGCCGACGTCGTAGGCGCGGATGGTCTCGCCGGACGTGCGCGGGACCTGGTTGAGGCCGTCGGTGATGGCGCGGGCGTTCGCCTGCGCGAGGTCGAAGCCGGGGTGGCCCGGGCCGCGGCGCAGGGCCTCGTTGACGTCGTAGGCGTACTCGCCGCGGGTGTAGCCGTGGACCGCGACGGCGGCGTCGTCGGTCAGGGGCAGGCCGGCGGCGTCCCGGCGGGCGAGCGCGCGGTCGTGGATCTCCTGGTAGATGCGCTCGTCGCCGACCGCGCGGCGGATGCTCTCGTGGTCGGCCGGCGTCCCGCGGTGGTCGTCGTCGAAGAGGTAGCCCTCGTCGTGCGGGAGCCGTTCGGCCGGCGGGCTGAGGCGGTCGGCGATGGTCGGGGTTTCGTACTGGATTTCGTGCTGGGTTTCGTGCCGGCCGAGGGGCAGTTCGCGGATCCCGGTGGCGTCGTGCGGCAGCTCGGCGAGCCGTCCGGTGACGGGATCGGCGAACAGGACCCCGTGCTCGGTGTGCACGGCGGCGACCAGCCGTTCGTCGCCGGCGTGCTCGAAGGCGACGGCGGACCGCGCGCCGACGGGACGTTCCCCGAGATCGCGCGCGACGTCGTCGAAGCTGCCGCGGCCGCTCCACGGCCCGCTTAGGGTTTCGCCCCGGGCGGGCCCGGCAACGACGTCCTCGCCGTGCATCCGCCGGTCGAAAGCGGTCATCGACTCGGCGGCGTTGGCCCGGTAGCCGTGCTCGCCCGGGCTGTAGTGGTTGCGGGTGTTGACGGCGGCGAGTTCGGGAACGGCGTCGCGCACGAGCCGCGCGTGCTGCTGCGGCGTCTCGACGGACCCGGCGTGGAGTACGGGCGGACCACCCGGCGTCAAGGGTTCGGCGAGCCGCGACCAGCCACCTTCGGGCGCGTCAGTGGCGGGCACACGCTTCTCGGCGGGCGGCGGGGGTGCGTCGTCCCCGCCGAGCAGCTTGAACAGGTCCCCGGACGGCTTGAGGTGCGGGTACTCGGCGTAGAACTGCGCGTCCTTCTCGGCCTCTTCCCGCTCGAAGCGCTCTTCGTCGGCACGCTCGGCGGCACGACGATCGTCGATCGCCTCCCGCGTGTCAGCGCGGTACCGCGGATCCCCCGGCGCGATTTCTTCGGCGTGCACGATCCACTGCGGCTGGTCCCGGGCGCCGGGGCGGTTCTCGAAGTCGGGGTGCTGAGGGTGCCCCGGGCCCATCTCGACCCCGGTGATCTCGAACTGCGACCCGGCCTTGAAGAGCACCTCACGCTCGCGCCCGATGCTGGCCATGGACTCGACGTCCCGGCCGGTCTTGGACTCGATCCGCATCTCGACCTCACCGGCGAAGGTGCTGCGCGGATGCTCCGCGTCGACCTTCGACGAGCTGAGGAAGGAGGGCTCGGTGATGTGCGCGCCCTCGTGGAAGCGTCCGAGGAAGGCTTGGAGCCGCGAAGGATCGCCGTGGAAGTCGACCCGCCTGGAGACGGTGCCGACGTGCGGAGGCAGCTCGTTGAGCCCGGAGACGAGCGCCCCGGCTTGCGGGGCGAGGTCGACGAGTTCGGGACCGCCGAACCGGAGAGCCCGGTTGAGCGGCCCGACCATCTCCTGCCGCGTGTAGGCGTGCACGGCGAAGGCACCGTCGTCGGACATGCCGGGGTGGAACTGGTCCCGCTTGGCGAGGGCCTCCCGGTGAACCTGTTCGTGCCGCCATTCACCGGTCGACGGGCTTTGCCGCCCGGAGTCCAGGAAGGTGTCCTCGATCCGCGTGATCCCGGCGGGGTCTTGGGTGCGGAATGCCGGATCTTCGAGGTAGGGCTCGTCGGCCTGATGGTCATCGGAGCGGGGCGGCGGCTGCTCGGTGTGCGGCGTGCCGTCGGCTTGCTCCGGAGCCGGGTGCTGCGGCTCGGAGGTCTGCTCGGCACCGGGTTGTTGTTCCGGCCGTTCCTGCGCGTGCTCTGCCGACCGTTCGGCCGCGGTCGGCTCATGCTCGCCAGCCCGCTCCGCGGCGTGCGCTTGCTGCTCGCCCGGCCGCTCGTGCGCGGCAGCCTGCCCGCCCGTGGGCGGTTGCTCCGCCGGGCGCGCTTGCTCGCCGGCCGGCCGGTTCTGCGGCTGCCCGGTCGCGGGTGGCTGCTGTTCGACCGGCCGCTCCTGAACCGGGGCGTGCTCGGCCACGGGCACGTTCGGCTCCGCCGGCCTGGCGGCTGGCGGCTCGGGCGTCCGCGGCTGGTCGAAGGGACCCTGCGGACCACGGGGCAGGTGCTCCTGCGGCGGACCGAACCGTGGCGGCGGAACCTGCGGCGGCCCCATCGGGCGCGGCGGACCCAGCCGCGGGTCGTGCGGCGGCATCGGCGGCCGGCCACTCGGCGGCATCGGTGGCCGTCCGCCCGGATGCGGCCCGGGCCCCTGCGGTCCGCGCGGCTGGTTCGGATACCCCGCGGGACGCTGCCCGCCAGGCATCCCCGGATGCGGCGGCCCACCCGGCGGTCCCACCGGCGGCCGCGGCGGCATCCGGCGCGGATCGTTCGGCGGCAGCCCACCCTGCGGCTGCCCCCGGTGCGAGGACATCGGCGGCTGCCCACCCTGCGGTGGCTGCCCACCACGCTGCGGCGGCCCACCGTGCGGCGGCCCGCTGGGCGGCTGCCCACCGTGCGGCGGTCCGCCGGGCGGCTGCCCACCGTGCGGCGGCTGTCCGGCAGGTGGCAGTGGTCCACCCTGCGGCGGTTGCCCGCTCAACGGCGCCTGGCTTCCCGGCGGCCGCTGGCCACCGGGAAGCGGCTGTCCACCGTGCGGCGCCTGAGCGCTCGAGGGTTGTCCGCCGTGCGGTTGTCCACCCTGCGGCGCTTGGCTGCCGTGTGGCTGCCCGCCGTGCGGTGCCTGGCCGTTTTGAGGGTGTCCGCCGTGCGGTTGTCCGCCCTGCGGCGCTTGGCTGCCGTGCGGCTGCCCGCCGTGCGGTGCCTGGCTGCCCTGCGTTTGTCCGCCGTGCTGCGCATGAGTGCCCAGGGGTTGCCCGCCGTGGGGTGCTTGGCCGTCGCGTGGTTGTCCGCCCTGCGGCTGGCCACCTTGTGGCGGCCGCCCACTCGACGGCACCGGCGGTTGCCCGCGCATCGGCTGTCCCGGTGGCACCCTGCGCGGGTCCTGCGGCGGCATCCGTCGCTGTTGCTCGTGCGGTAGCTGACCGCCGCGCGGAGGCGGCGGGCTCTGTGGTGCCGGGCCGCCTGGGCGCGAACCTGGGCCGCCCGCATGGGCTGGACCGCCACCGGCCGGCATTCCGCCCGGTGGGGGTGGCGTGAATCCGCCCTGGGACGGGACCTGCTGCGGCGACGGTCCCTGGTGGAAGGGCGCCGTTCCCCCGTCGGCCGCGAACGGCTGGTTCGTGCCGCCGGTGAAGCCGGCCGCTCCGACGTTGTCCTGGGGGCGGCCGCCGGCCTGACGCCCCGGTTCCGGGGCGGCTCCCGGTGGGGCCATGCCGTAGCCGCCGTTCGACGGGGCCCCCGCCGAACTTGGCGACCCGCCGTGCGACGAGACCGGCGCCGGCGCCGAACCACCCGGTGACGGCGCTGCCCCGCCCGCGGCCGGTGCCGACCCGCCCGAGGACGGTGCTGACCCCCCTACGGACGGCGCTGCCCCGCCCGCGGCCGGTGCCGACCCACCCGAGGACGGCGCCGACCCGCCCGAGGACGGCGGCACCCCACCCGCCGAAGGCGCGGCTCCGCCCACCGGCTGGCTCGGCGCCGGGGCCGCGGCCTGCTGCTGAGGTGCCGGACCGTCCGCGGTCCGTGCTTCGGCCTGCTGCTGAGGCGCCGAACTGTCGGCCGCCGCCCTTACCTCGGGTTGCTGCGGACGTTCTGCCTGCTGGACGTGGTCGGCACTCGGACGCGGCCCATCGGACTGCTGAGGCTCGTCCCCCGTGTGCCGCGGCTCGACGGTCTGGCGTTCCGGTGCCCTGTCCACGCGTTGCTCGGGCTCACGGCGGGTCTCCGGCTCGGACGACGCCTCTCGCCGCGGCTCTTCCCCACGCGACTCCGGTCCCGACGACGGCTCCTCGCCACGCGACTCCGGCTCGGACGACGCCTCCCGCCGCGACTCGCGCTCGCCCTGTGACTCAGGCTCGCTCCGCGATCCGGGCTCAGACGATGGCTCCCGCGAAGGACTCTCACCCCGCGACTCAGGCTCACCGGAGTCCCCATGACCGGACCCACCGGCATCCCCCGGAATGTTCGCCTGGTGAACCGAGTGCATCTGCTCCTTGGCGCCCCCGACCGCACCCCCCACCGCCCCACTGGAAGCCCCGGTCAGCAACTGCTCCGGCGTCAACGACCCCAAATCCCCGGTGACCGCCGCCTGCCCGACGGTCTGCGCGACCCCCTCGACCGCCCCCCGAGCCCCGGCCCGCATGGCCGCGTCCGCGACCTGACCGCCGGCGGAGTGCGAAAGCCCCTCCGTAGCCCCACGGCCAATCGACCCGGAAGCCGCCCCGACCACGCCGCCGACCGCACCCGAAATCGCCGCGTCCGAGGTCTTCGACCAGTCCCAGCTCTGGCGATCGCCCTTCGCCATCTGCAGACCCTGGATGCCCGCGTCCATCCCCAGGTTGATGGCCTCGTTCTTGAGGACCTCCATGCCGATCTTCTTGAGACCCTGCTTGAGCAGCTTCTCCAGCAGCTCCTTCGCGACCTGCTTGAACCCCTGCTGCGCCAGCTTCTCGAGCAGCTGCCGGAACAGCATCTGCACGGTCATCCGCGTCGCGATCTGGGCCGGCGCGATGCCCGCCGTCGAGCCGCCGAACGTCACCGCCGCCGCCGCGATCATCGCCGCGATCTGCGCCGCCAGCACGATCAGCGAGATGATGATCATGTACTTCGTGTACTCGACGTCCAGCGCCGTCTGGTCGCACGAATCCCCGAGGGCCTTCGTCGCGTCGGCCAGCTGCTTGAAGTACGCCTCGTCGCCCTCGACGAACTTCTTCCACTGCTCCACGAACGCGTCGGCGCCGTCGCCGGTCCAGTTGTCGCGAATGCCGGACGCCGCCTGGTTACCGGCCTCCGATGCCGGGGCGATCGCCGACGACGCCGTGTGCCACGCGTCGCGCAGGGCGCGCAGCTTGGTCTCGTCGCCTTCGGGCCAGCTCTCGCCGACGACGATCGGCAGCAGCCACTTGACCGCGTCGGGCATCTCCATACCCACGGGTCATTGCCCCTTGCCGAGCTGCGAAGTCACGTCTTCGTCGGCGCCCGAAAGTGCCTTCATCGACTTGGCGACGTTCTGCTGCATCCCGCGCAACCCCTGCACGAGGTTGGCGAAGCCTTCGACGGCGCCTTGCGAACCAGGCACGTAGTCCTTCGCGAACTCCTTGCCGGAGTCGTCGTCACCCCAGCACGCGCCCTGCGCGTCGAGGGCGCCCTGCAACGTCTTCAGCGCGCTGTCCAACCCGTCCGCCGCCGTGACCAGGCCGTTCGACGCGCGCAGGACGGCGTCGGGTTCCGCGGTGAACCCGGAGCCCCCTCCGGGCATCAGTCGCCCCTCGTCATCCAGGACGACGGTGGCTCCTCGTCCTCGTCACGCGGCGGGCGGACGCGCTTCGGAGCGGGCTTGGGCGCGGGCATCGGCGGCGGCACGGCCTCGTTGCGCAGGATCGAGCCACCCTCCTCGTAGGAGGGCTGCGGCGCCGGAGCTTCTTCCTCGACGAACTCGGGGATCTGCGGCACCAGCCCGGCCAGCGACGGCGCGCCCTCGACGAGGTCCGCGAGGTCGGGCAGCCCCTCGGTGATCGGCGCCATGAGGTCCGCGATCTTCTGCTTGACCTGCAGCGATCCCTGACGCACCACCGTCTGGACGGTGTTCGCGAGCTGCGCGGGCGTCGTGCGTTCGAACGCGTTCGGCGCGAACTCGAGCTTCGCGAGGTTGCCGCCGGCGTCGATCGTGGCGCGGACCAGGCCGTCGGGGGAGTTCACCTGGGCGGTGGTCTCGGCCGCCGCGGCCTGGGCGTCCCGCAGCTGTGCGGTTTGCCGCTCGAAGTTCTCCAGGAGGGTGTCCATCTGGTCCTTCATCGCGGCGTTGCGTGCTTCGAGCCGTGCACGGTCGTCGCCCGCGGTGGTCACAGGTGCCCCCGGTGTCCCTCGAACCTACTAATGACTTGCCGTCACCCTAATGCCAATGGAGCAGTGGCCGTGACCGGTTCGGGTGTTTGCCTCAGCGAATCGCGCGCCGCCGCGCCAGCGCGTACCCGGCTCCGCCGACCAGGTAGCAGACGGTCGCGGCGATGAGCAGGCCCGGCGAGTGGCCGTCGTCCGGCACGACCAGCGCGGCCAGCGAAACCGCCGCGACCTGCGTGATGTTGAAGAGCGTGTCGTACAGCGCGAACACCCGGCCGCGGGCTTCGTCGGCGACGTCGAGCTGGATCGACGAGTCGACGCAGAGCTTGAGCACCTGCCCCGCACCGGTGATGACGAACGACGCGAGCAGCGCCAGCGGCAACACCATCGGCAGGCCCAGCGCGGACTGCGCGATCGCCGCGAGGACCAGCGAACCGAGCACCGCGCGCAGGCGGCCGAGCTTCCGGATCAGCCGCGCGGTCAGCAACCCGGCGATGAGGATCCCGGCCCCGGCGAGCGCGGCCATCTGCCCGAGCCCGGGCAAACCGGCGCGGAAGATCCCGTGGTCGGTGAAGTAGTTGCGCATCAGCAGCACGGTGACCAGCAGCGACACCCCGAACGACGCCCGGTGCGCGAACAGCGCGAGGAACCCCGCCGTGACGCTCGGCGCGCGCCAGGCGTGCTTCGCGCCGTCGGCCAGCCCGCGCGCGACGGCCAGCAGGGGGTTCGGCGGCTCGTCCACCACCGACGGCCCGAGCACGCCGCGGGCGAAGCCGCGCGCGATGAACGCCGAGACCAGCGTGCCGAGGACGGCGAACGCCGTCGTCTCGGCCGAGCCGAGATCGTTGCTGCCGAAGAGCGCGCGAAGGCCGATCGCGCAGCCGCCGCCGATGACGGCGACCACGGAACCGAGAGTCGTGGCGAAGGCGTTCGCCGTCACGACGCTCTCTTCTTCCACGACGTGCGGCAGCGACGCCGAAAGCCCGGAGCCGATGAAGCGCGAGATGCCTTCCGCGGCCAGTGCCAGCGAAAACAGGCCGATCCCGCCGAACCCGAAGCCGACGGCGGCGGACGCCGAGACGATCGCGAGGCCGCGCAGGAGGTTCGCGAAGATCAGGACTTTCCGGCGGTCCCAGCGATCCAGCAGGGCACCGGCGAACGGACCGACGACGGAGTACGGCAGCAGCAGCGCGGCGAACCCGCCGGCGATGGCCAGCGGATCGGCGGCGCGCTCGGGGTTGAACAGCACGGCACCGGCGAGGCCCGCGCGGAAGACGCCGTCACCCCAGCTCGCGGCGAACCGGGTGAAGAGCAGGCGACGGAAGTCGGGATCTTTGAACAGCTCCCGCGGCCCTCTGCGTGGTGTCGCCGTCCGAGCGCTGATCGTCACGAAGTCAGAGTAGTAGGTGGCCGGCGCACTCAAGGGGTTCCAGGGGCCTCGCCCCTGGAAAACACGCTGGGGGCGCTCCGGCGAAGATGGCGAAGCCATCGAGTAAGAGCGGCCGGCGCACTCAGCCTCGCCTCTCGGCGGCTATGCGCAGTGTGGCTCCTGCCGGACGGTATTCCACAAAGGCGGTTCTTCAGTGAGCCCGGGGGACACGGAGTGCGCCGACCACTGTTTCAAACGAGGCTGGTGAGGCGATTGTTCCCGAGCCGAAGTATTTCGCCGGGCCAGAGGTGAGATCATGGGTCGCGTGCCAGCGGACGCCGAGGTTGAGCCGGGAACGCTCCTGGTCGCCGCCCCCACGATGGTCGACCCGAACTTCAAGCGGACCGTCGTGTTCGTGATCGATCATCGCGACGAAGGCACGCTCGGCGTGGTCCTGAACCGGCCGAGTGACGTCGCCGTGCACGACGTCCTGCCCAACTGGGGCGGGCACGTCGCCGAGCCGCAGGCGGTGTTCGTCGGCGGGCCGGTCGAGAAGAAGACCGCGCTGTGCCTGGCCGCGTTGCGCACCGGTGAGACGGCGGCGAGCGTGCCGGGCGTGATCGCGGTCCGCGGCCCGGTCGCGCTGGTCGACCTGGACACCGACCCCGAGGTGCTGGTGCCGAAGGTCCGCGGCGTGCGCGTGTTCGCCGGGTACGCGGGCTGGGACTCCGGTCAGCTGGCCGGCGAGATCGAGCGCGACGACTGGGTCATCGTGCCCGCGCTCCCGAGCGACATCCTGGCGTCACCGAGCGGCGACCTGTGGAGCCAGGTGCTGCGCCGCCAGGGCATCCCGCTGGCCCTGCTGGCCACCCACCCGGGCGACCTGCAGCGGAATTAGGCTTCTTCCTTCTTGAAGACCCCGCAGCCGCCGGCGCCGCACGCGCAGCCGCTGCAGCCCGCGGGCGCGGCCGGAGCCGGCGCGGGCACGGTCAGCGCAGCCCGGTTGCCGAGCACACCGCCGCCCATGACCAGCACGAGCATGGCGAGCACGCCGGCGAGCGCGGCGGAGACCAGGCCGGCGGTCGTCGGCATCGCGAGCCCGGCCAGCCCGGTGAGCACGGAGATCGCGCCGCCGGCCATGGTCGGCAGCGCCGCGACGCGGTTGGCCAGCTTGAACGCTTCTTCGCTGCGCAACGCGGCCTGCGTGCGCACGCCGGTGCCACCTTCGCGCGTCAAGCGCTCACGGAACCCGAGATACCCACCAAAGCCGACGAGCAGACCCAGCACGACCGGAACCAGCGCGATAGCGAACACGAGGTCAAGGATAAGCGTGACGTCCCGGCAACCTGGCGGATACCCTGACCGACTGTGCTACAGGCCATGTCACCACGCGTACTGCCCACAGTGCTGGCCACTGCCCTGATCGGGGGAATTCTCGCCGCGACGCCGGCGAGCGCCACCGAAAGTCACCAGCGGCCGGTCCGGCTGCTCGGCGAGCAGATCGTCCCCAACTCCCTGGTGTTCCAGGGCACGGTGGTCGGCGGCCTGTCCAGCATCGACTACGACCCCCGGACCGGCGGTTACGCGCTGATCTGCGACGACCGGTCGGCGATCAACCCCGCCCGCTTCTACACGGCGACGTTCCCGGTGTCGGCGAACGGCGTCGGCCCGGTCACCTTCACCGGCACGAAGCCGCTGCTGCGCCCGGACGGCACGCCGTACCCGCCGCTCACGCAGAACGACCCCGCGAAGCCGCAGAACGAGCAGACGATCGACCCCGAGGAGCTGCGCGTCGACCCGTGGACCGGGGACTACTACTGGTCGCAGGAGGGCGAGCGCACCGCGACGACGTTGATCGACCCGTCGATCCGCGAAGCGCGCCGCGACGGAAAATACGTCCGCGACCTGCCGATCCCCGCGAACGAGAAGATGACGCCGACAGCCGGTCCGCGGCAGAACCTCGTGCTCGAAGGCCTCACCTTCGCCGCGTTCGGCTCGCTGGTCGCCAGCGAGGTCGAGGGCCCGCTGCTGCAGGACGGCCCCGAGCCGACGACGACCGCCGGCGCGCTCTCGCGGATCACCCTCCAGTCGCGCTTCGGCCCGATCCTGGCGCAGTACGCGTACCCGCAGGAGCCGCTCTTCGCCGCGCCGGTGCCCCCGACGGCGTTCGCCACCACCGGCGTCTCCTCGATGCTCGCCGTCGACCAGGCCGACCCGACGAAGTTCCTCATGATGGAGCGCTCGTTCAGCACCGGCGTCGGCAACAAGGTGCGCGTCTACGAAATCGACACGAAGGGCGCGACGAACGTCCTGAACGTCAAGTCCCTGGCCGACGCGAAGCACGTCAAGCCGGTCAAGAAGCGGTTCCTCTTCGACGCCGCCGACCTCGGCCTGTCCACCGTGGACAACATCGAGGGCATGACCTGGGGCCCGAAGCTCCCGAACGGCGAGCGCAGCTTGATCATCGTCAGCGACAACAACTTCTCGGCCACGCAGGTCACCCAGTTCGTCGCACTGGCGGTCCCCTCGGAACGGCTTTGACCAGCAAGTTACGATGAACCCATGAACACGGCTCGGCTGCTCCTTAGCCTGCCGCGCTGACCGGGCCCGGCCCGGCCGGCGCGGCGACCCCTCATGCCCTGGTGGCTGAGGGGTCGAGTTGTTTCTGGAGTAGCTCGAACTCGGAGGAAGACGGCGATGACCGAGACAACAGGGACCGACGTCCCGGCGCACCGGTACACGGCCGCGCTGGCGGGTCAGATCGAGCAGCGGTGGCAGGACCACTGGGCCGACCAGGGCACCTTCCACGCGCCCAACCCCGTCGGGCCGCTCGCGGTCGAGGGGCAGCCGGTCCCCAGCGACAAGCTGTTCGTCCAGGACATGTTCCCGTACCCGTCGGGCTCCGGCCTGCACGTCGGGCACCCGCTGGGCTTCATCAGCACCGACGTCTTCGCCCGGTACCACCGGATGATCGGGCGCAACGTGCTGCACACGATGGGCTTCGACGCGTTCGGCCTGCCGGCCGAGCAGTACGCGGTCCAGACCGGGCAGCACCCGCGCAAGACCACCGAGGAGAACATCCGGACCTACCTGCGCCAGATCCGGCGCCTGGGCCTGGGCCACGACGAACGCCGTCGCATCTCCACGATCGACCCCGAGTACTACCGCTGGACGCAGTGGATCTTCCTGCGGATCTTCAACTCCTGGTACGACACCGACGCGGGCAAGGCGCGCCCGATCGCCGAGCTGGAGGCCGCGTTCGCCGACGGCTCGCGGCCCACCCCGGACGGCCGTGACTGGGCGTCGCTGAGCGCGTCCGAGCGGAAGAAGGTGATCGACGACCACCGGCTGGTGTACATCTCCGAAGCGCCGGTCAACTGGTGCCCGGGCCTGGGCACCGTGCTGTCGAACGAAGAGGTCACTGCCGACGGCCGCAGCGAGCGCGGCAACTTCCCCGTCTTCCGCCGCAACCTGCGGCAGTGGATGATGCGGATCACCGCGTACGCCGATCGCCTGGTCGACGACCTGGACCTGCTGGACTGGCCGGAGAAGGTCAAGTCCATGCAGCGGAACTGGATCGGCCGCTCGCACGGCGCCCGCGTCACCTTCAAGTCCGGTGACGACGCGATCGAGGTCTTCACGACCCGGCCGGACACCCTGTTCGGCGCCACGTACATGGTGCTGGCGCCGGAACACCCGCTGGTCGACAAGCTGACCGCGGCCGCGTGGGCCGAAGGCGTCGACGAGCGCTGGACCGCCGGCGCGGCGACGCCCGCCGAGGCCATCAAGGAGTACCGCGTCGCGGCGTCGCGGAAGTCCGAGCTGGACCGGCAGGAGAACAAGGAGAAGACCGGCGTCTTCACCGGCGCGTACGCGACGAACCCGGTCAACGACAAGCAGATCCCGATCTTCGTCGCCGACTACGTGCTGATGGGTTACGGCACCGGCGCGATCATGGCCGTCCCCGGCCAGGACGTCCGCGACTGGGAGTTCGCCGAGAAGTTCGGGCTGGACATCATCCGGACCGTGCAGCCGTCGGAAGGCTTCGACGGCAAGGCGTTCACCGGCGACGGCCCGGCGATCAACTCGGGCTTCCTGGACGGCATGGACGTCGCCGAGGCCAAGAAGACGATCATCGACTGGCTGGCCGAGAAGGGCGCCGGCACCGGGACCGTGCAGTACAAGCTGCGCGACTGGCTGTTCTCGCGCCAGCGCTACTGGGGCGAGCCGTTCCCGGTGGTCTACGACGAGGCCGGCGAAGTCCACGCCGTCCCCGAGTCGATGCTGCCGATCGAGCTGCCCGAGGTCGCCGACTACTCGCCGGTGACGTTCGACCCCGAGGACCGCGACTCGATGCCGTCGTCCCCGCTGGCCCGCGCGACCGACTGGGTCGAGGTCGAGCTGGACCTGGGCGACGGCCCGAAGAAGTACCGCCGCGACATCAACACGATGCCGAACTGGGCGGGTTCGTGCTGGTACCAGCTGCGCTACCTGGACCCGACGAACAGCGAGACGTTCTGCGCGCCGGAGAACGAGGCGTACTGGATGGGCCCGCGGCCCGGCGAGCACGGCGCGGACGACACCGGCGGCGTCGACCTGTACATCGGCGGCGTCGAGCACGCGGTGCTGCACCTGCTGTACTCGCGGTTCTGGCACAAGGTGCTGTTCGACCTGGGCCACGTGACGTCCAAGGAGCCGTACCGGAAGCTGTTCAACCAGGGCTACATCGAGGCGTACGCGTACACGGACGCGCGGGGCGTCTACGTCCCGGCCGAGCAGGTCGAGGAGCGCGACGGGAAGTACTTCTTCGACGACGAAGAGGTCACCCGGGAGTACGGCAAGATGGGCAAGAGCCTGAAGAACGTCGTCACGCCGGACGAAATGGCCGAGAACTACGGCGCCGACACGTTCCGGTTCTACGAGATGGCGATGGGCCCGCTGTCCATGTCGCGCCCATGGGCGACCAAGGACGTCGTGGGCGCGCACCGGTTCCTGCAGCGGCTGTGGCGCCTGGTCGTCGACGAGACGACCGGCGAGCTGCGAGTGTCCACTGAGGACGCCACCGAGGCCGACCGGAAGGTGCTGCACAAGACCATCGCCGGCGTCCGCGAGGACTACGCGGAGATGCGCTTCAACACGGCCGGCGCGAAGCTGATCGAGCTGAACAACCACGTCACCAAGGTGTACGGCGCGGCCGCGTCGACGCCGCGCGAGCTGGCCGAGCCGCTGGTGCTGATGCTGGCGCCGCTGGCCCCGCACCTGGCGGAGGAGCTGTGGCACCGCCTGGGCCACGTGGACTCGCTGGTGCAGGGCCCGTTCCCGGTCGTGGACGAGAAGTACCTGGTGGAGGACTCCGTCGAGTACCCGATCCAGGTCAACGGCAAGGTCCGCTCCCGGGTGACGGTCGCGGCGTCCGCGTCGTCGGAGCAGGTCCAGGCGGCGGCACTGGCGGACGAGAAGGTCGCGGCGCTGGTCGGCGGCGGCTCGCCGCGCAAGGTGATCGTGGTGCCGGGCCGGCTGGTCAACATCGTCCTGTAGCGCGCTGTCGGAAAGCCGCCGGTGTTCGACGGTCATCCCCGATTTGATTGAACGGTCAAGAAAATCCGTTCGATCGAAGGAGAACCGGGGATGACCCTCGACGGCAAGGTGGCACTGGTGACGGGCGGCAGCCGCGGCATCGGCGCGGCCACGGCACTGCGGCTCGCCGAGGACGGCGCGGACGTCGTGCTGACGTACCAGCACAACGGCGCGCGGGCGGCCGAGGTGGTCGAGCAGATCAAGAACCTCGGCCGTCGCGCGCTGGCGATCCAGGCGGATTCGGCCGACGCCGCCGCGGTGTCGGCGGCGGTTTCGGCTGCTGTCGCGGAGTTCGGCCGGCTGGACGTGCTGGTGAACAACGCGGGCGTCGGCTTCGTCGGCGCCTTCACCGAGACCGCGCTCGAGGACGTCGACCGCGTCCTCGCGGTGAACGTCCGCGGCGTGTTCGCGGCCACGCAGGCCGCGGCCGGCGTCCTGGGTGAGGGCGGCCGCGTGATCACGATCGGCAGCTGCGTGACGGACCGCGTGCCGGGCCCGGGCATGGCGCTGTACGCGACGAGCAAGGCGGCGATGGTGGGCCTGACCAAGGCGCTCGCCCGCGAGCTCGGCCCGCGCGGCATCACGGTGAACCTGGTGCACCCGGGCCCGACGGACACGGACATGAACCCGGCCGACGGCCCGTACGCGGCGGATCAGCGGGCTCTGACGGCGTTCGACCGCTACGGGTCGCCTTCCGAAGTGGCTGCTGCCGTGTCCTACCTGGCTTCGCCGGCCAGCGCTTACGTGACAGCGGCGACGCTGTCCGTGGACGGCGGCCACGCGGCCTAGCCGGAGTAGAGCCCGATCTCCCGGGCGAGGTCGATGAGCATCGCTTCGAACAGAACGTCCGGCTTGGACATCGGGATGGGGTAGTTGCCGAAGACCTCGAGCGTGACGTGCCCGTAGAGCCGGGCCCAGAACTGGATCATCAGGTACGTCACGCCGAGGTCGATCTTCTCCACCGGCACTGCCCGGTCGGACTCGGCGAGCACGGTGACCAGCGACTCCTGGAACGTCTTGAAGTCGTCACGCAGCTCGTCGGGCACCCCACTGGCGGGCGGCAGCACGATGTCGGTCCGCGCGAGCACCCGCCCGGCGGCGGCCAGGAAGATGCGCCCGAAGGGCTCGTCGACCCGGCTCAGCGCGGAGCCCGCGGCGGACCCGACCCCGCCGGTCGGCGACGCGAAGACCAGCGTGAATTCCTTCGTGTGGGTGAGCGCCCACCGCCGGAAGCCCTTGCAGATGGCGAACAGCTGCATGATCCCGTCGTCCGGCAGCTCGGCGATGTCCTGCGCAAGCTCGTCGGCCAGATCGGCGCAGACGTCCAGCCGCAGGTTCTCGACGAGGTCATCCCGCGACTCGTAGTACCGGTAGAGCGCGGGCGCGGTGATCCCCAGCTCCCGCGCGATGGCACGCAAGGTGACCGCCTCCGGCCCCTGCTCGACGAGCAGCTTCCGGGCGGTCCGCCGGATGTCCTGTTCGGTAGCCGCACGCGCGCGACCCCTGCGGGTGGGGTGGCTCATCCGAACAGTCTAGGTGCTTACTACGACAAGTCTTGCATTAACGCGAACTGCGCCGTAACGAAAAGGTGCAGCTCAGGCCCGCGCCTTGAGGTTGGTCAGCACGGTGTCCGCCACTTCCGGAGCAGCATCGAAGCAATCCTTGCCTTCGGCCGCGGACTTGTCGCCGAGCGTCAATCCCGTCGAAAAAGCCAGCTTGTCGGTCACGCCGACGACGATGACGCAGGCGCGCTTGTCATCGGTGTTCGTGTAGGCGACGGCCGGGAATCCTTGGACCGGCTCGAGCGGTTGCCAGCGCGCGGCCTGGGGCTTCACATTCTCGTAAGCCAGCCCGATTCCCTGGTCGGATTCGGTCTGGTAGGCGACCGTGATGCCTGCTCCTGAGCCGGAAGCGCTGCTCCACTGACACATCGGGCCGAGCTCGGTGTCGCTGGGCTTGGCCGGGGTCGGCTGCCCGAGGAAGTGGGTGATCTGGCTGCTCGTGAGGGCGCTGTCGCACGGGCTGCCATCGAGTGCTGTCGCCGGGAGGGGGCTGGCCACGGTAGGTACGTCGCTGTTCGCCGGAGCGGTACTCGAAGGTGCGGTCGTGGTGCTCGCCGGTGCTTTCGGAGTGCCGTCGCACGCGGAGATCAGCAAGCCGCCGGCCACGATCGCGGCCATGGTCGTGGTGGATCGCTTCGTCATTCGAGGGCCCCGCTCGTCTTGTTCGTATCGTCTGCCGCTTGCTGGTCGGCCGCCTCGACTATCCCGAGTGCCTTCTGCAGACGTTTGATCAACTCGGACAGATAGTTGTACTGGTAGTCGAGATGGCCCTGGTAGAAGCGCCCGGTCTCGTTCACGCCGTTCGGACCGAGGACGGCATCGGTGCTGGCCGGCTCCTGAGCGGGCGGTGTCGCCTGCGACAGCACTTGCGCCGCGTCGCGTTGCTGCTGGATCGAAATCCGCAAGTCCTGCGCGTTCTTGAGCATCGCCCGCATCTCGGAGCTGCTCATCGCGAACCCTTGCCCACCAGCAGGTCTCGAAGCCCCGCTCGGCATGTCCGTCGCCCAGAAGTCGACCCCGCTGAAAAACGAGCCCGTCATCGTCCTCCCCCTAACCCGTTCAGGGTCGCGTACAGGACTTCCGTCAGCGCACTCCGGGTCCCCGGCTGAAAGCTGACCATCCGCTCGCGCCCCGGGTACACGTACGTCAGCACCCGCCCGGTCCCGGCCACGTCCACCGCGGTGATCGGCGCGCTGCGAGAACCCCGATTCACGGCGTAGCACTGGTGCAGCCCCGTCCGCCGGGCCGCCATCAGCCGGCGCGCCCAAGGCAGTGGGTCCCGGCCGCGGTCGGCAGTCGGGTCGTCGAGGTCGTACGACTCCTCCCGGCCCGAAAACCGCGCTTCCGGGATCGACACCGGCGAAATCCTTGCCGGCGGCACCGGCGGCAGTACGTCCACCAGCGACTCCGCGATCCGCGACGGCTCCACGTCGTCGATCCGGATCGTGTCGTCCTTCCGGATCAGCCGGAGTGCCTTCGGGCCGTCGGCCGAGACGAGGACCGCGCCCGACTCATCCGCTTCGATGTCACCCAGCCACGCCGTGAACTGGTGGGCGCCCTTCGCCAGGATGCGCAGGATGTCGCGGAACTCCCGAGTCAACGTGCCGCCCGCCGCGAGCCGGAGCGACGCCAGGACGTCGAGGACCTTCTCTTCGAGCCGCTTGCGGGTCTCGTCGCCGAGCCAGAGGTTGTCGGCGCCGAGGACCGCGGGCGGTGGGCCGTGCCGTTCCCACTCCCACGCGGTGAGCAGGGCGGCCTTGGGCAGGAAGATCACAGCCCGATCACCGGGGGCACCGTCCGCTCGTCGGAGCCGCCGAAGACGCTCTCCGGATCCGCCTCCACCAGGTACGACGCCCGCTGGTGCTCCGCGTCCTCCTCCCCCTTGCCGCCCTTGGCGCCGTGGCCCATGCCGCCCATTCCCGGCGAGCCGGGCTTGCCCGACGCGCCGCCGCGGACCCCGCCGGTCGCGCCGGGACGTCCTTCACCCGGGACGCCGGCTCCGGTCGCCGCGCCCGGACCGCGCGCACCGGCGCCGCTCGCGCCGGACGACGAGCCCGGTCCGAACCCGCCACCGCCAGGACCGAAACCGGACCCGAAGCCGGGACCGAACCCGCCGCCGGAACCCGAGCCGGGGCCGAACCCGCCTGGTCCCGCGCCCGGCGGTGGGTAGCCCGGCGGGTACTGCGTCGCCGGGGGCACGTAACTCTGCGCGCGAACGCCGTCGTCCACGCCGACCGTGTGCGAGCCCGGCGGCGTGACCTGCCCTGGCGGTGTGACCTGTCCAGGAGGCGGCGGCGGACCGATCGGAGGATGAACCGCCGGCGGCGGCTGCACCTGCGCACCGATCGACCGGTCGCGGTCGTCGTCACCGCCGGGAGTCCGCTTCCGGGGCGGCGGCTCGACGGGCTTCTTCGGGTCCCGCACCGTGAAGTCGCCGCCGGTGTACCCGCGGAGCTGGCCGTAGTCGATCGTCCGGGCCGCGGTGTTCGAGCTGGATTGCTGCGCGTACGAGCTGTACCGCTCGACGTTCTCGGCGGCTTTCCGGTTGTACTGGTTGATCTTGTCTTCGGTGTCGGTGTCCCAGGGGGTCGCGACGTCCCAGGCGCTCCGCGTCGGCGGCTGGTCGGTGACGTCCGGGTGCAGCGAGTTCTTCATCTGGTGGAACTGGTCGATCTGCGCCTGGGACAGCGTCGAGTTGCGGTCCAGGGTCGTGGATGCCGACACCGCCGACGCGGTCAACGGCTGGAGCCGTTCTCGGGCCGCGTCCGAGGCACCGCCGGTCCACGCGGACTCGAGGCCGGAAGTCAGCTCGCGCGTGCCCTGCTCGAGCTGGCGTTGATAAGTCGACTGGTCGACGCCCGCCTGGTGCACCTTCTGCAGCGACCCGGTGCCCGGCCCGCTCAGCACGGCCTTCACCAGCTGACCCGGCGACAACCCCGCGGCCTGCGGGTTGTCCGCCCCGCTGCCGGTCCGCGAACCGACGTAAGCACCCGCGACCGCGCCGAGCGGCCCGCCCGCGAGCAGGCCGACGCCCGCGCCGGTCAGGACCTTGCCGAGCCCCTCACCACCCGACTGGACGGCGTGCGCGATCTCCGACCCGACGTGCTGGGCAGCGTCGAGCATGTCACCGAACAACCCCACCGAACCGCGCTCCCCCCGCGTTCGATCTCCCCTCTTGCGTCACGGACGATACCGCACCGGTTACTCGGCGTGCGAAGAATTGACCTGGTCAGGCGTTCGCGTCAGCGGCCGCAGCACCCCCATGCACACGACGGCCATCCCGAGCGCGCAGAAGAAGTGCACGACCCAGGCCCCGACGAGCGACGGCCCGCCCCACGACCCGGCCGCGCCCGCCTCGGTCCAGAAGAACCCGAAGGTCGCGATCCGGCCGACGAGGTACCAGACCAGCAAGGCGATCGGGAAAGCCGCGACGCTCGCGAGGAAGCCCCCGCGCGGTGGCTCGCCGCCCAGCCAGCGCAGCGCCAGCCGCTGCCGTGCCGCCGGCCCCGCCGGATAGGCGGGCAGGGCGAGGAGTGCGTAGATCGTCCGTTTCCAGTCGGAGATGCTCATGAAAGTCACGCTATGAGCCGCTGAGCAGCGCAGAAATCCGGTTGACCGCCCGGACGGGTGGGGAAATCCCCGGGGTCTTCGTCACAACGAGCAGAACCGCCCGCGACTGTCGGTGCCATATGCCACACTCGGTCGTCGTACGGCTACTGACGTGAACGGGGAGGTTCGCGTGACGAACCCTGAGCAACTCATCGCGGGCTTCGACGCCAAGATCGCCGAGGCCAAGCAACGCGGCGACCGCATGCAGGCCGAGATGGCCACGGTCTCGGTGTCCGAGCGCAGCCAGGACGGCCAAATCGGGGTCAAGGTCAACCACCTCGGCAACCTCGTCGGCCTGGAGATCGGGCACGGTGTGCGGGAGAAGGCGAACCTCGCCGACGAGATCCTGCGGACCGTCCAGCGCGCGCAGAGCAAGCTGGCGGATGCCGTCCAGACCGGGATGCCGTCGATCGCCGGCACCGAGACCATGAACGAGCTGGTCGGCCAGCTCCACCGTGAGTACCCGGAGCCCGAGCCGCAAGGGTTCGTGGACGGCGGCCACGCGGCCCCCGCCACCGACGGGTCTCGTTTCATCGCGGAGGAAGAGCCACCCCCACCGGCCCCGCCGAACCCGGCCCCGCCGCGCCCCGCGCGCCGCGAGCCCGGAGCGGGCACCGACGACGACTACTTCAGCGACGGCGACTACCTGCGCTGACCAGGGGAACGAGGGAGGGGAAGACGATGAACAGCCCGCAGGCGGACATCCGGATCAAGCCGGAACAGCTGCTGGAGCACGCGAAGAAGCTCGAACCGTTCGTCGACCGGTTCGCGAAGACGCTGGACGCGGCGGCCCAGGTCGTCGACCCGATGGCCTTCGGGCTCATCGGCCAGGCCTGCGGTCTCGGCGCGCTGTGCGGCGTCGCCCAGACTTTGGGGAGCGACTCCATCGGCCACGCGAAGAACGTGGCCCAGGAGCAGATCGACCGCGTCCGCACCTGGTCCCAGCACGTCGAGTGGCGCGAGCAGGACGTCAAGGACAGTTTGGACGGTATCCACCTTGACTGAGAACGCTCTGGTGACGGACGCCAAGAAGAAGGTCGACGAAGGTTCTTCGGCGCTCGAAGGTGCCGGGATGGCGCAGGACTTCTGGGACGCGGCGACCAAGGCCGCCGACGGCGACTGGACGGAAGGCCTGCTCAACCTCGGCTTCGGTGCCGCCGGCGTGATGGATTTCCTCCGGGACCCGATCGCGGGCCTGGCCAGCATGGGGCTCGGCTGGCTGATCGAACACGTCGAGTTTCTGCGCGCGCCGCTCGACTGGGTGACGGGGAACCAGGAACAGCTCGACATCATGCAGGAGACCTGGGGCAACATCAGCGACGAGATCGACGCGGTCGCGAAGGACCTCCTGGAGACGGTGAAGGCGGACAGCGCGGAGTGGACGGGCGAAGGCGCGAACGCCTACCGCGCGTTCACCGCCGAACTCGGCGACATGTACTCCGGGGTCGCCGGCGGCGCGAAGGCCGTCTCCGTGCTGATCGACGTCTGCAAAAGCATCCTGAACGTCGTGCGCAGCGTGCTGCGGGACCTGCTCACGGAATGCATCGGCAAGCTGATCAGCATCCTCGCGCGGTATCCGGGGCCTGCCGCGCCGGCCGGCCTGGCCGGCGAAGGTACGGCCGAGATCGTCCAGTGCGGCTCGCGGATGTCGGAGTGGCTGCAGAAGCTCATGCGGGCCTTCCAGAAGGGCATCAGCCAGTTCAACCACCTCAGCGGGCTCTTCAAGACCGTCGGCCAGAAGCTGCTCGCGGCACTGCGGGACGCGGCTCACGCGGCGCCGGGCATCTTCAAGGACGGGCTCAAGGAACTGCCCAAGGCACTCGGTGAAGAGGCAGGGAAGGAAGCGGGCAAGAAGACCGCGGGCGCCTACGACGAGGCTGACAAGGAGTACCGCGAGAACCACTACAACGAGAAGAAGCCCGCGGCCGCCGAGCCGGTCTTCCAGCAGCAGGGCACCCAGCGCATCTCCGGGTCGATCTAGCCACCGTGGTGTCGACGACTCCGGGCGAGCCGGAAACGGCCGTGGTGCGCGTCCGGCTGCCGATCCACAACCCGCCGTCCGAGCTGAGGACAGCCGTGGGGTGCATGGCCTTCCTCGGCGTCGTGTTCGCCGTCCTGGCCGGGTTGCTCGTGTGGGCGCGCAGTCAAGACCCGGTCGTGTACCTGGTCGCGCCCGCGCTCGGCGTGCTGGCGTTGGTGTGCTTCTGCTTCAGGCCGATCCTGCGGCGGTACCTGCGTCGAAACGGCGGGATGGTGACGGCGAGGGTCGAGTTCGGCCCCGACGGGTTCCGGCAGCCGCTCGAAGACAAGACGTCGCTCGTCCTGCCCTGGGACGACGTCCGCCGGTTCGACTTCCGGGAAGGACTGCCGGACGACCGGGTCGCACTCGCCGTCTCGCTAGTGGACGACGACGCGATCCGGAACCTGAACCCCGACTGCCGGCACAAGTCCGAGGACGGCTACATCCTGTCGTCGGCGATGGCTCGCGAAGAGGCCGAGAAAGCGTCGGCGGCGATCGAGCGGTATCGGCCGGGGCTCGGCCGCTGGACCTCCAAGAACGTCCGGCGCGGCGGCTTCGGCGTGCCGAACCCGGTGAAGCGTCTGGTCAAACGCTGGCGCGCCGACCAGCCGGGAACGGTCATCCGCGCCGAGCAAGCGTCCGCCGTCCGGTTGTTCTTCCTGTGGACGGCTTGGCTGGCCGTCGTCGCCGACTTCGTGGCGCCGGCCTTCTACGACATCCCGCCGGGGATCCCGTTGCCGGTCGCCGTGGCGATCTGGGTGTCGCTCTACCTGACCCGCTATCGGGGCGACTTCGGCGAATTCGCGCTGAAGGCCGACGCGATCACGTGGCGCCCCAAGGAAGGCGACCCGGTCGTGGTGCGGCGAGCGGACCTCGCCCGGCTGACCGTCGAGCCTTCGGCGAAGAAGGCAACGCGCCGTTACGTCGCCGTCCACGCGATTCTCCGCAGCGGCAATGATCGGTCGTTGGCCGGGAAGGTCTCCGCAGGCGCAGCCAAACACCTGCTGGGTCTGGTGACGGCGTGAGCGAGAGCTTCGTCGTCTCGCGGACTGCCGGTCGGCCCTGGGTTCTCGCCTTGGTACTGCTCGCAGTCGCGTCAGGCTTCCTGTGGATGGCGTTCGAGTCCACCCAGCAGAGTCCCCGTGTGGCCGGCTGGGTCTTCGGCGGCGCCTTTGGCTTGCTCGGCTTGAGGCTTCTGCTGCGGTCCCTGAAGAAGCCTGTCCGCGACGAGCTGGTCTTCGACTCGGCCGGTGTCTCACGAGTGATCGGCGGAGTCGTCTGGGCCGTGCGCTGGAGCGAACTCAGCAGCGCGTCGGTCGTCGAGAGGCCACAGAAGCGGGACGGCTGTCAGATCGTGCTCAGCCCAGCCGGTGGCCGGTTCGAAAGTCCCCATCGGAGCCTGGTCCGCATCGCCGGTGGTGACTTCCTGGTGGCTGGGCTCGGGCTGACCCCGCGGGAGGTCCCGCGAGTGCGGGAAGTTCTCGCGCAGTACGTCGACGTCAGTGCCGAACGTGTCATCACCGACCCGGTTTCCGCACTTCCCGGCCCCCGGGATGCGGTGCCGGTGTGGATGCCACCGCCCCTCGAACCATCCGCTGCTGTCGCGATCCACGTGAACGGCTGGGATCGGGTGATGCTTCGCTGGCTGCAGCTCTTCGCCCTCATGATCGAAATCGGTCTGGGCGTCGCGATCGAATTCGGCCCGAGGAACGGGTTCCGCACCGCGTTCATCGTCGTGTTCGTCGCCGTTTTCGCCGGCACAGCCTGGCTGCAGATCAGCGAACAGGAGAGTCGTTCCCGGAAGTCCCAGGTCACCCTGAAGCTTTCGCCCGCAGGTGTCCGCTGGGAGTCCTGCTACCACCGATTCACGGTCTCCTGGCCGGAAATCGCCGAGTTGAGGACACCGACGCGGCTCGTCGAGTTCCGGCCGGCGAGCGAAGACTTCCCGCTCCACCGCCCGGAACTCGACCGGCTGCGGCAGGTCGACGGCTGGTACCGGCTGCCCCGTGCGCTGAGTCCGACCGCATCGAAGGATTTCGACGCGCACATCCGCGCCGTGCTGCCCGGCGGAGTGAGGCTGACCGTCGCATGACCGTTCCCACCGTCCGGGGTGGCGCCGGATCGCCCTGTTCACCGTCCTCGGCCTGTGGTTCACCATCGGCTCTTGGACGGCGGTGGCGCGAATACACTCCATCCACGGTCCCGACCGGCAGGGCACGCCGAGCGCCGTCGCCCGGATCGAGTCGTGCGAACGGGTAGGGCCCATCAGCCGCGGCGGCATCGGGTACTACTGGGTTTGCCTGGCCGTCGTGACCGCGGGTGACGAAAAGCCCCAGACAGTCCGGTTCGACCTGAACGAGCTGACTCCGGACGACGCCGGGAAGGCGGTTCCCGTCGTCGGGTCGGACGGGAAGTACCAGCGTTCCGCCGAGCGGCTGAAAATGCCGTCGTGGGTGCCGATCGTCGTGGTCGGCCTGCTCGTCCTGTTGTGTGTGGCCGGGCGGCAGCGCAGCAAACGCCGGTGGCGGCGGGCGATGGTGCGGCACCCGGCCGACGTCCGGCTGTCGTCGCCGGTCTGTGTCCTGCCTGCCGCGACCGGGGGCGGGGGCGCGTCCAGCAGGCGCGTGATCTCGCCTGGCGAGTGGTCCCGGCGGAAGTACTGGCGGATCGCCGGCCCGCTGGTCGGTGCCGGCGTTCTGGCTGCGATAACGGCGACGCTGGTCAGCGACCCAGAGGGGCGGCGCGCCCTGTTCGTCTTGGCGCTGTTCGGGTTTTCCGCGCCGTTCTGGCTGATCATCTGCACCCCGCGCTGGTACCGCACCAGCAGCAAAGCCGCGCACCTGCTCGTCTCGGACACGGGAATCGGCTGGGAACGGCTGCCCCGCGACGAACACTTCGGGCTCAACTGGGACGAGATCGGCGAGGTGCGCGTGCTGACCGTGGCCTGCGACGGCCTGGTCCTGCGTGTCGTCGATGTGTTCCCGATCGCCGATTCGGTGCTGGGACAGCGTCCGGAGCTGCGGCCGTTCTGGGAGGTCGGCGCGATCCTCGGCCCGCACCGGCTGCCGGGTGAGCGGGGCGCGGTCCGGCTGCCTCACGCCTTTTCGGAGGCGGCGGTGCGAGACGTGCGAGCGGCGATGGCGGCCTTCCGGCCGGAGCGGTACCGCGAGTTCACTGCCGAACTCAAGCCCGTCAGGAATGAGGCGCCGCCGACGCCGATCACTCGGGGGGCTACGTGATCGGCGCCGACGACATGAGCCCTCTCCGGCTTTCGCCGGTCGGGGCGACGGCACCACGTCTCGCGTGGTGACGCACCTGGAGAGCGGGACCGGTCCGCGTAGTGACGGCCGGGGGAATGACATCCCCCGATCGAGTGACGGGATCCGCTGCTCGCATGATTGTCGCACTCAACGCCGGATAAGTTACAAAAACCTTCACTTTCGTCTCTCGCAGCCCTTCCCGGCCTGGTCGCACGGCTTTCGTGGCACAGTGCGGGGATGAACTCCGACGTCCTCGTTGTGGGATCCGCCAATGCCGACCTCGTCGTCGCGGTGGACCGGCGGCCGGCCGGTGGCGAGACCGTACTGGGCGGTGACACCGTTCTTTCGCCGGGTGGCAAGGGGGCCAACACCGCGGTCGCGGCGGGCCGGCTCGGGGCGGACGTCGCGCTCCTCGGGGCCGTCGGTGACGATCCCTACGGCCGGCTGCTGCTCGACTCGCTGCGCGCCGCCGGGGTCGACACCGGGCTGGTGCGGACCAGCGACCGGCCGACCGGCATCGCCTACATCACCGTGACTCCGGACGGCGAGAACGCCATCCTCGTTTCCCCCGGCGCCAACTCGAGCCTCGAGCCCGGTGACGTCGAGGCCGTCTTCGACGGGGTCGAGATCATGGTCGCCTCGCTCGAGGTGCCGCTGCCGACCGTCGAGCGCGCCGTCGCGCGGGCCGCCGAAAAGGGCGTAAAGGTGCTGCTGAACCTGTCGCCGGCGGCCAAGCTGTCGGCGGAGACGCTGGCCAAGCTCGACGTCCTGCTCGTCAACGAACACGAAGCCGCGTGGCTGACCGGGCCCGGCACGGACTTCCGGAAGCTCCTTGAACTCGGGCCGCGGGCCGCCGTCGTCACGCTCGGTGCGGCCGGTGCCGTCGTCGTCGAGAAGGACGGCACGACCGAGGTGGGGTCGCCGGAGGTCGAGGCCGTCGACACCACCGGCGCCGGCGACGCCTTCGCGGGCGCGCTCGCGGCCTCGCTCGCCGATGGCGCCGAGCTCGTCTTCGCGGCGAAGCGCGCGGTACGCGTCGCGGCCTTCAGCGTGACGCGGCACGGTGCCCAGCCGTCCTACCCGACCGCCGCCGACCTGGGGGAATGATCATCCGGGGGGACGTGTTGCACCTCACAGGGGCGATTCGTTCGGCTCGGCTTGGTGGCGCGGCTACGCCGCTCAGCTGAGGGCGATCGCGGAGGCGCGCCGGCCCGACCACCTCGCGATCATGCCACTCGACGAGACCCTCAAGGCGCTCGGCAAGCAGACCGAGGTCGACGAGGGCGTCTACGACGTTCCGCTGGAGGGCATCGTCGGCACGGTCGCCCGCGCCGGCGACTTCGACCGCGAGTTCCGGCCGCGCAACCGGGCCCTGCGCGATCGCTGGGAGCGGCTGACGCGGACGTCGGCCGACCTTCCTCCGGTGCGGCTCGTGCGGCTGTCCGACATGTTCTTCGTCGAGGACGGCCACCACCGCGTCGCCATCGCCCGCGCCCGCGGCGCCGGCACCATCCGCGCGCGGGTCCGCTGGATCAGCACGGTCGCCTGCGCGTTGCGCTGCCTGACGCTCGCCGACCTGCCGTCGAAGACCGCCGAGCGGATGTTCCTGGAGCGCGTCCCGCTGCCGGACGACGTCCGCCTCGGGCTGTGGCTCGACGACCCGGCCGACTGGTTCCGGCTCGCCGACTCGGCCGAGGCCTGGGGTTTCCGCCGTATGCTGGCCGGACGGCCGGTGCGCAGCCGCGGCGAACTGGCCGAAACCTGGTGGCACGAGGAGGTCCGGCCGGTGCTCGAACAGGTGCGTCAGCGAGGCTTGTGCCCGCCACCACGAGATATCCAGACCTATCTGAGCTATGGTCTAGACCATGTCTGACTCTCTGTCCGGGGTCGCCGTCAGCCCCGGCCGCGCCAGTGGTCCCGTCGTCCGCGTCGCCGAGCCGCTGGGTGAGCCCGCCGCCACCCCGGCGCCCGCCGATCCCGCCGCCGAAGCCGCCCGGATCGCGCCCGCGGCGGCGATCGTCGCCGGCCGGCTGGAGAAGCAGGCCGAGACCGCCACCGGCGAAGCCGCGACGATCCTCATCACCACCGCCGCGATGGCGGCCGACCCGGCGCTCACGGCCCAGGCCGAGCAGCTGGTCAAGACGCAGGGGCTGCCCGCCGCGCGAGCCGTCCACCAGGCCGCCGAAGGCTTCGCCGAAGCACTGGCCGCCGCGGGCGGATACATGGCCGAGCGCGTCCGCGACGTCCGCGACGTGCGCGACCGGCTGGTCGCCGAGCTGCTCGGCATCGCGCCGCCGGGGGTGCCGGAGCTGGCGTCGCCGAGCGTGCTGGTCGCGCGCGACCTCGCCCCGGCCGACACCGCGGGCCTCGACCCGGCGAAGGTGCTCGCGCTCGTCACCGAAGAGGGTGGCCCCACCAGCCACACCGCGATCCTGGCGCGGGCGCTGGGCATCCCGGCCGTCGTCGCCGTGCGCGGTCTGCTGAGCTGGGACGCGCAAGCGCTTGCGGTCGACGGCGACGCGGGCACGGTCGAGATCGCCGACCCGTCGGCGCCGGTCGTCACGGCGACGAAGGCGAAGCTGGCCGAATGGAACGGCACGGGCGCGACGTCGGACGGCCACCGCGTGAAGGTCTACGGCAACGTCGGCTCCCCGGCCGACGCGCAGGCCGCGGCCGACGCGGGTGCGGAAGGCGTCGGCCTGTTCCGCACCGAGTTCTGCTACCTGGACGCCTCGGACGAACCGTCGGTGGCCGAGCAGCGCGCGGCGTACACGGCGGTGCTTTCGCCGTTCCGCGGCAAGCCGGTGATCGTCCGGACCCTGGACGCGGGCGCCGACAAGCCGCTGGCGTTCCTCTCGCCGGAAGCCGAGCCGAACCCGGCCCTCGGCGTCCGCGGCCTGCGCGTGGCGTTCGACCGCCCTGAGGTGCTGGACCGCCAGCTCGAGGCGATCGCCGGCGCGGCGGAGGACTCCGGCGCCGAAGTCTCGGTGATGGCCCCGATGGTCGCGACGGTCGAGGAAGCCGCCTGGTTCGCCGAGCGCGTCCGCGCGGCGGGCGTCGCCCGGGCCGGCGTGATGATCGAGATCCCGGCGGCGGCGCTGAGCGCCCGCGAAATCCTCGAAGCGGTGGACTTCGTGTCGGTGGGCACGAACGACCTGGCCCAGTACACGTTCGCGGCGGACCGCCAGCTGGGCGCGGTGGCGAAGCTCAACGACCCGTGGCAGCCGGGGCTCCTGCGCCTGCTGAAGCTGATCGGCGACGCGGCCAAGGCGACGGGCAAGCCGGCGGGCGTGTGCGGTGAAGCGGCGGCGGACCCCAGGCTGGCGCTGGTCCTGGCGGGCCTCGGCCTGACGAGCCTGTCGATGAACGCCCCGGCGATCCGCACGGTGGGCGCGAGCCTGGCGACCGCGACGCTCGCGGAGTGCGAGGCGTTGGCGGAGGCGGCGTTGGCAACGTCGGACCCGGCAGCAGCTCGGGCGGCCGCTCGCCCCTGACCACGGCCTCGATGTCCCCGGACCGCGAGCGCCGGCGTCCAAGGACAAGAGCCGGGGAGGGATTTCGCCGCCGAGCCGGTGGGTCTCGGCGGGCGGGCCGGGCCGCAGGCGATGAGGTCTGGGCAGGGAACCTCGCTGCCCAGCTCAGCGCCGGCCCGGCGGTCCCGGCCAACCCCCGCGGGCGCTCGATCAGCCACTCCCGCAGGGGCGCCCCCCCACTTTCAGTCTATCGGTCATCACCGACCGTGCTGAGCTGTGCGAACCTGATCTCGCGGAGTTGTCCACATTGACCGAGGGGTGTGGACAACCCGTCGTGAAGGCCGTCTCCCCACCGAGGCGGCCTTCGCGGCTTTTCCGGCGAACCTCGGCCGAGCTGTCGATTCCGGCGCACCCCGCTCGACGAAGTGGTGGAAGCACCACCGAGCCGAGAGGAAGCAGCCATGACCATCACCGCCGAAGCGCCGGCCGGAGCGCCGGCCGGGACGGCGAGGGCCGGGCGCCGGGAGTGGATCGGGCTGGCCGTGCTGGCCCTGCCCACCCTGCTCGTCTCGCTCGACGTCTTCGTCCTCGTCCTCGCGCTGCCGAAGATCGCGAGCAGCCTGCACGCCGACGGCACCGGGCAGCTCTGGATCATGGACACCTACGGCTTCATGGTCGCCGGGTTCATGGTCACCATGGGGACCCTCGGTGACCGGATCGGGCGGCGGAAGCTGCTGCTCATCGGGGCCGCCGCCTTCGGGGTCGCCTCCGTCGCCGCGGCCTTCTCCACCAGCGCCGGCATGCTCATCGCCGCGCGGGCCGTGCTCGGGATCGCCGGGGCGACGCTCGCCCCTTCGACCCTTTCCCTCATCGGGACCCTCTTCAAGAACCCGCAGCAACGCGCCCAGGCCATCGGGATCTGGGCCGGCTGCTTCACCGTCGGCGCCATCATCGGCCCGATGGTCGGCGGCCTCCTGCTCGAGCACTTCTGGTGGGGCTCGGTCTTCCTGCTCGGCGTGCCCGCCATGGTCCTGCTGCTGGTCATCGGCCCGAAGCTGCTGCCCGAATACCGCGACGAGCAGGCCGGCCGGCTCGACTTCCCCAGCGTCGTCCTCTCCCTCGGCGCCATCCTGCCCGCCGTCTACGGCGTCAAGGAACTCGCCCGCGACGGCTTCCACGTCGTTCCGGCGGCGGCACTGAGCGCCGGCCTGGTCGTCGGGTACGTCTTCTACAAGCGGCAACGCGCCCTGAAGGACCCCCTCGTCGATTTCAGTCTCTTCGCCGCGAAGGCCTTCCGCACCACGCTTGGCGGGATGCTCCTGTTCAGCATGCTCGGCGGCACCACGATGTTGTTCACCGCGCAGTTCCTGCAGGTCGCGCAGCACCTCTCGCCGGTCGGGGCCGCGCTCGGGCTGCTGCCCGGGATGGCCGCCTCCACCGTCAGCTTCCTCGCCGCGCCCGCCCTCGCGCGCAAGGTCAAGCCGAACGTCCTCATCGCCGGCGGGGTCGCCCTCGCCGCGGCCGGCATGGCGATCCTCGCCCTCGTCGACCCCGCTGCCGGGCCGGCGTGGCCCGCGCTCGGGTTCGCCGTGACGTCGCTGGGCGTCGGCCCGATGGTCGCGCTCGGCACCGATCTCGTCGTCGGCTCGGTGCCGGAGCGCAAGGCGGGCGCTGCCGCGTCACTGGCCCAGACGGTCAACGAGTTCGGTTACGCCTTCGGCATCGCGACCGTCGGGACCCTGGGCAACGCCGTCGTCCGCGCGCACGGCCTGCCCAGCGGGCTGCACGTCGTCGCCGGGCTCGCCGCCGCCGCGTTCGCCGTGCTCGTCGTCTTCGTCGCGAGGAACCTCCGGGCCGCCTGAACAGCGCGAAGGCCTCCCCACCCGATGCCTGGGTGGGGAGGCCTTCTTGACGCCGGGGGCAGAGGGACCCCGGCTAGCCGAACAACCCGCGCCGCGGGTGCCGGATGACCAGCGAACCGCCGTGGACGCGGCCGCTCAGCACGAAGCGCGGGTTCCCCATGTGCCCGTTGCTGCGCGTCTTGTCCTCCAGCGAGCCGAACTTGACGTCGGTGATCGAGTTGACGTCGACCGCCGCGTGCTCCGGGATGATCACCTCGACCGACCCCCACTTGGCGTCCAGCTCGATGTGCACCACCGGCGACTGCACCTGGGCCTCGGTGAAGTCGAGCTTCGTCGAGCCGTACTTGTTGCGCACGACCATCTCGGGCGGCACGACCCACGGCCCGCTCCGGACCAGCGACGAATACTTCGCGTTGAGCTCGAAGCGCCGCCCGGACGGGTAGCCGCCGTAGCCCGCCGGTGGCGCGTACGACGGAGCAGCCGCGGTCGCGGCCGCCGGGTGGTAGAGCCCGGCGAGGTCGGCCAGCACCGCGTTGAGCTCGCCGCGGGTCCGCGACGCCAACGCGCGGTCGGTGCGCTCGGTGAACTCGTCGAGATCGATCATCCCGCGGCCGATCGCCTTCTGCAGCACCCCGACGACGTGCTCGCGCTCGTCGTCCGACACCCGAAGATCGCGCTCGCCCAACGGCTTGGTTTCGGTCACCGGTTCCGCCGCCGCGGTCTCTTCCTCGCCCATGCTCATGATGGTAGAACCGGATTCCACCAGGGAGATCGGGGGAAAACCCTGAACGGACCCGTATTCCGCGGCGCCGCTCTCGGGGCCGCGCTGGTTCTGCTGTCCGCGTGCACGAGCGAACCGCCGCCGCCCGCGCCGAGCTCCAGCGCGCCGCCGCCCACCACGCGGACCATGCCGGACGGGCTCCTCGGCGTCCCCGCGACCGGCGGCATCGGCGTCACCGCGCTGCTCCCCACCACCGGTCCCACGGTCTTCGACGCCGACAGTGGCCCCGCCGGGACGCCGCCGGGCTACCCGGGCGGCGACGTCGGGTACAGCGTCGTCCGGGTCGGGACGCACGTCGTCTTCACGGCCTATCCGGCGGGCGGCGGCCACGACGACCCCTTCGAGATCTTCGGCTACACCGGCCCCGCGAGCCCGCCGCGCTCCCTGGGCCGCGCTTGGTCGGTCGCCCCGGACAAGGGCGGCGAAGGCGTATGGGTCATCCGCCAGGACGCGCCGGACACCTGCCGGCTGCAGCACGTCTCGCTTTCCGGCGGCGAGTCCGGCAAGGGCCGGCCCGCGAGCTGCCGAACCCAGGTCCGCGGCGAAACCGCGCACGGCCTGCTGATCACCATCAACTCCGACAGCGCCGAGTCGACGGACGCGCTGATCGACCCGGAGAGCGGCCGCACGGTCCAGCAGTCTCCGCGCATCCTCGGTGTCGCCGGCGACCACATGCTCCTCGACGGCCTCACCGAGTTCACCCTCGTCGACCTGCGGGACAACAGCCGGCAGCAGCTCAGCCGGCCGGTGGTCGCGCGAACGCCCACCGTCGTGCCCTCCCGCGACGGCGGCATCTGGGCCGTCGACTTCGCCAACCCGGCCTACCGGAGCACGAGCACCCAGACCCGCGACCTCTGGCTGCTGCGCCTGGCCGGGCCGGACTGGGAGCACGTCGCGGCGATGCCGTTCGTCACCGAGCACCTCAAACGCGGGGGCGGCTTCGACTGGTCGGCCTCCGGTGACCTCGTGCTCGCCGACGGCGTCCTCGCCGCCTGGCACCCGGGCGAGCCGGCGTGGCGGCTGGGCAAGGCGGCCCTGCCGACGAGCGACTGGTCCGGTTTCGCCGTGCTGCCCTGAGGGCTGCTACTCGTCGAGGCCGTGTTCGATCGCGTACCGGGCCAGCTCGACGCGGTTGTGCAGCTGCAGCTTCCGCAGCGTCGACTGCACGTGGTTCTCCACGGTCCGGTGCGACAGCACGAGCCGCTCCGCGATCTGCCGCGCGGTCAGCCCCTTCGCGACCAGGCGCAGGACGTCGGTCTCGCGCTCGGTGAGCCGGGGAGGCTCGGCGCCCGCGGTACCCTCCATCGGAGCGTCGGCCATCCGCCGGTACTCGCCGAGCACCAGCCCGGCCAGGCCCGCGGTGAACACCGGGTCGCCGGCCGCGGTCCGGTGCACCGCGTCCACCAGCTCCGCCGCGGACGCCGACTTGACCAGGTAGCCGGACGCGCCGGCCTTCACCGCCTCCAGGACGTCCTTGTGCTCGCCGCTCGCGGACAGCACCAGCACCTTGGTCGACGGCAGCGCCGACGTGATCTCGCGGGTGGCGTCCACCCCGGAGGTGGTGCCGAGGTTGAGGTCCATCAGCACGACGTCCGGCCGGACGGTCCGCGCGATCCGCAGCGCCGCGTCGGCGTCCGGAGCGGTCGCCCGCACGTCGAAGCCGTGCTCGGTCAGGTCGCGGGCCACTCCGTCGCGCCAGATCGGGTGGTCGTCGACCACCATCACCGAGATCCGCTCCTCGCTCACTTCGCACTCCTCGTGCACGGCACCCTGACTTCCCACTCGGTGCCCCGGCCGGGCCCGGTGTCGAGGGTCGCGCTCCCGCCGAGGTCGCGCACCCTCCCCCGGATGGATTCCACCACACCGAGGTGCCCGTCCGCGGCCGCTCGCGCGAGAACTCCGTCCGGAATGCCCGGTCCGTCGTCGCGGATGCTCACCACCACTTCGGTGCCGAGGTCTTCCAGGAGCACCCACGCCTGGGCGCCGGCGCCCGCGTGCTTCTCCACGTTCGAGAGCGCTTCGCGGGTTACGGCGACCAGTTCGTCGGTGACGTGGGCGGGCAGCTCGACGTCGTCGGCCGGCGTCGAGACCTGCACCGACGACGTCGCGAGCAGCTGCAGCGCGGCCCGCAGGCTCGTCGTGCCGCTGTCGTTCGGCCGCACCGGCTCGGTCGTCACCAGCGACCGCAGCGCGATCTCCTGCTCGCCGGCCAGCTTCGCCAGCTCGGCCGCTTCCCCGCCGACCTCGTTGCCGCGCTTGCGGACCCGGGCCAGCACCTGCAGCACGCTGTCGTGGATCGACCGGGCCAGCCGCTCCCGCTCGGCCGTCGCCGCTTCCTTGCGCAGCGCCTGCTCCAGCCGCGCCGCGGACCGCCGTCCCATCGTCGCGGCCATGCCGACCAGCAGCCCGGCGGCGGCGAGCAGGACGCCGTCGCGCGCGACGTCGATGTCGAACTTCTCCCGCGCCAGCCCGGTCGCCACGCCGAGGACCAGCCCGGCCAGCACCCCGCCGCTCGCCCCGAAACGCGCGCCGGCGGCGACCGCGGGCACGGCCGCCCACACCGTCGTGATGAGGGGGACGTTCGCGGCGAACTGCGCGTCGCTGAGCACCCACGGCGAGGTCAGCAGCAGTGCGGTCGTGAGCAGGAGGTCGAAGACCACCAGCGCCGGCGGGCGCGTCCGCTCGCGCAGGTAGAGGAAGCTGCTGGCGAGCGTCCACGCGGCCATCACGCCGAGGACCGTCCAGGCCAGCCACTCACGCTGGTAGCTCCCGCTCTGGACGATCACGGTGCCGAAGGCGAACGCCCAGGTGAGCACGCGGAACGCGAGCACCCCGCGCCACATCGGCGTGATCGGGTCCGGTGACCGCCGCGTGGTCACGGCTCGTCGGTGCGCTTCGGCGGCTCGTCCGTCGACGACCCGGCTTCCTCCTCGGCGACCGTCGCGATTTCGGCTTTCGGCCCGCCGGGTTCGGCGTCGTTCGGCTGCGCGGCCTGGTCCTTGAGGACGTTGACCTCGGCGGGGTCCGGGTTGGTCTCGTGCAGCAGCGACCGGACGCCGGCGTTCAGCACCGCCAGCAGCGGCACGGCCAGCAGCGCGCCGGCGATCCCGCCCGCGACCAGGCCGGCGGTGATGGCCAGGACCACGGCCAGGGGGTGCAGCTTCACCGCCCGCCCGAGCAGCAGCGGCTGCAGGATGTGGCTTTCCAGCTGCATCACGCCGATCACGATGGCCAGCACGATCACGGCGCCGATGACCCCGTTCGTCACCAGGGCGATCAGCACCGCGACACCACCGGCGATGACGGCGCCGATGATGGGGATGAACGCGCCGATGAAGACCAGTGTCGCCAGCGGGATCACCAGCGGCACGCCCACGATCCACAGGCCGACCCCGATGCCGACCGCGTCGACCACGGCGACCGCGGCCGTCGCCCGCACGTAGCTGACCAGCGACGCGAACCCGCGGCGCCCGGCGACGTCGACGCGGTTGCGGACCCGCCGCGGCGCGGCGCGGACCAGGAACGTCCAGATGCCTTCGCCACCGCTGAGGAAGAAGATCGTGATGAACAGCGTCAGCAGGAAGCCGGTGAGGATCTCGCCGACGGTGCTCGCCGTCGTCAGCGCGGTCGTCGTGATGGACGCCTGGTTGTTCTGGATGAAGCCGATCGCCTGGTTGATGAAGTCCTGGATCTGCTCCTGGCGCAGGTGCGGCGGCCCGTTGAGCAGCCACTCCTTGATCTGGTTGAGGCTGTCGTTGAGCTGCTTCTGCAGCTGGGGCAGGCCGGAGGAGAACTGCGTGATGACGAACGTCAGCAGGCCGCCCAGCACCGCCAGCCCGGCGACCAGCACGATCGCCGTCGCCAGCCCGCGCGGGAACCGCACCGCGACCAGCTTCTGCACCGCCGGCGCGAGCAGCGCGGACAGCAGCAGGGCGATGGACAGCGGGATGATGACGACGGACAGGTAGCCGATCACCCAGACCACGGCGTACAGCGCGGCGGCCACCACGATGAACCGCCACGCCAGGGCCGCGCTGATGCGCAGGCCCCGGGGAATCAGCCCGGTGATGTCCTCGTGCTCCGGCAGGAACGGATCTTCGCGTCGCGCGTGGCTCACTGACCCACCGTACTGGCTGGGCGTCCGATTCGGCCGCTTTCCCGCGGCCGCGTCCGGCACCGATCGCTGCCAGGGGTGATCACCCGCCGTCAGGCCGGGCTACACAGTGTGTCGTTCACACGATGGGGGCATCAAGTCGTGTCGGGGGTGCGCGCCGCGTCGCGCATTTGGTTAGGTCGCCTTCGCAACGCAATGTTGCCGATCGATCACCCACCCAGTGCGAGGAGACGGCGAGTGGCGGACACCGCGACGAACGAGGGGCAGGGCGCTCAGCGCACCCGCCGTCTCGTGTCGCGTGCGCTGCTCGTCCTCGGTGGTGCCGTCGCCGGCACCGCCGCCGCGTGGCTCGTCTCCGGTGCCACCGCTTCCGCGGACACCGTCGAGGTGGGCACCGCCCCGATCGCCGAGGCCGCGAGCGGCAGCCTCGGCGACGTGAACACCGGCGCGGCGAACGCGGCCGGCGACGTCTCCGCGTCGAGCTGCCACCAGGACGCCACCGCGTGGAGCGAGCCGTGTGCCCGCGTTCTCGGGCACGAGGTCTCCGACCGCGTCGGCGACTCGGTGTCGGACCTCGCCGAGGACGCCGTCGTGAGCCCGGCGCACCGCACCCTCGACGCGGTCGAGCACATCGTCCGCAAGCCGCAGGACACCCGCCAGGTCCTCGAGCAGACCTTCACCCCCGAGCCCGGCCACGACGTGTGGCAGCTGCTCGACCCGGCCGGCCACCGCGACCTGGTTCCGCTCCCGGGGCTCTCCCCGGTCGAGCAGGAGCCGGTGACCACGGGCATCGGCCAGACCACGGACACGGTCGCCGTCTCGGCCGTCCAGCTCCCCGCCGCGCCGCGAGCCATGCTCCCGTCGCCGCAGGGTTTCCAGCACGAAGACGGCACCGGTGCCGCGGGCAAGTTCCGCGAGAGGCACCGTCACCTGCCGTCCCCGCTGGCCCCGGTGCAGCTTCCGGTCGCACCGCTCGTCCCCACCGCCCCGGGTGGCAGCACTGCCCCCGGTGGTCACCTCGACGGCCTCAACTTCGGTGTCCCGTTCTGGACGACCGAAGCCGTCGACTCCGCCGTCGCGGCCATGAGCCGCGCCGGCCTGCGCACCGCGATGCGCACCCCGGGCGAGCAGCCCGGCGTCACTCCTGACTGAACACCTCCCTTCACGGGTCGCTGACGCGCCCAAGCCCGTCTTCATCTGACGGCGCCCGCGTCCGCGAAATATCCGTGACACGGCGGTGCGCTTTCTCGCGCCCGCACGAAGTTCCTTCCCCCTCGGTGCTGCTCGGACCCCGTTTCGACTTCGACGAGCGCACCCCCATAAGCCCGCAAGGGAACCCGAAATAAAGGAGAAAAACCCCATGCAGACGTGGGCAAAGCGCGGACTCCAGACCGCACTTGTCACGGGTGGGTTGCTGATGCTGGGTACCGGCATCGCCTCGGCTGACGAGAACGTCAACCCCGACGCGCCGGCCTCCCCGCTCGACCTGAACGTCACGGCTCCCATCCAGGAAGCCAACAACGCGGTCGGCACCCCCTTCGGCCAGCTGGACCTGCCCGCCGGGCAGACGGAGCTGAGCACCAAGCCGGTCAGCAACGCCGCGAACGAGGCTGCCAAGCAGCTCGACGACGCGAGCCCGATCAACCAGAGCACCCTCGGGGGCAAGTTCACCCCGAGCCACAACAACCTCAAGGGCAACAAGGTCACCGGCGACGTCGTCGTCCCGATCCAGATCGTGGACAACGCGGTCGGCGTGATCGGCGACGCGAACGTCCAGGGCGGCGACCACACGCAGACCTGGGACCACAACCAGGACATCGCGACGTCGGGCCAGGACTCCAGCCTCGCGGGCAACGCGGTCGCCCTCGACTGGGCGCTCCCCGTGCAGATCGCCGGGAACGGCGGCGGCGTCGCCGGCGGCACCGGCCGCGTGACCGGTGGGTCGGCCAGCCAGAGCACCACCGAGACCGGGGACGTCGACACCAGCGGCGACGGCTCCTCCCTCTCCGGCAACGTGGTCGCGGGCCAGCTCGCCACCCCGGTGCAGGTGACCGGCAACGCCGCTTCGTACCTGCTCGGCAACGGGCAGAGCCACGGCTACTCCGCCGACACCGTCGCCACCTCCGGTGGCTCGCTGCTGAGCTCCGGCGACCAGAGCGCCGGATCGGGCAACGTGATCGGCGCGCCGATCGCCGTGCCGGTCAAGTTCAACTGCAACTCGGGCGCCGTGTGGGGCGCGCTGTCGAACTCCGACGGCTGCGACACCTCCGCCGACGCCACGGCCGGGGACACGCGCGAGGGCAGCCTCGGCATCCCGACCTACCTCGAGACGAGCGGCAACGACTCGTTCCTGTCCGGCAACGGCGGGGCGGCCTCGCTGTCCCCGATCGCGAACGTCGCGGGTGTCGCGGGCTCGTGGATCGGCAACGCCTCGGCGGGCATCCCCGACACCGGCAGCTCCTCCAGCACGGTCGACTCGGGCGGCTTCGTCAAGACCGCCGGTGACAACGCGAGCGCGTCGGGCAACGTCCTGAACCCGTCGGTCGCGCTGCCGGTCGAGGCCTTCGGCATCGGTGGCACCTACATCGGCCAGGCCAACGCCGCGCACGACAACACCACCGACGCCAACGCGGGCGACGGCAGCTACACCAGGGGCAACGGCTCCGTCCTCGGCGGCAACATCGTCAACACCCAGACCGCGGGCGCGCCCGAGGTCTTCGGTATCGGCGGCAGCCACATCGGCAACGCGTCCGGCACGGCGACCGAGGACAAGACGGTCACCGCCGGGGCGTACGACGGCACGCAGGGCAACGACTCGTCCGGCTCGGGCAACGTCGTCCAGGTGCCGGTCGGTCTCCCGGCCGAGGTCTTCGGCGTGGGCGGCTCGTTCATCGGCCAGGGCTCCGGCTCGGCCGACGAGACCAAGGTCGTCTCCGGCGGCGGCGGTGGCAGCACCCACGACGACAACGGCTTCCTGAGCTCGAACCTGGGCACCGTGCCGGCTTCGCTGCCGGTGCAGGTCGCCAACATCGGTGGCGCGTTCGTCGGCCAGGGCCACGGCCAGGGCTCGACCGACACGACGTCCAACGCGGGCGGCGACGTCACGGCGAACGGCCCCGCCGGCGCCGGCGCCGGCAACATCATCGAGGCCCCGGTCTCGCTCCCGGTGCTGGCCGCCGGCAGCGGTGCCGCCCTCGCGGGCATCGGCACCGGTGAGAACGACAACATCACCGACTCCTCGGCGGGCGGCGACGCCCTCACCGACGGGCAGGACGGTGCGCTGGCCGGCAACATCGTGAAGGCCCCGATCGCGGGTGCCGCGCAGCTGTTCAGCGACGGTGTCGCGGGTGCGGCCCTCGGCCACGGCCTGGGCACGAGCGACACGATGTCGGAGGCGGGCGGCGACGCCACCACCAACGGTGACCGCGGCAGCGTGGCCGGCAACATCGTCGGCGTGGACGCGCTGCCGGTGGCGCAGGTCTTCGGTGACGCCGTCAGCGCGCTGGGTGTCGCCAGCGGCACCGGGATCAACACGACGTCCGTGGAGAACGCGGGCGACGACACCACCTCGGGTGTCGAGGGCGCCATCTCCGGCAACATCCTCGACCTCCCGGTCACGGCGATCGCGCAGCTGTTCGGCGACGCGGTGACCGTGGGCGGCGTGGCGCACGCGATCGGCGACAACACGCTGACCACGGAGAACGGCGGCGAAGCCGTCACCGCGGGCGACGGCTCCGGCCTGTCGGGCTACAACTTCTACCACGCGTTCGCGCTGCCGGTGCAGATCTTCGGCGTGCCCCTCGAGCTGCTCGGGGTCGCGACCGCGGACGCGACGGACATGACGAGCATCGACGAGGCCGAGGACGCCATCGCGTTCCCGGTCGAGGGCTCCGAGCTGGCCGCCGACGAGCTGCCCTCGCTGGCCGCGCTGCGCAGTGGCCTGCCGACCGCGGGGCTGCCCACCCAGGGCCTGCCGTCGCTGGACGGGCTGACCGGCAAGCTGCCGGTCGACGGGCTGCCGACGCAGGGTCTCCCCTCGCTGGCGGGCCTGACCGGCAAGCTGCCGGTCGACGGGCTGCCCACCCAGGGTCTCCCCTCGCTGGCGGGCCTGACCGGCAAGCTGCCGGTCGCCGGACTGCCCACGCAGGGCCTGCCCTCGGTGGACGGGCTGACCAGCAAGCTGCCGACCGCCGGGCTGCCCACCCAGGGCCTGCCCGCGCTGCCGGTCGCCGCGCCCCTCGGCACCGAGCGTGCCGACCTGCCGACCGGTGGGGGCAACCCGCTGGCCGGGCTGACCAAGCTGGCGCAGCTACCGGCCGCAGGCGGCCTCGCCGGTGCCCCGGCGCTGCCGAAGGCGGGCCTGCCCACCCCCGCGGTGAACGGGCTGGGCGGTGTCCTCCCCGGGCACACCGAGCGCGCGGACCTGCCGGCCGCCGGCCTGCCCGCCGCGCTGCCGACCGCCGGTCTGCCGACGCTGCCCGCCCTGGGTGGCGGCGTCCCGACGCTGCCGGTCGCCCTGCCGGTGACCCCGGCGCTGCCGGCCGCCCCGGCCGCGCTGCCCGCCGCCCCGGCCCTGCCCGCCGCCCCGGCCCTGCCGGTGAACGCGAAGCTGCCGGTGCTGGACAGCGCGGCCCCGGCCGCGCAGGTCCCGGCGATGTCGGGCCTCGACTCGACCGGCTTCCTCGCGAAGCTGCTGGGTCTGGTCAAGCGCAAGTAGTTGCTGATGCCGGGCGGGTTCAGCCAGGACCCGCCCGGCCCCTCAACCCCGGCAGGCGCTCCACCGCGCCGCGAGGTCTCCTCGCACGGAGTGCCTGACGATCGAAGAAGCTCTCCTTCCCTGGAGAGGACGAGCCCCAAGAGCCGACCCGGCTCTTGGGGCTCGTTCGTGTTCCCGGGAAGGTCAGGAGAACTGCAGCGAGCGCTTCGCCAGGCCGTGCCAGAACCCGTCGATCACCGTGCGGCCGGACTTCTCCTCAGCGGTCGCGCCGAGGGAGACGAACAGCGGCGCGAAGTGCTCGATCCGCGGGTGCGCGAGCGCTGCCGCCGGCGCCTTGTGCCGGAAGTCGAGCAGCGCGTCGACGTCGCCGTCGCGCACCACCTCGTCACCCCAGTGGTCGAACTCGGCCGACCACGCGGGCGGGGTCCCGTCGGTGGCGCGGGCCATGCCGCTCAGGTTGTGGGTGAAGAAGCCGCTGCCGATGATCAGTACGCCTTCGTCGCGCAGCGGCGCGAGCTTGCGGCCGAGGTCGAACAGCTCCTGCGGGTCGAGCGAGGGCATCGACACCTGCAGCACCGGGATGTCGGCGTCCGGGTACATCTCGACGAGCGGCACGTAGGCGCCGTGATCGAGGCCGCGCTCCGGCGCGTCGTGCACCGGTGTGTCGGTCGAGCGGAGCAGTTTCCGCACCTTCTCCGCCAGTTCCGGCGCGCCCGGCGCCGCGTACTGCACCTGGTAGTAGCGCTCGGGGAAGCCCCAGAAGTCGTACACGAGGGGCACGGTCGTCGTGGCCGCGATGGTCAGCGGCGCCTCCTCCCAGTGCGCCGACACGACCAGGATCGCGCGGGGCTTGGGTAGGTCGGCCGACCAGGTGGCGAGCTGGCGGGTCCACGTGGTGTCGTCGGCGAGCGGCGGCGCTCCGTGGCTGAGGTAGAGGACCGGGGTGCGGGTCATCGACGGCTCCAGTGCTTGAAAGTTCAACTACTAGGATACCTGACGCGCGGGCCTCCCGGGATATTCCGTCAGCGACCTTCGAGGTTCGCCGCGCAACGCTCCAGGGTGCGGATCGTCGTGCGGTAGTCGTCGTCGCTGATCCCGTCGGTCACCGCGACGCGGAACGCTTCGACGCGCTGCTCGACGCGGGCGTGGGCTTCGCGGCCCGTCTTGGTGGGTTCGCCGTTTGCGGTGACCCAGCCGCGAGCCCGGAGGTCGGCGAGCTGGTGGGCTGTCGGGCCGAACGGCGCCAGTGCCGCGTCGACCTCCTCCGGCGTGCGGGCGCCGAGGGCGATCGTGTTGAGTACCTGCCAGTGCCGGCGGGTCAGCGACTCGGCGTCGAGGACGCGGGCCATGGAGGATTCGAGAAGCTCGTGGACGTGGCGAAGCCACCAGCCGAGGGGTTTCATGAAGACTCCGAATATGTCGAGGAACAATTACATGTAAAACTACATGTAGTTCGGAGGGTGGAGCAACCATGACGGACGCCGTGGCCGAGGTCGAGCGCGCCATGATCGCGATCCGCCGCAGCCAGCAGCGGCGCGCGCTGAGCCGGATCGGGAAGGCCCGCGGCCAGGGCGCGCACGACCCGGTGCACGAGCTGCTCGACGTCGTCGAAGAGCTCACCGAACGCGGCGAAGCCGGCACGGTGACGGCCTTGAGCGCGGCGATGGGTGTCGACCAGCCGCGCGCGAGCCGGCTCGTGGCGCGCGCTGTCGAGCAGGGACTGCTTCGCCGCGAAGCCGATCAGCGCGACGGACGGCGTGCGGTGCTCGTGCCGACCGAGGCCGGCCAGGCGCACCTCGACGAGCTGCACGCCTTCCGGCGCTCGGTGTTCGCCGAGGTCATGGCGGACTGGCCGGACGAGGACCGCGAGAACTTCGGCCGGCTCCTCACGGCGTTCGTCCGCGGGTACAGCGCCCTCGGTTAGTCGTGGGAAAGGTCCACGAAGCGGCTGTAGTGCAGCTGGTGGGCGACGGTGATCGTCGCCGTCGGTCCGGCACGGTGCTTCGCGATGATCAGGTCCGCCTCGCCCGCGCGCGGGTCGTCGCGCTCCCACGCGTCGGGGCGGTTGACCAGGATGACGAGGTCGGCGTCCTGCTCCAGCGAGCCGGACTCACGGAGGTCGGACAGCATCGGGCGCTTGTCCGTCCGCTGCTCGGGACCACGGTTCAGCTGGCTGATCGCGATCACCGGGACCTCGATCTCCTTGGCCAGCAGCTTCATCTGCCGCGAGAACTCCGAGACTTCCTGCTGCCGCGACTCGACACGCTTGCCGGACGTCATCAGCTGAAGGTAGTCGAGGACGACGAGCTTCAGGTCGTTGCGCTGCTTCAGCCGGCGTGCCTTCGCCCGGATCTCCATCATCGTCATGTTCGGCGAGTCGTCGACGAACAGCGGTGCCTCGGACACCTCGCTCATCCGGCGGGCCAGCCGCGTCCAGTCGTCGTCGGACATCTTGCCGCCGCGCATGTCGGCCAGGCGGATCTTCGCCTCGGCCGAGAGCATGCGCATGACGATCTCGGTCCGGCTCATTTCCAGGGAGAAGATGACGCTGGTCAGGCCGTGCCGGATCGACGCCGACCGCGCGAAGTCCAGGCCCAGGGTCGACTTGCCGACACCGGGGCGCGCCGCGACGATGATCATCTGCCCGGGGTGCAGGCCGTTGGTCAGCTCGTCGAAGTCGGTGAACCCGGTCGGGATGCCCTGGGACTGGCCGCCGCGCGAGGCGATCGCGTCGATCTCGTCCATCGTCGGCTGGAGCAGCTCTTCCAGCGCGACGTAGTCCTCGCTGGTCCGGCGCTCGGTGACGTCGTAGATCGCGGCCTGTGCGCGGTCGACCACCTCGTCGATGTTCGCGCCGTCGGCCGCGGCCGCGCCGTAGCCGTACTGCACGATCCGGGTGCCGGCTTCGACCAGCCGTCGCAGCACCGCCTTCTCCGCGACGATCTCCGCGTAGTAACCCGCGTTCGCCGCCGTCGGCACCGTCGCGATCAGCGTGTGCAGGTAGGGCGCGCCGCCGACGCGGCCCAGCTCGCCGCGGCGTTCGAGCTCCGCCGAGATGGTGATCGGGTCGGCCGGCTCGCCGCGGCCGTAGAGGTCGAGGACGCAGTCGTAGATCGCCTGGTGCGCGGGCTTGTAGAAGTCGTCGGGGCCGAGCGCCTCGATGACGTCGGCGACCGCGTCCTTGGACAGCAGCATGCCGCCGAGCACGGACTGCTCGGCCGCGATGTCCTGCGGCGGCTGGCGGTCGAACCCGCCACCGGGGCCGGGGTCACTCGGACCCGGGTCGTTCTCCGCATACATCGGACTGCGGTCGTCGGTCAGCGCCACCGCCCCGGACACCTCCTCATCGTGTCGAACACTAGTTCGAGTATGCCGGATCTTCGCTCTCGAAGCACGCGGCCGGCTCGTGCCTGACCGTTCCGGACGTGTCCCCCGATGATCGGCGAGAACGTCGTCCGGCTCTCGGAGGCACGCCGGGCGCCACCGTGAGTACAGGCCCGAGCGGGCACGCTAGATCCCCCGGAAGGCGGATGGCAATTCCGGATGGGGAGCCTTCTGTGGACAACCTGTGGATGAATGGGGGTAACCAGTCACAGGTGCCGCGAGAGCTGTGGACAAGTTGGGGACAAGCGTGATCGGCTTTGGGGAATCTGCAGGTCAAAGGCTGTGAACAAGGTGTGGAGAACTTCCGTGAAACTCGTCCGGCGTGTCGCGTGAAGTCCGTCGTTCGGCGTGTCGTGGACCAGTCGAAGACCATTGACCCACACGGCCTGTGGATGAATATCACGGAGGGTAGAGCCATAACTCGATGGGCTGAACGGCCGGCAATCAGGCCGCGGTGAGCCGGCCCTGTGCGCTGCGTAACCGCTCAGCGAGAACGCGCTGGTCGGCCGGGGTGAAGGCGATCCGGTTCTCCCCACGTCCCGGAACCTCTTCGGTCAGCCACCGGCCTTCCGACGTATCGATGTAGTTCACCGGGCGTTCGATGCGGCGCCAGGCCCCGCTGCGGTTACGGGCGGCGACGTAGAGGCTGCCGCTCCCCATCCGGCGTAGCGCCAGGATCCGCCGGAGCTCGTCGACCTCCTGCGAGCCTTCGGCCGGGCGGTCGTTGCGGAGCACCGCGTATCCGCCTTCGTCGCGGCGGGCGGTCCCCTCGACCTGGCTCTTCGGCACGGCGAGCGGCGTCCCGCGCCCGGGCGCCAGTTTCGGGATCTGGCCGAGGAAGCCGTCGAGCAGCTCGTGCGGCTGGGTCGACTCCAGCACGACGACGTCCAGCTCCTCGTGCTTGGCCAGCACGAACGCCTCACCGCCGGCGCTGCCGCCGAGCAGCCGGTAGCTGACCGGCTTGCCCTGGTACCCGCCGTCGATCCAGCCGTAGTACTCCAGTTGCGGCCGGGCGATGGCCTCGACCGTCGCGACGAACCCCGGGTGCATGCCGCGCGGGCCGAACAGCCCGGCCTTGGCGAGCTCGGCGTTGACCCGCTCGTCCTCGGCGCGCTGGGCCTCGTCGCTGTACCAGGTCGGCTTGTCTGACAGCACCGTGTGCGGCTCGCCGCCCCGGCGCCGGATCAGGTTGATCAAGGTGCCGGTCGTGATGGTGACCTGCCTGTCCAGCACCGCTCTTCCCCCAGTGAAGATCGAAGTCAGTGAAGGTGAACCCGCGCGAAGCCGGGGCGCGCCCATCTTGGCACGCACCCGGCGGTCTCGCGTGCGCTACTCGCCGATGACCGGCGGGGCGGTCAGCTCGTCGGAGCCGAAGATGTCGTTCGGGTCCTCGCCGAGCAGGTACTTCGACGTGCGTTCCTCGTCGCCGCCGCCCTGGCCCTTGGCGCCGTGGCCCATGCCGCCCATCCCGCCCATGCCGGTGGCACCGCCGCGCCCGGCCGCCGCGCCGCCCGCGCCCAGCGCGCCGCCGGCACCCATGCCGCCCCGGCCCGCGCCGGACGCGCCCGCGCCGCCCGGCAGGGACGCGCCGGTCGAGCCGCCGGGCCCGAAGCCCGCGCCGCCGCCCGGGCCGAAGCCCGCCGTGGGGTCGCCGATGCCGCCCGAGCCGCCGCCGGGCCCGAACCCGCCGCCGCCTCCGCCGCCGGAGAAGTTCGGCGCGCTCCCCGGGCCGAAACCCGGCATGCCCGGCACGTCCGAAGGCGAAAAGCCGGATGCGTTGGTGCCGTCACTGAAGTTCGGCGGTGTGTAGTTGCCCGCGCCCGGGATCTTGGACGGGTCGTAGCTGCCGCTCGGCACCTTCGACGGGTCGAAGCCCGGCACCTTCGACGGGTCGAAGTTCCCGCCTGGCACCTTCGACGGGTCGAAGCTGCCCCCGGGCGTGCCCGGCGGGCCGCCGAAGGACGGGACGCCGCCCGGCCCCGGCATGTTCACACCGCCGGTGCCCGTTCCGGTCCCGGTCCCGGTACCGTTCCCGGTTCCGTTGCCGTCGCCATTCCCGTTGCTGTCGTCCGGCTTCTTCTTCTTGCCGTCGTCGACGTTGATGGTCTCCTGCTGCCCCTTGAGCGCGGAGTACGTCGGCATGTTCTGGCCGTTGTCGTTGCTCGCCTTGTAGTAGGTGTTGAAGGCGTCGACGTTGGCCTGGCCCTTGGCGTTGTAGTCGCGGATCGCCCGGTCGGTGTCGGTCGTCCACGGCGTCACGGCGTTGAGCAGGTTGTTCTTCGGCGGGTCCTTCGGGACTTCCTGGACCTGCGCGTGCACGGTCGTGAACGCGTTGTTCTGTTCGCCGAGGTACTTGTCGGAGGCGGTCAGCTTGGTGCCCGAGTCCTCCATCCACACCCGCAGCGGGTGCGCGCCCGCGTTCTGCGCCGCTTCCGAGCCGCCGCCGGTCCAGGCCGCGTCCATCTCCTTGGCCAGCGTGTCGATCGTGGTGAGCCGGTCCGAGTACGCGCCCTTCAGCCGGCTGGCCGCCGACTGACCGTTCTGGATCGAGCCGGTGCCGGGGCCGGTGGTGATCTGGTGCCAGATGTCGTAGCAGTCGATCTTGCGGTCGCCCTGCTGCGAGGTGTGGTCGTCCGAGTGCGTGGTCGCCATGTTGTACGCGGCGAACCCGCCGAGCAGCACCAGTTCCAGCATCTCAGCCCTCCTTCAAGGTCTGGATCATCGCCTCGGCCGCCTTCTCCGCGTACGGGCACGGCTGGGTCGCGCCCGGGCCGCTGCCGATCTGCGTGAAGACCTGGACGGCCTGGGTGTCCGTCACGCCCACCAGCAGCTTGCACTGCCCCTGGGCGCGGAAGTCCTTGGTCGCGGCGTACACCGCGGGGTAACCGGAGACGTCGGCCGGCTCCCAGTACTCGTACTGGTCCTTGCCGCCCTTGGCGTAGAGGTCGTAGATCCCCGCGAGCCCGTCGGTGTTCGGGTCGGCCGCGATGTCGATCCGGCTGCTGCGCGTCTCGTCGCCGGTGTAGATCCAGGCGCAGGACGCGCCCGCCGAGCTGGAGCGGGGGGTGCCGTCCTCGAGGCCGAGCGTCGAGCGCTGCGAGGCCGAGAGGACCGAGCACGGGTCGGACTTCAGCTTGGCCGGGTCGAGCGGGCTCGACACCTTGGGCGCGCCGTCGCCACCGCCGCCGTCCGCGCTGCTGCTCGCGGAGTCCGGCGTACCGGACGTGGCGGCCGGGTTGGCCGTGCCGCCGGTCGTGGTGCTGCAGCCGGCGAGGGCGAGCGCGGCGAGCGCGAGCCCGGGCAGCACGAGACGGCGGTTCACGCCTGCGTCCCCGCCTTCGAGATGTCGCCGGTGTGGTCCGCGTCCGCGGCCGTGATCCGCTTCTTCGCGTCGAGCAGGGCCTGGATGTAGTTCTTCACGTATTCCTGCATCTTCTGGTTCTGCTCGAGGAACGCCTTGCCGGAAGGGTTGGCGAGCTTCTCCCAGTCACCGCTCGCGAACTCCTTGCCGGGCGCCTTGACGTCGGCCATCAGGTTGGCGTCGGCGGCGTCGTTCTGCAGGTCCGTCTGCAGGTCCTGCCACTTCTTGATGACGCCGTCGATCTTGTCGGCGTCGAACGTGAAACCCCCACCGCCGGACGGCGCGGACATGGTGACCTCGTTACCCATCCGAGTGCGCTCCCTTCGCGTCCCGCTCCATTCTCCTACGACGACGCCCGGGTGTCCGAGGTTCCCCCGAAACGCGTGAAGGCGGGCCGCCCACCAGGGAGCGACCCGCCTTCCACGACGTGCTGAGTTACTGGCTCACGCCTGCGTGGCCTTGACCTCGAGCCGCACGTCGACCTTCACGTCCGGGTGCAGCCGGGCGCCGACCGAGTGCTTGCCCACGGTCTTGATGTGGTCGCGCAGCTCGATGACGCGCTTGTCGAGCAGGGGGCCACCGGCCGCCTTGATCGCGTCGACGATCTCGCCGGCGGTGATCGAACCGAAGAGCTTCTTCGAGCCCTCGGCCGCCTTGCCGGTGAGCTGGATGGCGCCGAGGCCCTCCAGCGTCGCCTTGATCTCCTTGGCGTGGTCGAGGTCGCGGATGCGACGGCTCTCCTGCGCGCGCTGGATGGTGCGCACGTTCTTCTCCGCGCCCTTGGAGGCCGCGATCGCGTAGCCCCGCGGGAGCAGGTAGTTGCGCGCGTAGCCGTCCTTGACCTCGACGATGTCGCCGGGGCCGCCCAGGTTGGCCACGTCCGTGGTGAGGATGATCTTCGCCATTTCGGTGCCCTCCCTTAGCGCGCGGTCGAGGTGTAGGGCAGCAGCGCCATCTCGCGGGAGTTCTTGACCGCGATGGCGATGTCACGCTGGTGCTGGCTGCAGTTGCCGGTGACGCGACGGGCACGGATCTTGCCGCGGTCGGAGATGTACTTCCGCAGCAGGTTGGTGTCCTTGTAGTCGATCAGTTCCGGGCGGCCCTTCTTCTCGGCCTTGCAGAACACGCAGACCTTCTTCTTGGGCTTGCGGATGGGTGGCTTGGCCACTGGTCACTCCTGGAAGTTCAAATCTTTCTGGATGTGTACGAGATCAGAAGGGGGGCTCGTCCGAGAAGCCGCCGCCACCGCCGCCGCTCGCGGCCGGGGCGGAACCCCACGGGTCGTCGGCCGGCATTCCGCCGCCGCCGCCACCGCGGTTCCCGCCGCCACCGCCGCCGCCGAAGTCACCACCGCCGCCGCCACCGCGGCTGACCTTGTTGACCTTGGCCGTGGCGTAGCGCAGCGAGGGGCCGATTTCGTCGACCTCGAGCTCGACGACGGTGCGCTTCTCGCCTTCCTTCGTCTCGAACGACCGCTGCTTCAGGCGGCCCTGCACGACGACGCGGGCGCCGCGGGTCAGGGACTCGGCGACGTTCTCCGCCGCCTGCCGCCAGATGTTGCAGCGCAGGAACAGCGCCTCGCCGTCCTTCCACTCGCCCGACTGCTTGTCGAGCGTGCGGGGCGTGGACGCGACGGTGAAGTTCGCGACCGCCGCACCGGACGGGGTGAAGCGCAGTTCCGGGTCGGACGTCAGGTTGCCGATCACCGTGATGACGGTGTCTCCAGCCATCGGGAATCCCCTTCGGCTCAGGCCTTGGCGGCGGCGGGCTTGGCCGCGGCGCGCTTGACCTCGCGACGCATGACCTTGGTGCGGAGCACGGTCTCCTGCAGGGACAGCTGGCGGTCCAGCTCCTTCACCGCGTCCGAGGACGAGTTCAGGTCCAGCAGGGCGTAGATGCCCTCCGCGTGCTTCTTGATCTCGTACGAAAGCCGGCGCCGGCCCCAGACGTCGACCTTCTCGACGCTTCCGCCCGAAGTGCGGATGACGTTGAGGAAGGTGTCCAGCGTCGGAGCGACCGTGCGCTCGTCGAGCGTGGGGTCCAGGATGACCATTACCTCGTAATGGCGTGACACAACCACTCACCTCCTATGGGCTCGCGGTCACGGACTGTCCGTGACAGGAGGGTTTGTCCAGGTAAGAGTACCTGGGGGTGTCCCGAGGGCCGTCGGCCGGGTCAGCTCGCGCGGCGCAGGACCCAGGTGCGGACGAGCCCCGCGGTGACGCCGGCGAGCACGATCACCGCGAGCAGCATCGGCAGCTGGACGTCGTTCGAGGAGCCGGGCGAAGCCAGCGACTGCGCGTTGCCCGCGTCGCGGATGTCGGCACCCTGGCCGCTCTGGGCACCCGTGTCACCCTGCGGCGCGGAGGCGTCGCCGGGGAGCGAGCCGTCGGCCGGGTAGCGGACCCCGGGGGCGACGGCCGTGCCGGCGGTCGCGGTGGGGATGCCGCCGTAGTCGCGCATCGGCGCGGTGCCGGAGCCGGCCGCGTTGCCCGGGTTCAGGTTGGAGAGGTTGCCGGACGTGCCGCCGGGAACGGTGCCGGTGCCGCCGCCCTGCGGGGTGCCGGTGCCGCCCGCGCCCGGCTGACCCGGTGCGACGTAGTTCGTGGCGATCGTGGTGAGGCCACAACCCTGCGCAACTCGGCTCTTGATCGAGTTGAGCACCTTGGTCTGGGTGTCGGGAAGTACCCCGAGACCCGACGAACCCTTCAACGCGTTCGCCACCACAGTGCCGATCGCATCGCCGGCGATGGAGCCGCCTGCGGAGTTCGGCACGCTGCCCACGGTCAGCGCGCCCTTCTTCGCGATGGTGTCGGCCAGTGCATCGGGCCAGACAGTGGCGAAGGTCAGCACGTTGACCTGGTCCTTCGCGCCCTGCCGCACGAACTCCTTCACCGAGGAGCCCTGCACCGCCACGGTGTCGCCCATGCTGCCGTTGACCGAGCCCGAGCAGGTGCCCGCGAGCGTCGTCGCGGCGGAGGCTGTGCCCGCGGAAAGGAAAGCGCTACCGGTCACGAAGGCGGCAAGGGCGGTCATGGTCAAGAACTTCCGCACGAGCACTGTCCTCCGTGGGGTCATCAAGGCGTCGTCGTCCTGAACACCAGGCTCAACGAAGAAGATACGTGAAAGATACTCGGCAGTCGGGTCAATTCGCAGCGGCCATTCGGCGGAGCACCCACGTCCGCACGAGGCCCGCGCTGACTCCGGAGAGTGCCAGCACCGCGATCAGCAGCGGCAGGTTCGACCCGTCCGTGAACCCGTCGGATGCGGACGGTAGCGCTTCCGCCTGACCCGCCGTCTGGATGCCGGAGTTGCCGGCCGCCGCGTCCTGGTCGGGGCCGTTGAGGCCGTACTGCGGCGCGTAACCCGGGATCTGGCTGCCGTACCGGATGGCGGGCGACGGCGTGAAGAGCCCGGCCGTCGCGAACGGGATGCCGCTGTAGTCCCGCATCGGCGCGTAGCCCGTGCCGACGCTGAACGGGAAGCCACCGAACACCGGGCTGCTCGAGAAGCCGGGCAGCAACGGGCTGTTCGCCTCGGGGATCGGCGTGGTGCCTGCCGGAGTCCCACCCTGCGGCGCGCCCCCAGTGCCCCCGGACGGCGGGTTCTGCTGGTTGCCCCCGGTACCGGGCGACTGGCCGGGTGCGGGCTGACCACCGCCGCTGAGGGTGCGGCCGACATCGCCGGTCGCTTTGCTGATGCCGTTGGTGGTGCCGGCAACTGTGTTGTCGAGGGCGCCCGCCGCAGGGCCGCCGACCACCGGAACCGGGGCGACGACCGTATCCACGATGTTCACGGTCACCTTGCACAGTCCGCCGAGTAGACCGCCGACCAGGCTGGTCAACCCGTCCGTCACCGTCTTCAGGCCGAACGGAGTCGAGATCGTGTCGCCGGGTTTCGCAGTGACGGTGTCACCGCATTTGGCCGTGATGGTGTCCGCGGAGGCGGTGCCGGGCATGCCGAGTACAGCCGAACCGGCGAGGACGAACGCCGTCGCGCCGACCGCCGTTGCCCTCCGTGTCCGATCCTGCATGCTCGCCGCCCCTTGCCTCGCGTCCCTTTCCCAGGACAACGACGTTAAGGCAGCACGGTGACGCCCGCTCGCTCAGAAATGTCCGGCATTCGAGTGGAAGCGGGCGTCACCTTCGGTGAGATCAGGCGGGTGAGCGGCGGATCCAGGCCCGGACGAGGGCCGCGGCGACGATCGCCAGCGCCAGCACCGCGAGCAGCACCGGCAGCTTCGCCGGCGGCGTGACGCCGGGCAGCGCCTCGGCCGTCCCGGACTTCTGCTCGTCGACCGTCGGGATCTGCTGACCGGGGATGACCTGCGCGATCACCGGCGCCTGGATCAGGCTGCCCGGCAGGAGCGAGGCGTTGCTGAAGATGCCCGAAATCGCGTCGCCCGGCAGGCCGGCGCCACCGGGACCGGTGGTCACCGGGCCGGTGCTGTCACCGGGCGGGGTCTGACCGGGCGGTGTCTGACCGGGCGGGGTCGGCGGAGCGGGCGGCGCGGGCGGCGCAGGCGTCGGAGGGAGCGGCAGCGGAGGCAGCTCGCTGGCCACACCCTGCGTCACGCCGCCGACGGTGTTCACGACGCTCTGGGCGGTCGGGCAGACGGCCTTCGCCGCCGCGTCACCGACCACCGGCACGTCGCCGATGCCGAGCGCCCGCACCGCGTCCCCCACCGGGAGCGTGAGCAGCGGGACCGAGCCGTTCGTGTTCTTCGAGCTGGAGTCGAGGCCGACGGTCAGCCGGTCCGGGGCGTTCAGCGGGGCGCCCGCGTCCAGGAGGAGGCCGGTCTTCGCGTCGTGGGCCTGGCCGTTCTGCAGGGTGGCCGAGCAGTCGCCGCCGAGGGTCGGGCTCGGGTCGGCACTCGCGATCCCGGGCGCGGCCAGCGCGGCCGAAGCGGCGAGAGTGAACCCCAGTGCGGTGATCCGTGTGAACTGCTTCCCCATCGATGCCCTCCGGCAGTCGGCCCAATTGGATCACGGAACGCGCTCACGGTACTCCACGAGCGTCACCAACCGGTCCCACAGGGGAAAGAAGTACCCGGAGTAGCCTGCTCGGCATGCTGATTGGCGCCCATGTCCGTGACGACGACCCGTTGACCGCGGTCGCCGAGCGCAAAGCCGACGTCGTCCAGTTCTTCCTTTCGGACCCGCAGGGCTGGAAGGCCCCGAAGCCGCACCCCCACGGCGAGGCCATCGCGGCCGACCCCGTCGAGGTGTTCATCCACTCTCCCTACCTCATCAACGTGGCTTCGCTGAACAACCGGATCCGGATCCCCTCCCGTAAGAACGTCACGCAGCACGCGGACGGTGCGGCGGCGATCGGCGCCAAGGGCCTGATCGTGCACGGCGGGCACGTCGGCGCCGATGACGACGTCGAGGCCGGCCTGGACAACTGGCGCAAGCTGTTCGAGCGCGAGCAGGAGAAGGGCGGCTTCAAGGTCCCGGTCCTGATCGAGAACACCGCCGGCGGCGAGAACGCGATCACCCGCGACCTCGACGTCATCGCGCGGCTGTGGGACAAGGTCGGCGAGTTCGGCGCCGGGTTCTGCCTGGACACCTGCCACGCGTTCGCCGCGGGCTGGGACCTCGGGACCGCCGTCGAAAAGGTCAAGGCCATCACCGGCCGGATCGACCTGGTGCACCTCAACAACTCCCGCGACGAGTTCGGCTCGACCCGCGACCGGCACGCCAACGTCGTCGAAGGCGAAGGCACCATCGACCCGGACGTGCTGGTCGAGGTCGCGCGGGCGGCGGGCGCGCCGGTCGTCGTCGAGACCCCGGCCGACGGCCAGGCCACCGACATCGCCTACCTGCGGGAAAAGCTGAACTAGACGGCCACGGCCTTCCGGCGGTGCCGGACGGCGTTCGGGACGATCGCGTCCCGGGCGCCGTCGAGGAAGCCGCCGGCCGGGTCGTCGTCGCCGTCGATCCGGACCAGGTCGGTGGCCGGCCGGTAGATCTCGCGCACCACCAGCACGCACAGCGCGGCGACGGCGAGGTCGCGGACCACGACCGTGCCGAGGAACCAGCCTTCCGGCAGTCCCTTGTGGTCGACGCCGAGGTAGTAGAACATCCGCGGCACCCAGACCAGCGCGTCGATCAGCATCCAGCCGAGCAGCAGCCGCCAGCGCGGGATCGCCAGCACCGCCAGCGGCACCAGCCACAGCGAGTACTGCGGGCTCCACACCTTGTTCGTCAGCAGGAACGCGGCCACGACGAGGAACGCGAGCTGGCCGACGCGCGGCCGCCGCGGCGCCGCGAGCGCGACGTAGGCGATGCCCGCGCAGCAGGCCAGGAACAGCACGGCCACCGTGAGGTTCAGGTACGCCGGCGTCTGGTTCTTCTGCAGCACGCCGTCGAAGCCGGCCCAGCCTGTGGTGTAGGAGATGACGTTGTACAGCGAGTCCGGGTCCATCGGCCGCAGCGTGCTCATCCGGAAGAACTCCCACCAGCCGCGGGTCGCGGTGAGGATGAACGGCGCGTTCACCGCCAGCCACGTCACGACGGTGGCGGCCGCGGTCTTCCAGAACGGCGTCAGCTTCCCCGCGCGCAGGCACAGCACGAACAGCACGCCGAGCAGGAACAGCGGGTAGAGCTTCGCCGTCGCGCCCAGGCCGAGCAGGAGCCCGGCGAGCAGCGGACGCTTGCGCGCCCAGGCGAGCAGGCCGGTCGCGGTGAACGCGGTCGCGATCGCGTCGAAGTTGGTGAACGCGTGCACCAGCACCAGCGGCGAGACCGCCACCAGCACCATGTCCCACGGCCGGCGTTTCATCGTCCGCCCGGTCGCCCAGACCGTGACCAGCCAGGCCATCGCCAGGAACAGCGCGGTGAGGTCGAAGTAGACCGCGACCGGCAGCCCGCCGGGCAGCCAGCCGGTCTCGGCGACGTTCTCCCAGCCCGCCGCGAGCTTCGCGTTCGCCCACTGGAAGAGGCCGGTGAACACCGGGTACTCCATGTACCGGGTGTTGTTCTCCGCCGTCTGCGAGCTCTCCTTCCACGACGTGTAGTACGGGAAGGTGCCCGGCCGGTCGAGCCGCTCGGAGCTGTAGAGCGGCACGATGTCGGAGTAGCACATCGCGACGAACGGGCGGCCCGCGCGCCAGTCGAGCTGGGTGGCGCCGCTGGAGTCCTGGTACTGCTGGATGCAGGAGCCCTTGCCGAACCAGCAGAGCATCAGCGCGAGCGTGGCCAGCAGCAGGCCGACGCGCTGGGGCGACCAGAACCAGTGCCTGCCGACCGCCGCGTGCTCGCCGAGCGGGCCGCCGATGGGTCTGGTGACCGCCGCCGCGAGTGGTTCGTCCCAGCTCGGGACGACCCGGTCGGCTCGGCTCAGCGTCACGGGGCCGGGTTCCGGCTCGCGCGTGGTCTCCTCTGGCACGACTGCGGATGTTAGCGGTGTTCCCCCGCCACCGAGGTGCAGGCGGTGATCATGCCGGATTCGCGTAGTACGAGGCCAGGACCTCGGCGGCGGCTCCGCGCGTGACGAGCTCCTCGCCACCGGCGTCCTCGACGACCTCGATGCGCTGCCAGTGCGGCAGGGGCAGCAGCTCCTCGAGCCGCTCGGAAACGGCGTCACGGTACGTGCCCGGTTCGTCCCGCACGGCGCGTCCGGCCAGCACGATCCGCTCCAGGTCGAGGACCTGCACGAGGTCCGCGAGGCCGGTGCCGAGGAAGCCCGCGGCGGTCCGCGTGTCGGGGGCCTGCTTCGCCATGATCTCGACGCAGCCACGCCGCCCGCAGGCGCAGACGGGACCGTCGTAGGCGATCGTGGTGTGCCCGAACTCACCCGCGTTGGTCCGCGGCCCGCGGTAGAGCCGTCCGTCGATCAGCAGGCCGACGCCGATCCCGGTGCCGACGAGCACCACCGCGGTCGCCGTCGGGTCGCCGTGCGGCCAGAGCCGGGCGAACGCGGCGGAGTTGGTGTTCTTGTCGAGCGTCACCGGCAGGCCGGTGCGCTTCTCGAGCAGGTCGCGCAGGGGGACGTCGTGCCAGCCGGGCATGTTCGTCGCGTCGCGGACCAGGCCGGCGAGGTGATCCAGCGGGCCGACCGCGCCGAGCCCGAGGCCCAGCACGTCGAAGCCGTCGGCGAGCTCGAGCGCGGTGGCGCCGATGGCCTCGACGGCCTGGCCGGGGGTGAAGCCGACCGGGAGCGGGCCGCCGGCCGTCTCCTCGACCTCGCCGATGAGGTTGGTGCGCAGCACGCGGTACTCGTCGCGGTCGAGGCGGGCGCCGAGCGCGTGGCGGGCGCCGGCGCGGACGGTCAGCTGCGTGCGGGGCTTCCCGACCCCGGTGGACGGCTGGCGCTGTTCGTCCAGCAGGCCCGCGTCGAGGAGTTCGGGCACGATCTTGGAGACGGCCTGCTGGGTGAGCCCGGTGCGTTCGGCGAGCTCGACGCGGCTGAGGCCGCCGGCGCGCAGGATGTGCGTGAGCAGGAGGGCGCGGTTGTGCTCACGCACGTTGCGCAGGTTCCTCCCGGTGTCCGCCACGGACCGGATCTTCCCACGTCTGGTCAATTACGCAACAGTGTTGTTTAATGGGCCGCATGAGTGACTTGCGCGTGGGCATCCTCGGGTACGGCATCGGCGGGCGCGTGTTCCACGCACCGCTGGTGGCGGCGACTCCCGGGCTGACGCCGGCGGTGATCACGACGTCCAGCAGTGCCGCGCAGGCGCGCACCGACCACCCGGGCGCGGAGATCGTGCCGGACGCCGACGCGTTGTTCGAGCGGGCCGGCGACCTCGACCTCGTCGTGGTCAGCACCCCCAACCGCACGCACGTGCCGCTCGCGCTGCGGGCGATCGAGGCCGGCCTGCCGGTGGTCGTCGACAAGCCGTTCGCGCCGACCGCGCTGGAGGCCGAGCAGATCGTCGCCGCGGCGAAGGCGGCGGGCGTCGGCCTGACGGTCTTCCAGAACCGGCGGCTCGACTCCGACTTCCTGACCGTTCGGAAGGTCCTCGAGTCCGGGAAGCTCGGCGAGGTGTTCCGCTTCGAGTCCCGCTACGACCGCTGGGTGCCCAAGCCGAAGGACAACTGGCGCGAGTTCGGTGACCCGGCCGAGGCCGGCGGCCTGCTCTACGACCTCGGCGCGCACGTCGTCGACCAGGCGCTGCAGCTGTTCGGCCCGGTCACGCAGGTCTACGCGGAGACCGACCGCCGCCGCGCCGGCGTCCAGGTCGACGACGACGTCTTCGTCGCGTTGAAGCACGCCAACGGCGTCCGCTCGCACCTGTGGGCCTCGGCGCTCGCGGGCACCCTGAACCCCCGCTTCCGCGTGCTCGGCGACCAGGCGACGTTCACCAAGTACGGCCTCGACGTGCAGGAGCCCCAGATCAAGACGGGCATGCGCCCGGGCGACGACAACTGGGGCGTGGAGCCCGCGTCGGACGCGGGCAAGATCGGCGTCGGCAACGATCTCAAGACGGTGCCCACCGAAACCGGCCGCTACGAGCAGTTCTACGCCGAGGTGCGTGACGCGCTCCGCGGTGAAGGCGACTTCCCGGTCGACCCCGAATCGTCGATCGAAGCCCTGCGCGTGATCGAGGCGGCGCACCGCTCGGGTGTCGAAGGAACGGCCATCTTGCTCTGACCCCCAGTCTGGCCGTGACGCCGGTGTCCCCCAGCGCCGACGTCACGGCCTCCTTCGGCCGCGTTGCTGGTCCTGCAGCTCCTGGAGCCGTTGCTGGAACTGGCGGAACTGGTCCAGCTGCTGGTCCTGCCGGTTCCCGGGCTGCTGCTGCTGTTGCTCCTGCCCGCGCTGGTCCTGCTGGTTCCGCTGGTCCGGTCGCTGCGGCTGCTGGACCTGCACCTGCACCCGGTCCTGCGGCGAGCTGATCGCGGCCACGCGGTCGAAGCGCTCGCCCGGCCGTCCCGACAGGTACAGCTGCATGAACCGGTCCCAGATCGGCCCGGCCAGGGTCGAGCCGAACAGCGGTGCGCCGTTCGGGCCGCGCAACGCCTTGTCGCCGTCGCTGCCCACCCAGACCGCCGCCGACACCGAGGGCGTGTAGCCCACCATCCACGTCTGCGAGTTCGCGTTCGCCGCCGACGCCGGCTCGTCGTTCTGCGGGGTGTGCTGCTGCGTGCCGGTCTTCCCGGCGCACTCGTGGCCGGCCGGGCAGCTCAGCCGGGAGAACTGGATGACCGGGGCGAGCGCCGCCGTCACGTTCCCCGCGATCTGCGCGCTCTTCTGCGGGTCGTTGTCCGCGAACGCGTCGGCCGAGCGGTCCTTGGCTTCATACGCGGTCTCGCCGTTCGCGTTGGTCACCTTCTGCACGAAGTGCCGTTCGCGCTGGACGCCGTTCGCCGCGAACGTCGCGTACCCCGACGCCATGTCCGCCGCCGTCACCTGGGTGTCGCCACCGCCGATGGAGATGTTGTTGTCGCCGGTGAACAGCTTGCTGCGGCCGCCGTTGTCCGACGTCCGGATCCCGGCCTCCTGCGCCGCTTCCGCGACCCCGGACGGCTTCGTGATGTTGAGGACCATGTCGTAGAACACCGTGTTCGTGGACCGCTGCATCGCCTCCGCGACCGTGCACTGCTGCGAGCAGCTGCTGCTGTCGCCGGCGTTGCGGATCGGCAGGTCGACGCCGGGGAACGTCCGCGGTGAGGTGCCGTCGAACCGCGCGTCGAGGCCCCGGCCGAGCTTGAGGAACGCGGCCAGGTCGAACGGTTTCATCGACGAACCCGGGTTGTGCGGCTCGTCGGCCCAGTCGCGGCCGGCCTGGTCCTCGCCGTTCGGGCCCTTCACGATCGCGTCGCCGCCGTGGTACGCGAGCACGCCGCCGGTCTTCGGGTCGACCGCGACGAGCGCGTTGAGGATCCGGTCGTCGGTCTGCTCGGCCATGCCCTCGGCCACGGCTTTCTCGGCCGACTGCTGGGCCACCGGGTCGATGGTCGTGAAGACCTGGAAGCCGCCGGAGTAGTACTGCTTCTCGTCGATGCCCTGCGCGGCCAGCTCGGCCTTGACCTTGTTCTTGATGAACGGGTTCAGCGCCCCCGCTTCGCGGCTCTCCCGCAGCGGGATCGGCGTCGGGAACTTCGCCGCCGCGCGCTGGGCCGGCGTCAGGTAGCCGTTCTTCGCCATCCGGTCCAGCGCGGTGGTCCACCGGCTCGTCGCGACTCCCGCGTTCTCCGAGCGGCCCGGCTGCTGGATCAGCCCGGCCAGCAGCGCGGACTCCGAGTAGTCGAGCTGCCCGGCGTCCTTGCCGAAGTAGGCCTGCGCGGCGGCCTGGATCCCGTAGGCGCCACGGCCGAAGTAGATGATGTTGAGGTAGGCGGTGATGATGTCCGCCTTCTCGTAGGTCTGGTTCATCTTGAACGACTTCGCGAGCTCGACCCACTTGCGCGCCAGCGTCGGGTCGTCGTCACCGGAGGCGTTCTTGATGTACTGCTGGGAAATCGTCGACCCGCCACCGGACCCGCCGGTGACCTGGTTGTACGCCGCCCGCAGGATGCCGCCGACGTCGAAGCCCGAGTTGGTCTCGAACGACGCGTCCTCGGTCGCGATCACGGCCTTCTTGACGACGTCCGGGATCTGGTTCGCCACCAGGATCTGCCGGTTGCCGCCGGTGGGCACGTCCTTGCCCATCTCGGTGCCGTCGCGGTAGAGGTAGGTGACGGCCTGGCCCTGCGCCTGCGCGACTGTCTCCGGCGAGGGGACGTCGACGGCGAGGTAGGTGACCAGGAACGCGACCGCGGGGACGGCGAAGAACAGCCCGGCGACGACGTAGCCGATCCGCCGGACGCGTCGCCACCGCCGTTTCCGCAGGTCCCCGTCGGTGAGCGGCCGTGGCCGCCGCGGCGGCTGCCCGGCGCGCGGCCGCCGGATCGGCACGGTCGGCAGGTCGTCCGGTTCGGTGCCGTTGTGCGCGTGGTGGGTGATCAGCTCCGGCTCGGTGCCCAGCAGCCCGGCGCGGGGCACCGGTCGCCGGGTCCGGCGACGAGGGTCGGGCCGCCGGCCGGGTGACGTGCGGTCGTTGTTCACGGGCCGTCCTCCACGGTGGGCTGCGGACGCAGTCCTCTCGGAAGGGGACACGGACCGCGGCCCACCGTGGTTCACCCCGGGGCGGCTGAAGGGCACCTTCGTTCCACCAGACGCACCGAAGGGCACCTTCCTCGCGGCAGATGCGAGGAAGGTGCCCTTCAGCAGGCTTGCCGGGCGGCTAGTTCTCCGGCTCGTCGGACTTCGTCGGCGTCTCCTTCGACGTCGGTGTCTTCGTGTGCTTCGGCGTGCTCTCCTGCGACGACGACTGGTTGCCGTGGTTGCCACCCTGGTCGCCGTCGTTGCCGGGGTCGCCCTGGTCGTCGCCGTCGGGGTTCTCGTTCGTCGGGGTCGCGTCCGTCGTCGTGGCCACGTCGGACGACGGCGGCGGCACCTCGCCGCCGATGCGCTCGACCTTGTCGAACCGCTCGCCCGGCTTGCCGGTCAGGTACAGCGACAGGAACTTCTGCCACATCGGGCCGGCGATGGTCGAGCCGTAGATCGGCGAGTTGTTCTTGCCGTGCAGCGGCTTGTTGCCGTCGCCGCCGACCCAGGCCGCCACCGAGACCGACGGCGTGTACCCGACCATCCACGTCTGCGAGTTCGCGTTCGCCGCCCAGGACGGCTCCCCCGCGACCTTCGTGTGCTGCTGCGTCCCCGTCTTGCCGGCGCACTCGTGGCCGCTGGGGCACTTCAGGTGCGAGAACCCGATCACCGGCTTGAGCGCCTCGGTCACGTTCCCGGCGATCTGGCGGCTCTTGTCCGCATCGCTGTCGAACGCCGGCTTCGCGTCGGTCGCGGCTTCGTACGCGACTTCGCTCTGCCCGTTGGTCACCTTCAGCACGAAGTGGCGGTCCCGCCGCTGGCCGTCGGCCGCGAACGTCGCGTACGCCGCAGCCATGTCCAGCGGCGTGATCTGGGTTTCGCCGCCGCCGAGGGAGATGTTGTTGTCCTTGGTCGAAATGATCGACTGGCCGCCGTCGTCGTTCTTGGTCTTCACGCCGGCTTCCCGCGCCGCGTCCTTGACCGGGCCCTGGTGGGTCTGGTTGAGGACCATGTCGTAGAACACCGTGTTCGCCGAGCGTTCCATCGCCTCGGCGACGGTGCACTGCTGCGAACAGCTGGATCCCGGGCCGGCGTTGCGCACGACGCGGCCGTCGAAGGTGCGGTTGTTGGAGCCGTCGAACGTCGCGTCGAGGCCCTTGCCCATCTTGAGGAACGCCGTGAGGTCGAACGGCTTCATCGACGAGCCCGGGTTCTGCGGCGTGTTCGCCCAGTCGCGGCCGGCCTGGTCCTGCCCGTTGACCTGCACGATCGGCTTGCCGCCGTAGTAGGCGAGCACGCCGCCGGTCTTCGGGTCGACGGCGACGAGCGCGTTGAGCAGGTTGTCGTCCACCTGGCCCTTCATCGCGTCGGTGGCGGCCTGTTCCGCGGCCTGCTGCGCCTTCGGGTCGATCGTCGTCTGCACCTGGAAGCCGCCGGAGTAGTAGCGGTCCTCCGGGATGTCGTGCGCGGCCAGCTCGTCCTTCACCTGCTGGACGACGAACGCGGGCGGCGCGCCGGCCTGCTGCTTGCTGTCTTCCAGCGGGATCGGCGTCGGGAACTGCGCCTTCGCGCGGTCGGCCGCGGTGATGTAGTTGTTCTTCACCATCCGGTCGAGCGCGGTGTTCCAGCGGTCCTGCGCGACCTTGGGGTTCTCCGAGCGGCCCGGCTGCTGGATCAGCCCCGCCAGCAGCGCGGCTTCCGAGAAGGTGAGGTCCTTCGCGTCCTTGTGGAAGAAGGCCTGCGACGCCGCGCCGACCCCGTACGCCCCGCGCCCGAAGTAGATGATGTTCAGGTACGCGGTGATGATGTCCTTCTTCTCGTACGTCTGGTTCATCTTGAAGGACTTGGCCAGCTCGGTCCACTTGCGCGTCAGCGTGGGCGCGTCGTTGTCGGTGGCCTTCTTGATGTACTGCTGCGAAATCGTCGAGCCACCGCCCGTGCCGCCGGTGGCCTGGTTGTACACCGCGCGCAGCAGGCCGCCGACGTCGAAGCCGGAGTTCGTCTCGAACGAGTCGTCCTCGGTCGCGATCGCCGCGTGCTTCATGACGTCCGGGATCTGCTCCGGCGTCAGCAGCACCCGGTTGCCGCCGCGCGGGACGTCCTTGCCCATCGGCGAGCCGTCGGCGTAGAGGTAGGTCACCGCCTGGCTCTGGTTCTGCGCGACCTCGGTCGGCGACGGCACGTCGACCAGGAAGTACGTGATGACGAACGCGATCGCGGGCAGCACGAAGAACAGCCCGACGAACGCGTAGGCGACCCGCCGGATGATCTTCCAGCGTCTCTTCTTGCGCTGCTCCGGCGTGAGGGCCGGCTTGCCGTCGGCGGCCGGCTCGACGTCGTCGTAGCCGTCCGGCTCGTCGTAGGCGTGGTGCGTCATCAGCTCGGGGCCGCCGCTCATCGGCGGCGGCTCGGGCCGGTACCCGCGCGGCGGCGTCTGCGGCGGCTGCGGCCGGCCGCCCGGCGGGGGCACGGGCCGGCGCGGGCCCTGGCCCTGGCCGTACGGACCCTGGGGTGCGCGACGGCGCGGATCGGGTCCCTGGCCGGGCCAGGAGCGGGATCGATCGTCGGGCACGGGCAGTCCTCCAGTCAGCGCGGGCGGCGACGGCCGCCACCCCCTTTAGGAAGGGACGCGCGTGAAGCGCCGGGGTTGCCGAAACGATCTTCCTGAACCGCTTCAGGGCCCTTCGCGTACGCGAAGGGCCCTGAAGGAGGACGTTCCTAGCCGGGCCCGGAGCCCGGTGGCCGGGCGACTCCGCCACCACCGCCCGAGGTGTTGCCGAGCGGGAACGTCGGCGTCTCACCCGGCCCGGGCCGGCTCCGGCTCGTCCGGGGCGTGGTCGTCTCGGTGTCCGACGACTCGGTGCTGGGCGGGGTTTCCGTGGTGGTCGGCGGCGTCGTCGTGGTCGGCGTGTCCGGCGGCTTCTGCTGCGTCGTCGTCACGTCGTTGACGTCCTTGCCGATCGGCCGGACCTTGTCGAACTTCTCCGCCGGTTTGCCCTTGAGGTAGAGGTTCATGAAGTTCTGCCACGTCGGGCCGGCGATGGTGGCACCGAAGATCGGCTTGTTCTTCGGGTCGTGCAGCGGCTTGTTGCCGTCGCCGCCGACCCAGACCGCGGCCGACACGGACGGGGTGTAGCCCACCATCCAGGTCTGCGCGTTGCGGTCCTTGAACGACGCCGGGTCGTCGGCCTTCGCCGTGTACTGCTGCGTACCGGTCTTGCCCGCGCACTCGTGGCCGCTCGGGCACTTCAGCTTCGAGTGGTCGATGACCGGCTTCAGCGCCTCCGTGACGTTGCCCGCGATCTGCTGGCTCTTCGACGCGTCGTCGTCGAAGGCCGGGTTGGTCTTGATGTTGTTCTGGTCGAACTCCACCTCGTCCTGGTTGTTCGTCAGCTTCGAGACGAAGTGCTGCTCGTGGTAGGTCCCCCCGCTGGCGAACGACGCGTACGCGGCTGCCATGTCCTCCGGCGTCACGGCCGTGCCACCACCACCGAGCGAGATGTTGTTGTCGTCGGTGTAGAGGGTGCTCTTGCCCTCGGGCGCGACCTTGACCCCGGCTTCCTTCGCCGCTTCCGCGACCCGCGACGGCTTCGTCACGTTCAGGACCATGTCGTAGAACACGGTGTTCGCCGAGATCTCCATCGCCTTCGCGACGGTGCAGTCCTTGCCGCAGCTGGCGCTGTCACCCGCGTTCCGGACCGTGCGGCCGCCGAGCACCCGGTTGTTCGAGCCGTCGAACGTCTCGCCGAGGCCCTTGCCCATCTTGAGGAACGCCGTGAGGTCGAACGCCTTCACCGACGAACCCGGGTTCCTCGCCTGGTTGGCGCGGTCCTGGGCGATCTGGTCCTTGCCGTTGGCGTCCTTCACGATCTCGGGCCCGCCGTAGTAGGCGAGGACACCGCCGGTCTTCGGGTCGACCGCGACGAGCGCGTTCAGCAGGTTCTCGTCGGTCTGGCCCTTCATGCCGTCCGCGGCGGCCTTCTCCGCGGCGTCCTGGGCCGCCGGGTCGATCGTGGTGTAGATCTTGGCGCCGCTGGAGAACAGCTTGTTCTCGTCGTAGCCCTTCGCTGCCAGCTCGTCCTTGATCCGCTGCTGGACCTGGTAGGTGAGCTTGCCCGAGTTCTGCTCCTTGTTGGCGTTCTTCGGGATCGGCGTCGGGTACTGGAAGGTGGCGCGCTCGTCGGCGCGGAGCCACTTGTTGGCGACCATCTGGTCCATCACGTACGCCCAGCGCTTCTGCGCGTACGCCTCGTTCTCCGAACGGCCCGGGCCCTGGATCAGGCCGGCCAGCAGCGAAGCTTCGGAGGCGTTGAGGTCCTTGGCGTCCTTGTTGAAGTAGGCCTTGGCGGCCGCCTGGATGCCGTTCGCCCCGCGTCCGAAGTAGACGATGTTCAGGTAGGAAGTGATGATCTCTTCCTTGGACTGCTGGTTGTTCATCTTGAACGACTTGGCCAGCTCGGTCCACTTGCGGGTCAGCGTCGGGGCGTCGTTCTGCGTCGCCTGCTTGATGTACTGCTGGGAGATGGTCGAACCACCGCCCTGGCCACCGGAAACCTGGTTCCAGACCGCGCGCAGGATGCCGGTGACGTCGAAGCCGGAGTTGGTCTCGAACGTCGCGTCCTCCGCCGAGTACACGGCGTGCTTGACGACGTCGGGCACCTCGCCCGGCTTGAGCAGCTGGCGGTCACCGCCCGGCGGCAGCTCCCGGCCCATCACGCCGCCACCGGCGTCGTAGTAGGTGATCGGCTGGTTCTGCAGCGACTTGATGCTCTCCGGCGTCGGCACGTCGACCAGGAAGTAGGTGATGACGAACGCGATCGCGGGGACGACGAAGAACAGCCCGACGAAGGCGTACGCCACCCGCCGGATGATCTTCCAGCGGCGCTTCTTGCGCTGCGCCGGCGTGAGGACCTTCTTGCCGTTTTCGTCCAGCTCGGTTTGGGGCTCGACGTCGTCGGCGAACTCGTTGAACGCGGCGTCGTCCTCGTAGCCGTCGTCGTACGGGTCGCGGCCGATGTCGTCGGTGCCGTTGTGCGCGTGGTGGGTGATCAGGTCCGGTTCACGCCCCGGGGCCGGCACCGGCCGTCCGCCGCGCGGCTGGCGGAAGCCTTCCGGCGGCGAAGCGGGCGGACCCTGCGGCGGGCGCTGGCCCGGCGGTGGCGGGACCGGGCGCCGCGCGGGCATGCCCTGCTGGCGGGGTCGCTGAGGCCGCCGCGGCGGCTCGTCGCCGGGCCACTGGGGACCGCCTTCGTCGCCGGACGGCCACTCGGGCGACCCGCCGCCGCGCGGGTTGCCCCGGGGTGGCGTGGGTCGTTGAGGCCGGCGGGGGGCTTCTTCGCCGGGCCAGGCGGGGCCGGGGTCTTCTCCCGGCCATGGGCCCGACTGGGCACGGCGAGGTGCATCTGGCTCCTGGCCGGGCCAGGAGCGGTTGCGGTCGTCGTTCACGAATGGGCCTCCCAGACCGGCGCCCGGTAGTGCGCCGTTCTGCGCTCTTCAGCGGTTGTGATCCAGCTCACCGGCCTGCGGTCCTTCGCGGACCGTCGGCCGGTTCCCCCGTGCCGAGGACGTACGACCGGACCAGGTGGTTCCAGTGGCACGCCCGGCACACTTCGACGTCGTACACGGTGAACTCGGCGAACCGGCCGGCCATCCTGGCCAGCTCTTCGGGGGTCCTCGCCGAGCCCGCGACGTGCTTGAGTTCGTCACCGTAGACCCAGGACACCAGGGTCAGCGGCTCCTGGCGGCAGATCGGGCAGGGCAGGTCACCGGCCCGGCCGTGGAACTTGGCCGCCCGCAGCAGGTACGGGCTCGCGTCGCAGGCTTCGTAGCTGCCGACGCGCCCGGAGCGGACCTCGGCGAGCAGCGCACGGCGCTGCAACGCGTAGTCCACGACCTGCCGCTGGTTAATCACCAGGACAGAGTACGGGCTCTTCCTGTGTCGTCCACGCCCCCTAGCGCGGCCGGTGCCCGGCCAGGTGGGGACACGCCGGACGTTCGATAACTCTCCGGTGAATTTCGCCCACTCCAGAGTGAGCGGGCCCGTTAGCTTCGCCACTTCGATGTATCGGCGCGATATAGTGGCTGAGTAGGTTGGATCGAGGCGATCATTCGGAGCAACGCCGATCGCCGAGGTTTGTTCCCGGAAGGGGGTGCGGTGTGCTGGAGTTCGCGATCCTCGGTCTTCTGCACGAAGCGCCCATGCACGGGTACGTGCTGCGCAAGCGGCTGCACGAGACGCTCGGCACGTTCCGGACGTTCTCGTACGGCTCGCTGTACCCGACCCTGCGGAAGCTGCTGCGGGCCGGGTACCTGGTCGAGGAGCTGGACGAGGCCGACGACCGGGCGTGGTCGCGGCGCGGGCGGCGGGTCTACAAGCTCACCGCGGAGGGCAAGGAGCGCTTCGGTGAGCTGCTCGGCGACGCCGGGCCGCAGACCTGGGACGACGAGGGCTTCGGCGTCCACTTGGCCTTCTTCTCGCGCACCCCGGCCGACGTGCGGCTGCGGATCCTCGAGGGTCGGCGGCGCCGCGTGGAAGAACGCCGTGAGGGTATGCGGGCGGCACTGGCCAGGGCCGAGGAGAAGATCGATCGCTACACCCGCGAGCTGCACCGGCTGGGGCTGGAGACCAGCGAGCGGGAGGTGCGGTGGCTCAACGAGCTGATCGCGCACGAACAAGCCGAACGGCAGGGTCCGGATACCTGAGCCGCTCGGTGCGGGCCGCAGCGTCGCGGCACCAGACCTACTGAACAGACACGGATTGAAGGAGAAACCCCCATGGGCGACAACCGCCGCGTACGGGTGGCCATCGTGGGCGTCGGCAACTGCGCGGCGTCGCTGGTCCAGGGTGTCCAGTACTACCGCGACGCGGACCCCGCCACGCGGGTCCCGGGTCTGATGCACGTCGACTTCGGCGGCTACCACGTCCGCGACATCGAGTTCGTCGCCGCGTTCGACGTGGACGCCAAGAAGGTCAGCCGCGACCTCTCCGAGGCGATCTTCGCCTCCGAAAACAACACGATCAAGATCGCCGACGTGCCGCCGCTCGGCGTCACCGTCCAGCGCGGCCACACCCACGACGGGCTCGGCCGCTTCTACCGCGAGACGATCGAGGAGTCCGACGAGACCCCGGTCGACATCGTCGCCGCGCTGCGCGAGGCGCAGGCCGACGTGCTCGTGTCGTACCTGCCCGTGGGCTCCGAGGTGGCGGACAAGTTCTACGCCCAGGCCGCGATCGACGCTCGAGTGGCGTTCGTCAACGCGCTGCCGGTGTTCATCGCCTCCGACCCGGAGTGGGCGCAGAAGTTCACCGACGCCGGCGTCCCGATCGTCGGCGACGACATCAAGTCCCAGGTCGGCGCCACCATCACGCACCGCGTGCTGGCGAAGCTGTTCGAGGACCGCGGCGTCCAGCTCGACCGGACGATGCAGCTCAACGTGGGCGGGAACATGGACTTCCTGAACATGAAGGAGCTGGAGCGGCTCGAGTCGAAGAAGATCTCGAAGACCCAGTCCGTCACCTCGCAGGTCGACCGCGACCTCGGCAAGGGCAACGTCCACATCGGACCGTCGGACTACGTGCAGTGGCTCGACGACCGCAAGTGGGCCTACGTCCGGCTCGAGGGCCGCGCCTTCGGCGACGTGCCGCTGAACCTGGAGTACAAGCTCGAGGTGTGGGACTCGCCGAACTCGGCGGGCATCATCATCGACGCCGTCCGCGCGGCGAAGATCGCGCTCGACCGCGGCATCGGCGGCCCGATCCTCTCGGCGTCGTCGTACTTCATGAAGTCGCCGCCGGAGCAGTACGACGACTCGACCGCGCGCGACGCCGTCGACAAGTTCATCCGCGGCGAGGTCGAGCGGTAAGGACTGTCGTCGTCGAAGGCCGTCACCCGGGTTCGCCTTGGTGGCGGCCTTCTTCGCGTGGTGCACTAAACCGGTGGGGCGGGGTGTGCGTTGGCGGGGTGTGAGTGCGAGCGTGGGCGAGAGCGCGCCGGGGGACCTGGGCGCGCCGACGTTCCACGACCTCTTCCGGGAGTACTTCGCCCAGATGACCCGGCTGGCGCACCTGCTCGGCGCGGACGACGCGGAAAACGTCGCGCAGGAGGCGTTCGTCAAGCTCCACCAGCGCTGGGACACCCTGTCCGACCACACGCGCGTGGCGGGCTACCTCCGCACGACCGTGGTGAACATGTCCCGGTCGCGCACGCGGCACCTGCGGGTCGTCCGGCGAACACCGCAGGAAAGGCCACCGGACGAGCTGTCGGCCGAGGTCAGGGCGGTGGCCAACTGGGAGCACGAACAGCTGCGCGTGGTGCTGGGGAAGCTGTCCCGGCGACAACGCGAGGTTCTCGTCCTGAGGTACTGGCTGGACTTGAGCACGGCGGGCATCGCCGAGACGCTCGGCATCTCGCCGGGCACGGTCAAGGCGACCACCCACCACGCGATGGAGAACCTGCGTAAACACTGGGGGGACGACCTGGGAGGTGAGCGATGACCGACCTCGAACGCAAACTGGCCGAAGCACTGCGCGGACAGGCCGGGGAGGTCACGCCGAACCTCGACGCGGCGTGGGCGGAGCAGCAGCGAAGGCAGCGGAGGCCGAGGCGCCGCCGGTTGACGGTGCTGGTCGCGCCACTGGCGGCGGTTCTGGTGGTGCTGACGAGCGTGCTGCTGGCCACGCAGCTGAACACGGCCTCGGTAAAAGTGCAGCCGGGCAATCCGGGGACTCGGATCATCTCGCTCGGTGTGCCCACCCACATCCCACTGGCGGGGTTGCGGCTCACCGGCACCCCGGTCAGCCTGACCGACTTCACCGGGCAGACCGATCGTTGGACTTCGCTCGCGTTCACCGCCACCCGGACGGCGGATCCCGACAACCAGTTGTTCTGCGTGGCCGCGGTGCCCTCGGGTCAGAAGCTCGAAGGTGATGTGCCGCAATACGCCGCTGAGTCGCCTTCGTGCGTTCCGGCTTCGGTCGCCGAAGTGCGCGCTGGTTACGTCGGCGAGGCAAACGGCCCGCTACCGCCGGGCAAGGCCGTGTACCTCGTCGCCAGTTCGCGGCCCGATCTGCAGCTGTTCGACGAGAAGGGCGACCTCAGCCAGGCCAGGTCGGTCGGCGAACTGGGTGACGATCGCGTGTTCCTCGCCGACGTCACGCCAGGCTCGGTGCCCGAGCGGTACTGGAGTGGTCCCTCTACAAGCCTAGTGCCCCCGGCAAGTCGGTGATCTTCTCCACCACCGCCGTGGCCTGCCCCAGTACTTCCGGATCCGGCGGGAAGTGCGGGTTCGGCACCGCGTAAACCGCCATCCCCGCCGCCAAGGCCGACCGCAGCCCGTTGGTCGTGTCCTCGACCGCCGCACAGTCCGAGGGCGCCACCCCCAGCAGCTCAGCCGCCCGCAGGTACACATCCGGCGCCGGCTTCCCGGCCCCCACCTGCTCCGACGACACGGCCGCCCCCACCGGCAGTCCCGTCACGTCCAAGAACCCCTTGATCAGGATCACCGGCGACGAGCTCGCGATGGCCACCGGCCACCGTCCCGAAACCTGCCGCACGACCTCCACCGCACCCGGGATCAACGGCGGCTCAGCTGCATACCGAGCCGCCATCCGCTTGACCACCAAGGTCGCGATCTCCGGTGGGGACAACCGCGCGCCCAGCTCCTCCACCAGGTACCGAGCCCACTCCGGGGTGCTCATCCCCTGCTGTGCCCGCGTCGCCTCCGGAAGCCACGTGCCGCCGTGCTCGGCGACGACCGCCCGGCGGACCTCGTCCCAGATCCGCTCCGAGTCCACCAGTACGCCGTCGAGGTCGAAGATCACCGCGTCCATGCCCTGAGCCTAGCCTGTGAGCCGAGTTACTTAGCCACCCTTACCAAATTTGTTAGCATAGCTAAGTGACTTCCCCGATCGCCGATCTCGCCCACCGGCTGCGGCCGCTGGTCTTCCGGCTGTACCACCAGGTGCGCCGCCAGACCCCGCAGCTGACGCTGACCCTCACGCAGGGCTCGGTGCTGAGCGAGCTCGTCAACGGCGGGCCGCGGCGGATGAGCGCGCTGGCGGAGCTCGAGCGGGTCAAGCTGCCGTCGATGACCGACGTCGTCAGCCGCCTCGAACGCCTCGGCCTGGCCACCCGCACGCCGGACCCCGCCGACCGGCGGGCGGTGCTCGTGGACGTCACCGACGAGGGCCGTCGCTTCTACGCCGAGACGGTCGCCGCCCGCGAGGAGTTCCTCCGGGAGCGGCTCATCGCCATGGACGACGCCGACCGCGCTGCGATCGAGGCCGCCCTCCCGGCCCTCGCCAAGCTGCTCGTTGACACCAAGAAGGAGGAACTGATCAGCGATGAGCGCTGAACACCACTCGAGCCTGCTGGACGCCGTCAAGGGCCAGCCCAAGCAGGTATGGATCACTGCGTTCGCCGCGGTCATCGCCTTCATGGGGATCGGTCTGGTCGACCCGATCCTGCTGTCCATCGCCAAGGGCCTGGACGCGACGCCGTCGCAGGTCACGCTGCTCTTCTCGTCGTACCTCGGCGTCCAGGTCATCGCGATGCTGGTCACCGGCGCGGCGAGCGCCAGGTTCGGCCCGAAGCGCACGGTGCTCGTCGGGCTGACCCTGATCGTCGCCGCCACCGCGCTGTGTTCGGCCGCCGGCTCGATCGAGCAGCTCGTCGGGCTGCGCGCGGTCTGGGGCCTCGGCAACGCGTTCTTCATCGCGACCGCGCTTTCGGTGATCGTCGGTGCCGCGACCGGCGGCCAGTCCGGCGCGATCCTGCTGTACGAAGCCGCCCTCGGTGTCGGCCTGTCGGTCGGTCCGCTGCTGGGCGCGCTGCTCGGCTCGATCTCCTGGCGTGGCCCGTTCGTGGGCACCGCCGTCCTGATGGCCGGCGCGCTCGTGCTGTGCGCGGTGTTCCTCAAGAGCGACAAGCACGAGAAGCGCGACCCGATCAAGCTGCTCGACCCGCTCCGCGCGCTGAAGCACACCGGTCTGCTGCGCACGTCCGTCGCGTCCGCGCTGTACACCGCCGCGTTCTTCGCGGTGCTGGCCTGGTCGCCGTTCGTGCTCGGCTGGAGCGCCATCGCCGTGGGGCTGATCTTCTGCGGCTGGGGCCTGTGCGTCGCGGTCGCCGGGGTGGCCCTCGCGCCGCGGCTGGCCGCCAAGCTGGGTGAACGGCACGCCGCCGCGGCCGCCGTCTTCGGATACGCCGTGCTGATGCTGGTGCTGGCCGTGCCGAGCAAGCCGGTGCTCGTCGCCGGCATCATCGTCTCAGGGCTGGTCTCCGGCCTGCTGAACACGCTGTTCACCGGCACCGCGATGTCGATCAGCGACGCGCCGCGCCCGGTCGCCAGCGCGGGCTACAACTTCTGCCGCTGGCTCGGTGGCGCCGTCGCCGCGACGCTCGTCGGGCACGTGGCCGAGTGGTTCGGTTCGCCGCAGGCGCCGTTCGTCGCCTCGGCCGTGCTGTGCGTCATCGCGGGCGGCCTGCTCTCGCTGCGGGAGAAGAAGGCGGACGCCCACGCCGTCCCGCAGGAGGCGGCACTCGTCGGCGAGGAGTTCTGACCCGCCGTTCGGAGCAGTAGTACACCGGCCGTTCACCTGTATGTCGGTAATGGCTGGTTTGGGAGGCTTACGGTCGGTTCGTTCCCGAACTCCCCACCATGGAGGCCTCGTGCCCGACCGTCTGCTCCCGCTCCTCCCCGTCCACCCCGGCGGCCGCTCCCCGGTCACCTGCGAATACCGCTGCGGCAACGCCTGTGCCCACCCCGAGCCGAACGAGTCGGGCAACGAGTACTTCGGCGACGTCGTGAAGGACATCTCCCGCCGCGGGGCCTTCAAGGCCGGCGCCGTGATGGCCGCCGCGGCGGGCGGGTTCGCCGCCCTGTCGGGAACGGCGGCCGCCGCGCCCGCGCCGCAGCAACAGCAGCACCCGCACCCACGGCCGGTGCCCGGCACCGACTTCGACCCGGTCCCGCCGAACAAGCTCGACGCCGTCACCATCCCCGACGGCTACGCGCAGAACGTCGTCATCCGCTGGGGCGACCCGGTGGTCCCGGGTGCGCCGAAGTTCGACTTCACCCAGCAGACCGCGGCCGGGCAGGCGAAGCAGTTCGGCTACAACAACGACTTCGTCGGCCTGATCCCGCAGGACCCGCTGGGCCTGACGAACCTGCTCGTCGTCAACCACGAGTACACCGCCGAGGTGCACCTGTTCCCGGCCGACCAGTACGACCCGGCCAACCCGACCGAGGAGCAGGTGAAGATCGCCTGGGCCGCGCACGGCCTCTCGGTGCTGCTGACCCGCCGCGACCCGATCCACGGCGGGCTCGAGGTCGTCCCCAGCCGGTACGGCCGCCGGATCACGCTCGACACGATCTTCGAGGTGCGCGGCCCGGCCGCCGGCTCGAAGTACCTGAAGACGTCGGCCGACCCGTCCGGGCGCAAGGTCCGCGGCACGCAGAACAACTGCTCCGGCGGCGTGACGCCGTGGGGCACGGTGCTTTCCGGCGAAGAGAACATCCACCAGTACTTCGCCAACTCCGAGAAGGTGACCGATCCGGTCGAGGCCGCGCGGCTGAAGCGGTACGCCATCGGCACCGGCACGAGCACCCGCAAGTGGGAGCGGTTCGACAAGCGCTGGGACGTCGCGCAGGAGCCGAACGAGCCGAACCGGTTCGGCTGGATCGTCGAAATCGACCCGAACGACCCGACGTCGACACCCGTCAAGCACACCGCGCTCGGCCGCCTCAAGCACGAGGGCGCGAACATCAAGATCACCGCCGATGGCCGCGTCGCCGCCTACACCGGGGACGACGAGCGGTTCGAGTACATCTACAAGTTCGTCTCGAAGGGCAAGTACAAGCCGGGCAAGAGCGCGCACGCGCGGCGGCACAACTCGGCGCTGCTCGACGAGGGCACGTTGTACGTCGCCCGCTTCACCGGCGACAGCCCGGGCGAGATCGACGGCACCGGCAAGCTCCCCGCCGACGGCGAGTTCGACGGCGCGGGCGAGTGGCTTCCCCTGGCCAGCGGCACCAAGTCCTTTGTGGACGGAATGACCGCGGAGGAGGTCTACGTCTTCACGCGGCAGGCCGCCGACAAGGTCGCCGCCACGAAGATGGACCGTCCCGAGGACATCGAGCCGAACCCGGTCAACGGCCGGATCTACGCGGCGCTGACCAACAACTCCGACCGCGGCGCGGCGGGCAAGGCCGGCGTCGACGAGGTGAACCCGCGCGTGGCCAACAAGAACGGGCAGATCCTGGAGCTGGAGGAGGCCCGCGGCGACGCGGCGTCGACGAGGTTCTCCTGGCGGCTCCTGCTCGTCTGCGGTGACCCGGCCGCGGCCGACACCTACTACGGCGGCTTCGACAAGACCCGGGTCAGCCCGATCTCCTGTCCGGACAACGTCACCTTCGACCGGCACGGCAACCTCTGGATCTCCACCGACGGCAACGCGCTCGGCGCGAACGACGGCCTCTTCTCGGTGCCGGTGACCGGGCCGGAACGCGGCCACGTCAAGCAGTTCCTCTCCGTGCCGGTCGGCGCCGAGACGTGCGGCCCGAACGTCACCGACCACGTGGTGCTCGTCGCGGTGCAGCACCCGGGGGAGAACGCGGCGAGCTCGGCGAACCCGGCGTCGCACTGGCCCGACGGCGGCACCTCGCAGCCGCGGCCGTCGCTCGTCTCGGTGTGGAAGAAGGGCCGCTTCGGACGACCCGGCCGCATCGGCGAACGCTGAGACTCCGGTCCCGCACCGGCGAGGTTCACTCTTAAGTGGACGGCTCTCGGCCGGTGCGGGCCCGGGCGCCGCGCCATAGTCGAGGCATGGTCCGTTCGGCGCGCGTGGTGGCAGTGACGGTCTTGGCGCTCTCGGGGGCGGTGGTGCCCTCGGCGACCGCGGACCCGGCGCCGGCGTGCGGCGGGATCGCGGCGAACCCGAGCGTCGAGGAGACGGCGCGCAACGGCGCCCCGGACAGCTACGTCTTCACCCCGGCGGCGCCGGTCCCGCCCGGCACTCCGGCCGGCAAGGCGCCGAAGCTGCTCACCGAGCAGGCCTTCGCCGTCGACGGGCAGCGGTCGGCGGTGATCCAGACACCGGACGGCAAGGCCAGCACCGCGTATTCGACCGAGAAGTTCGTCCCCGGCGGCGTGTACACGCTCAGCGTGTCGACCGGCTCGTACGTACCGGCTGCGGGGCCGGCGACGGGCCTGCGCTTCTTCGACGTGAACGGCGCCCAAGTGCAGGAGACCAAGCTGGTCGCCGACCACGACGCCGACGACGGCCGGCTGGTGAAGCAGGACTTCGCGGCGGCGACCGCCCCGGCGAAGGCGGCGGCGGTGAAGTTCTTCGCCACGACGAGCGCCGGACGGCTGCGCTGGGACTGCGTCGGCCTGCAGCTCGCGGCGTACTCGGTGAAGAAGGAAGTGCAGAACCCGGCGAACGGCGCGTGGGGCACGTTCGCGACGGTCACCGCGGGCGAGGCCGCGCACTACCGCGTCACCGTGACGAACGAGGGCACGGAAGACCTCACCGGGATCACGGTGCTGGACCCGTGGTGCAGCGGGAAGTTCGAGCCGTTCGCGCTGGCCGGCGGCGCGGCCAAGCAGCTGACCTGCGACCACCCGGACCTGACGGTGGCCGACAGCGGGCACGTCAACACGGCGAAGGTGACGGGCGTGCGGTACCCGGGCGGCACGCTGGGCGACAAGACGGCGTCGGCGACGATCACCGTCCTGCCGCCGCCGGCGATCGCGAAGCTCGGCGACTTCGTGTGGAACGACCGCAACCGCGACGGGATCCAGGACCCGGACGAGCCGGGCGTCGCGGGGGTGAAGGTGACGCTGAAGGACGGCGCGGGCGGCACGGTGGGCACCGCCACCACCGACGACAAGGGCAAGTACGGCTTCGAGAAGCTGAAGGACGGCACTTACCAGGTGTGTTTCGCCGTCCCGGCGGACTTCACGGTGACCCGCGAGGACGCGGCCGCCGACGACCGCGACTCCGACGCGGACCCGGACGGCTGCACGGCCCCGCGCACCCTGGGCGGCTCGGCCCGCGAGGACTTCACAGTGGACCTGGGCCTGGCCCCGCCGACCAACCGGATCGGCGACTACGCCTGGGTGGATACCGACGGCAACGGCCTGCAGGACCCCGGCGAGCCGGGCCTGGCGGGAGTGAAGGCGACGTTGGCGAACGGCACGAGCGTCGTGACCGGCCCGGACGGCGCGTATGCCTTCACCGGCCTGGAGGACGGCAGTTACCAGGTCTGTTTCACCGCGGAGGGCCACAAGCCGGCGAACAAGGACGCGGGCGACGACGCGAAGGACTCGGACCCGGACCCGGCGACGGGCTGCGCGGACCCGCGGCAGCTCGGTCCGGGCAAGCGCGACGACCAAACGGTGGACGCGGGCTTCGCCCCCGCCTAGCGGAAGCGGTTCCACCGGCGCCGGGCGCGCCGCCGCCCGGTCGTTACGGTGGGGGCATGACGGATCTTCCCCTCGCCCTCGTCACCGGTGCCTCGCGCGGCATCGGCGCGGCGGTCGCGCACCAGCTGGCCCCGACCCACCGCCTCCTCCTCGGCGGCCGGGACGCGACTGCCCTGGCCGCGCTGGCGAAGGAGCTCCCGGGCGCGAAGGCGTGGCCGGTCGAGCTGACCAACCCCGCGTCGCTCGCCGAGGCCGTGGCGGACATCGCCTCGCTGGACGTCCTGGTCCACTCGGCCGGCGTCGCGCGCCTGGGCCGGGTCGAGGACGCGTCCGCCGAGGCGTGGCGGGACAACTTCGAGGTCAACACCCTGGCGGTGGTCGAGCTGACCCGCCTGCTGCTCCCGGCCCTGCGCGCCGCCCGCGGCCACGTGGTCGTGATCAACTCCGGCGCGGGCCTGAACGCCCGCCCGGGCTGGTCCCCGTACGCGGCGAGCAAGTTCGCCGTCCGCGCGTTCGCCGACGCCCTGCGTGAGGAGGAGCCCGAGATCCGCGTGACGTCGGTCTACCCCGGCCGCACGGACACGGAGATGCAGCAGGAGATCTTCAAGGGCGAGGGCCGCGACTACGACACATCGCACCTGCTGAAGGCGGACTCGGTGGCGACCGCGGTGGTGACGGCGGTGTCAGCCACCCCGGACGCCCACCCGACAGAGGTCGTCCTCCGCCCCCGCTAGGCGCGCAGGCGGGCGGCCGTCTCGGCCACTCCGGCCTGCACCTTCGCCCGGTCCACCCGCAGCGACTCCCCATCGGCCACGACCTGCTCGCCCGCGACCCACACGTCCCGGACCCGCCGAGACCCCGCCGCCCAGACAAGGTTCGACAGCAGCTGCACGTCCGGAACGTCCACACCACACGCGAACGCCGGGTCGTCCAGGTCGATGTGCACCAGATCAGCCCACCGGCCGGGCTCGAGCGCCCCGATGTCGTCACGGCCCAACGCCGCTGCCCCGCCCCGGGTCGCCAGCAGGAACACGTCCGAAGCCGTCAGCACCGTCGAATCGCCGGTCGCCAGCCGGGCGAACATCGCCGCCAGCTGGAGCTCCTCCCACAGGTCGATGTCGTCGTTGGACGCCGGGCCGTCCGTGCCGAGACCGACCGCGACCCCCGCCGCCCGCAGGTCCGCGACACGCGCGATGCCCGAAGCCAGCTTGGCGTTCGAACCCGGGCAGTGCGCCATGCCGACGCCGTACTGAGCGAACAGCGCGATATCCGCATCCGACAGGTGGATCGCGTGCGCCGCCAGCACCCGGCCGTCGAGCATGCCCAACTCACGAAGCAGCGCCGGCACCGAACCGTGCGCGGCGCGGACCGCCGTGTCTTCGGCAGCCGCCTCGGCGATGTGGATCTGCACCAGCGCACCGCGCGAAGCCGCCGACTCCGCCGTCGCGCGCAGCCCCTCTTCGGAGAGCATGTACGCCGAGTGCGGGCCGTACCCCAGCTCGATGCGGTCGCCCGGGCCGAAGCGGAGGCCGTCCGTGTCGATCCAGCGCTCGATCGCCGTCAGCTGCGCACGCCAGTCGAGACCCGGCAGCTCCATCACCGGCGGCGCGACCAGCACCCGGCCGCCCGTCGTGAGGACCGCGTCGACCAGCTGCTCGCCTTCGAAGTACATCTCGGCGCTGGTCGTGACGCCGTGGCGCAGCATCTCGACCGAGCCCAGCAGCATGCCGGTGCGGACGTCCTCCGGCCGCAGCTTGGCTTCGGCCGGCCAGATGATCTCGTTGAGCCAGGGCAGCAGCGGCAGGTCGCCGCCCATGCCGCGCAGCAGCGTCATCGGGCTGTGCGCGTGCGTGTTGACCAGGCCGGGCAGCAGGATGCCGGTCAGGGTGGTGACCGGTGCGGCGGACTCGGGGGCGGTGGCCGCCGGTCCGCAGTGGGAAATGCGCCCATCGCTGTCCACATCGACGACCGCGTCACGCAGGAGCGAACAAGACGCGTCGGCGGGGAGAACGACAGGGGCGTGGAAACGGCGTTGCATCTCTGGATACTACGCACCCTCGATTACGACACGACTCCACTCCGCCACGCCCAGGCGGCGATTTCCACGCGGTTGCGCGCACCGATCTTGCCCTGCACCGACGCGAGGTGCGTCTTCACCGTGGACAGCGACAGGAACAGCTCCGCGCCGATCTCGGTGTTCGTCAGCCCGCGCGCCGCCGCCTGGACGACGTCCATCTCCCGCGCGGTCAGCGGCTCGGACGGCGGCACCGCCTGCGACCGGGCCGTGCCGCCGTCGAAGTGCTTGAGCAGCCGGATGGTGATCTGCGGCGAGACCAGCGCGTCGCCGCGGTCGGCCGCGCGGACGGCTTCGATCAGCAACGCCGGGCCCGCGTCCTTCAGCAGGAAGCCGTGCGCGCCGTTGCGCAACGCCGTGTGCACGTACTCGTCGAGGTCGAACGTCGTGACCACGACGACTTTCAGCGGGTCGCTCACGTCCGGTCCGGCCAGCTGGCGCGTGACCTCCAGCCCGTCGAGGCCGGGCATGCGGATGTCGAGCAGGCAGACGTCCGGGCGCAGCTCGCGGGCCTTCGACACCGCCGAGACGCCGTCGGCGACATCGGCGACGACCTCGATGTCCTCCTGCGCGTCCAGGATCATGCGGAACCCCATCCGCACCATCTCCTGGTCGTCGGCGATCAGTACCCGGATCACTCGTCCCCTTCCCCGGCGGCCAGCGGCAGCCACGCTTCGACCCGCCAGCCACCGTCCGGGCCGCGCCCGGCCGACAGCCGTCCTTTGAGCAGTGCGACGCGCTCGCGCATCCCGACCAGACCGTAGCCGCCCGAGCCCCCGGCCGGCCGTCGCGCGGTCTCGTGCCCGTTGTCCGTCACCCGCAGGTGCAGCTCGTCACCGTTCACTTCGGCCAAGACGAACGCTTCGGTCGCGTCCGAGGCGTGCTTGCCGACGTTCGTCAGCGACTCCTGGACCAGCCGCAGCGCCGAGCGGCCGACCTCGTGCGGCAGGTCCGGCGGCAGGTCCAGGTGCATCGACGTCGGCACGCCGTGGTTGGCGCTCCCGACCAGCTTCCGCAGGTCGGCGCCGAGGTCCGTGGTGGCCTGCTCGCTGAACTCGCTGGTCCCGGCCGGCGCGTCACCGCGCATCGAGCGGACCAGCCGCCGCATCGCCGCGAGCGCCTCGACGCCGGCGTTCTCGATCCGGCCCATCGCCTCGACCGCGATCTGCGGGTTCTGCTCGGCCATCATCCGCGCGGCCTGGGCCTGCACGACGATGCCGGTGACGTGGTGGGCGACGACGTCGTGCAGTTCGCGGGCCAGCGCCATCCGCTCGGCGGTCTGCGCGTCGGCCACCGCCGACTGGACGACCGTGGTGCGCTCGGAGTCCCGCGACCGCAGCATCAGGCCGACGGCGATCGAGATGCCGAGCAGCAGTGCCGCGGCGAAGGCCAGGATCGACAGCTGCTGGGGATCGGTCTCCAGGCCCTCGGGCCGGTCCGAGTTGAGGATCGCGGCGAGCGCGACGACCGCCGACAGCAGGCCGATCCGCGGCCACGACTGGCTCAGCCCGCGGGCGCGGGTCAGGTTGACGATCACGCCCATCGCGGCGATGACCTGCACGAACGGCACCCCGCCCGGCATCGGGTAGTCGTAGCGCAGGTGCAGGAACGGCGTCACGACCGCGGACACCAGCAGGATCCCGCCGATGCCGAGGAGCGCGTCCGCCGGCCGCCGCGGCGACAGCACGGCGATGACGGCCGCGACGAGCGAGCAGAACAGGATCGGGAACCCGCGGGCGTTGCTCGAATACGTGTAGCCGAACTCGAACAGCAGCGCGAACCCGAGCAGGCCGATCAGCGGCCACTGGCCCATGGCCAGCTCGTTCACCCGCTGCAGCTTCCGCGTCCGCGGATCGGCCTTCGGGCTGCGGTCCCGGAGCGTGATGGCCGGCACCACCGCTCCGGCGAGCAGCAGCAGGCCGAACACCAGCGCCTGGGTGGCCGTGCCGCCGTCGATGTCGCCGACGCCGCGGTACCGGCCGAAGACCGCGACGAGGCACCCGACGACCAGGACGCCGACCACGCAGAACGCCACGCCCGCCCGGGCCCGGCGCGCCACGAAGTAGACCATCAGCACACCGGCCACGACCTCGGTGATGGTCACCTTCGGCAGCACGCTGGAGTAGGGCGGGATGCGGAACGCGTGGATGAAGAGCGTGGAGAACACGAGCACGCCGGCCCCGGTCACGCCGGCGACCGCGGCCCGCTTCTGGGCCCACACCGCGCACGCCGTCATCGCGAACAGGCCGGGGAGCAGGCCGAAGTCGACGAACTTCGGGCCGTGGTCGTCGAGGGCCGCCTGCGTCGTGAAGACGATGTCGAAGAGCAGGGCCGCGAACAGGACGGCCGAGGGCACACCGATGCGCCGCACCAGGGCGGCGGTGCGTGCGTAGAGCTTGTTCGGCGGGGGCGCGGCGGTCACAACGTGACGTTAGAGGATCCGGCCGCGTTCGCACCTTGGCCGAGTGGCCCGCGCTCCCTCGGCCGATCGGCCGATGCGCCGCGGCGCGTGACTGGCCGTCTGCCCGAAGTGGACACCCCCCGCTCTCCGCGAAGCTCATCGCTGTCACCAATCCGGCCGGCTGATTGGTGACAAAGGGCAGAGCAGGATCCGAACCGACAGGGAGAACCTCGTGGACCCGAACACTCCACAGTGGACGAACGGCCCGGTGCTGTCCGGCCGCGGGCTGGTGAAGCGCTACGGCGCGCAGTACGCCCTGGCCGGCATCGACATCGACATCCAGCCGGGCGACGCCGTCGCCATCGTCGGGCCGTCCGGCTCCGGCAAGACGTCGCTGCTGCACGTCCTCGCCGGGATCCTCCGCGCCGACGACGGGCAGATCCTCCTGGCCGGGCAGCGGATCGACCACCTCGGCGAGAAGAAGCGCAGCGAGCTGCGCCGCACCGAGTTCGGGTTCGTCTTCCAGTCGGGGATGCTGGTCGCCGAGCTGTCGGCCGAAGAGAACGTCGCGCTGCCTTCGCTGCTGGCCGGGCTCGGCCGCAAGGAGGCCATCGACGCCGGCCGCCTGTGGCTTTCGCGCCTCGGCCTGGCCGGCAAGGAGCGCCGCCGCCCGGGCGAGCTGTCCGGCGGCGAAGCCCAGCGCGTCGCGATCGCGCGGGCGCTGACCCACCGGCCGAAGGTGATCTTCGCCGACGAGCCGACCGGCGCGCTCGACACGCGCACCGGCCGCGACACGATGGACGCCCTGCTCGGCGCCGCCCACGAGACGGGCGCCGCGGTGCTCGTGGTGACCCACGACCGCGAGCTGGCCGAGTCGATGCCGAAGACCGTCGCGATCCGCGACGGCCTGATCGCGACGAGGCAGGCGGCGTGAACTCGCTCCAGATCGCCCTGCGGGTGCTGAAGGTCGACCGGCGGACCCGGACGTCGGCGATCCTCACCGCGATCGGGGTGGCCGTCGCGACCGGGCTGGTGCTGCTGCTGGCGACGCTGCCGTTCGCCACGCAGCACCGCGAGCAGCGCGCCCTCTGGCAGGGCGAACACCACTCCGGCTACCAGCTCGACGGCCCGCGGAAGATCCTCTTCAACTCCGCCAAGGACTACTTCGACGGGCAGGAGATCGTGCGCGTCGACGTCGCGCTGACCGGCGGCACCACGCCGGGATCCATCGCGCTGCCGCCGGGGGTGCCGCAGCTGCCGGGGCCGGGCGAGACCGTCGTGTCGCCGGCGCTCGGGCGCCTGCTGCAGGCGCACCCGGCCGACCAGCTCGGCGACCGGTTCGGCAAGCCCGTCGGCGCGCTCGGCGAGGACGGCCTCCGCTTCCCGGAGCAGCTCGTCGCGCTCGTCGGGCACACGCCGGACGCGATGCCGGAGAACTCCTACCCGATCGAGGCGCTGCCCGGCGGGAAGGCGAGCGCGGACGGCCTGCTGACGTTGCTGTCCTGGGTCGGGATCATCGTGCTGCTGGTGCCGAGCCTGGTGCTGGTCGCGTCGTCGGCGCGGCTGACCGCGGCCCGGCGCGAGCGGCGGCTCGCCGCGATCCGGCTGGCCGGCGCGACGCCCGGCCAGGTCACGAACATGGTGGCCGCCGAGACGACGTTGTCCGCGGGCGTCGGCGCCGTGCTCGGCCTGCTGATCAGCCCGGCGCTGCACGGCCTCGCGTCGTTCGTGCCGTGGGCCGGCGGCACCTGGCTGGCGTCCGACTTCGCGCTGCCGGTCGGCCTGACGGTGTTCATCGTCGTGGCCATCCCGGTGCTCGTGGTGCTGGCCGGCATCCTCGGCCTGCGCCGCGTGCTCAAGAACCCGCTCTTCGCGACCGGCGGCCACACGAAGAAGCCGTTGCACTGGTGGCGGCTGCTGGCGCTGCCCGCGGCCGGGCTGTTCTTCCTCGTCGCGGTGACGACGGCGAAGGACTCCGGCGGCATCACGATGGTCATGGCGGGGCTGTTCCTGCTGGTCGGCTCGGCGGCGATCGTCGGGCCGTGGGTGACGTCGGCGGTGGGCGGCACGTTCGTCCGGATCTGGCGACGGCCGTCCTCGCTGCTCGCCGGACGCCGTTTGCGTGACGACCCGAAGAGCGCCTACCGCGCGTCCGCCGGGATCGTGCTCGCGGTGTTCGCCGGGTCGATGGCGCTGACGCTGCTGCCGACGTTCGAGTCGATGGCCGGCGGCGGGCGGTCCTTCCAGGACTCCGTGCTCTACGTCGACACCGACGCCCAGCATGCGGGCAGGATCGTCGACCAGGCCAACGCGTCCCTGCAGAAGTACGGCCAGCCCGAGAAGGCGGTCGCCGTCGGCGAGATCTACCTCGCCAAGGGCGACGGCCGGAACCGCTCGCTCCAGCGCGGCCTGGTCATGAGCTGTGCGGACGCGGTCAAGCTGACCCGGTTCGGCATCACGCCGGAGATGTGCGCCGCCGGCGGCCCGGCGATCTACGGCGACTCGGCGCTCGACCTGGCGCAGTACAAGCTCACCGGCGACTACGACGCGCCGGGCGCGGCCCCGAAGTCGGGCACGCGGGTGGAAGCCGTCCACTTTCCGGACCCCGACCTCTCGGGCTCGCTCGTCATCGACCCGGCCGCGCTGCCCGAAGGCGTCACGCCGAAGTACGTCACCGTGGTCGCGCCGACCACCGACGCGAACCGCGAGGTCGTCCGGACGGCGCTGGCCGGCCCGGCCGCCGGCGCGGAGGTCGGCAGCCGCGACCAGTACCTGTTCAACCAGCAGACCGAGCTCGGCGACCTGCGCCGCGTCACGGTGATCGGGCTGGTCGCGGCGGGGATCCTGGCCGGCTGCAGTGCCGCGGTCGCGACCGCGGGGTCGGTGATGGACCGCCGCCGGACGTTCGGGGCGCTGATGGCCGCCGGCACGCCGGTGCGGGTGCTGGCGAGGGCGTTGCGGATGGAGGCCGCGCTGCCCGCGCTGGTCGCCACCATCGGCGCGGGAATCGTCGGGGTACTGGTCGGTGTTGGGCTGTACAGCATGGTCGACCCAGGCGGCATCGTGCTGAGTCCGTGGCTCCTGGCGCCGGTGGTGCTCGGGGTCGGCGTGGCCCTGCTCGGCGCGTCGGTCTGCACGCCCGCTCTCAAGCGGGTGCAGGCGGAGCCGCTGGCCGAGGAATAGGACGTTCGCCCCTCTGTCGGGGGAGGGGCGAGCACCGGGGGTAGTGAGCTGAAGGGGACCTTCTCCGCGGGGATCCGGGGAGGGTCCCCTTCAGCGTCTCTAACGCTTCTCGAAGATCAGGTCGTGCGAGACGCGGCCTTCGACGTCGGCGCGCTGCTCGAACTTCGTCACCGGCCGCCACTCCGGCCGCGGCGCCCAGCCGTCGTACCGGTTCTTCAGGGCGGGTTCCGCGGAACAGACCTCCAGCATCTGCTCGGCGTAGTTCTCCCAGTCGGTCGCCAGGTGGAAGGTGCCGCCGGGCGCGAGCCGCGACGCCACGAGCGCGGCGAACGACGGCGACACGATCCGCCGCTTGTGGTGCTTCTTCTTCGGCCACGGGTCCGGGAAGAACAACCGGACACCGTGCAGCGAGTCCGGCTCGACGTGTTCGGTCAGCAGCACGACGGCGTCGCCGTGCAGCAGCCGCAGGTTCTCGACGCCCAGCTTTTCGGCGCGCAGCATCAGCTGCCCGAGGCCGGGCTCGTAGACCTCGACCGCGACGTAGTTCAGCTCCGGTGCCGCGGCGGCGAGCTGTGACGTCGTCTCGCCCATGCCGGAGCCGATCTCGACCAGCACCGGCGCCTCACGGCCGAACCACGCGGCGAAGTCCAGCTTCCCGTCGGGCAGCTCGCCGACGGTGCGGCCGAGTTTCGGCCACAGCTCGTCCCATGCTCGTTGCTGCCCGACGGTCATCCGGCCGCCGCGCTTCACGTAGCTGACGACACTGCGCAGCCGGGGCTGGTCCTCGTTTTCCACCCATGGAATGTAGCTGGGCGCGCGGCGCCGCCGTTGAGGGTGGTGGCGGGGTGTGGAGGGATCAACGAACTGCTTCGAGCTCCCCGAGACGAGACCGCAGCCCGGCGAGCCCGGCGATCGCGATCGGGTCCGGCGTCGGCCCGCTGTGCGCCGGGAGGACGTCGATCCAGCCGGGGTGCCGGTCGGTGTTCAGCACCGTCGTGGGAATCGCGTGTCCCGATTTCCCGCGTTCGGACGGGATGAACTCCCAGTAGCCGGATTCGCCGTCCGCGGCCCACGGGACGAATTCCCACCCCGGGCGCCTGCCGAGCAGTTGCGCGATGCGGTCCTCGACGCGGAAACCCTGTTCCCGGGAATCGAGGGTGCCGTCGGCAACCGCCCGCAGCCACCACGGCGCGGGCACCTGTCCCGCCATCCCGGCCGAGGCGCGGAACAGGGCCAGGACGCTGTCTTCGGGCGCGCGGTGCACCCACGCCCGGCGGAGTTCGGCCGGCGTCGTCGCCGCCATGGCGGTCTGCGGGAGATCGATCGCCCGCGACCACTCGAGGTCCAGCATGGGTTCGAGCCGGGGTACGTCGTCTTCGACGCGAGCTCGGGGAATGGTGCCACCCAATTCTTGCCCGGTGTCCACCGTCAAGATTCACCTCCAGGGGGAGTTCAGACGGTTCCGGTGCGCTCTCTTACGAATATTGCCTGGTCATAGCATTATGTCCGGTGCCTGTGAGAGAAGCCACAGCCTCTTCATCTTTTGTTAACACGAAATCTTGCGGTAATGAGAGCGCGATCACGCTCAGGCGTCGCGCCGGGCCGTGACGAGCACCCCGGCCACGAACAGGGCAACGCAGATCGCCGCGAAGTAACCGAGGTAGCCCCACGGGCCGAACGGGGCCGGCGGCAGCTGCAGCGGACCCGTGCCGAACCCGCCGGCGCCGACGAACTGGTCGGCCGCGTGGAACGGCATCCACTGGTAGATGTGCTTGCCGGCGCCGGGGATGAAGATCACCACGCCTTCCAGCACCTGCGTCCACACGAGCACCACCGTCAGCGCGAAGGCGATGCTGCGCAGCAGCAGGGCGACGCCGACGCCGGCCACCGCGGCGAGCAGGAAGACCAGGCTCTGCCCGACCACCGAGCGCCACTCCGCGCCCGAATGCAGCGCGAGGTCGGCGTCCGGCGCCACCAGCGTCGCCAGGCCCCACGAGCCGAAGCCGACGAGCAGCCCGAGCCCGGCGCCGACCACGCCGACGACGGCGACCTTCGCCAGCAGCGCGGGCACCCGGCTCGGCACGGCCTGGAACGTCAGCCGCATCGTGCCCCAGTTGAACTCCGACGCCGTCGCGAGGATCGCGAGGACCACCAGCACGGTCCGGCCGTTGCCGCTGGCGAGCTGGGTGTTGCCGACCGTCGGCGGGATCTCCGGCCCGGCCAGCGCGAAGAACAGCGCGGTGAAGCCGAGCGGCGCGGCGAAGGCGAGGGCCAGGCACCACCACGGCGCCCGGGTGCTGAAGAGCTTGATGCGCTCGGCGCGCAGCAGGTTGGTGATCATCGGGCGCCTTCCGGCGAAGACACAGTGGGGAATTCGACGGCCTCGCGGGTGAGGTCGAGGTAGGCCTGCTCCAGGGAGCCGGTGAGCGGGCTCAGCTCGTGCAGCGTCGCTCCCGCGTCGAAGGCGAGCTGCCCGATCCGGTCACTGTCCATTCCGGACACCACGAACGCGCCGCCGTCTTCGGTGAACTCCGCCTGCCCGGTCAGCGCGGCACGCAGCTCGTCGGCGTGCGGGGTGCGCACGCGCACGCCGTGCTGGCTCGTCTGCGCGACGAAGTCGTCCATCGTGCCCTGGTAGATGAGCCTGCCGCGGCCGATCACGACCAGGTCCTGGGCGGTCTGCGCCATCTCGGGCAGCAGGTGGCTGGAGACGAAGACGGTCCGGCCCTCGGCGGCCAGCGCGTGCAGCAGCCGGCGGATCCAGGCCATGCCCTCGGGGTCGAGGCCGTTCACCGGCTCGTCGAACAGGAGCACGCGGGGGTCGCCGAGCAGGGTGCAGGCGATGCCGAGCCGCTGGAGCATGCCGAGCGAGTACTGCCCGGCGCGGCGTCCCTCGGCGCTGGTCAGCCCGACCAGGGCGAGCACCTCGTCGACGCGCTTCTCGGGCAGCCGGTTGGTCGCGGCCAGCCAGCGCAGGTGGTCGCGCCCGCTGCGGCCGGGGTGGCGCCAGGTGGCGTCCAGCATCGCGCCGACCGTCCGGAGTGGATCTTTCAGCTGCCGGTACGGGACGCCGTCGACGAGGACCGTGCCCGCGTCGGGCTTGTCGAGGTCGAGGACGAGGCGCATGGTCGTGGACTTGCCGGCGCCGTTGGGGCCGAGGAAGCCGGTGACGCGCCCCGACCGCGCGGTGAACGTCAGCTCGTTGACCGCGGTGGTGGCCCCGTACCGCTTGGTCAGTGCGTTCGCTTCGATCACCTGAGGAGACTACCGAGAAACGGGAACCCGGGTCGCCCCCCGACAGCGCGACCCGGATTCCCGTTTCTCTCCCCTTATCCCCCTTATGCGTCCCGCTTCTTCGCAACCCCGAGTGCGACGAGCAGGAACACGATCGCGATGCCGGCGAAGTACGCCAGCGCCCAGCCCGGGCTCAGCGGCGAGTCCGACGGCGGGGGGCCGTCGACGACCGCCGAGCCGCGCAGGAACTTGTTCGCCACGTTGAACGGCAGCCACTCGTGGATGTGGGCACCGACCTTCGGGATCAGCTGCACCAGCTCCTCTACGGCCAAGTAGTAGATGAGCAGCAGGGCGATCGCACCGGCGCTGTGCCGGATGAGGATCCCGAGCGCGACGGCGAGCACGGCGCTGAGGGCGAACACCGGGCCGAGGCCCGCGACGTTCATCCAGTCCTGCGCGGTGTGCAGGCCGAGGTCGTCGTTCGGCCGCATGAGCATGCCGAGGCCCAGCGCGCCGAACGCGGCGATCTCGCCGATGACCAGCGCCACGAGCGCGACGACGATCGCCTTGGCGACCAGCGCCGGCGAGCGGTGCGGCACGGCCTGGAACGTGGTGCGGATGGTGTTGAAGCGGTATTCGGTGGTCACCGCGAGCGCGGCGAGCACCATGACGACGGCGATGCCGAACTGGGAGCCGCCGAACTGGGTGGCCGGCAGCGTGAGCTGCGCGTCGGCCGGCGTCGCGCCGGCGATGATGGCGGCGAAGCCGATGGTCAGGGCCAGGGTGATGAGCGCGCACCACCACGGCGAGCGGGTGCTGAACAGCTTGATGCGTTCTACCGCGAGCAGGTTCATGATCTTGGGTTCCCCGGTTACTTGGCGGACTCGAGCACGTGCTGCGCCTCGGCGTCGAGACCGGTGTGGTACTCGACGGAGTCGCCGGTGATCTGCATGAAGGCCTGCTCGAGCGAGCCGGTCTGCGGGCTCAGCTCGTGCAGCACGATCCGGTTGGACGCGGCGATCTCGCCGATCTTGTCGCTGTCCATCCCGGACACCACGAGCGCGTTCGCCTCCTCGACGACCCCGGCGCTGGCGCGCTGCAAGGCGTCGCGCAGCTCGGCCAGCTGCGGCGAGCGCACCTTGACGGTGTTCTCCGCGGCGCGGGAGACGAAGTCCTCGGTGGAGGACTGCGAGATCAGCTCCCCGCGGCCGATCACCACGAGGTTGCTCGCGGTCAGCGCCATTTCCGAAAGCAGGTGGCTCGACACGAAGACGGTGCGGCCTTCCTCGGCCAGCCGGTGCATGAACTTCCGGATCCAGAGGATGCCCTCCGGGTCCAGGCCGTTGACCGGCTCGTCGAACAGGAGCACCTCGGGGTCGCCGAGCAGGGCGGCCGCGATGCCGAGCCGCTGCGACATGCCGAGCGAGAACCCGCCGGCGCGCTTGCCCGCGACGTTGGTCAGGCCGACGGTGTCGAGCACCTCGTCGACGCGGCTCACCGGGATGCGGTTGGACTTCGCCATCCACTGCAGGTGGGCGCGCGCCGAGCGGTTGGGGTGGACCCACTTCGCGTCGAGCAGCGCGCCGACCGTGCGCAGCGGTTCCTTGAGCTGGTGGTACTTCTTGCCCCCGATGGTGACCTGACCGCCCGTGGGGTTGTCCAGGCCCAGGATCATGCGCATGGTGGTGGACTTGCCCGCCCCGTTCGGGCCGAGGAAGCCGGTGACCTGACCCGCGGCCACGGAGAACGACAGGTTGTTCACCGCCAGTGTCTTTCCGTACCGCTTGGTGAGGCCGGTTGCCTCGATCATGACTGCTCCTCTTCCGCCCCTCGCTTACGACGCGTTCATCGTCGCGGGTCGGGGGCGGTTCGCGCGTCACCCTGCAGGCCTAACCGGCCCCCCTACCTGAGTAGTACCTTGCTGGCTCTTCGGCCGATGCGCGATGGGTGATGACCCTGACCCGACCCTGATTCGCGGTCATTAATGAACTGTGGTTCAATAATGGCGTGGCGCGGCCGAGGAGCATCACCGACGAACGGCTGCTGAGTGCGGCGGAGACCGTGATCGGCCGCTGTGGTCCCGGTTTCACGCTCGCGCAGGTGGCTTCGGAGGCGGGCGCCTCGGTCGGCACGGTCGCGCAGCGGTTCGGCTCGAAGAGCGGCCTGCTGCAGGAGATGAGCCGGCGGGCCACACGGCGGGCGGTCGAGCACATGCGGGCGTGCGCCGAGCAGGCGCGCGACCCGGTCGACGGCCTGCGCGACGCGGCGGTGTCGGTCTACGCGGTGCTGGGCGACGCCGAAGAGGCGGCGAACCACCTGGGTCAGCTCGGCGTGGACATCGGCGACCCGGTGCTGCGGTCGCTGCTGGGCGAGCACTTCACGGCGGTCGAAGAAGAACTGCGGCGGCTGGTGCGGGCGGCGTCGTCGTCGTTGCCGCACGCGCCGAGCGTGCCGCGGGCGGCCCGTGCGGTGCTCGGGGTCATCAACGGGGTGTCGATCGACTGGTCGATCCGGCCGCACGGGCGGCTGGCCGACCGGCTGGCGGAGGACGTCGACGCGGTGCTTTCCGCGTGGCGGGGACGGGAGGATTCATGAGCTTGAAGGGAAAGGTCGCGGTCGTCACGGGGGCGACCCGGGGCTGCGGACGGGCGATCGCGGTGGAGCTGGGCCGCGCGGGCGCGACGGTGTACGTCACCGGCCGCACCACGCGCGAATCGGCGTCACCGCTGAAGCGCCCGGAGACGATCGAAGAGACGGGCGAACTGGTGGAAGCGGCGGGCGGCCGCGCGGTCGTCGTCCGCTGCGACTTCACGTCGGTGTCCGATGTGGACGCGTTGAAGGCACGCATCGAGTCCGAAGTGGACGGAATCGACATCCTGGTCGACGACGTCTGGGGCGGTGACATGTACTTCCACTTCGACGCGCCGTTCTGGGAGACGCCGTTGGAAGACGCGCTCAACCTGACGCACAACGCGCTCGACACGCACCTGATCGCGTTGCACAAGCTGCTGCCGCTGGTGGTGGCCCGCCGCGGCCTGGTCCTGGAGGTGACCGACGGCGACAACGACGACTACGTCGGCGCGGGTCTCCCCTACTACCTGGCGAAGTGCGGCATCCGCGCGCTCGGCCGGGCGCTGGGCGTGGAGCTGAAGAAGAACGACTGCGTCGGCCTCGCGGTGACGCCGGGCTTCCTGCGGTCGGAGTCGATGCTGGACCACTTCGAGGTCACCGAGGAAAACTGGCGCGACGCGGTGGGCAAGCTGGCCCCGGTCGACTTCAAGATCTCCGAGACGCCATACCTGCTGGCCCGCGGCGTGGCGGCCCTGGCCCAAGACGCCGAGGTGTCCCGCTTCGCCGGCCAGACCCTGGCGTCCTGGACCTTGATGAAGGAGTACGACTACACGGACATCGACGGCGACCGCCCGGACTTCGGCCGCTGGCTGACAGAAGTCCGCCACGCGGGCAAGGACCCAGCAACAACCCCACCAACCAACTACCGCTAGCCCCAAACCGCCACTTTCTCTATGAAAGTGGCGGGTCGGGGCCCCAAGACGGCACTTTCCCTAGGAAAGATGCGAGGTTGTGGAGGGATTTCGGGGGATGTGGACAACTCAGCCGTAGTTGATCTTCGGTAGCGCTGTTCGTCGGTGGTGTGACGCAGATTTGACGGGTGGTTCGCCTTCGCAGTAGAGACCTGGTCGACTTCGCCGATCCCTTCGTCGGGAGCCGGGCAGTGGCCGAAGACGTGTTGACGTTGTGCGACTTGCGGTCTCCGTCGTTCACCCGCTTGTTCCGGAACGTCTACATCGCCTCGACGACTGAAGTCACGCACTCGGTGCGGTGCAGGGCTGCTGCTCTGCTCGCACCGAGTTACGCCGTTCTGACCGGGTGCTCGGCTGCGGCCATCTCGGGCCTTGAGCTGGTCGGTCCGCAGGACCTGGTCGAATTCGTCGTGCCCGAGAACCTGCAGTTCGACCGGCAGGCCGGACTGCACATCCGGCGGACCAGCCGGGTGATCGACAGCGAGCCGTGGGGTGACATCCAGCTCGCCACGCCTCTGCGGCTCGCGTTGGACGTTGCCACGAACACCAGGCTTCATCGTTCGCTTCCCCGGACCGTCGGCTACCTCGACGCCTTTCTCAGCAGCGGGCTGGTGGACCTGGCTGAGCTGCATCGTTATCTCAGACCGCGTCGCGACAACGGAATGGTGCGAGCCAGGAAAGCGGTCGCGCTGGCGAATGCGCGCGCGGAGAGCGTGCCCGAGTCCGAGCTGCGGGTGTGGCTCACCGTCGCCGGGCTCAAGCCCGAGGTCCAAGTCGACGTCGTCACGGCGTCAGGTGGTTTCCTCGGCCGTCTTGACCTGGCATTCCCCGCGCAGAAGCTGGCTGTCGAGTACGACGGCGAGTGGCATCTCGACGGGATCCAGCCGCGCCTCGACGCGCAGCGCCGCGCCGCGATCGAGGCCGAGGGATGGCGCTTCGTGATCGTCACCAAGGCTGACTTGTACGGTGATCCGAAGCGAGTGGTCGCGGCCGTCCAGGCGTCACTTTCTCTAGGAAAGATGCGTCCGGGCGGCCTCTGAGCGCATCTTTCCTAGAGAAAGTGCGGCTTGAGAACTCAGGCGAGGCCGGGGCGGGCGAGGCCGGTTTCGTAGGCCAGCACCACGGCCTGCACCCGGTCCCGCAGCTCCAGCTTCGCCAGGATCCGCCCGACGTGCGTCTTCACCGTCGCTTCGGAGAGGAACAGCGACTCCGCGATCTCCAGGTTCGACATGCCCTTCGCGATCAGCACGAGCACCTCACGCTCGCGGTCGGTGAGCACGTCCAGCTCCGCGGTGTCCCGCATCGGCGCACCGCCGGTGCCGACGAAGCGGTCGAGCAGCCGGCGCGTCACCGACGGCGAAACCACCGCGTCGCCCGACGCGACCGCTCGCAGCGCCGACACCAGGTGGCCGGGCTGGGTGTCCTTGAGCAGGAACCCGCTCGCCCCGCCCTGCAACGCCGAATAGACGTACTCGTCGAGGTCGAACGTCGTCATCACGAGCACGCGCGCGGTGCCGGCGGCGACGATCCGCTTGGTCGCCTCGACGCCGTCGAGCACCGGCATCCGGACGTCCATCAGGACGACGTCCGGCCGCAGTCGCGAAGCCAGTTCGATCGCCTGCGCGCCGTCGCCGGCCTCGCCGACGACGTCGATGTCGGCCTGCGCGCCCAGCACCATCCGGAACCCGACGCGCATCAGTTCCTGGTCGTCGACGACCACGACACGGATCACTTGTCCAACCTAACCGGCAGCGCCGCGCGGACCTGCCACCCACCACCCGGAGCCGGACCCACGTCCAGGGTCCCGCCGTACACGTGCGCGCGCTCGCGCATGCCGATCAAGCCGTTGCCGCCCGGGAGGCGCTGCGGAGAACCGGCCAGCTGCGGGACGCGGCCCGCGCCGTCGTCGGACACCAGTACCTCCACCAGGTCGCCGGTGCGGTGCACCCGCACCGCCGCGGTCGCGCCGCGGCCGGCGTGCTTGAGCGTGTTGGTCAGCGACTCCTGGACGATCCGGTAGATCCCCAGCGAGACGCCGGCGGGCAGGTCGCCGAGGTCGTCGGTCTCCAGCTCCACCGGTACCCCGGACGTGCGCATCCGGTCGGCCAGCTCGGCGAGGGCGTGCGCGTCCGGCTGCGGGACGCGGGGCTCGCCGTCGGCGTCGTCGCTGCGGAGCACGTCGAGCAGGCGCCGCAGCTCGCCGAGCGCGCCGCGGCCCGTTTCGGAAATCGTTTGCACGGCCCGTTGCGCGAGCTCGGGGTCGCTCTGGATCGCGTACGACGCGCCGTCGGCCTGCACCACCATGACGCTCACCGCGTGCGCGACGACGTCGTGCAGCTCGCGCGCGATCCGCCCGCGCTCCTCGGCCACCGCGATCCGGGTGGCCTGGTCCCGTTCGGTTTCGAGCAGGTGCAACCTGGCCTCCACTTCCACGTCGTAGGCGCGCCGGGCGCCGACGAACTCGCCGAGCGTCCAGCACAGGGCGATGCCGAACGCGAGGAACAGGATCGTGATGACGAGCTCGTCGTCCGGCGGCTCCAGCGCCAGCTGCACGGCCGAGGAGACGATGACCGCGCCGACGAAGACCATGCCCTGCCGGCGCCCGGCGTAGACGACGACCGAGTAGATGCTCATCGCCAGCCCGGCGGCGCTGCCGATGCCGAGCATCAGCGTCGCGTGCACGGTGCTGACGACCAGCACGACGTAGGCCGACCACAGCGGCGACTTCCGCCGGAACACCAGCGGCGCGACCATCGCGATGTTGATCGGCACGGCCACGTACCAGGGCGGCAGCTCCGGCAGCTCGGTGAACTGGTCGGCGACGAACAGCAGCAGGTCGACGAGGCCGAGCAGGACGGCCAGCACCGTGTCGCCCGCCATGGGGTGGGCACGCATCCAGAGGCTCAGCCGTCGCACCACACAACACTAGGTCGCGGGGTGGAAGACGCGCGTCGGTCGCCGGTACCACCTTCGGTGCGACCTGCGGATGAGGGACATGGCACGATTCACGGGGTTGTCCGTACGACGGGAGGGCTGGGGGCCGTGACGTCACCGGAGCAGGGCCGGCTCGCGGGCCCGCTGTCGAAGTCGGTGGCCAACCTGTGTCACCGCCTGCAGTCGCAGGTCTCCGCGCGCACCGCGGCCGGCTTCGCGGAGGTGCTGCGCCGGCTCGGCGCGCCGCTGCAGGTGGCCGTCGCCGGGCGGATCAAGTCGGGCAAGTCCACGCTGGTCAACGCGCTGATCGGACGCCGGGTCGCGCCGACCGACATCGGGGAGTGCACGCGGCTGGTGACCCGGTTCCAGTACGGCACGGTCGACCGCGTCGAGATCGTCTTCACCGACGGCCGCAAGCAGGTGCTCCCCTTCGCCTCCGACGGGATGATCCCGGCCGAGCTGGGCGTCGACATCACGACGGTGTCGCACATCGAGGCGTACCTGACCAACGCGGTCCTCCAGGGCATGACGGTGATCGACACCCCCGGCCTCGGCTCGCTCGACGCCGCTTCGGTGTCTCGCACCGAGCAGCTCCTGGGCGCGGCGAAGCACCGCAAAGAAGACGAAGGCTCCGACGAGCTCGACGACACCTCACGCAACGCCGTCGCCGGCGCCGAGGCCGTCCTCTACGTCGTCACCCAGGGCGTCCGCGCCGACGACCAGCAGGCCCTCGCCGCCTTCACCGCGGCCACCGCGAGCCGCGAGGCCGGCCCGGTCAACGCCATCGCCGTGCTGAACAAGGCCGACACCATCGCGCCGGAGTCGGTGGAAGGCGCGGACGGCGACATCTGGAAGGCCGCGACGATCCTCTCGGAGAAGCAGGCGTCGACGCTCAAGCCGCGTGTCGCCGACGTGCTCCCGGTGATCGGCCTGATCGCCGAATCCGCCGAGTCCGGCGGGTTCACCTCCGCCGACGCCGAGGCGCTGCGGCAGCTCGCCGACCTCGACGACGACGTCCTGCAGACCATGCTGATCTCGGCCGACATCTTCACCAGCTGGGAGTGCGACGTCCCGTCGGGCACGCGGCTGCGGCTGCTGGAGAAGCTCGACCTGTTCGGCGTCTCGCACGCCGTCGAGGCCATCCGCAAGGAACCGGAGATCACGGCGGGCTCGCTGCGGCGCTCGCTGCTCGACGCGTCGGGCCTGGAAGCCGTGCGGCAGCGGTTGTCGATCGTGTTCGCCGCCCGCGCCGACGGCATCAAGGCGGCCGCCGCCCTCGCGTCGGTCACCGCGCTCGCGCACGCCTCGGCCGACCCGGCCGAGCGCCAGCGCGTCCACGACGCCATCGAGGTCCTGCTCGCCAAGCCCGAGGCCCACCAGCTGCGGCTGCTCGAAGCCCTGACGCTGGTCGCCTCCGGCGCGGTCGACATGCCGGAGGACCTGTCGGAAGAGGTGCTGCGGGTGGGCAGCAACGCCGACATCGGCGCGCAGCTCGGCAAGCCCGGCGCGCCGCGATCGGAGCTGGCCGCGCACGCGCTCGAACGCGCGGGCTGGTGGCGGTCCTTCGCGTCCTTCGGCGCGACGCCCGCGCAGAGCCGCGTCGCGCACGTCGTGCACCGGGCGTACTTCTTGATCTGGCAACAGGTGCGCGAAGGGTGAGCTTGTTTCACCTTGCCGACTTGTGCTGGTAGGCGGGCTTTTCCGCGTACTGTTGACTCGTGCGCCTAGAAAACACGACATCGTGGCGAGCCGGCTGGAGCAGCGAGAACGAGATCGACGTCGCGCTGTACATCCGTGACGCCCTGGCGCTGTCCGTTTCCGAAGGACAGGTGCTGCCGCCCGTGGAGCCGCAGGTCCCGGTGCACGTCCCGCCCGGGATCGATCGCGCGGCCGTCCAGGCGCAGTGGGCCGACTGGTGGGTCGACCTCCTGGCCTTCCTCCGCAACCGCGAAGACCCGGACCCCCGCAGCCCGCGCACCCGCTACGGCAGGCCCGCGCTCGCGCAGGGGTCGGCGATGCGGCAGGCGCTCGACGTCTTCGGCCCGGCCGCGGCCCGCCACTTCGCCAACGCGCGCGGGCCGGCCCTGCGCGGGGCGGGCGAGCCGTCGGGCGGCACGCCGTGGGCGCCCGGTTTCTACCGGCGCCAGATCGTGGCCGGCGAACGGCTCGGCCAGCTGGTGCGCGAGGCCGAGGTTCGGCTGGGGCGGCGCGCCTACCCGTTCCGGCTGAACGTCATCGAGATCTCCGTCGCCGGGTCGATCTGGCTGCGCACGGCCGACGACCAGCTGCTCGTCTCGTCCCGCCTCGCCGAAGACGGCCCCGGACTCGAAGCCGTGCTCCGCGGGGTGATCGACGAGCTGGTCTGAGCCCCGGCTTTCATAAACCGAGTACGCGGTCTAATAATAGGCGGCATGGAGACGACCGTCGACGAGCCGTCGTGGCTGCGCACCGCGTCCTGGATCGGCTGCCCGCTGGCCGGCGGCGCGCTCGGCGTGGGCGTGTGGGCCGTCGCCGCGTGGGTCAGCGGCCTCGACGCCTTCCCGTTCCAAGGCGTGTTCAAGGTCCTCACGAAACTGCCGCAGCCGTGGGCGACGCTCGCCGCGGTCGCCGGCGGGCTCGTGCTCGGCCTGGTGTTCGCGGTGGTCTGGGCGGCCGAGCGGCTGGTCGTCACGGTGTCGCCGACCCGGGTCACGCTGGTCCGCGGCGACAAGACCCGGCGCATCGAGGCCGACCTCGAAGCCGTCTACCTCGACGGCAAGGAGCTCGTCCTGCGCACGACGGACGGCCGGGAGATCGCTCGCGAGAAGACCGACCTGCGCAACCACGAGCTGGCGCCCGCCTTCGCCGAGCACGGCTACCCCTGGCGCGACGAACCGCCGGTCGAGCGATGAGGACGGTCGACCCGGCCAAGTACGCGGCCAAGCGCGCCTCGATCGTCGACGCCGCCGCGGGCTGCTTCGCCGAGAAGGGCTTCGAGCGGACGACGACGGCGGACATCTGCCGGGCCGCGGGCATCAGCTCCGGCAGCCTCTTCCACTACTTCCCGAACAAGCGCGCGATGTTCACGGCGATCTTCACCGACGACGCCGTCGAGACGGCCGGCCGCCTCGAAACCGCGGCGAAGGCCGACGACCCGTGGGCCGCGCTGCTCGACGTCGTCGCCGAGCTGGCCGGCCAGCTCGCGCACCCCGCCGTCGGCCGGCTGGTGCTGGAGGCCGCCGCGCAGGCCGCCCGCGACGACGAGTTCGCGGAGCTGATCCACCGCAACGACAGTGCCCTCCGCGACGGCCTGGCCGTGCTGGTCGAGCGGGCCGACGACGCCGGGCTGATCGACCCGGGTCTCCCGTCGCGCGCGGCCGCCGGCTGGGTCGCCGGACTGCTCGACGCGATCATCTCGCGGGCGAGCCTCGACCCGGACCTCGATCTGGCCGCCGAACAGGCGATCCTCCGGACGATCCTGATCCGGTTCCTTCGCCCGGTTCCGCCCCCGGCCGGCGGCTGAATGAGGTTCACTGTCCGCATGGCGTGGTTTCGCAAGGACGGAACCGACCGCGGGACCGCCGCGTCGGACACCGATGTGCACCCCTTGCAGCAGCAGGTCGACACGTCATCATCGGGGCTTCGCCCCGAGCCGGGGGCTCCGCCACCCGGAGCCCCCGAAAGAATGGCGGACCTCGAGCGTGCGCTCGCCGACCGCCAGGCCCTGATCCAGATGTGCCTGTACGCGCTGGACCGCGCCCGCAGCGGCGGCGTCGTCGAACGCCTGGAAGAAGGCCTCGCCGCGATCGGCGTCCAGGCCCTGCGGCCCGACGGCCAGCGGTTCGACCCGGCCCGGCACGAGGCCGGCGGCGCGATCCCCACCGAAGACCCGGCGCTCGAGGGCATCGTGGCCGAAACCGAAGTCACCGGCTTCGCCGACCACGACCGGCTGCTGCGCGCCCCGATCGTCACCGTCTACGCGAAGAAGACCTCGTGAGCGCACCCACCGCGCCGAGCCTGCCCGCGCAGGTCGCGGCGGCGCGAGACCAGCTGCTGACCGTCGTCCGCGACGCCGATCCGGCCGCCGCCAAGTGGGTCGAGCAGGTCCGCGCGGCCCGGCCGAAGAAGCCGGCCGTCGTGGTCGTCGGCGAGACGAACCGCGGCAAGAGCTCCCTCGTCAACGCGCTGCTCGCGACGCCGGGACTGTCCCCTGTGGACGCCGACGTCGCCACCGCGACCTACCTGGTCTTCGACCACGCCGACGCGTGGGGCGCGCAGGCCTGCTACCCCGGCCAGCTGGCGCCGGTGCCGATCGGCCTCGGCCAGCTGATCAACTGGGTCTCCGCCGCGCACGAGCTGCCGCCCGGGCAGATCCCGCCGCGCTACGTCGAGGTCACCGGGCCGGTGCCGCTGCTGGAGCGCCTTTCGCTGGTCGACACCCCGGGCGTCGGCGGGCTCGACTCGATGCACGGCGAGCTCGCCAAGGAAGCCGCCGCGGGCGCGACCGCGCTGCTGTTCGTCGTCGACGCGTCGGCGCCGTTCACCTCGACCGAGCTGCAGTTCCTGCGCGACGTCGGCGAGCGCGTAGAGACCGTGGTGTTCGCGCTGACCAAGGTCGACATGTTCCGCGGCTGGCGCGAGGTCATGGAGGCCGACCGGCAGCTGCTGCGCGACCACGCGCCGCGCTTCGCCGATTCGGTGTTCCACCCGGTGTCGGCGCGGATGTTCGAGACGGCGGCGAAGGCGCCCAACGAGCAGATGGCCGCGATGCTGCGGGAGAAGTCCGGCGTCGCCGCGGTGCAGACGGCGCTGCAGGAGCTGCTCGTCGGCCGCTCGGCCATGCTCGGCGAAGCGAACACGCTGCGCGCCCTCTCCAGCGCGCTGGGCGAGCTGAAGGCGAAGCTGCAGGCCGAGAGCCGCGCGCTGTCCGCGGGCGAAGCCGAAGCCGAGCAGCTGCGCGAACGCCGTGACCAGCTGCAGGCCGAACGCCGGACGTCGACCCGCGGCTGGCAGCTGAAGCTGCGCGGCGAGGTGCAGCGCACGCGCGTCGAGGTCCTGCACGAAAGCAGCCGGCAGATGCGGGACGCGCAGACTCACTTCCGCCAGCTGATAGACGCGGCGAAGCGCGACGAGCTCACCGCGTTGCCGCAGCAGGTCGACATCGCGCTGCAGACGACTTCGCAGCGGATCTCGATGCTGCTTTCCCAGCGCCTGAACCACGTCACCAACGTCTCGCTGTCGGAGCTGTTCTCCGCCGAGGAGCTCGACGTCATCCGCGCGCAGTTCGCCCGGGCCGGCGGCCCGCCGGTGGTACTGCGGCCGCCGGACAAGAAGCCGCCGACGGCCGAGGACAAGCTGCTCGTGTTCATGGGCATCTCGGGCGGGGTCGGCGCCGGCAAGGTGGCCGCGCTGCCGCTGGCCGGCGTCGCGATCCTCAACCCCGTCGTGCTGCCCGCGACGATCATCATCGGCCTCGGCGCCGGCTGGTGGATGGCGCGTACGCGCAAGCACGCGGCCGACAAGCAGCACATGAAGCAGTGGCTCGTCGAAGCCATCGCGGACGCCCGCTCGACGCTCGACCAGCTCGTCGCCGAGCAGCTCATCGAGGCCGAACAGCAGCTGTCGATGGCGCTGGACGAGGCGCTCGGCCGGCGCATCGACGCGATCGAAGCCGAGCTGAAGGAAGTCGACAAGACGATCAAGATGGGCGCCCAGGAGCGCGCCAAGAAGATCGCGGTCGTGTCGAAGCGGCTCAAAGAGGTCAGCGACGGCCGCGAGCGGGCCGAAGCCTTCCTGACCCGGATCCGGGCGCTGCGGGACAAGACCGCCTGACCGGCCGCCCGGTTGTGGAGCGGAACCGAACGGGCCTACGGTGAGTCATACCCTCCGACAGCAGGTCAGAGACGGCGTTACCCGGTTCAAAGGGGGCAGTTCCCATGTGGGTCGACGAGAGCGGCGGCAGCGACACCGATGCCGGCGGCACCGAGGCGATGACCGTCCACGTCGACGGCCAGGAGTACCAGGCCGAGGTCAACTACGACGTGAACGAGGACGGCGTCAACGACACCGCGATCGTCGAACACGACGACGGCACCTCCCAGGCCTTCATCGACACGAACCACGACGGTGAAGCCGACCAGTACGCCGTGCTGGACGACACCGGGCACGTCGTCGAGCAGGCCGTCTACGACGAGGCCAGCGGCGAGTGGGTCGAGGCCTCCGGGGGTGGTCACGACGACTCCGACACCGGCGGCCGCGACGACGGCTCCGGCGGTCACATCCACGCGGACATGCCGGACGGCGAGATCGACGCGGGCGCCGCGACGATCGACACCGACCACGACGGCCACAACGACACCGCCATCGTCGAGACGAAGAGCGGCGGCACGATCGCCTTCACCGACAAGGACGGCGACGGCGAAGCCGACATCGCGGTGCAGACCGACGCGGACGGCACGACCACGACGTTCGAGCACAGTGGACCCGGCCAGTGGACCGAGGTCAACAGTGGACTGCTGGACTCGGGCGGCGGCGAGCAGCTCGGCGACCCGGCCGACGACGCGGCCTGGGGCGCGGCCGGCACGCAGACCCTCGAAGGCGTCGCGCGCATCGACTCCGGCACCGGGCAGTGGATCTCCCCCAACTGAAGTAACCCAGGTCACAGTTTGAAAGCCCGAGATTCCGGTCTCGGGCTTTCTTCATGTCGTCAATGAAAAGAAAGCGACCTTCTGAATCGATCCCCTTATCGGTCCTGTGAGAGAACGTACACGTCAGCTCTCTGTTACCTGCCGGTCATGCGGTTACTCTCGAAGAATCCCAAAATCCGCACACCGGTTCGCCAGCCGGTGCGCGAAGCCATTCGGTCGCCGGCAATGAGGCCCGCACCGGGACAGCGTCGTTCCGGTGCGGGCTCATTTGTCGTCGGAAGTCAGGAGTAGAGATGACCGCAGTCGCCATCCCCGGACTGGACACCGCGCCGACGACGCACACCGGCGTGCTGTCCTTCGTCCGGGAGGTCGCCGAACTGACCACCCCGGACCGCGTGGTGTGGGTCGACGGGTCCGACGAAGAAGCCGCCCGGATCAACCAGGAGCTGGTCGAGGCCGGGACGTTCGTGCAGCTCAAGTCCAAGCCCAACTCCTTCTGGGCCACTTCCGACCCCACCGACGTCGCCCGCGTCGAAGACCGCACCTTCATCTGTTCGGAGCGTCCCGAGGACGCCGGTCCCACCAACAACTGGATGGACCCGGCCGAGATGAAGGCCACCATGACCGAGCTCTTCCGGGGCTCGATGCGCGGCCGCACGATGTACGTCATCCCCTTCTGCATGGGTCCCCTCGCCGACGAGAATCCCAAGCTGGGTATCGAAATCACCGATTTCGCCTACGTTGTCGCGTCGATGCGCGTGATGACCCGCGCGGGCAAGGCGGCCCTCGACAAGTTCGTCGCGCCGGATGGCAGCGAGCGTGAATTCGTGCCGGCGCTGCACTCCGTCGGCGCGCCGCTCGAACCGGGCCAGAAGGACGTTTCCTGGCCCTGCAACACGACGAAGTACATTTCGCACTTCCCCGAAGAGCGCGCGATCTGGAGCTACGGCTCGGGTTACGGCGGCAACTCCCTGCTGGGTAAGAAGTGCTACTCGCTGCGCATCGCTTCGGTGATGGCGCGCGACGAGGGCTGGCTCGCCGAGCACATGCTGATCCTCAAGCTGATCTCGCCCGAGGACAAGGTCCACTACGTCGCGGCGGCGTTCCCGAGCGCCTGCGGCAAGACCAACCTGGCCATGCTGCAGCCGACCATCCCGGGCTGGCGCGCCGAAACGCTCGGCGACGACATCGCCTGGATGCGCTTCGGCGAGGACGGCCGCCTGTACGCGGTCAACCCCGAGTTCGGCTTCTTCGGTGTCGCGCCGGGCACCGACTGGCACACCAACCCGAACGCGATGCGCACCATCGAAAAGGGCAACACGGTCTTCACGAACGTCGCCCTGACCGACGACGGCGACATCTGGTGGGAGGGCATGGAGAACAAGCCGGCCCACGCCACGTCGTGGAAGAACCAGGACTGGACGCCGGACTCCGACGAGAAGGCCGCCCACCCGAACTCGCGCTACTGCACGCCGATGTCGCAGTGCCCGATCCTCGCGCCGGAGTGGGACGACCCGAAGGGCGTGCCGATCTCGGCGATCCTCTTCGGTGGCCGTCGCAAGACGACGGTGCCGCTGGTGAACGAGGCCCGCGACTGGCAGCACGGCGTGTTCATGGGCGCCACCATGTCGTCGGAGACGACGGCCGCGGCCGCGGGCGCCGTGGGCAACGTGCGCCGCGACCCGATGGCGATGCTGCCGTTCCTCGGCTACCACGCCGGTGACTACTTCAAGCACTGGCTGACCCTGGGCAAGAACGCCGACGCGAACAAGCTGCCGAAGATCTTCTACGTCAACTGGTTCCGCCGCGGCGACGACGGCCGGTTCCTGTGGCCGGGCTTCGGCGAGAACTCGCGGATCCTCAAGTGGGTCGTCGAGCGCGTCGAGGGTCGCGGCAACGCGGTCGAGACGCCGATCGGCTTCGTGCCGCGGGCCGAGGACCTCGACACCGAGGGCCTGACCGAGCCGATCGAGGACATCCAGGCCGCCCTGGACGTCAAGCCCGAGGAGTGGCGCGAGGAGCTGCCGCTGATCGAGGAGTGGTTCCAGAAGATCGGCGAGGTGCCGACCTCGCTGCGTGACGAGCTCGACGCGCTGGCCCAGCGCCTGAGCTGAGCTTTGTGACCGGAGAAGGGGACGTCCTGCGGGACGTCCCCTTCCCTGTACTTTCGGGCTCATGAGACCGTTCCGCTTCGGGGTGGCGTTGTACGTGCCCGGCTCACGGGCCGAGTGGGTGGCGAAATGCCGCCAGGCCGAGGACCTCGGCTACGACGTCGTCGGAGTGGTCGACCACCTCGGCCGGGTCGCGCCGGTGCCCGCACTGCTCCTCGCCGCCGAGGCCACCGAGCGAATCCGGCTGAACACCTACGTCCTCAACGCGAGCTTCCACAACCCGGTGGTCTTGACCCGCGACCTCGCCGCGCTCGACGAGTTCACCGGCGGCCGGGTGGAGATCGGGATCGGCGCCGGGTACGTCCGCGCGGAGTTCGAAGCCGCCGGGATCGACTGGGGCACGCCCGGCCGCCGGTTCGGCCGGCTCGTCGACGTGGTCACCGAGCTCGAGCGCGCGTTCACCGGCCGCCCGCGGCCGCCGCTGCTGCTCGGCGGCCGCGGCGACCGGATGCTGACCTTCGCCGCCGCGCACGCCGACACCATCGCCCTCACCGGCACGGCGCCCGGCGCGGCCGAGGGGCGGCTGGCGCTGGCCGGATCCGCCGCGCTGGCCGAGCGCGCCGGCTTCGTGAAGCGGGTGCTCGACGGCCGGGACGCCGAGCTGAACCTGATGGTCCACTTCGTCCGGATCACCGATGACCGGCGGGCGGCCCTGGAGACGGCACACCGGCTCGTGCCGCACCTCGCCATCGAGGAGCTCGGCGCACTGGCCACGGTCCTCGCCGGCTCGGCGGAGGCGGTGACCGAGCAGCTGCTGCGCACCCGCGAAACCCTCGGCGCCAGCTACTTCACGGTGCTCGAAGACGACCTGACCAGGCTCGCCCCGGTGATCGAAAAGCTCCGCTGAGTACCTTGATCGTATGACTGGGGAATTCCGCTTCGGCGTGAACATGGTCGTACCGGACAGCCGCGCCGCATGGGTCGAGAAGTGCCGCAAGGTCGAGGACCTCGGCTACGACGTGCTGTCCGCGGCCGACCACCTCGGCATGGCGCCGCCGTTCCCGGCGCTCGTGCTCGCCGGCGAGGTCACCTCGCGCGTCAAGCTGAACACGTTCGTGCTCAACGCGCCCTTCTACAACCCGACGCTGCTCGCGCGGGACGTCACGGGTACGGACCAGTTCACCGAAGGCCGCCTGGAGCTGGGGCTCGGCGCGGGGTACGTCAAGGAAGAGTTCGAGGCCGCCGGGATGCCGTTCCCGTCCGCGCGCGAACGCGTCGACCACCTCGAGCGGGCGATCGCCGAGCTCAAGCGGCGGTACGCCGATCCGGAGCACAAGCCGGCACCGGTGCGTCCCGGAGGGCCGCCGCTGCTGCTCGCCGGCCGCGGCGACCGCATCCTGACCCTCGCCGCCGAGCACGCCGACATCATCGGCTTCACCGGTACGGCCAAGACCCCGGACGGCGGGGCGCTGGTCCCGGCGAGCGCGGAGGACATCGAGGAACGCGTCGGGTTCGTCCGATCGAAGCTCGGCGGCCGCGACGCCGAGTTCAACCTGCTCTGCCACTTCGTCCACATCACCGACGACCGCGCGGCGGCCCTCGAAGAGCTGGCGAAGCTGACGAAGGGCGTGCTGAGCGCCGACCAGCTCGCCGTGGTGCCGACCGCGCTGATCGGCTCGCCCGCCGAGGTCGCCGAGCAGCTCCACGCGCACCGCGAGCGGTTCGGCCTGGCCTACTACACCGTCCTGGAGCAGAACATGGAGCAGTTCGCCCCGGTGCTCGAAGCGCTCCGATGATCGACGCAAAGGGCATCGGCGTCCGGGCCGGCGAACTGTGGCTGTTCGATGACCTGGACTTCTCCGTCGACCCCGGCGAGTGCGCCGCGATCGTCGGGCCGAACGGTGTCGGCAAGTCGACTTTGATGCGCTGCTTCTACGGCATGCAGAAGCCGCAGCGGGGCCGCGTGCTCGTGGACGGCAAGGCGCCGGACGAGCGGGACGTCGAGTTCCGCCGCAAGGTGTCCGTGCTGTTCGACGACTCCGACTTCTTCGCCGAGCTGACACCGGTGCAGCACCTCGAGCTCCTGTCCGGCACGTTCGGCGCCGACCTCGGTGACCACGAGGAGCTGCTGCGGGACGCGGGCCTGGGGGAACGCATGCGCGTCACGTCCGGGCACTTCTCCGCGGGCCAGCGTCGCCGGCTGCTGCTGCTCGGCGTCACCGCGCGCCCGCACCGGGTGCTGCTGCTCGACGAGCCGGAGCGCGCGCTCGACACCGCGGGCAAGGAATGGCTGGTCGAGGTGATCGCCCGGTCGACGGCGGCCGGCGCGGCGGTCGTGGTGGCCACGCACCACCCGCCGCTGCTCGAAGCCGCGGACAGCGTCCTGGAACTGTGGTGACCTTTGCCCCGCGCCGGATGCGGATCCCGGGCCGGAAGCGGTTCGGCGGGATCTTCAGCGGCGACACGGCTTCGTTCGTCTTCCTCTTCGGCTTCGGGTTCCTCTTCACCGCGTTCTTCCACGTCGACGCGTGGCGCCAGGCCGTCTACGGCTCGTCCCTTGTGGACTTCCCGGCCGTGCTCGGGCTGCTCACGCTCTGCTGCGCGGTCGGCTGGCGCGGCCTGCTGCGCCGCGGGTTCGTGTGGGTCGAGCCGGCGGAGCTGACTTGGCTCGACTTCGCGCCGGTGGACCGCGGCCGCGTCGTCACGCTGCGGCTGCTCGGCGCCTGGACCGGCGTGGTGGCGGTGACGGGGTACCTGGCCGCGCTGATGCTCGCCGTCGGCGGGGCCGGGCTCGACCACTGGCGCGCGGGCATCGCCGTCGTCGCCGCGACCGCGGTGGTCGCGTTCGCTTCGGCGAGGCGGACGTCGTTGCGGTTCGACGCGATCGGCCCGCTGGCGCTCGCGGTGCTGGGGCTGGCAATCGCCGCGCTCGGCCTCGGCCCGGTGACCGTGCAGTTCGTCGCGGCCGGCGTGCTGGTCGCGGCGCTGCCGCTGGCGTTCGGCGGCGAGCCGGTGCCGCGCGCGGGCCGGGCTGCGCTGCTCGCCGGGTGGGACGGCCGGGTGCTGCGGTCGGTCGCCGTCACCTTCCTCGACCCGATGATGCTGCTCCCGCCGTCCGCGCCGATCGGGCTTTCCCTCCGGCCGCCGACTCCGCTGCGGCTGGCCGTCGCGGGCACGCTCGGCCGGTCGCGCTACGCCGGGGCGGCGGTGCTGGTCGGCTTCGCGGTGGTCGTGGCGCACATCGCGCTGCCGACCCTGCCGGGCGCGGTCCTGGCCGGCCTCGGCGCATACGTGGCGCTGACGCCGTTCGGCGCCGGGCTCGGCGAGCTGTGGCGCAACCCGGGCCGCCGCCGCTGGCTGGGATCGGCGAACCGGGAGCTGGTGCTGGCGCACGGCGTGGTGCTCGCCGTCGCCGGCCTGCTCTGGGCGGGCGTGCTCGCCGTGGTCACCCTCGCGGGTGGGACGTCGTTCGGCCTGGATTCCTGGCTCGCCGTGCCGCTGGCGGTGCTGTCGATCCTGCGCACGGTCACGCGAACGGCCGTCGACTACGCCAATCCGGGCTTCGTCGACACCCCGATGGGGCCGATGCCCGCCAACCTGACCCGGCAGCTCTTCCGGGGTCCCGACCTCCTCGTCGTCGGCATCGTGGTGCTGTCCGCCGCCGTTTGACCTACGCTCGTTGCGACGAAGGGAGCACCCGTGGGAGGCGGACACGCACCGGGCGTCGGGCGGCGGGCGACCAGCGAGTTCCCGCCCGGCTGGAGCAACGAGCACATCATCTCGGTCGTCAAGGACGTCGCGAACGACCCGAGCGAAGCCCGGTGGCAGCAGCAGAACGGCCGCTGGCGCTGCGCGGGCGAGCGGTTCAACGTGCACCTGATCGTGCTGGTCGAGGAGAACGGCCACGTCCACACGGCGTACCCGGTGGCGGGCCCCGGCGTGGTCCGCAACCCCGACGCGGCCCGCGACCCGGCGAACCCGACGGTGGCGGACCTCAAGGAGAACCGGATCAGCTTCTTCGCCGACAGCGTGCTGACGAGCCTCGCGGGCCGGCTGTCCCCGGAGGAGTACACGCACTACCGGACGCTCCTGTGGTCCGGCGAGTGGGAGGAACTGGCCGACGTCCTGTCGGCCCACGCGGTCAAGCGGGGGTTCGGGTTTTCGTCGGACGAGTTCTCCGACTTCGAGAAGCTGCTGAACAGCTACGAACTGCCGGTCGCGGGCTGCGCGTTCCTCAACGACCGCGAGCACATCCTGAACCAGCTTCGCCCGCTCTAGCTCGCCTGGGAAAGCGGTGGCGACCCCGCCGGCGCGACGGCCGCCCGCAACTCCTCCAACGGCAGCCCCACCGCGTCCGCGATGGCCGTGACCGTGAAGAAGGCCGGCGTCGGAATCCGCCCGGTCTCGATCTTCCGCAGCGTCTCGACCGAGATCCCGGCCTCGTCGGCGACGTCGACCATGCTCCGCCCGGCCCGGGCCGCTCGCAACGCCTGGCCGAGGCGTTCGCCTCGTTCGCGCTCTTCGCTCGTCAGCGGTACCCGCACCATGGCGCTGATTCTAGTACCACGCGAGTTGTCCACCGCCTGTGGACAACTCTGTGCACAGGTGTGGAAAAGGCCCCGCCGGACCGAAGTCCGACGGGGCCCCACGGTGAGGCCTATTTGGACGTCGCCCGGCGCAAAGTTCCGATCAGGCTTCTGACCTGCGGAAAGCGCGCCGGTCTAATCCAAATAGGCCTCAAACACCTAGTGGCGTCAGGCGCCCGGAGGCACCGGAAGTGCCACCCCGGGCAGGCTCTGGTCGTTCGGCACGACGCCGTCGACCAGGTAGGCCTCCACGACCTTGTCCACACCCGCGTTGCCGCCGGCGTAGATCCCGTGGTCACCCTCGTTCGTGATCGTCAGCATCCGCGAGTTCGCGAACGCCTTGTGCGCGCGCCGCGCGCCCTCGATCGGGGTCGCCGGGTCGTGCTCCGACTCGACGATCAGCACCGGCGGGACACCCTTGCCGTCCAGCACGGGCAGCGGCGCCGGGGTCTTCTTCCAGAACAGGCACGGCTGGATGAACCAGCCGGCGCCCAGCAGCGGCTGCTGCTTGTCGATCAGCCGCTGCGAGTCCTTGATCGCGCTGTTGACGGTGCCGGTCCACGGACCCTCGTTGCACGGGATGGTCCAGAACGACGCGTCGTAGGCGTCGCCGTCGGTCGGCACCATCAGCGGCTGCGCGCCGGAGGTGTCGGTGCTCTTGTCGGCGGCCTTGACCTTCTGCGCGGCCGACGTCTTGGCCTGCGCCGACGCCGTGCCCTGGGTCAGGGTGCGGACGCTGACCAGGTAGTCGGCCAGGCCCGGGAAGGACCGCTTCGAATAGATCGAAGACGCGATGAAGGCGTCCAGGCCGTTGGCCGACACGCTCGAACCGTCGGGCAGGGTGACCGCGCCCTGGGTCAGGGCGTAGCGGACCTGCTCGTAGGTCTGGCGGGCCGCCTCGCCGGTGGTGCCGAAGTGGTAGAGCTTGTCGTACTTCGCCATCCACGGGAGGAAGTCCTGCCGCCAGCGGCGCTCGAAGCCGAGCGGCTGCCAGTCGAACGACTTCTGCCAGGTCGTGGTGAATTCCGTCGAGGAGTCGAGCACGAACCGGCCGGTGCGGGTGGGGTAGGCCTGCGCGTAGTGCGCGCCCATCCAGGTGCCCGCCGAGTAGCCGACCCAGTTGATCTTGTCGCGGCCGAGCAGCACGCGCAGCAGGTCGATGTCCTTGACCGTCTGGTCGGTGTTGATCAGCGGGCCCAGCTCGCCGGACTTCTGCTGGCAGGACAGCGCCGCGTACTTCGTCGCCTGGACGATGAGGTTCAGGTTCTGGCGGTCGCGGTCACGCGGGTCCAGGTCCGAGCCGGTGCCGATGGCCCCGCCGCACGTGATGTTCGTGCTCTTGCCGGTACCGCGCGGGTCGAACCCGACGATCTCCTGGTGCTCCCGCAGCTTCGGCTGGTTGCGCAGCCGCGCCGGGAAGTTGCGGCCGGGCGCGCCCGGGCCGCCGGGGTTGGTGACGACGCTGGCGGTCGCGTCCTTGGTCGCCTTCAGGCGGCTGACCGCGATGGTCAGGTCGATCTGGGCGTTCGCCTGGTACCAGTTGCGCGGCGTCTTGTAGGTCGCGCACTCCATGTCTTCGGCGCCCGCGGGCGGGGCCGTGGGCAGCTCGGAGGGGACGGCGCACTTGTGCCAGTCCAGCTTCTGGTTCGCGTACTGCGCCGGGATGTTCGTGGAGTTCAGCGGCTGCTTGCCGGCCGCGGCCTCCTGGCCTGCGAAGGCCGGCGTGAACCCGGCCAGCAGGGTGCCGGCGATGGCCGGGATCACCACCGCGTAGCGGAGTCGTGTCATACGGTTGCCCCTTATCGGGTTTTCGCGTGCGGAGTCCGGCTATTGATATAGGCCGGGTGGGGGCGGGGCAACCGACGTTGGTCGGCAACGCGGTCCGTGGCGATCAAATCGATATCGGACAGACGTGACGCGCCGTCACCCAGGTTCTAAGGTCAGGCGGTCGGTTACGGGAGTGTTAGGTGAGGTCCGATGTCGACTGAGAAGCACGACGGGAAGGTGCGCGGGCTGCAGTTCAGCCCGTGGAACCTGCTCCTGATCGTCCCGCTGCTGGTCCTGGTCACGCCACTGTTCAACATGGACGGTCCACGGTTGTTCGGGATGCCGTTCTTCTACTGGTTCCAGTTCCTCTTCGTCGCGATCGGGGTGCTCAGCACCTGGATCGTCTACATGATGACGCGGGACAAGCCCACGGTGGACGCCCCGGACAAGCTGAGCGTCGAGGACCTGGACGAGGGGGACGCTCGATGAGCAACCTGCAGTGGCCCGAGCTGATCATCTTCACGATCCTGTTCGCGCTGGTCACCGTCCTCGGGTTCATGGCGTCGCGCTGGCAGCGCGGCAGCACGCTGGACCACCTGGACGAATGGGGCCTCGGCGGCCGCAAGTTCGGCTCGTGGATCACGTGGTTCCTGCTCGGCGGCGACCTCTACACGGCGTACACGTTCGTCGCGGTGCCCGCGCTGGTGTTCAGCGCCGGCGCGCTCGGCCTGTACGCGCTGCCGTACACGATCGTCGTCTACCCGATCGTGCTGCTCCCGGCGCTGCGGATGTGGTCGGTCTCGCGCGTGCGCGGTTACGTCACCCCGGCCGACTTCGTGCGCGGCCGCTTCGGCTCCCCGATCCTCGCGCTGCTGGTGGCGATCACCGGCATCGTCGCGACGATGCCGTACATCGCGCTGCAGCTGGTCGGCCTCGAAGCCGTGCTGCGGACGATGGGCATCAACGGCTCCGGCATCGTCGGGCACCTGCCGCTGCTGGTCGCCTTCGTGATCCTGGCCTTCTACACCTACCAGTCCGGCCTGCGGGCGCCCGCGCTGATCGCGTTCGTCAAGGACATCCTGATCTACATCGTCATCCTCGTGGCGATCATCTACCTGCCCTCGAAGCTGGGCGGCTGGTCGCACATCTTCGACACGGCGGCGAAGAAGCTCGGCACGCCGAGCCCGGCCACCGGCAAGCCGGCCGGGTCGATCCTGCTGACCGCCAACAACCAGCTGCAGTACGCGACGCTGGCGCTGGGTTCGGCACTGGCGCTGTTCCTCTACCCGCACTCGCTGACCAGCGTGCTGGCTTCGCGCGGGCGCAGCGTCATCAAGCGGAACATGGTCGCGCTGCCGGCGTACTCGCTGGTGCTGGGCCTGCTGGCGCTGCTGGGGTACGTGGCGATCACGGCGGGCGTCAAGCCGCTGACGAACGCGGCCACCGGCAAGGCGGACGGCAACACGATCGTCCCGGTCCTGTTCGACAGCCAGTTCTCGTCTTGGTTCGCCGGCATCGCGTTCGCCGCGATCGGCATCGGCGCGCTGGTGCCGGCCGCGATCATGTCGATCGCCGCGGCCAACCTGTGGACCCGCAACATCTACAAGGAGTACATCCGCAAGAACGCGACACCGGCTGAAGAAGCGAAGCAGGCGAAGCTGGCTTCGCTGGTCGTGAAGCTCGGCGCGGTCGCCGTGATCATCCTGATCGACCCGCAGTTCTCGATCGACCTCCAGCTCATCGGCGGCGTCCTGATCCTGCAGACGCTGCCGGCCGTGGCGCTCGCGCTGTACACGCGCTGGTTCCACCGCTGGGGCCTGATCGCGGGCTGGGTCGTCGGCATCGGCTGGGGCCTGATCATGCTGTACGGCATCCCCAACCCGGCCAACGGCAAGCAGCACTTCGGCGGTTCGGCGCTGGCCCTGGGCAACATGTCGATCTTCGGCTGGCACCCGTTCTCGGGTTCGCAGGTCCAGATCTACGTCGGCTTCGTCGCCCTGATCGCCAACCTGGTGGTCGCGGCGATCGTCACGGTGATCGCGCGCCGGATGAAGATCTTCAACGGCACCGACGACACCAACGCCGAGGACTACCACGCCGACGAGAACGACAAGGACCTGCGGCCGATCGGTGTCCACTAAGGACTGTTTCTGAGGACGAGCGTCCGCGAGACGAGGTAGAGCACCAGCCCGTTGAGCAGGTGCCAGAGGAAGTGCGTGCCGACCGGGACGTAGTCACACACGTCCCGGTCGAGCGTGCGCAGGGACAGGGAAAGCGCGAACACGGCACCCGCGACGGCGAAGTGCGTCCAGTACGCATCGCGCTCGAAGGCCAGTAGCGCGGCGAAGATCCCGAGCCCGATCAGCGCGGAGAGGTAGAGCCCACCGCCGAGCAGCGCGGTGCCCACGGTGAGCGCGAGAAACGCGGGCGCGGCGAGCCAGGCGAACCGCCAGCGGTAAAAGACCCGCGCGAACAACACGGCGTACACGAGCGCGAAAGCAAGAATGCTCACCGAGTCCGCGACGGCGGCCCACCGCGTCGCGACGAGGTGAAAGACGCTGCTGGCCACGAAGACGAGCCCGATCAGCCCGGCAAGCACCCGCCCGACGCGATCCCCGGCGGCCAGCCGCCAAACCAGCACGGCGGCGACGAGGAAGGCAAGGTTGCTGAGACTGTTGAGCGGCTCACCCCAGAGCCCGGGCGCGAGGCGTTCGCAGTACCAGTCCGTCACGGTGACAGCCAACCACGGCTAGCGTGAAGGACATGAGCGACGCGGTGAGCCGGTTCCCGATCACGGAACTCGAAGACCTGCCCGAAGACCTGCGCGAGCGCGTCGGCGTGATCGCGGAGAAGTCCGGCTTCACACCGAACATCTTCCGCGCCCTCGGGCACCGCCCCGCCGAGCTGCGCGCCTTCCTCGACTACCACGACGCACTCATGGAGCGCTCCGACGGCTTGACCAAAGCCGAGCGCGAACTCGTCGTCGTCGCGACGTCCGGGGCCAACCACTGCACCTACTGCGTCGTCGCGCACGGGGCCATCCTGCGCATCCGTGCCAAGGATCCCGAGCTCGCCGACCGCGTGGCGAGCAACCCGTGGCAGGTCGAGCTGGACGAACGCGGCCGCGCCATCGTCGACCTCGCGCTCGCCCTCGCCCAGGACTCCGCGTTGTTCGGCGAAGACGATCTCGAAGCCGCGCGCAACGCCGGCCTCACCGACGACGAAATCTGGGACGTCGGCGCGATCACGGCGTTGTTCGCGATGTCGAACCGGCTCGCGCACCTGACCGCGCTGCGCCCGAACCCGGAGTTCCACCTGCTCGGCCGCGTGCCGCGTTAGAACTCCAGGCGCCAGGTCTCCTCGGTCAGCTTCGGCCCCCAGTCGTCGAAGTCCTTTTCGCCGACGAGCTCGAACCCGGCCCCGCGGTAGAGCGCGCGGGCGGCGGCGAGGACGGACACCGTCGACAGCTCCATCGTCCGGTAGCCGTGCGCCCGGGCGAACTCGACGCACTCGGTGACCAGCCGCCTGCCCACGCCGTGGCCGCGGGCCGACGGCTCCAGCAGCAACAGCCGCAGCTTCGCGGTGTCCGCGTCAAGCCCGCGGGCGCACGCGATGCTGCCGACGCGCTCTCCGTCGAGCTCGGCGATCCAGAACGCCTGGCCCGAGTCGTCACGAGCGGCGAAATCCGCGACGATGCCGGCGACGAGCCCTTCGAACCGGACGTCGAAGCCGTACTCGCGGCCGTAGAGCGCGCCGTGCCGTTCGACCACCCATCCGAGGTCACCCGGTCGTGGCGGACGCAGCACGAGGGCCGGGTCACGGCGGCGCTCGCCGACCAGGTCGCCGATCGTGCGCATGGCGGCCAGCAGACGCTCCTGGTCTTCGTCGGCGAAGCGGCGCAGCAGCCCGCTGATCTGCTCGGTCGAACGGCGGTTGAGGAGGGCGTACGCGTCCCGGCCGGCCGGCGTCGGCCGCACGAGCTGGCGGCGGGCGTCTTCGTCGGACCGTTCGCGGGAGATCAGCCCGCGCGACTCGAGCCGGGCGAGCAGCCTGCTGGCGTACCCGGCGTCCAGGTCGAGGCGTTTGCGCAGGTCGGTCACCGGCAGCGGGTCCTGGTGGGCGAGCTCGAAGAGCACGCGGGCTTCCGGCAGTGAGTACTCGGCGTCCGCCGGCCCTTCGTCGAGCACGCCGATGACTCCGGTGTAGAGCCGGTTGAAGGCGCGAACCGCGGCCACCCGGTCGGCCGTCTGGGCGTTGTTCATTGACCACCTCAAACAACTCGTTGACGAAGTCAAAGAATACTGCGCAAGCCGGCGAGGGCAAGAAAATTTTCGGACCCCGGACATGGGAAACCCCGCGATGCTGCCAGGTCGGGGGTCCGCCAGCATCACGGGGTCGTAGGGGGTATCGACGCCACTTTGGGTGGCGTTACAGCCTCAGCACTTTGTGGCATAGGTCACTCGAATGGGCGACCGCCACGGGGTGAGGCGGGATCAGCGCATGTAGCCCGTGCGAGCCTGCGCGATCGCGATGAGTTCCTGACGGACCGTCGCGGTCGCGGCGGTGTCGATCGCCCGGTTCAGCGCCCGGCGAGTGCGAACCTCGGCGCGACGGGCACGGAGCTTGGCGGCGATGTTGTTCATCGGTTTCTGCATCCCCTTCAAGGGTCTTGGTGGCTTGTGCCTCTAGTATGCACCTTTTTTCACAAGGATTCCAACGAATATCCGGTGACTTGGCACACTCGCCGATGAATCGTCGGCAAACCTGGGTACGGGCCGGAAAGATGGAGGGTGGCCGCGGTCACGGCAAGGCAACCCGCTACGGTTCTCTACCGGTCTATAGGGATTTCCCAAGAAGAGGGTAGGAACGCTCATAGAGCGCGAGACGTCCGGAAAAGCCCAGGTCAGTCGCGTCCGAGCAGGTAGTGGCCGAAGTGCGGCACGGTGAAGGCGATCTGGCCTCGCTCGGCGGAGAACACCAGACCCTTCTTCATCAGGCTGTCACGGGCCGGCGACAGCGAAGACGGCTTCCGCCCGAGGAACACGGCGACGTCGGCGGTGCCGGCGGGCTCGTCGCGGCCCTGGGTCAGCTCGGCCATCGCCTGCAGGTACTCCCGCTCGGCCGGCGTCGCCCGGTCGTACCGCGAGCCGAAGAAGCCGACGGCCAGCTCCGACTCCGCTTCGGGGGCGGCGACCTGGACGTCCTTGACCGTGATCGGGTCGGACGGCGCCGCGTCCCAGGCCGCCTTGCCGTAGGCCTGGATGAAGTACGGGTAGCCGCCGGACGCGTCGAAGAGGGCGTCGAGGGCTTCCGGCTCGATGCCGGCGTCCTCGCGCTCGATCGGCGCCATCACGGCGAAGTCGGCGTCCGCGCGGTCGAGCCGGTCGATCCGCGCGTACCGGAATAGCCGCTCGGAGTAGGACTTCGACGCCGACAGCACCGCGGGCACGTGCGGCAACCCGGCCCCGACGACGACGAGCGGCGCGCCGGACTGCGAGAGCTCGTGGCAGGCGGCGCACAACGCGGAGACGTCGTCGGGCTGCAGGTCCTGGATCTCGTCGATGAGCAGCGCGACGCCGGTCCCGACGTCCGCGGCCAGCTCGGCGACGTCGGTGAACAGCTCGACGAGGTCGATCTCGATGTCCCCGGAGTCCGCGCGGCCCTGCGCGGCGGGCACGTCGATGCCGGGCTGCCAGCGGTCGCGCAGCTTGGCGTCGGCTTTGTTGGCCCGCAGCGCGAACGCCTTGAGCACGCCGAGCACCTCTTCGACCCGGTCCGGCGCGCGGTGCCGCACGGCGAGGTCCCGGATGGCCCGGTGCAGCGCGGCGGACAGCGGCCGCCGCAGCTCGGCGTCCGGCCTCGCCTCGATCTTCCCGGCACCCCACTTGTGCCGCACGGCCATCGCGCGCAGCTCCCCGAGCAGCACGGTCTTGCCGACCCCCCGCAGCCCGGTCAGCACGAGACTGCGTTCGGGTCTCCCTCGCGCAACCCGTTCGAGCACGACCTCGAAGGCCTTGAGCTCACGCTCGCGCCCGGCCAGCTCGGGCGGCCGTTGCCCGGCGCCCGGCGCGAAGGGGTTGCGGATGGGGTCCACGCTGCCAAGTTATCGACGTATCTAGCGCGAGCCCGATATTCCGCCATAGACGCCTAGGCGTGTCGCCGAGGTTCGACCGGATGGCCGTACATAGAGACGAACAGGTCTGCAGCCCTGCTCGTCCCTACCCCCAGCGCGCACTACGACGTGGCGCTAGGCGTTCAGGTTCCGCTCCGCGTAGATCTTCATCGCGTCGCGGACGAATTCCGCGGCCGCGCCTTCGAACCCGTAACGCGGGTCGTCCACGTACAGCTGCCCGAGCCCCGCGAAGTATCCCGCGGACACGGACGACACCGCCGGCCGAAGCCACTCGTGCAGCCGCCGCGCGATCGCCTGGACGTCGTCGGCGCCGGCCGCGAGCCCGGCCGAGTGGGCCGACCCGAATGCCGCGGCGATGTCCAGCTGCTCCTGCTGGTGGGCCTTCTTCTCGTCGGCGGACAACGAACTCCACCACTGGTCACCGCGCCGGTACGCGTCGGCGCCCCAGCGGCGCGTGACCTCTTCCTCGTACCGCGTGTGGTCGAAACCGTCGAAGACTTCCTCTGCCATCAGTCGTTCACCTCCCTTCAGTTTCCGTAGCGTGGTCCGGACCGAATCGATCTGCCGTCCGATCCGCCGCCGCTCCTGTTCGAGCAGCTCCAGGTGGGTCTCGAGCGCCGCGACGCGGTCGCGTTGCCCGTCCAGGACCTCCGCGATGGCCGGCAGTCCGAGGCCGAGTTCGCGCAGCAGCAGGATCCGCTGCAGCCGGACGAGCGCCTGCTCGTCGTAGTAGCGGTAGCCGTTGCGGCCGACGCGGCTGGGCTCCAGCAGGCCGACCGCGCCGTAGTGGCGCAGCGTCCGGCTCGTGGTCCCGGCCGAGCGGGCGAGGTCCTGGATCGACCACTCCATGCCTCGACGATAGAAGTTGACGCAGCGTCAAAGTCAACCGCTAACACTTTCTAGCCTTCTCTAGCGTTCGAGCGATATTCGCGCAGAAACACCGATGAGGGTTCGAGCGGCAGCGGAGCGGGCACCCAAGCGATAGGTTCGACCAGGCAGCGGCCCGTACGAGGAAGGCAACGACCGTGATACTCCGTCGAGTGGCACGTCCCTTGCTGGCCACGATCTTCGTGACCGGCGGGATCAATGCGCTGAGGCAGGCCGAGGGACACGCGAAGGCGGCGGAACCGTTCCTCAACAGCGCGTTCGAAAAGGTCGGCGACGTCGTCCCGGAGCAGGTCCCCCGCGACCCGGTGACGCTCGTCCGCATCGACGCCGCCGTGAAGATCGGCGCCGGCCTCGCGCTCGCGTCCGGCAAGGCGCCCCGGCTGGCCGCGGGGCTGCTGCTCGGCAGCCTCGTGCCGACGACGCTCGCGACGCACAGCTTCTGGGCCATCAAGGACCCGGGCGAGCGCCAGCAGCAGCAGGTCCAGTTCTTCAAGAACGCGAGCTTGGCGGGTGGCCTGCTGCTCGCGGTCAGCGACACGCACGGCAAGCCGTCGGCGGCTTGGCGCGCGAAGCACGCCGCGAAGGACGTTTCAGCTGCCGCCGGGAAGCTGAGCCGCAAGGGCCAGAAGCGTGCCAACAAGCTCGCGAAGCGGACCCAGAAGGCCCTCCCCAACTAGAACGCGAAAGGGCCGCCCCAGCGAGGGGCGGCCCTTTTTCGTGCGGTTACTTCTCCAGGATCGCGGTGACGCCCTGGCCGCCGGCCGCGCAGATCGAGATCAGGCCCCGGCCGGATCCCTTCTCGTGCAGCAGCTTCGCCAGCGTCGCGACGATCCGGCCGCCGGTCGCGGCGAACGGGTGCCCGGCCGCCAGCGACGAGCCGTTGACGTTGAGCTTCGCCCGGTCGATCGCGCCGAGCGGCTCGTCCAGCTCCAGCTTCTCCTTGGCGAACGCCGGGTCCTCCCACGCCTTGAGCGTGGCCAGCACCTGCGACGCGAACGCCTCGTGGATCTCGTAGAAGTCGAAGTCCTGCAGCGAAAGCCCGGCGCGCGCGAGCATCCGCGGCACGGCGTACGCGGGCGCCATCAGCAGGCCCTCTTCGCCGTGGACGTAGTCGACGGCGGCGGTCTGCGAGAACGTCAGGTACGCCAGCACCGGCAGCTTGTGCGCCTTCGCCCACTCGTCGGTGGCGAGCAGGACGGTCGACGCGCCGTCGGTCAGCGGCGTCGAGTTGCCCGCGGTCATCGTGCCGCCCGGGCCGCCGAAGGCCGGCTTGAGCTTGGCGAGCTTCTCCGCGGTCGAGTCCGCGCGCAGGTTCTGGTCGCGCGTGAGCTTGAGGAACGGCGTCACGAGGTCGTCGAAGAACCCGCGGTCGTACGCGGCGGCGAGGTGCTGGTGGCTGGCTGCGGCCAGCTCGTCCTGCGCCTCGCGGGTGATCTCCCAGATCTTCGCGGTCAGCGCCGCGTGCTCGCCCATCGACAGACCGGTGCGCGGCTCCTCGTTGCGCGGGATGGCCGGGACGATGTGCCCCGGCCGGATCTTCGCGACGAGCTTGAGGCGGTCGCCCAGCGTCTTGGCGGAGTTGAGCTGGATGAGGATCTGGCGCAGGTCCTCGTTGACGGCCAGCGGCGCGTCGCTCGTCGTGTCGACGCCGCCGGCGATGGCCGAGTCGATCTGGCCGAGCGCGATCTTGTTCGCGACGTTGATGATGGCCTGCAGGCCGGTGCCGCACGCCATCTGGACGTCGGACGCGGGCGTCGCGGGCGAGAGCTTGCTGCCGAGCACGCTCTCGCGGGCCAGGTTGAAGTCCTTCGAGTGCTTGAGCACGGCGCCGGCGGCGACCTCGCCGATCACCTCGCCCTGCAGCGAGAAACGGCTGACCAGGCCGTCGAGCGCGGCGGTGAACATGTCCTGGTTCGACGCCTTCGCGTACGGGCCGTTGGAGCGCGCGAAGGGGATCCGGTTGCCCCCGATGATCGCGACCTTGCGCACGGCGGGGGCTTTCTTCGGCGGCATGAACTCCACCTCTCTCGTCGGCTCTCTCACACTGTAACCTACTCGGCAGTAGGTTAGACTGCGACGTGACGCAGACTGCACGGGAGGCAAGCGATGGCTGACAGGTACCAGCAGTTCACGAAAACCCCGGTGGGGAAGTTCGTGGTGCCGAAGCTCGGCCTGCCCAACCCCGCCACGCTGCGCCGCTACCAGCCCGGGCAACCCGCTCTCGAGGGTCCCGCACTTCTGGGCGCCGCGCCCGGCGGCCGGCTCGAGAAGACCCTTCGCGACCAGATCGCCGACGCGGGCATCGAGGTCATCACCTCCGCGGCCGACCGGCACGCGGCGCTCGTCTTCGACGCCACCGGCGTCACCGACCCTTCGCGCCTGCGCGAGGTCTACGACTTCTTCCACCCGGTGATCCGCAGCGTCGGGCCGTCCGGCCGGGTGGTCGTCCTGGGGACGCCGCCGGAGCAGGTCGAGGGCCGCGAGCGAATCGCTCAGCGCGCTCTCGAGGGCTTCGTGCGCTCCGTGGGCAAGGAGCTGAAGCGCGGCGCGACGGCTCAGCTCGTGTACGTCGCCGAAGGTGCCGAAGAGGCGACGGAGTCGACGCTGCGTTTCCTGCTCTCCGCGAAGTCCGCGTTCGTCGACGCGCAGGTCATCCGGATCGGTGCCGAAGGCAAGACGGCGTCGGCGCCCGCGAGCTGGGAGAAGCCCCTCGACGGCAAGGTCGCGCTGGTCACCGGCGCGTCGCGCGGCATCGGCGCGGCGATCGCCGAGGTGCTGGCCCGCGACGGCGCGCACGTCGTCGCGCTCGACATCCCCGCCCAGGGCGGCGACCTGTCCAAGGTGGCGAACAAGATCGGCGGGTCGTCGCTGCAGCTCGACATCACTTCGCCGAGCGCGCCCGCGAAGCTCGCGGAGTACCTGAAGGAGCGGCACGGCGGCGTCGACATCGTCGTGCACAACGCGGGCATCACGCGCGACAAGACGCTGGGCAACATGAGCGAAAGCGCGTGGGACTCCGTGATCGCGGTGAACCTCGCGTCGCAGCTCGCGGTGAACGACAAGCTGCTCGGCGATCACGTGCTGAACGAGAACGGCCGGATCATCGGCGTCTCGTCGATCGCGGGCATCGCCGGCAACGTCGGCCAGGCGAACTACGCGACGTCGAAGGCGGGCGTGATCGGCATGGTGAACGTCGGCGCGCCGCAGCTCGCGGCGTACGGCGGCACGATCAACGCGGTCGCGCCCGGGTTCATCGAGACGAAGATGACGGCGGCGGTCCCGCTGTTCATCCGCGAGGCCGGGCGGCGGCTGTCCAGCCTCGGCCAGGGCGGCCTGCCGGTCGACGTCGCCGAGACGATCGCCTGGTACGCGAACCCGGCGTCGGCCGCGGTGAACGGCAACGTGGTCCGCGTCTGCGGCCAGGCCCTCCTGGGGGCGTGACGTGGCGATCCGCGAACTCGACAGCACGCCGAGCCTGGCGACGCTGTACCCGAAGGCGCTGCTCGGCGGCGTGCTCCGGAAGGCGTCCGGCTCGACGTTGCCGGACACCGAACTGGTCCGCACCGGCGTCGTCGTCGACTCGGCGCACCTGGCGGCGTACAACACCGTGTGCGGGTTCCGGCTGAGCGACGAGCTGCCGGCGACGTACCCGCACATGCTGGCGTTCCCGCTGCAGATGGCGCTGATGACCGAGCCGGGGTTCCCGTTCCCGCTGCTCGGCATGGTGCACGTCGCGAACCGGATCACCCAGCACCGCGCGCTGCGCCTGAGCGAGCCGCTGACGATCCGGGTGCGCGCGGAGAACCTGCGCCCGCACGAGAAGGGCCGTCAGTTCGACGTCGTCAGCGAAGCCTGGGCCGGCGACGACCTGGTGTGGGCCGACGTCAGCACGTACCTGCGTCGCGGCTCGTCTTCGGGGCCGTCCGGGCGCCGTGAGCAGCTGGCGCCGCCGACGCCGGACGCGATCTGGCGCGTCCCGGGTGACATCGGCCGGCGCTACGCGGAGGTCTCGGGCGACCGCAACCCGATCCACCTGCACCCGCTGACGGCTCGCTTGTTCGGCTTCCCGAAGGCGATCGCCCACGGGATGTGGACGAAGGCCCACGCTCTCGCCGCGTTCGAAGGCCGCCTGCCGGAGGCGTTCACGGTGGACGTCCGCTTCAAGCAGCCGGTGCTGCTGCCGGCGAAGGCGGGCTTCACGTCGTGGGCCACTCCGGAGGGCTGGGCGTTCGAGCTGTGGAGCAAGGCGAAGCCCCACCTGGAGGGGACGATCACCTCACTCTGACGGCTTCCAGACCTCGCCCTCGATGAGGTCGTTGAAGCCGAGCCAGACGAGGTTCATCAACCATGACGCGAGGACGCCGTCGGAGATGTCGGGGTGGTCGAGGGCCCAGTCGGCCAGCGACTCGGCCGCCCCGACCAGTGCCGCCGACAGGCCTTCGCCGGAGAACTCGGCCTGCTCGCCGACGCCCTTGCGGGTGCCGGCGGACACGACGAGCGCGGCGACCAGCTGGATCGCGCGCACCCGCATGTCGGTGACCTCCGCGGCGAACGCCCCGCCGACGGTCAGCGCCTGGCGGTGCAGGACCGTCCACGACTCGCGGTACTCGGCGACGAAGCGGTAGAACGACCGCAGGCCGTGCCAGAGCTGCATGTCCGGCGGCAGATCGGGCTTCACGCCGGCCTGGATGGCCTCGAGCAGGCGGGTCGCCTCGCGGCGGATGCACGCGCCGAACAGGTCCTCCTTGGACCCGAGGTAGGTGTAGATCATCGGCTTCGAGACACCGGCGACGTCGGAGATCTCGTCCATCGAGGCCGCGTGGTAGCCGTGGCGCGAGAAAACCTGGACGGCGGCGTCCAGGATCTGCCGCTCGCGGACGGCGCGCGGCAGCCGCCGGGCCCGTTCGGGCGGACGCTGATCATCCTCTGACACGCTGGACCTCCCTGTTGCTGCCCGGAGACGGTACCGGGCGTTGCCCCGGGAGGGTGATTTCGGCACGCTTGCCCGCCTACCTACTGGCGGGTAGCCTACGGGTGAGTAGCTTGAGAGGGAGTGACCATGGCCGACAACGCCGGGATGACCAGCGCAGATCAGGTCGCGGAGCTCCGTGGGGCCGCGCTGGTGAACGCGCTGGAGCGGCTCGACCCGCTCAGCCCCGAGGCGCACGCTCTCGACGCCGACACCCTGGCTGAGGCGGTCGACCCCCGCGACCTCGGCAAGGACGACTTCCGCCGTTTTCTGAAGGCGCTGCTGACGCTGGCCTCGCGCGCTCCGGCGTTCGACTTGAGCAAGGTGGACCCGGCGCGCTTCGCGTTTCTGGTGTCGGCGGCGTCCCGCGCGCAGCTCGAGAGCGTCGTCGCGGAACGTCCCCTGCGAGAGCGGGTATTGGACGAGATCTTCGCCCGCATGGGCGCGCACATCCGGTCCGACAGGGCCCGTGACCTGCACGCGGTGGTCCACTGGCGCCTGTCGGGTGGAGTAGGTGAAGGCGGCTACGACCGCTACGAGACGGTGATTTCGCACGGCTCGTGCACGGTCACCCGGGACATGCGCTCGTCCCCTCGGGTCACGATCACGATCGCACCCGCGGACTTCTTCCGCCTGATCACCCACCAGTCGACGCCGGCGGTGTTGTTCGTCACGGGAAGAATCAAGGTCAAGGGCGATTTGGCCTTCGCGGCGGGCCTGATCGGATTCTTCGACCTCCCCCACCCCGTATAGTTCGTCGCCGTGCCCCGAAAAGCGAAGTGGCGCCTTTCCCGGCCCCGCGGTATGCGCGCCGGCCACGCGGTCAACGCGTTCGCGGACAAGCTCGTCATTGCCAACTTGACGCCTTCCCAGTTCATCCAGGTCCTGGAGACGCTGCACATGCTGGGCGAGTCCGGCGCGGGCATCGAGCTGAGCTCCCTGTCGACGGACGTCCTGGTGGACGTGGTCAAGCGCGCTTCGCGAGACCAGCTGAAGGCGATCGCGGACCACCCAGAGCTGCGCGCGGTGTTCCTGGACGAGATATTCCGCCGAATGTCCGAGCATTTCCTCCCGGAGCGCGCACGTCACGTGGATTTCGTCGTTTCGTGGCGCTTTACGGACGGCGCCGGCGAGGACGGCTACGACCGTTTCCAGACGGTGATCGAGGACGGGTTGTGCGTTTCTTCAACGGACCTGTCCCGAACCCCGGACACCACGATCACGCTGTCGGTGGACGACTTCATCAGGATGGCGACGGGCAACGCCGCGGTGGCGGCGATGTTCGTGACGGGCCGGGTGAAGGTGAAGGGCGAGTACGCCCCGGCGGTGCGGTTCTCCAGCTACTTCGACATCCCGAAGCCCAGCGTGGACTAGTCCAACGACAAGGGGGCACCGAACCACCGGCTACTACCCGTGGCCGGGGTGAGCCGTCGTCCGACAGAGCGGCAACGCGATCCCACCTTGTCGGGCTGCCTATGTCTGCTGAAGGACTGATCTTCACCGGCGTGCCCGGACAGCGGCCACGACCCGCTCGGCCGCCGTCTCAGCTGTCTCGTGTTCCCAGATTCGAAGCGCAAGCCAACCGGCTTCCTCGAGCCGAGAGTCGGTGTCGGCGTCGCGTCTGCGGTTGGTTTCGATCTTCTCGCGCCAGAAGTCCGCGTTGTTCTTCGGCCACGTTGCGTGCTCCGGACAGCCGTGCCAGAAACATCCATCGACGAAGACCGCGACGCGGGCGGGGCCGAAAACCAGGTCCGCTTCCCGTCGCACCCCTTTGACCGGTCGCCGGTGGACTCGGTAGCGCAAGCCGGCGCCGTGGAGGAACTTGCGCAGCTCCATCTCGATCCCGGTGTTCCGAGACTTCTGCTTGCTCATCCGGACGCGTATCGCGGATGTGGTCTTCAAGCGCTCCACGCGCACATTGTGACAAGGTTCGAGGCGCCGGGCCCAGTGTGTGGACTAGTTCTCCACGATCCGGCCTTCGATGACCGTCGGCTGGTCGCGGCGAGGCTCCTTCGGCGGCACGACCTCGCTGTCCACCACCATCACCGGCCCACGCCGCTGGTTGGCGAACCGCACCGCCCGCTTCTCCATCCGCTTCAGCCACAACCGCCGAGCCACCGCCCGCGACGGCGGCAGCATCAGCAACAGCCCCAGCACGTCGGAAACGAACCCCGGGACCAGGATCAACACGCCGCCGAGGCCTACCAGCATCCCGTCGGTGAGTTCCTTCTCCGCCGGCTGCCCCGCTCGGGCCGCGGACGTGAACGCCCTCATCGCCTTGGCGCCTTCGCGGCGGGCCAGCCAGGAGCCGATGAACGCGCCGGCCAGCAGGAGACCCAGCGTGCCGAGCAAGCCGACGGCCGAGCCCACCGCCCAGATCGCGGCGATCTCGGCGAAGACGTAAAGCAGGAACGCGACAGCCATGCCTGCACAACGAACGACCTGTCCGATTTGCTCCCGCGCCCCGAACGCACCGGCTAGTGTCACCCCTCGTGCCCGACTGGCTCCGCTGGCTTCTCATCGCGTTGTGCCTGGTCCTGGCCCTGGCGGGGCGTCGGCGGAATTCGGTGTTCCCCCGGGCACCTGGACTCGCCCGCCGCCGGGCAGTTCGACGTCGCGCAGGTGCTCGACCTGCTGAAATCGCCCTCTCCGTCGTCGCCGGGTTCGGCGGGGTCGCGGACTGCGTGCTCGACACCGTGACCGTCGCCGACACCGGGGACAACCCGCGGACGCACCCGTGGCCGAACAACGAGCTGCGCGGTGGCACCTCGCTGCCCGGCCATTACCTGACGTCTTAGCTCGGGATCTCGTCCAGGTACGCCTGCGCCTGCAGGGTGAACAGCTCTGCGTACCCGGCCTTCGCCGCCATCAGCTCCTCGTGCGTGCCGTACTCCGCCACCTTCCCGTAGTCCAGCAGCAGGATCCGCTCCGCCTGCCGCACCGTCGAGAACCGGTGCGAGATGTACAGCGTCGTCCGGCCCTCGGACAGCTCGCGCAACCGCGAGAACAGGTCGTGCTCCGCCTGCGCGTCCAGCGCCGACGTCGGCTCGTCGAGGATCAACAGCGGTGCTTCGCGTTGGAACGCCCGCGCCAGCGCGATCTTCTGCCACTCCCCGCCGGACAACGAAACGCCCTGGTCGAACCACCTCCCCAACGGGCTGTCGTAGCCGCTGGGCAGCCGCTCGATGCGCTCGTCCGCGCCCGCTCGGCGGGCCGAGTCCTCGATGTGCGGACGATCCTCGAGCCGCGTCAGGTCGCCGAGGCCGATGTTCTCCGCCGCCGTTCCCTGGTACGTCACGTAGTCCTGGAACATCGCGCTGATCCGCTTGCGCAGCTCGTCCGGGTCGTACTCGCGGATATCGACGTCGTCCAGGAGGATCCGGCCGGCGGTCGGGTCGTACAGCCGGCACAGCAGCTTGAACAACGTCGATTTGCCCGCGCCGTTCCGGCCGACCACCGCCACCGTCTCGCCGGGGCGGATCTCGAAGCTGACGTCCTCCAGAGCCGGCTCATCCGAGCCGGGGTAGGCGAACGTCACCGAGTCGAACGTGATGTGACCGTCCACTTCGGACGGGAACGGCCGCGGTGACGCGGGCGCCGTGATCTCCGGCTTCGTGTCCAGGAAGCGGTACAGCGTGTCGAGGTAGAGATTGTTCTCGTACATCCCCGAAAACGCCGTGAACAGCCCGGACACCGACGTCTGCACGGACGTCGCCGCGGCCGTGTACAGCGCCAGGTCGCCGAGCGTCAGCCGTCCGCCGACGGCCTCCAGTGCGATGTACAGCGCGATCGCCGAGCCCGCGAGCGTGCTCAGCAGCCCCCACGACGTCGAGCTGAGGTTGCGGTTGATCGTCAGCTTCCGCTGCCGCTCGTACGACACCAGGCCGAGCCGGCGGAACCGGTCGACGAAGTACGGGCCGAGCCCGAACAGCTTCGTCTCCTTGGCGTACGTGTCCGTCGTGACCAGCGAGGACAGGTAGTCCATCCGCCGCTTGATCGGCGACATCAGGAACGTCAGCCAGAACGCGCGCGAGCCGTACTTCGACTGCGAGATGAACGCCGGGATCGGCGCCACCAACGCGACCAGCGCGAGCAGGGGGCTGATCGCGACGAGCAGTGCGATCATGCTGCCGAACGTGATGAGCGTCCGGACGAGCCCGAGCGCGGAGTTCATCATCGACAGTGGCCGAGTCGGCGCTTCCTGCGCCGCCTGGCGCAGCATGTCGTACGACGTCGAGCCCTCGAAGTACGCGAGGTGCAGCTCGCTGGCGTGGGCCATCACCTGGTGGCGGATGGTCAGCGTCATGCGTTCCTGTAGCAGCGACTGCGCGATCGACGTCAGCGCGCTGCTGATCGCGGTCGCGGCGAGCACGCCGAACTGGAACAGCGCGACGTTCACGATGTCGCCGGTGGTGCCCTTGCCCTGGATCGCCGCGACGACGGCGTCGAGCAGCAGCTTCGCGATGTACGCGGTCGCGGTCGGCAGGAGGCCCGACAGCAACGTGATCAGCGCCAGGAGGATCGTCAGGACCGGGCTGGCCTGCCACGTCAGCTTCACGACCTTCGGCAGGCCGCGGACCGTGCCCGCCACGGACGTCTTCGCGCGCTTCAACCGCGAGCGAAGGTCCTTCGGCTGGTCTTCCGGCTGGGGATCGGGGATTTCGACCGGTCCGGTGAGCCCGCTTTCCGGGACCGTCGAGGCGTGCCGCCGTCTTCCCCGCCGAGCCAGCATGAACTCCATGCCGCCCCCACCGCCCGGGATCATCGGGCCTCCACGGCGCCGTGCAGGAAGACGTCGACCACCTGGCGCGTGGTGGCGGGGTCGTCGAGGGGCGCCATCCGGCGGCCGCCGAACAGCAGGGTCAGGAACAGCGCGGCCAGCTGCTCGGGCGTCAGCCGCAGGCGGTCCTTGTCGGGCTCGAACAGCTCGGTGATCGCGCCGCGCATGGCGGCCATCGACTCGCTGCGGCCGCCCTTCCACGTGCCGCGCCGGTCCTTGAGCCGCTGCTCGGGGTCGCGCTGCTTGTGCCGGCCGGACGCGTGCAGCGCGCCCATCAGCGCGCCCATCCGCTCGAGGTGCGCGCCGAGCGCGTCGGCGGCCTCGACGAGCCGGTCTTCGAGGGGTTGGTCGATCGGGATTTCGGCGATCGCGTCGAGCACGTGGTCGGGGCGCAGCGCCTCGGCGGTGCACGCGTCGAACAGCTCGTCCTTGTCCTTGAACGCGCGGAAGATGGTGCCCTCGCCGATGCCGGCGGCGCGGGCGATCTGGCTGGTCGTCACGCCGGCGCCGTGCTCGATCAGGAGCGGCAGCACCGCGTGCACGATCATGGCGCGCCGGGCTTCGACGCTCATGCCCGGCGCTCTCCGCCGGGTTTCGGGTGCTGGTGTCATGCGACCAGTGTGCGGAGTGAGTACTCACTCCGTCAAGCGAGTATGCCGAGGGCGAAAGCCGTGAAGGCCTCCTTACCGGCCAAGAGAGCCGGTAAGGAGGCCTTCACGGAACTTCGGAAACTCAGTACGTCATCGCCATCGCCGGGTCGGCCAGCAGGGCGCCGACGTCGGCCAGGAACTCCGAACCCTGCTGGCCGTCGACCACGCGGTGGTCGAAGCTCAGCGACAGCTGGAGCACCTTGCGGACCTTGATCTCGCCGTCCACCACCCACGGCTGGTCCTTGATCGCGCCGAGGCACAGGATCGCGGACTCTCCCGGGTTGATGATCGGCGTGCCCGTGTCGACGCCGAACACGCCCACGTTCGTGATCGTGATCGTGCCGTTCGCCATGTCCGCCGGGGACGTCTTGCCCTCACGGGCGACGTCGGTCAACGTCGTGAGCGCCTGCGCCAGCTCCTTCAGCGACAGCGAGTCGGCGTCGCGGACCTTCGGCACGATCAGGCCGCGCGGGGTGGCCGCCGCGATCCCGAGGTGCACGTAGTCCTTGTAGACGATCTCCTGCGCCGCTTCGTCCCACACCGCGTTGATGTCCGGGGTGCGCTTCGCCGCCAGGCAGACGGCCTTGGCCGCGAACGTCAGCGGCGTGACCTTCACCCCGGCGAACTCCCGCGACTTCTTCAGCTTCTCGCGGAACTCCATCATCGGCGTGACGTCGATGGTCAGGAACTCCGTGACGTGCGGAGCCGTGTACGCGCTCTGCACCATCGCGGCCGCGGTCATCTTGCGGACGCCCTTGATCGGCACGCGCCGCTCACGGGACCCGCTGTCCACAACGGACTCGACGACCGGGGTGCCGTTGGCTGCACGCTCGACGTCGTCCCGGGTGATCACGCCACCGTCGGCGCTACCGGTCAGTGCGTGCAGGTCGACACCAAGGTCCTTCGCCAGCTTCCGCACCGGCGGCTTCGCGAGCGGGACGTACCCGCCGCGAGGAGCAGCAGGAGCAGGAGCGGGAGCGGCGACAGCGGTAACCGGAGCAGGAGCAGGGGCGGGTTCCGCACCCTTTCGCGCTCGCCGCTGCGTGACCACCGTCTTGGAGCCGTAGCCGACCAGCGGCTTCATCTCCTCCTCGGCCGGCTCTTCGACCGGTGCCGGAGTCGCCGCCGCACCACCGGGGTCGACGTCGATGGTGAGGATCGGCGTGCCGACCTCCACCGTCTGCCCCGGCTCGACGTGCAGCTCCGTGACCACCCCGGCCCACGGGATCGGCAGCTCGACGGCGGCCTTCGCGGTCTCGATCTCGACCACGATCTGGTTGACCGTCACCGTGTCGCCCGGCTTCACGTGCCAGGACAGGATGTCGGCTTCGGTCAGCCCCTCGGCCGTGTCGGCCAGGGGGAACTGTTTGTACGTAGGCATTGCGCGGAGATCCCCCTTACCAGGCGAGCGAGCGGTCGACGGCGTGCAGCACCCGGTCCAGGTCGGGGAGGTAGTGCTCCTCGAGCTTGGCCGGCGGGTACGGCGTGTCGAACCCGGTCACCCGGAGGACGGGCGCTTCCAGCGAGTAGAAGCACTCCTGCTGGACGCGCGCGGCGATCTCCGACGTCAGCGACGACTCGGACGGCGCCTCCGACAGCGCGATCAGCCGGCCGGTCTTGCGCACCGACTCGAACACCGGCGCGAGGTCCAGCGGCGAGAGCGTGCGCAGGTCGATGACCTCGAGCGACTTGCCTTCGTCGGCCGCCGCGGCGGCCGCGTCGAGGGCGACCTTCACCGAAGGCCCGTACGCGACGACCGTCGCCGTCGTGCCTTCGCGGACGACCTGCGACGAGAACACCCGGGCCGGCGTGCCGTCGGTGTCGATCTCCGCGCGCAGCGCACCCGAGTGGTACAGCCGCTTCGGCTCGAAGAACAGGATCGGGTCGTCCGACTTGATCGCCTGCTGGATGCCCCAGTAGGCGTCGACGGCGTTCGAAATGGACACGACCTTGAGGCCCGGGATGTGCGCGAACAGCGACTCCGGCGACTCCGAGTGGTGCTCGACCGCGCCGATCCCGCCGCCGAAGGGCACCCGGATCACGACGGGCATCTTGACCTTGCCCTGCGTCCGGTAGTGCAGCTTCGCCAGCTGCGAGGAGATCTGGTCGAAGCCCGGGAAGATGAAGCCCTCGAACTGGATCTCGCAGACCGGCCGGAACCCGCGCACGGCCAGGCCGACCGCGGTGCCGATGATCCCGGACTCCGCCAGCGGCGTGTCCAGCACGCGCTGCTCGCCGAAGTCCTTCTGCAGGCCGTCGGTGATCCGGAAGACGCCGCCGAGCTTGCCGACGTCCTCGCCCATGATCAGGACCTTGGGGTCCTCCTCCATCGCGCGGCGCAGGCCGAGGTTGATCGCCTTGCCGATGGTGAGTTTCTGGAGGTCGGTCATCAGTGCTCACCCGCCGATGCGAAGCCGTCGAGGTAGGAGAGGAACTCTTCGCGCTGCGCGTCCAGCACCGGGTTGCCCTCGGCGTAGACGTTGCTGAAGATCCGGTCCGGCGGCGGCTCCGGCATGTTGAACGTGTACTCGCGCAGGTCGGCGGCGAAGGCGTCGGCCTCCTCCTGGACCTTGTCGAAGAACGTGTGGTCGGCGCCGCCCTTGCGGGCCAGGAACGCCCGGACGCGCTCGATCGGGTCCTTGAGCTTCCACTCTTCGAGCTCGTCGGAGAGCCGGTAGCGGGACGGGTCGTCGGTCGTCGTGTGCGCGTCCATCCGGTAGGTGAACGCCTCGATCAGCACCGGGCCGTTGCCGTGGCGGCACTCGTCGAGCGCCCAGCGGGACACCGCGAGGCAGGCCAGGACGTCGTTGCCGTCGACGCGGATGCCGGGGAAGCCGTAGCCGCGGGCGCGCTGGTAGAGCGGCAGGCGCGACTGGCGCTCGGTCGGCTCGGAGATCGCCCACTGGTTGTTCTGGCAGAAGAACACGAGCGGCGCGTCGTAGACGGCGGCCCAGACGAACCCTTCGTGGACGTCGCCCTGCGACGTCGCGCCGTCGCCGAAGTAGCAGATCGTGGCTTCGCCGTCGTCGTCCCCGACCTTGCCCTCGAACTTCTGCCCCATCGCGTAGCCGGCGGCGTTGAGCACCTGGTTACCGATCACGATGGTGTACGGGTGGAAGCCCGTGCCCTGGTAGTCCCAGCCACTGTGGTCGGTGCACCGGAAGATGCCCAGCAGGTCCTTCATGTCGACCCCGCGCGCGTACGCGACGCCGTGCTCGCGGTAGCTGGGGAACGCCATGTCGTTCTTCTTGAGCGCGCGGCCGGAGCCGATCTGCGCGGCCTCCTGGCCGAGCAGCGGGACCCAGATGCCGAGCTGGCCCTGGCGCTGCATCGCGTTGGCCTCGCGGTCCGCGCGGCGGACGAGCACCATGTCGCGGTAGAGCTGGCGCAGGGCTTCGTCGTCGATGTCGTCGACGTACTTGTCGAACTGGGGCGACGGGACCCGCTCGCCTTCGGGGGTGAGCAGCTGAGTCAGCTCAGCGCCACCTTCGCTGGTCGCTCGCAATCCGGCGATCACCTGCTCGGGGGAAGGCTGAGCCGCTACGGCGGCCGGCCCGTCTCCAGGCTCCGGGTGCGTCCACTGTTCGGACGGCATGGGCGTTGCTCCTCGGTGTCGGTGCCTCTGGCGGCCGCTTGTGGCGACCACAGCGACTGCACCGGCGGGGACCAGCGCATCGGGTCTCCGAAGCGCTCGGTCACCGTCGGCGTTGACGGTTCACGCCGACATCCTGGCACGAAGGCCCGGGCTTTGGTCAGACGCGGTTGCTGATTTGTTGCTGAGAAAGGGGGCCTGAACAGGGAAAACGCTTGGAAGCCCGAGCATCGGACCTACGAGAGTAGGGCGCCGGTCCGCGCGCTCACCTGGAGTGGCCGCACGAGCGCGCGGTCGTGCGCCCGTGTGATCACCTGCTCGGGGGACGTCGTTGTGACGTGCCGCACGGTGGGACGTGCGTGGCACGATGGCGGCGTGGAGCAGAAATCCGTTCGTGAATCCGTCGTGACGTCGTGGACCGACGACGTCATCCCGAGCCTGTCCGGGCTGGTGGCCATCCCCGCCTTGTCCCCGGCCTTCGACGCCGAGTGGGAGACGACCGGCCACCTGGCCGCCGCCGTCGACCACGTCCGCGAGTGGATCGCCGCGCGCGACCTGCCCGGGGCGACCCTGGACGTCGTGCGGCTCGAAGGCCGCACCCCCCTGCTGCTCGTCGACGTCCCGGCGACCCCGGGCGCGGCGGACAAGGGCACCGTGCTGATGTACGGCCACCTCGACAAGCAGCCCCCGGTCGGCGGCTGGTCCGAGGGCCTCGGCCCGTGGACCCCGGTGATCCGCGACGGCCGTCTGTACGGGCGCGGGTCCGTCGACGACGGCTACTCCGGCTACGCGGCGACGGCGGCGATCCAGGCCGTGCACGCGGCCGGCGGCGAGCACGCCCGGATCGTGGTGCTCCTGGAGACCGGCGAGGAGTCCGGCAGCCCCGACCTGCCCGCGTACGTCGAGCACCTGGCCGACCGGATCGGCGAGGTCTCGCTGGTGGTCTGCCTCGACGCCGGTGGCAGCGACTACGAGCGGTTGTGGCTGGTCACGAGCCTGCGCGGGATGCTGCACCTCGACGTCACGGTCCAGCTGCTGGACTCGGCGCAGCACTCGGGCATCGCGAGCGGTGTCGTCGCCAGCTCGTTCCGCGTGCTGCGGCGGCTGATCGAGCGGCTCGAGGACAGCGCGACCGGCGAGCTGCTGCTCGACGAGCTCAAGGTCGACGTCCCGGCGGACCGGCTGGCCGAGCTCAAGGCCGTCTCGCAGGACTTTCCCGAGGCGTTGACGACGGCGTTCCCACTGGTCGAGGGCGGTCGCGTGGTCACCGAAGACGCGCTGGAGCTGATGCTCAACAACGCGTGGCGCCCGACGCTGTCGGTGATCGGCGCCGACGGCTTCCCGAAGCCCGCCGACGCCGGCAACGTCCTGCGCGAGAGCACGACGTTGACGCTGAGCTTCCGCCTCCCGCCGACGGCCGACGCCGCGAAGGGGCTCGAAGCCGTGAAGCAGGCTCTGACCACCGACGTCCCGTACGGCGCGAAGGTCACCTTCGGCCACAACCCGCAGGCGGAGGACGGCTGGAACGCGCCGACCGAGTCGCCGTGGCTGACGAACGCCCTGCGCACGGTCAGCGAGGAGGTCTTCGGCCGGCCGCACCGCGCGACCGGTATGGGCGGGTCGATCCCGTTCATGGGCCTGCTCTCGCGCAAGTACCCGGAGGCGCAGTTCCTGGTCACCGGCGCGTGCGGGGCCGACTCGAACATCCACGTGCCGGACGAGTGGCTGCACCTGGACTACGCGCAGCGGGTCACCGAGGCCGTCGCCCACATCCTGGACGCCCACGCCCGCGGCTGACCAAAGCGCCACTTTCCCTACGAAAGTGATCCGGAGGCCACTCCTCCACGTCACTTTCGTAGGGAAAGTGCGGCTAGCGGCAGGCCTCCCGGAACGCTGAGGCGGCCGCGTCGAGGTATGCCGGGAACTCCTGGTCGCCGTCCGAGTCGATCCAGCGGTCGAAGGCGTCGCCGAGGATGATCGCCGCGGCCTGCGCCGCCGGTTTCGCCAGCTCGGGCGGTGTTCCCCGGCGCTCGAGGGAGTCCCGGATCGCGGCCGTGATCGCCGCGCCCTTGCTCCGCTCGCGTTCGCGGAGTTCGGCGCTCGACGCGATCACGGCCCGGCGTTCCGGCGACGGGTCGATGAGCCGCGTGACCTGCGTGCCGACCTCGACGAGCCCGCCGAGGGCCGTGCGAAGCGGCGACTCCGCCTCTTCGGCGGCCAGGACGGCTTCGGCGACCGCGGGCGGCATTTGCTCCGAGCCGGCGAAGAGGACTTCGCGCTTGTCGGGGAAGTAGCGGAAGTACGAGCGGCGGGTGATCCCGGCGCGCTCGGCGATCTGCGTCACGGTGACGGCGTCGTACCCGTGCTCGGCGAACAGCTCCAGCGCGGCTTTCCGCAGCCGGTCCGCGGTCCCGGGATCCCATCTGGCCACCGTCCCAGCCTACAAGCGATGTCTCACTGTGTCGTCACATGCTAGCCTCAGTGATGACACACTGAGACGTCACTGGAGGTCGACATGGAGATCTGGGTACTCGGGGCACTGGGCCGGACCGGCCGGGGCATCACCGCCGAGCTGGCCGCGCGCGGACTGCCGGTCGTGCTGGTCGGGCGCAACCGCGAACGGCTGGCGGCGAGCGGCTCGAAGTACGTCGTCGCCGACGGGGCCGAGGCCATCGCCGCGGAGATCCGGCGGCAGCGCCCGGCCGTCGTCGTCAACACCATCGGCGAGTACGCCGCCACGGCCGGGACGATCGCGCGGGCCTGCCTGCCCGGCGGCCACTACGTCGACCTGGCCGCGGACCTGGTCGCCGTCCCGCAGCTGCTCGACCTGCACGAAGAGGCCCTGGCGGGTGGCAGCACCTTCGTCACCGGCGCCGGGTTCGGCGTCCTGGCCACGGAAGCCGTCGTCGCGAAGCTCTGCGAAGGACGCCCGACGCCGAGTTCGGTGCACGTCGACGCGGTCGCGTCGGTGGCCATGGAAGCGGGTGCCTTGGGGGGCGCGCTGGCCGCCAGCATCGTCGACGCACTGACCACCGGCGGCCGCGAGTACCGGGGCGGCCGCTTGGTCCCCTCGCGGCTCGGCGCGAACGCGCAGACGCTCACGTTCCCGGACGGCGAGACGGCGAAGTCGGCGAGCGTGCCCTCGGGTGAGCTGGTGGCGGCTCAACGGGCGAGCGGCGCGCCGTCGGTCACGCTGACGTCCGGTCTCGCGCCCGTTTCGCCCGTGGGCCGGGCGGTGCTGCCCCTGCTCGGCCGGGTGTTGTCCCTCCCGGCGATGCGCCGGTTCGCGGTCCGGCGGCTGGCCGGGGTGAAGGGGAAGGCGACCCCGCGACCCCGCGCGCACTCCTGGGGCCACGCCGTCGTCACGTGGCCCGACGGCACGACGCGCGAAGGCTGGCTCCGCGCCGGCGAGGGCATGGACTTCACGACGGCGGTCGTGGCCGAGGTCGCGGCCCGGCTCGCCCACGGCGAGGGCAAGCCCGGCGCGCACACTCCGGCGTCGGCCCTCGGCGCGGACGTCGCCGAAGCGGCGGGCGGCACCTTCTTGCTGTGAGAGCTAAGCCAGCCGGGTCAGGTGGACCGAGACGTCCAAAGTGGACTGCCCGCCACCCGTGAAGATCCCCTTCAACGGCGCCACGTCGGCGTAGTCGCGGCCCATCGCCACCCACACGTGCCGGGGCCCGACCGGGATCGCGTTCGTCGGGTCGTACGCCCACCACCCGCCGGTCCAGACGTCGACCCAGGCGTGCGACTCGCCCTCCACCACCTCGCCGAGCTTCCCGTCCGGCTTCGTGTGCAGGTACCCCGACACGTACCGGGCCGGGACGCCGATCGCGCGCAGCATCACCAGTGTCACGTGCGCGAAGTCCTGGCAGACGCCTTCGCGCGCCTGCCACGCGTCCGTCGCGGTCGAGTGGACGCCGGTCGTGCCGGGCTGGTACTTCAGCTGCTTGTTCACCCACTCGCAGACCGCCAGCACCGACTCGGCCGGGTCGAGGCCGGTCCGCAGCGCACGGGCCTCGCGCGCCAAGGCGGCGTCGCGCGGGGTGTAGTCGGTCGGGGTCAGGTACTCCGTGCGGTGGTCGACGACCGTGTCGCTGCGGAGGTCCTTCCACGACGCCGTGCGGATCGGCTCGGCTTCGTCCGCCGTCTCGACCACCGACGTCGCCAGCACGGTGAACTCCGTGTGCGGCGCGTGCAGGTCGAACGAGGTGACGACCGTGCCCCAGTAGTCCGTGTACCGGTAGGCGCGGGTCGCCGGCGTCGTTTCGATGCGCGTCGCGACCGTCGTCTGGCGGCGGTCCGAACGCGGGGTGAGCCGCGCCTCGTTGTACGACTGGGTCGCCGGCGTCGCGTACCGGTACCCCGTCCGGTGCGCCACCCGCAGCTGCCACGTCACAGCGAAACCTCCGCGCCGCTCCACGCCACCCACGGTGACGTGCTGAAGTACTGCAACGAAACCGCTTCGCCGATCTCCTTGATCGACGTCTGCAGCGCGCCGAGCCGGCGCGGCAGGTCGGTCAGCAGGTCCGCCGGGCGCAGGAACTCCAGCTCGCTGCGGGCCCGGCCGAGCTCACGCAGCGCCTCGGACTTCTCGTTCGTGCGCGCGCCGCCGCCCGGGTCGAGCCGCTGCAGGCAGTCCTCCGCCTGGCGCAGCGCGTGGAACACCGAGCGCGGGAACAGCGTGTCCCGCAACAGGAACTGCACGACGCGTCCGGCGTCCAGCGCACCGCGGTACGTCCGCAGATAGGTGTCCTGTGCGCCGGCCGAGCGCAGCACCGTGATCCACCCCGGCGACGACGCGCGGTCCGCGACCCGCGACAGCAGCAGCCGGACCACCATGTCGGCGCGTTCGATCGAGCGGCCGAGGACCATGAACAGCCAGCCGTCGTCCCGGCTCATCGTCGAGTCGGCGAGCCCGGCGAACATCGCCGCGCGTTCCTCGATGAACGACAGGAACGCGTGCGGCCCCGCGCGCCGGGCGTAGCGCTGGCGGTCCGGCACCGCGTTCCACGTCGCGTTCAGGCATTCCCACAGCTCGGTCGGGACGACTTCGCGCGCGCCCCGCGTGTTCTCGCGTGCCGAGTTGATCGAGCCGACGATCGACGCCGGGTTGTCCTTCGCGTACGCCACCAGCTCGGTCAGCTTCCAGACGTCGAGGGCGTCCCCGTCGGGGGTGTCGATGCCCAGGACGGCCAGCAGCTGACGGCTCGCGTGGTCCGGGTCGACCGTCGCGTCCTCCAGCAGCTGGTGGACCGAGACGTTGAGGATCCGGGAGGTGTCGTCGGCGCGTTCGACGTACCGGCCGATCCAGTAGAGCGACTCCGCGTTGCGTGCCAGCATCCGGGCCCCCTAGCTCTGTTGCTGTTGCTGCTGCTGGGACGAGGTCAGCTCGGGTCCCTGCTCGGCGACCAGGCCGTCCACAGTGGACATCGCGCCGAGGGCGGGCTGTTCGAGCTCGCGCTCGGCGGTCGACGCCCGGGACGTCAGCACCCACGTGTCCTTCGAGCCACCGCCCTGCGACGAGTTGACGACCAGGCTGCCCTCCGGCAGCGCCACCCGCGTCAACCCGCCGGGCAGGACGAAGATGTCCTTGCCGTCGTTGACGGCGAACGGCCGCAGGTCGACGTGCCGCGGCGCCAGCCGGTCCTCGACCTTGGCCGGCACGGTCGAGAGCTGGACCACCGGCTGCGCGATCCAGCCGCGCCGGTTCGCGCGCACCTTCCGCCGCAGGGTCGCCAGCTCCGCCGCGGTCGCCTCGGGCCCGAAGACGATCCCGTAGCCGCCGGAGCCCTCGACCGGCTTGACGACCAGCTCGTCGAGGTGCGCCATGACGTGGTCGAACTCGTCCGGCAGCCAGCACCGGAACGTGTCCACATTGGGCAGCAGCGGCTTCTCGTTCAGGTAGTACTTCACCATCTCGGGCACGTAGGTGTAGACGAGCTTGTCGTCGCCGACGCCGTTGCCGACCGCGTTCGCGACGACGACGTTGCCCGCGCGCGCCGCGTTGAGGACGCCGGCGATGCCGAGCACCGAGTCCGGCCGGTAGTGCACCGGATCGAGGAACTCGTCGTCGATGCGCCGGTAGATGACGTCGACCTGGCGCTCGCCCTCGGTCGTCCGCAGGTAGACGACGTTGTCGCGGCAGAACATGTCGCGGCCTTCGACCAGCTCGACGCCCATCAGCCGGGCCAGCAGCGAGTGCTCGAAGTACGCCGAGTTGTGGACACCGGGCGTGAGCACGACGACCATCGGGTCGGCGACGTTCGCCGCGGCCGCCGCGCGCAGCGCCCGGAGCAGGTGGGACGCGTAGTCCCCGACCGGCCGGACGCGGTGCTGGGCGAACAGGTCCGGGAAGACCCGCGCCATCGTCCGCCGGTTCTCCATCACGTACGACACCCCGGACGGGTTGCGGAGGTTGTCCTCCAGCACCCGGAACGTGCCCTCCTCGTCGCGCACCAGGTCCACTCCGGACACGTGGATGCGCACGCCGTTCGGCGGGTTGATGCCGAACGCCTCCCGCTGGAAGTGCTCGCACGAGGTGATCAGCCGCCGCGGCAGCACGCCCTCGCGCAGGATCTGGCGGTCGCCGTAGATGTCGGCGAGGAACGCCTCGAGCGCGCGGACGCGCTGGGCGACGCCGCGCTCGATCTTCGCCCACTCGGCCGCCTGGATCACCCGCGGCACCAGGTCCAGCGGGAACGGCCGCTCCTGTCCGGACAGGGAGAACGTGATGCCCTGGTCGACCATCGCCCGGTCCAGCGCGAGCGACCGCGAGTTGAGGTCGTGGGCGTCGAGCGCCGCGATCGACTCGTACAGCGCGCGGTACGGACCGCGGACCGTGCCGTCGGCGGCGAACATCTCGTCGTAGGCGCCGGCGTGCGGCCGGTCCGGGGAGAGGTAGCCGTCGAACCGGGCCCCCGGCCGGGTGATCCGCCGGGTCGTCGCCTTCCTCGCGCGCCGACCGGACGGGGGCAGCCGAGGCGGGGTCGCGTTCATGAACGACATCCTCACCCACGTGCGCACCCGCGCGCGACACTCTGACACTGGTGGGGTGGGTGCGAAACGTCGCTGTAACTCGACAGTGCTGTGCTTTGGTATGGATGAGTGGCAATATGCGTGCTCTCACGAACTGAGAACTACGAGGAGTGACGACGTGGCCCGAGGAACCCAGCTCAAGGCGATCGCCCTGCTGCCTGCGTTCGCCCTGGTCGGCTTGACCGTGGCGTGCGGGGCGGGAGGGAGTGGCGCGGGCGACGTCAAGCCCAGCAGCTCAGCCGCCGCCCCGGGCGCCGGCGGTGACTTGGGCGCGGTCGCCAAGGACGACAAGCTGGCGGCCATGGTGCCGGACGCGGTCAAGACGGACGGCAAGATCCTGGTCGGCCAGGACCAGAGCTACCCGCCGAACGAGTTCCAGGACGAGAGCGGCAAGGTCACCGGTTTCGACGTGGACCTGGGCACCGCGATCGGGCAGAAGCTCGGCCTGAAGATGGAGTTCCAGAACGCCGCCTTCGACGGGATCATCCCGGGCATCCAGGCCGGCAAGTACGAGCTCGCGATGTCGTCGTTCAGCGTCAACGCCGAACGGCTCCAGATCGTCGACATGGTCAGCTACTACAAGGCGGGGACGTCGCTCGGCGTGCTGAAGGGCAACCCCGACAAGCTGAACGTCGACGACCTGTGCGGCAAGAAGATGGGCGTGCAGAAGGGCACCACGCAGGTCGACGACCTGCAGACCCGGTCGCAGAAGTGCACCTCGGCGGGCAAGCCGGCGATCGAAGTCACCCAGCTGCAGGCCCAGACCGACGTGAACCTCGCGCTCACCGCGAAGCGGGTGCAGGGCGAGCTGGCCGACTCCCCGGTCGTCGACTACGCGGTCAAGCAGACGAACGGGCAGCTGGAGGTCGTCGGCGAGCCGTACGACACGGCGCCCTACGGCATCATCCTGAAGAAGGACAGCGGCGACTACGGCAAGGCGGTCCAGTCGGCGGTCCAGGCCCTGATCGACGACGGCACCTACAAGAAGATCCTCGACAAGTGGGGTCTGTCCGGGGCCGGCGCGGTCACCAAGTCGGAACTCAACCCGGCGGCGTCCTGAGCCGGCTAGAGAGGGCTTAGCCAGTGTCCAGTTCTTCCGACGCGCCTCCCGATGAGCGGGTGGCCGTCGACACCAAACCCATCAAGGCCGTCCCGGTGCGCCACTACGGGCGCTGGGTGGCCGGGGTGGTCGTCCTCTTCATCGCCTTCATCGTCGTTCGCAGCATCGTCACGAACGACAACTTCGCCTGGCCCGTCGTCTGGGACTACATGTTCAACGACCGCGTGCTGCGCGGTCTCCAGAACACCCTGATCCTGACCGTGATCTCGATGCTGATCGGCATCGTGGGCGGGGTCCTGCTGGCGGTGATGCGGCTGTCGCCGAACCCGCTGACCAAGGGCGCCGCCGGCGTCTACATCTGGTTGTTCCGCGGCACCCCGCTGATCACGCAGCTGGTGTTCTGGAACTTCCTCGCGTTCGCCTACCCGCGGCTCGGTCTCGGGATCCCGTTCGGGCCCGAGTTCGTTTCGTGGGGCACGAACGACCTGATCAACCAGTTCACGGCGTCGCTGCTCGGCCTCGGGCTGAACGAGGCCGCGTACATGGCGGAGATCGTGCGCGGTGGAATCCAGTCGATCGACAGCGGTCAGCTGGAGGCGGCGTCCGCGCTCGGCATGAAGCGGACGACCACGTTGCGGCGCATCGTGCTGCCGCAGGCGATGCGGGTGATCGTGCCGCCCACCGGCAACGAGACGATCGCGATGCTGAAGACCACGTCACTGGTGGTCGCGATCGGCTACTACGAGCTGATGGTGGCGGTCCAGACCATCTACGCGCAGAACTTCAAGACGATCCCGCTGCTGCTCACCGCGGTGATCTGGTACCTGTTCATGACGTCGATCCTGACCGCCATCCAAATCCAGATCGAGAAGTACTTCGCCCGGGGTACCTCGCAGGGCGTGGTCCAGCGGCAAGGCTGGGCGACGAGGTTGTTCAGCCGGGGTGGAGGGAACGTCACATGACCCCCGTGGTGTCCGCTCAGAAGATCTACAAGAGCTTCGGCAGCGTCGACGTCCTCAAGGGCATCGACCTCGAGGTGCACGAGCGGGAGGTGCTCTGCCTGATCGGGCCGTCCGGCTCGGGCAAGTCGACGCTGCTGCGCTGCATCAACCACCTCGAAAAGATCGACGCCGGCCGGCTCTACGTCGACGGCGTGCTCGTCGGCTACCGCCAGCGCGGCGACAAGCTGCACGAGCTGCGCGAGAACGAGGTCGCGTTCCAGCGCAAGGACATCGGCATGGTGTTCCAGCGCTTCAACCTCTTCCCGCACATGACCGCGCTCGAAAACATCATGGAGGCGCCGGTCCAGGTCCGGCGCGAGCCGAAGGCCCAGGTGCGGGAGCGTGCGCTGGAGCTGCTGGACCGCGTCGGCCTCTCGGACAAGGCGAAGAACTACCCCGCGCAGCTGTCCGGCGGGCAGCAGCAGCGCGTCGCGATCGCCCGGGCGCTGGCGATGCAGCCGAAGCTGATGCTGTTCGACGAGCCGACGTCCGCGCTGGACCCGGAGCTCGTCGGGGACGTGCTGGGCGTGATGAAGCAGCTCGCCAAGGACGGCATGACCATGGTCGTCGTCACCCACGAGATGCAGTTCGCGCGTGAGGTGGCGGACAAGGTCCTGTTCATGGACGGCGGCGTCGTCGTCGAAGAGGGCCCGCCCGACCAGGTCATCGGGAGCCCGCGCGAGGACCGGACCAAGTCGTTCCTGGCCCGGGTGCTGAACCCGAACGCCTGAGGTGAATTCGGCCGTGGGCCCGCGAAACGCCTGCGAATATCGTTCGCTTTCGTTACTTTGAAGGAGGGTGAGGGAGGGGGGCGGCTCGTGACGACCGAAAACACGCTGCCTCCTCTCGACCCGTTCGCGGGCATCCCCGACCGCCGCTACGAGGTCAAGGCCTCCGACCTGCTCAAACCCGGCAACGGCGGGCTGCTGCGCTGGCGGCGGCAGGCCACCAACGCGCCGATCGTCTACGTCGAGGACGCCTACATCACCGGCACGCTCGACCTGCGCGCCGCGGACCTCAAGTACCTCTTCCGGTTCGAGCGCTGCCGCTTCGAGCAGCCGCCGGACGTGCGCGAGGCGCACCTGCTCGGCCTGGTCTTCCGCAAGTGCTGGCTGCCCGGGCTCAAGGCCCGCAACCTGCGCAGCCGCAACGACGTCCGGCTGATCCGCAGCGTCGTGCAGGTCGACGGCGCCGACCGCGAGATCGAGGAGACCACCGTCCAGCGCGGGGACGACCGCGAACGCGGGATGCCGAACGCCGCGGTCAACCTGACCGACGCCGTGATCGAGGGGTCACTGGTGCTGACCCGCACGGTGATCGCCCACCCGCACGGCAAGGCGATCCACGCCGACCGGCTCGTGCTGAACGGCGCGCTGCTCGCCTACCGGATGGTCGCGAACGGCGAAGTCCGGCTCCCGGGCCTGCGGACCGGCGGTAACGTCAACTTCTCCGGCGCCACGCTGAACAACCCGGACGGCTTCGCGCTCAACGGCAACGGCCTGCACATCGGCGGCAGCCTGCTCTGCGAGGTGGACAACTACGGGCCGGCCAGCCAGCGGAAACGCTTCTCCGCCACCGGGATCATGTACCTGCCGAGCGCCACCGTGGACAGCGACATCGTGCTGCGCGAGGCCAAGCTGACGGTGTCCCAGCAGGGGCCGATCGCCATCGACGCGTGGAAGTCCAACGACCCGTACATCGACCCGCGCCCGGCGCTGGTCGCCGACCGGATGCGCGTCGACGGGAACGTCGAGCTGTCGGACGGCTTGCAGGCGCTGGGCACGCTGCGCATGGTCAACGCCCGGATCGGCGGCTCGCTGCGGCTGGCCGGCGCCGAGATCCGGGTCGAGCGCGGCAAGTCGCAGCCGTACTACGACCGCGCGCTGCACCTGGACGGCACCGAAATCGGCGGCGACATCGAGGCCACGAGCCTGCGCGTGCCGACCGGGCAGCTGCGACTGGCCGACGTCACCGTCGGCGGCAACTTCCTGGCCTGGAACTCGATGTTCCGCCACCCGGGCCGGGACGTGTTCTCCGCGCGCCGGTCGAAGATCGCGGGCAACTTCCAGCTCACGGACGCGGCGATCCACGGCACGCTGCGACTGCAGGGCGTCGAGGTCGGCGGCTCCATCAACCTGGCCGGCACGCGGTTGACGGAGCCGGGCCTGCGCTCGACCAGCAGTTTCTCGCTCGACGTCCGCACCGGCCGGATCGGCCGCGACCTGACGCTGCGGGACAACAACGGCCGCCCGTTCGTCGCGGAGGGCGGCGTCAACCTCGACGGCGCCCAGGTCGCCCGCAGGGTGGATCTGCGCGGGTCCGAGCTGGGGTCGCTGTCCCCGTTCCTGGTGGCGCTCGACGCGGGCGACGTCGCGGCGGACGAGTTCACGCTGACGCCGAACCTCCCGCCGACCGGCCGGGTGGTGCTGCGCCGCGCGCACTGCGGAACGCTGACCGACAACGAGGCGTTTTGGGCCGCGTCCGGTGGCATCGAGCTGGAGGACTTTCGCTACGACGCCCTGGGCAAGAGCATCCCGCTCGCCGACGACCAGGCGCTGGACCACCGCATCGAGCTGCTGAGCAAGGCCATGCGCGGCTACCGGCCGGGCCCGTACGACCAGCTCGCGCACATGCTCCGAGCGGCGGGAAACGAAGAGCACGCGTCGACGGTGGCGCTGCGCAAGCAGCAGTTCCGCTACGAGGCGCTGGCCGGCGGCTTCAAGTTCTTCGGGCCGGGGGTGCGGCTGTGGAGCTGGCTGCAGCGGTCGATGGTCGGCTACGGCTACCGCCCGGTCCGCGCCCTCGGCTGGCTGCTGACGCTGCTGGTGCTGGGCAGCCTGTGGTTCGGCCTGGGCACGGACGACTGCATCACCTGGAAGACGGACGAGACGCACCAGATCATCGCCAACGGCCCGCGGTGCGTGGTGAACCAGCAGGACACGGGGCTGCAGTGGAACCCGGTGATCTACACGGCGGACCTGCTGGTCCCGATCGTGGACTTCGGCAACAAGTCGCGCTGGTACATGCACGGCACGGACAACTGGGTGGCGGCGGGCTTCACGGCTTCGGGGTGGATCCTGGCGACCACGGTCGCGGCGGGGGTCAGCCGGATGCTGCGGCGGGAGAACTGACGTCTCGCGGCTTATCCGGCTCTCTAGCGAAAACCCGATAAAGGCGCAGAGACGGTTAGTCGATGAAGCGGGACCAGAAGTCGATGTACCTCGGGCCGTCCGGCGGGGCGGTGCTGATGCCGCCGGTCGAGAACTCGCGGTTCAGGTAATCCCGCAGGTCACAGCCGTACACGATGATGTCCGTCTGGTACACCGACAGCACCGGGTAGCCCGTCGCGTCCGGGAAGCCCGGCAGGTACCGGTGCCCGCACACCGGCACCAGCTGGGGAACGCCGGCCAGGCGCCCGCGGGCTTCGCGGACCGCGTCCTCCGGGCCGACCGGGCGCGTGCCCCACTCCGGCAGCCAGAAGCCGTTGTGCTCGACGTCGTACAGCACGCCGTCGACCGGCCAGGCCAGCCGTTTGCGCAGCTGCTCGGCGTTGCCGCAGCGCCAGTCCGGCCAGCGGTCGCCGATCGGGACGCCGGCGGACAGGAACGTGCGGTGGTCCGCGGCGAAGCGAAACCCGAACCGGCGCTCGACGTCGTCGAGCTCGGGTCCGGTCAGCCCGGGACGCACCGGTTCCCGGAGGTTCTCCTGCAGGTGCCGTGCCTCCTCGAAGGTGAGGGCGCCGGCCGGCTGGACGGGGGTCATGTCCCGAGCCTAAGCGGCGGCTCACCCCGCCGCGCGTCCTTTTCCGCCGTTGTGGCGGGGGACCCCCATGGGGTGAGTTTGTTATCTCATCGGCTGAACTCCGGAACAGAGCGTGAACAGTTGTAGTTCACTCTTGCCGTGACTTCACCCCGACCGCAGGCCCGCGTGCGCGCCCCCGAGCTGCGCGGCGACGTCTGGCTGAACACCGGCGGCCGCCCGCTGACCCTCGCCGAGCTGCGCGGACGCATCGTCCTGCTGGACTTCTGGACCAGCGGCTGCATCAACTGCCTCCACGTGCTCGACGAGCTGCGGCCGCTCGAGGCCGAGTTCGCGGACGTGCTCGTCACGATCGGCGTCCACTCGCCCAAGTTCCTGCACGAGGGCGAGCGCGCGTCGATCGAAGCCGCGGTCCGGCGCTACGAGGTGCACCACCCGGTGGTCAACGACCCGAAGATGGAGCTGTGGTCGCAGTACGCGGTGCGCGCGTGGCCGACGCTGGCGGTCGTCGACCCCGAGGGGTACGTCGTGCACGTCGCCGCGGGCGAAGGGCACGCGGAGGCGCTTCGCCGCGTCATCGCGGACCTCGTCGCGAAGCACGAAGCGAAGGGGACGCTTCGCCGCGGCGGCAGCCCGTACGTCCCGGTCGAGGAGCAGGCCGGCGAGCTGCGATTCCCGAGCAAGGCCGTCGCCACGGCCGAGGGTCGTGTCCTCGTCGCGGACACCGGGCACCACTCCGTCGTCGAGTTCGCGTCGGACGGCGAGACGGTCATCCGGCGTTTCGGCAGCGGAGAGCGCGGTGGCCAGGACGGGCCGTTCGACGTCGCGACCTTCACCGAGCCGTCGGGCATCGCGCTGCTGCCCTACGACGTCGCCGAGCGCGCCGGGTACCACGCCGTCGTCGCCGACACGGCCGGTCACCGGCTGCGTGGCCTCGACCTGATCACCGGCGAGGTGACCACGGTCGCCGGCACCGGCGCGCAGTGGCGCACCGGACCGGACTCCGGCAAGGGCGTCGAGGTCGACCTCACGAGCCCGTGGGACGTCGCCTGGTACGGCCCGGCCGGCGGGATCGTCGTCGCGATGGCGGGCAACCACACGCTGAGCGTGTTCGACCCGGTTTCCGGCACCATCCGCCGCTTCGCGGGCACGACCGTCGAAGGCCTCCGAGACGGCGACGTGAGCGAAGCGTTCTTCGCGCAGACGTCGGGCCTCGCCGCGGACGGCGACAAGCTGTGGCTCGCCGACGCGGAGACGTCGGCGCTGCGCTGGATCGAGCCCGAAGGCGAGTCGTTCACCGTGCACACGGCGATCGGCGTCGACCTCTTCTCCTTCGGCCACACCGACGGCCCGGCCGACCAGGCGCTGCTGCAGCACCCGCTCGGCCTCGCCGTGCTGCCCGGCGACAAGATCGCGATCGCCGACACCTATAACGGCGCCGTACGCCGCTTCGACGTCTTCACGCGCCAAGTGACCACGATCGCCACCGGGCTTTCGGAGCCGCAGGGCCTGCTGCTGCACGAAGGCGAGCTGCTGGTCGTCGAGTCGGCCGGAAACCGGATCGGCTCGCTGCCCGCGAGCGAGCCGACGCTCGTCGCGGGGGACGCCCACGCGGTCCGCCGGCCGCCGACCGTGCTCGCCCCGGGCGAGATCGACTTTTCGGTGGTCTTCACGGCGCCGCCGGGCGAGAAGCTCGACGACCGCTTCGGCCCGTCGACGCGCCTGGAGATCAGCGCGTCGCCGCCCGCGTTGCTGGCCGACGGTGTCGGCACCGGCACCGATCTGACGCGCAAGATCCGGCTCGCCGAGGGGGTCACCGAGGGCGTGCTGCAGGTGGTCGCGCAGGCCGCGAGCTGCGACGACGGCGGTGAACACCCCGCCTGCCGGATCACCCGGCAGGACTGGGGCGTGCCGGTGCGGCTGCGGGCGGACGGGGCGCGCGAGCTGAGCCTGGTCATGGCGGGTGAACCCGCCGAGTAGCATGCGAACCGTGTCTGACGGGGCGAAACTCGAGATCCAGATGCTGCACGACCGCGTACTCGTGCGGCTTTCCCCGGACGAGGGCGAGCGCCGCAGCAGCGGCGGCATCGTGATCCCGGCGACGGCGCAGGTCGCGCGCCGGCTCGCCTGGGGTGATGTACTGGGCGTCGGCAATAGTGTGCGGAACGTCAAGACGGGCGACCGCGTGCTCTTCAACCCGGAGGACCAGCTCGAGGTCGAGATCCGCGGCGAAGGGCACCTGGTGATGCGCGAGCGCGACATCCACGCGGTGGCGACCGAGCGCACCGAGCACGGGACGGGGCTTTACCTCTAGGGCGGGGGCGTGGCAGACGACGAGGCGCGCGAGCGTGCCGAGGTGCGGGAGCTCGAACTCGTGACCCCGGAGTGGCCTGCGGAAGACGAGTCCGCTGTGGAGCCCGCCGAGCTCGCGGCCGCGGAGTCGTCCGCTGCGGCTGAACTCGCTGTGGAGCCGGAGCCCGCCGAGCTTGCGCTTGCCGAGTCGCCAGTCGCGGCGGTGCCCGTCGAGCCTGAGCCCGCGGAGCCACCTGCTGTGGCCGAGTCCCCTGCCGTGGCCGAACCCGAACTCGCGGTGGCCGGTCCGCCCGCGGCGATCGACCCTGCCGCTGAGTCCGCCGGCACCACCGATCTCTTCGCCGACGACCTGCTCGGCGAACTCCTCGAAACCCCCGCTCCGCCCCCGGCCCCGGACACTCCCGCGCGGAAGCTCCGGACCGGCCTGGCCCGCACCATGATGTCCATCGGGATCGCGCTCGGGCTCTTCGTCATCCTCTACGCCATCGACCTCATCTCCAGCGCCGGCGATGTGCCGCGGGGCGTGACCGTCGCCGGGATCGATGTCGGCGGCCTGACCCATGCCGAAGCGGAAGCCAAGCTGCGCCGGGAACTCGAGCCTCGGCTGATCCGGCCCGTCGTCGTCCACGGGGGTGATGTCCAGGCCGAGCTCGTGCCTTCGCGGTCCGGGCTCGGGCTCGACTGGCCGAACACCCTCGGGCTCGCCGGGCACCAGCCGCTGAGCCCGATCACGCGGGTCATGTCCTTCTTCAGCAGCCGCGAGGTCGGCGTCGCGACCCAGACCGATCCGAACCAGATCGGCCAGGCCGTGCGCGAACTCGCCGAGCGCAGGCTCGACCACCCGGCCACCGAAGGCTCGGTCGGGTTCATGGCGGTCGAGGGCAGCGGCGGCGGTGTCACCCCATATCCGATCCTGCCGCGGCAGGGCCAGCAGCTGACCGACCTCGCCGGCGCCGTGCACGCCGTCACCGACCACTGGCTCGACCCCGGTGGGGTCAAGCTCGGCATGGCGATCACGCCCGTGAAGGCGACCGCGGCCGGCGTGCAGGCCGCCTTCCAGCAGATCGTCGTGCCCGCCGTCGCGAAGCCGGTCGTCGTGCACGGGCAGGGCAAGGACGTTCCGCTCACGCCCGCCACGATCGCGTCGTCGTTCCAGTTCGCCGCGGTCGAGGGCGGGGCCGTCGAGGTCCGCATCGACCAGGGCAAGCTGCAGGCCGCCCTGAAGGACGGGCTCGCGAGCACCGAGACCGACGGCAAGGACGCCCAGATCGTCTTCACCGGCGACCAACCGGCCGTCGACCCCTCCGAGGACGCCCGGAAGATCAACTGGGAGAAGACCTTCCTGCCGCTCATCGACGTGCTCAAGAAGACCGGCGGCCGGGACCTGCCCGTCGTCTACAGCGCGTCGAAGCCCGGCGTGACCACCGATGCCGCCGGCGCGCTCGGCATCAAGGAGGTCGTCGGCGAGTTCACCACCGGCGGCCTGGCCGGCCCGGCCGCGACGAACAACCGGACGCTCGCCGCCCGCGTGTCCGGCACGATCGTCAAGCCCGGCGAGACGTTCAGCCTCGGCGCTCGCTCCGGCCCGCGCACCGCCGGCAACGGCTACGTGCCCGCCCCGGCCGACGAAGACGGCACCGGCGCGATCGTCGTCGGCGGTGGCGTCTCGCAGCTCGCGTCCACTTTGTACAACGCGGGCTACCTCGCCGGCCTGACCGACGGTGGCCACCTCGAGCACGACCACTACCTCGACCGCTACCCCGCCGGCCGCGACGCCAAGGCCGTCAACGCCGACGGCAGCCCCGTCGAGCTCAAGCTGACCAACGACTCGCCGACCGGGATCGCCATCCAGGCCACGGTCTCCGGCGACTCCGTGACGGTCCGCATCTGGGGCACCCGCCACTACCGCGTCGAGGGCCAGACCGGCGCCCAGACGCCCGGCGACCCGCCATCGGTCCAGTTCGGCGGCGGCAGCACCGGCAGCCCGTGCCAGCCGTCGATCGGCACGCCCGGCTTCAGCGTCACCGACACCCGCGTGCTCTACGACGTCGCGAGTGGTGCCGAAGTCCGCCGGACCTCGCACACGGCGACCTACGGCCCGCGCCCGACCATCCTCTGTTGAGTTGTCAGCGAAGGACCATGCACCCCGCCTCCTCGAAGTCGCGCAGCCACGCCGGCTCCCGGAAGTGCTTGTTCCACCGCAGATCCAGCTTGTCCAGTTTGGACAGCCGGGCGAGCGAGGGAGGAAGGGAGACCAGCAGGTTCTCCCGCAGGTCGAGCTGACGCAGCTCGCTCAGCGACCCGATCGACTCCGGCAGCGCCGTCAACCGGTTGCCCCGCAGGTGCAGCTCCCGCAACGTACCGAGCGTGCCGATCGACTCCGGCAGCGCCGTCAACGCGTTGCGGTACAACCGGAGTTCTCGCAGCGAAGAGAACCCGGACAGATCAGCCGGCAACGCGGTGAGCCGGTTGTCCGTGCACCCCAGGTACTTCAGGGCACCCAGGCGGCACCACGCGGACGGGAACGCCGTCAGCCGGTTGTCGCTGACGTACAGGTACTCGGTGAGCCCGGCCAGCTCACCCAGCTCGTCCGGCAGCGAGCCGAACCGGTTGTGCGCCAGATCGAGCGTGTGCACCGACTTCAGCGCCGAGATGCCCGGTGGCAGCGAAGAAAGCCGGTTCACCGCGAGGTTGAGCACCTGCAGCCCGGTGTGCTCCCACAGCGAAGCGGGCACCGACGAGAGCTCGTTCGCGTAGAGGTCCAGCCGGGTGAGACCGGGCGGCAACACCGGGAACTCGGTCAGCGCCCGGCTGCTCAGGTCGAGTGACGTCATGACGACCTCCGCGTCGCGGGCAGCAACGCCCAGGTGGCGGCATCGTCCGGAGTGGACACCTGGACCCGCAGTCCTGGCACCTCCGACACCGCCAGCTCGGTCAGCCGGAAGGTCATCCGCCCCGCCCGCGGGTGGTGCAGCCGCCGCAGCCGCGCCCGCGGTTCGGCCACCTCGTGCCGCTCCCACAGCTCGGCGAACTCGGGACTCAGCGCCGACAGCCGCCGGATGTCCTCTTCCCAGCCCGGATCACCCACGTGCCTGCCGTACTCGGCCCGCATCCGCGCGACCATGTGCGGCACCTCCTCGTCGTAGTTGAGCAGGAACGCCCGTGCGTTCGGCTCGGTCACGCAGCACCACAGCAGGTTCTTGTGCAGGCACGGCATGCTGTGCCACTCCCAGAACAGCTCCTCCTGCGCCGCGTTCGACGCCAGCACGTCGAACCGGCCGTTGACCACCGTGGCGGGCACCGGATCCAGTGCGCGCAGCACCTCGCGCACCGCGTCCGGCACCACCTCCGCCGACGGCGGCAGCCGCGACGGGGTCAGCTCCGCCAGCCGGTACAGGTGCTCCCGCTCCGGGTGGTCCATCCGCAGCGTGCGCGCCACCGCGTCGAGCACCTGCGCGCTCGCGTTGATCGGCCGCCCCTGCTCCAGCCACGTGTACCAGGTGACGCCGACGCCGGCGAGCAGCGCCACCTCCTCGCGGCGCAACCCGCTGAGCCGACGGCGCGGGCCGGGCGCGAGCCCGACCTCCTCCGGGCCGATCCGCGCCCGGCACGCCTTGAGGAACCCGCCGAGTTCCTCTCGGCGGCCCGCTCGCACCTGTGTCCGGGTCATGCGGACATGGTGCCGGAGGGGTACGACAGTTTCAGAAGGTCAGCAGGCGAAGCAGGTGCTGGGAGTACCAGCATCCCCAGGCTCTCTCCGCGGGCGACCCACGAGGCCCAAGGTCAGCGGCATGACACTGACCACCCCTGCCCCGGCCTCGGACCGGGCCGCCCGGCCGGACCGGCGGCCGTGGTTCATGCTGGCCGTCCTGCTGCTCGGCCAGTTCATGGCGCTGCTCGACGTCACCGTCGTGAACGTCGCCATGGCCGACATCCGCACCGACCTGCACGCGTCCGGCGCCGCGCTGCAGCTGGTCGTTTCCGGCTACACCGTGGGCTACGCGATGCTGCTGATCACCGGCGCCCGGCTGGGTGAGCTGTTCGGCCGGCGCCGGCTGTTCGTCATCGGCGTCGTCACGTTCACCGTCTGCTCGGCGCTCTGCGGCCTGGCGCCGGACGCACCCGTCCTCGTCGTCGCGCGGATCGCCCAGGGCGCCGGGGCCGCGTTGATGATGCCGCAGGTCATCAGCGTCATCCAGGCGCAGTTCACCGGGGCCGCGCGGGCGAAGGCGCTCAGCGCGTACACCGCGGTCATCTCCGTCGCGTTCGTCGCCGGTCAGGTCGTCGGCGGCGTGCTCGTGGGCGCGGACCTGTTCGGGGCGGGCTGGCGGCCGGTCTTCCTGGTGAACGTCCCGATCGGCGTCCTCGTGGCCGTGCTCGCCGTCAAGCTGGTGCCCGGCGGTGCCGCGAAGGCGGGCCGGCGGCTCGACCTCGCCGGACTCGCGATCGCCGTGCCGGCGGTGGTGCTCGTCGTGCTGCCACTGGTCCTCGGGCACGAAACCGGCTGGCCCGGCTGGGCGTTCGGCTCGATCGCCGCCGGCGCGCTGCTGGCCGTGCTCTTCGTCGTCGTGGAACGCCGCGTGCGCGATCCGCTCGTCGACCTCGCCGTACTGAAGATCCGTGGGGTCGCGCCGGGCTTGGCCACCCTCGGGGCCGGAGTCGCGGCCTACGGCGGATTCCTCTTCTGCGTGGCACTGCACCTGCAGTCGGGCCTCGGCAAGACGGCGCTGGCCGCCGGCTTGGCGATGGCACCGGGCGGGGTCGTCTTCGGCCTGTGCGGGTTCTTCTGGAACAGGCTGCCGCGGCGGGTGCACGCCTGGCTGACCCCATGCGGTTACGTGGGATCCGCGATCGCCTACGTGCTGCTCGGGCTGGGCCGGGACGGCGGCACGCTGTTCTTCGTGGCCCTGCTGCTCTTCGGCCTGTCGATGGGACCCGCGTTCGGCTCCTTGATGGTGAACGCGCTGACGCACGTCCCGCTCGAGCGCGCGGCGGACGTCAGCGGCCTGCTGACCACCACGCTGCAGCTGGGCCAGGTCATCGGCGTGGCCACGTTCGGCAGCCTGTTCCTGACCCTCGCCGCGACGTCGTCCGCGCACGCCCTCACCACGACGATGGCCTGCGCCGCCGCGCTGCTGCTCGTCGGCGCAGGCCTGGCCGTCAGGCGGTAGTGCGGCTGCCGCCCTTGACCTTGGCGTAGATCGCCGAGGCCGCGATGACCCCGACGACGGCGGCGACGATCTGGAAGACGTGCCGGATCCAGTCGATGCCGGCGGTGTCCTTGACGCCGAACACGCCGGCGAGCCAGTTGCCGATGAACGCGGCCACGATGCCGACGACGATGGTCAGCCAGACCGGGATCTTCTGGTCGCCCGGCGCGAACAGCCGGCCGAGCACGCCCAGGACCAGGCCCACGATGATCGTCGAGATGATGCCCCAAAGTCCGCCGAGCACGGTTGCCTCCTCGGATAGCGCAATAAGCGCCACGGTGGCACCGATCCCGGCGCATCGCCCGCGCAGACCCCCGATGGAGTGACCGCGAAAAAGATCCGGCCCGGTCCGCCCGCGAGGGCGAACCGGGCCGGATCGGCCTGGGAAGGAGCTACCTCGTCACGCCTCGGCGTCCGTAGGCGCCGGCGGCGATGCTCACCCCGATCGCGGCCAGGACGACCTGCGTCAGGATTTCCAGCCAGTCGATGCCGTTCGTGTCGGCGTACCCGAGCCCGCGGGCGATCGCCGTGCCGATGAAGGCGGCGATGATACCGATCAGGATGGTCAGCCAGATCGGGATGCCCTGCTTGCCGGGCGCGACCAGCCGGCCCAGAACACCGATGATCAGCCCGACGATGATGGCGCTGACGATGCCGGCGACAGTCATCACTTTCTCCTCTCAAGGATCCGCGGACCCGGCCACTCGGGTCCGTCGGACTCGGTGAGCGGAATGCCCGCGCCGTCCGGCCCTGAAACACGAAAAGGGCCCTCCTCACGCGAGGAGGGCCCTTTCGTGACCAATCAGAAGGCGGCTTCGTCGAGCTCCATCAGCGCGTTGTCGGCGGCCTCGACGATGGCGCGGCGGGCGGTCAGCTCCGGCAGCACCTGCTTCGAGAAGAACGACGCCACGGCGATCTTGCCCTCGTAGAACGGGACGTCCTTGGCGGACGCGCCCGCGTCGAGCTTCGCGATGGCGACCTCGGCGTGCTTGAGCAGCTGCCAGCCGATGAGCAGGTCGCCGACCGACATCAGCAGGCGGACCGTGTGCTGGCCGACCTTGTTGATGTTCTGCGGGTCTTCCTGCGACGCGGTGAGGTAGCCGATCAGCGAGCCCAGCATGCCCTGGGTGTCCTCGAGGGCCTGCTTGAGCAGTCCGCGCTCGTTCTTGAGCCGGCCGTTGCCCGCCTCGGACTCGATGAACTTGGTGATCTCGCCGGCGACGAAGGCCAGCGACTGGCCCTTGTCGCGGACGATCTTCCGGAAGAAGAAGTCCAGCGACTGGATGGCCGTGGTGCCCTCGTACAGCGAGTCGATCTTGGCGTCGCGGATGTACTGCTCGATCGGGTAGTCCTGCAGGAAGCCGGAACCGCCCAGCGTCTGCAGCGACTGCACGAGCTGCTCGGTGGCGCGCTCGGAGCCGACACCCTTGACGATCGGCAGCAGCAGGTCGTTGACACCGTGCGCGACCTTCTGGTCACCCTCGCCGGTCCACAGCTGGTCCTGGAAGGACGCGGTGTACAGGTAGACCGCACGGAGGCCCTCGGCGTACGCCTTCTGGAGCATCAGCGAGCGGCGGACGTCGGGGTGGTGCGTGATGGTGACGCGCGGGGCGGCCTTGTTCAGCATGTTCGGCAGGTCGGCACCCTGGACGCGCTCCTTGGCGTACTCCAGCGCGTTGAGGTAGCCGGTCGACAGCGTCGCGATGGCCTTGGTGCCGACCATCATCCGGGCGTACTCGATGACCTGGAACATCTGCGCGATGCCGTCGTGGACCTCGCCGAGCAGCCAGCCCTTGGCCGGGGTGCCGTGCTGGCCGAAGGTCAGCTCGCACGTCGTCGAGGCCTTGATGCCCATCTTGTGCTCGACGTTCGTGACGAAGGCGCCGTTGCGCTCGCCCAGCTCACCGGTCTTCGAGTCGAAGTGGAACTTCGGCACGAGGAACAGCGACAGGCCCTTGGTGCCCGGCTTGGTCTCGATGCCGGGACCCTCGGGGCGCGCCAGCACGAGGTGCATGATGTTTTCGCTCATGTCGTGCTCGGCCGAGGTGATGAACCGCTTCACGCCGTCGATGTGCCAGGAGCCGTCCTCCTGCTTGGTGGCCTTGGTGCGGCCCGCGCCGACGTCGGAGCCGGCGTCCGGCTCGGTCAGCACCATCGTGGCGCCCCACTGCCGGTCGATCATGAGCTGGGCCCAGTGCTTCTGCTCTTCGGTGCCGTTCTTGTTCACGATCATGGCGAAGTTCGGGCCCGCCAGGTACATGAACAGCGGGGCGTTCGCGCCGAGGATGAGCTCGGACGCGGCCCACTGCACGGTCGGGGGCAGGCCGAAGCCGCCGAGGTCGTTGGTGAGGCCGAGCCGCCACCATTCGCCGTCGAGGAGCTGCTTGTAGCTCTTCTTGAACGACTCGGGGATCTTCACACTGAAGGTCTTCGGGTCGTACACCGGCGGGTTGCGGTCGGCGTCGGCGAAGGACTCGGCGAGCGGCCCGGTCGCGAGCTTGTTCAGCTCGGACAGCACCCCGCGGGCGGTCTCCTCGTCGGACTCGGCGAGCACACCCTTGCCCAGGCGTTCCTGGACGCCGAGTACCTCGAAGAGGTTGAACTCCAGGTCTCGGACGTTGCTCTTGTAGTGGCCCATGTCGTCACTCCAATGTGTTCGGCTCCCCGGCCGGGCACATGTTCGCCTTACTCGCCGGTAACTTCAGGATATTACCTGCGGGTAACTGGAGCAAGCAGATCCGCACTTCCGGGTGCGGAAATCCGGGCGTTTCGAGGGGTCAGCGCTGCCCGGGAAGCGCTGTTGTGTCGGCAGTCACCGGCACGTGGCCGTCCTCCGCCCGCGCGACCAGTATCCCGCCGCGGAAGGCGATCGTCACGGCGTGCGTCCGGTCCCGCGCGGACAGCTTGCGCAGGATGCTCTTGACGTGGGTCCGGACCGTCTCCACGGAGAGGAACAGCAGCTTCGCGATCGCCGAGTTCTCGAGACCTTCGGCGACGAGCTGGAGCACCTGGTACTCGCGCCTGGACAGCGGCATCCCGCCGCGCGGCCCCGGCGGGCTGTCGTGGGCGAGCTCGCCCTTCGGCACGGTGGACCGCTTCGGCCGGACGGTGAGCGCGGCCAGCCCGGGGTCGATGTACCGGCGCTCGGTGTGCGCCCGCCGGATCGCTTCGGCGAGCCGTCGCGAGTCGATCGACCGCGGCACGATCGCGTGCGCGCCAGCGGCGATCGCGGCCGCGAGGTACTGCTGCGTGCGGTTCGTGTCCCGGATGAGCGTGACGATGATCAGTGCCGGGTCGCCGGCGTTGAGCAGCTTCGTCAGGTGGCAGTTCGGGTCGAGCGCCGAGTCGAGCACGACGACGTCCGGCTTGACCTGCTCGCACAGCTGCAGCGCGGCGTGGTGGCTGGCCGCCTGGCCCGCCCAGTGCAGCCCCTGGCTGCGGTGGACGAGCGCGCCGAGGCCGTCGCGGAAGATCGGGACCGGGTCGACCACCGCCACGCCGAGACTTCGCCCGCCGGGTCCGGTCGGCCCGATCGGCCTTCGGGTGGGCTCGATGCCGTGCATCGTGGGCCTCCGTCTCCTGCGCCGTCGCTCCTGGGACGCCGGACGCGTCCCCTCGGTTCACGCGTCCGGCACCGTCCGGTCTCCCCTGCCGGGACCGGCCAAAAGTGACTCCTCCTGCTTGGTACGAGTCGCGATTGCGCAGCTCATGACGCCATCTCCCCCTCATGGCCTAATCGCCCGGTCACAGCAAACTCTGGGTAGAAAACCTTCCAGGGAAGGGAGCTCGACCGGGCCGGAAAGGACCTGATGGGGCGGTTGGCGCTACTGAGGGTGGCTCGCCCCTTGTTCAACGATTTCGACGATCTCGGGATGCGGCCCGCAGCTCCGCGAACTCCGCCGCGAGCCCGGCCGGCGTCCAGTGCGCGTTGAGGCCGCTCGGGTTCGGCAGCACCCACACCCGGGTGCCGCCGATCCGGTGCTCCTGCTGCCCGACGCGCGCCTTCGGGAAGCCGAACGCGGTCCGGTAGGCGGTGATCCCGACGACGGCCAGCCACCGCGGCCGGTACTCGAGCACCTTGGCTTCCAGCAGCTTGCCGCCCTCACGGAACTCGTCGTCGGTGAGCTCGTCGGCGCGGGCGGTGGTCCGGGCGACGACGTTCGTGATGCCGAGCTTGAGGTCGAGCAGCTGGTTCTGTTCGTCGGGCTGGTAGCGCCTCGGCGTGAACCCGCCGGCGTGGAGGGCGGGCCAGAAGCGGTTGCCGGGGCGGGCGAAGTGCTGCTTCAGCGCGCCCGAGTAGAGGCCGGGGTTGATACCGCAGAACAGGACGTCGAGGCCGGGTGCGATGACGTCCGGGATGGTCGTGTTGTGCGCGGCGGCCAGCTGATCCTTCGTGGGTCGGGTGCTCACCCCTCCAGTCTCCGGCACGCTGGGAGGATGGACGTCACCGCGGACGGGTGTTCGGTCGAGGTCTACCGCTTGCTTCCGCCGGCGGGTGAGCCGGAGATCGTGCACGCGGCCGTGCCCCCGGGGGTGTCGATCCTCGAGCTGGGGTGTGGGGCCGGCCGGGTCACCCATCCGCTGATCGCGTTGGGTCATCCCGTGGTCGCCGTGGACGATTCGCCGGAGATGCTCGCGCACGTCCGGACCGAGACGGTGTGCGCGCGGATCGGCGACCTGGACCTCGGCCGGGCGTTCGATGCGGTGCTGCTGGCCAGCCACCTGGTCAACACCGAGCTGGATTCGGACCGGCACGCTCTGCTCGCCGCCGCGCGGCGGCACTTGGCGCCTTCGGGGCGGCTGATCGTCGAATGGCACCCGCCGGAGTGGTTCGCCACCGTGGCGAGTGGTCAGGGCGGCCGGCTCGGGGAAGTGGAGGTCGAGCTGGCCGACGTCGTCCGCGAAGGCGACCTGCTGTCGGCGACAGTGCGGTATTCCGCCGGTGGGCGGCGGTGGGACCAGGAGTTCACGTGCCGCCGGCTGGAGCCGGCGGATGTCCTGACTTCGGCCGGGCTGACCTTCGACGGCTGGCTGTCCGCCGATCGGAACTGGTTCGCTGCCCGCGTCCGTCGCCGGGGGTAGCGAATTCACCACGGACCTGCGTAACCTGTTGTGATCTCCCGCACAGCGCCGTACCGAGGAGGATTTCGTGCAGCTTCCGATCGTCCTCGGGCTGGTCGCGCTGGTCTTGGCCGTCGCCGCCCTCGTCGTCGTTCTCGAGGACCGGCGGGCCGCCAAGCGGGCCGCCCTGCAGCGGAAGGCGCGGTTAGCGCGTCTCGGCGAAGTGGACCCGCTCGCGCCGGGCCGGCTGCACGCCGACCGGTGAACGCAGGACCGCCAGCAGCAACGCCCCGAACACCCAGCCGGCTCCCGCGCCGAACGTGTTGTTCATGAGGTCGTCCACGTCGAAGATGCGGTAGACGTACGGCGCCGTCCCGAAGTTCGCCGTGACCTGCGTGAACTCGATGAGCAGGGACACCGCGAAGCCGATCAGGACCGTGCCGGTCAGGCCGCGGCGCCACAGGATCCTGGCGAACACCCCCAGCGGGACGAACAGCAGCACGTTCATGCAGGCCTGCTGGAACGTCTGCGTCATGAACCACTGCGACAGCGGCTCGCCGTGCTTCAGCAGTTCCGTGTGGATGTCGGTGATCCACTGGAACGGGTGCAGCTGCACCGTCTGGCTCAGCCGGCGCGCGCCGGGGCCGGGCAGCGGCAGGAAGACGACCGCCAGGGTCATGCAGCCGTACAGCAGCACCGCGCCGGTCGTCACGATGCCGCGCAGGCGCAGGCCGCCGTGCCGGGCCAGCTGCGTGATCAGCTGCGGCACCAGTACGACGGTCCACAGCGCCAGGAAGCCGATGAGTCCGTACTGCAGGGCGGTGACCTGTGCGTTCGTCATGCCACCGACGTTATGGATCATGACCCGGGAGCCGCTTCGGTCGAAGAGCCGGACCCCATCGGCCACTCGGCCGACCGCCTCGGGCCGATCGGTCAGGGCCGGCTCTCGTCCTCGGCCGCGTCGTCTTCGGCGCCGCGCTCGGCCCGCCACGCGCTGAACACCGTGCCCCCGATCATCAGCACGACGACGGCCAGCACCACGAGGACGACCTCGATGCCCATGCTTCCCCCCGTTGCCGGAACGCTCGGCTCATCGCGCCCGGGTTGATGGGTGTTACCGAACCGTCGGTGCGTGCGAACCTGCCCGGATGGTCCACGTGCGACGGCTGATTCCCGACGATGTCCCCGTGCTGCGCGAAATCCGGCTCCGCGCGCTCGCGGACACGCCCGAGAACTTCGGCTCGCTCGTCGCGGCCGAACGCCGGAAGAACGGGAGTGGCTGGTCTTCTCGATGTGGGTTGCGCCACAGGCGCGGGGCCGCGGGCTGGCCGCCGACCTCGTCCACGCCGTCCGCCGAGCGGCCGAGGAAGCGGGCGCGGAAGCCATCGGTCTGCACGTCTTCGAAGGAAACGACCGCGCGCGACGCGTCTACGAGCGGCTCGGCTTCGTCCTCACCGGCGAGTCCGAAGTCATAGCCGGAAAAGGGAGACGTAACCGGATGCGGCTTGCGCTGAACCGGGAATGACCACGACGCTCGGCACGTCGAAGTCTTGTGGGGGCGACGAAAGGGAACGCTCATGGCACCGGTCCGGGTCGGCATCGTCGGGCTCAGCGCGAACGGCGGCTGGGCCGCCACCGCGCACGTGCCCGCGCTGGCCGCGGTGGACGGCTACGAGCTCCGCGCCCTGAGCGGGAGCAGCGCCGAGTCGGCGCGGGTGGCCGGGGAGAAGTACGGCGTGCCGCTGACCTTCGGCGACGCCGGGGAGCTCGCGCGGCACCCGGAGGTCGACCTGGTCGTCGTCGCGGTGAAGGTGAGTGAGCACCGGGCGCTGATCGAGCCCGCGCTCGCCGCGGGCAAGCAGGTGCTGAGCGAGTGGCCGCTCGGCGTGAGCCTGGCCGAAACCGAGGCACTGGCCGAAGCGGCGAAGGACGCCAAGACGGCGGTCGGCCTGCAGGGGCGGTCCGCGCCCGCGTTGCGCTACCTGCGCGACCTCATCAAGGACGGGTACGTCGGCCGCGTGCTCTCGACGTCGTTGATCGGCTCGGGTGGCAACTGGGGTCCGGCGGTCCGGGCCGGGCGCGGCTACCAGTTGCACCCCGAAGGCGGGGCGACCATGCTGACGATCCCGTTCGCGCACACCGTCGACGCGTTCGACATGGTGCTCGGCCGGTTCTCCGAGCTGTCGGCGACGGTGGCGACCGTCCGGCCGCGGGTGCGCGACGAGGTCACCGGCGACTCGGTCCCGATGACCGCGCCGGACCAGATCGCCGTCGGCGGCGTGCTGAACAGCGGCGCCGTCGCGTCGCTGCACCTGCGCGGCGGGTCCTCGCCCGCCACGGACTTCCACTGGGAGATCAACGGCACCGAGGGCACGCTCGTCGTCGACGCCGCGGACCCGCTGTTCTGGATCGCGAAGGTGACCTTGCGCGGCAGCCGGACCGGCACGCTGGAGAAGCTCACCGTCCCCGCTCGGTACGAACTGCCGCAGCTGGCCGGGCGGGCCGCCGAGCCGTCGTACAACGTCGCGCACGCCTACGCGCGCCACCTCAAGGGCGACCTGCCGGACTTCGCGCACGCGCTGCGCGTGCACCGGGTTCTGGACGCCGTCCGGCGGTCGGCCGACGCCGGGACGCGGATTCACCTGGACGCCGAGTAACTGTTACCGACGGTAGTAGCTTTTCCGCCGGCCCGGACTTACTCTCGGGTAATGGACGACGTTGTCTACGACCGTGAGGGCCGGGGCGCGCCGCTGGTGCTGATCCACGGCATCGGCCACCGCCGTCAGGCGTGGGCGCCGGTGTTTCCGCTGCTCACGCCGCATCGCGACGTCATCGCCGTGGACCTGCCGGGCTTCGGTGAGTCGCCCGAGCCGGCCGGCGGGTACGGCGTCGAGCCCGCGCTGGTGATGTTCAAGGAGCTCTTCACCGAGCTGGGTCTCGACCGCCCGCACGTCGCGGGGAACTCGCTCGGCGGGCTGCTGTCGCTGGCGCTCGGCCAGGCCGGGCTCGTCCGCAGCGTCACGGCGTTGTCGCCCGCCGGGCTGTGGAACCGGACGCAGAAGATGTACGCGATCGCCACGCTCAAGGCCCACCGCGCGCTCGCGCAGCGCACACCACCGCACGTCGTGCGCCGCATCGCCGCGACGGCGGCCGGGCGCAAGGCGCTGACCGGGATGATCGTGGGGAAGCCGGGGCTGCTGACGCCGGACGACGTCGTCGAGGACGCCCACGCGCTCGCGACCGCGCCGGGCTTCGAGCCGACCGCCGCCCAGTCGCGCGGGGACTTCCGTTTCACCGGGCCGGTCACCGGCGTCCCGGTGACCATCGCCTGGGCCGAGCACGACCGCATCCTCGCCCGGCCGCGCGTCGCCGACCTGCGGAAGGTCGCTCCCGAAGGGACGTTCCGGCTGCTGCCCGGCTGTGGGCACGTGCCGATGAACGACGACCCGGCGCTCGTCGCGCGCGTGCTGCTCCAGGGAAGCCGTTAGGTGACATTCGCTTTACGTCCGTCTTTTGACCCTGGTAGCCGACTCCTCCGCGAGGCAGAATCCTCCGCCGTGCGCCCGTTAGGGGACTTGGGCGCGAATCGGAGGAAACGCGCATGAGGCTTTCAACCCGGCTCGTGGTGCTCGCCGCGGCCGCGCTGGCGACGACGGCGGTGACCACCGCACCCGCGTCCGCGGGCCAGCGCCCGGACCCCACCACCGACGTCCGGATCATCACGTTCAACGACTTCCACGGGAACCTGGAGCCGCCGTCCGGCTCCAGCGGCCGGGTCACGCAGTCCGACGGGACCACTGTGGACGCCGGCGGTGCCGCTTACCTGGCGACGCACGTGAAGCAGCTGCGCTCGCAGGTGCGCAACTCGCTCGTGCTGTCCGCCGGGGACAACGTCGGCGCGTCGCCGGTGATCTCCGCGCTGTTCCACGACGAGCCGACCATCGACTTCCTGAACCAGCTCGGCGTCGGCGCGTCCGTCGTCGGCAACCACGAGTTCGACGAGGGCTACAAGGAACTGCAGCGCATGCAGTTCGGCGGCTGCCACCCGGCCGACGGTTGCCAGTTCGACAAGAAGTTCAAGGGTGCGGACTTCCCCTTCCTCGGGTCCAATGTGTACTTCACCAACGGGCTGCCCGCGCTGTTGCCGTTCACCGTCAAGTTCGAAGGCGGCGTCCCGATCGGTGTCATCGGCGCGACGCTGAAGGACCTGCCGACCGTCGTCACGCCGGAAGCCATCAAGGGCCTCAAGTTCGGTGACGAGGTCGAGGCGATCGACCGCACCGCGAACCTGCTCGACTTCCTCGGCGTCAAGTCCCAGGTCGTGCTGCTGCACCAGGGCGACAACACCGAAGCGACCGGCCCGAACGACTGCAAGACCCTGCCCGGCCCGGCCACCGCGATCGCGAAGGCCGTGACGCCGAAGGTCGACGCGATCTTCACCGGCCACAGCCACCAGCAGTACAACTGCGTCATCAACGACCCGGCCGGCCAGCCGCGCACGGTCATCCAGGGCTCGTCGTTCGGCCGCCTGCTTTCCGTGGTGGACCTGAAGATCAACCTGAAGACGCGGGACGTCGTCCGGTCGCAGACCCAGGCGCACAACGAGATCGTCACCCGCACGGTCACGCCGGACCCGGCCGTGGCGGCGCTCGTCGCCGACGCCAAGACCAAGGCGGCGCCGATCGCGAACAAGCAGGTCGGCACCATCACCGCGGACCTGCCGGCGGCGGGCAACGCGGCCGGCGAGTCCTCGCTCGGCGACGTCATCGCCGACGCGCAGCTCGCGGGCACGCAGGCGAACAACGCGGTCATCGCGATCACCAACCCGGGCGGCATCCGCGCCGACCTGACGTACAAGTCGTCGGCGAACAACGAGGGCGACGGCGTGGTGACCTACGGCGAGGCCTTCACCGTCCAGCCGTTCGCGAACATCATGCAGACGATCACGCTGACCGGCGCGAACCTGAAGAACGTGCTGGAACAGCAGTGGCAGGGCACGACCACACGCATCCTGCAGATCTCGAGCTCGCTGCACTACAGCTACTCGGCGTCCGCGCCGCAGGGCTCGCGGGTCTCGAACATCACGGTGAACGGCACGCCGGTCGACCCGGCGGCGACGTTCCGCGTGTCGGTGAACAACTTCCTCGCCGCCGGCGGGGACGGCTTCACCGAGTTCACCAAGGGCACGGACCTCGCGGGCGGGCCGGTCGACCTGGACGCGTTCATCGCGTACCTGGGCGCCCACCCGAACCTGGCGCCGCCCGCGGCGGACCGGATCACCCGCCTGCCGTAGCTCCGCTATTTCCAAGACACCGGGTCGACAATGAACTCATGACGACCTGGGAAGACGTCGTGCGCCTGGCCTCGGGACTCCCCGAGGTCGAGGCGTCGACCTGGTACCGCACGCCCGCGCTCAAGGTGGCGGGCAAGGGGTTCGCGCGGCTGCGGACCGAGGCCGAAGGCGGCCTGGTCGTGCTGTGCGGGCTCGACGAGAAGGCCGCGTTGCTGGATTCCGGCGACGCGGCCTTCTTCACGACACCGCACTACGACGGGCACGGCATGGTCATCGTCGACCTGGAGCGCGTGGACGTCGATCAGCTGCGCGAGCTGCTCGAAGAGGCATGGCGGCTGCGGGCGCCCCGCCGGCTCACCACTTGAGCTCGCCCTTGAGCATGCTCATCAGGATCATGTCGTGCCGCTCGCCGTCGGCCGCGACGAACGCCTCGCGGTGGCGGCCGTCTTCGGAGAACCCCACCTTGCGGTAGACGTGCCGCGCGCGCTCGTTCTCGGCGACCACCCAGAGCGTGATCATGTGCAGCCGCATGGAGTTGAAGCCGTAGCGGCACATCAGGCGCAGCGCCTCGGTGCCGTAGCCGCCGCCGTTGCGGTACCCGGCGTCGCCGATGTAGATGTCCAGCTCGGCGTTGCCGACCTCGGGTTCGGCGTCCCGCAGGTCGACGATGCCGATGAGCTTGCCGTCGGCCTCGATCCCCAGCACGACCAGTTCGTAGCTGTTGACCGGGCGTTCCTCGGCGCGTTTGCGGATCTGCGCGAGCGACCGCGGGTGGCTGTTGTTCATCCAGCGGCCGACCTCGGGATCGTGGATCCACGCGTGGATCTTTTCGGCGTCCTCCGGTTCGAGCGCACGCAGCCGGACGAGCTTCCCCTCGAGCATGGCTCCCCCTAGTCCCGCTTCAGCAGCAGGAAGTCGTGGACGTTCAGCAGGCCGAGGAACTGCCGCACGGGCGTGGGCATCGCTCGGCGCGACTCATCATGCACGAGCTCGGGCGAATGCACGCGGTAATTACGCCGCCGGGTGACCAGGGTGCAACTCTCCGCGGCCAGCACGTTCTTGACCCAGTCGGTGCCGGGGCCGTAGGTGAGCGCGACGACGAAGCCGTCGTCCGTGCGGAAGACGTTGAGCGGCGTGCGGTACTCCTTGCCGGACTTGCGTCCTTTGTGGACGAGCAGGCCGAAGCCCGGCGCCCAGTTCACGACGTACTTGTTGATCCGGTTGGTCACCACGCGGTTGAAGCGGGCGAGTCCCTTGGGCAGCACCATGCCGGGATAATATCAACGCTTGATGAATTTATCGAGCGGCCGACCCCCGCTTCCCGGCCGGAGGTCGCCCGATGGTGGGATATGGCGCATGTCGACCGAATGGCCGCTGCGCCAGGACCCGGAAGCACCGGTGATCATCGCCCTGGCCCTGGTGAACGACCCGGACGCACTGGGCTTCGTCGTGCTCGACGACGAGGACGACTGGTTCATCAGCGACGGCACCGAGCTGTCCGACGACGTGCTCGTCAACCGCGAGAGCTTCGGCAAGCTGTCGGTGCGCGAGGCGCTCGAGCTGCTCCCGCAGCTGGCCGCGCTGGCCGGGCTGCCGACGGGGATGGCCGCCGACTGGGACCCCGAGCGCCGCACGTGGCTGCTGTCGTCGGTGGCCGGCTCGGACGACGAAGACGAGGACGTCCGGCTGCTTTCCCAGCGCCGCGCGGCCTGGGAGTTCGAGGGCTCGCCGGACGACGAAGCCCAGATCAGCACCGGCCTCACCGAGATCCCGGCCGGCTGGCAGCAGCCGGTGCGCGCGGTCCGCCAGGTCGTGCGCGAGCAGGACGGCACCTGGCTGTTCGTCGGCTTCGAGGTCCCCGAGGCGGAGGACTTCGAGGTCGAAGGCCTGGAGCTGGAGCACGTCGCGAACCTGTACCCGGACGTCCGGACCGTCCTCAAGGCGGCGCCGGGCCAGGTCTACGACCGCGCGACCCCGGACTCCGAGTGGGAGCTCGTCGAGGGCTGAGAAAAAAAGTCCGGCGCGGTTGTCCCGGGGACGTCCGCGCCGTTCGTCCTTACAGTGAAAGCCGGCGATCGGCGCCGGTCAGGATCCTGTGAGGAGCAGCCATGCCCAAGTACGCCGCGATCATCTACGCCTCCGACGTCGACCCGACCACGCCCGAGGCCACGGACATGATGAAGGACTACGACGAGTTCGGCGCGGCGGCGCAGGCCGTCATCCGCGGCGGCGCGGCGCTGTACCCGACGGCGACCGCGACGACGGTCCGCGTCACCGGCGGCAAGGGCGGCGACATCGTCACCAGCGACGGCCCGTACGCGGAGACGAAGGAAGCCCTCACCGGCTTCTACCTGATCGAGTGCGCCGACCTCGACGAAGCCGTCAAGGTCGCGGCGCAGATCCCCGGCGCCTGGGACGGCGCGATCGAGGTCCGGCCGGTCGTCGACTTCGGCAAGTGACGCACGCCGGGGACGCGGTCGCGCGGCTGGTCCGGGACGAGGGCACCCGGGTACTGGCCACGCTGGTCCGCGTCACCGGCAGCGTCGACCTGGCCGAAGACGCCGTTCAGGATGCCGTCGTGCGCGCGCTGGAGACGTGGCCGCGCGACGGCGTCCCGGACAACCCACGCGGCTGGCTCCTGGTGGCGGCCCGCCGCCGCGCGGTGGACGTCGTCCGCCGCGAAGCGAAGCGGCTCGGGAAGGAGGCGGACGCGATGCCGGCCGTCGACCCGTTCCCGGACCCGGTCGCGGTCCGCGACGACCTGCTGCGGCTGGTGTTCACGTGCTGCCACCCGGCGTTGTCGGTGGACGCCCAGGTCGCCCTGGCGCTTCGGACGTTGGGCGGGTTGTCGACGGCGGAGGTGGCCCGTGGCCTGCTGGTCCCCGAAGCGACGATGGCGAAGCGCTTGACGCGCGCGAAGCAGAAGATCGCTCAGGCCCGGATTCCTTATCGGGTGCCGTCTGCTGCGGAGTTGCCCGCACGCCTGTCCGGGGTGGCGTCGACGGTGTACCTGATCTTCAACGAGGGCTACACGGGCCGGGATGCGCTGCGGGCGGAGGCCGTCCGCCTGGCGCGTCTGCTGGCTTCCCTGATGCCCGACGAGCCGACGGCCTTGGGGTTGCTGGCGCTGGTCCTGCTGCAGGACGCCCGCCGCGCGGCCCGGTTCTCCGCGGGGATGCCGGTGCTGCTGGCCGACCAGGACCGTTCGGCGTGGGACGGTTCGCTGATCAAGGAGGGCGTCGAACTGGTGGGCGTGGGGCTGCGCCGGACACCGTCGGTCCCGAACCCGTACGTCGTCCAGGCGGCGATCGCGGCCTGCCACGACCTGGCCCCGTCGTATTCGGAGACGAACTGGGACGCGGTCATCTCCTGGTACGACGTGCTGTTGTCGGTCCAGGACACCCCGGTGGTCCACTTGAACCGCGCGGCCGCCATAGCGGAGCGCGACGGACCCGCGGCGGGGTTGGCACTGGTGGACGCTTTGGCGGGCCTGGGCGATTATCCGTGGTGGCACGCGTCGCGGGCGGAGTTGTTGCACCGCTTGGGATCGCCGTCGGCTTCCGACGCTTTGGAGCGGGCGGTGGAAACCGGTTTGCCGGACGCGCACGCGGCTCATTTGCGGGCCCGGATACAAAAAGAAACCCCGGAATGAATGTCCGGGGTTTCCTTGAGAGCGGATGACGGGAATCGAACCCGCGTATTCAGCTTGGGAAACTGATGTTCTACCATTGAACTACATCCGCAGTGCGCCGTCAGCATACACGGCGGCGTGATCCCCGTGTCCAGACCCCTCCCTCCTTGACGTCCGCGGCTCAAGTGACAACACTTGTTGTCGACCTCGGAGGTGAGCGCCATGGATGAGCCCGAGCTGTTCCGGCAAGGCGGGTTCCGGCTGGCCCAGCGGCTGTTCGTCGAAGGGGACATCCGGGGCGACGAACGGCAGGTCGCCCGGCTGCGGGAGTTCGCCCAGGTCGAGGACCAGCGCGCCGACGACGTCGTCGCCTGGATGGCGCGGCAGCCCAAGGGGCAGGGCCGGAAGCTCTTCGAAGACGCCCTCGAGAACGGCGTCACGACTCCCGGACCGCTGAAGGCCTTCTTCGACGAGGTCGACGCCAAGCCTTACTGGGTCGACGACGAGCGGCTCGAGCGTGGCGCCAAAGCCATCACCCGGGCCGGGCTGCTCGGGCTCTTCCCGCTCGGCGACATGTCGCTGATGGGCGGCTACCTCGCGTCCCGCGCCACGAAATCCCTGGTCGGGACCGGCGAGATCGAGTACCAGGCCACGCGGCGGCTCGTCGAGACCGCCACCTGGTGGATCGACGTCACCACGCCCGGCGCCCTCAAGCACGGCGAGCAGGGCTACGCCTCGGCGCTGCGGATCCGGCTCGTGCACGCCCACGTGCGCGCCGCCATGAACCGGCGGGAGGACTGGGACTACGACGCCTGGGACCGGCCCGTCAACCAGGTGCAGACCGCCGGCACCCTCCTGCTCTTCTCCCTCGTCTACGTCTTCGGCACGCAGCTGCTCGGCCTCCGCTACTCCGCCCGCGAGCGCGGCGACATCCTGCACCTCTGGCGGTACATCGGCTGGCTCATGGGCGTCGACGACGAGCTGCTGCCCACCTCCGAAGAGGACGCCTGGCGCCTGCTCTGGCTGCTCGCCGCCACCGAGTTCATCCCGGACGACGACTCGAAACGCCTCGCCAAAGCGCTCATCGAGGCCAACGCCGCCGTCGGCGAGGGGCGCGGCGCCGTCGGGAAGGTGCTCTCGCACGTCTCCGTCGCCGTGCACTCTTCGATCAGCCGGCTCGTGCTCGGGAAGACCAACGCCGACTTTCTCGGGCTGCCGAACGACCCCGTCGCGCAGGCCGCGATCGTCGCCGTGGCGGGCGTCAACTTCGCCGCCGAGACCGTGCGGCGGTTCATCCCAGGGGCCACCGCGCTGCAGGAACGGATCGGCGAGGCCGGGCGCCGCGGGTACGTGAAGCGGCTCGAGAAGATCTTCGCGCCCGACACCTCCTACGCGCAGCACATGCGGGTCGCCTGAACACACCCGTTAGGCTTCGGCCCGTGCTGCTCAGTGACCGTGACCTCCGCAAAGAGCTCGACGCCGGCCGGCTCGGCATCGACCCCTTCGATCCCGCCATGGTCCAGCCGTCCAGCATCGACGTCCGGCTCGACCGGTTCTTCCGCGTCTTCGACAACAGCAAGTACACCCACATCGACCCGCAGCTGCAGCAGGACGAGCTGACCTCGCTCGTCGAGAAGGAGGGCGAAGAACCCTTCGTCCTGCACCCGGGTGAGTTCGTGCTCGGCTCGACGTTCGAGCTCGTCACCCTGGCCGACGACCTCGCCGGGCGGCTCGAAGGCAAGTCGTCGCTCGGCCGCCTCGGGCTGCTCACGCACTCGACCGCCGGGTTCATCGACCCGGGCTTTTCCGGGCACATCACGCTCGAGCTGTCGAACGTCGCGAACCTGCCGATCACGCTCTGGCCGGGCATGAAGATCGGCCAGCTGTGCATCTTCCGGCTCTCCAGCGCGGCCGAGTTCCCGTACGGTTCGAGCGAGGCCGGGTCCCGCTACCAGGGACAGCGCGGCCCGACCCCGAGCCGGGCGTACAAGAACTTCCACCGCGTCGACACCTGGCGCTAAGCGGAGATCTTCTCGTCCCAGTCGATGCGGTGCTGCCACATGAAGGCGTTCGGGTCCTCGTCGAACGGCTTCGAGAAGATCCGCTTGAGGAAGAAGTCGCGGACGACGCGCCCGACGGGGCCGATCACCTTGTTGTCGCCGTTGCGCTTTCCCGCCGCGACGACAGCTTCGACGCGCTCGCGCCGCAGGCTCTCGTACGTGCTCAGCGCGCGCCCGATGTCCGGCACGTCGCGAAGGCACTTGCCCAGCGTGACGGCGTCTTCGATGGCCATCGACGCGCCCTGGCCCGCCGCCGGTGACGTCGCGTGCGCCGCGTCGCCGATGATCACCATGCGGCCGCGGTGCCAGACCGGGACCGTCGGGAAGTCGAACGTCGGCCACGCCGGGTAGACGTCGCGGGTCGCGCGGATGATCTCCGTCGCCGGCGTGCGGTCGCGGGCCACCAGGTCCAGCAGCTCGGCGCGCAGTTTCTCGCCGGCCAGCGTCGCCAGCTCGGACGCGGTCGGCTCGGTCTTGCGGGCGGGGTTGGCGAACCACCAGACGCGGCCGTCCTTCGGGCTCACGACGTGGCAGAAGAACACGCGCTTGCCGAAGACCATGTTCAGCACGCCCGGTTCGTCCGGCAGGGTCAGGCCTTCGGCGAACCCACCGGTGTTGAGCAGCGGCACGTACCGCGGCGCCGGCGCGTCCGGGTCGATGATCGTGCGGACGCGCGAACGGAGCCCGTCGGCGCCGATCAGCAGGTCGCCTTCGACGTGTGAGCCATCCGAGAAGTCGGCTCTGACCTGCGAAGACGTCTGACTCGCGCCGATCAGGCGTTTGCCGTACTCGGCTCGGATCCCGCGCCGGGCGGCCTCGTCGCGCAGGGCGACGTAGAGGTCGGAGCGCAGCACGGTCTGGGTCACGGTGCCGTCCGGCAGCGTGCCGCCGAGGGTGAACTCGGTCAGGCGGATGCCGTTGCCGAGCCCGATCGACATGCGGGGCGAGTCGAAGCCCGTGCTCTTGACGACGTCCTTGAGGCCCAGCGGCAGCAGCGCGTCCAGGCCGTTGACGGCCAGCGTGAGGAACGCGCCGACGCCCTCGGCGCCGCGGTCGTACGCCTCGAACAGCACCGGTTCATGCCCGGCTTCGTGCAGGGCGATGGCCGTGATGGTGCCCGCGATGCCGCCCCCGATGATCAGTGCTCGTGTCATCTCGTTCGTCCCCTCGAATCTCTTAGAAACTAATTCGTTCCGTCGAACTAAAGAGTGGGCTAGGCTGGAGTCCGTGTCAAGCGAGCGAGCGCACCTGGTCGAAGAAGTCCTGCTCAGGTCCCGGGAGCTGTCGACGGAGACGGTCATGTTCCACACCGCGATCTCCGAGACGCGGGGGCTGTCGGCGGTCGACGCCAAGGTCCTGGACTACCTCGCGCGCTTCGGGCCGCAGACGCCGAAGGACCTCGCGCGGCTCTCCGGCCTGGCGCCCGCATCGGTGACCGCGATGATCGACCGGCTGGAGCGCAAGGGCATCGTCGACCGCCGGCCGCACCCCGGCGACCGCCGCCGCGTCCTCATCGCGCTGGACGAGCAGGCCATCGCGAGCGGCGTGCACCTATGGGACCACCTCGTCAAGCGCATGTACGAGCTGTGCGACCGCTACACCGACGACGAGCTCCGCACGGTGATCGGGTTCGTCGAAGCAGCCACCGCCCTCACCCACGAGTCGACGGTGAAGCTGACCGGCTCCACGGACGGGTGAGAATGGGGGCGTAAACCGCTCGTTCGTGCCAAGCTCCGGAAGGTCGTCCCGGCCCCGGAGGTAGCGAGGAATGCGGTTGACCGAGAGACCGCTTCGCTCGGTTTTCGTTCTGGTGTCGATCTTTCTGGCCGCGGCGCTGACGCCGGCGGCCGGTGCGGCCGGCGCCCCGCCCTTCGCGGTCGGCTATGACGACGTCGTCTACGGCGACTTCCTGTATGCGGGCAACGGCGTCCTCCGCTGCCCGGTCGCCGCCGACCACGCGCCGGTAGCGGGTGCGGTGGACACGCCCGCGGCGTGCGCGAACACCGCGGACCGCAAGGACACCCTGGTCAACGACGATTTCTTCATGCAGTGGGCCGACGTCGACGCCGACCCCGGCACGTTCGATTCCGCGAGTGCGTCCGTGCGCATCCCGCCCGGTGCGCGGATCGTCTTCGCCCGCCTGAACTGGGCGGGCAACACGACGGGGAAGACGTGCGGATTCCGCGAGGGTGTCCCGGCCGTCGCGCCGCCGGGGAACCCCGCCTCGCAGGACGTCCGGCTTTCGGTGGGCAGTGCGAAGTCCGTCGACGTTCATCCGTCGGCCTTCGCGGAAGATGGCCCGTACTATTCCGCCCACGCCGACGTGACCAGCGAGTTCGCGAGCGCGCCGACCGGCGCCGCGCTCGACGTGACGGTCGGCAACGTCTGGGCGCCCCAGGGTTTCGACTGCGCCGGCGGCTGGTCGGTCGCCCTCGTCTACGCGTATCCGTCCCGCAACCCCGACTTCGCGCCGAACAAGCGCAAGGTCGTCGTCTACGACGGACACGTCCGCCAGGCCTCCGAAGTCCCCGCGGAAACGACGATCACCGGCTTCCGCGCGGCGGCCGCCGACGCGCACCTCGGCGTCACCGCCTACGACGGCGACTGGGGTGGCTCCGGCGACCAGTTCCTGGTCGACGGCACCCCGGCCGCCGAGCCCGCGACCGGCGGGACGTCGAACTTCTTCGTCTCCAACGCCGACAACGCCGCCGCGCCGGGGATGAAGAACAACTTCAGCGTGGACGCGAAGGCGTTCAACGTCGACAACATCCCCGCGGGCGCGACGAGCGCGAAGCTCGGCTTCGTCACGAGCGGGGACAGTTATCTCGCGCAGAACATGGCGTTTTCCGTGCCGGTGCCCGAACTCCAGGTCGCCCTGCGCGCGACGCGGCCGAAGGCGCACGCCGGCGAGCCGGCGACGTTCGCCGTCGCCGTGACCAACCCGGGCGGCATCGCGGCGTCCGGCGTGCAGGTCGCCGACGAGATCTTTCCGGCCTGCGCCAAGCCACTCGGCCTGCTCGCCCCGGGCCAGACGGTCACCTACGACTGCACCGGTCCCGCCCCGGCCGACGACTTCACGAACACGGTGAAGGCCACCGGCACGAGCGCCCTCGGTGACGCGCTCGACGGCACCGCGACCGGCGCCGTCGACGTCGTGCACCCGTCCTTGGGCATGACGAAGACGGCCGACAAGCCCGCCTACCGCGCCGGCGACGCCGCGGCCTTCGCCATCAAGGTCACGAACACCGGCGACATCGGGCTTTCCGGCCTGCGGGTCACCGACCCGAAGGCGCCTTCGTGCGCCCTCGCCGGAGCTCTCGCACCCGGCGAAAGCCGCACGACGACGTGCACGGCGAAGGCTCCGATCGCCGACGGCGTCAACACCGCGAGCGCGGCCGCGACCGACGAGCTCGGCAAGGAGGTCACGGCCACCGCGGACGCCCCCGCGCCGACGATCGCGCCCGCCGTCGAGGTCACCAAGACCGCGGAGCCGCCGGTGATCCACGCGGGCGACGCCGTGACGTTCTCCGTCGCGGTCAAGAACACCGGCGACAGCCCGCTCGCGCCGGTGAAGGTCACCGACGACACGACGACGTCGTGTTCGCGCACGTTCGAGGGCCTGGCCGCGGGCGCGACGCAGACGTACACGTGCACGGCGAACCCGTCCACGACGACGACGTCGCACGTGACCGCCACCGGCACCGACGTCGCGGGCCAACCGGTGTCCGCCACCGCGCCGGCGACCGTCACGGTGATCACGCCGGCCCTGACGCTCACGAAGGACGCCAAGCCCGGCATCGTCCGCGCCGGCGACCCGATCACGTTCACGATCACGGTCGCCAACGCCGGCGACGCCCCACTGACGGAGGTCGCCGTCACCGACGACCGCACGCCGGCGTGCGCCAAGACGATCGGCGCGCTGCCGCCGCAGGGCAGGCAGACCTACACCTGCACTGCGGCGGCGCCACCGGACGACTTCACCAACACGGCGGCCGCGTCGGGGAAGGACGCGCTCGGCCGCGCGGTGAAGGTCACCGACGACGCCGTGGTCGACGTGATCCACCCGGGGGTGGCGCTCGCCGCGCAGGCTTCGCCCGCGGCTGTCCGCGAAGGGGACACGGTGACCTGGACGATCACCGCCACCAACACGGGCGACGTGCCGCTGACCGGCGTGGTGGTCGCGGACGACCAGGTCGCGGAGTGCGCGAAGCCGCTCGGGACGCTCCAGCCGCAGGCGGCTTCGACGTACACGTGCGCGACGGTCGCGAGCGCCACCGGCTTCACGAGCAAGCCGACGGTGACGGGCACGGACCCGACGGCCCGTCCGGTGACGGCCGGCGCGGAGGCCGTGTTCGCCGTGCAGCACCCGGGCGTGGCGATCACCGCGGCGGTTGCGCGCGGGCCGTTCCGCGAGGGTGACGCGGTGCCGCTGCGGATCACGGTGCGCAACACCGGCGACGTGCCACTGACCGGCTTGCGGGTCACGGACTCGCAAGTACCTGGTCGGCAGGCTGCCGCAGATGCACCGACTCCGGCCACGCAGGCCGATCGCTCCCAGGCCACCGGTCCGCAGGCGCCCGGCCAGGAGGCTGCCGCGGACACACCGACCCCAGCCGCGCCAGCCGATTCGCGAGCCACCGGCCCGCAGGCGTCTGGTCAGCAGGCCGTCGCCGACACACCGGCCCCAGGCCCTCGGGCCACCGGCCCGCAGGCGCGAGTCACCGGCTGCGCCCAGGTTCTCGAGGGCTCCCTCGAACCCGGTGGCACCCGCGACTTCGGCTGCACCCTCACCGCGCCGGCCGACGACGTCACCGCCGCCGTCCGCCTCACCGGCACTCCGCCCACCGGCCCCGCGGTCACCGCGACCGCCCAAGCGAACCTCGACGTCATCCACCCGGCCGTCACGATCGGCAGGACCGTCGACCTCAGGATCGTCCGCCCGGGCGACGTCGTCACCTCGACGATCACCGTCACCAACACCGGCGACAGCGTGCTGCGCGACGTCTCCGTGGCCGATCCAGGCGCACCGGCATGCGCCAAACTCCTGGGTTCACTCGAACCGCGAGCCACGCAGAACTACAGCTGCACTGAAGCCGCCGGCGAAGCCGACTTCACCGCCACTGCGGCCGTCACCGCCACCGACGCCACGAACCGTCCCGTGACCGCCACCGCCGGGGAACCGGTCGATGTCATCCACCCGGCGGTCACCATCACGAACGACGCGACGCCCGCGCAGGTCCGGCAAGGCGACACCGTCACGTTCACCCTCGTCGTCGCGAACACCGGCGATGTCCCGCTGACCGGCGTGTCCATTGCGGACAGTCGGACTCCGGCGTGCGCTCAGTCCATCGGCACCCTCCCTCCCGGCGCTTCCCAGCACCACTCCTGCACGGTAGACGCCGGCACCGACAGTTTCGTGAGCTCCGCCACCGCAATCGGCACCGATCCGACGAACCGCCAGGTCAGCGCCACCGACGATGCGGCCTACACCGTCCAGCACCCGGCACTCGCGATCACGCAGGACATGCAAGGCAGGAAGGACACGAAGGGCCCCTTCCGCCCAGGCGACGCCGTGCCCCTCACGATCACCGTCGCGAACACCGGCGACGTCCCCCTGGCCGACGTGAAGGTCAGCGAGCCCTGCGTGAAGGCCTTCGACAGACTCGAACCCGGTGCGAGCCAGAAGTTCGACTGCACCACGACCGCGCCGCAGGACGACGTCGTGAGCACAGCGAAAGCCACGGCCAAGGCCCCGATCGGCCCGCCGGTCACCGCCGAGGACGCCGACGAGATCGACGTCATCCATCCGGCCGTGAAGATCACCAAAGAAGCCAGACCGAGCACGGTCCGTGCGGGCGACGAAGTCACGTTCACCATCAGCGTCACCAACACCGGTGACGTCCCGCTGACCAGCGTGTCCGTTGTGGACGACGAACCGTGCGCGAAGAAGCTCGCCACTCTGGCAGCCGGAGAAAAGCGGATCTACACCTGCACGAGAAAAGCGCCGGACGACGACTTCGGCACCACCACCGAAGTAACCGGAATGGACCCGGGCAATCGCTCCGTGCAATCGAAAGCCGAAGTGAAAGTCGACGTCGTCCACCCGCAGATCGCCTTGATGAAGGACGCGACGCCGTACGAAGTCCGGCCGGGCGACATCGTCACGTTCTCGATTCTGGTCAAGAACACCGGCGACGTGCCGCTCACCGTCGTCTCCGTCGTGGACGACCACACGGCGTCGTGCGCGCATACCGCACCCGCCCTGGCCGCGGACGCCGAAATCACCTACACCTGCACGACGATCGCGGGGAAAAGCGGCTTCACGGGCAAGGCGACCGTCACCGCCCAGGACGCGACCGGCCGCCCGGTGACGGCGTCCGGAGACGCGACCTTCCAAGTCCGAAGCGGCTGAACGGAGTAACGCCGAAGCGTCCGATTGCCGCGGAATCCATGTCGGTCGTCGAATGCCTGACCCGGGAATGTGACCAGTGCGTTCGTAGGGTTCTCGCTGTAATCGTTCCGTGATACGTTCTCGCGCCGTGTCCCCCATTGGTGAACGTGGTCGCGTGGTGATGGTGTCACTCAGTGTGCTGCTCGGCGTTTTCTCCGCCGCGACAGGCACCTGGATGGCCACCGCGGAAGGAAACACGGCCGAACTCGGCGCCGCGGCCCTGGTGCTGCCCGACGCGCCGGGCGGCTCCGGGGGCGGCAGCGGCACCGAACTGGCGGGCGGGCAGGCACCGGCCACGAAGCCGGTCACGACCGACGCTCCCGTGCCGACGACCTCCAGTGCGGCTCCGGCCCCGACCGAGACGTCCGAAGCCCCGAAGCCGACGACCTCGGAAGCGGCCCCGCCGCCGACCACCAAGGCCGCGGCCCGCGTCGCGTCCTCGACCACCGAGCAGGTCATCTCCCTGCTCAACGACGAGCGCGCGCAGGCCGGCTGCAAGCCGCTGACCGAGGAATCGCACCTGACCGAGGCCGCGCAGGACTACAGCGACGACATGTCCGCCCGGAACTTCTTCGCCCACACCAACCCCGAGGGCGTCACGTTCGACCAGCGCATCAAGATCGCCGGCTACTCGAAGCCGGGCGCGGAGAACATCGCGAAGGGTCAGACGTCCGCCGCGCAGGTCATGGACGCCTGGATGAACTCCGAGGGTCACCGCGCGAACATCCTGAACTGCTCGCTGGCGAAGATCGGCGTCGGTTTCACCAAGGCGGGCAACTACTGGGTCCAAGACTTCGGGTACTGAGGGTCTGCTAAGCCGGGTTGTTCCAGCGCTCCGCGATGTTGCCGTAGCGGGCCAGCACGGTCGCGCGCAACTCGGGATCCGTCCGCGGCACCGGCTCGATGAACACCTCGGTGACGTCGTTGAACGACTCGGTCAGCTCGCCCGCGAGCCGGACGCACGCGCGTTCGAGGTCGGCGGCGCTCAGGGAGTCGTCGAAGTCGACGCGCGTGCAGACGAGAACCTGGTCGGTGCCCATCAGCATCGTCTGCAGGTCCACGACGGCCTCGATTTCCGGCGCCGCGGCGAGGTGGTCGCGGACGCCGCGGACGATCTCCGGGTTGGCCTGGCGGCCGATGAGCAGGCCGCGGTTGGTCCGCCCGAGCAGGTAAGCGACGAAGGCGAGCAGCACGCCGATGACGATCGACGCGACGCCGTCCCAGACCTCCGAGCCGGTGATCTGGTGCAGGCCGATGCCGGCGAACGCGACCAGCAGGCCGACCAGTGCGGCGGAGTCCTCGAAAAGCACGGTCTTCGGGGTGGGGTCGTCGATCAGGCGGAGATATGCCCAGAATGACCGTTTCTCCGCCCGGGAGTCCCGGACGGTCTGGCGCACCGCCTGCACCCACGACGTGCCTTCCAGCAGGAAAGCCACCGCCAGCACGATGTAGCTGAGGATCGACGTGCTCTGCGCCTCGCCGTGGCCGAACAGCGTCGAAACGCCCTCGTAGAGCGCGAACATCGAGCCTGACGCGAAGATCGACACGGCGGCGAGCAGCGACCAGAAGTAGCGTTCCTTGCCGTAGCCGAAGGGGTGCACGCGGTCGGCCGGGCGGTCGGAACGTTTCAACGCGGTCAGCAGCAGGACCTCGGTGAACGTGTCGGCCACCGAGTGGGCCGCTTCGGAAAGCATCGCGCCGGAGCCGGTGATGATGCCCGCGATCAGCTTCATGATCGCGATCGCCAGGTTCACCCCGCCGGCGAGCAGGACGGTCAGCGTGCTTTCGCCACCGGGCTTTTCGGGTTCCTCGCTCACCTTGAAGAGCGTAATGGTCAGAGGCGGCGCAGGCCGTGCAGCACGCGTTCCATGAGCGCCACGGCCGGGCGGCCGTCGGTGTTCACGCGGTTGTCGTGGATGGTGACCAGGCCCTGTTCCGCCATGTCGTCGAGCAGCACCCGGGCGACGCCGAGCGGCACGCTGAGCCTGGCGGCGACCTCGGCGACCGAGCGCGGGTGGTGGCACAGCGTGCGCACCGAGCGGAACTCGCCGCTGAGCCGGGCGCCGTTCCAGTGCGAGCCGGCGCGCGTCGAAACCATGGCCTCGATCGCCAGGTGCCGCCGCGACTGCGTCCGGCCGCGCGTGAGGACGTAAGGGCGCACGAGCGTCCGCTGCGTGGGAAGCTGGCCGGCCGGCTCCATGGGGTACTCGCCGACGGGCGGGATATCGCGGAGGGCGTGCCGGCCGGTGGTTTCCCCGAACCCGGTTCCCGTGGTCCGCAGGTCCTCGCCCATCCGCGCTGCCCCCTGATTCCGTGATCGTCGAAGTGGCCTCGCTGGCAGCGGTGGCGGCGAGGAAAGCCCAGGATACGCCCGGTGGAGGGGCTTTTGGCCAAGGTTTGTTTCCGCCCTGATGGGCCATTGCGGTGAATATTGTGAACGTTATTCGTGTAATCGATTTCCGAGTTTCACGTAATGAGAAACGGCCCCGGTCAGGTGTCCTGACCGGGGCCGTGCGTCTTTGCGGCTTTTGTCACTCCTCCGCGAGCGACGGCGCCCCGAGGGCGATCGGCTTCGGCTCCGGCTTGCGCTTGACCGATTCGAGCAGCATCTGGGCGACGTCGACGATCTCGACCTTCTCGCTCGCGCTGCCGTCGGCCTGGCGGGCCGTGAGGCCGTCGTTCAGCATCACCTTGCAGAACGGGCAGCCGGTCGCGATCTTCGACGGCGCGGTGCCGAGCGCCTCGTCGACGCGCTCGACGTTGATCCGCTTGCCGATCTTCTCTTCCATCCACATCCGCGCGCCGCCGGCGCCGCAGCACATCGACTTGTCGCCGTGCCGCGGCATCTCACGCAGCTGCGCGCCGGTCGCGCCGACGAGCTCGCGCGGCGCCTCGTACACCTTGTTGTGGCGGCCGAGGTAGCACGGGTCGTGGTAGGTGACGTCCTCGGCGACCGGCGCCACCGGCACCAGCTGCTTCTCGCGAACCAGCCGGTTCAGCAGCTGCGTGTGGTGCACGACGTCGAACTGGCCACCCAGCTCCGGGTACTCGTTGGCGAGGGTGTTGAAGCAGTGCGCGCAGGTCACGACGACCTTGCGCGTCTTGCGCTCCCGGCCCTCGAACACCGAGTTCAGCACCTCGACGTTCTGCTGCGCCAGCATCTGGAACAGGAACTCGTTGCCCGCGCGGCGCGCCGGGTCACCGGTGCAGGACTCCTCCGAGCCGAGCACCTTGTACTTGACGCCGGCCATGTGCAGCAGCTCGGCGACCGCCCGCGTCGTCTTCTTCGCACGGTCCTCGAACGCGCCGGCGCAGCCGACCCAGAACAGGTACTCGGCGTCGCCCATGTCGCCGTCGAACACCGGGACCTCGAAGTCCAGGTCCTCGGTCCACGCCAGCCGGTCCTTGGCGTTCTGGCCCCACGGGTTGCCCTTGTTCTCCAGGTTCTTGAACATGCCGTTCAGCTCGCTGGGGAACGACGACTCGATCATCACCTGGTAGCGGCGCATGTCGACGATGTGGTCGACGTGCTCGATGTCGACCGGGCACTGCTCGACGCAGGCGCCGCAGCTGGTGCAGGACCACAGGACGTCCGGGTCGATGACGCCGCCGTCATCGCCGATCAGGGCCTTCTGCGACTCGGCGATCGCGAGGACGTCGATCCCGGCGTACATGTCGTCGCCGGACAAACCGATCTCGTCACCGGCCATGTCGCGCTTGCCGCCGGCCATCAGGTAAGGCGCCTTCGCGTAAGCGTGGTCACGCAGCTGCGTGATGACCAGCTTCGGCGACAGCGGCTTGCCCGTGTTCCACGCGGGGCACTGCTCCTGGCAGCGGCCGCATTCGGTGCACGTCGAGAAGTCCAGCCAGCCCTTCCAGCTGAAGTCCTCGATCTTGCCGACGCCGAAGGTGTCCTCGTCCGGGTCGGCCTCCTCGAGGTCGAGGACCTTGCCGCCGCTCATCATCGGCTTGAGCGCGCCGAGCGCGACGCCGCCGTCGGCCTCGCGCTTGAAGTAGATGTTGAAGAACGCGCTGAAGCGGTGCCAGGCGATGCCCATGGTCATCGTGCGCGCGACGACGATCAGCCAGACCGTGGCGCTCATCAGCTTGACGAACGCGAAGATCGTCACCAGGTTCGGGCTGGCCGGCAGCAGCTGGCCGATCGGGTTCGAGACGAAGGACGCCCACAGCGGCCCTTCGTGCGTGTTCAGCGCGGACTTCGCGGCGCGGACGCCGATGATGCCGATGCCCTCGATCAGGACGACGGCCTCGACGAAGTACGCCCACTTGAAGCTCGAGCCGGCGAAGCGCGACTGACGGTCGGCGCGGCGCGGGTGGTTGCGCTGGCGGATCGCCATCAGCACCAGGATGCCGACGATCGTCCCGAGTCCGAGCAGCTCCATGAGCAGCTGGAACGGCGGGAAGTCGTCGAGGATCGGCCAGCCCCACGTCGGGACGAAGACCTCGCCGTACGCCTCGAACAGGGCGAGCGAGCCGAGCAGGAAGCCCCACATGACGAGCCAGTGAGCCGGCCCGACGCTGCGTTTGCGGTTCATCCGCGTGTGCGCGGCGAACTCCTTGATCAGCGTCTTCATGCGCGGCATGAACGGCCCGTTGCGCGTCGAGTCGGGCTGCCCAAGCCGGATCACCCGCACGAAACGGGCGATCGTCGCGGCGAACATGCCCCAGGCGACGAGGCCGAGCACGACGGAGATCCCGCCGAGCGTCAGTTGGAGAGCGCCCATCGTTCGGGTGCCTTTCGTCCGGAAAGAACTGTGGTGGTGCCGGGAGACTAACCTTCCTTACTGATGAGTAACCCGTTGAGTGGCCCTAAGTCCCACCGATGTGGTGTACGTCGCTCTTTGTTTTGGGACGATCGTTCAGGTAGTTTTCACCCTATGGGTGCCTACCTTCTTCTCGCGTTGGCGATCGCCGCCGAGGTCTCCGCGACGGTCTCGCTGAAGCTCTCCGAGGGCTTCTCGAAGCTCTGGCCGTCGATCATCGTGGTGGCCGGTTACGCCATCGCGTTCGTCCTGCTCGCGCGGGTACTGAAGATGGGGCTGGCGGTCGGGGTCGTGTATGCGATCTGGGCCGCGGCCGGGGTCGCCTTGGTGGCGATCATCGGCGTCGTGTTCCTCAAAGAGCCGATCAACGCGGCGATGATCGGCGGGCTGGCGCTGGTGATCGGCGGGGTCGTGCTGATCGAACTGGGGAGTGCGTCGGCGTGAAACTGCAGGTCGACGGTCGCAAAGCGCGGGGCGACAAGCGGCGTGCGGAGATCATCGCCGCCACGCTGCGGATCATCGAGCGGGACGGCGTCGCGGGCGTGACGCACCGGACGGTGGCGGCCGAGGCCGGCGTGCCGACGACGTCCACGACCTATCACTTCTCGTCGCTGGACGACCTGCTCATCGCGACGCTCATCTCGTGCGCCCGCGACATGGCGACCGAGGTCTACTGGATGATCGACCGGGCCCGCTCACGCGGTTCGCGCGGCGCCGAGGAGGTCGCGGGCCTGCTCGCGGAGGCCTTGGGCCCGCGGCGCGGGCGGACGATGGCCGAGTACGAGCTGTACCTCCTGGCCGCGCGGAAGCCGGAGCTGCGCCCGGCCGCGCGGCGCTGGCTGGACGTCCTGACGTCGATGGTCCGCCACGACGACGAAGTGGCGTTCCGGGTCTTCCTCGCGGGTATCGACGGGCTGCTGATCCAGGGCCTGATCGACGACGAGCCGCCGTCCGCGGAAGAGCTGCGCCCGGTGGTGGACTACCTGCTGAAACCGCGTTGACGCCGGGCTTATTTTCGGATCATGCGGACCTTCGGTGACTACGAGCTCGACGACGACCCGACGCGGCTCGACCTCGACGTGGTGTGGAAGTTCCTCTCGACCGAGGCCTACTGGGGCCGGTGGCGCACGCGTGCACAGGTCGAGGCCGCGATCGAGGGGTCCTGGCGAGTCGTCGGCGCCTACCGCGGTGACGAACTGGTCGGCTTCGCGCGCGCCTTCTCCGACGGCGTGTCTTCGGCGTACCTGGCCGACGTGTTCGTCGTCGACTCCGCGCGGGGAACCGGTCTCGGCAAGGAGATCGTGCGCGAGATGATCGACAACGGGCCCGGTTCGGGTTTCCGCTGGATGCTGCACACCGCCGACGCGCACGGGCTGTACCGGCAGTTCGGCTTCGGTGAGCACACCAAGGGGCGTTACCTGGAGCGCGAAGGCGTCAACAAGGAAGCCCTGCGCTGAAGGAAGGCGTCCCACGATCGGGTGGGGATTTCGAGCGTTCCGCCCGGGCGGTCCTTGGTGTCGCGGATCCGCACCACCTGAGCGAGCGCAACCTCCACGCAGTTCTCGTTCGCGCCGCTGTGACTGGACTTCCGCCACTGCATGTCAGGCCTCCAGTTCGCCGACCACCTCCCGGAGGAGCCGCGCGGAGTCGGGCTCGCTCAGCGCGAGGGAGGTCAAAGTCTTCGCGGCAGCCCGGTAAACCGCGATCTGATCGTCATCGTAGAGGTAGGCGCTGGCCCGGTACTGCTCCAGGAAAACGATCGGCGGCAGGCCCACGAACTCCAGAACGGTGAACGATCCGTGCAGGCCCGGGTGCCCGAACTCGGTCGCGGGCACGATCCGCAGGCCGATGTTGGGGCGTTCCGCCTCGAAGAGCAATCGCCGCAGCTGCTCGGCCATCACCGCCCGCCCGCCCAGCCCCGGCCGGATGGCGGTTTCCCCGATGAGCACCGTGTAGTGCAGCGGATCGCGCCCGCGGAGCCGCTTCTGGCGCGCGAGGCGGATCTCGGTCCGCCGGTCGATCTCATCCGGGCCACGGCCGGGCTCGGTGACGATCCGGCGCACGTACTCACGGGTCTGCAGCAGGCCGGGCACCAGGTGCGGCTCCCAGCTGAGCAGCGCGCTCGCCGTGCGCTCGTACTCGACATACGCCGACACATCGGCCGGTGCGCCCGGCATCGTCGACTCCAGCCAGTTGGGCTCGCGGGCGTGCTCGGCCAGGTCGAGCAGCCGCTCCCGCTCGGCCACTTCCACCCTCAACTGCCCGAGCAGGAGCGCGACCTCCTCGACCTTGGGCACCCTCAGTCCAAGCTCCCAGTTGGACAGTTCGGCCGGATGCACGCCGGTGGCCCGGGCCAGCTCGCGCAGCCCGATTCCGCGCTCCTTGCGCGTCTTTCGCAGCCCGAACCCCAGCGCTCTCGACCGGGGTGTCGCTATCGGTGGTGACATGACCGCAGTGTGTCATCGGCCACCGACAAAAACGGGCCCGGCACCGTTGCCGATCCGCAACAGCGCCGGGCCCGTCTCCGATCTCAGCCCTTGTTCTCGTACACCGGCGTGATCACGGCGCGAGCCAGCGTGTGGCCGAACATGTTGAAGCCCAGGAACGCCGGTGTCGCGTCCTCCGGCACGTCCAGCTTGTCGACGTCGAGTGCGTGCACCGCGAAGTAGTAGCGGTGCGGGCCGTGCCCGGGCGGGGGCGCCGCGCCGAGGAACTGCTTGACGCCGCCGTCGCCCTTCAGCGTCACCGCGCCTTCCGGCAAGCCCGAGCCGTCGCCCGCGCCGGAGGCCAGCTCCGTCACCGAGGCCGGGATGTTGAACACGGCCCAGTGCCAGAAGCCGCTGCCGGTCGGGGCGTCCGGGTCGTAGCACGTCACCGCGAAGCTCTTCGTCTCCGCCGGGAAGCCTTCCCAGGCCAGCTGCGGCGAACGGTCCTCGCCGCCGGCGCCGAAGATGCCGGAGAGGTGGGGCGTGGCGAGGGTTTCGCCGTCGGCGACGTCGTTGCTGCGGAGGGTGAAGGACGGCACGTCGGGCAGGGATTCGTACGGGCCGGGTGCTTGCGGCATGGATCCTCCTGATCACGGAACTGAGCCTGGCGCCAGGTTAGGCCCCTCGACCCGCCCCCGCGTGTCAGGGACGGATCTCAGGGTCTTTCGGGGGGTTACCCCCATGTGCTCACCCCTCACCCGGCCATAACGTTTCTCACGCAGAGGAAACAACACTGAGGGGACCAACGACCATGGCGCGCCCGCTTCTGGCTCTGGGTGGCATCGTCCTGATCGGCGTCGGCCTGGCGACCGCGTTCGGCTGGGGCTGGGGATCGGACTTCCAGAACACCAAGACCCTTTCGGAGACCATTCGCAGCGTGAAGCTGGAAGGCGACTCGGGGTCGGTGAAGATCCGCACCGGCACGGGATCGCCGACGGTGCACGAAAAGGTCAGTTACCACTGGCGCGGCAAGCCGGGTGAGACGTTCTTCCGCGTCGACGGCGATCAGCTCGTCCTCACCGACTGCGGCACCAACTGCTCGGTCGACTTCGAGGTGGTCGTGCCCGCGGGCGTGCCGGTGACCGGCCGGATGGACTCGGGCGGCTTGGACGTCGCCGGCGTGGCGAGCGTGGACGTCCAGTCGGACTCCGGCCACGCACGCGTCGAAGACGTGCCCGGCCTGGTGAAGCTGCGGCTGGACAGCGGGGGGATCGACCTGTCGGACGTCGGCGAAGTCCAAGTGCACGCGGACTCGGGCAGCATCAAGGGCACCGGGGTGCGCGGCCCGGTCGACGTGACGGCGTCGAGCGGGAGCGTCGACTTCACGTTGGCGCAGGCGAACAACGTCAAGATCAAGGCCGACAGCGGCAGTGTCGACGTCGAGGTGCCGGGCGGGCCGTACCGGGTCGTCGGCGACAGCGACAGCGGGCGCCGGAACATCGACGTCCCGACCGACGGCTCCGCGCCGAACACGCTCGACCTCACGACCGACAGCGGCAGCGTCACGGTCCGCGCGGCCTGACCTTTTCCTTACTACGGGGGCTTTTCACCATGGGCAAGATCGAACGGCGCGTGCTGGCGGCCGCGCTGCTGGGGGCCGTCGCGATGTTCGGCGTCGTGGGGTTCACGCGGGGGGAGGGGTCCACGGCGCCGGCGCAGGGGGTGCCGGTCGCCGTGGATTCCCACTATCGAGTGACTTCCTGGGTCGGCACCCCGGCGGAAGTCGTTGTGCAGCAAGGAAACCCGGATTTCTTCCTTTCCTCCTGGACCGGCCACCGCTCCTGAATCGTCGGTGGTCGCTGTTAGGAAGGGAGCACGCCGAAGGACGGCGTGCAGGGGGAGGATCAAGATCATGGACGTGCGCCGGGTCGTCGCGGTCATCGCGGCGGTCGTGCTCATGGCGGCGGTACCGGCCGTCGCTTCAGCGTCTCCGCTGGGGTGGCAGCCGTGCGCGACACAGCAGGAACCGACAGCCGAATGTGCCACGGTCGACGTGCCGATCGACCGCGCCAGGCCGGAGCTCGGGTCGGCGCGGCTCGCGCTGGCCCGGCTGCCCGCGCTCGATCCGGGCGGGCGGATCGGCTCCCTGCTGGTGAACCCGGGCGGGCCGGGCGGCTCCGGCGTCGGGTTCGTGCAGTTCGGCGGACTGGCGTCGCCGGACCTCGCGCGGCTGCGGCAGCGGTTCGACGTCGTGGGTTTCGACCCGCGCGGCGACTGGTTCAGCACACCCCGCATCACGTGTGACCCGGCGACGCTGTTCGATCCGGCGCTCGACCGGTTCCCGTCGTCCCGGCCGGGGTTCGACGCGCTGGTGGCGCACAACCGCGCGGCGGGCGAGGACTGCCTGGCCCGCACCGGGCCGTTGCTGGCGAACGCGGACACGCAGAGCGCGGCCGAGGACATCGAGACGATCCGCGTGGCGCTCGGCGAGCCGAAGATCTCGTGGCTGGGCCTGTCGTACGGCACCGAGCTGGGCGCGGTCTACGCGTCGAAGCACTCCGGCCGGGTGCGCACGATGGTGCTCGACGGCGCGATCGATCATGCCCGGCCGCTGCGGCAGGCGATCCTCGAAGAGGCCGCGGCGACCGAAGACGCGCTGGTCCGGTTCGCCGACTGGTGCCGTGGCTCGGCCGGCTGCGTCCTGCGTGGCCGGGACGTCCTGCGCTTCTACGACGACGTCGTGGCCCGGGCGGCGCGTGGCGCGGTGTGGGCGAGCGACCTGGGCCGGTCGGCGACGGCCGACGAGATCTCGGCCGGCGTCTACAACCACCTCTACATCCGGGAAGAGTGGCCGGCGCTGGGCAAGGCGCTGGCCGCGGCCGGCGGCGAGTTCCCCGACGCCAAGGGGCTGACCGAGCGGAACCAGTTCCGGTCCCCGATCTACGGCGCGTACCGGGCGATCGGCTGTCACGACTTCCCGTCGCCGTTCACCGGTCCGGCGGACCTGGGGGCGATGGCCGGACTGCTCCGCGCGGTGGCGCCGCACAGCTGGCGGTACTCGGAGTACTGGGACTTCACCAGCGGCTGCACGGGCTGGCCGGTCCCGGCGAAGAACCCACCACAACCGCACCCGGTCCACGGCGCCCCGCCGATCCTGGTGGTCGGTGGCGCCCACGACCCGGCGACGCCGCTGGCCTGGGCCCGCGGCCTGGCGGCGAGCATCGGCGGCGCGGCGTTGCTGACCCGCACCGACGACGGCCACACGGGGCTGTTCAACTCGGCGTGCGCCCGCGCGGCCGAGGTGGACTACCTGGTGAGCGGTGTCACACCCGGCCGCGGCCACATCTGCCGCTGAACCCGGGAACAAGAACCCGGACCGGCTCGTTAGGCTGGATACGAAGGTTGAGTGCAGTCGACTCAAGTCCGACTTGACGGGGCGCACGAAGGCCTGACTAAACTTGCCAGAGCCTCGCTCAAGGCGAGGAAGAACGTGCAGGTCACGAACCAGAGCAGGCTTACACAGGAGGAAAGCACCATGGCGCGAGCGGTCGGCATCGACCTCGGCACGACCAACTCGGTCGTCGCCGTCCTTGAGGGCGGCGAGCCGACGGTCATCGCCAACTCGGAAGGCTCCCGGACCACCCCTTCGATCGTCGCCTTCGCCAAGAACGGCGAAGTGCTGACCGGTCAGCCGGCGAAGAACCAGGCCGTGACGAACGTCGACCGGACGATCCGGTCCGTGAAGCGGCACATCGGCACCGACTGGAAGACCGAGATCGACGGCAAGAACTACACGTCGCAGGAGATCAGCGCCCGGGTGCTGATGAAGCTCAAGCGCGACGCCGAGGCGTACCTGGGCGAGACCATCACCGACGCGGTGATCACCGTCCCGGCGTACTTCGAGGACGCGCAGCGGCAGGCCACCAAGGAGGCCGGGCAGATCGCCGGCCTGAACGTGCTCCGCATCGTCAACGAGCCGACCGCCGCCGCGCTGGCGTACGGCCTGGACAAGGGCGAGAAGGAGCAGACCATCCTGGTCTTCGACCTCGGTGGTGGCACCTTCGACGTCTCGCTGCTGGAGATCGGCGAGGGCGTCGTCGAGGTCCGCGCGACCTCCGGTGACAACCACCTCGGTGGTGACGACTGGGACGAGCGCATCGTCAAGTGGCTGGTCGACAAGTTCAAGGCCGCGAACGGCATCGACCTGACCAAGGACAAGATGGCGCTGCAGCGCATCCGCGAGGCGGCGGAGAAGGCGAAGATCGAGCTGTCCAGCTCGAACTCGGCCGGCATCAACCTGCCCTACATCACGGTCGACGCCGACAAGAACCCGCTGTTCCTCGACGAGCAGCTTTCCCGCGCCGAGTTCCAGAAGATCACCTCGGACCTGCTCGAGCGCACCCGGAACCCGTTCAACAACGTCATCCGTGACGCGGGCATCGCCGTCGGCGACATCGACCACGTCGTGCTCGTCGGTGGTTCCACCCGCATGCCGGCCGTGTCGGACCTGGTCAAGGAGCTGACCGGCGGGCGCGAGCCGAACAAGGGCGTGAACCCGGACGAGGTCGTCGCGGTCGGCGCGGCGCTGCAGGCCGGTGTCCTGAAGGGCGAGGTCAAGGACGTCCTGCTGCTGGACGTGACCCCGCTGTCGCTGGGCATCGAGACCAAGGGTGGCGTGTTCACCAAGCTCATCGAGCGCAACACCACGATCCCGACCAAGCGTTCGGAGATCTTCTCCACCGCGGACGACAACCAGCCGTCGGTGCAGATCCAGGTGTTCCAGGGTGAGCGCGAGATCGCCGCGCACAACAAGAAGCTCGGCATGTTCGAGCTGACCGGTCTCCCGCCCGCCCCGCGTGGCGTGCCGCAGATCGAGGTCACCTTCGACATCGACGCGAACGGCATCGTGCACGTCCTGGCCAAGGACCTGGGCACGAACAAGGAGCAGTCGATGACGATCACCGGTGGCTCCGCGCTGCCGAAGGACGACATCGAGCGGATGGTCAAGGACGCCGAGGCGCACGCCGAGGAGGACAAGACCCGTCGCGAAGAGGCCGAGACCCGCAACCAGGCCGAGACGCTGGTCTACCAGACCGAGAAGTTCCTCAAGGACAACGACGACAAGCTGCCCGACGACCTCAAGGCCAAGGTCAAGTCCGCGATCGACGAGTCGAACGAGGCGCTCAAGGGCACCGACTCGGCCAAGATCCGCGAGTCGATCGAGAAGCTGAACACCGCTTCGCAGGAGCTGGGCACCGCTCTGTACGCCAACGCGAACGCCGACGCGGCGGCCGGTGCGGCCGGTGCCGGTGCCGCGGGGGCGGCCGGTGGCGACGCCGGTGCGGCCGGCGGCCAGGCCAAGGCCGATGACGTGGTGGACGCCGAGATCGTCGAAGAGGACGAGAAGAAGTGACCCACAGCTACGACGAATCCGAGAACCAGGGCCGCGGCCCCGAGGAGCCGGTGGTCGTGCGGGATCGGCGGCGGGTGGACCCCCAGACCGGGCAGGTTCGCCCGCCCGGTCCGGCCCACGCCGCGCCGGAGCCGGAGGAGGCCCCCGTCGAGCACGCGGGCCCCTCGCTCGGCGAGTCCATTGTGGACGATTCGGTGTCGGTCGTTTCCGACATCGAGAAGGAGCTGGCCGAGCGCACCGCCGACCTCCAGCGACTGCAGGCCGAGTACGCCAACTACCGGAAGCGCGTCGAGCGTGACCGCGAGGCGGTCGTGCTCGGTGCCAAGGCGACCGTGGTGAACGACCTGCTGCCGCTGCTCGACGACCTCGAGCGGGCCGAGCAGCACGGTGACCTCACCGGGGCGTTCAAGGCCGTCGGCGACAAGCTGATCAGCGGCCTGCAGCGCGCGGGGCTCGAGTCGTTCGGCAGCGAGGGCGAGGCCTTCGACCCGAGCGTGCACGAGGCCGTGCAGCACAACACCTCGCCGGACGTGGCGGGCCCGACGGTGACCGTGGTCATGCGCCGCGGCTACCGCTTCGGCGACCGGGTCCTGCGGGCGGCACTGGTCGGGGTCACCGACCACGAGCCCGGTGGCCCGGCGGAGCACCCGCCCGTCGGTGGCGAGCTGCCACTCGACGGCGGACTCGATGAGCAGCAGCAGTAAGCAGTATCCGGTTGAGCTGGAAGGAGGAGGCGCCCGATGAGTGCTCGGGAATGGGTCGGTAAGGATTTCTACCGCGAACTGGGCGTCTCCTCCGACGCCACGGCGGACGAGATCAAGAAGGCCTACCGCAAGCTGGCCAAGGAGAACCACCCGGACGCGAACTCCGGCAACGCGCAGGCGGAGCAGAAGTTCAAGGCGGTCTCCGAGGCCTACGGCGTGCTCTCCGACGCGAGCAAGCGCAAGGAGTACGACGAGGCGCGGCGGCTGTTCGGCGGCGGGGGCGGGTTCAACTTCCCCGGTGGCGGCGGTGGCGGCAGCTTCGACATGGGCGACATCTTCGGCCAGGCCGGCGCGGGTCAGCAGCAGGGTTTCGGCGGGCTCGGCGACATCCTCGGCGGGCTCTTCGGCCGTGGCCGGGCGTCGGCGGGCGCGACGGCGAACCGGCCGCAGCGCGGGGCCGACGTCGAGACGGACGTCCGGATCGACTTCACCGAGGCGGTCAAGGGCGCGACCCTGCCGCTGCGGCTGTCGAGCCCGGCGACCTGTTCGACGTGCGGCGGCAACGGCGCGAAGCCGGGCACGTCGCCGCGGACCTGTCCGACCTGTTCCGGTTCGGGATTGGTCAGCCGGAGCCAGGGTGCGTTCGCGTTCTCGGAGCCGTGCCGCGACTGCCGCGGGCGCGGGCAGATCATCGACGACCCGTGCCCCGAGTGCGGCGGCGAAGGGGTCAGCACGCGGACCCGCACGCTGACCGTCCGGATCCCGTCGGGCGTCGACGACGACCAGCGGATCCGGCTGGCCGGCCAGGGCGAGCCGGGCCGGGGTGGTGCGCAGGCGGGTGACCTTTACGTCCGGGTGCACGTCGCTCCGCACCCGCTGTTCGGGCGCAAGGGCCTCGACCTGACGATCTCCGTGCCGGTGGACTTCACCGAGCTCACGCTCGGCACCACGATCACGGTGCCGACGCTCGAAGGCAAGGTCTCGCTCAAGGTGCCGCCGGGCACCGCGAGCGGACGGGTGCTGCGCGTGCGCGGCAAGGGCATCGCCAAGCGCGACGGCTCACAAGGTGATCTGCTCGTCACCCTCACCGCGGCGATTCCCGCCAAACTGGACGACAAGGCGCGCGAAGCACTGCAGGCGTACGCCGAGGCGATGGCCGGGCACGACCCCCGGCCCGAGATCACTGAGCTGCTCGAAGGCAGGTGAGTGGGATGTTCGGCGGGATCCCCCAGGAAGGGGACGAAGAGACCCCCGTGTTCGTCATCTCGGTGGCGGCCCAGCTCGCGGGGATGCACGCGCAGACGTTGCGCACCTACGACCGGCAGGGCCTGGTGTCGCCGGGCCGCACGTCCGGTGGCGGGCGGCGCTACTCGATGCGCGACATCGCGCTACTGCGCGAAGTCCAGCGCCTGTCGCAAGAGGACGGCGTCAACCTGGCCGGCATCAAGCGCATCATCGAGCTGGAGAACCAGGTCGACGCGCTGCGGGCCCGGCTCGCGGAGCTGACCGAAGAGCTGGCCGCGGCGTACGCCGCGGGCGAGCAGGCCGCGGCGGCGGCGCACGCGTCGTACCGCCGGGATCTGGTGCCGCTCAACCAGCAGACGGCGATGGTGGTCTGGCGTCCCAAGCGCCGCTGAGCCCCCGCTGGATCGCAAGTCCGTGAAGGCCCCCTTACCGGCTATAAGAGCCGGTAAGGGGGCCTTCACGGCTTTCAGCCCCCGAGCGCCAGGCGCGGCCAGGCCGCGAGGTCGCGCAGCATTCGCCGGTCGTGCGTCGCGACGACCACCGCGGCCGGGGTTTCGAGCAGGGCCTCGGTCAGCTCCTCGACGAGCACCGCCGACAGGTGGTTGGTCGGCTCGTCGAACACCAGCAGGTCCGGGCGTCCGGCCAGCCGCAGCGCCAGGTCGAGCCGCCGCTGCTGGCCCTGGGACATGCGGCCGACCGGCGTGCGCAGGGATTCCGCGTCGAGCAGGCCCATGGCCGAAAACGGGAGGCCCGCACGCTCGAACAGCCGGCGGGCGGTGAGTTCTTCCGGCCATGCCGGGACTTCCTGGCCGATCAGGGCCACTTTCGCGCCGGGCAGGTGCCGGACCGAACCCGTCGTCGGCGTGAGTTCGCCGGCGAGCGCAGACAGCAGCGTCGACTTGCCCGCGCCGTTTTCGCCGGTGACGAGGAGGCGGTCGCCGCGGTCGAGGGACAGCGTCACCGGGCCGGCGAGGCGACCGGCGACGCCGACGTCGTGCAGGCGGACCAGTGCTCGCGCGCCGGAGCCGAGATCGGGCCACCGCAACGACAACGGCGGCTCGGGCACGGTCACGCGATGCGCCTCCAGCGCCGCCCGCTCCCGGTTGAGCGCCTGGACGACACCGGGCGCGCGGGACTGGCGCTGGTGCCGCCCGGTGCCCTTGTCCGGCCGCCAGCCGGTGCTGAGCCGGGCACGCGCCTGCGTCACCGCGAGGGTGAGCTGCCGGTGCGTGTCCTGCTGCTCCTCGAACTCCTGCACCCAGCGTTCGCGGTCCCGGCGGCGGCCGTCCTGCCAGGCCGAATAGCCGCCGGCGTAGCTGCGCGGGCGGCCGTCCTGGCTGGGGTCGAGATCGAGGAACTCGGTCGCGACGTCGCTGAGCAGCGCGCGGTCGTGGCTGACCAGTGCGACGCCGCCGTCGTGGCCGCGCAGCCGGTCAGTCAAGAACGCGAGGCCGCCGGCGTCGAGGTGGTTGCCGGGCTCGTCGAGCAGCAGGAAGTCGTGCCGCGCACCGAGCAGGCAGGCCAGGCGCACGCGGTAGCGCTGCCCGACCGAAAGCGTGCCGAGTTCGCGGGTCCGGTCGGTGCAGGCGCCGAGGGCTTCGAGGGCGACGTCGACGCGGCGTTCGGCGTCCCACGCGTCGAGGCGCGTGGCCGCGTCGAGCGCGGTGGCGTAGCGGTCCTCGGTGAAATTCGCGGTGGCCGCATCGAGCGCTCGCAAGGCGTCGTGGGCTTCGCGCAACGCCTCGGTGGTCAGCGTGCCGACGGTTTCGCCGGACCGGAAGGGCAGCGCCTGCCGGGCGACGCCGACGGTGCCCGTCCGCTGGACGGTGCCGTGGTCGGGCGCGCGCACCCCGGCGAGGACGTGCAGCAGGGTGGTCTTGCCGCGCCCGTTCTCGCCGACGATCGCCAGCCGGGACCGGGCCGAAACGGTGACGCTCACGTCGTGCAGGACGCGGCGCGAGCCGAGCGTGACGCCGACGCGCTCCGCGCGCAGGTGGGCGGATTCGGGCAGGGGGGAAGTCAAAAGATGCTCCGCAGCTCTGGAGGGAGCCGGGCAGCACGAAAGCGGCCGCCCGGCGAAGGCCGGAACGGCGGGCAGGGAAGGAGATCGGTGCGCCGCCGTCAGCGGCGGGTGCGCAACCTCGCGAAGACGGTGCGGGAGAACATCATGATCGCGAGGCTAACGCGACGCTGAGGCACGGCCAACCGAATTTCGGCCCGAAGCGCAGCCGGCCGCGAGCGGCCCGGCAGGAGGCTGCTCGCGGCCGGCACCCCAGAACGCGGGGGGTCGTCAAACCTTGAAGTTCAACAGCTGCTTCACCTCGGCGGACCGCGACTCGATGACCCGCCGGGCCAGATCACGGGCCTGGGCGTTGACCCCGCCGTTCGCCGAGTTCTCCGTCTGGGCCAGCTCGATCGCTCCCTGCTGCTGGCCGGTCAGCACGTCGAGGAACTTGCGGGGAAACTCCGCGTCGGGCGCCGACCGGAGCGTGCCCACCAGGTCCGGCGATGTCATCTTCATGCCGCCGTGGCCCGCGTGGGCCTGGGGGTTCATGTCCATCGTCTCGGGCTGGGACCAGGCGCGAAGCCAGTTCCGCATGTCGTCCACTTCGGTGCGCTGCGTCGATTCGATCGCCGCCGCCAGTTCCTTCACCGCCGGCGGCAACGGGTGGTTCGTGGCCAGGCGGACGATCTCGATGCCCTGCTGGTTCTGGGGGATCAGCATCTGCAGGAACATCACGTCCGCCGCGTTGTACGTGGGTGGGGCCGCCGTCGCGCCGCAGCCGGTCAGCAGCAGCGCGACGACGGCCAGCACCACTCTCACTGGCGCTGCCAGAGCGCCGGGGTGTTCGGCGGCTCCCAGCCCGCGATCGCCGTGTGCGGCTGCAGGCAGCGGTAGCTCGCGCCGCCGTAGGTCACCACGTCGCCGGCCTTGTACGCCGTTCCCGCCGCCCACGTGCCGCTCGAGGGCGGTGTGGTCGGGGTCGCGGTCGGCGGCCGGGTCGTCGTCGGGGGCGGGGTCGTGGTGGTCGGCGGCGGAGTTCCGCCGCCGCCGATCTGGAGGTCGACGCAGCTGTAGAACGCGTTGGCCGTGTCGGAGATGTTCCAGATCGCCAGCACCTTGACCCGGCCCGAATAGCCGGCCAGGTTCACCGTGTGCTGCACGGTCGCCGGCGGCTGCTGGTTGTTGCCGGGGATGTTCGCGACGCGCGTGCCGCCGATGTAGTACTCGTAGTTCGAGGTGGCGTGCCGGGCGGTGAACACCCAGTTGAACGTCACCGTCGTGCCGACCGACTTGGCCGGCCAGGGCTTCGACTCGTCGGCCAGCTCGGCGAACTGCCCCAACCCGGCGTTGCAGCTGCGCAGGCCCTTGGGACCTTCGACGCTCTGGGGTTCGTAGACGATCTGCCCGCAGTTCGGGACCTTCCCGGCCGCGCAGTTGGCCTGCCGGCTGGGCGGGTCGGAGATGTATCCGTGGGCACTCGCGGAGGTGGCGGGGAGGACGACGACCAGCACCGGGGCGAGGAGAGCGCCGGCTGCGGCCGCGAAAAGCTTTCGCTTAAGGGTCATTTCGGCTCCTCGAGGGGGAACAGCGTTGTTCCGGAGGGAGGACGAACGAGCACGTCCGGGGAAGACGTGGTCTAGACCATAAAGCGATTCGGGCACAACGGTCAATCAACTACAGCCGTTCAGCAGAAACGCTAGCCCGCTCGGCTCAGTGCGAAGGTCGGGCCGGTTGCTGCAGGTGTTCGCCGAAGAAAGACGTCACTCGGCGCCACGCGTCTTCGGACGCTTCGTGGTGGTAAGTGAACCCGACGACCTTGAGCAGCAGGTTGAGCGGTGCCGCGACCTCGATCTTGTTGGCGAACCCGTGACTCGCGCCGGCGTACTCCTTGACGTCGTGCGGGATTTCACGCTCGGTGAGCGCCGTCTCGAGCTTCGCCGCCGCGCCGCGCAGCGAGAAGTCCTTCTTGCCGAAGCTCGCGACGATCGGGCACGCGTCGTCGAGCACCGACAGGGTCTTCGGCAGCTGCCCGTAGTACGGCGCCGACGCCTCGAAGCCGCGTGACGCCGCGACGAGCGCGAAGCCGCCGCCCATGCAGAACCCGGCGATGCCGACCCGGCCCGAGCAGTCCGCGCGGCCGGCCAGGAGCGCGCGCGACGCCTCGATGTCGTCGAACGTCCGGCCCTGGTTCGCGAACATGTCCGAGAACACGCGACGCACGCAGCGGCGCATCCCGCCCCGCGAGTACAGGTCCGGGCTGAGCGCGAGGTAGCCCTCGGCGGCGAAGCGGTCGGTGATGTTCTTCGTGTCCTGGCTCAGCCCGAACGCGTCGTGGATGAGCACCACACCCGGGTGTGGCCCTTCGCCCGCGGGCTCCGCCAGGTAGCCGCCGATGGTCCCGTCCGAAACCGGAATCGTCATCTCCATATCGGCGAACATAGCGAGAATCCGCGCGACCCGCCGTGAGGTCCTCAGTCCAGGGTGAACGGGTCGAAGCGGATGCGTTCGAGCTCGACGCCGGCGGTCAGCAGCTTCGCGATCGTCGCCCGGATCATCGGGGGCGAGCCGGAGACGAGGATGTCGTGGTCCTTCCAGACACCGCGCTGGGCCACGGCGTGCGCCAGGGTGCCGCGGTCGCCGCCGGGAATGGCGCCCTCCTCGGTCACCGGGGTGACCGTCAGCCACTTCGACACCGCGGTCAGCCGCCGGAGGTCGTCGAGCGCATACAGGTCCTCGGGTCTTTTGCCGCCGAAGAACAGGTGCACCGGCGGGTTGCGCTTCCAGTGCGCGAGGTCGTCGAGGATCGAGACGAACGGGGTGACCCCGGTTCCGCCGGCGATCATCAGCAGCCGTTTCCGGGTGGCGGTCGGGCGCACGTTGAGCGTGCCCATCGCCGGCCCGAGCCGCCAGACGTCCCCCAGCTTGGTGTGGTTGACGATGGCCCCGCTGACCCAGCCGCCGGGTACCGCGCGCACGTGGAACGTCATCTGGCCGTCGCCGCGCGGCGCGGTCGCCGGGGAGAGGTAGCGCCACATCCGCGGCCGCTGCGGCACCTCCACGCTCACGTAGCTGCCGGCCCGGAACGGCAGCAGTCCTTCGGTCTGCACCCGCACCATCGCGACGTCGCGGGACAGCTTGCGGTGGTCGAGCACCCGCGCCGCCCAGGACGCGGGCCCGGTCTCGGCCTGCGCGGCCTCGCGCATGGTCTTCGCGATGAGCCCGTAGGCCGTCGTCCACGCGGACTCCACCTCGGGCGTCCACTTCTGCTTGAGGAACCGTTTCATCGCGGACAGCAGCGCGATGCCGACGGCGTCGTAGTGGCGGGCGACGACGGCGAACTTGCGGTGGTCGCGGCCCAGCTGCCCGAGGAAGGTGGTCAGCTCGTCGGGCCGGTCGACCATCTGCACGACGTACACGAGCGCGCGCAGCAACCGGCTGCGTTGGCTCGCCATCGTGACCGGGAACAGATCACGGCAATCCGGCGCGACCACGAACAACGCGCCGTAGAAGTACTGGGCGACTTCGTCGGCTTTCGGTTCGATCTCCGCAAAACTTTCACGAATCAACCGCGCGAGTTCGCGACCTTCCACGGTCGAAACGGGAACGGTCTTGGGTGGTGCGGAGACCTTCACGGATTCAGCAGTCATCGGGAACGGTATTCTCCAGTCCTGCAAAGGCTTTCTTGCGCCGTGCGTGCGGCGTCGCCGTGCGGTGCCGCCCCCGAGGCTTTCCGACTGTAGGCGAATTCCCGTGCAGATGCGCGTGATTCCGCGCGGTCCGCTCGAACGGAGCAATTTAGCCACACGGCGTAAACCCTGTCTGGCACAGCGTAAAAACGATCATCCGGATGGTTTACGCGGCGCGCGTAACAATTCTCGCGGCTCGTTCGATTCCTGCATCGGACCAGCGGGTCCGCAATTGGCTAGTCGATCGTGAACGGGTCGTACTGGATCTGGTCCAGCGCGCTGCCCGCGACCAGCATGCGCGACACCGTCGCGCGGATCATCGCCGGCGAGCCGGACACGAGGATGTCGTGGTCCGGCCACGAGCCGTACCGCGTGATGGCCTCGGCCAGCGTGCCCTGCTCGAACCCGGGGACGTCGCCGCCGCGCTCCACCACCGGCGTCACGTTCAGCCAGGGGTTGGTCGACGCGAGCGCGCGCAGTTCCTCGAGGTCGTAGAGGTCCTCCCGCGACGGCCCGCCGTAGAACAGGCGTGTCTTCGGGTTTTCGCCCCACAGTGCGAGGTGGTCGAGAATCGACCTCAGCGGCGCGATGCCGGTGCCGCCCGCGACCATCAGCACGCCGCGCGACGATTCGCGGTCGACGTTCAAGCGGCCGAGCGGCGGGCCGAGCCGCCAGACGTCACCGGGCTGGGTGTGGCTGACTATCGCCCTGGACACCCAGCCGCCGTCGATCGCGCGGACGTGGAACTCGATGCCACCGTCCTCGCGCGGCGCGTTCGCCGGCGAGAGGTAGCGCCAAAGCCGCGGCCGCTGCGGGACTTCGACGCTCACGTACTGGCCCGGGTGGTAGGGCACGGGCTGGTCGGGCATCAGCCGCACCAGCGCGAGGTCCCAGGTCAGCCGCCGGTGCTCGACCACGGTGGCCTGCCACGACGGCGGGTTCGTGTCGGAAGCGGCGGCGTCCTGCATGGCCCGCGCGGCGATGGTGAACGCTTCCGCCCAGGCCCGTTCGACCTCGGGCGTCCACTCCCGGCCGAGGTGGTTCTTGAGCGACGCCAGCAGTGCGGTGCCGACGGCTTCGTAGTGCCGGGGCACCACGCCGAACTTGCGGTGGTCGCGGCCCAGCTGGCGCAGGAAGGGCGCGAGGTCGTCGGGCCGGTCCACCATCTGCACGATGTGCACCAGCGCGCGCACCAGCCGGCCGCGCTGGATCTCCATGTTGATCGGGAAGAAGTCGCGCGTGGTCGGGGCGAGGGTGAACAGCATCCCGTAGAAGAACTGCGAGATGTCCGCGATGTACGGCTCGGACTTCGCCCAGCTTTCGCGGATGAGCCGGACCATCGCGACGACGGCCGCGGGGGCTTCACGCGGCGACGAAGACCTGGGGAGCGGGCTGACGGAGTCGGCGGTCATGGGGCGGTGTTCGCTCGCTGGGGACGGAGGGACGACGGCACCCGATCATCCACCGCCGGACCGGGCGCGGTGACGGCAGTTTCGCACACAGCCGCCTCCTGCTTCCTTCGCCACTACGTCCACCTCGTCACTCGCCGGGGCCGCGCGCGCGGGCCCGTCCGCAGGGTAGCCGCCGGCCGCCCTTTTGCCCGCATTGTTGCTCCGACCGGGTGTATCGCACCCGGTCTCGGCGTGGGCGACCTCACCGGGCTGATCCTTGCTCGCGCAAGCGATCGGCAATAAACTTGTATTGCACAAGTAATAGCTTCATCGGGGGCTTCGGGTGGCGGAGCCCCGGTGCGGCAGTGGCAGGAGGGTCCCGATGGGCTTCGACGACACCGACGACGACGTCCGGGTCGAGCTCATGCGCGAGCTGAAGACCGCGTCGCAGCTCCAGCACGCCTGGATCATGCAGGCCTGGCAGAGCGAGCCGGGGCTGCACCCGGCCGCCGCGATGCTCCTGTCGGACCTCGCGAAGAACGGCGAGGCCAGGCCGTCCGAGCTGGCCAAGCGCCGGTTCGTCGACCTGTCGGTGGTCAGCAGGCAGATCACGCAGCTGTCCGCGGCCGGGCTGGTCGACCGCCGTCCCGCGCCCGAAGACGGCCGCGCGTCCCTGGTGAGCGTGTCCGAGAAGGGCCGGGCGGAGCTCGCCCGCTGGCGGGCCAACTACCTGGAGTTCATGGAGACGGCGCTCGGCGGCTGGGACGACGAGCGCGTCACCGACCTCATCGGCCGGCTCGCCGAGATGAACGCCGACCTGCGCCGCGCGCTCGGCAGCGCCGCTTGCCTCGCTGACACGACCAAGTGACGCAATGCCGCCGGAGTGCCACCGGCAGTGGCCTTCGGCCCGGCGGAAGTGTCTCCGTTCGGTCCTGACTTGGCGGCGGGCCAGGGAGTTAACGTCGAAAGGTGACGCGTAGCCGGGTGGCGCTGCTCTGCGCGCTGGGGACCGACAACTTCGGCTCGGGTCTGTTCCTCCCGTTGGCGCTGGTGTACGTGACGCAGGTGGTCGGCGTGCCGCTCGCGGTGGCGGGCACGGCCGTCACGCTCGGTACCGTCGGCGGGCTCGTCGTGCCGCCGCTGGCCGGTCGCCTCGTGGACCGTGTCGGGCCGCGGGCCGTGGTCATCGGGGCCCAGCTGCTGCAGGCCGCCGGCGCGGGCGCGTACCTGCTCGCCGACGGCGCGGGCCCGGTGGTGGTCGCCGCGGTCCTGCTCTCCACCGGCCAGCAGCTGTTCTACAGCTCCCTGTTCGTGCTCATCGCCGACGTCGCGGGCGACGTCCCGAAGGATCGGCCGTTCGCCGAGGTGGGGATGGTGCGGGCCGGCTGCTTCGGCCTCGGCGGTCTCGTGGCGGGGGCGCTGCTGACCTGCCTCGGCGCCGGTGGGTACCGGATCGCGCTCCTCCTCGACGTCGCGACGTTCTTCGTGGCCGCGTCGATCCTCGCCCTGTTCGTCCGGCTCGCGCGGCCGCGCGAGCAGCACCGAGAACGGTCGGTCAAGGTGCTGCGCGACCGGCCGTACCTCGCCTTGATCCTCTTCAGCGGCCTGTTCGGCCTCTCCCTCGAGTTCTTCCTGATCGGCACGCCGGTGTTCGTGCTCGACCGGATGCACGGCCCCGCCTGGCTGCCCGGCGCGATCCTCGCGCTTTTGACGGTCCTGACCAGCGTCGGCGGCACGCTCGCGCTGCGGCTCACCGCCCACCTGAGCCGGATCACGGCGATGCGCGCGGGCTCGGCGCTGTTCGCCGCGTGGTGCCTGGTCAGCCTCGGGGTGCTGCTGGTGCCCGACGGCTGGCGCGTGGCCTACCTGCTGGCGTCGACGCTGATCTTCGCCGCCGGCGACCTCGTCTTCGGCCCGCGTTCGGGTGCACTCGCCGAAGCCGCGGCACCTCCGGTGGCCCGCGGCCGTTATCTCGCTGCGTACCAGTACGCGTTCACCGTGGCCCAGGTTCTCGCGCCCGCCGTGGTGGCGTTGTTCTCGGTCGCCGACTGGTTACCCTGGGTGCTGGTCGGGACGTGTGCCGGCCTCGCCGTGGCCGGGCTCGGCATGCTCGGATCGCGGTTGCCGGCGAGCGCCGTGGCACCCGGTCAGAGTTGAGCGGAACAGACTCAAGTTTTCGTGCGTTAAGGATAGTGTCAGGTCTCGGTCAGGCCTGTCACCACGACTTTTGTATCGAGCATGAGGTGAGGGATGGACGCTTTCAACCCGACCACGAAGACCCAGCAGGCGATCTCGTCCGCGGCGCAGGCGGCCACCATGGCCGGCAACCCGCACGTGTCGGCCCCCCACCTGCTGGGCGCCCTGCTGGCGCAGGGTGAGGGGCTGACCGCACCGCTGCTGACCGCGGTCGGGGCCGACCCCGGGGTGGTGCACAAGGAGCTCGAGCCGCTCATCGCGGCGCTGCCGTCCGCGACCGGCGCGACGGTGTCGAGCCCGCAGTTCGACACCTTCGCCGTCAAGTCGCTGACGCGCGCGCAGAAGCTGGCCACCGAGCTGGGCGACGAGTACGTCTCGACCGAGCACCTGCTCGTCGGGCTCGCCACCGAAGGCGGCCAGGTGGCCGACCTGCTCAAGCGCCACGGCGCGACGCCGGACGCGCTGCAGGAGGCGTTCGTCAAGGTCCGCGGCTCCGCCCGGATCACCAGCGAGGACCCGGAGAGCACGTTCAAGGCGCTGGAGAAGTACGGCGTCGACCTGACCGAGCGCGCCCGGAACGGCGAGCTCGACCCGGTCATCGGGCGCGACACCGAGATCCGCCGCGTCGTGCAGGTGCTGTCGCGGCGCACCAAGAACAACCCGGTCCTGATCGGCGAGCCGGGCGTCGGCAAGACGGCCATCGTCGAGGGGCTGGCCCAGCGCATCGTCGCCGGGGACGTGCCGGAGTCGCTGCGCGGCAAGCGCGTCGTCGCCCTCGACCTCGGGTCGATGGTGGCCGGCGCGAAGTTCCGCGGCGAGTTCGAGGAGCGGCTGAAGGCCGTGCTCAAGGAGATCACCGACTCCGCGGGCGAGGTCGTCACCTTCATCGACGAGCTGCACACGATCGTCGGCGCCGGCGCGACCGGTGAGGGCGCGATGGACGCGGGCAACATGATCAAGCCGATGCTCGCCCGCGGCGAGCTGCGGATGGTCGGCGCGACCACCCTCGACGAGTACCGCCAGCACATCGAGAAGGACGCCGCCCTGGAGCGGCGCTTCCAGCAGGTGCTCGTCGGCGAGCCGTCGCCGGAGGACACCATCGCGATCCTGCGCGGGCTCAAGGAGCGCTACGAGGTGCACCACGGTGTCCGGATCACGGACGCCGCGCTGGTCGCCGCCTCGACGTTGTCCGACCGCTACATCACCGCGCGCTTCCTGCCGGACAAGGCCATCGACCTGGTCGACGAGGCCGCGTCCAAGCTGCGCATGGAGATCGACTCGCGGCCGGTGGAGATCGACGAGGTCGAACGCGCCGTCCGCCGCCTGGAGATCGAGGAGATGGCGCTCGCCAAGGAGAGCGACGCGGCTTCGAAGGACCGGCTCACCGCGTTGCGAGCCGAGCTGGCCGAGAAGCGCGAGACGCTGACCGCGTTGACCGCGCGCTGGCAGAACGAGAAGGGCTCCATCGAGAAGGTCCGTGAGCTCAAGGAGCAGCTGGAGCAGCTGCGCGGCGAGTCGGAGCGCGCCGAGCGCGACGGTGACCTCGGCAAGGCCGCCGAGCTGCGCTACGGCCGGATCCCGGCGCTGGAGAAGGAGTTCGAAGCGGCCACCGCGGCGAGCGAGGCCAGCCAGCAGAACGTGATGCTCAAGGAAGAGGTCGGCGCGGACGACGTCGCGGACGTGGTCAGCGCGTGGACCGGCATCCCGGCGGGCCGGCTGCTGGAAGGCGAGACCGGCAAGCTGCTCCGGATGGAGGAGGAGCTGACCCGTCGCGTCATCGGGCAGCAGGAAGCCGTGCAGGTCGTCTCGGACGCGGTGCGCCGCAGCCGGGCCGGCGTCGCCGACCCCGACCGCCCGACCGGCTCGTTCCTGTTCCTCGGCCCGACCGGCGTCGGCAAGACCGAGCTGGCCAAGGCGCTGGCGGAGTTCCTGTTCGACGACGAGCGCGCGATGCAGCGCATCGACATGAGCGAGTACGCCGAGAAGCACTCGGTGGCGCGCCTGGTCGGTGCCCCGCCGGGGTACGTCGGCTACGACCAGGGCGGCCAGCTGACCGAGGCCGTCCGGCGGCGCCCGTACTCGGTGGTGCTGCTCGACGAGGTCGAGAAGGCCCACCCGGACGTCTTCGACGTGCTGCTGCAGGTCCTCGACGACGGGCGGCTGACCGACGGCCAGGGCCGGACGGTGGACTTCCGGAACACCATCCTGATCCTGACCTCGAACCTCGGTTCGCAGGCCATCGCCGACCCTTCGCTGGACGAACGGCAGCGGCGGGACGCGGTGCTCTCGGTGGTGCAGCGGCAGTTCAAGCCGGAGTTCCTCAACCGGCTCGACGACATCGTCGTGTTCCACTCGCTCGGCACCGAGCAGCTGACGTCCATTGTGGACATCCAGGTGGCGCGGCTGGCTTCGCGGCTCGCGCAGCGCCGGCTCAACCTGGAGGTCACCGACGGCGCCCGTGAGTGGCTCGCGCTCAACGGCTTCGACCCGATCTACGGCGCCCGTCCGCTCCGGCGGCTGGTCCAGTCGGCGATCGGCGACAAGCTGGCGAAGGAGCTGCTGTCGGGTGAGGTCCGGGACGGCGACACCGTGCGTGTCGACATCCCGGAGCTGGAAGCGGGAGACGCGCTGACGGTCGAGCGCGTCTGAGGTCCGTGAGGCCTCCTTCCCGGCCATAGGAGCCGGGAAGGAGGCCTTCACGGCTTTTCGGAGCCCGTACGGCCGTCCAAAGTGGCTTCTTGTGGCGATTTGTCGACCTGGCGGCCGGGAATTGGTCCGAACGGGCCCGGCGACACGGGTACCGGCGATCATCTCTTCGGCGTAGCAGGCGATACCCTGCACGTCGTGGGTATTCCGGCGTGGATCTGGTTCGTCATCGCGGCCGTCGCCCTGGTGGCGGGCCTCGGGCTGCTCGCTGCCGACCGGGCGAAGGAGGGCTCGCGCAACCGCGAGCGCATGCGCTGGGCTCAGTTGCGCGGCTGGCAGTTCGTCGAGGAAGACGAGCGGCTGCCGCAGCAGTGGTCCAACGGCGCGATCGGCTACTTCGGCGCGGACGCCGCGGTGAACGTCGTCGCGGGCTCGACCTTCACCTCCGACGGCCGCCGTCCCGTGTTCATCTTCGACATCGAGTCCGAGGGGCAGATCCCGGCGGTCGTCGTCGCCGTGCGCTGCAACAAGAAGCACCGGATCCCGATCGAGATGTGGCTGTCCAGCGTGCCGTTCCAGCGCGCCGACATGCCCGAGATGCTCGGCCCGATCGGCTCCCGCTACGCCTTCGCCGACGACGCCGACGGCGCCCGCGCGGTGATCACCCAGGAGCTCGTCGACGCGGCGGACCAGCTCGGCGGCGACGTCGGCGTGGCCTGGCTCGAGGCCGAGTGGGTGCTCGCCAGCGTCGCCCCGACCGCGGGCCCGTCCCGGCTCGAGCGGCTGCTGCGTGATCTCGGCGAGATCGCGGACATCGTCGACCCGTTCGACGAGGACTACGACGCGGGCCGCCACCAGGCGAGCGCGCCCATCCCGACCATCGGCGGCACCCCGCCGACCCCGGCCGCCGGGACGCCGGTCCAGCAGCACCAGCCCGTGGACCCGCCGGCGCAGGACTAGAGAGGCCTGGCTGCTCAAAGTAGTCGAGAGTCACTGTGCGTCGATCATTTCGGTGATCCGGTCGGCGATCCGGGCTATTTGACCCAGCAGTTCGGTCCGGGGCCGCGTCAGATCCAGCGTGTGTGCGAACAGCTCGTGCCGCCCGCCTCGGGTCTTGTGCCGGGCTTCGCCCGGCTTACCGTCCGCGTAGACAAGGTGGCCGTGGTCGACGCCGAGTGCGGCGCAGTAGGCCAGCATCTGGTAGAAGTCTTCCGCTGGTTGCTTCCGTTTGTATTTGGCGTCCACCACGACCACGGGGCGTCCGTCGACCTGCCAGACGAGATCCGGGTTCATCTTCAGCCGGCGGCGCTCGTCGAGGTGCCACGGATACTGCGGGAGACCGATGCCGGGTATCCGCTCACCCAACGCCGTGCTGACGGCCACGGTCACGAAGCTCTCGAAGACCTTTTCGAGGTTGAAGACGAATCCGTTGGTCGCGAACGTCCCGTGCCCGTGCTCGGGTGACGACGCCCCGAGCAGCAACTCCGAAAGCCGGAGGACGGAGTGGTAGTGCTCGTTGCGGCGGGTGGGCTGCCACAGCGGCAGGGGCACCCCGCGGCGCAGTGGCGAGACGCCGTTCAGAGCTCGCCGGACGATGTTCAGCTGTTCCACCGAAACGTCGTCGAGACCGCTCATCTCGAGGAGCAAGGTGGTCGCCGCCAGCAGGATCTGGTTCTCCGGAATGTCGACACCGAACTCGTCGTAGGCGACTTCGAACGGGAAGTCCTGGTCGTAGCGCCGGCGCAGCTGATCGGCCAGGCGAACCCGGCCGCGGACCGTGGTGGACGTCTCCGTCGTCGGAACGTATCCCGACAGCAGGCTGGTGTCGATTGCCTTTCGGGCCTGTCGCCAGAGCATGTTCGCGACGGCCGGGACGACCCCCTCGTCGGTTCGGGTTTCGGACGGCTCGTCGTACCACTCGTCCGAGGAGCGGACACCGTGGCCGGCCAGGAACAGCACCCGGGCGATGCTGAGCTTGGGAACCAGGCGCACGAGCAGATCGTCCGCCCAAAACACGCCGACCCAGCCACGATTGCCCGCGATCGTCCATTCGGCACCGCCCGGCTGTGGTGGTGTCAGGGAAACGAACCTGCTCGCCCTCAGTGCACGGAGCTGCCCGGAAGTCAGCGGCCTGCTGCGCCGACCGGTTTCCGAGAGTTCGAGTGGGTCCATCACGCCCTTCGGTCCGCGAGGATCTGCCTGATCGTCTCGAGGTGGTATGCCTCGAGAGCCTCGGGCCCGGCCGCGTAGTGGTGCTCGGCGAGGAGCGGCAGGATCGACGCGGCCCAAGCGCGGTCCAGCCCGTCGGCTCGCCGGTAGATCGACGGCCGCATGAGAAACGAGGGACCCAGCGCCTGGTCGCGGCGCCCGATCTGCTCGTTGAGCGCGTCGAGTACCTCGGGCGCGTCGTCGTTGAACTTCGAGCCGGGCTCCGCCGCGAGGAGCCTGTCCAACCACCGTCGCAGCAGTCCCGATGTCGGCGGCTCGGCCGGGTGGAGCTCAGTGAACACAAAGCGCCGCCTGATCGCCGCGTCAACCGTGGCGATCGAACGGTCCGTCGTGTTCATGGTGCCGATGACGAAGATATTTTCGGGCAGCGTGAACCCCGAGTCGGCCGAGTACAGCAGGTTGATCGGCTCGTCGCGGTACTCAAGCAGGAAGTACAGCTCGCCGAAGACCTTGGCGAGGTTCGCGCGGTTGATTTCGTCGATGATCAGGATGTGCGGCTCGCCGGGCTTCTTCCGCGCGGCGTCGACCAGAGTTCGGAAGGGGCCGGGGTGCAGGCCGAACTCGACCTTGCCCTCCTTGTTCTGGGTGGGCCGGAAGCCTTCGAAAAAGTCCTCGTAGGTGTACGAAGGGTGGAACTGCACCAGCTTGACCGCGTTGACATCGGCCAGCAGCCTAGCCAGTTTCTGCGCCAGGTAGGTCTTTCCGGTGCCCGGCGGACCGTGGAAGATCAGCTGCTTGTACTCCCACAGCAGTTCCACCTGCCGACGAAGCCATTCCTCCCCGATCAGGAGTTCTCGGGCCGCACCCTCGGCGATCTCGGGAAAGGAGAGCGTCAGATGGGGCTCGGTCGAGCGCTCGGCCGGTTCGGCGTTGAAGTCACGGAGCACCTGCTCGATTTCGCCAAGATTCTCGGTCAGATCCACGACGGACGAAGTGCTGCGAAGCTTCGCCTGAAGGGAACGGGGTAGTTGATCGAGTGTGGGTGCCGGCACGAGTGGCTCCCATCGGGCGAATCGCCGGAGCGGAGCCCCCCGGTCACCGGCCAGGAAACTGGGGCTCGACGTGATCTCGCCGAAGTACGCGAACCCGTTGTTGAGCGTGAGGACGTAGTCGCCGGCACGCATACGGTTGAGGAAGCCGTTCAGCTCCTCGAACCGGACGTCCCTGGCGTTGTAGGACTCGTGCTGGAAATCGTCCTCGACGACCGACCGCAGCTGGTCGGGTGAAATCGGAAGGGCCACCGAACGCAGTCCCTCCGCTGACATCGAAACGAAGCCCTCGGCGCGCCAGCGGGTGACCAGGCTCGTTTCGGAGGTCGTCGCGGTGCGGACCAGCCAGGCCCGCCGCGGCGCCGAATCGCTCGCTTCCTGCTCCCACCGCAGTCGTTCATCGAGCGAAGCGGTGTCGAGGTACTGGTGCTTGGCGGCTCTGCCCGCCGAGTCGAATTCCACCCCCTCAGCGGCTAGCTTCCGGTGCAGATCGGTGTTGTGGAAGCGGGGGTGGAGCCGGTCGGTACCAGGAATCGACCCGTCGAAACGCAGAATGCGATGGGTGCCGGGTGGACCGGCGTCGACGAGATAGCGGTTGACGTCCTCTACGGAGGCTCCGGCCACTTTCCCCAGTTCGTCGAACGAGGTCCAGAAACCGGGAGTCACCACGTCCACCAGCCGGGCGATCATCTTTTCGTCGCCGGAAAGGTGAGAGAGGGCGAGGTGTCGCTGCTTGCGAAACTCACTCGTGCGGAGCCTGAACTCGTCGAGCAGCTGGCTGCCGGGAAAAGTATCCAGGGCAAGCTCACCGGATTCGGTCAGGGACCAGCCTTGGGTTCTGCTCAGCCAGCCGATTGACGCTGCCTCCGCCGTGTACCGGTTGATCTGCCCGCGGGCGTCGGAACGGGCCAGGTCGGTGGTCGGCTCGTGCAAGACCCTGTCGCCGACCTTCGAGTACACCTCTTCGTGGGGAAGGGGGCCATCGGAGTCGCGAATCACCTCCATGCAGACCCTGAGCAGCTGCGCCGAGTCGGCCATGTGTCTCCTCGCGTCGGAAGGCGGCGATGACCGCCGGGGCTCTAGGAAGTCATCTCTTCCAGGAACCGCTGCGTCTCCGGATCCACCGAATACAGGCAGGCTCCCCGCATTCCCCTGGTCAGCAATACTTTGTAGGCCTGTGCGGTCAGCAGGGCGAACTGCTCGGCGGAGGCCTTCCGGACCTGGCTGTCCGCGGAGCCCTTCTTGTCCGCGATCCACTGGTCACCTCGTCGGACGAAGTCCGGCCCGAAGATGACCCCCGACCAGTCGTATTCGAAGCCTTGTGCCGTGTAGATGCATCCGACCTGGCCGAATCCCCGGGTGTCGGTCGCCCAGTAGTGGGACGCGGGAATCCCCTTCGGCAGCGACTTGCCTTCGGGCTTGGCGTTCCAAGGACGTTTCCAGTCGTCGATCACCACGTCGTCCACGAGGTGGCGGTCGGCCTTCGAACCGGCCGGGTCACTCCACGGCCAGCAGAAGCCGGCGGCGATTCTCGCGGTCGTGCCGTCGTTGTCCGCTTGCTGCTTGAGCAGCCAGGACTCCAGCTGGGCCGGGGCCGGTGCGTTGACGACGACGAATTCGTCGTCGGGGCCGACGATGCTGCTCCACTTGACCGGGGGAAGCGGGCTCAGACCGAGCAGCCGGGCGACCCAGGCTTCGAAATCGTCGGACCCACCGCAGCGGAACTGTCCGTCGAGCCGGATGACCTCCACCTCGAAGCCCTTCGCGCGGGCCGCGGCGAAGATGGCCTCACGCGATCCCAGCTCGTCCGGGCGCACTCGTTGCTGCTCGTCGAGGAGGAACACCGGCACCTTCGCAGCGGCGAGGAGCTCTTCGATTTGACGGCGGGCAGAGTCCCGCACCTCCTTGGGCGCGAACCTCGTATAGCTCTTTTCCCGGATTCGGTGTGCTTCGTCGCAGATCAACGCGTCGAGTTCAGCCGGTGGCGCGTTCATGTAGCTGTTGAAGTAGCGGAATCCGCCTTGCGGCCGTTGGGAACGACTGCCGGTGAACGTGCGCAGGGTACTGGTGAACGACCTCGAGCCGGTGGCGTGTTCCACCAGGAAGCCTTCGGCGTCGAGGTCGCGCTTGAGGTTGAGCGCGACAGCGCTCTTCCCGGACCCCGGTCCGCCCATGATGATCATGGCCGTCGGTCGGCCGCCGGCCCTGGCGTTGTGCACTGCGGTGCGGACCCGCTCGTAAGCCACTTCCTGTTCGTCCAAAAGGACGAAGCTGTCGCGAAGAACACGATGCACCTCACCTTGGCTCTCTTCGGTCTTGAACAGGACGGACCGCTCCTGGCGCAGGGCGAGGAACTGGTCTCCGGCGCGACGGGTCTCAGCTCGTGAGGACGACGCGTCCAGGAGCGCACGGAGGTGGTAGTGCAGATCGGGTCCGGCCGCGGTGGTGAACACCCGAGGCGATCCGGGCGGTTCGTGGCCGGCGACGGCGGGGTTCGAAGCCTTGTTCCCGACGTACGCGATGCCGTGCAGAGAACGGGGCCGTTTGGCCAGATCCGGAGTGGCACCGGCGAGGTAATCGCAATACTGGTGGACCTGTTTCCCGGGCGAGAGGAGGTAAGTACCGTCGTGGAAGAACAATTCGTCGGTGGCGGGCTCGGCATCGGCCACGGTGGCCAGGTTGACCAGGACGTGGCTCGACTCCTTGGTGTGCGGGTCGAGCCCGGACAGCACGATGTCGACGTATTTCGGGCTGTGCGGCAGGCGGTGGTGCAGAATGACGTCGGCATGGCTTAATCCGGCGGTTTCCAGATCGGCGAGGAACGCGGGCAGGAGTTCCGTCCATCGGGCCGCAGTGGCCTGGGGGACGGCATCGTCAGTTCCTCGGCCGACCTGCTCGGTCAGCTCGGTCAGTCCATTGGCCTGCAGACCGGCGAGCATTTCCCCGGCGCTCTTCCGCAGCGACATTTTCCCCCACCAAGGCACACGTGGTCCACGCGCGGGTGGGGGCAGCAACGAGATTTCTCGGTGCCCGTCGGGCCGCATTGCCCGACCAGGCTAGTGGATCAGCACAGCGCTGTCTGCGGGTGACGCGAAGACGCCGGATGATTGGTCGTTCCGAATTCGGTTGGTCCGCTGCCGGCCGGTGATCGGCCGTCAAGAAGGCTGGAAGGACACCGCGGGCTGGTCGAGCACGCTGACCGCCAGCGTGCCGCGCAGCGACGTCGTGCCGCCCTGGACGTGGACGACGTGATCCACCCCGAGGTCGCCGCTGAACGAGCCCGATGACTGGCTCCCGGACGTCTTGACCAGGCCCGACGCCGGCCCCAGCTGGCCGCCGAGCTCGTGCTCCTGGCCCACGTCGAGGTCGCCGGAGAAGTTGCCGATCGCGTGCAGGTCGGACGTCGTGCCGACCGCGCCCAGCTGTCCGGCGTCGACGGCCTGGCCGGACGAGTGGCGGGCCGCGATCCCGCCCGTGAGGTCGCCCGCGAACAGCCCCGCGTCGAGCTGCTCGGCGTTTTCGCTCAGGACGTCGACGCCGTCGGCCAGCCAGACGCCCTGGTGAGACCGCTGGAGGACACCCGCGCGGTCGCCGCGCGTGGCGACCGCCTCCGTGAGATCGGACGCCAGCCGGGTGTCGCCGAGCTCCTTGACCACGACGTCGCGGCGGCTGGCGGAGAGCGTGTCACCGTCGTTGTCGAGCGTGGTCGTGTGCCGGTGGTCGAGGGGCAGGGTGAGTTCGGCCGGGGACGCGAGCGCCGCCGCGGGAGCCGCGAACAGGAGGGCCACGGGCGCCGCGCCGGCGGCGATCTTGGGCAGGTAGCCGCTCTTGCGCCTGCTGTGCTTACCCATGATCGGGACGATAACCCGGGCATGAAACGACTGCACACGGAGCCCCTGACCTGTGGGTATCGTTCACTCACATGACCACCACCGCTCTCATAACCGGTGCCACGGCGGGCATTGGCGCGCAGTTCGCGCGCACGCTCGCCGCCGAGAAGTACGACCTCGTCCTCGTCGCCCGCGACACCGCTCGGCTGGAGGCCTACGCCGCCGAGCTGCGCGAAAAGTACGGGGTCGGCGTCGAGGTGCTGCCCGCCGATCTGTCCGAAGTGGACGGACGTGCGGCGGTCGAGGAGCGGCTCGCCGCCGGTCCGGTCGACCTGCTCGTGAACAACGCCGGGTTCGGGCTGAACGGCGACTTCTGGACGATCCCGCCGGACGCGCTGCAGCGTCAGCTCGACGTCAACGTCACGGCCGTCCTGCGGCTGACGCGGGCCGTGCTGCCCGGCATGATCCAGCGCGGCCACGGAGAGATCATCCAGGTCAGCAGCGTCGCGGGGTTCTTCAGCGGCCGCGGTTCGACGTACACGGCCAGCAAGAACTGGGTCACGTCGTTCACGGAAGGCATCGCCGCGTCGCTGCCGAAGGGTGTCCGGATGATGGCGCTCTGCCCGGGTTTCACGGCGACCGAGTTCCACCAGCGGGCCGGCATCGGCAAACCGGGCCCGAAAATCGCCTGGCTGGGTGTCGAACAGGTGGTCGGTGAGGCGCTCGCGGACCTGCGCCGCGGCAAGGTGATCTCCGTGCCGAGCCTGCAGTACAAGGCCGTCGTCGCGATCGGCGGGCTGCTGCCGCGCGCGGTGCTGCGCCGGATCAGCGGCGGCTTCGGCGGCAAGGGCCGCACCTGAGGCGCCGCTTTCACGGAAAAGCCCTACCCCGCACTTTCACGTGAAAGTGTGGGGTAGGGCTGCCCCTACCCCGAAGACGCGCGTGCGCACCAGGGTGAAAGCCGGGCTGCCTCCCTAGCGTTTTCCCCATGACAACTGGGTGGAACGAGACAGCCGACGCGGTCCGGCTGGAAGCCGTGCGCAAGGAGTACGGCGAAGGCGTGGTCGCACTCGACGGGGTCTCGATCGCGTTCACGCGCGGCGGGTTCACCGCCGTGATGGGCCCGTCGGGGTCGGGCAAGAGCACGTTCCTGCACTGCGCGGCCGGGCTCGACCGGCCGACATCGGGCCGCGTCGTCCTCGACGGCCAGGACCTCGACGGCAAGAGCGAGACCTACCTGACGAAGCTGCGCCGCGACCGCGTCGGCTTCGTCTTCCAGGCGTTCAACCTGCTCTCGGCGCTGACGGTCGAGCAGAACGTCGTGCTGCCGCTGCAGCTGGCCGGCAAGCGCCCGGACAAGCGGCTCGTGGCGCGGATCCTCACGCACGTCGGGCTCGACGGGCGCCGCAAGCACCTGCCCGGGCAGCTGTCCGGCGGGCAGCAGCAGCGCGTCGCGATCGCGCGCGCCCTGGTCACCGACCCGGCCGTGCTGTTCGCCGACGAGCCGACCGGCGCGCTCGACACCCGCACCGCCGCCGACGTGCTCGGCCTGCTGCGCGAGTCCGTCCGGGCGTCGGGCCAGACGGTGATCATGGTGACGCACGACCCGGTCGCCGCGTCCTACGCCGACGAGGTCGTGTTCCTCGCCGACGGCCGCATCGCCGGCCGTCTCTCGCGGCCGACCGCGGAAGCCGTCGCCGAGCGGATGACCCACCTGGGTGCCTGGGACCGGCTGGCGGTGCAGGCCTGATGTTCACCCTCGCGATGCGGACGCTGCGCGTGCGCAAGGGCGGCTTCCTGGCGACGTTCGTCGCCGTGTTCTTCGGCGCGCTGATCGTCTCGGCGTGCGGTGGCCTGATGGAGACGGGCATCCGGTCCGAGACGCCGGTGCAGCGGCTGGCCGCGGCGCCGATCGTCGTCGGCGGGCAGCAAACGTTCGAGCTGCCCGAAGAGGACCCGGCGACCCTCGACCCCGACGACAAGCACAAGTTCAAGAACGCGACCCTGCCCGAGCGCGTCCGCCTCGACGCCGCGCTGGCCGCCCGCCTGCGCGCGGTCCCCGGCGTCACGAACGTCGTCGGCGAGGTCAGCTTCGCGGCGCAGGCCGGCGCCGCGAGCGCTCTCGGACACGCCTGGAACTCCGCCGCGTTGACGCCGTACGCGCTGAAGGGCGAAGCGCCGAAGCCGGGCGAAGTCGTGGTCGACGCCGGGCTCGGGCTCGCCGTCGGGGACACGCTGCCGGTCGCCGCGCACGGCAGCGTCGGCGAGTACCGGATCTCCGGCATCGCCGAGGCGCCGCAGGCCATGCGGGATTCCGCGTTGTTCTTCTCGGCTGCCGACGCGGACAAGCTCTCCGGGCACCCGGGCCGGTACGACGCCATCGGCGTCTTCGGGGGTGACGTCGCCGCGGTGACGGCGGCCGTCGGCGACGCCGGGATCGTGACGACCGGGACCGACCGCGGCGCCATCGAGTTCCCCGAGGTCGCCACGAGCGGCGAGAACCTCATCGTCCTGGCCGCCGTTTCCGGCGGGCTGTCGGCGATGGTCATGGTGTTCGTCGTCGCGGGCACGCTCACGCTGTCGACCCAGCAGCGCCAGCGCGAACTCGCGCTGCTGCGCGCGATCGGCACGACCCCGCGCCAGCTGCGCCGGATGGTCCTCGGCGAGGCGCTGGTCGTCGGCGTGCTCGCGGTCGCCGTCGCGGTCGTGCTCGGCCCGGTGCTCGGGAACCGGCTGTTCGGCGAGCTCGCGGCCCACCACGTCGTGCCGGACGTGCTGGAGTTCGAGCAGGGCTGGCTCCCGGCGACCGTCGCCGCCGGCGCGTCGCTGCTGGCCGTCGTGGCCGCGTCCTTCGTCGCCGGACGCCGTGCCTCGAAGGTCCGCCCGACCGAGGCGCTGGCGGAAGCCGCCGTCGAACGGCGCTGGCTGACACCGATCCGGCTGATCACCGCGATCCTGTGCTTCGCGGGCGGGACGGCGCTGGCGATCGTCACGGTCGCCGTCATGACCGGCCCGGTCGCGGCCAGCACGGCCGGTCCCGCGGTGATGCTGTGGGCGTTCGGGCTCGCGGCGATCAGCCCGGGTGTCACCAAGGTGACGGCGCTGCTGCTGAGCTGGCCGGTCCGGGCCGTCAGCGGGGTCACCGGCCGGGTCGCGCTGCTCAACACCCGCGTCGGCGCGGTCCGGACGGCCGGCGCGGTCACCCCGATCATGCTCGCGGTCGGCATCGCGACCGCCAACATCTACCTGCAGACCACCCAGGAAGCCGTCTCGAACCAGGCGTACACCGAGGACCTGCGCGCGGACGCGGTCGTCGCCGGGCCGGGCGGGCTGGACCCGTCGGTGCTCGGCCGGGTCGCCGCGGTGCCGGGGGTCGCGAGTGCGTCGGAGTACGTCACGAGCACGGTGTTCGTCGACCGGCCGTACGACTCGAACCAGAACGACGACGGCTGGCCCGCGCTCGGCGTCAGCGAGCTGACCGGGAACGCCGTCGAGGTGCCGGCGAAGCTCGGCCGCCAGGTCGGCGACACGCTGTCGCTGCGGCTCGGCGACGGCACGCCGGTGGACGTGCGGGTGACCGCCGTCGTGAGCCAGCGAGCCGGGTTCGAACGGCTCGTGCTGCCCGCGTCCCTGCTGGCTCCGCACACGACACTCGGGCTCGCCCCGCAGCTGCTGGTGCGGGCGGCCGAAGGCGTCGACACGGCGACGCTGACTTCGCGCCTTCGCGAGGCGACAGCCGGGTTGCCGGTGGCTGTCGGTGATCGTGACGCGCTGATCGCGGCGCACGCGAAGGGCAACGAGATCGGCGCGTGGGTCAACTACCTGCTCGTCGGGATGATCCTGGCGTACACGGTGATCTCGGTCGTCAACACGCTGGTGATGGCCACGGCCAAGCGGCGCCGGGAGTTCGGGCTGCAACGGCTGAGCGGGTTCACCCGCGGCCAGGTGCTGCGGATGGCCGGCGTCGAAGGCGGGCTGATCGCGGCCATCGCGGTGCTGCTCGGAACGCTGGTCTCGGCGGGCGCGATCGTGCCGTTCTGCCTGGTGGTGACCGATTCGCTGCTGCCGTCCGGGCCGCTCGCGATCTACCTGGTGGTGCTCGCGATCGCCGTGGTGCTCTCGCTCGTCGCGATCCTCGTCCCGGCCTGGGCGGCGACGCGCGGGCGTGCGGTCGACGCCACATCCATCGGTGAGTGAGAACGGCCGTGTGTAAGACTCTCGGCCGTGGCGAACCCCGGGTTGGATCAAGCGGCGAAACTCGAACTGGCCAGGCTGGTCACCGATCTTTCCGTGGTGCACGGAAAAGTGACCCTGGCGTCCGGCAAGGAAGCCGACTACTACATCGACCTCCGGCGGGCGACCCTGCACCACGCGGCCGCGCCGCTGATCGGCAAGCTGCTGCGCCAGCTCACCGCGGACTGGGACTACGTCGCCGCGGGCGGGCTGACGCTCGGCGCCGACCCGGTCGCGCTGGCGATGCTGCACTCCGCGGCGACCGACGGGGTCGTGCTCGACGCGTTCGTCGTCCGGAAGTCCGTCAAGGAACACGGCATGCAGCGGCGCATCGAGGGCATGGAGGTCCGGGGGCAGCGCGTGCTGGCGGTCGAGGACACGTCGACGACGGGCGGCAGCGTGCTCGAGGCGGTCGCGGCCCTGCGTGAAGCGGGCGCGAACGTGATCGGCGTGGTGACGGTGGTCGACCGCGACACGGGGGCGCGCGAGGCCATCGAGAAGGAAGGCCTGGAGTACCGCTACGTCCTCGGCAAGGACGACCTCGGCCTGGACTGATTCGCGTCGGTGACCCAGGTCACCGACAATCACCCCGTGACGTTTTCCGCGCCCGCGTGTCCTCCTCTCGAGGAGGTGCCGTGACGACCAGCGCGGAGCCCGGTACGCCGCTCGACGACGCGACCCTCGTTGCGCGCGCGAAGGACGGCGATGTCTGGGCGTACGAGCAGCTCGTGCTGCGCTACCAGGGGCCGATGTTCCGGCTCGCCGTGAAGATGCTCGCGCACCGCGGCGACGCCGAGGACGTCGTGCAGGAGGTCTTCCTCAACGCCTGGCGCAAGCTCGGCCAGCTCGGCGAGGACGCGGCGTTCGTCGGCTGGCTCTACCGGGCCACCACGAACCGCTGTCTCAACACGATCCGCGCGCGCAGGCCCCAGGCGGACGTCGACCTCGACACCGCCGAGTCGCCGCGGGCGGACCTCCAGCCGGAGCGGGCCGCGCAGGTCAGCGGTCAGCTCTCGGCGTTGAACGCGGCGCTGGCCGAGCTGACGCCGGAACAGAGAGCGTGCTGGCTGCTGCGCGAAGTGCACGGCCGCTCCTACGAGGAGATCGGCGAAGTCGTCGGCGCGAACGCGACCGCGGTCCGCGGCCGGATCGCGCGGGCCCGGGCCCAGCTGGCGGAGGTGATGAAGCCATGGCGATGACGGACTACGAGCTGCCCTGCGAACGCGGTGTCGAGCAGGTGTGGGAGCGGCTCGACGCGGTCGGCGCCGGGCTGGCCGACGAGCACGAGCTGACCTGCCCGCACTGCCGGGCCGCGCGCGAAAGCCTGCTGGCGTTGCGCGAGGCCACCGCGGAGCTGGTGGCCGAGGACGACGTGCCGCCGGCCCTGTTCGGCCGGATCATGTCGGCGGTGCGGGCCGAGGTGCGGCGCGGTTCGATGGTGGCGCTGCCGACCCCGGAACCGGGGTTCGTCGAGATCAGTGAGCAGGCCGTGGCCGCGGTGCTGCGGTACGCGGCGGACACGGTCGACGGGGTCCGGGCGCGACGCTGCCGGGTGCGGACGGGCGCCGACGGCGTCGTAGAAGTCGAACTCACCCTCGCGGTGAGTCTGCGGAACGTCACCGGCGGCGAAGCGCTGGCGCTGGTGCGGGAGCGGGTGACGACGGCGGCCGCGGCCCGGGTGGGGCTGACGCTGGCGAAGCTCGACCTGCTGGTGGACGACATCTTTGCGGAAGACACCGTCGCGGAAGACGCTGCCGGGGAGCCAGGGGAATGAGCGTGGACTACGTCATCGCCGATCCGGTGATCGCCTCGGTGGCGGCGCGGGCGGCGATCGGGACGCCGGGCGTGGTGCGGCTCGAACCGGGCCTGCGCGGCCTGGTGACGGCGTGGACGCGAGCCGCCCGCCGGCGGTGGAAGGGCCTCGACCCGGCGCCCGCGGACGGCGTCCGGGTCCGCACGGCGGACGGCCGGGTGACCGTCGAGATCGACCTGGTCACGGCGGCGGCCGACCAGGCCGCGGCGGTGGGCCGGGCCGTGCAGCGCGCGGTCCGGCGGTTCGTGACCGAGCAGACCGGCCTGGTCGTCGACGAGGTTTCGGTGTCCATCATGGACATCGAGGCCCGGTGACCGCGGCCGAAGCCGTCGAGAAGATCGTCGGCGCCCTCACCGCGGTGGACGGCCTCCGCCCGGCGACCCCGGTGTCGCCCGGGACGACGTGGCTGCCGGTGGACTGGGCCGGCCTGGCGGTCGCCTTGTCGGCCGAGGTGGTCGAGGTCCGCCTGATCGCGACGCGGCTGCCGATCCCGCCCTTGCTGGAGCAGGCCGCGGCGGTGGTGCGGCCGGTGCTGGCGGGGACGGAGTGGGAGCACGCGCGGCTGCGGCTGGTCGTCACGGACCTCGACGGCGCGGCGTTCGCGAGACCCACGTCACCGTGATCCTCCCCCGTCCCGGGGGGCCTTGCCTACGAAAGCCTGAGGGCTCAGGACATTCAGGGAGGATCTCCATGACCGCGACGGCCGAGAAGACCGAAATCGCCACTCTCGTCACGAAGCAGGGCACGACCACGATCGCCGACACCGTGGTGCAGAAGATCGCCGGGCTCGCCGCGCGCGAGGTCAGCGGCGTGCACGACCTCGGGGGTGGCGCGGCGCGGGCGTTCGGCGCCCTGCGCGAGCGCATCCCGGGTGCGTCGGCCGGCGCCGGCCAGGGCGTCTCGGTCGAGGTCGGGGAGAAGCAGGCGGCCGTCGACCTGCAGATCCTGGTCGAGTACGGCGTCGCCATCGCCGACCTCGCGCGGTCGGTGCGCCGCAACGTCGTCACGTCGATCGAGCAGATGACCGGCCTGCAGGTCGTCGAGGTGAACATCACCGTCACCGACGTCCACCTGCCCGGCGACGAGGAGCCCGCGCCGAGCGACCGGGTGCGCTGACCTCACCGGGCGTACCGTCGAAGGCATGGACGAGCCGTCGAAGCCCGGCGAGCCGCCGGAGCGGCCCGGGCACCAGCCGCCGTGGAAGAAGCCGCCCGAGCAGTACCCGCACGAGGAGCCGACGAAGTACCCGGCGAAACGCCCACCGGAATTCCCACCCGGTGTGACGCCTCCGTCACCGCCGGGGTGAACAGGTTGCTCCGGTGGGTTAAACATCACACGACTGGGCATTCTTAGGGGCGGCCGAACTCGATCAGCGGAGTAAAGTCGCTGGTAGGGGGTTCGGTGAAGGGGGCGTGTGGTGGCGAAATTCCTGGCGGAAGCGACTGTCGCGGTACACATGCTGGCCCTGCTGCTCATCGGTTTCGGGGGCTTCATCGCGTGGCGCTGGCCGAAGCTCATCTTCATCCACATGTTCGCCGTGGCCTGGGGTGTCCTGGTCAACGTGGCGCCGGTGCCGTGCCCGTTCACCGCGCTGGAGAACTACTTCCGCCACCAGCAGGGCCTCGGTGACCTGCCCGGCGGGTTCAACGCCTACTACCTGTACGGCACGGTGTTCCCGCAGTCGTGGCTGCCGGCGATCGGAGTCGTCGCGATCGCGGTGGTCGGCTACTCCTACGTCGGCGTCTACCACCGCTGGCGCCACCGCGACCACACCGAGGACGCCCGGACGCACCGCGTGCGCCTGGGCTAGGCGACAATCGGGCGGTGAGCACTTCCCCCGACGCCGGACCCACCGAGTGGGTGAGCCGCGAAGAGGTCGGCGTCGGCCCGTGGCCGGGTGACTGGCCGACGGACGAGCGGTACGACCCCGACCTGCTGCGCGACGGCGACCGCCGCAACGTCGTCGACGCCTACCGCTACTGGCGCCGCGAGGCGATCGTGTCCGATGTGGACCGGCGGCGGCACCCGTTCCACGTCGCGATCGAGAACTTCCAGCACGACCACAACATCGGCACGGTGGTCCGCACGGCGAACGCCTTCGCGGCGGCGGAGGTCCACATCGTCGGCCGCCGCCGCTGGAACCGCCGCGGCGCGATGGTGACCGACCGCTACCAGCACCTCCGGCACCACGACGACGTCTCCGGGCTGGTTTCGTTCGCCGCCGAGCAGGGGCTGGCGGTCGTCGCGGTCGACAACACGCCGGGGTCCGAGCCGGTGGAAACGGCTTCGCTGCCGCGTTCGTGCGTGCTCGTGTTCGGCCAGGAGGGGCCGGGGTTGTCCGCGGGCACGCAGGAAGCGGCGTCGCTGGTGGTGTCGATCGCCCAGTTCGGGACGACGCGGTCGATCAACGCGGGCGTCGCGGCGGGGATCGTCATGCACGCCTGGGTCCGGCAGCACGCCGACCTGTCGACGGCCTGGTGACTACAGCCCCCATCCCCAGCGCAGCTGCACCACGCCCGACGCGTTGTTGGTCGCCAAGCCGCTGCCGCTCTGCCGCGTGATCGAGTAGGTGTCGCCCGAGCGCAGGCCGGGCCAGTAGATGACGCCCATCTGCCGTGACCGCGCCAAATCGGTGGTGGCGGCGAAGTACGCCGTGAAGTTGTTGCCGTCCTGGTGCCCGGCGGAGTAGTCGAGTCCCGTCGTCATCGGAGCGCCGGCCTCGTCGATGACGGTGCGCGAGGAGTACGAGCCGAGCCGGTTGCTCAGGTTGGCCGTCCACGCCGAACGGGTCGTGTCCGAGGCCCAGAAGCCGTAGAAGTGCAGCGACAGCAGCGTGCCGGTCAACGCGCTCGCCGCCCCGACGCCGGTGACGTTGTCGTTGTAGCCGGTGCCGCTGATCAGCACCCGGCCCCGCGGGATGCCGGAATGGCGGGACAGCCAGGCCGAGCAGAGCGAAACCCAGCTGGTGAGGCTGTAGCCGAACGGCTCGTTCATCGGCTCGAAGTAGACGTTGCCGTTGCCGCCGTAGTCGCTCGTGACCTTGTCCCACATGGTGTTCCACGCGGTGGTGTCGTCGACGAAGCCGTCCTTGTTCGCTTCCCAGTACCCGAAGATGACCTTCATGCCGTGGGCCAGCGCCGAGTCCGCGCGCCCTTGTACCGCGCCCACCAGTCGGAGTTCACGCTCTGCGGGTTGACCGGCAACCGCACAGTGTTCGCGCCCAGCTGCTGCTGGAAACCGGCGATGATGCCGTCGGCCTTGGTGCGGACGGCGTCGTAGCTGTCCCCGGCGGTGAGCCCGGTCGGGATGACCCAGCCGTCCACGTAGTTGTCGCGCGCGTCGGCCCAGTTGACGCCGCGGAAGGCGTTGGTGGCGGCGGAAGCGGGCTGGGGAATCGTGAGCAGAGGTGCGGTGAGGACCGCGATCAAGGTGGCACGCAGACAGCGACGGAAGCGGGTCATGCGAACTCCGATGTCCGATGATCGATGTTTACGTCAACATGCTGCGCCGAGAATCCTCTCGGTCGGCGTCGGATGTCAAGCGTCAGGCCGGCGCGACGGCGACCGGGATGCCGTTCAGCACCGAGGTCCCGGACGGCACGTCGAGCAGCGTCTCGTCGGCGACCAGGTTCGAGTTGACGCCGGGGTGCGCGTGCGCCACGCGGGTTCGCGAGCCGTCGACGTCGTGGCCCCAGCCGTGCGGGATGCTGACCACGCCCGGCCGGATCTCGTCGGACACCTCGACCGGAACCTCCAGCTTGCCGGCGCGCGAGGTCACCGACGCCAGCGAGCCGTCGGCGAGGCCGAGGCGCGTCGCGTCGGCGGGGTGGACCAGGATCGTGCAGCGGTTTCCGCCGCGGACCAGCGGTGCGAGGTTGTGCATCCACGAGTTGTTCGAGCTCAGGTGGCGCCGGCCGATCAGCACGAGGCCCTCCTCGAGCGGGCGGTCCAGCTCGGCACGCAGCCGCGGGACGTCGGCGACGACCGGCTCCGGCGCCAGCTCGATCCGGCCGGACGCGGTGCACAGCACCTCGGGGATCCGCGGCTTGAGCGGCCCGAAGTCCATCCCGTGCGGCGCGGCTTCGAGGTCGGCCAGCGTGACGTCGTACGGACCGGCGCGCAGCAGCAGGTCGATCAGCCGCGCGGGGCCGGTGCGATCGTGGGCGACCTCGAGCTTGGCGCGGCGTGCGACATCGGCGGCGACGAAGTCGTCGAGCGCCGCGACGTCCGCTTCGGGGCCCTGACCGGTGACGATGCCGGTGAGCCGCAGCATCGTCTCCCACTCCTGCGGCAGCTTCGACGGCAGCGTCGCCGGTGTCCAGTTGGCGACGTTGCGCACCGAGAGCTGGTAGAAGGCCAGGTCGAAGTGCGGCCGTTCGAGCGGTGACGGGCCGGGCAGGATGACGTCGGCCTGTCGCGACGTCTCGTTCAGGTAGACGTCGACGGAGATCATGAAGTCGAGCTTCTTCAGTGCTTCGCTCAGGCGCCCGGCGTTCGGCGTGCTGAGGCACGGGTTGCCGCTGACCGTGATCAGCGCGCGGACCTGGCCGTCGCCCGGCGTTTCGATCTCGTCGGCCAGCGTCGCGACCGGCAGCTCGCCGACGACCTCGGGGTAGTCGCGCACGCGGCTGTGCCAGCGTCCGACGGCGAACGGCCGCCGGTTCCCGGTCGGCTGGCACGCGGCCAGCGGGAACATCGCGCCACCCGGCTCGTCGAGGTTGCCGGTGAGCACGTTGAGGACGTCGACCAGCCAGCTCGCGACCGTGCCGAACGTCTGCGTCGTCGTGCCGATCCGGCCGTAGACGACGGATTTCTCCGTCGCCAGCTCGAGTGCCATCCGGCGGATCTCGGCGGCGTCGATCCCGGTCCGCGGGGCGACGGTCTCGGGCGTGAAGGGCTGCGCCAGCTCGCGGACTTCGTCGAGACCATTGAGGTGGGCTTCGAGTCGTTTGGGCTGGACGCGGTTTTCCTCGAACAGGACGTTGACCAGGGCGAACAGCAGCAGTGCGTCGGTGCCGGGCCGGATGGCGTGGTGTTCGTCGGCGAACTGCGCGGTGCGCGTGCGGCGCGGGTCGACGACGACGATCTTGCCGCCGCGCTCGCGAATCCCGCGCAGCCGGCCGCGGATGTCCGGCGCGGTCATCAGGCTGCCGTTCGAGACGAGCGGGTTGGCGCCGAGGATCAGCAGGTGCCGCGTGCGGTCGAGGTCGGGCACGGGGATGGCGAGCGGGTCGCCGAACATGGTGCCGGCGGAGTAGTGCTTCGGCATCTGGTCGACCGACGTCGCACTGTAGAAGTTCTTGGTGCCCAAGGCTTTGTAGAGCACGCGGCCGTAGAGGGTGAGCGCGATGTTGTGCACGCCGGGGTTGCCCGCGTACACCGCGACGGCGTCCCGGCCGTGCTCCTCGAGGATCGGCGGGAGGCGGCGGTCGATCTCGTCGTAGGCCTCCTGCCAGCTGACCTCGACGAACTCGCCGTCGCGCTTGAGCAGCGGCGCGGTCAGCCGGTCGGGGTCGTGGTGCAGCGCGCCGAGCGAGGCGCCCTTCGGGCAGATGTAGCCCTTCGAGAAGACGTCGTTCTCGTCGCCCTGCACGCGCGTGACCTGCTGGTTTGCGTCGAGCGTGACCTCCAGCCCGCAGGTCGCCTCGCACAGGGGGCAGGTGACGTGTGCCGTGGTCATGAGTACCTCGCAGGCCGTCGGATTCTTCAACATACCGAGCGGTATGTCGATGGGCAAGGCAGGATTGCGCCATGGACGTCTCGGCAGCCGAACGCGCGGTGACGGTCCGGCACCTGCGGCGGGTGTGGGGGCTGCCCGGGACGGTGCTGGGCCGCAGCCGCTGGCCGGCTTCGCTCGATCAGCGGGTGCAGTGGCACTGGAACTACTGGTGGCAGGCCCACCTGCTGGACACGCTGGTCGACGCTCAGCTGCGGTCGCCCACTGCAGCGCGCCTGGCCTTGATCCGGTCCTTCGTGCGTTCGGTGCGGCTGCGCAACTTCGGCCGCTGGACCAACGACTACTACGACGACATCGCGTGGCTCGGCCTTGCCCTGCAACGGGTTTCGTCGCTGGGTATCGACGTCGGCCCTGCGGTGGCGGCGATCGACACGCAGCTGCTCTCGGGCTGGACGTCCGCGGCGGGCGGCGGCATCCGGTGGCGCCGCGGCGACGACTTCAAGAACGCCCCGGCCAACGGCCCGGCGGCGATCTTCCACGCGCGGTCGGGGAATCTGCCGCGTGCTCGCGCGATGACGGACTGGCTGACGTCCACTTTGGTCGATCCTTCGTCGGGCTTGGTCTGGGACGGGATTCGCGCGGACACGGGCGAGCTGGTCAAGCACATTTACACGTACTGCCAAGGCGTTTACCTCGGTGCGTGCCTGGAACTGTCCTTAGTGGATGAAGCGGCGCGCACGGTCCGGGCGGTGGCTGAGCAGTGCGCCCCGGGTGGCGTGATCCGCGGCCAAGGCGGCGGCGACGGCGGGTTGTTCGGCGCGATCTTGGCGCGTTACCTGGCATTGGCGGCGCGAGTTCTGCCGGAGCCGGAGGCTTTGGTGGCGCGGGCGTTGGTGCTCGACTCGGCGGCGGCGTGCTGGTCCGGCGCTGCGGACGCGCCGGAGGGTCCGTTGTTCAGCGCGTACTGGGACCGCCCGGCACCTTGGCCGTTACCGGAAGACGCCCCGGAGCGCGACATGTCGGTGCAGGTGGGCGGCTGGATGCTGCTGGAGGCGGCGGCAACGCTGTCACCAGACGTCGCCGGCCCGCCAGTCGGCGGTTAGCGGCCCGTCCGGATCGAGCGGCGCCCGGCCGGGGAAGACGTAGACACCGCCGTCGTCCTCCTCGGTGCGCTGGATGCCATCCGGTGTCAGGGCAAAGGTCGGCCCGCGCCAAAGCTGCCAGCCCCGGCCGGCGTACAGCGGCGCCCCGGCCGTGGTCGCGCTCAGCGCACCGACTTCGTACCCGGGCAGCAGCTCTTCCATCGCCGCCATCAACGCACTCGCGACCCCGCGCCGCCGGTGGTCCGGGTGCACGGCCACGCCCTCGACGTACCCGGTGTTCAGCACGCGGTCGCCGTGCAGCAGCCGGCGTTGCACGAGCGAGGCGTGGCCGATCAGCTCGTCACCGTCGAAGGTGAGGGCGTGCATGCCGCCCAGGGTGTTTTCCCAGCCGGGGAGGTCGAAGTCCGTGTACGCGCCTTCGAGCAGGTCCCGGACGGCGAGGAGTTCGGATTCCGGCAGCTGGGCGGTGTGCGCGAGTCGGATCACGTGCTCATTCTTCCGCGCTTGCGCCCGGAGTGGTCAGCAACCGCAGGAGGCGCCGTGCAGGAACCTGGGCGTCAACGACACCGACTCCGGCGGCCGGTCCGGGTCCGCCATGCGAGACAGCAGCAGCTGCACCGCCCGCTGCCCGATGTCCGCCACCGGCTGGGCCAGTGTCGTCATCGCCGGGCTCACCCGGCGAGCCCACTCCATGTCGCCGTAGCCGACCACCGCCAGCTCCGAGCCGATGTGGATGCCGCGGCGGTGGGCCTCGTACTGGACGCCCACCAGCATCGACTCGTCCGCCACCACCAGGGCCGTCGGGGAGGGCCAGCCGTCCAGGAGCTTGGCCGTCGCGCGGGCCGCTCCGCCCGAGGTCGACAACCCGCACTCCACCAGCTCGCGGTTGTACCGCAGCCCCGCCTGCTCCAGCCCCAGCCGGTACCCGCGGACACGCTCGCGGCTGATGTCCAAGCTCTCGTCACCCGACACCAGGCCGATTTTGCGGTGCCGGCCCGACGTCAGGTGTTTGACCAGGGACGCCACCGCGTGCACGTTCTCCGTGCCCACCTGGTCGACGTCGTTGCGGGCGGCGACGCGATCGACCAGCACCGTCGGCACGCCCATCCGGACCAGGCCGTTGATCACCGCTTCGTCGCCGGCCGCGGGCACCAGCAGCACGCCGTCCACGAGGTCCGCCCGCAGCGCGCGGACCAGCGACGCTTCTTCGCTCACCGTGTCGCCCGTGTCGGCCAGCGTGACGTCGCACCCCGCCTGCGCCGCGGCCGCCCTGATCGAGCGCAGCAGCTCACCCGAGTAAGGGTTCGCGTGCGTACCCATCGCGACGCCGATCCGGTGGGTGACCGGGGGGTCCCACAACCGGAGCTCTGGCGAAAGTGCGGTCATTGGCCCTCGCAGACGCTCAGCCGAAAGGTATCCGCTGAGCGCGCACGCCGAGGCCTCAGGACCTCAGAATCACTGATGTGAGTGAACCGGTGGGCAGCCGCACGACTCGCGGTGACGCAGAGTGGGTGCCAGCCGGACCGTCTCGGCCTTGCGCGCGGGGTCGTTGATCCGGGCCAGCAGCAGCCGTACCGCCTGCCGGCCGATCTCCTCGATCGGCTGCGCCATCGTCGTCAGCGGCGGGTCGACCAGGTCCGCCCACTCGACGTCGTCGTAGACCACCACCGGCAGGTCACGCCCGATCTTCAGCCCGCGCCGCCGCGCCTCGTGCAGCACCCCGACCATCATGCTGTCGTTCCCGACGACCAGCGCCGTCGGCGGCTCGGGCAGCGCCATCAGTGTGCTCAACGCCAGCGAGCCACCCTCGTGCGACGAGTTTCCGCAGGCCACGAGGTCGGCCGACCACGTCAGCCCGGACCGGCCGAGGCCCAGGCGGTAGCCCAGCACGCGCTCCTCGCTCGTCGACAGCCCGGGCGTGCCGCTGATCATCCCGATCCGCCGGTGCCCGAGCGTCGCCAGGTGCGCGGTCAGCGCCGAGGTCGCCTGGATGTTCTCCGTGCCCACCTGGTCGACGTCGGTGCGGGTGGCCAGCCGGTCGATCAGCACCGTCGGCACGTCCAGCGACACCAGCTCGCCGATCACCGGGCCGTCGCCCGGGGCGGGGGTGATGAGCAGGCCGTCGACGCGCCGCGAACGCAGCGCCCGCACGGTGTCACGCTCCGTGCCCGCGGTGTCGTGCGTGTCGGCCAGCAGCACGGTGTAGCCGTGCGCGGAAGCCTCCCGCTCGATCGCCTGCATCAGCGTCGCGAAGTACGGGTTGGCCACCAGCGAGATGGCCATCCCGATCGACCGCGTCCCGCCGGTGACCAGCGAACGGGCGATCGCGTCGCCGGTGTAGCCGGTCGTCTCGATCGCCCGCAGGACCGCCGCCTTGGTGTCCTCGGCGACCGCCCGCGTCCCGTTGACGACGTGCGAGACGGTCGTGATCGAGACGCCGGCGAGCTCGGCGATGTCCCGCTGGGTCGGCCGGGATGATCTCGGCTGGGGCATGCCAATCCTTTCCGGCAAGCGTTTGCGCAAACGCTTGCGTCCACGGTGCAGTCTGTCTACCTTCCCGACCATCGGCAAGCACTCGCTCACACCGTGTCTTCCATAAAAGGGGTGGGAACCCATGAGACAGCGAAGTCTCACCGCACTCACGCTGGCCGCCGTCCTCGTCGCGACGACCGGATGCACCGTCGAACGCCACTGGGGCGGCAGCACCAACACCGGCGGCAGTGGCAAAGCGAAGGTCGGCCTGGTCACCAAGACCGACACCAACCCCTACTTCGTCGAACTGCGCAACTCCGCCAGAGCGGCCGCGCAGGCCAACGGCGCCGACTTCAACGCCCTCGCCGGCCAGTTCGACGGGGACAACGACGGCCAGGTCCGGGCCATCGAGAACCTCATGCAGCAGGGCGTCAACACCATCCTCATCACGCCCAGCTCCTCCACCGGCGTGCTCAAGGCGATCAAGGACGCGCGCGACGCAGGTGTCCTGGTCATCGCGCTCGACACCGCCACCGAACCGCCCGACGCCGTCGACGCCACCTTCGCCACCGACAACTTCGCGGCCGGCGAGCAGCAGGGCGCCTACGTCAAGGCCGCGCTCAAGGGGGTGCCGCCCAAGCTGCTCATGGTCGACGGCACCGCCGGCAGCTCGGTCGACACCCAGCGCCACGGCGGCTTCCTCAAGGGCATCGGGCTGACCGACGGCTCGCCGGAGATCAAGGGCCACACCGCGGCCAACGGCGACCAGAGCCTCGCCCAGCAGGGCATGGAGAACCTGCTGCAGCGCAGCACCGACATCAACGCCGTCTACTCGATGAACGAGCCGATGGGCCGCGGCGCGTACGCGGCGCTGAAGGCCCGCGGGCTCACCGGCCAGATCGTGATGGGCTCGATCGACGGCGGTTGCGAAGGCGTCCAGAACGTCAAGGACGGCCAGTACGCCGCGACCGTCATGCAGTTCCCCAAGAAGATGGCCGAACAGGGCGTGCTCGCGGCCGTCGAGTACGCGAAGACCGGCAAGAAGCCGACCGGGTTCGTCAACACCGGGTCCGCCGTGATCACCGACAAGCCGCTGCCCGGCATCGAAAGCCACGACACCGCGTGGGGCCTGCAGAACTGCTGGGGAGGCTCGAAATGACCACAGCCACCGTCGCTCGTCCATCCACCAAGGAACGTGAGTCGCTCGGCGAGTTCTTCCTCCGCGCCCCCGCGGTCGGCCCGGCTCTCGCGCTGATCGTCGCCATCGTGGTGTTTTCGCTGGCCACGGACACGTTCTTCGACTTGGACAACCTGTCCACGGTGGTCCAGCAGTCGCTGGTCGTGGGCACGCTCGCGCTGGGCCAGACGCTCGTCATCCTCATCGCGGGCATCGACCTGTCCAACGCGGCGTCCATGGTCGTCGCGACGCTGATCATGGCGAAGCTCGCGGCGGCCGGCACCAACGGCTTCGTCGCGCTGCTCGCCGGAGTCGTGTTGACGATCATCGTCGGCATCTTCATCGGCGGGCTCGCCACCCGGATCAAGCTGCCGGCGTTCATCATCACGCTCGGCACGTTCACCATGCTGACCGCGGTGTCGAAGCTGATCGCCGGCGGCCAGGCCGTGCCGGTGACCGACGGGCTGCTGCAGTGGCTCGGCACCAAGCGCTACCTCTTCGGCGGCATCCCGATCACCTACGGCATGACGCTGGCGCTGCTGATGTACCTCGGCGTCTGGTACGCGCTGACGAAAACCGCGTGGGGCAAGCACGTCTACGCGGTCGGCAACGCGCCGGAGTCCGCGCGGCTGTCCGGCATCAAGGTCAACCGCACGGTGCTGTCGGTGTACATCGTCGCCGGGCTGACGTTCGGTATCGCGGCGTGGCAGGCGCTCGGCCGGACGCCGAACGCCGACCCGAACCAGTTCCAGCTCGGCAACCTCGACTCGATCACCGCCGTCGTCCTCGGCGGGACGAGCCTCTTCGGCGGCCGCGGCTCGGTGCTCGGGACGCTGATGGGCGCGCTGGTCGTGGCGGTGCTGCGGTCGGGCCTCACGCAGATGAACGTCGACGGCAACTACCAGGACCTCGCCACCGGGGCCCTGCTGATCGCCGCCGTCGTGGTGGACCGGATCGCGAGGAGGCAGCAGCAGTCATGACCGAACCGATCCTGCAGGCCCGTGGCCTGGTGAAACGCTACGGCCGCGTCACCGCGATCGACGGCGCCGACTTCGACCTGCTGCCCGGCGAGGTGCTCGCCGTGGTCGGCGACAACGGCGCCGGGAAGTCGTCGCTCATCAAAACCCTGTCCGGGGCGGTGATCCCGGACGAAGGGGAGATCAAAGTGGACGGCAAGACCGTCCACTTCAAGTCCCCTTTGGACGCTCGCCACTACGGGATCGAGACGGTGTACCAGGACCTCGCCGTCGCGCCCGCGCTCGACATCGCGTCGAACATGTTCCTGGGCCGGGAAAAGCGGCTCAAGGGACCGTTCGGGCTGTTCCGCAAGCTCGACACCGCGACCATGCGGTCGGAGGCGCAGCGGATCCTCGACGAGCTGGGCATCAACATCAAGTCGATCTCCCAGCCGGTCGAGACGCTCTCCGGTGGCCAGCGCCAGGGTGTCGCCGTGGCCCGCGCGGCCGCGTTCGGCACCAAGGCCGTGATCATGGACGAGCCCACCGCCGCGCTCGGCGTCGCCGAGTCCGGCAAGGTGCTCGACCTGATCGGCCGGATCCGCGACCGCGGCCTGCCGGTGGTGCTGATCAGCCACAACATGCCGCACGTGTTCGACATCGCCGACCGTATCCACGTGCACCGCCTCGGCAAGCGCGTCGCGGTCGTCTCGCCGAAGACGCACTCGATGAACCAGGTCGTCGGCCTGCTCACGGGGGCGTTGCGGCTCAACGAGAACGGCGAGATCGAAGAGGCGGCAGCCGCGACCCACGTGGCCGGCCTGAAATGAAGGTGCTGCTGGCGGGCTTGTGCACCGTGGACGTCGTCCAGCGGGTCGAGGAGCTTCCGGCACCGGGCGAGAAGGTGCAGTCATTGCGGGTGGACGTCGCGGCCGGGGGGCCCGCGACGAACGCCGCGGTGACGGCCGCCGCGCTCGGCGCCGAGGCGACCCTGCTGACCGTCCTCGGTGTACACCCGCTGGCGGCCCTCGCCCGCGCCGACCTCGAAACCTGCGGCGTCCAGGTGGTCGACCTGGCCCCCGAACGCACCGACCCGCCTCCCGTGAGCGCGGTGTCGGTCCGCGACCGCGACGGCGAGCGCACCGTCGTCTCCCGCAACGCCCAAGACCGCACTTTCCTAGAGAAAGCTCCGTTTTTTGGGGCAGAGGAGGCTGGTGGGGCTGATGTGGTGCTGCTGGACGGGCATCTTCCGGAACTTGCGCTGGCCGTGGCGAAGGCGGCGAAAGCGCAGGGGGTGCCGGTCGTGCTCGACGCCGGGAGCTGGAAACCCGTGCTCGACGAACTCCTCCCGCTGGTCGACGTCGCCGCCTGCTCCGCCCACTTCCGGGCGCCGGAGCCGGGGCTGCACGAGCGCGGCGTCCCGACCGTCATCACCACCGCGGGGCCCGCCCCGGTGCGGTGGTCCACTGCGGACGGCGGCTCGGGTGAGGTGCCTGTCGCGGACGTGGAAGCGCGAGACACACTAGGTGCGGGAGACGTCTGGCACGGCGCGCTCGCCGTGGCCATGACGCGCGAACGGACGGTGACGGACCGGATCCGCTTCGCCAACGAGGTGGCCGCCGAACGGGTGCGGCAGGTGGGACCGCGGTCGTGGACGACCGCGATCGCAGGAAGGAACAGGACATGACGGCGTTCGACGACCTGCTGGCCCGGGCCGAGGGCCTGACCGTGCGCGGGCAGCGCAACGTGCTGGGCATCATCGGCGCGCCCGCGTCCGGCAAGACCACGCTGGCCTGGGCGCTGGCCAACGCGCTCGGTTCGCGGGCCGCGGTGGTCGGCATGGACGGCTTCCACCTCGCGCAGGTCGAGCTGCGCCGGCTGGAGCGAACCGAGCGCAAGGGCGCGCCGGACACGTTCGACGCGGCCGGCTACTTCCACATGATCAAGCGGCTCGCCGAAGGCCGCGAGACGGTGTACGCGCCGGAGTTCCGCCGCGAGATCGAGGAGCCGATCGCCGGGGCCGTCGCGGTGCCGCCGGAGGTCCAGCTGGTGATCACCGAGGGTAACTACCTTCTGTTGCCGGACGACCCGTGGAGCGGCATCCGGCCGCTGCTCACGGAGGCCTGGTTCCTCGCGCCGGACGAGCCCGAGCGGATCGAACGGCTGGTGTCGCGCCACCGCCGCTACGGCCGATCGCTGGTCGAGGCCCGGCGGCGCGCGCTCGGCTCGGACCAGCGCAACGCCGACCTCATCTCGCAGACGCGCGACCGCGCGGACCTGGTGCTCGAGAACCTGCCGCTGGCCAACTTCACGATCTGACGATGACGCTCATCGTCACCGGCGGCAGCCGGGGGATCGGCGCGGCGATCTGCGCGCTGGCGGCTCGGCGCGGGCACGACGTCGTGGTCAACTTCTCGGGCGATCCCGGGCCGGCCGAGGAGGTCGCCTCGCTGGTTCGTTCGCACGGCCGTGCCGCCATGACGGTCCGCGCGGACGTCGCGAGCGAGGACGACGTCCGCGCGCTGTTCGACGCGGCCGCCGAGCTGGGGTCGGTGAAAGCGCTGGTCAACAACGCCGCGATCGTCGGCAACACGCCCGGGCGGCTCGACTCCTACGCCGTCGAGGTCGTCCGGCGCACGCTCGACGTCAACGTCACCGGGGTGTTCCTGTGCTGCCGCGAGGCGGTCCGCCGGATGTCGACGCGGTACGGCGGCGACGGCGGCGCGATCGTCAACATCTCCTCGACGGCCGCGCGCACGGGCTCGGCCGGGGAGTGGGTGCACTACGCGGCGTCGAAGGCCGCCGTCGACACGTTGACGTTCGGGCTCGCCCAGGAGGTCGCGGGCGAGGGCGTGCGGGTCAACGCGGTCGCGCCCGGGATGATCCACACCGGCCTGCACGAAGCCGCCGGCCTGCCGGACCGGATGGCGAAGTACGCGCCGCAGATCCCGATGGGCCGCGCCGGGCAGCCGGCCGAAATCGCCGAGGCGGTGCTGTTCCTGCTGTCGCCGGCGTCGTCGTTCACCACGGGCGCGGTGCTCGACGTCGGTGGCGGCCGGTGACCGTCCGAATACCTACCGGTATACCTGAATGACTTTCGGTAACCGGCGTCCGCCTGCTGAGACGCCCGGAGACGGCGAGATCACGATCGGACGGGGAACTTGGTCACCCTCGTTTCGGCCGGCGAACGCTGTGCAACTCTGGGGAGCCGCCACGCGAAAGGACGGCTTCCCAAGCCATGGCAAAACTCATGTCCGTGCACCACCTCGCGCTCACCGTGACCGATGTGGACCGCAGCGTGCCCTGGTACGTCCGCGTCCTCGACCTCGAGGAGGTCACCCGGCGCGAAGAGCCGGACACGGGACTGCGCAAGGTCGTGCTCCGGTCCGCCGGGGACGAGTTCTCCGTGGTGCTGGTCCAGCACGCGGACACCGGAAGACGCGGGTTCGACGAACGCAGAACCGGGCTCGACCACGTCGCGTTCCGCGTGCGCTCGGCCGCCGAACTGACCGAATGGGAGTGCCGGCTCGCCGAGTTCGGTGTCTCGTACCTGCCGGCCGCGCCTTCGCGGACGTTCGAAGGCTCGAAGGTCGTGGTGTTCCGCGACCCGGACGGCATCCAGCTCGAAATCTGGGCCGACCCGGAGCTGTGAGTCAGGCGCGGGCGTCGTCCGTCTCTTCGACGGGGCGCCGCATCTCCTGGCGGTAGCGCAGCACGCCGTACCCGGTCCCGACGACGAAGAACGCGATGCTGATCCACAGTGCCGCCGTCTTCAGCCACGGCAGCGCATCCAGCAGGCCGGCGCCGTAGTAGCCGAGCAGCACCAGGGTCGGCACCCACAGCAGGCCGCCCAGGGCCGTCGCCGCCATGAACCGGCGCGGGTCCATCCGGGCGGCTCCCGCGATCAGCGGGGCCAGCGTGCGGATCCACGGGATCCACCGGGCCGCCACGATCGCGAAGAAGCCCCGCTTGTCCAGGAACCGCTGCGCGCGGTCGAGGGCCTGTCGGTTCAGCACCTTGCCGTCGCGGCGCGCGATGAACTTGGTACCGCCGGTCCGGCCGATGTAGTAGCCGATCTGGTTCCCGAGCACGGCGACGATCAGCGCGGCCCCCGAGAGGAACCACGCGTTCGCGTCCGAACCGTGCTGGGCCAGCACCACGCCGGCCCCGAACAGCAGCGAGTCGCCGGGCAGGAACAGCCCGATGATCAGCGCGCATTCGACCAGCACGAAGCTCAGCACGATGACCCAGACGAGCAGCGGGCCGGCGGTGTCCAGCCAGCTCACGCCGACGCCCGCGGCCTCGATGCTCACGACTTTCACACCGGAAGCCTACGTGGCCGAGGTGAACACCCCGCGGCGAACGGTCGAATCCGGCTGTCCGGAATATTCAGTTCTACGAACGGTGAAGGCCCCCTCACCAGCGGTGAGAGGGCCTTCGGCAAACCGGGAACTCAGAACTGCGGCAGCGACTCGCCCTGGACCGCTTCGACGTCCAGCTCGATCTTCACCGTCGTGCCGACCGCGGCGACGCCGGCCCGGACCATCGCGCTGTAGTTGATCGCGAAGTCGTTCCGGTGCAGCGTCGTCTCGGCGTGGAACGCCACGCGCACGCCGCCCCACGGGTCCGGGCCCCAGCCGCCGTAGGTCAGCTCCAGCTCGATCTCGCGGCGCTCGCCGTGCAGCGTCAGGTCACCCAGCAGCGTCCACGAGTCCACGCCGCGCTGGCGCATCCCGGTGCTCGCGAACGTGATCACCGGGTGGACGTCGACGTCGAGGAAGTCCGGCGACCGCAGGTGGTCGTCGCGCATCCGGATGTTCGTGTCGATGCTCGCCGCCTTGATCTCGGCGTGCACGGACGACCGCTCGGCCGGGCGGCCGATCTCGATCCGGCCGGACACGTCCGGGAACCGCGCCTTGATGCTGGCGATGCCCAGGTGCCGGGCGGTCGCGACCACCGACGAGTGCATCGGGTCGATCACCCACGGCCCGGCGGGCGGCAGGTCGATCGCCTCGGCGACCGGGGCCAGCACGACGTCGCCGAGCGAACCCGAGCCGTCCGAAGCGACCTGCGCCATCCGGGCGACCGGCGTGTACCCGGCCGCCGTGACAACCGCGGTGTAGGTGCCCGGCGCGAGCGCGTCGGTGACCACGTCGCCGCGGACGTCGGCCGCCTGCCGGGCCACCTGCCGCCCGGCCGGGTCGGTCACGGTGAGCACCGCGTGCTCCACCGCCCAGCCCTCGGCCGTGCGGAAGGTGGCGCGCAAGCCGGTCATGACCGGTCGACCAGCTCGTCGAGGGCCTGGTCGTAGCTCAGCCGGACGTCGTGGCCGGCTTCGCCGCCGGTCAGCTCCACCTGGCTGGTCGCCGGCGGGTAGCCGCTCGCGACCACGGTGTACGCGCCCGCGGGCAGGTCGCTCACCAGGTACCGGCCTTCGCCGTCCGTCCGGGCCACGGCCGCGACGTTGCCTTCGGCGTCGAGCACGGTGATCCGCGCGTCCGGGACGACCCGGTCGCCCTCGGTGCGCGCGACCCCGCTCAGCTGCACCGAGCTGGACAGCTCGACGTCGTGGCGCAGCACGCCGCTGTCCGGCACGGTCAGCGTCACCGCGACGGGCCGGTGACCCGCGCCGCTGGCGACCAGGGTGTAGGCCCCGGCGCCGACCCCGACGAAGGCGTAGGTGCCGTCCGTGGTCGTGATGAACGCGCCGTTGACCTCGCCGCGGCTGTCGGTCAGCGTCACCGTGACGTTCGCCAGCGGGGAGCCGGTGGCGGCCGCCCGCACGGTCCCGGTCAGCTCGCCGGACCCGGTGAGCGTGACGTCGACCGTCGCCGGCCCGTTGCCGATCACGACGCTGGAGGCCTGCGGCTGGTGGCCGTGGGCCGACACGATGAGGACGTACGCGCCCGGACCCTGGCTCGGGACCGAGTAGCTGCCGTCCGGGGCGCCGGTGGCCCGTGCGACCTGGCGGCCGCGCTGGTCGATCAGGGTCAGCGCCGCGCCCGAGACGTGGCTGCCGTCCTGACGGCGCACGTGCCCGACGACCGGCACGCCACCCGTACCGACCGGGGCGTCCAGCTCCGAGTCGGCGATCGAGTTCGTGATCGGCATCGGCAGCGCGCCCGACACGGCCTGGTAGTCGCCGTGCCCGTTGGTGCTCAACGCGTGCTTCCCGCCGCCGACCAGGGCCGGCTCCCGGTCGAGCGGCTTGACCGGCTCGACGATCTCGGTGGGCTCGTCGGTGAAGTCGTGCTCGTGCTCGTCCGCCTCGAGCAGCGCCTCGCCGCCCTCCATGGCCGCCGCGGCCGGGGCCGCGTTGGTCAGCGGGATCTCCTTCATGAACAGCAGCACCACCGTGGCCAGCAGCGCCACCGCGCCCGCGATGTAGAACACCGTGGTGATCGACTCGGTGAAGCCGACCAGGATCGGCGTCTTGATCGCGTCCGGCAGCGTCTGGATCACGCTCGTGTTCTCGGACAGGTTGCCGATGCCCGCGCCGGCACCGGCCGGCAGCTGACCGCCGAACGCCTTCGTGATGTTCGGCATCAGGGTGTTGAACAGGACCGTCAGGAAGATCGCGACACCCGCGGTACCACCGATCTGGCGGAAGAACGTCGCCGACGCGGTCGAGACGCCCATGTCGCTGCGCGGGCCCGCGTTCTGCACCGCGATGATCAGCGTCTGCATGCACTGGCCGAGGCCGAGGCCGATGATGGCGGCCGCGACCAGCGGGTGCCACAGCGGCGAGTCGTACTCGACCTGCGCGAAGAAGAACGCGCCACCGGCGATCAGGATGGTGCCGATGATCGGGAAGATCTTGTAGCGCCCGGTCTTCCCGGTGAGCCGGCCCGAGACGATCGAGCTGGTCATGATGCCCGCCATCAGCGGCAGCATCAGCAGCCCGGACTCGGTCGGTGTGTAGCCCTGCACGACCTGCATGAACTGCGGGATCATCGTGATCGCGCCGAACATCGCGACACCGACGATGACACCGCCGATGATCGCCACGGTGAACGTCGAGTTCTTGAACAGCCGCAGCGGGATCAGCGCGGCGTCCTTCATCCACCGTTCGATCGCGATGAACGCGATCACGCCGACACCACCGACGACGTAGCAGAGGATCGCCTTGCCGTCTCCCCAGCCCCACTTCTGGCCCTGCTCGGCGACGACCAGGAACGGCACCACCGCGACGACGAGTGCGAGCGCGCCCCACCAGTCGATCTTGTGCTCGTGGCGTTCGTGCGGGACGTTCAGCACCCGGGCGACGACGAACAGCGCGAGGATGCCGATCGGGACGTTGATCAGGAAGACCCAGCGCCACCCGTGGATGTCGTAGCCGAAGATGCTGCCGGCGTGCTCGATGCCGGCGAAGAAGCCGCCCAGCACCGGGCCCAGCACGGTGGACAGGCCGAACACGGCGAGGATGTAGCCCTGGTACTTCGCCCGTTCCCGTGGCGGCACGATGTCGCCGAGGATCGTCATGGCCAGCGACATCAGGCCACCGGCGCCGAGGCCCTGCACCGCGCGGAACGCGGCCAGCTCGTACATGGACTGCGAGAAGGCCGAGGCCAGCGAGCCGATCACGAAGATCGTGATCGCGGCCAGGTAGAACGGCTTGCGGCCGTAGATGTCGGAGAGCTTGCCGTAGATCGGCGTGACGATCGTCGAGGTGATCAGGTACGCCGTGGTCGCCCAGGCCTGCAGGTCGAAGCCGTGCAGGTCGTTGGCGATCTTGACGATCGACGTGCCGACGATCGTCTGGTCGAGCGCGGCGAGGAACATGCCGCACATCAGGCCGCTCAGGATCGTGACGATCTGGCGGTGGCTCAGCCGGGGTGGTTGACCCACCTCGGGCAGGGCCGGCGTTTCGGTGGTGGAACTCATGCGTTGGCCCCCTTGGCCGGTGCACCGGCGGACGCGTTCGCGTCGGCCAGTTGTGGAGAGTGGTTCTCGATACCTGTGTTGAGTCGGCCGAACAGCTTGTTCAGGGTCTGGATCTCCCCTTCGGTCCAGTCCCCGAGTACGTCGGCCAGCCATTGGTTGCGCTGCTTGCGGTTCTCTTCGAACACCCGCATGCCCTCGCTGGTCGGCGCGAGCAGGCAGGCCCGGCCGTCTTCGGGGTCCGCCTGGCGCTCGACCAGGCCGTGCTGGACGAGGGAGCTCGACTGCCTGCTGATCGTGGAGATCTCGGAGTGGAGCGACTCGGCGAGCCGGCTGGTGCGCTGCGGGCCCTCGTGGATGAGGGTGAAGAGGATCGCGTAGGCCGCCCGCTCGATGCCGTCCGGTCCCTGCTTGGACACCTGGGACTTCGCCTTGTTGATCAGGCGGACCAGGCGGACGAGCTCGTGCCCGAGCTGGTCGGCGAGGTCCAGTTCGGCCTTGGGCCGGATGGCGGAGCTGTTCGGTGCCATGAGGAATCCTTCAACGGCGTTGGTTGGCGGCTGCAACTAGTTGCCTCAGGCAAGGATGTGCCTTCACTAGCGGTTATGCAAGCGGAGCTGTGGTCGATGTGTCGGAACACACTTTAGTTGCCGTATGCAAGCAGATTTCCTCCGGGCTGCTCCTGGAACAACGGAGCCGGGGACCGGTTGGAAGAGGTATGACCGACGACACAGCGTTGAAGGACTTCCTGGGTGCGCACCGCCACGGCGTCCTGGCCACGATCCGCCGCGACGGACGGCCCCAGCTGTCCACGATCACGCACCTGTATGACCCCGAAACGGCGACGATAACCGCGTCGATCACCGAAACCCGGGCCAAGACGAAGAACATGCGCCGCGACCCGCGGGTGACCTACCACGTGGGCAGCGAGGATGGCTGGAGCTACGTCGTCGCCGAGGGACGCGCTTCGCTCACGCCGCCGGCCGCGTCCCGGGACGACGAGACCGTCGAGGCGCTCGTCGACTACTACCGCCGCGCGGCGGGCGAGCATCCCGACTGGGACGAGTACCGCGCCGCGATGGTCAGCGACCAGCGGGTCCTGCTGCGGGTGCACGTCGACAAGCTGCTGGGCGTGGTGCGCTGAGGCTGACGGTCCGCGCTGCGCTGCGCTGAACCGGCGGTTTTGAAATAGAAGTTCCGCAGTGCGGACTGAGCGGGCTTACGATGAGGCCATGAGCGACGAAGCTTTGGTCACCCGGCTCCGCGACCTGCTCGGCAAGAGCGCCGTGCTCACCGACTCCGACGTCACCGCGTCGTACGCGCGCGACATGATGCCGCTGGCGCCCTCCGGCCGGCCGCTCGCCGTCGTGCTGCCCGCGAACGTCGAGGAGGTGCAGGCCGTCGTCAAGGCGTGCGCCGAAGCGAAGGTGCCGATCGTGCCGCGCGGGGCGGGCAGCGGCCTGTCCGGCGCCGCGAACGCCATCGACGGCTGCGTCATGCTGGCGCTGACCAAGCTGGACCAGATCGTCGAGATCGACCCGGGCAACCGGCTCGCCGTGGTGCAGCCGGGTGTGGTCAACCTGGACTTCCGCAACGCCGTCGAGAAGCACGGGCTGTTCTACCCGCCGGACCCCTCCAGCTACGACTGGTGCACGATCGGCGGCAACCTCTCGACCAACGCCGGCGGCCTCTGCTGCGTGAAGTACGGCGTGACGACGGACTCGGTGCTGGGCCTGGAAGTCGTCCTGGCCGACGGGTCCCTGCTCAAGACCGGACGGCGGACGGTCAAGGGCGTCGCCGGGTACGACCTGGCCCGCCTGTTCGTCGGCAGCGAAGGCACGCTCGGCGTCATCACGCAGGCGACGGTCCAGCTCAAGCCCCTGCCCCAGGCCCCGGCGACGCTCGTCGCGGGCTTCACGACGACCGAAGCCGCCGGGGAGGCCGTCGCCCGGATCGTGCGCGAAGGGCTCGTGCCGTCCCTGCTGGAGATCATGGACGCGTCGTCGATCAAGGCGTCCGAGACGTATTTGAAGACCGACCTCGGCGCGGGCTCGGACTGCCAGGCGCTGCTGCTGGGCCAGTCGGACGCGGGCGGCGAGGTGGCCCGCCGCGAGCTGGCGGCGATCGAGCAGATCTGCACGGACTGCGGCGCGGACCTCGCGTACACGACCGAAGACCTCGAAGAGGGCCGGATGCTGCTGCAGGCCCGCCGGGTGGTGCTGACGGCCCTGGAGACGTACGGGCAGTGGCTGACGGACGACGTGTGCGTCCCGCGCACGCGCATCGCCGAGCTGATCCAGGGCTGCGAGAAGATCAGCTCCGAGGTGGGGCTGCGGATCGCCGTGGTCGGCCACGCGGGCGACGGCAACATGCACCCGACGATCGTCTACCAGCCCGACGACGCGGACGAGTTCGCCCGGGCCAAGCGCGCGTTCGACGCGATCCTCGAGGTCGGGTTGTCGCTCGGCGGCACGGTGACCGGTGAGCACGGGATCGGGAAGATCAAGCGCGAGTGGCTGGCGCGGGAGATCGGGCCGGTGGGAATCCGGGTGCACCGGCAGATCAAGGCGGCGCTGGACCCGGAGAACCTGTTCAACCCGGGCTCGATGTTCTCGATGAGCTGACCTGCACCTGACCTGCGCCGACAGGGGTCCCCTCCCGGGGGACCCCTGTTTTCACGTTACCGCGGGGGCACGACAAAAAGGGCCCCACCGCCGACCGGTGGGGCCCTCTCGTCCGGAAAGGATCAGTCCCGCACCCGCGGGATCCGCTGCGTGACCTCGGGGTCGGTCTCGGCGACCGGCCCGGCCTTCTTCTCGCGGCGGGCCTTCAGGTACTCGAGCAGGATCGGCACCACCGACACCAGCACGATCAGCACGAAGATCGCGTCGACGTTGTTCGCGATGAACGACACGCCGCCGAGCAGCGACCCCAGCACCGTGATGCCCGCGGCCCACAGGATGCCGCCGATCACCGTGTACGTGAAGTAGCGCTTCGGGTCCATGCGGCCGATGCCCGCGATCCACGTGATGAACGTCCGGACGAACGGCACGAACCGGGCCAGCACGACCGCCTTGGGGCCGTGCTTCTCCAGGAACTCGTGCGTCTTGTGGACGTACTCCTGTTTGAAGATCTTCGAGTCCGGCCGGTTGAACAGCTTGGGCCCCGCGAAGTAGCCGATGTAGTAACCGACCACGTTGCCGAGCAGGGCCGCGACCGTGACCAGCACGCAGACCAGCCACAACGGCGCGTCGAGGGTGCCGTTCGCGATGAACAGGCCGGCCGTGAACAGCAGGGAGTCACCGGGCAGCACCGGGAAGACACTGCTCTCGATGAAGATGATGAGGCAGAGCACCGCGATGACCGGCGTGGTCAGGCCGCTCAGCAGGTGCTGCGGGTCGAGCCATGACGGCAGCAGGGACATCGTGTTGACCGTGCTCTGGGCGAGAATCACCCCAAAAACGGTACAGGGTCACCCTGAGTCGTTACTGAGACCCGGTCAGACCAGCGTGAGCAGGCCCACCACGGACCCCGCGGCGAGGCCCAGCAGCACCGCCAGCAGCAAGATCCAGTACGCGGGGAGCTGCGCGCCCTGCCGAGGTGGTTCCGGGGGACGCGGGGTGTACGCCGTGGGTGCCTCGGCCACCGGGTCGAGCGCCGCCCGCTCGCGCTCCAGCGAGTCGGCGCTCGCGCCGGACAGCAGCCCGTACGCCGACGGCAGCTCGTTGATCGCGCTGGTCGGGACCGCGTCCGTCCCCGGTTCCGGCGGCGAAGACGGCGAAGCCTGCGAAGGCGCCGCCGACGGCGGAGGCGACGAAGGCGCAGCCGGTGGTGAGGCCTGCGGGGCGAAGACGGCTTGCGCGCGAAGGGCGTCCGCCAGCAGCTGCTCGGGGTCCTTCGGCTCGCTCATCTCCGCCCGTCTCGCTCGCAGGATCTCAGGTACTCAAGGTAGCCGTACCCACCTCGGCGACCCATTCACCCCGGCGCAGCACCTTCGCGGGCCGCAGGTCCTGGTCGAGGACGACGATGTCGGCCACGTACCCCGTGCACAGCATCCCGGTGCGGTCGGCGATGCCGAGCAGCTCGGCGGGTCGTTGCGACGTCGCGTGCACCGCGTCGAGGATGCCGAGTTTCGCACCCTGGACGAGATTGCGGAAGGCGGTGTCCATCGTCAGGGTGCTGCCGGCGAGCGAGCCGTTGTCGGCCAGGGTGGCGACGCCGTCGTGGACGTCGACCTCGAGGCGGCCCAGCGTGTAGCGGCCGTCGGCGGCGTCGGTGGCCGACATCGCGTCGGTGATCAGCACCGTCCGGTTGCGGCCCGCGTGCTTCGCGGCCAGCCGCACCACCGTCGGGTGCAGGTGCACCAGGTCGCAGATGAGCTCGATCGTGATGCGCTCGTCATCGAGCAGTGCCCCGACCGGGCCGGGTTCGCGGTGGTGGAGCGGGCGCATGCCGTTGAACAGGTGGGTCGCGACGGTCGCGCCCGCGTCGATGGCCGGCAGCAGCTGCTCCTCGACGCCGTCGGTGTGCCCGATGGCGGCGATGACGCCCGATTCGGCCAGCTGCCGGACGGCCTTGACGCCGCCGTGGAGCTCGGGGGCGATGGTGACCATCCGGATCGCGCCCTGGCCGGCGCGCAGGAGCTTGTCCACCGTGCCGGTGTCCGGCTCGAGCAGCGTCTCCGGGTCGTGCGCCCCGCAGCGGGCCTTCGAGATGAACGGGCCCTCCAGGTGGATGCCCGCGACCTCGCCGTCCTGGACGATCTCACGCAGCGCGGCGACCTGCTCACGCAGGATGTCCACCGGGTCGGACACCAGGCTGGCGAGCATGGTCGTGGTGCCGTGACGGCGGTGCGCGCGCACCGCCGTCAGGAGTTCCTCGGGATCGAGGGAGGTGAACGAAGCACCTCCCCCGCCGTGGCAGTGGGTGTCGACGAACCCGGGCACGACCAGTGCCCCGCCGACGTCGACGTGCTCGCCCGACGGCGGGGTCCCGGAACCCACGCCGGCGATCCGCCCGTCGGAGACGGCTACCCAGCCGTCATCGAGTACACGGTCCGGGGCAGCGACCCGGCCGCCCATGATCACGAAATCTCCGGCGCCTCTCACGCACCCCAGCATATATTGGTCTGGACCAAGCATGGTGATACGACTCAGTGATCGGAATGGTCCACCCGGGTCACTGTGGGGCCTGCATGGCCTTCTGGAGTGCCTCGAGCGCCCGGCTGGCGGTCGACTTAACGGTACCCTTGGAAATGCCTGCGGCCTCAGAGATTTCGGCCTCGCTCAGCCCGCCGTAGTAACGCAGCACCAGCACTTCGCGCTGGCGGGGCGGCAGCTTGGACAGCGCGCTGACCACGGCCTGGTGCTCGCTGGAGAGCATCGCGAGGCTCTCGGCGGACCGCGCGTTGACCGCGTGCGGCGGCACGTACTCGCGGGCGGTCTTGCGCCGGCGCAGCACGCTGCGCGACCCGTTGACCACGGCGGTGCGCAGGTAGCCGACGGCGGCCGCGGCGTCCCGGAGCCGGCTCCAGTTGCGGTGCAGGCCGGTGAAGGCCTCCTGGACGACGTCTTCCGCCGTCGCGGGCTCGTCCACCAGCAGAATCGCCAGCCGGACCAGCCGCATGCGGTGCTGGCGGTAGAGGTCTTCGAGGGTCAGCGGTGCCGGCGCCTGCGCCGGGGCCGCCGGACCATCCATGACCCGCAGGTGGCCGAGGGTTGCCTCGACGCTGCGTTCAGCATTGCCCTCGAGCATGAACCCCTGCCTGTCCTCGACCCCGGTTTGCACGGTGTGTCGCGTCAGCAGGCTCACGGTATTCACAGCGCTCACACAGGTACTGACGCACGCCCAGCCTATCGGGTCGGGTTCCCGGTGCCACACAGCCACAGATCGGATGCTGGGACACGGTGACGACCCGGGTAGCGTCGGTCCCGACCCGCCCCCGCCCGACCCCGGAGATCCACATGGCCTGGTACCTCGTCGAAATCACCTACGTCCAGGAGAAGATGCCGGAGGTCCGGCCCCGGCACCGCGAGTTCCTGGGCAAGCTGGCCGCTGAGGGGCGCGTCGCGGTCGCCGGGCCGCTCGGCGACGGTTCCGGCGGCATCACGCTGTACCAGGCCGACGACGAAGCGCACCTGAAGGCGACGATCGACCAGGACCCGTACTTCCTGGAAGGCGTCGTCGCGGAGCGGACGATCCGGGAGTTCAAGCCGGTCATCGGCGCCTGGGTCCCCCAGGAGTCATAGGTCGAGCACGGTGGTGGCGCGGTCGACGCAGATCCGCATCGACCCGCCGCCGGCCGCCGGCACCGCACACGTCCCGCAGAAGCCCTGGCGGCACGAATACGGCGTACCGGGCCGCGCCTCCAGGAGGACGTCGAGGGCGGTTCGCCCCGCCGGGACGTCCAGGACCTGTCCTGACCTGCGGAGAATCAGCTGGAACGGCTCGCCGTCGACGATCGGCGGTGGAGCGAACCGCTCGAAGTGGACCGCTTTCGCGCCGGTCAGCGCCAGGTCGACGCGGACACCGGTGATCATCGGCACCGGGCCGCAGCAGTACACCGAGGCGCCGTCCGGGACGTCTTCGAGGAGCTCGGCGCCGGACGCGGGAACGCCGTACTCCGTGTCCGGGCGGATCCGGACGCGGTCGTCGTCCGGCAGTTCGTCCAGGAACGGCATCGACGCGCGGCTGCGGCCGGTGTAGACGAGCCGCCAGTCCGCTTGGGCAGCGGTCGCGCGGTGGACCATCGGCAGGATCGGCGTGATCCCGATGCCGCCCGCGACGAACAGGAACGGCCCGTCGCCGACGAACGGGAACGCGGACCGCGGACCGCGCACCGTGACCCGCGTGCCCGGCGTGAGGGCGTGGACCTCGGCCGACGCGACGCCGACCTTCCGCACGGCAATGCGGTAATGGTCCTTTTCGGACGGATCGCCGCACAGCGAGTACTGCCTCACGAGCCCACTCGGCAACACGAGGTCGATGTGCGCGCCCGGCCGCCAGCCCGGCAGCGGCCCGCCGTTCGCCAGGCGCAGGCTCACGACGTCCTCGGCTTCGTGTTCGACGCCTTCGACCACCAACGGCAGGTTCCGGTCCACCGCGCGCACGGGAGGCCGCCGTTTCCCGCTGAATCGCGACAACCGGCGGTAAACACCCACGACACCGACCAAAGCGGACATCAGGTGGTCGGTCCGGTCACTGCCGTCGAGCCGGGTGGGCCGGCCCAGACCCGCACTTTCACGTGAAAGTGCGGGTCCCAGGTGGGCACTTTCACGTGAAAGTGCCGGTTCCGGAGCCGTCACCGAGGTGCGTCCGCCGCCCGGGCGGCCGGGGAACTCGCCAGGTACGCCACCGCCTGCTCGGTGCTCCCGGTTTCCGTCGGGTGGTACGACTTCCGGAAGTACGGCCGGATTTCCCGCAGCAGCTGACGCCCGGTCGGCAGCAACCCCCGCTTGGCGGCCCGGCGGTATCCCCGCAGCGACGCCCTGCCCGGGCGCGTCGGATCGTTATGCATCAGATATCGCGTGCCGCGGAAGAACACCCACGCCAGCACCGGCGTCACCGCCGCCATGCTGCGCACGCGACGCGTGTAGCGCCCGTCCAGGTGCATGAACAGGTCGAACGCGACGGCCCGGTGCTCGACCTCTTCGGCGCCGTGCCAGCGCAGCAGGTCGAGCATCACCGGGTCGGCGCCCGCGCGCCCCAGAGGCGCGTCGAGCACCCACTGGCCGAGGAACGCCGTGTAGTGCTCGATCGCGGCGACGATCCCGAGCCGTTCGATCAGCCACTCCTCGGCGGCCCGGCCGGTCAGGGCGCGGTCGCCGAGCAGCTTGCGGAACAGCCACTCCATCTGCGCGACGAACGGCCGCACGCGCAGGCCCGCGGCCTCGAGGTGCGCCGCCGCGCCGTCGTGCGCCTCGGCGTGCACCGCCTCCTGGCCGATGAAGCCGAGGACGTCGGCCTTGAGCCGCTCGTCGCGGATCAGCGGGACCGCCTGCTTGAACACCTCGACGAACCAGCGTTCGCCTTCGGGCAGCGCCAGGTGCAGGACGTTGATGGTGTGCGTGGCCTGCGGCTCGCCGGGGATCCAGTGCATCGGCAGCGCGGCCCAGTCGAACTCGACGTCCCGGGCGTGCAGGACGAGCTGCTCGTCCTGCGAAGTCACGACGCGCGGCCGGACAGCTCGTAGTCGGCCGGGTCGACCTTCCGCGTCTCCAGCCAGTAGCGCCAGGTGAAGCCGGGCCAGATCGTCCGGTTCACACCCTTGGCGTCGAGGTACCAGCTCTTGCAGCCGCCCTGCGTCCAGACGCCCTTGACCAGCTTGTCCTGGATGTCCTGCTGGAACTTGTCCTGCACGCCCGGCCGGACGTCGAGGGCGGCGGCGTCGCGGGAGTCGGCGAGCTTGATGGCGTCGACGACGTACCGCGACTGCGACTCGATCATGAACACCACGGAGTTGTGGCCGAGCGCGGTGTTCGGGCCGAGCAGGAAGAAGAGGTTCGGGAAGCCGGAGACGGTGATGCCCTTGTGCGTCCGCATCCCTTCGACCGCCCACTCCTTGGCGAGGTCGCGGCCGTCGACGCCGGTGATGTCGAGGTACTCCAGCGCGTCGGTGACCTTGAAGCCGGTGCCGTAGATGATCGCGTCGACCTCGTGCTCGACCCCGGCGGAGTCGACGATCGAGTGCGCCTTGACCTCCTTGATCCCGGCCGTGTTCACCTCGACGTTCGGCCGGCTCAGCGCCGGGTAGTAGTCGTTGGAGATCAGGACGCGCTTGCAGCCCATGGTGTAGTCCGGCGTGACCTTCTTGCGCAGCGCGGGGTCCTTGATGCCCTTCGCGATGTTGCGCTTCGCGATCAGCTCGCCGGCCTTCATGATCGCCGGGTGGCCGTTGAAGCCGATGGCCCGCGCTTCGAGCAGCCAGTACAGCGCGTTGCGGTAGAGGCGCTGGGTGCCGGGCACGCGCTTGAACAGCGTCCGTGCCCACGACGGCATCGCGTGGTCGGGCTTCGGCATGATCCACGGCGGCGTCCGCTGGAACAGCGTCAGCTCGGCGACGTCGGGGGCGATCTTCGGGACGAACTGGACCGCGCTGGCACCGGTGCCGACGACGGCGACCTTCTTGCCGCGCAGGTCGTATTCGTGGTTCCACTGCGCGGAGTGCCAGGTCTGGCCCTTGAACTCCGTGATCCCGGGCAGCTCGGGGACCTGCGGGATGTGCAGGCCGCCGACACCGGAGACGAGGAACTGCGTGACGAACTCGCGGCCGTCCTCGGTCGTCGCGGTCCAGCGGCGCGCGCGCTCGTCCCAGTGGGCGCCCGTGAGCTCGACGCCGAACCGGATCTTCTCGCGCAGCCGGTACTTGTCCGCGACGCCCTTGAGGTACTCGAAGATCTCCGGCTGCGCCGAGAACGACCGCGACCAGTCCGGGTTCTGCTCGTACGAGAACGAGTACATGTGCGACTGCACGTCGCACGCGCACCCGGGGTAGGAGTTGTCGCGCCAGGTGCCCCCCACCTCGCCGGCCTTCTCCAGGATCACGTAGTCCCGGATGCCGGCCTTTTCGAGCTGGATCGCCTGGCCGAGCCCGGAGAACCCGGTGCCCACGATCACGACCTTGAACCGCTCGGACATCTGTCGGCCTCCGCTGCTTCGAGGATTCTGCCGAGATGACGTTACCTCAAGTAACAGTTACTTGGAAGTACTCCCTACTGGTTAGTACGTCCCGCCGAGCTTGGTGTGGTCCCAGCTGACGATCTTCGTCGGGCGGAAGACCAGCCCGACACGCTTGGGGGCCTGACCTGCAATGAAGGCCTTGAGCTCGTCCGGTGCGGGGTCGCCCGGCTTGGCGCCCGCGTACCGCTGCATGAGTGTGATCCCCATCCGGGTGACTTCGGCGGTGTCCTCGATGATCTCGACGTCGGCCTCGAGCGAGATGCCGCGCAGCTTCTCGTAGCTGTCGCCGTCCTCGATGAGGACCGTCGCCTCGGGCAGGCGCCGGAAGTTCTTCGCCTTCTGCGAGGTCCCGTACGTCCACGTCGCGACGCCGTCCTCGTGCGGGTAGTACCAGAGCGGCGCGAGGTGCGGGCGGCCGTTCGGGCCGACGCTGGCGACGTTGATGACCTTCTGCTCGGCGAAGTACGCGCGCACTTCGTCCTCGGTCATCCGGATCTGGTCCCGACGCGACATGGTCACCCCTTGGTGGCGGCCCGGCCGCCGTGGCCGGTGACCGCCGACTCGAACGCGCCGCGGGCCTCGATGTCGGCCAGCGCGGCCTTGTCCGCCGAAGGTACCCGGCTGCGGGAGCCGATTTCGATGATCGGCGGGAGGAACGCGCGGAGCAGCTTGAGGCCGCCGACCCAGCGCGGCACGTGGATGGTGCGGGCGCGCTTGAGGATGCCCGCTTCGAGGTCGTCCAGCGCCGTGTCGAGCGGGTAGGTCTTGCCGATCAGGCCGGGCATCGACGCGCGGAGCTTGCCGAACACCGGGTGTGCGTCGGCGCTTTCGACCAGGTCGGTGCGGATCCACGTCGGGTGCGCGACACCGACCTTGACGCCCAGGTGCGCGACCTCGGCGCGGAGGCTGTTGGAGAACGCCTCGACGCCGGCCTTCGCGGCGGAGTAGTTCGCCATGCCCGGCGCGTGCGTGATCGCGGCGAGGCTCGAGATGGCCAGCAGGTAGCCCTTGCGCTCGATGACGTGCGGGAGCGTGACGCGGAACGTGCGCCAGACGCCGAGCAGGTCGACCTCGATGACCTTCTCGAACGCGGCCCGGTCGACCGAGCGGACGAAGCCCGCGGTCGCGATGCCGGCGTTCGCGATGACGATGTCGATGCCGCCGAAGTGCTCGACAACGCCCTTCGTCGCCTGCTCGAGCGCGTCCCAGCTGGTGACGTCGGCTTCCCAGGACTTCGCGTTGGCGCCGATGCGGTCGGCGACCTTCTTCTGTTCGTCGGCCTCGAGGCCGACGAGGGCCACCTTCGCACCGCGTGCGGCGAGGCGCTCGGCCAGCCCGGCCCCGATGCCGCGGGCGGCCCCGGTGATCAGGACGACCTTGCCGTCGACCTTCTTGGTGCCGCTCAGCAGCGAAAACGGGTTGGCCACGGTGCCCTCCTGGACGTCGCACGTCGCTATCTGGAGGGCACCGTACCCCACCTTACCCGCAGTAAGCTACCCAGGAGTAGGCGCCACTTTCGTCGGGAAAGTTGCGTCGTCAGGGCCTCGGGACGCATCTTTCATAGGGAAAGTGACGCTACTTCTTCTGGAGTCAGCTCGAGGGTCACCGAGGCGATCAGGTCGGTGAGCTGCTCGGGCGTCCGGGCGCTGGCGATCGGCGCGGCGACCGTCGGCTGCTGCCGCAGCCACGCGAGCGAGACCGTGGCGACGGAGACGCCGTGTGCCTCGGCGACCTTGTCCAGCGCGGCGAGGACGCGCTCGCCGCCGGCGTCCAAATAGGACGAAGCACGGGCGGCGCGCGGGCTGTCGACCGTGGCCTCCTTCGTGCGGTACTTGCCGGTGAGGAAACCCTTGGCGAGGGCGAAGTACGGCAGCGTGGCTAGGCCTTCGCGCTCGACGAGCGGCGCGAGGTCGCGCTCGTAGTCCCGCTCGACCAGGTTGTAGTGCGGCTGCAGCACGGCGTACCGGGCCAGGCCGTTCTTGTCCGAAATGGACAGTGCTTCGGCGAGGCGCTCGGCGCTGTAGTTGGACGCGCCGAGGTAGCGGACCTTGCCCGCGCGGACCAGCGCGTCGAAGGCCGTCAGCGTCTCTTCGAGCGGGGTGTCCGGGTCGTCCCGGTGTGCGTAGTAGAGGTCGATGTGGTCGGTCTTGAGACGGCGCAGCGAGTCCTCGGCCGCGGCCTGGATGTTCTTCGCCGAGAGGCCGGGCCGGCCGTCCCACATGCCGACCTTGGTGGCGACGACGACGTCGTCCCGGTTGCCGCGCGCGGCGAGCCAGTTGCCGAGGATTTCCTCGGAGCCGCCGCCCCCGCCGTAGAGGTCCGCGGAGTCCACGAAGTTGCCCCCGGCCGCGGTGTAGGCGTCGAGCACGGCGAAGGACTGCGGCTCGTCCGCCGTCCAGCCGAAGACGTTGCCGCCGAGGTTGAGGCCGTACACGTCGAGGTCGGTGTTGCCCAGCTTGGTCATACCTTCGACGTTAGTTCGCGGATCCCGGGAGGAAAATCGCCGTCCCACGCGTTGGAGTGTTCCATGGCTATCGAACTGGGCAAGCTCGGAATCTGGCGGTACCACGCGAACGTCGACGCGAAGTTCGCGGCGGAGGCGGAGAAGCTCGGCTACGGCGCGATCTGGCTGGGCGGCTCACCCAGCGGCGACGACCTCGCGTCGGTGGACGGCCTCCTGGAAGCGACGGACTCGCTGGTCATCGCGACCGGCATCGTGAACATCTGGCAGGACGACCCGGCGTCGATCGCGAAGGTGTACGAGCGCATCGCGGCGAAGTACCCGGACCGCTTCCTGCTGGGCGTCGGCGCGGGTCACCGCGAAGCGACGAAGGAGTACAAGAAGCCGTACGCGGCGCTGGTCGAGTACCTGGACGGCCTGGACGAGGCGGGCGTCCCGGCCGGCGGGCGCGCACTGGCGGCGCTGGGTCCGAAGGTGGTGGCGTTGTCGGGCGAGCGCACGGCCGGCGCGCACCCGTACCTGACGACGCCGGAGCACACCCGCAGCACGCGCGAGATCCTCGGCGCGGGCAAGCTGCTGGCCCCGGAGCACAAGGTGGTCCTCTCGACCGACCCCGCCGAGGCCCGCGCGATCGGCCGCAACACCGTCAAGTACTACCTCGGGCTGTCGAACTACGTCGCCAACCTGCGCAAACTCGGCTTCACCGACGCCGATCTGGAAGGTGAGGGCAGTGACCGCCTGATCGACGAGCTGGCCCTGCACGGCGACGCGGCGACGGTGGCGCGCGGGCTGTCGGCCCACTGGGAGGCGGGGGCGGACCAGGTGATCGTCCAGGTGCTCAACGAGGACCCGTGGCCGGCCTACCGCGCGCTGGCTTCCGAACTGCTGTGATCTCCGTCCGGCCGCCGGTTCGCCCGGCGGCCGGACGTACCGCCTTCTGAACCGATTCGACGTGCGGAGAAGTTTCTGTGCGGGGACCGGTGTGCGCCGGCGGTACACCTCGTACGATGCGGTCGGGACCCATCCCTGCCAAGGAGGAATACCGATGCCCATCGCCACCCCCGAGGTCTACGCGGAGATGCTCGACCGGGCCAAGGCGAACGAGTTCGCCTACCCGGCCATCAACGTGACCTCGTCCGAGACCGTGAACGCCGCCATCCGCGGGTTCGCCGAGGCGGAGAGCGACGGGATCATCCAGTTCTCCACCGGCGGTGCCGAGTTCGCGTCGGGCCAGAAGGTCAAGGACATGGTGACCGGCGCGGCCGCGCTCGCGGAGTTCGCGCAGGTCGTGGCGGCGAAGTACGACGTCAACGTCGCGCTGCACACCGACCACTGCCCGAAGGACAAGCTGGACGGCTTCGTCCGCCCGCTGATCGAGATCTCGGCGGAGCGCGTCAAGAACGGCCAGAACCCGCTGTTCCAGTCCCACATGTGGGACGGCTCGGCGATCGACCTCGACGAGAACCTCGAGATCGCCGCGGAGCTGCTCGCCAAGACGGCGGCCGCGAAGATCATCCTCGAGGTCGAGATCGGCGTCGTCGGCGGCGAAGAGGACGGCGTCGAGGCGGAGATCAACGAGAAGCTGTACACCGCCGAGGGCGACTTCCTGAAGACGATCGACGCGCTGGGCGCGGGCGAGAAGGGCCGCTACCTGCTGGCGGCGACGTTCGGCAACGTCCACGGCGTGTACAAGCCGGGCAACGTGAAGCTGCGCCCGGACGTCCTGAAGGGCGGCCAGGAGGCGGCGGCGAAGAAGCTCGGCCTGGACGCCGGCGCGAAGCCGTTCGAGCTGGTCTTCCACGGCGGCTCTGGTTCACTCCCGGAGGAGATCCGCGAGGCGGTGTCGTACGGCGTGGTGAAGATGAACGTCGACACGGACACGCAGTACGCGTTCACGCGCCCGATCGTGGACCACTTCTTCAAGAACTACGACGGAGTGCTCAAGATCGACGGCGAGGTCGGCAACAAGAAGGTCTACGACCCGCGGTCGTACCTGAAGGCCGCTGAGGCCGGGATGGCTCAGCGTGTGGTCGAGGCCTGCCAGGCTCTCGGCTCGGCCGGCACGAAGGTCAAGTAAGCCTAGGACCAAAGCCTCTGAAGGCCACCATGAGGGAACTAGATGCCCTCATGGTGGCCTTCAGCGCGTCTGGGGTCAGGAAACCGGGGTGACGCTTCGGCGTGCGGCGAGTCGCCGGGTCAGCGGGCCCGCCGCCGCCCAGAGGGCGAAGACCCCGCCCAGCACCACCGCCGCCGTCCAGTAAGCCACCGGCGGGGCCGACTCCGTGTGCGCGTCACCCAGCACCCACGGCCGGAACTGGGACTGCACCCACAACGCCCCGTACCCGAACGCCGTCACCAGCAACGCCCCCACGCCGGCCGTCAACAGCCCGTGATCACGTCCGATCGCGAACGCCAGGTCCACTGCCAGCCCCACGAAAAGCAGGTAGAACGGGATCGTCGACGCCGGGAAACCCATCCCGACCAGCAGCGGCCACATCACGCCGCGGTAGGCGATGTACGCGATCGCCACCGCCGAAGCCGCCCAGCGGAACCCCAAGGTCTTCCGGGCCAGGACCAGGATCAGCGCCATCACGCCGATGCCCCACAGCGGGTACACCCACTCCGGGATCGGCATCGTGAAGTGCATGACCGCGGTCCGGTCGACCGGGTGCCCGATCTGGTTGGCCGCGAAGTCCAGCAGCGACGGCTCGGCCTCCGGCGCGCCGCGCTCCCACGCGCGCAGTCCCAGGATCCCGTACTCCTGCTGGCCGTTCGGGAAGAACGTGTTCTCCAGGAAGAACGCCCACAAGGCGAGCAGCACGCCCGTCCGGAACCGGCCCGGCGGCGAGAGCCGCAGCCAGCCCAGGAGCACGCCCGCCTGCATGATGCCCGTGCCGAGGTAGAGCATCATGTGCGACGGGCTCCACGCGGTCAGGTCGAGGCCGTTGACGCGGTGGTTGATGACGTCCAGCGGCGCCGCGATCAAGAACGTCAGCAGCCCGACCTGCATCAGGCGCAGCGACGTCTTGTCGGCGCCAAGGCCGGTGTAGCTGTGGATCGCCACCAGCACGACGATGATCACCGTGCCCACGGTGTTGATCAGGTGCGGCGGCGCCAGGTCGTCGCGCAGCCACATGAAGTGCCACGACATGTCCCACGAAGAGCCGACCAGCTTGAACGCGAACGCCGCCAGCCACATCCCGTAGCAGAACCGGAGCACCCAGTCCGGCGTCGGCTGCCCGGGGGCGCCGCGGTGCCAGTGCCGCGTGAAGAACAGCTTCGTCTTGCCGACGGGGCTGCGCGGGATCACGTCCACGGGGACGTCGACTGCCTTGGCCATGTCGGACATCATGGCCGGTCATGGTCACGAGCGGAGCAAGACCGTGGCGAAAGACGCGAAAATCGGGGATTCCCCCGACCTTCTTCCCCGCCACCACCGGCAACGGAGACGCTTCGCCCCGCTGTCACCCTTAAGGGTGGACGACTTGCTTTCGGTGTGCGTGGCTTGGCAGGGTGTGCCGCCATGATGCCGAAACGAGTTGTGGCCGCCGTCCTGGTCGGCGCTCTGATCCTGGCCGGCGGCGGGGTTCTCGCGGGCCTGTTCTTCTGACCGGCGGGCGTGGGCAGAATGGGCGGCATGACGCACAACCTGCTCGGCCCCGAGCCGACGCTGCTGCCCGAGCACACCGCCGCCCAGGCCGCGCTCGACGCCGGAACTGACCCGGCCGCCGTCGCCGCCGAACACCCCGACTACAGCGAGGCGTGGGCTTCGCTGGCCGAGAAGGCCTTCGAGGCGGGCGAGACCGTCGCCGCGTACGCGTACGCCCGCACCGGCTACCACCGGGGCCTCGACCAGCTGCGCCGCGCGGGCTGGAAGGGCTTCGGTCCGGTGCCGTGGTCCCACCGTCCCAACCAGGGGTTCCTGCGCGCCCTCGCCGTGCTGGGGAAGGCCGCCGGGAAGATCGGCGAGACCGAGGAGTACGACCGCTGCCGGACGTTCCTCGCCGACTCCGACCCCGCCGCGTCCGAGGCCACCGGCCTGAAGTGACCCAAGTCCGTGAATGTCGCATTGAGGGACTTCAAGTCCCTCAATGCGACATTCACGGCTTTCGGTGACCGTTAGAACAGGCCGCAGTTGCTCACGGCCGGGAGGCCGGCGAAGCGGGCCTCGAGCCACGCGAACGCCTCCGGGTACGCCCGCACCGCGCCGAGCACGTGCGTCGGCACCAGCGACGTGCTGAACCGCACCTGCACGCCCTTGCCGCACCACGTCCGGCCCAGGTCACGGTCCTGCGCGTAGGGCACGATGTCATCGAGGGCGCTGTGGACGATCAGCACCGGCGCCGTCGGCTTCAACGTCCCGATCTTCTGCTCGGCCACCCGCGTCCGGTACGGCTCCTCGCCGAGGTACGCGGTGAGCGAGCGGCCGTCGTTCGTCAGCGTCGACGACTGCGTGAACGCGTGCGCGGCGATCGCCTCCACCGTGCACTCGGTGCGGACCTGCTCGAACAGCTGCTTGCCGCGCGCGTTGAGCAGCGCCGGGATGTTCAGCTCCGGGTACGCGTAGTTCATGCTCACCAGCGCGAAGCCGAGGAAGCCGACCGCGTAGTGGCCGTCGAGGTTCTTGGCCACCTCGCCGAGGTCCGCCGGCACCGCGCCCGCGTACGCGCCCTTCAGCTTCAGCTCCGGCGCGTAGCCCGGCTGCAGCTCCGCCGCCGCGGCCGACGCGCCGCCGCCCTGGGAGTAGCCCGCGATCGCGACCGGGCCGTCGTCCGGCAGCCCGGCCTCCGGCAGCCGCTGCGCCGCGCGGATCGCGTCGAGCACCGCGTGCCCTTCGGAAGCGCGGTTGACGTAGGTGTGGTCGCCCGGCGTCCCGAGTCCCTCGTAGTCGGTCACGACGACGCCGTAACCCCGCGCCAGCAGCCCGGCGATGAACGGCCCCTCGTACTCGAAGCCGGCGGCAAGCGCTTTCGACGGCGCGCAGTCGTCGCCCTCGCCCTGCGTGCCGACGGCGTAGGAGACGATCGGGCGCACGCCCGATCCGTGCCAGGCGGACCTGGGCGTCAGCACGGTCCCGGTGACCGCGATCGGCGAACCGTGGGTGTCGGTGCTGCGGTACATGATCCGCTCGACGCCGGCGTCGGCCTTGATCAGCTTGACCGGGTCGATGTAGAACGTCGACGCCTCGTGCCGGATGACGTCGCCGTCGCGGCCGGCCGGCAGGGGCGAAGGCGGGTCGTAGAACGACGTGGCGGAGGCCTGCGGCGGGCCGAGTGCCACCAGCGCCAGGACGGAAACCGTGGCGACCACCGCGGAGAGGGCGCGGCGAGGGAAGATACGCATGCTTGCTCCTCGTTGAGCAGGACTAGTGCGCGGGGAGACACCTTTTTAGACAGAGGTGTCGGAAAAAGAATCACGTGAGGTGGACCACCATGTCAAGCCCGGCGCCGCGCGGACGGCCGCGCAAGCTCCCGGTCGGGGAGCAGCGCGCCCGCGTGCTGAACGCCACGGCGAAGGTCGTGGCGCAGCACGGGATGCAGGGCGCGACGATCGAGCAGATCGCGCGCGAGGCCGGCGTCTCGCGCCAGTCCGTCTACGAGCAGTTCGGCCAGCGGGAGACGCTGTTCGCCGAGGTCGTGGCCGCAACCGAGGAGCGCGCGTTCGCGGCGATCGCGGGCCCGACGGTGACCGATCCGCAGCCCGGCCTGCGGGCCTGGGCGCGCGCCAACTACGCCAACATGGTCACCTTCGTCGCCGACAGTCCGGAGGCCTACGGCGTGCTCCGCGCGGCCGAGCGCGCGGGCGACCCCGCTCTCACCCGGTTGAGGGAGAGATTGGCCGTCGTCTACGCCGACGCGAGCCGCAGGCGGTGGGCCGAGCACGGCATCGACTCCGGCCGTGCGGACCGCGCGCTCGTCACGCTCTTCTTCGCGATGACCGAATCACTGGTGCAGGCGACCTGGGACGGCGAGCCGCCGGACCAGGAGGCCCTGATCGACCTGCTCACCGAATTCACGGTAGGCGGAGTCGCTCGCCTCCAAACGAAGGCGAGCGACGTCATCGACCGGCTGCGGTAAGGGCGCTAAGCCGCGGTCAACGCGACTTCGGGGGACCCCACCACCCGGTTCCGCCCGCCGTGCTTGGCCGCGTACACGGCCGCGTCGGCGCACGCCATCACTTCCTCGATCGACGACCCGTCGAGCGGGTAGGCGGCGACGCCGATGGACGCCGTCTGCCGTTCGATGTCGACGGCGGCGCCTTCGTTGGTCCTCGTGCTGATGATCAGCTCGCTGACCCGTTGCCGGATCCGTTCCGCCGTGACGATCGCGTCTGCCTTGGACGTCGAGGGCAGCAACGCGACGAACTCCTCGCCGCCGAACCGGCCGACCAGGTCGTGCGCCCGGGTCTCCTGCTTGACCACGGCGGCCACCGCCTTGAGCACGTCGTCCCCCGCGAGGTGCCCGTAGGTGTCGTTGATCCGCTTGAAGTGGTCGAGGTCGATCATCATGGCGCCGAAGCTGCCGTTGTCCCGCTCGGCGCGGGAGATCTCCCGCTGGGCGCCGTCCTGCCACGTGGTGGCGTTGAGCAGCTGCGTCTTCTGGTCGGTGGTGGCGAGCTCCTCGAGCCGCTTGATCAGCACGGACCGCTGCAGCACGTACAGCGGCAGGATGACCAGCACGGACAGCAGCGGCTCGGTCGTCAGGACCATCACGAGCAGGCCGCCGACGCACAGGGTGGCCAGCTCCAGCAGGTTGTCGTCCATGTTCCCCAGGCAACCCTCGACGGTCGCCTTCTCCGGTGCGGCCAGGTACAGGCCGAGCCCGGTGAGCGCGGTGTTCGTGGTGAAGAAGGCGATGGCGGCGAGCGCCACGGCGGTCATGCCGTGCCCGTGGAGCAGTTCCGCGACGAGGCCGGCGGCGAAGCCCGAGAGGATCATCGTCGTCGCGTTGGCCGCGACGCGGTGGAACTCGCCCGGCCGGAAGCCGGACCAGCTGCGGAACGCGAGGTAGATGTAGAGCACGGTGCCGAGCACGGCGACCAGCTGGGGCGGCACGAGCAGCCCGGCGGGCAGCAGCCAGACCGACGTCATGTTGACGTGCGGCCCGTTGCTCAGGATCCGGCGCTGGCGCTCGATGCGCCTGCTGACTTCGGTCTGGGCCACCGCGAGGCCGGTGAGCAGCGCGAACGTCCCCACGTTCGCGAGCGTGACCGGAATCGACAACGTGGCGGCCGTGGTCCAGGCGAGCATGACGGCGATCGCGGTGAGGGTGACCGCGACCCAGGCGCGTGGCCTCGACCACAGCGCCCAGGCCGCAACACCACGACCCGAGGCTTGTCCAGACCGTTCCCCCGATGTGACCATTTTTCCCCCAGCCCCTTGCGCAGGTGATCAGTGACAATCTACTCACGGACAGTTTCAGACCGTTTGCCAGCTGTCCACAAGGGCTTTCGGTGTGTACTTTTTCTTTGACACCGGAACGAGAGGTGGCCAGCGATGCGCGGCAAAGATCAGTGACCGCACAGCGCACCGCAAGGTCGCGCAGGTCAGGCCCACGCGCGGGGCATGTCAAGCATGTTCGGCGCGTGCGGCTTCTTTGCCGTGCCCTCTTCCGGGCTCCAGCGATAACGATCGTGCCCACAGCGCCGCCAGCGGCAGGGTGAGCACGATCCCGGCGATGCCGAAGATCCCGACCGTGCCGTGCGGGCTCAGCTGATCCGCGAGCACGCCCCCGATCAGCGGGCTGATGCCCATCATCGTGGTCAGCCCGGTGTTGGACAGGCCCATCACCTGCGCGCGCTGCGCGTCGGGCACGGCCAGCGTCAGTGACGCGGTCGCCTGCAGCAGGCAGACCGTGCCGAGGCCGCCGGACACGATGAACAGCACGATCGACGCGACCGGCCCGGGGTTGAGGAAGCAGAACACCAGCGGGACGGCGCAGAACCCCGAGAGCGGGCCGATCAGCTTCGGCCGCACCCCGGCGGGCACCCAGCGCGTGTAGACGAACGTCGCGATGACGCTGCCGATCGGGTCGGCCGCGAGCAGCAGGCCGATCGCTTCGGGGCCGCCGCCGGCCGCGGACACGTACGGCGCGGCGATGCCTTCGTAGACCGGCAGGAGTCCCATCAGCCAGGTGAACAGCACGAGGGTGCGCAGCGGCGAGCTCGCGAACGCCGTCCGGCTGCCGCCGCCGAGCGTCGCGAAGAAGGACTTGCGCTCCTCGCCGCTCGCCGCGGCCGGCCGGGCCCGCACGCCGAGGCGGATGAACAGGGCCGAGAGCACGAAGGTGGCGGCGTCGATGGCCAGGGCCACGTGCGGGTCGAGGGCGATCAGCAGCGCGCCGCCGCCGGCGAACCCGAGCAGCTGCGCACTCTGCACGGTCATGCTCCGGATGCCCATCCCGACGACGAACCGGTCGCCTTCGAGCACCTGCGGCAGGAGGGCCAGCTGGGACGCCTTGAACGGCGGGTTGACCAGGGACACCCCGCCGACCAGCACGCACATCAGCCAGAACGGCACGCCGGGCAGGGCGACGAGCAGGATCAGCGCGGCGCGCAGCAGGTCGACGAGCACCATCACGGTGCGGCGGGGGAACCGGTCGGCGAAGCCGGTCAGGAAGACGCCGCCCAGCAGCGAGGGGGCGTAGGTCAGCGCGTACGTGAGGCCGGTCAGCGTGGCCGAGTTGGTCCCGGTGAAGACCAGGATGGACAGCGCGACTCTGGCCAGCTGGTCGCCGGCGATCGACAGCAGTTCCCCGAACCACAGCGCGCGGAACTCGGCGATTCCGAACACCTCGCGGAACGTGACGCGATCCCGCGGAGCTGCCATGCGCTTTCTCCCGACCTCTTGTGCAGACCGTGCCCTTCGCATAACCGCTGGTGACGAAGACGGCTATCGGTCATGAGGTAGTCACGGTACGTGAGTTACCTCAGCCAGTGTCCCGTGACTGTTGGTAAATCTCTAGGTTCTTTCGCCGGTATCCAAGGTGTCACGGAGCTTTCCTGAACGGGTCAGACGATAGCCCGCAGTGTCTGGCCGGTCGCCCAGGAGTCACCAATGGATCATTCCGTACCCGATGGCCGGAGGGCCAGAGGCAAAAGTAGCCACCTCGCGTTCGCGAGGTGGCTACTTGGGGGAAGGGAGACTCAGCCGTCGACGGCCAGGGCGTCCTCCGCGGGGGTCCGCGTCGTGCCGGACGCGCGCTCGGCGTCCCGCTTGGCCACCTCTTCCCGGACGATGGGGATGACGTACCGGCCGAAGTCGATCGTGTCGCCGAGCATGTCGTAGCCCCGCGCCGACAGGATCTCGACGCCGAGGTCGTAGTAGTCCAGCAGCGCCTGCGCGACCGTCTCCGGTGTGCCGACCAGCGCGTTCGAGTTGCCCGCGCCACCCGTCGCGGCCGCCGTCGGGGTCCACAGCGCGCGGTCGAAGCGTTCGCCCCGCGCCGCGACCGACAGCAGCCGCTGGGAGCCCGTGTTCTCCGGCTCGGTGAGCTTGTGCCGGCGAGTCAGAGGCCGGCCGCCCTTCGTGCGGTCCTTGATCGCGCCCACCGTCGCGTGGGCCTTCTCCCAGGCCAGCTCCTCGGTCGGCGCGATGATCGGCCGGAACGCGACCTGGATCCGCGGCACGTCCGTGCGGCCGGCCGCTTTCGCGGCGGCTTTGACGGACTCGATCTGCTCCGCGGTCTGGGCCAGCGGCTCGCCCCAGAGGCAGTAGATGTCCGCTTCGGCCCCTCCGGCGGCGTACGCGGTGGGCGACGAGCCGCCGAAGGAGACGCCCGGCCGCGGCTTCTGCACGGGCTTGACGTCGCTGACGTAGTCCTTGAAGCGGTAGTACTCGCCCTCGAAGCCGAAGGGCTCGTCCGACGTCCAGGCCTTCTTGATGATCTGGATCGCTTCGCGCGTGCGCCCGTAGCGCTGGTCCTTCGTGAGGTAGTCGCCTTCGCGCTGCTGCTCGTGGTCGTTGCCGCCGGTGATGAAGTGCACGGTCAGGCGGCCGTCGGAGATCTGGTCGAGCGTCGCGAACGTCTTCGCCGCGAACGTCGGGTACGAGACGTTCGGGCGGTGCGCGAGCAGGATCTGCAGCTTCTCGAGCTTCGTGGCGACGTACGCGGCCGCCTGCGCGGGGTCCGGCGAGCCGGACCCGTACGCGAACAGCACCCGGTCCCAGCCGAAGTCCTCGTGCGCGCGGGCCAGGCGCAGCGTGTACTCCTTGTCGAACACCCCGCCCGAGCGGGCGTGCGTCTCCGACCCGTCGTGCGTGCCTCCGATGCCCAGGAACTCCACCGGCATTCCGTCACCTTCTTTCGCGTCGCTACCGCCAGAGCTACGCCCGGCGCGCGGTGCGCGGCAACGAAGTCCGCAGGGTGGAACTCAGGCCCGGTTCCGCTCGATCACCTCGATCGACGCGCGAACCTGCTCGAAGGTGGGCGGGGCCGCCCGGTTGAACACGACGGTCAGGGACCGGCGCGGGACCACCACGAACTCGACGTCGATCCCGGCCGCCTCCGAAGCGGCCTCGACGACGTCTCGCCAGTGCTTCGGGTCGATCCCCTCCGGATCGGCCCATTCGTGCGCGAAGATCGCCCAGTTGCCCCTGAGCAGGGTGCCGACCACGTCCTGCGCGGTGTGGACGCGGCGCGGCGGACTGATCTCGTCAGTCACGTCTTCGCAGGTGCGGTCTACTCGCGAAGGCCCGGGCGCCTGGGTGGACGAAGGACAAATCCGCTCCTATCACCGGTGTGCCCCGGGGATTCGGCGCCGGTCGCCGGAGTGTTTGGTCTTATTCCCGGAATTCCGGAGTATGGGAAGGACGCCCTGGTCGGGAGCCCCGGCGTAGCTTCGGCTTCATGGCCGAGCGCGCGCCGTTCACCCTCGCTGTCGTGGGCGCCGGACCCCGGGGGGTCGGCGTCCTCGAACGGCTCGGCGCGAACTCCGGGCTGCTGCGCGACCGCCGGCTCGAGGTGCACCTGATCGACCCGTTCCCGCCGGGACCCGGCCGGGTGTGGCGCTACGACCAGTCGCCGCTGCTGCGGATGAACTCCATGCCCGAGGACGTCACGATGTTCACCGACGACTCGGTGAAGATGGCGGGCCCGGTGCGACCGGGGCCGACGCTGCTGGAGTGGGCGCGGAAGGTGCGTGACGGCGCGCTCGACGCCGAAGTGCCCGCCGACGTCGTCGCCGAGCTGACCGCGCTCGACAGCTTCGACTTCCCGACCCGGCGGCTGCAGAGCGCCTACCTGACCTGGGTCTACCGCAAGATCGTCGGCGATCTCCCCGAAGGCATCGACGTCGTCGAGCACGCCGCGCGGGCCGTCGGCGTCGACGGGCTTGCCGTCAGCCTGTCCGACGGGACGACGGTGCGCGCGGACGCCGTCGTGTTCACCGTCGGGCACCTCGACGCGGAACCGGACGACCGGGAGCGCGAGCTCGTCACCTTCGCCGCACGTCACGGCCTCGCCTACTACCCGGCCGGCTACACCGCCGACGTCGACTACTCCGGCATCGCACCGGGCGAAACCGTGCTGGTCCGCGGGTTCGGGCTGGCGTTCGTCGACCTGATGCTGCTGCTGACCGAGGGCCGCGGCGGCCGCTTCGAGGAGCTGCCGTGCGGTGGCCTGCGCTACCACCCCAGCGGCACCGAGCCGGTGCTGCACGTCGGCTCACGGCGCGGAGTGCCCTACCACGCGAAGATCGGCTACCGGCCGCGCGGAAAACCGTTGCGGCTGCCCAGGTTCTTCGACGCCTACGCCATGGACGGCCTTCCCGGGGAAGCGCTCGACTTCCGCGTGGACGTGTGGCCGCTGATCGCCAAGGAACTGGCCTGGGGCTATTACCACGAGCTGTTCACCGGCCACCCGGACCGCGTGCGCATGGACTTCGCCGTGTTCGCCGACGCCTTCGCCGACCTGCCCTGGGATTCACCGGGAATGCGGGACCTCGTCACGCGAGCGGTGCCCGCCGAGGCCGACCGGCTCGACCTCGACCGCCTCGACCGGCCCCTGCACGGCCGCGAGTTCGGCTCGGCGGAGGAGTTCGGCAAGGAACTGCGGGAGTACGTCGAAGCCGACCTCGCGCGCCGGGCCGACCAGGAGTTCAGCGCCGACCTCGGCGCGTTCACGGCGCTGCTCTCGGTGTACGGCCAGCTGCCCGTGCTCGTCCAAAAAGGACGGCTGGACGCATCATCGCAAGTGTCCGATATGGACGGCTGGTTCCACGGGTTCTTCTCGTACTACGCCAGCGGGCCGCCGCCGCGCCGGCTGGAGGAACTGCTGGCCCTGCACGAAGCCGGCGTGGTTTCCTTCGCCGGCGCGGAAATGCAGGTGACGGCCGACCGCGGCACGTTCGTCGCGACCAGCACCAGCTACCCGGGAACGGTTTCGGCGCGGACCCTCGTCGAAGCACGGCTGCCGGGCCCGAGCGTCACGCGCGCGGCGGACGGCCTGCTCCGGCAGCTGCGCGACACGGGCGAACTGGCCGAGGAAACGGTCACGGACCCGGTGACCGGCGCGTTGCTGCCCTCGGGCCGGATCCACACGCGCGTGTCGGACTCCCGCCTCCTCGACGGCACCGGCCGCCCGCACCCGCACCGCTTCGCCGTGGGCCCGCACACGAGCGCCCGCTCGGCGGCGGCGTTCACCCGGCCCCGGACGAACGCGGCGAGCTTCCGCCAGAACGACGCCGTCGCCCGCGAGATCCTGGCGCTGGTCAGCCCGCCCAGCTGACGATTTCCGCCAGGACCTGTTCTGGCGGCGGCATCTCCGCGATTTCGGCTGCGATGTCCCGCGCGATCTCGCGGGGCTTCGGATCGGTGAGCAACTCGCGCGCCGACGTCTCGATCGCGGGGATCCGGATCGCGTCCCCCACCAGCGACTTCGCGACGCCCAGCATCGAGAGCGTGTCCGCGTTCGCGAACTGGTCGGCGCCCTGCGGCAGGATCAGCTGGGGCAGCCCGGCCGCGAGCGACGCGAGCACCGTGCCCGTGCCGCCGTGGTGGACCACCAAACCCGCGTGCTTCAGCACCTCGGCCTGCGGTACGAACCCCGTGGCCCGGACCCGGTCCGGCAGCGCACCGAGCAGCGCGGGATTGCCGGGGCCGAGCGCCACCAGCACGTCCACGTCCAGGCGGGACAACGCGCGGATCGCACCCCGCAGGACGTCCGTCGCGCCGTAGACCACCGTGCCCAGTGTCAGGTACGCGAAGCCGTCTTCCGGCAGCGGCGGCAGCGGGACGTCGGGGTCGTACGGTGTCGGGCGCATCCGGAACACCGTCGGCACGGACGCGGTGCCCGGGTCGCGGAGGCTGTCCGGCCAGACGTCGACGCAGGCGTCGCCGAAGAGCGCGTCCGAGGGGAGCGTGCCCCACAGCGGCCGCAGCCGCTCGGCCGCGACGGCCAGGAGCTCCGGCGGCATCGACCGCCCGATCACGACCGACACGGCGGGGATGCCCGCGCGGCGCGCCGCCACCCCGGCGCCGACGTCGCTCATCTCGTAGACGACCAGGTCCGGACGCAGTTCGGGGAGCAGCGGCGTCAGGTCGTCGAGCAAGGACCGCGGCAGCAGCTCGGCGAACATCGTGATGCCGACGTCCAGGAAGCCGGCGTCTTCGCCGTGCCGCTTCTTCGCTTCGGCCTCCGCCTCGCCGATGCCGATCCCGGCGCGGTGGACCTCGAAACCGAGGTCACGCACTTTGGGCACGAAGGCCTCGCCGGTGCCGAAGACGACGTCGTGGCCGGCTTCGGCCGCCGCGTTCGCCAGCGGCAGCAAGGGAAACAGGTGGCCGTACGCGGGGCGGCACGTGAAGAGGATCCGCACCGCCCCGAGCGTACTCGTCAGCCCTTCACGACCGGGGCGATTTGCTGCGCCCACTGCTGCGGCGCCGACGTTCCGCCGGGCAGGGAGTTGAAGTACTCCCAGCCGTCGATCCCGCCGAAGTCCGCGTACTTGCTCTTGAGGCTCCGCACGGTCGACTGCAGTGTCGACATGTCCACGTATCCACTGCAGTTGGCCGGGTTGGTGACGGTCCCGGCGACGACCTTGCTCGCGGGGACGACGCCGCGGCGCACGATGTTGTCGTACCCGGATGTGCTGCTCAAAGATCCCCAGCCGCAGTAGAACTGCGTGTTGAACCAGGAGATCTGGCTGCCGCGGTCGCGGTAGAGCGTGTCGTAGTTGAGGCCGGAGAGCCCGCCGCCGCCGCTGAGTTCGGTGGCGACCGGGGCGAGGGTGATCAGGAACGAACTGCCGAAGTCGGCTCGAAGCGCGTCGATGAGCTTGTTCAGCGCGCCGTTGGACATGTGCTCTTCGATGTCGAGGTCGATGCCGGAGAGCGAGTACGTGCGGATCAGGTTCCGCAGCAGCGGGTAATACGTGTCGAACTGTGTTTCGAGCCGCTGGAAGCTGCCCGCCGCGGCCCCGCCGACGAACGCGAGCACGTGCACGCCCTGGCTGCGCAGGGTCGCGAGGTCCTGCCACATCCGCGTGAACTTGCTCGCGTTCGGCGGATCGTCGTTGAGGTGCACGACGCTGCCGGTGTCGAGGTGGATGGCTCCGACGACGACGTCCGTGGCCCCGGCGTCGCGCAGCGGGAGCGGCGAGACGTAGGTGGAGCCGTTGTAGATGGTCTGGTAGTAGACGACGACCCTGCGCCCGGCGGCGGCCGAAGCCGGCACCGCACCCGAAATCATCAGCACCAAGGCCACGAAGGCCACGCCGATCCTCCGCATGGTCCAGACCATACGTCGCGATGGGTGGTTGGGGAAACACCCACCGTCGAACCTGTCCGCTTTCCTGTCTCAGCCGACTTCCTGCACCGAACGTCCGGGGATCGCCGCCAGTAGTTCCTTCGTGTATTCGGAGCGCGGCTCGTGCAGTACCCGAGCGGCCGGGCCCAGCTCCACCAGAGCGCCGTCCCGCAGCACGCCCACCTGGTCCGCGAGCTGCCGGACCACCGCCAAGTCGTGGGAGATGAACAGGTACGACAGCCCCAGCTCCGACTGCAGGTCCGCCAGCAGCCGCAGGATCTGGGCCTGCACCGAGACGTCCAGCGCCGACACGGGTTCGTCGCACACCACCAGGTCCGGCCGCAACGCCAGCGCCCGCGCGATCGCCACCCGCTGCCGCTGGCCGCCGGACAGCTCCGACGGCTTCCGGCGCGCCACCGACGCGGGCAGCGCCACCTGGTCGAGCAGCTCCGGGACCCGCGTGCGGGGCAGCTTGAACGCCCGCAGCGGCTCCGCCACCACGTCCTCGATGGAGAACTTCGGGTTCAGCGAGGCGTACGGGTTCTGGTAGACGATCTGCATCCGCCGCCGCAGCCGGCGCAGTTCGTCGCCGCCCAGCGCGGTGATGTCCTGGCCGTCGAACTCCACCGAACCGGCGGACGGCGTCTCCAGCCGCAGCACCATCCGCGCCGTCGTCGACTTGCCCGAGCCGGACTCGCCGACCAGCGCCAGGGTCTGGCCGCGCGGGATGTCGAAGGAAACGCCGTCGACCGCGCGGATCCCGCCGTCGAACGTCTTCGCGAGGTCCCGCACCGACACCAGCGGCTCGGCGGCCGGTGCGGGCGGCCGCACGGTGCTCGTCATGCTCGGCGCCGCCGCGAGCAGCTGCTGGGTGTAGGGGTGCGCCGGCGCGCTGACGACGGACGAACCCTCTTCGACCACCGAGCCCTGCGAGAGCACCACGATCCGCGACGCGCGGTCGGCCGCGACGCCGAGGTCGTGCGTGATCAGCAGGATCGCCGTGCCGGAGTCCGCGGCCAGCGACGTCAGGTGGTCGAGGATCCGGCGCTGCACGGTGACGTCCAGCGCCGACGTCGGCTCGTCCGCGATGATCAGCTTCGGCCGCCCGGCCAGCGCCGCCGCGATCAGCACGCGCTGCCGGAGTCCGCCCGAGAGCTGGTGCGGGTACTGCCGCGCCCTTCGCGCCGGGTCAGGGACGCCGGCGCGTTCGAGGAGTTCGATCGCCTGGACACCCGCGGATCGGCGGTCCGCGAGACCGTGGATCCGCAGCACCTCGGCGACCTGCTCGCCGATCCGGTGCACGGGGTTCAGCGACACCGCCGGGTCCTGCGGCACCAGGGCGATCTCGCGGCCCCGCACCGAGCGCCACTGCCGGGACGACAGGGAAAGGAGGTTCCGGCCGTCGAAGGTGATCGCACCGCCGTCGATCCGGCCGCCGCGCGGCAGCAGCCCGATCGCCGCGTGCGCGGTCGTCGACTTGCCCGAACCGGACTCGCCGACGACGGCGACCACCTCGCCGGCGCCGACGTCGAACCCGACGTCGCGCACGGCGGGCACCAGGCCGCTCCGCGTCCGGTACGACACGGCCAGGTCCTCGGTCCGCAGCAGGGTCATCGGTCTCCTCCGTCCAGGGCGCGGGACAGCCGGTTCGCGGCGAGGACCACCGCCGCGACCGTCAGTCCCGGGAACGTCGTCATCCACCAGGCCGTGGCCAGGAAGCTGCGCCCGCCCGCGACGAGCGAGCCCCACTCCGGCGTCGGCGGCGTCGCGCCGAAGCCGAGGAAGCTCAGTGCCGACACCTCGAGCACGGCCGTGCCGAGGGTGAGCGTCGCCAGCGCGAGCACCGGGCCCGCCGCGTTCGGCAGGACGTGCCGCAGCAGCACCCCGGACCAGCGCACTCCGCTCGCGCGCGCCGCTTCGACGAACACGCCGTTTCGCACGCGAAGCACCTCCGCTCGCATGACCCGCGCGAAGGACGCGAGGTTCGCGATGCCGACGGCGATCGCGACGTTCGTCGTGCCGAAGCCCAGCGCCGTGACCAGGGCCAGCGACAGCAGGATCGGGGGGACGGCGAGGAAGACGTCGACGATCCGCATGATCACGGTGTCCGCCCAGCCGCCGCGGAACCCGGCCAGCAGGCCGAGCGCCGAGCCCGCGACCAGCGCCACGAGCACCGCGATCGCAGTCGCCCGCAGGGAGAGCGACGCGCCGTGGATCACGCGGGCGTAGCCGTCCCGGCCGGTTTCGTCGGTGCCGAACAGGTGGTGCGGCGACGGCCCCTGCAGCCGCTCCGCCGGGACGCCGGTGATCGGGTCGTACCCGGTCAGCAGGCCCGGCACGAAGGCCGCGAGCAGCACGAACGCCAGAACGGCCACCGGGAGCAAGAGCGCGGGCGACACTTTCACGTGAAAGTGCCGCTTCGGAAGAGCCAGGTCAACCACGGGCCACCTCCGGCGTGCGGGCGATGCGCGGGTCGAGCAGCGGGTACAGCAGGTCGACGATCAGGTTGAGCACCACGAACACCAGCGCGGCCAGCACGATCACCGCCTGCACCACCGGGACGTCCTGCGCGGTGACGGCGGCCGCGGTGATCCGGCCGACGCCGTCGCGGGAGAACACCGTCTCGGTGATCACCGAACCCGCGACGAGGTTGCCCGCCACGACGCCGGCGACAGTGAGCGTCGGCACGGCGGCGTTGCGCAGGAGGTGTCCGAAGTGGACTCGCCAGCGGCTCGCGCCCTTCGCCGCGGCGATCTGTGCGTACGGCTCTTCCTGCTGGGTCGCCAGGCTCTTGGCCAGCACCTGCCCGATGATCGCACCGGTCGGCAGCGCGAGGGTGACCGCGGGCAGGATGATCGTCTCGAAGCCCTGCGTGCCCAGCGCCGGCAGCAGCCGCAGCCGGAACGAGAAGAACTGGATCAGCAGCAGCCCGACCCAGAACGGCGGCAGCGAGATCGCCAGCGACGGAAGGGAGAGCAGCGCCTGCCGCAGCCAGCGGAACCGCGTGAACGTGCCCAGGAACGCCGAGCCGCCGCCGAAGACCACCGCGAACACGAGTGCCAGCCCGGTTACCGCGAGCGTCGGCGGCAACGCCGTGACGACCATGTGCGTCGCGTCGTCGCCGGTCGCGACGCTGCGCCCGAAGTCGCCGTGCAGGGCCGAGACCAGCCGTTTCAGGTACTGGACCGGCAGCGGCGAGTCGAGGCCGTACTCCGCGCGGGCGGCGGCGAGCTGCTCGGGCGTCGCCGACGAACCGGCCTCCCCGCTGGCGAGCTTCGCCGAGACAGCGTCGCCCGGCAGGAGGTAGAGGATCAGGAACGACAGCGTGAACGCCGCCCACAGCACGAACACCGCCTGCCCGGCGCGACGGAGCAGGTAGTTCCTCACGACAGCCACGCGTCGAAGAGCTGCAGCCGCGACGACGCTTCGAAGTCGACGGCGTGCGCCTGCGAGCTCAGCGCGACGACCTGGGTCAGCTCGAACACCGGGATCGCGTAGGCGTGGTCGATGATGAGCTTCTGCACCTCGTCGGCCGACGGCTTGCGCTTGGCCTTGTCCACAGTGGACGACTGGGCGTCGAGCGCGACGTCGAGGGGGTTGCCCGGCGTCAGCTTGCTGCGGTTGCCGGCCTTGGTGGAGAACTGGCCGCGCAGGATGTCCGGGTCGGCGCGGGTGACGTTGTACCAGAGGAAGTCGTAGTTGCCGCCGAGCTGGATCTGCGTGGTCTCGGCCGTGGTGTGCTGCTCGATCCGCAGGTCGAAGCCGATCTTGCGGAGCTGCTGCTGGACCAGCTCGAGTACGCTGCGGTTCTGGTTGAACACCGGCGAAAACACGACGGACGCGCTCAGTTTCTGCCCGTCCTTGACGCGGATTCCGTCGGGGCCGGGCACCCAGCCGGCGCCGGCGAGCAGCGCGGCCGCGCCCTTCTGGTCGTAAGCCAATTGCTGCGAGAGGTCTTCGTACAGCGGTGTCGCCGAGCCGAGGATGCTGGTGGCGGGCCGGTAGCTCGCCGTCAGGACGGTGTTCACGACCTCGGTGCGGTCGACGCCCTTGAGCACGGCTTGGCGCACCTTCTCGTCGGTGAGCACGCCGCGGGTGGTGTTGGCGTGCAGGTTGAACACGACGCCGGGGTTGGGCCGGATGTTCTCGCTGAAGCCGTTGCCCTTGAACTGCGGCTCGTCGACCGGCTGGATGTCGGTCGCCGCGTCGAGCTGGCCGGAGGCGAGGCTGCCGGTGCGGACGCCGGGCTCGGGGACGATCTTGTAGTCGATCTTGTCGAGGTAGGCCTCGCCCCGGTGCTTGAACAGCGAGGAGCCCCACGCGTAGCCCTTGCGCTTGGCCAGGACGATCTCCTGGTTCTGCTTCAGGCTTTCGAAGACGAACGGCCCGGAGCCGATCAGGCCGGTGCCCTGGCAGCGCTGCTCGGGCGTCTTCTTGAACGCCGCGGGCGCGAGGACGCCGAGCGACATCGTCGAGCTGGCCTGGAGGAACTGGGCGCTGGGCGCGGAGAACTCGATCCGCACGGTCTGCGGGTCGACCACCGTCGAAGCCTGGTAGGCGGCGAGGTAGCCGTAACCGAGCTGGGCTTTCGTGCCGAGGGCTTTGATGCCGTCGAAGCTCGTCTTGACCGCGGCGGCGTCGACCGGGCTGCCGTCGGAGAACGTCGCGCCGGCGCGCAGGTGGAAGGTGAACGCCGTCGAATCGGCACTGACCTCCCACTTCTCGGCCAGCCACGGCTTGATCTCGCCGCTCTTCGGGTCCTGGTCGGTGAGCGAGTCGACCAGCTGGCGCGCGACGTTGATGGACGCGTTCGTCGCGGTCTGCTGCGGGTCGATGCAGTCCGGCGCCGACGAGATGCCGAGGCGCAGCGTGCCGCCGGCCTTCGGCGGGCCCGCGTCGGCGGCTGGTTCGGTGCCGGCGGCGGAGCAGGCGGTCAGCAGGACGGGCAGGGCGAGCAGGGCCGCGGCGTTGCGGGCGCGGAAGAGTGGGGACACCGGACGGCCTCCAGCGGGGAGCGGTTGCGTCTTCGATGAGCGACGCTAACCACGCGCTGAAGGCCGTCCCACAGAGCGAACCGCGGTCCCATTCCCTGGCACCGCAACAACTCCCCCTTGACAGCCGTGAATGTCGCATTGAGGGACTCAGAGTCCCTCAATGCGACATTCACGGCTTTGGAGCCAGGTCAGCAGCGGCCGAGCATGTCCGTCAACGCCGACTTTTCGGCGGAGTTGATCGTCAGCTTGAACTTGGACTTCACCGCGACCCACATCTTCGCGTAGGTGCACCAGTAGCTGGTGAGCGGCGGCTTCCACTGGTCGGGCGACTTGTCGCCCTTCTCCTGGTTGACGTTGTCCGTCACGGCGATCAGCTGCGGGTCGGTGAGGTCGTTCGCGTACGCCTGCCGCTGCGCGGTCGTCCACGACGAAGCGCCGGTGCGCCACGCGTCGGCCAGCGGGACGACGTGGTCGATGTCCACATCGGACGCCGCGGTCCAGGTCTCGCCGTCGTACGGGCTCTTCCAGCTGCCGGACGTCGCCGCGCAGTCCGACCCGGTGACGACGTTCGTGCCGTCGCGCTTGAGCACCAGCTCGCGGGTGTTGCAGCTGTTGCCCTGGTCGATCCAGTGCGGGAACTTGTCGCGGCTGTAGCCGGTCTGGGACCCGTCGGCCTTGACGGTCAGCGCGGCCAGCTCCGACTTCGCCGTCGTGGTCGACGGGATGCCCGGCGGGGTGGCGTCGGCGACGCTGACCAGCGTGCCGGAGAGCACCGCGGTGGCGGCGAGGACAGTCAAGGAATGACGAACAGCACGCCTGGTTGGCATATTGCTGCCTCCATGTCAGATGTGGGGACAGCTAACCCTGATACACCCGGGTGACGAGTGCAACACGTATAGGTGACATGTTGCTGCCCGTTGGTGAACGCTGCGTTGCGGTGCGTGCACTCAAGGGTGAAAGCCCCAGGTCAGGCCGGGCTGCGCACCAGACGAAGGTCCTGGGTGTGCCGGTACCAGGTCCACTTGTTCACCGCGCGCTCGTGGACGACGTCGTCGCTGACCGGCCGCGTCGGGATGCAGCCGATCTGGAACGCGCGCGCGTAGAGCGTCGTCGGCCGCTTGAAGATCGTCCCCTTCACGACGCGGACGGCCAGGCCCGGGCCGCCCGGGTCCGGCGTCACCTCGATCGACGACGCCGGCCCGCGCAACGCCACCTGTTCGTCGGCGTAGGCCACGCCGCGGACGAGCCGCAGCACCCCGCGGCCGACGAGCACGCCGCCGACGTCGTCGCGGATCAGCGGCACCGGGTCGACCTCCCCGCGCAGGGCGAGCGCGAGGGCCTGCAGCGGTGTCTTCGGGAGGTTCCAGAGCGCGGCGACGGACGAGTCCGGCGAAGACGGCACGAACCCGACCGACACGCCGGAGAGCGCCTCCTTGCGGAGCAGCCGCAAGACCACAGCCGCCAGGTCCGCGTCGGCGCCCGACACGACCAGGTGATCGTATTCGCCCAGCAAGGGGTCGATTTCCGCCTTGCCGGGACGGCTGGACACGCGGACCGACTCGACGTCGTCGACCTCTTCGAAGCCCGCCGCGCCGTCGCCACAGGCCACCACTAGTCCGCGCACCCGCAGGACCTCCGTTACAGTCATGCACCGGCATTTCGTCAGCGCCACCGGTGTCCGTCCGGGACACTAAACCTCACGTCCTCGAACACCTTGGAGTGTCACATGCCGGCCATCGTGCTCATCGGTGCCCAATGGGGAGACGAAGGCAAGGGCAAGGCCACCGACCTGATGGGTGACCGTGTCCAGTGGGTCGTCCGTTACCAGGGTGGCAACAACGCCGGTCACACGGTCGTCCTGCCGAACGGCGAGAACTTCGCCCTGCACCTCATCCCGTCCGGCATCCTCACCCCCGGCGTGACGAACGTCATCGGCAACGGCGTGGTCGTCGACCCAGGTGTGCTGCTGGAAGAGCTGTCCGGACTGGAAGCGCGGGACGTCGACACGTCCAAGCTGCTGATCTCCGCCGACGCTCACCTGATCATGCCGTACCACGTGGCGATCGACAAAGTCACCGAGCGCTACCTCGGCAGCCGCAAGATCGGCACCACCGGCCGCGGCATCGGCCCGTGCTACCAGGACAAGATCGCCCGCGTCGGCGTCCGCGTGCAGGACCTGCTCGACGAGAAGATCTTCCGCCAGAAGGTCGAAGCCGCGCTGGAGTTCAAGAACCAGGTGCTGGTGAAGGTCTACAACCGCAAGGCGCTCGACGCGGACCAGGTCGCCGACGAGGTGCTGGCCGCGGGCGAGAAGTTCGCGCACCGCATCGCCGACACGCGGCTGCAGCTCAACCAGGCGCTCGAGCGCGGCGAGATCGTGCTGCTCGAGGGCTCACAGGGCACGCTGCTCGACGTCGACCACGGCACCTACCCGTTCGTGACGTCGTCGAACCCGACGTCCGGCGGCGCGAGCGCGGGTTCGGGCATCGGCCCGGGCCGGATCACCACGGTCCTCGGCATCCTCAAGGCGTACACCACGCGCGTCGGCTCGGGTCCGTTCCCGACCGAGCTGCACGACGAGTCCGGCGAATACCTGCGCAAGCAGGGCGGCGAGTTCGGCGTGACGACGGGCCGCTCGCGTCGCACCGGCTGGTTCGACGCGGTGATCGCGCGCTACGCGGTCCGCGTCAACGGCATCACCGACTACTTCCTCACCAAGCTGGACGTCCTGTCCGGGCTGGAGAAGGTGCCGGTGTGCGTCGGCTACGAGGTCGACGGCTTCCGCACGCAGGACATGCCGATGACGCAGACCGACGTCCACCACGCGATCCCGATCTACGAAGAGCACCCGGGCTGGTTCGAGGACATCTCGGCGTGCCGCACGTTCGAGGAGCTCCCGGCGAACGCGCGCGCGTACGTCGAGCGCCTGGAAGAGCTGTCGGGCGCCCGGATCTCGGCGATCGGCGTCGGCCCGGGCCGTGAGCAGACGATCGTCCGCCACGAGTTCGTCTAAGTCAGTTCGGTGCTGACCGGCGTCTCGTTGCGGAAGAGGTCGAGCACCGGGCAGTGTTCGTCGACCTCGCGCTTGAGGTCTTCGTAGCGCTCCCGGCTCGCCGGCCCTTCCAGTTCGACGGACACGCGCACGTCCCCGAAGCCGGGGCGGGTGTTGAAGGAAAAGCCGAAGAAGCCGTGCAGGTCGAGGTCGCCGTCGACGGTGACCTTGACGGAGTCGAGCGGAATGCCGCGCTTCGCCGCCCAGAACTGGTAGGTGATGACCTGGCAGGACCCCAGGGCGGCGAGCGCGAACTCGACGGGGTTGGCGGCCTGGTCGGTCCCGCCGAGCGCGGGCGGCTCGTCGACGGTGAAGCTGTGGTCCCGGACGTTGACGAGGACCTCGGTCCTGGTCCCGGGCTTGAGGGTGTGGGCAACGCTGAAGGAGACGGCGGCGTTGTGCGGGTCCGCGTCAACGGCCTTGCGGGTGCCTTCGATGACGTCGGTCAGCGACATGGGAACTCCTGGAGATCGTGATCGGGATCTCGCCCAGAGTGGGCGATTCCGAAAGCGCTCGCTCGGGTTCTCAAGTCCTGGGAGTAGAGGTGTCCCGAGATGCGGAAGCGCTTGCGACGCCCGGCGAAGCGCGGATCATGGCCGCCGAGGTCCGCTCATCGATTCGGCGAAAGGCTCGGCGGCGGCTTCGGCCAGCCCGTGGTAACCGTGGGTCTTCGCGAGGTGCAGGGCTGAATCGAGGTAGTGGTCACCCTGCGTCCGCGATCCGGCGGCGCGGTGGATGCGGCCGACCCTGATCAGTGCTTCGCATTCGTCGAACCGGGTGCCGGTCCGGCGGGTGAGGTGGAGCGCGTGGTGACCGCTGACCAGCGCGCGCTGGTGGTGACCGCCGGCCAGGAGGCTCACCGCGAGTGCGGCGTGCCCCGCGATTTCGGCGCCGGGCACGCCGGTGCCGCGCGCGAACTCGAGCGCTGTTCCGGCGAGGCGAACGGCTCGCGCGGGATCGCCGGTACCCGCGTGGATGGTGCTGAGCACCGCGAGTGCGTACGCCTCGGTGCACCGATCGCCGGATCTTCGCGCTTGCTTCGCGGCCTCTTCCGCGACGGGCAGCGCGGCGTCGTAGTCGCCTCCTCTCGCGTGAACGCGGGCGAGCAGGACGAGATCGTGCGGACTGTGCGATTCAGCGGCCCGCTCGGCGTGGGCAGTCGCCGCCTCGGCCAGCCGGCCGCGATATTCGTGGAGGACGCCGAGACTTTGCCGACGGAGCCCGCTACCCAGCGGATCGAGAGCGGCCGCCTCCGCGAAGAGAGCGTCGGCCCGGTCGAGATCACCGGTGTCCAGGTGGACGGTGGCCAGGTTTCCCAGCACGCCGGTCACTCCGCGCCGGACCTGCACCGTGCGGTAGAGCGCCAGCGCGGCTTGGAAATGCGCGATGGCGGATGGGAACTCGTAGCGGAGTGCGTGAGTGGCCGCGAGGTTGTTGTGCGCGGCCGCCCGCACGTCCGGCAGGGCGAGGGCTTCGGCGGAGTCGAGGCCGATCTGTGCGAGTTCCGGTGCCTCCGCGAGCCAGTTGGTCATGCAGTGCCCGCGCAGGGCGTCGACGAGCTGCCAGGTCAGCTGGTGGTGCCGGCAGGCGTGAGCGTGGCGGATCGCGGCCACGAGGTTGGGGACTTCGTCGGTCAGCCAAGCCAGGGCGTCTTCCGCGCTGGCGAACGCGCTCCGCTGCGGCTCGGTCCCCGGCAGGCGCAGGACGAAGGGATAAAGGATGTCGGCGGCCGCGGCGGTGCGGGCCAGGTAGTGGTCGAGCAGCGCGTGTGTCGCCGTGTCGCGTTCGTCCTCGAGGCAGTCGATGTGCGCGCGTTCGGTGGCGTAGCGGCGAAGCAGGTCGTGGAGCCGGTAGCGCCCCGGAGCGTGCTCCTGGACGAGGTGCGCCAAGGCCAGCCGCTCGAGGTGCCGGGCCGCCGTCGAAGCCGGGGCGTCGATCAGGGCGGCGGCCGCGGGTACGGTCGTGTCGGGGCCGGGCACCAGGCCGAGCAACCGGAAGGTGCGGCGGGTCGCGGCGTCGAGCGCTTCATACGAGAGGTCGTAAGCGGCGCGGAGAACGCTGGTTTCGCCGTCTGTCGTCAGACTGTCCAGCACACCGTGGTCGCGCAGGTCGGTGAGGTGATCGAGAACCCCGCGGCCGATCCGGTGCCGGATCTGGGCGCCGGTGATGCGCAGGGCGAGGGGCAGCCGCGCACACGTTTCGGCCAGCTCGGCGGTGGCGGCCGGTTCCCGGGCCGCGCGCTCGGGGCCGATCGCGGCCCCGAGGACGGTCACCGCGTCGCCCGGGCCGAGGACATCCAGCGTGAGGCGGTGTGCGCCGTCGAGGGCGACCAGCCCGTCGAGCCGGTTGCGACTGGTCGTCACGACCATGCACCGCGGCGCGGCGGGCAGCAACGGGCGGACGTGCTCGGCATCGGCGGCGTCGTCGAGAACGCAGAGCACGGCCTTGGCCGCCAGCACGGACCGGAACAGTGCGGCGGCTTCGTCGAGGTCGTCCGGGATCTCCCGCGCCGGGACACCCAGGGCCCGCAGGAACCGCCCGAGGACCAGGCTGGGGCGGGCGGAGCGGTGGAGGTCGGCGTAGAGCTGCCCGTCGGGAAAACGGTCGCGGACGCGGTGCGCCCACTGGATCGCCAGATCCGACTTGCCGACCCCCGCCGTCCCGACGATGACGGCGAGCCGGGAACCATCGCCCGCGGGCAGAAGGCGGTCGAGAGCCAGCAGTTCGGCGTGGCGTCCGTGGAACCCGGCCGCGGCGCGGGGAAGCTGCGCGGGACTCACGGATGAGGTGACGGGAACGGCTTGCCGCAGCACGGCCAGCTGGGCCGCACGCAAGTCGGAGCCTGGTTCGGCACCCAGCTCGGCGGCCAGCCGGCTGCGGATCGTGTCGTAGGCGCCGAGGGCTGCCGCCTGTTGTCCCCCGCCGGCCAGTGCGAGCATCAGCAGTGCCCACAGCCGTTCGCGGAGCGGGTAGTCGGCGACCAGCCGGTGTAGCTCGCCGGCCACGTCCGAGCACGCACCCAGGTCGAGACGCGCGCGACAGTGGTGTTCGACGACGGTGAGCCGGGCTTCGGTCAGCCGATGGGCCTCGCCGTCGGTCGCCGCGGTCGCCGGAAGGTTGGCCAGCGGCCGTCCTCGCCACAACGCCAAGGCGCGGCCCAGCGTCTCCGCGGCGACCTTGCCGTCTCCGGCGAGGAGCGCCCGCCGACCTGCCGCGGCGAGGCGTTCGAATCGCTCGAGATCGATCTCGTCCGGCCGGACTTCGATCAGATAGCCCCCGGCCCGGGCATGGATCCGCCCCACGCCGTCCTCCAGCTCGGCAAGCTGCCGGCGCAGCTGGGCGACGTGGGTTCGCAGGTTCGCCATCGCCGAGGGCGGCGCCGCCTCACCCCAGATCACCTCCACCAGCCGGGCCGGCGAGACCACCACGTTGGGCGTCAGCAGGAGCGCGGCGAGAAGAGCCCGTTGCCGCTGCGAGGACAACCGCAGGTGCGCGGTTCCCGACCGGACCTCGACCGGGCCGAGGAGCAGGAACTCCACGGCATCCCTCCCGGTGATCGTGGGGTGACCAGTCGATGTTCCCCGGATGTGCCGATCCTGTACAGCCACCTTGCCACCGTGGACCCACTGGGGGTCCGAGCCGGTGCGCACGGAGGGGCGAGGGGGTCCACCGTGCGCACCGGCTCGGTTGTCGTTCTCAAGTCCTGGGAAGCCGGAAATCGGTGGCGCCGCTCGCTAGCTTGGGTTCATGACCATCGGAGTCACGCTCCCCGCCGGCGATACCGATTCCTCGCCGAACCTCGTCGACGAACTGATCGACCAGACTCGCCAAGCCGCCGATGCCGGCCTGAAGTCCGTCTGGTTCTCGCAGCTTCCGCTCAGCCAGGACGCCGTCACCGTCGCCGCGCTCGCCGGGCGGGAAGTTCCCGGGATCGAGGTCGGGACCTCCGTCGTGCCGACCTATCCGCGGCATCCGCTGCTTGTGGCGAGCGCCGCGCAGACCGCGCAAGCCGCCACCGGCGGCCGGTTCACGCTCGGGATCGGGCTGGGCTCCAAGGGCTTCCTCGGTCCCGTCTACGGCGTCGACTACCCGCCGCCGATCCGGCACCTGCGCGAGTACCTGACTGTCCTCCGAAGCGCTTTCGCAGGGGAGACCGTCGACTTCGAGGGCGAGACCGTGACCGCGAAAGCACCGGGACCGTCCACTGTGGGCGGAGACGTGCCGATCATCGTCGCCGCCATGGGGCCGCAAGCTCTGCGTGTCACCGCTGAGCTCGCCGATGGCACCCTGCCGTTCCTCGCCGGGCCGAGAGCGCTTTCCGAGCTGATCGTGCCGGTCATGGCCGGGAAGCGGATCATCGCCGCCGTCCCGGCCGTCGTCACCGACGAGCCCGATGAAGTGCGGAAAAAAGCCGTCGAGCAGATGTCCTTCTACGGCCAGATTCCTTCGTACCGCAGGATCCTCGACGCGGAAGGAGTCGGCCACGCCGCCGACCTCGCGATCATCGGCGACGAGAAGACCGTCCTCGCCGGGCTCCAGCGCTACTACGACGCCGGCGCCACCGACGTCCTCGTTTCGCAGACCGGCATCCGGTCGAGCGAAGAGCGGCGGCGGACCTGGGAGGTCGTCAGCTCATTCGGTTCGTGAGGGTCGCCGTCACCGACATCTCCTCCAGGTCCAGCTCCCGCAGCACCCGCCGCAGGACCTCGTCGTCGAGCCGGCCCGCGCGGTTCTCCTCGATCATCGCCTTGCGCTGGGTGATCAGGAGTTCGCGCCGGGCCTTCGCGAACTGGGCTTGCGGGCTGCCGGACCGGTCTTCGCCGGACAACGTGATCGCGGCCTTGGCGAAGCGGTAACGCGTGTCGATCAGCCGCTGCAGCCGCTCCTTGAGCCGGTCGACCTTCTCCTGGGGCAGGTCCAGCGAGGCCAGCCGCTCGCGGCCGATCTCGCGCAGCCGCTCGTGCGCCGCCTTCCTCGCGACCTCGCGGGCGGCGAGCTCTTCGGCTTCGTCCCGCGACGCCTCCGCCGGGTCCTCCACCTTCAGCGCGCGGATCAGCGGCGGCAGCGTCAGTCCCTGGATGAGCACCGTCCCGATCGCCACGGTGAACGCGAACAGCTGGATCTCCTCGCGCCCCGGGGTTTCCGCCGGGACGCCGGCCGCGGCGGCGAGCGTCACCACGCCGCGCATGCCGGTCCACGACACCACCGCCAGCGTCCGCCACGACGGCGTCGCGCGGTCGCGGCCGAACAGCCGCACCGTCTGCGGCAGGTACGCGGAGAGGAACACCGCCGGCACGCGCACGAACATCGTCACCGCGAGCACGGCCACCGCGACCAGCACGAGCGTCCCGTTGTCGCGGGCCGCGTGCTGTGCGCCTTCGAGCACGAACGGCAGCTGCAGCCCCATCAACGCGAACACCAGCGCTTCCAGCAGGACGTCGATCGACGCCCAGACGGATCTGTCCTGCATGCGCGTCGCGGGCGACGCGTACAGCGCGCGGTGCCCGAGCAGCAGCCCCGCCGCGACGACGGCGAGCACGCCGGAGCCGCTGAAGTCCTCGCTGAAGGGGTGCAGGTGCTCGGCGGTGACGTACGCGGCGAACGGCACGATGATCCCGAACGCCGACTCCATCAGCGGATCGTCGAGCTGGCGCCGGATCAGCACGACGAGCGCGCCGATCGCCAGGCCGACCGCGATGCCCAGCACGGTGGCGACGCCGAACACGGCGAACCCGTGCCCGGCCGAGCCGGCGGTGCCCGCGACGGCGGCGAGCGCGACCTTGTAGAGCGTCAGTGCGGCGGCGTCGTTGACCAGGCTTTCCCCGGTCAGCACGGTCATCACGCGCCGCGGCAGGCCGAGCTTGCGCCCGATCGCCACCGCCGTGACGGCATCCGGCGGCGCCACGACCGCGCCGAGCACCAGCGCGGAGGCGAACGGCACGTCCGGCAGCAGCAGGCGCACCACCAGCGCGACGACCACGGCCGTGACCGCGACCAGCACCACGCCCAGCGCGACGATCGGCCGCAGGCTGTTCTTGAAGTGCGTCAACGAGCTTTCGAGTGACGTCGAGTAGAGCAACGGCGGCAGCACGACCGTGAGCACCAGCTCCGGCTCCAGCTCGAACCGCGGTACGCCGGGGATCAGTGCGACCCCGAGCGCGACGACCACCACCAGGAGCGGCGCGGACAGGTTGTAGCGCCGGGCGAGCGCGGTCAGGGCCAGCGAGCCCGCGAGCACGCCCATCAGCGTCAGGATCTCCACCAGCGAGATCTTCCCGCAGGTAGAAGCCCTACGCTCGGCTTCCGCTCAATGGAAGTGACCTGGATTACGGCGACGTCGGCGTGCTTAGGTGTGCGCACTACGCACACTTGTGCGGATCATGTGCACCGACGCACAACGGAGGTTCCCCATGTCCCCTGGCGCTCGCTCCTGGGTCGTGCCCCTGGCCTGGACCGCCGTCCTGCTCGACGGGTTCGACCTGGTCGTGCTCGGCTCCGTACTGCCCGTGCTGCTGCGTGACCACGTCTGGGGCCTGACGCCCGGCACCGCGTCGGTCGTCTCGACCGTCGGCCTGGCCGGGATGATGCTGGGCGGGCTGGCGATCGGCACCATCACCGACGTCATCGGCCGCCGGAAGTCACTGATCATCTCCGTGACGCTGTTCTCGCTGTGCACGCTGTTGTGCGCCTTCGCGCCGTCCACGTTCGTCTTCGGCCTGCTGCGGTTCGTCGCCGGGCTCGGCCTCGGCGGCTGCCTGCCGACGGCCATCACGCTGGTCACGGAGTACGCGCGCCACGGCAAGTCGGGCAGCGCGACCACGACCGTCATGACCGGCTACCACGTCGGCGCGGTGCTGACGGCGCTGCTGGGCATCGCGCTGATCTCGCCCCTGGGCTGGCGCGCGATGTTCGTCGCCGGGGCGCTCCCGGCCGTCGTGCTGATCCCGCTGATGCTGAAGTTCCTGCCGGAGTCCGAGACGTTCCAGCAGGTCCGCGAGACCGAGCGGTCGGCCGGGCACGCGGTCGCCGGCCTGTTCCGCGGCGGCCTGCTGCGCGCGACGATCGCGTTCTGGGTGACGTCGTTCATGGGCCTGCTGCTGGTGTACGGCCTGAACACGTGGCTGCCGGAGATCATGCGCCAGGCCGGCTACCCGCTCGGCGCGGCGCTGAGCCTGCTGCTGACGCTGAACGTCGGCGGTATCGCCGGGTTGCTCGTCGCGGGCCGGGTCGCCGACCGCGTGGGCATCCGCCCGTCGGCCATCGCCTGGTTCTGCGCGGGCGCGGTGTTCCTGGCGTTGCTGAGCGTGAAGCTGCCCGCCGTCGGGCTGTACGCGGCGGTGTTCCTGACCGGCTGCTTCGTGTTCAGCGCGCAGGTGCTGGTGTACGCCTACATCGGCCGGATCTACCCGGGCGCGATCCGCGCGACCGGCCTCGGCTGGTCCGCCGGCATCGGCCGGATCGGCGCGATCTCGGGGCCGCTCCTCGGCGGCGCCCTGCTGACGGCCGGAATCGCGTATCCGTGGGGCTTCTACGCGTTCGCGGGCGTCGGTGCCTTGGGCGCGGCGGCGGTCACGGTCGTCCGCCCCGGCCGCGACTCCCCGGCGCAGGAACCCGCGCGCGCGCCGGAATCCCGCCCTGCCACCACTTGACGCCGTGAATGTCGCATTGAGGGACTTGAAGTCCCTCAATGCGACATTCACGGACTTTCAGCCGAGTTCCTTCAGTTCCTTTTCCACCGCGGCGAGCTCCGCCTCCGAACCCTGGACCTTCGGGCCCTTGAACCACTTCCGCGCCGAGACCACCCACCACAGGCCCGCGCCGCCGAGCACGACCAGGAACGCGATCGGCGTGTAGTTGAACGAATCCACCGTCACCGGCGACACCTGCGGCAGCATGAACAGGAAGAAGATCAGCACGACCCACACGGTCGCGATGATGCCCACCGGCTTGCCCCAGCGGCCGAGGTGCCACGGCCCGCGTTCGAACTTGTCACCGAGACGGACGCGCAGGAACACCGGGATCACGTACGCCACGTACAGCCCGACGACGGCGATCGACGTCACCGCCGCGTAGGCCGTCGCGCTCCACAGATACGGCAGCGCCAGGATCAACGCACCACCCGCGCCCAGCCAGACGGCGTTGGTCGGGGTCTGGGTCCGCTTGTTGATCTTGTGCCAGAACTTCGACCCCGGGATCGCGCCGTCGCGGGCGAACGCGTAGATCATCCGCGAGTTCGCCGTCACCGAAGCCATGCCGCAGAACAGCTGGGCGCCGATGCAGATCAGCAGCAGGAACTTGCCGGTGACCGCGCCGGTGGCGTCGATGAAGATCTGCGCGGGCGGGACGCCGGTGGTGGAACCGACCGCGCCGTCGTAGTCCTGGATCGCGAACGTCAGGCCGATCAGCAGGATCCAGCCCGCGACGAGCGAGACGACGATCGACATGACGATGCCGCGCGGACCCGCCGTCGCCGCGCTCTTCGTCTCCTCGGTCATGTGCGCCGAAGCGTCGTAACCGGTCAGCGTGTACTGGGCGAGCAGCAGCCCGAGCAGGAAGACGTAGAACGCCGATCCCCAGCCCGTCTGGTTGACGAAGCCGCCGAAGACGAACGACGCGTCCTGGTGCTTGGCCGGCGCGAACACCAGCACGCCGACGATCACGAGCACGCCGATGAGGTGCCACCACACGCTGACGTTGTTGAGGATCGCCACGATCCGGACGCCGAAGGTGTTCAGCAGGCCGTGCACCACGAGGATGATCGCGAGCAGCAGGATCGTGTGCCCGGGTGTGGCGGTGAAGCCCCACTGCAGGTCGAGGAACGCGTTGAGGAACAGCGCCGCGCCGAAGTCGATGCCCGCGGTGACGGCGATCTGCCCGATGAGGTTGAACCAGCCGGTGAACCACGACCACGCGGGGCCGTTCTTCCGCGCCAGCCGCGCCGCCCAGTAGTACAGCCCGCCCGCGGTCGGGTAGCTGGAGCAGACCTCGGCCATGCCGAGGCCGACCAGGATGACGAACACCCCGACGAGCGGCCAGCCCCAGATCATCGCGGCGGGCCCGCCGGTCTTCATGCCGAAGCCGTAGAGCGTCAGGCAGCCGGAAAGGATCGAGATGATCGTGAACGAGACGGCGAAGTTGGAGAATGCCGACATCGTGCGTTTGAGCTCCTGCGCGTAGCCGAGCTGATGGAGGCGCGCGCTGTCTTCGTCGGCGTGCTCGGGAGTGGTCTGCTGGTCGGAAACGTCCATCGGGCACCTCTTGAAAGGTATGCGGCCAGACCATTGAATTCGCCGAAGGTAGCCCTGGTCCCGAGGGGTGTCAAGCCTTCGTCAAGAACTCGTCCAGCCGCCGCAGCAGGGGCCCGCCACCTCGGTGGTTGTTGGAGATCAGGGTCGCGGTGAGCCCGGTCGACGGCTCGTGCGTGCTCCAGAACGTGACGCCGTGGTCGCCGCCGTCCAGGTGCACCAAGCCGGGCCGGGGCAGCCAGAAGCCGAGCCCGTAGCCGTCCGCGTGCGGGCGCAGCATCCGCTCCACCCACTCGCGCGGCACGAGCCGCCCGGCGAGCAGGGCGGGCCAGAACTTCCGGAAGTCCGGTGCGGTGCTGTAGATCCCGCCGTCGCCGAAGCCGACGACCGGCAGGCTGAACACGTTGGTGCGGCCGTCTTCCAGGTAGCCGGTGGCGGTGCGGGCGGGCAGCGCGTCCGAGCGGAGGAACGCCGTGCCGGTCATGCCCGCGGGCTCGGTCACGCGGGTCCGGACGAGCTCGGCGAAAGGTATACCCGCGATCCGTTCGGCGATCAGGCCGAGGACCGCGAACGCGCCGTTGTGGTAGTGAAACCGTTCTCCGGGCGGGAACTGCTGCGGAAAGCCGTCGAGCGCGGCGAGGTAGTCGGCCGAAGTGACGAGACCGGGCGGGGTCTCGGGAGGGTTTTCGTCGTCGCAGTAGTCGCCGATGCCGGACGTGTGCGTCAGCAGGTGCTCGACGGTCACGCGGTCGTCGATCAGCGGCAGGTCGGCGCCGAGGACTTCGCGGACGCGGGTCTGCAGCGAAAGCCGTCCTTCGGCGACCAACCCGACGACGACGAGCGCGGTCAGGCCCTTGGTACCGCTGGCGATCGCGAACCGCGTGTCGACGGTGTTCTCGACGCCGTAGCCGATGTGGGCGTAGCCGTGCGCCTCGGCGACGAGCGTCTCTTCGCCGCGGGTCACCAGGACCACGCCGGAGAACCCGTCGAATGCCGTGAAGGGCACCTTCATGGACATAGCGTCCGTGAAGGTGCCCTTCACGGCAAAGGGATTACCGGCCCAGGAACGCGTGCAGCGACTCGAGGGCGGTGTCCGGCTGGTCGGCGAAGAAGCCGTCGACACCCGCCTTGAGGAACGCGGCCTCCTCGGTGAAGACGTCACCGTAGGCGTCCGGCTCGGCCGACGAGCGCAGGTTCGCCGGCAGGAACGGGTTCTCGTTCCGGAACGTGTACGGCTGCACCTTCAGGCCGGACTGGTGCGCGTCCGCGACGAGCGCGGTCGGCTTGGTCAGGTTGCCGGCCGCGTCGAGCGGGATGATCTGCGCCTTCTCCGGCCCGAGGTACTTCGCGTACTTCGCGACGTCCTTCAGGCCCTTGGCCGAGACGATGTCCGCGTACGTCCGCTTGTCGCCGCTCGCGACGAAGTCTGCCGGAGCGCCGGTCGCCGACGTCAGCTGCAGCAGCGGCGTCCGGACCTGCTTGTGCAGCGCGATCAGGTTCGACACCTCGAACGACTGGATGATCGCCGGCGCGTCCGGCCGGTCGAGGCCGTTGCGCTTGAGGATCGACACCAGCTTCGGCTCGGTCGGGTTGCCGATCGACTGGAAGAACGTCGAGTGCTTGACCTCGGGGTAGGTGCCGAGCGTCCGGTGCAGCTCCTTGCCGAGCCGCTTGGTCAGGTCGAGCACCTCCTGGTAGGTGGCGATCTGGTAGCGCCCGTTGTACAGCGTGTTGTGCGGCCGGTTCGCCGGGATCCGCTCGACCGCGCGCAGCGTCTTCAGCTCGGCCAGCGTGAAGTCCTGCGTGAACCAGCCGGTCGTACTGACGCCGTCGAGCACGACGGTCTTCTTGCGGTCCGCGAACTCGGGGTGCTTCGCGACGTCGGTGGTCCCGCCGATCTCCGGCTCGTGCCGCGCGACGAGCTGGCCGTCCTTCGTCGGCACGAGGTCGACGTCGACCCAGCTCACGCCCATCCGGTAGGCGAGCTCGTACGAGGCGAGGGTGTGCTCCGGCCGGTACCCGGGCGCGCCGCGGTGTCCGATGATCACGGGGTCATCGTGGCCCCGTCCGTGCGCGGCCGCATCGGCGGACCCCCCGCTTTCGGACGGCACTGTGGACGCGCTCGCCGACCCGACGGCCAGTCCGGTGACGCTCAGCAACGCCAGTCCGGCGAGTGCCAGCACGCCGACACGTTTGCGCTTCATCTCGTGACCTCTTCTCACACAGGGTGTGCCCTGACTACTCGCGCAACCCTCACCGCCGCAAGCATCCGACGGACGTATCCAGGCGAACACCTCGGTAAACGACGCGTGGACTCCTCTTCTCCCCGGGGCTCCGGCGGCGGGCCCGGACGCAGTGAATGACTCATTCCTGGCGTCCGGCGCGGTGAATGAGTCATTCACCGCGTCCGGAGGCGGCCCGAGCGCGGCACCGGCGCCCGACCCCGGCCGGGCCCGGGGGACGGCGAAATGTCCGTCGCGAACCTCGCCGGATACGCTGTGCGGCGTGCGCGTACTGGTAATCGGCTCCGGCGCCCGTGAGCATGCACTCGTCCTCGCGGCGTCCGGCGACCCCACGGTCACCGCCCTGGCCTGCGCGCCCGGCAACGCCGGGACGGCTGCCATGGCCGAGCAGCTCGGCGTCGAGGCGGCCGACCCGGAAGCGGTCGCGACGCTCGCGAAGAACTGGCAGGCCGACCTGGTGGTGGTCGGGCCCGAGGTCCCGCTCGTCGCCGGCGTCGCCGACGCCGTCCGCAAGGCGGGCATCGCCTGCTTCGGCCCGTCGGCCGCGGCGGCCCGCATCGAAGGCTCGAAGGCCTTCGCGAAGGACGTCATGGCCGCGGCGAACGTGCCGACCGCGCGCAGCGAGGTGGTCGACAACCCGGCCCGCCTCGACGCCGCGCTCGCCCGCTTCGGCCCGACCTGGGTGGTCAAGGACGACGGCCTCGCCGCCGGCAAGGGCGTCGTCGTCACGACCGACTACGACGTCGCGCGCAAGCACGCGATCATGCTGCTCGACGGCGGCCACCCGGTGCTCCTGGAGTCCTTTTTGGACGGACCGGAGGCGTCGCTGTTCTGCTTCGTCGACGGCCACACCGTCGTGCCGCTGCTGCCCGCGCAGGACTTCAAGCGCGTCGGCGACGACGACGCCGGCCCGAACACCGGCGGCATGGGCGCGTACGCCCCGCTGCCCTGGGCGCCCGAAAACCTCGTCGACGAGCTGGTCGAGCGGGTCGTCCAGCCGGTCGCCGACGAGCTGGTCAAGCGCGGGGCGCCGTTCTCCGGCCTGCTCTACGCCGGGCTCGCGCTGACGTCCGACGGCCCGCAGGTCATCGAGTTCAACTGCCGCTTCGGTGACCCGGAGACGCAGGTCGTGCTGGCCCTGCTGCGCACTCCGATCGCCGGGCTGATGCACGCCACCGCGACCGGCAAGCTCGCCGAGCACCCGCCGCTGGAGTGGGCCGGCGGCGTGGCGGTCACCGTGGTGATCGCCGCCGACGGCTACCCCGGCAAGCCGCGCACCGGCGACGTCATCGGCGGTGCCGAGCTGGAAGGCGTGCTGCACGCGGGCACCCGCCGCCGCGACGACGGCGCCGTGGTCTCCGCCGGCGGCCGCGTGCTGTCGGTGGTCGGCACCGGCAAGACGCTCAAGTCGGCCCGCAAGCACGCGTACGAGATCGTCGGGAAGGTCCACCTCGCGGGCTCGCACCACCGCACGGACATCGCGCTCAAGGCGGCGAACGGCGAGGTCGGCGCTCCGACGGTCAAGCAGCGCGCCTGATTTTCGCCGGAGCGGGAACCGGCGGGGGATGATGTTCGTCCAAACTCAGCCTGCTGTCACACCCGGGTTGGTAGCCTCGACGGGAGTCGGCCGGTCACTGTCCGTATGACGTCAGGGGAGAGCATGTCAGGACCCTCGTACGACCTCAGTTCGGCCGTGCCCGTGGCGCCGGCGGCCGCGGACGTCCTGGTCCACCCGGACAAGCTGCTGGACGTCGCCCGGATCGTCGAAGAGCAGGCCAACGCCCTCGAAGACCAGCTGCTGACCAAGCTCGGGCAGCTGCGGATCGACGCCCCGTCGGCCGACGTCATCAGCACGCAGTCGATCGACGCCTGGAACACCCTGATCGCCGACGGCGACCGCTCCTACGCGGGGCAGGTCCGCGAGTACGTCGCCGGCCTGAAGCGCCTGGTTTCGCAGCTGCGCGACGCCGCCAAGGACTACAAGGTCAGCGACGAGGAAAAGGCGGCGGTGTTCGGTGACCGCGCCAAGCACGGTGCGTAGCCGGAAGGTGCGCATCGTCACCGGGGGCGTGCTCGCGACGGCGGCGCTCGCCGGCTGCTCGGCGGGCACCGAAGGCACGCCCTACCCGGTCGAGACGGCCGCGACCGCGGCGTCGCAGAGCGCCAAGGCGGCCCAGCTGCCGCAGCGGCCGGCCGAGCTGACCCTGCAGGGCGTCAACCTGTGCGACGTGTTCCCGCAGGTGCAGCTCGACGCCATGAAGATCACCAGCGCTCCCCGGGAAGCCCCGCCGGAGGACGGGCCGACGTGCGTGTTCGACGCGGACGGCGCCGAGCCCGTCCACGCCTACCACGTGCGCGCGGTGTCCGCGGACCTCGCCGAGTGGATCACGGGGGCCCGCAAGAAGAACAGCATGGCCACCGAGCCGAAGACCATCGGCGGTTACCCGGCGCTGACGAACTACCGCGCGGCCGGCGACCCGGCCGACTGCGAGGCGCTCGTCGGCGTCGCGAGGGGCCAGACGCTGGCCGTCCAGACCTTCGCCATCACCCGCGGCAAGTTCACGCAGCCGCAGCTGTGCGACCTGTCGGTGCAAGCCGCCGACGTCGCGCTGCAGTCCTTGAAGTCACGCAACTAGGGAGGGCGCGTGGAATTCTCCGAGCTCGCGGCCGGGATCCAGAACCACCGGTTCGACGGCTGGACCAACACCGCGATCGCCGACCAGATCACGCGGATGGTCAACGGTGACGGCACCGGCAGCATCGGCACGGCCGTCGACGCGCTGAAAGCCGTCGCGACCGCCCTCGCCCACACCGACCAGACGCTGCGCGCGCAGCTGCTCAAGCTCGGCGTCGAATGGCAGAGCCAGGCCGGTGGTGCGGCCAGCCAGGTGCTCACCGAGCAGGCCGGGTTCTCCCAGGACGCGACGACGAAGGTCGCGCACGCCGCGGAGATGGTGTTCGAGCAGGGCGAGTCGTTCAACCGCACCAAGTACAAGCTCCCGGACGCCGAGACCGTCCGGAAGGGCGCGGGCGGCTACACGCTGACCGACGGCCTGCTGCTGAGCCTGATCGGTTTCGAGACCGACCACGCCCGGCAGGTCGAGGCCGCGAACGACGCCAAGGAGCAGGCGAAGCAGGCGCTGAACGAGTACGCGCAGGAAAGCGGCACCAACCTGCTCTCGACGCAGTCGCTGTCCGACCCCGAGTCGCTGAAGCTGGCCGCGCCGGGCGTCACACCGGGCGTGCTGGACGTCGCGGGTGCCGCCGTCGCGGTGACGCCGGACGGTGGCGTGAAGCCGGCTTCGGACAAGGTCCGGTCGGTGCACGTCGAGCCGCCGGTGGTGCAGCCCGTGTCGCACACGGTGCACGCCGACCCGCCGACCCCGGTCTACGGCGTCGCGGCGCAGCAGCCGTCCCGGCCCGCCGCGCAGGCGCCGCGCCAGACCGGCGCGGGCGCCCCGCCCGCGCAGCACACGACACCCAGCTCGTCGACGACCCCGGCGGGGGTGAAGCCGCCGACGTCGGCGCCCGGCCCCGGCTGGGTCAACGCGCCGGGCCGCGGCACGTCCTCCGGCGACCCCGCCCACTTCTCGCCGGGCCTGGCCACCGGCGGCGGTGGCGAGCAGTTCGTGCCGCCGGGTGCGCCCGGCTCGGTGCCACCCGGTTCGCTGCCGCCCGGCTCGTCGCCGGCGACGGCGCCGATCAAGTCGCTCGGCGGCGGTGGCGCGTCCGGTGCCGGCTCGACCGGCGTCGAAGGTTCGCTCGGCGGTACCAACCGCGGCCCCGACGGCCTGCTGGCCAAGGGCCGCACGGTCGGCGCGATGCCGCAGGCCCCGCTCCCGCCCGGTCAGTTCACGGCCGAACGCGGGTTCGTGGCGAGGCCCGGCGCGACCCCGGGCGAGATCGGCGCGGGCGCGGCGGCGATCGGCGCGGGCGCGGCCGGCGGCGCGCTGAGCGGCGACAAGGAGCGCCTGCGGCGGGAGAAGGGCGAGGCGAAGGGCCCGGTGCGGCCGCTGCCGGTCGGCGAGCTGCCCGAGGAGGAGGCCGTCGCGCTGCGGAAGTCGGAGCAGATCAGGCCGAAGCAGCAGCCCGGCGAAGCGAAGTTCCTGTCCGAGGCGGCCCCGCAGGAGGACGACGCCGAACACGTCCGCCGCTACGGCGTCGACGACCAGGACCTGTTCGCCGACCAGCGGATGGTTTCCCCCGACGTGCTCGGCGACCACGGCGGGGACGGGCGCTGACCGTGTCGCTGGTGCTGTCCGCGCGTGAGTTCGACGTGCTCTGGGAGTCGTTGGAACTGCCGCGCCGGCACGTCGCCCTGGACGTGCCGAGCGAAGGAACCACCCGCACCGAGCGGCGGGAAGTGGTGGAAGCGGCGTGGGCGTCGCTGAGTGAGCGGCGCCTGGCCCGCAACGGCCGGGTGTCGGGCGAGGTGGCGGACCAGCTGCACCTGCTGGCCCGCCCCCAGTTCGGCCTCGACGTGTGGGTGTGGGCCGAGCGCGAGATCCGCGGCCGCGCGGTGAGCGTCCGCGGCCAGGCGGTGCTGGCGGTGGTGGACCACGGCGAGGTCTGGCTGATCCCGGCCACGGAGGACGGTCTCCCGGAGGCGGCGGTCTCGGTGGCGGGCGATCTGGGGCCGGGTATCGGCCAGACGGTGAGCATCCCGTACTCGGTGCTGCGCGAGGCCGACGCGGCCGCGCGCGGCGAGGCGAAGGCGCTGGTCACGGCGTTGGAGGATCGGGGCGTGGAGCTGTTCCAGGCCCAGGAGCTGTCGGGGATGCTGCTGGGCCAGGAGGCCCGGGGTCAGTTCGGCGCGGAGCGGGTCGGCCGCGACGGGATGGTCCACCGGGCGGGCCGGGTGGTGGCGTTCTTCGACACGGACGCGGGACGGTACCTGTTCCAGGTGGTCTCGGACCGCGACGGCCGCGAGTGGGCGACTGTGACCCCGGCGGACAACGCCCTGCTCGCGACGAGGATCCGCGAACTGATGGCGGAGGCCTGATCCCCGCCGGGGGAAGTTGGCGTGGATCCGTACCCGCGATCGCGCGGAAGTCATAAAGTAAGCGCGGGAACCGTCCTGGTCATGACGACGTCTGATCGGGCGGACGCAAGTTTGCGAAGGGGATGACGAACCGTGCCTGTCTACGACACCGACTCGATGGCCATCGCGGCCGGCCAGGTGGAGAAGCTGAAGGACGAGTTCGAAAAGTCCAAGCAGAAGGTCACCGGCCTGGACCACGAGCACGAAAGCCCCTTCGGCGGGATGGACGACAAAGGCGACGCGCACAGCGCGGTCGGCAAGTTCAAGGACGGCGTGCACAGCCAGTTCGATGCCGCGGGCAAGCACATGGAGGCGCTGGGGTTCGCCATGCGCAAGGCCGCCGGCCTGATCGCCGAAACCGACCAGGTCGGGGCGAGTGACCTCAAGCTGCACGTCGACAAGTGAACTGAGCAGGGGGCACCAGAGTGGGCTTGAACGGGGTCGGCGCCGGAACGCCGGACAATTGGGACGCCTTCATGAAGAAGGTGAATCAGGTCGAAAAGGTCGACCTGAACAAGATTTCGGCGGCGGCCGCCCAGTTCCGCGAGGCGGGCAAGAACGCCGGCGACCACACCGCGTCGTTGAAGAACTCGACGGATGCGCTCAATTCCGGGGTGTGGGCCGGGCCGGCGGCGGACGAGTTCTTCAAGTACGTCCGCCAGGTCCGCGACGCCGGCACCAAGGTGCAGACCCACCTCGAGGACGTCGCCAAGGACCTCGACACCCTGCAGGCCAACCTCGCGGAGATCAAGCGCAAGGTCCAGGACAAGCAGAACTCCGCCGAGACCGCGGTCAACCAGCGCAACACCACGGCCGAGTCGGCCATGCAAACGGCGCTCCACGACGCGAGTGAGGCCCAGAAGAACGGCACGCCGGCGCCGAGTCCGAGCGCCGCGGAGATCCTCGATCAGGCCAAAAAGGACATTCAAACCATCACCGCCGGGTTCGATGGCGACGTGGCCGCCTTGCAGGCCGAGGCCGACACGCAGATCAAGGCGTCCCAGAAGCTGATGTCCCAGCAGATCGAGGGCGGCTACGACCAGGTCCCCCTGCCGAGCAGCACCCCCGCGGCGCCGAAGAGCACCGGCGGCATCCACAGCAACGGCTCCTCCCACCACGGCGGTGGCGGAGGGGGAGGCGGCGGAGGTGGCGGAGGTGGCGGCGGGGGCCTCGGCCCCAGCGGCGGCCCTCCGTCTTCCCCACCCCCGGGCAACGTCCAGCAGTGGATCCAGGAAGCCATCAAGGCGCTCCAGGCCGCCGGCGTCCCGGTCACCGACGCCGACATCCCCAATATCTGGGCGATCATCCAGCACGAGTCGGGCGGCAATCCCAACGCCATCAACAACTGGGATTCGAATGCCGCCGCCGGGCACCCGTCCAAGGGGCTCATGCAGTGCATCGACTCGACGTTCAACGCCCACAAGCTGCCCGGGCACGACAACATCTACAACCCGGTCGACAACATCATCGCCGGTGTCCGGTACTCCTACGACCGCTACGGCGGCCTCGGGAACGTGCCGGGCATCAAGGCGATGGCCCACGGCGGTGCCTACCAGGGTTACTGATCCGGGAAGGGCCTTCACGGCTTCTCGGTGAGCGCGGCCTCCCCGCGTTAGCCTGGCCGCATGGTCGACCTCGGAGCCTTCGCCGGGCCCGCGCTGCGGGCCGGCGTGCCGCCCTTTCACGTCATGGACGTCCTCTCCGCGGCCGGTGCCCGGCAGCGGAGTCACGGCGATCTCGTGTCGCTCGCCGCCGGGCAGCCGTCCGCGCCCGCGCCGAAGCCCGTCCTCGAAGCCGCGGAAAAGGCCCTCCGGAGCGGCCCGCTCGGCTACACCGAACAGCTCGGCATCCCCGAGCTGCGCGAGGCCGTCGCCGGGCACTACCAGCGGAAATACCGTCTCGACGTCAGTGCGCAGGACGTCGTCGTGACCACCGGGTCCTCCGGGGGCTTCCTGCTCGCCTTCCTCAGCGCCTTCGACCCCGGCGCCAAGGTGGCGATGGCGCGGCCCGGCTACCCCGCCTACCGCAACCTGCTCTCCGTCCTCGGCTGTGAAGTCGTCGAGTTCGCCACCACCGCCGAAACGAACTTCCAGCCCACCGTCGCGCTGCTCGACGAGCTCGGCCCGATCGACGGCCTGATCGTGGCGAGCCCCAGCAACCCGACCGGGACCGTCCTGCCGCCCGGGGAGCTCGCCGCCATCACCGGCTGGTGCGCGTCGCACGGGGTGCAGCTGATCAGCGACGAGATCTACCACGGCATCTCCTACGGCGCCGAGCTCGACTGCGCGTGGCAGTTCGGCCGCGAGCCGCTCGTGCTCGGCAGCTTCTCGAAGTACTTCGCGATGACCGGCTGGCGGCTCGGCTGGATGCTCGTGCCGCAGCGTCTCCACCGCGCCGTCGACGTCCTGACCGGCAACTTCACCATCTGCCCGCCCGCGGTTTCGCAGTACGCGGCGCTGGCCGCCTTCACGCCCGAGGCGTACGCGGAGGCCGACGCGCACGTCGAGCACTACCGCGCCAACCGCGACCGGCTGTTCACCGGTCTCAAGAGCATCGGCCTCGACCGGCTCGCCCCCGCCGACGGCGCCTTCTACGTGTACGCCGACGTGAGCGCCTACACCCAGGACAGCCTGAGCTGGTGCCAGCGGCTGCTCGCCGACACGGGCCTCGCCATCACCCCCGGCGTCGACTTCGACCCGGTCGACGGCGGCAAGTACGTCCGGTTCTCCTTCGCCGGCAGCGCGGCCGACATCGACGAAGGCGTCCGCCGGCTGGGGGCCTGGCTCGGCCAGGGGGAACCCTGATTCATCCCTGAACGTTGGCTCTGCGAGGGGAGTTTCCCCGGCCGAGGTGTCACAGTGGAGTCACCAGGCCGGAGGGGCCACGGGAGCAATCGGAGGAAGCCATGTTCTGGAAGATCGTCGGCGGCCTGATCGTCGCTTGGGTGGCGTTCATGGTGCTCGGCGCCGTGCTCGGCTTCGTGTTCAAGGCCGTCTTGTGGATCGCCATCATCGGCGGCATCGTCTTCCTCGGCGCTGCCGGCTACCGCGCCATCAGCGGTGGCAAGAAGGACCCGAGGCGCATCAACCGCTACTGAGCGAACCCGCAGACCGGGCGTGGCTCACTCGAGCCACGCCCGCGCCGCGTCGGCGCCGTTCCACACCTGGGCCTTGAGCCCGACCGCCCGTGCACCTTCCACATTGGACGGACGGTCGTCGAAGAACAGGCAGTCGGCCGGCTCCGCGCCGAGCTCGTCGAGCAGGAGGCGGAAGATCTTCGCGTCCGGCTTGACGCACCGGACGTCACCCGAGAACAGCGTCACGCGGAAGTGGCGCGCCCAGTCCTGCGCGCGGACCCATTCGCCGAACACCACCGGGGCGTTCGACAGCAGCGCCAGCGACGCGCCGGCCTCGGAAAGCGCCTCGAGCAACGCCAGCGATGACGGTTCGAGGTGCGCCCAGCCCTCGATGTCGACGCGCGTCAGCTCGGCCGACAGCGCTTCGTCGACGGGCACGCCCACGGCCTGGCCGATGGTCTGCCAGTACTCGAGCGGAGTGCTCCCGGCGTCGTAGGGAATCCGGTAGTCCCAGTACGCCTTCTCGAATTCCGGCAGCGGCGCGCCCATCAGCGCGGCCATCTCCGGGCGGGCCGGGCTCGGCTTGCTCAGCACGTCGCCGTAGTCGAACACGATCCAGTTCACAGTGTCCCCAGTACTCATCGGGCGCCGGTCTTGATCCGGCGCAGGGCTTCTTCGACGTCGGCCGCGCTCAGGTCCCGGTGCGTGACGAACCGGACCCGGCCCGCCATCGGCACCGCCCGGATCCCGAGCGAGTCCAGCCAGGCCAGCGCGGTCGGGATGTCGGGTACCTGGGCGAGCACGATGTTGGTGTCCGGCACGTTCGTCGCCCAGCCGTGCTCGGTCAGGCCCTCGGCCAGGCGCCGGGCGTTTTCGTGCGACTCCGCCAGGTCCGGGACGCGGTCCAGTGCGACCAGGCAGGCCGCGGCCAGGATGCCGCCCTGCCGGACGCCGCCGCCGAGCATCTGCCGCATCCGGCGGGCCCGCTCGACGAACGCGACGCTGCCCGCGACGACCGAGCCGACCGGCGCGCCGAGACCCTTGCTGAAGCAGGCCGACACGGTGTCGACGCCGACGGTCAGCGCGGCGGGCGGCACCTCGAGCGCGACCGCGGCCTGCCACAGCCGGGCGCCGTCGAGGTGCACGGTCAGGCCGGCTTCCTTCGCGACGGACAGCAGCTGGGCGTGCTCGTCGGGCGGGGTCACCGCGCCGCCGGCCGCGTTGTGGGTGTTCTCGAGACAGAGCAGCGATGTCCGTAATGTGAAGTACGGCCCGGGTTGTCCGATCGCGGCCGCGAGGGCGTCGGGCGATGGGCGGCCCGGGCCGCCGTCGTGCTCCAGGATGTCCGGCATCCCGCCGGCCAGCCACGCCGCCGAGCCCAGCTCGTTGGTCAGCACGTGCGCGCCCCGCGTGGCGAGGAACCGGTCGCCGCGCTGCAGGTGGAGGCTCAGTGCGATGAGGTTCGCCATGGTGCCGCTCGGCACCCACAGGGCGGCCGGCATGCCCAGGACGTGCGCGGCGCGCTCCTCCAGCGCCTGGACCGTCGGGTCGCGCTCGAGGACGTTGTCGCCGACCTCCGCGGACGCCATCGCCGCGCGCATCGTGTCATCCGGCCGGGTGACGGTGTCGGAACGGAAGTCCAGCGGCGGCAGGGTGAAGGTCACAGAGTGATCACATCACACCCACCCGACCGGGATCAATCAGCCCTCGGGTGGTCGAACCCACGGGGTCCGTGCAACCGTGGACGCCCCTGATTCCGTCCTACCCACCGACGACAACAGAGCGGAGCACGACTGCGCGTGGACCAGCGCGACGAGGAGGAGTTCGCGGAGTACTTCGCCGCCAGGCGGGACGCCGTGCGCCGGACCGCGTACATGCTCTGCGGAGACTGGCACCGGGCGGACGACCTCGCGCAGACGGCGTTCGTCGCGCTGCACCGGAGGTGGAAGAAGATCAGGGATCGCGCGGCGACCGACGCGTACGTCCGCAAGACGCTCGTCCGGGCGTCGATCGACGAATCGCGGCGTCCGTGGCGGCGCGAATGGCAGACCGAGGTGCTGCCGGAGCCGGCCGACGACTCGCCTGGCCTCGACGACCTCGTCGCGACCAGGGAAGACCTGCTCGCGGCGCTGAAGGAAGTGCCGCCCAAGCAGCGGGCGGTGCTGGTCCTGCGGTTCTTCGAAGGACTCGACGTGACCGGCGCGGCGACGGCGCTGGGCTGCAGCGAAGGCAACGTGAAGAGCCAGACCGCACGCGGGCTGGCGAACCTCAAGCAGGTGCTGGAACGGGAGGTGGAGACCAATGGATGAGCAGGAGCTGCGCTCGTTGTTCTACGCCGCGCCCGGCGAAGCGCCTTCGCCGACGTTCTCCCAGGACGACGTCGTCCGCGAATCCCGCCGCCAAACCGTGCGGCGCCGCAACCGGATCACCACCGGGGTCAGCGCCGCGGCGCTCGTGGTCGTCGGCTTCGGCGCATACGGCGCGCTGTCCGGGGGTACCCCCGAGGCACTGACGTCCGCGGACAACGGGGTCATGTCGTCGCAATCCGGGCCGGGATCGGGGCAACCCGGGCTCAGCCCGGCACGTCCTGAAGTCGGTGGGGAGTCACCGAACTTCTCGTCCGAACCACCTCGGCAGGGAGGTGACCAGGGCGGGAAGACCGGCCAGCTGGCCGAAGGCGCCTCCGGGTGCGAACAGGTGGACGGGGAGCTCGCCATCGCCCTCGCTGGCGAGCTCCCCGGCCACGTCACCGGTACCCCGGCTGTCCCGGGCGGCGCCTGTTCGACGGTCTCGCGCTCCGCCGGGTTCCCGGTTCCGGGCGGCGAGGTGTCCGCGGCGGTGTACCCGAGGGGCATTCCCGTCGTCTTCAAGTCCCAGCCGGCCGGCACGGTCACGGCCCAGGTGGCCACCGCGTCCGGCGGATCGCTGGTGCTGGTCAGCGTGCCTTCGTCCGGGGCGACGGCGCCGTACGCGGGCCAGGTACAGGCGTTCGCGCACGCTCTCGCGCCCCGCTTCTGAGCCCGGGGCCGCCCGGTTGGCAGAATGACCGGTCATGACCGCTGCGACCACCCCGAAAGGGGAACGACGGCGCGCCGCGCTCGTCGAGGCCGCCGCGAAGCTGCTCGCCGAGGGCGGGTTCGACGCCGTCCGGCACCGGGCCGTGGCCGAGCGGGCGGGGCTGCCGCTCGCGTCGACGACCTACTACTTCGACTCGCTGGAAGACCTGGTCACGGCGGCCGTCGAGCACCACTCGAACGCCGAGCTGGCGGCGGGCCGCCGCCGGCTCGAGGAGCTGGCGACCCGCAACCGCGGCGTGCAGGCGACCGTCGACCTGGTGCTGGAGATGCTGCTCGGGCCGGAGACCGACGACCCGGAGGCCGACGCGGAAGCGGTGCTCCTGCGCTACGAACGCCTGGTCGCGACCGGCCGGCGCCCCTACCTGCGGCCGCTGATGCGGACGCTGTCGGCCCAGCTCGACGAGCTGCTCACGGAGATCTTCGCGCGGTCGGGCACCCCGGTGAGCGCGGCCGACCTGGAACGGCTGGTGGCGCTGGTCGACGGCGCCGTCGTCAACGCCCTGATCGCGATCGACCCGGCCCCGCGCGCGGCGGCGTCGCGGATGCTGCAGAACGCACTCGACGGCCCCTGAGTCGTTAAGGTCGCGCAGGTGGATCTGAATCTGCTGACCGCCTTGGACGCGTTGCTGGAGGAGAACTCCGTGCAGGCGGCCGCCGACCGGCTGCACCTCACGCCACCCGCGATGAGCCGCACGCTGGCGCGGATCCGGGCGACGACCGGCGACGACATCCTGGTGCGCACCGGCCGGACGATGACCCCGACGCCCCGCGCGCTGGCGATGCGCGACGAGGTGCGGACCCTGGTCGCCCGGGCGAACCGGGTGCTGGCCCCGGCCCGCACGGTGGACCCGGCGACGTTGCGGCGCACGTTCACCATCCAGGGGCACGACGCGCTGCTCGCGGCACTGTTCCCGGCGTTGCTGCGCACGGCGTCCGCCGAGGCGCCCGCGATGGGGCTGCGGTTGCTGGCGGAGGCCTCGGTGGACACGCCCGACCTGGCGCGCGGGCACGTCGACCTGGAGGTCGGGGCGACGGTGCCGGGATCGCCGGATATCAGCCACGACGTCGTCGGCGAGGACCGCCTGGCGCTGGTGAGCCGCGCCGGTGTCGCGCTGGACCTCGACGAGTTCGCGGCGGCCGAGCACGTGATCGTGTCCCGGCGCGGCCGGTTGCGGGACGGGGTCGACAAGGCGCTGGCCGAGCTGGGAGTGCGCCGCCGGGTGGTGGCGGCGCTCCCGACGGCGGCGCTGGCGCTGCAGGCGATCGCGCACAGCGACGTGGTCGGGGTGATGCCGGTCCGGGCCACGGCGCCGGCGCGGGCGGACCTGGGTCTGGTGGCGAGGGAGCTGCCGCTGGACCTGCCCTCGTCGCCGGTGGTGCTGAGCTGGCACAGCCGCTACGACACGGACCCGGCGCACGAATGGCTGCGCGCCCACTGCCGCACGGCGCTGGCCGACGTGCTGGAGAGTCGTGAGTGAGAAACAGTGTTCTAACCCTGTTTCCCACTCACGACCTCACTTGGGCAGCGCTACCAGAATCTCGCCGCGTGGCCCGGTTTCCGCCGCGTCGAGCATCGCCGCCGCGACCGTCGCGTGGGTGACCATCGCCGGGAACCACCGGCGGGGCACGGAGTCGAGACGCACCACCCGCCGCGTCGGGCTGAGCGGGCCGCTCTTCATCGGGCCCACCTGGACCACCGTGCCGCCCATGCCGAGGATCGCCGCGTCCGCGCCCACCTTGTCGGGCAGCTCGGCCTTCATGAACCGCTCCACCAGCGTCCGCGTCAGCCATCCGGCCGCCGAGGCCGACGGCCCGGTTCCGAACGCCCCCACCGACACCGCCCGCGCCGGCCCCGCGGCCACCACCGCACGGGCGCCGGCGGTCAGCACACCGGGCGGATCGCCCTTCCGTAGACCCAGGGCGTCGAGCACGATCTCGCTGTCCCGCAACGCATCCGCGATTCCGTCGGCGTCGTGGACGTCGGCCGCGACCGAAACCAGCCGGTCACCGGTAGCCGACGCGTGACGGCTGATCGCCACCACGTCGTGCCCGCGCGAAAGCGCCTGCCGCACCAGCTCACTGCCCACCGCGCCCGACGCGCCGAGCACCGCCACCCGGCTCACTTCAGCACCTCCAGCGCCGCGGCGTGCAAACCCGGTGCGGCGATGAGGATGTCGGCCGAGTTGACGTCCCAGGCGCCACCCGCGAGGTCCGTGACGAACGCCCCCGCCTCCCCGGTCAGGAGCGCGCCGGACGCCGTGCCCGGCAGGTCGGGTTCGTACTGCCAGAACACGTCGTACTGCCCGGCGGCGAGGCCCAGCAATGGGAACACCGTCGGGATCGTGTTGCGCACCAGCAACGCCCGCGAAGCCATCGCCGCGAACGCGCCCGCGAACCGTTCGTAGACAACGGAGTCGTTGCCGCCCTGGCTCGCCGTGACCGCCGCGGCCGAGAGGTCCGTCTTGGCCGAGACGCGCAGCCGCTGCCCGTTGAGGAAAGCACCCTGCCCGCGCGTCGCCGTGTAGGTCAGGTCGCCGATCGGCCGGCGGAACACCGTGAGCTCCGGCTGCCCGTCCGTGACCAGCGTGATCGTCACGCCCCACTCCGGCAGGCCGTGCACGTGGTTGACCGCGCCCTCGGTGCCGTCGACCACCCACCACCGGCCGGGCGGCACGACCCGGCCGGCCTCGTCTTCGTCCCACCAGCCCACCCCGGGCGCGACGCCGTCGAGCGCCTCGCGGACGATCGCCGTCGAGGCCGCTTCGAGGCGGGTCCCGAGCTCGTACATCGCCGCCCGGTCCGCCGGCCGGTTCGCCGGGTCGAACGAAGCCAGCAAGGCTGATCCGGCCTCGTCGGCCGCCTGAACCATTGCCGCAAGAACGTTGTCATCGGTCATGTCTCCATTACGGCACGACCAACAACATGAATCCAGTGCAATCTACTTAATCGACGAGTTACCGCCGTGCACTTGTCTCGGCCTTGCGCTGCGCCTTGGCCAGGTCGTCGCGGGACTTCGTGACCAGGGCCAGCATCGCCTGCTCCGCCGCCACCGGATCGCCGGCCACGATCGCGTCGAACACCTTCCGGTGGCTCGGCACCGGATCCTCCGCCGCCGACGCCCCGTGCACGAGCTTGTCGCGCTCGGCCAGCCCGATCGCGATGACCCGCTCCATCCGCATCAGGAAGTTGTTGTGCGTGGCGGTCATCAGCCGCCGGTGGAACGCGAGGTCGGCCTGGACGCTCGCCTCCGCGTCGTCGGCCGCGGCCATGTCGGCCAGCGCCTCCCGCAGCGACTCGAGGTCTTCCTCCGACGCGCGCTCGGCCGCGATCCGCGCCGCCGCGGGCTCGACGACCGTGCGGACCTCGGTGAGGTCGTCGAGCAGGCCCGGGTCGTCGGCGGCCGCGGTCTGCCAGCGCATGACGTCGGCGTCGAGCAGGTTCCACTTCTCGCGCGGCTGGACGAACGTGCCGCGCTTCTGCCGGGCGTCGATCATCCCCTTGGCGGCCAGCACCTTCAGGGCCTCGCGCAGCGCGGTCAGGCTGATGTCGAGCTCTTCGCGCAGCGCCGGCAGGTCCAGGACGGTGCCCTCGCCCCACTCGTCGGAGAGGATCCGGCTGGCCAGTGCCTCCACGGTCTGGCCGTGCAACCCGCGTGGCCGGTGTTCGGTCAATGGAGGGCCCTCTCAGCTGGCAGGTCGTGATCGGAGCCATCCTACGCCGCCCACTAAGTCGTCATAAATTATGAATACATCTTGACACTGGCGTCGCCCGGTTGCACTCTTTGGCAGCAGTCACGCCCGCGAGGGCGCCACCGACAAAGGGGTCACGACATGACGAGTGCAGGCCTGTCCCGCCGTCGTTTCCTGCGCAACGCGAGCCTGGCCGGGCTGGGCGCCATCGGGTCGAGCAGCTTCCTCGCCGCCTGCGCCACCTCCGCGAACTCCGGCCCGGTCAAGCAGGCCGCCGGCGCGGTCACCGTCCAGTCGAACCTGTCCTCGCCCGAGGCGAAGAAGGCGATCGAAGCGCTGGCCCAGGCGTTCGGCGCGAAGGGCGGTGCGACGGCGACGGTCAACACCGTCGCGTCGGAAACCTTCCGCACCCAGCTGCCCAGCTACCTCACCGCGGCCACGCCGCCGGACACCTACACGTGGTATCCGGGTTCGCTGCTGTCCGGCTACGCGCGCAAGGGCCTGCTGCTCGACGTCGGCGACGTCTGGCAGACGATGGGCGACTACAGCGCCGCGTTCCGCGCGCTCTCCGGCGACGGCGCCGGGCACCAGGTCTTCATCCCCACTTCCTACTACTGGTGGGGCTTCTTCTACCGGAAGTCCAACTTCGCGAAGTGGGGCGTGCGGCCGCCGACGAACTGGAGCGAGTTCCTCGCGCTGTGCGAAACCCTGAAGGGCAAGGGGATCGCGCCGATCGGCCTCGGCGCGGGCGGCAACACGCCGTGGACCGCGTCCGCCTGGTTCGACTACCTGAACATCCGGATCAACGGCGCGCCCTTCCACCGCGAACTCCTGTCCGGCAAGCAGCGCTTCGACGACCCGCGCGTCAAGAAGATCTTCGACCCGTGGCGCCAGGCCCTGCCGTACTTCGACCCGAACGGCACCGCGATCGCGTTCCAGGACGCCACGACCGTGCTGCTGCAGGGCCGCACCGGCATGGTGCTCACCGGCACGTTCTTCGCCGACGCCGCCCCGAAAGACGCGCTCGACGACCTCGACTTCTTCCAGTTCCCGATCCTCGACCCGGCGGTACCGGTCGCCGAGGAGGGCCCGACCGACGGCTTCTTCGCCAGCGCGCGCACGCCGCACGTCGCCGAGGTCAAGGAGTGGTTCAAGTACGTCGCGACGGCCGAGGCGCAGGAGCTCTACATCAAGAACTCCTCCGGCACGGTCCTGCCGACCAACCCGTCCGCCAAGGACAACGGCACGCCGCTCGTCCGAAAAGGACGGAAGCTGCTCACCGAGGCCAAGGAGATCACGCAGTTCTTCAACCGCGACTCCTCCGACGCGCTGCAGCCGACCGCCGACGCCGCGCTGATCCGGTTCATCCAGAAGCCCAACGAGCTCGACTCGATCCTGAGCGACTGGCAGACCGCCGCGCAGAAGGTCTGGCAGTCCTGAGATGGCGGTGCTGACCGCGAAACGGCCCGACACGGCGTTCCTGTCCGCGAAACGCCGTCGTCGCCGGATCTCGCCCGTGCTGCTGGCGTTCGTGCTGGTGCCCCTCGTCGTCGAGGGGTTCTGGGTGTTCTGGCCGGCGCTGCAGGGGTTCTACCTGGCGCTGACGAACTGGGACGGCGTCTCGGCGCCCACGTTCGTCGGCCTGGGGAACTTCGCCGAGATGTTCTCCGACGACATCTTCAAGACCGCCGCGCTCGACACGGTGATCTGGCTCGTGCTCTTCGGCGGCCTCTCGGCCGTCGGCGGGCTCGCGCTGGCGACGTTGCTGCAGAAGGAACGCCGTGGTGTCGGGTTCTACCGGGCCGCGCTCTTCACGCCGGTGGTGTTTTCGCTGGTCGCGACGTCGCTGATCTGGCAGGTGATCTACCAGCCGGACGGCGTCGTCAACAGGCTGCTCGGCGCGATCGGGCTCGGCAGCTGGCAGCACGCGTGGCTCGCCGACCCGAAGACGGCGCTGTACGCGGTGCTCGTCCCGGCGCTGTGGCGGCAGCTCGGCTACGTCATGGTGCTGTACCTGGCCGGGCTCAAGGGCATCGACCCGGCGCTGTACGAGGCAGCCAAGTTGGACGGTGCCACGGCGTGGCAGCAGTTCCGCAACGTGACGTGGCCGCAGCTGCGCAGCGTCAACTCCGTGGTGTTGTCGGTGATCATCATCGACTCCCTGCGGTCGTTCGACGTCATCTGGTCGATGACGAAGGGCGGGCCGTACCACTCGTCCGAGGTGCTCAGCACGTACATGTACGCGACGGCGTTCCAGTCGCTGCGGCTCGGGTACGCGTCCGCGCTGGCCGTGGTGATCTTCGTGCTGGCGTTCGGCGTGATCGTGACCTACCTCGTGCGCGCCTTCCGGGAGGACTCGTGAGGAGGACGCGGACTTTCGGGTTCCACCTGCTCGCCGGCGGGCTCTCGGTGCTGTGGCTGCTGCCGATCGTGCTGGTGCTGACGACGAGCGTCCGGACGTTCTCGGACATCGCGTCGAACGGCCTCGGCGCGCTGCCGGCGTCGTTCTCGCTCGACGGGTTCGGGCAGGCGTGGGGCGAGGGCGGCGGCGGGCACGCGATGCTGAACAGCCTGATCGTGACGATCCCGACCGTGCTGCTGTCCTTGCTGCTTGCCTCGGCGGCTGCGTTTGCGCTCAGCCGCTACCGGATTCCGTTGCGCCGCACGATCATCCTGGTGATGCTGGCGGGAAACCTGCTCCCGCCGCAGATCCTGCTCGTGCCGGTCGCGAAGCTGGCCGAACTGCTGGGCATCTACGACACGCTGACGGCGCTGATCGTCGTGCAGGTCGGGTTCGGCCTCGGCTTCTACACGTTCGTGCTGCAAGGGTTCATGCGGTCGATCCCGGACGAGATCCAGCAGGCGGCGCTGATCGACGGCGCCGGCGTCGCGCAGATCTTCTGGCGGATCATCCTGCCGATGACCCGCCCGGCGCTGGCCGCGCTCGGCGCGCTGGCCTTCACCTGGACGTTCAACGACCTGCTGTGGTCGATCACCGTGCTGCGCACCGGGACGGTGATGCCGGTGACGCCGGCGCTGCTCGGCCTGCAGGGGCAGTACGTGTCCAACTGGAACGTGATCGCGGCGGGCTCGGTCATCGCGGCCGTGCCGACGGTCGCGGTGTTCCTGCGGTTCCAGAAGCACTTCATCTCGGGCCTGGCGATCGGGGCGATCAAGTGACGTGGACCGTGTCCATGAAGTCCACTTCGTACACCGTGGCGCTGGATCCTTCCGCTCGCTGGGCCGAACTCGTCGCCTGGGGACCGTCCGGGATCGAGGACGGGCCGTCGGTGTTCACGAACGCGGGCTCGGTGCACTTCATCACCGAGGCCGACGCGGCGCCGGTGGAGTACGCGCCGCTGGGCCTGCGCCCGTTCTCCGGCGCGGACGTCGCGGTGCGCGGAGGTTCTTGGTGGCGCTTCGGCGGTGAGGTTTCCGACGACGACCTGCGGTTGGCCTTCGTGGACGACGTTTCCGGGTTGCGCGCGGTGCTGTGCTACCGGCCGGTGCCCGGGACCGACGTCCTGACCCGGTGGGTCGAGTTCACGAACACGGGCTCGTCGACGCTCGAGTTCGACCGGCTCGGCTCGGCCGGGGTGTGCGTGCCCACGGTGTCCGGCGCGCGGCTGACGTACTTGACCGGGCAGTGGTCGCAGGAGTTCACGCGCCGGTCCGTTTCGCTGCCCGCGGGCGGGTTCCGGATGGAGAGCCGCTTCGGCGTCCCTGGCCACGCGCACGTGCCGTGGCTGGCGGTGCAGGACTCATCGGGCGGCCCTGCTTTCGGCGTCTCCTTGGAGTGGCCGGGATCGTGGGAGATCTCCGCCGATGTGGAGCCCTCCGGGCTGACCCGCGTCCGGGCCGGACGGCTGCCGTCGCCGGGACCGGTGCTGCTCGAGCCCGGAGCCGCGCTGGTGACTCCGGCCGTCGCGCTGGCGTCCAGTGTGGACGGACTGGCCGGGCTGGCGTCCGTGTGGCATGACTATGACCGGGTGCTGGCCGGTGCCCGCCGGCGGCGCCCGCGTCCGGTGCTCTACAACTCCTGGGAGGCCACGGGGTTCGACGTCCGGAGCGCGCATCAGCTGGAGCTGGCGAAGCGCGCGGCCGACCTCGGCGTCGAGCTGTTCGTGGTGGACGACGGCTGGTTCACCGGCCGGGACGACGACACCGGCGGCCTCGGTGACTGGACCCCGGCGGAGGAGTCGTTCGGCGCCTTCGTCGACTCGGTGCGCGAGCTGGGCCTGGAGTTCGGCCTGTGGGTGGAGCCGGAGGCGGTCAGCCCGAAGTCGCGGCTGTACGCGTCGCATCCGGACTGGGTGTACCGGATCGACGGGCGCCCGCTCACGTTGATCCGCAACCAGCTCCTGCTGGACCTGGGGCTGCCTGAGGTTGTCGCGTTCGTGAAGTCCACTCTGGACTCATTGCTGTCGGCTTACCCGATCTCGTACCTGAAGTGGGACATGAACCGCCCGCCCACGGAACGCGGCCGCCCGGGCGCGCCGTTCGCGGACCTGGACGCCGAGCACGTCGCGGGCTACCTGTCGGTGCTGGATCACCTGCGTTCGGCGCACCCGCACGTGACGATCGAGGCGTGCGCGGGCGGTGGCGGCCGCACGGACCTGGCGACGGTCGCGCGCACGGACGTCGTCTGGCCGAGCGACAACACCGGCCCCCTCGATCGGCTGGCGATCCAGGACGGGTTCCTGCTGATGCACGCGCCGCACCTGATGAGTTCGTGGGTCACGGACTCCCCAGGGGTGTTCGACCCGCGGCCCCGGTCGCTGCGGTTCCGTTTCGTGACGGCGATGGCGGGCGTGCTGGGTATCGGCGCCGACCTGGCACGCTGGTCTGCGGACCAGCACGCCGAGGCGGCGTCGCTCATCGCGGTCTACAAGTCGATCCGCTCGGTCATCCACCACGGAGCCGCCCGCGTGCTGGCCGGCCCCTCCACTCCGACGGCTGCCACGCAGTACACGTCCGAGGACGGCGACACGGTCGTCGTCCTGGCGTGGAGCACCGGTCAGCTGACCGGGGCACCGCTGGTGCCCGGCCGGTCGTCGCGAGTGCGCCTGTCGGTGTCCGCGGACGCGTCCTATGTGGACGCCGCGGGTGCCCGGTACTCGGGTGCGCACCTGAAGTACGCGGGTCTCCCGTTCAACTGGACGGTGGACCACGACGCGGACGTCGTGATCCTCCGGCGTCAGGGCAGCGACACCGGCAGCACGAACGTCGGTGACCCCGTCGGGTAGCGGCGCAGGTCCGCGTCGCCGGACGCGGTCAGCGTGAACGCCGTGATCGCGTCCGCCGACTGGGCCGCCACGTAACACGTCCCGTCCACCAGGGCGAAGTGCCGCGGGTTGGCGCCGCACGGCTGGTCGGCCACCGCGGCCGCGTCGTCGAGGGCGAACTCCGTCACGCAGTCGGGGCCGCGGTTGGACACGTACAGCCGCGAGCCGGTCAGCTCGAGGTGGGCCACCAGGTTCGGGGTGGCCGGCGTCAGCATGGACGGCGTCGAAGCCACCACCTCGAACGCGCCCGGGGACGTCTCGCGGACCGTCAGCAGCGTCCCGGCCAGCTCGCCCACCACGTACGCCAGGTCGGTGCCCGGCCGGCGGACCAGCTGCCGCGGCCCCGTGCCCGGCGGCAGTGCCGACACCGCGAGCGGCTCCAAGGAACCGTCGGAAGACAGTGTGTAGCTGCGGATCTCGTCCGTGCCCAGGTCGACCGCGCTCACCACGGTGGAGTCGGCCGACGGCACGGCCATGTGGACGTGCGCCGCCTCCTGGCGGTCCGCCTGCGGGCCGCTGCCGCTGTGCTGGACCAGGGCCGTCCGGGACTCGAGCGCACCGTCAGGAGACAGCGAGAAGATCGCCAGGCTGCCGCCGGTGTAGTTGGCGCACAGCAGGAACCGGCCGTCCGGGGTCACCGCCAGGTGGCACGGGTGCGCGCCGCCCGTCTCGACCGTGCCCAGCACCGACAACGAGCCGGCGTCCGAAAGCGCCAACGCCGTCACGCCACCGGTGGCGGTCTCGTTCGCCGCGTACAGCACCGGCAACGACGGGTGCTTCGCCAGCCACGACGGCGACTCCATCGGCAGGGAAGCGACTTCCGTCAGGTCGCCGGTGGCGGACCGCGAGAACGTCGTGATTCCCGTGCCGTTCCCCGCGTCGCCGGTGTAGCACCCGACGAAGACCAGCTCAGCCATGCGCGCTCCTCAACAGCGTCTCGACCCGGGCGGAGATCTCCGCGGTGGTGCCGCGGGTCAGCGCCGAGCCGACCCCGCACGCCACCGCGCCCGCCGCCAGCCAGCCTGGCACGTCCGCCGGTCCGATGCCGCCGGTGGGCACCAGCGGCGCCTGCGGGAGCGCCGCCCGGACGTCCTTCACCCAGGACGGGCTCAGCGCCGAGGCGGGGAACACCTTCACCGCGTCGGCGCCTTCTTCCATCGCCCGCACGATTTCGGTCACCGAACCCGCGCCGGGGAACGCCGCCGCGCCGTACCGGTGAGCGGTACGGATCACCGCCGCGTCCACCGACGGCGACACCAGGAACCGCGCGCCCGCGCGGATCGCCAGCACCGCCGACGCCTCGTCGAGCACCGTGCCGGCGCCGATCGTCGCGTCCGGGTAGGCCGCGGACAGCCCCGAGATCGCGTCCAGCGCGCCCGGGTTCGTCAGCGGCAGCTCGATCGAGCGCAACCCGGCCTCCAAGGCCGCGCGCGCCGCCGAAACGGCCGACTCCGCGTCGTGTGTGCGCACGATCCCGACGACGCCCTGACGCAGTGCGTTCGCGGTGATCTCCCAGCGATAGGTCATCGGTCCACCTCCGTGCCGAGCAGTGCTTTCGTGAGTTCGTCCCGGTCGGGCAGTCCTTCGAGGTCGGTCCGGGTGCCGACGACCAGCGCCGCGCAGGCCGCGCCCGCCCGCAGCGCTTCGTCCGGCGGCGCACCCCGCAGCCAGGCCGAGAGGTACCCCGACGTCAGCGCGTCACCCGCCCCGACCGGGTCGACGACCCGCGTGACCAGGCTCGGCTGCCACCAGGAACCGTCCGCGGTCACCGCCCGCGCGATCTTGTTCCGCTGTTTGACGACCACCGTCTGCGCCCGGCCGGCGAGCAGCGTATCCGGCGTCTGCCCGAGCAGCTCGAGCTCGTCTTCTCCGGCGAAGACGAGATCCGCCCTGGTCAGCAGCGGTCCGACGACCGAGCGCCAGCGGTCCGGCTTCGCGAGCTTCAGCCGGACGTTCGGGTCGAAGGACACCCAAGCGCCCGAAGCGCGGGCCAACGCGAAGAGGGCCTCGACGGCTTCGCGGGCGCCGGACGACAGCATCGCCGTGATCCCGGAGACGTGGACGAGCCGAGCGCCGTCGAGACCTGCGTCGCGCACGTACGCAGCTGACAGGCGCGAAGCAGCGGAGCCGCTTCGGTGGTACTCGACCGTCTCGGTGTCCCGGATCAGGAACCCGGTGTACGCCTCCGGATCGACCTCGACCTGCGACACGTCGACGTCGTCCGCGCGCAGGCTCGCGAGCACGTGGGCGCCGGACGGGTCGTCGCCGACGCGGCTCAGCCAGCGGACGCGGTGGCCGAGCCGGCCCAATCCGACGGCGACGTTGGTCTCGGCGCCGGCGACGGACGACGTGAAGGTGCGGGCGCGCCGCAGGGCGACGCCGGGCTCGGCGAGCAGCAGCCGCATCGCCTCGCCGAGAGTGACGACTTCGGTCTTCATCGCGGACAGCATAGCGCGTGAAATCTTAATTTAGGATTTATTCTTGACGGAAGCCGAGACGCCCCGGCATGCTGCTCTCCGGCTTGGCTCGACGCTGTTTCACTGGAGAAGGGTGTCCGGCAACATGCTCTTGAAGAGATCCCTAGCGGTAGCAGCTGTGGCCGCGGCCGCGCTCACCGCCATCGCGATCCCCGCACAGGCAACACCGGCCGTGGACCAAGGCGCTCCCGACTACTACGACAGCGGGGTCGCGAAGACCCCGTACATGGGCTGGAACACCTACTACGGCCTCGGCGCACCCAGCGAGACGTCGGTCAAGTCCGTCGCGGACTTCCTCGTCTCCAGTGGCCTGCGCGACGCCGGCTACCGCTACGTCTGGATCGACGGCGGCTGGACCGCCCCGGACCCGCGCGACGCGCAAGGCAACCTCCTCGCGGACAGCGCGAAGTTCCCCAGTGGACTGTCCACTTTGGTCAACTACCTGCACGCCCGCGGGCTCAAGGCCGGCATCTACACCGACGCGGGCGCCTCCGACGGCAAGAACTGCGCGGCCGGCTCCGGCGGCCACTACGAGCAGGACACCCGGCGCTTCGCGAACTGGAAGTTCGACGCCGTCAAGGTCGACTTCCTCTGCGGCATCGCCCAGAACCTCAAGCCCGCCGAGGCGTTCACGCAGTTCAGCCAGGCCCTCGCCAAGGCGGGCCGTCCGATGGTGCTCAACGTCTGCAACCCGGTCACCGACGAGTGGGGCACCCCGCACGGGCCCGACCAGGTCGCCGGCATCGCCTACAGCTACGGCCCGCTCGTCGCCGACTCGTGGCGCACCAGCACGGACATCGCGTTCGGCACGCCGTACGAGGGCATCTGGAAAGACGTCCTGCGCAACATGGACGCCAACGCCGCGCACCCCGAGGCGAACGGGCCGGGCCACTACAACGACCCCGACTACCTCATCCCGATGCGCAAGACCGAGCAGGGCACCTACGAGCTGAACGAGGAGGAGTCGACCACCCAGTTCGTCATGTGGGCGGAGATGGCCTCGCCGCTGATCCTCGGCTCGGACCCGCGCACGCTCCCCGCCTCGATGCTCAAGACGCTGAAGAACCCGGAGATCGTGGGCGTCAACCAGGACCGCCTCGGCATCCAGGGCGTCCGCGTCGCGAGCAGTGGCAGCACCGACACCTACAGCAAGGTCCTCTCCCGAGCCGGCGACCGCGCGGTCGTGCTGCTCAACCGCGGTGAGACGCCGACGCAGATGACGCTGAACTTCGCCGACGCCGGGCTCAAGGGCCGGGTGTCCGTTCGCGACCTCCGCGCCCGCGCCGACCGCGGCAGCGCGACCGGCTCGTACACGGTCACGGTCCCCGCGCACGGCACCGCGTTCCTGCGCCTGCACGGCACCGACCTCGTCCCGGGTGACGACCTCGGCGGCACGGTGTCCGCGAGTCCGGCGATTGTCCGCACCGGCGGAAAAACCGTGACGTTCTTCCGCGACCAGAGCGGCTCCCTCCAGGTCAACGGCCTCGACGGACCGCGTCAGGTCGGCGGCAAGTTCCTCGGCCAGCCCGCCGCGGTGGCCGGCCCGGACGGCATCGACGTCTACGTCCGAGGGCTCGACAATGCCGCCTATCAGCGCACTTACCGGTACGGCCACTGGGGCGACTGGAAGCGGCTGGGCGGGACGCTGACCGATTCGCCGTCCGTCACCGGCGACGGCACGCTCTTCGCGCGCGGCGCCGACGGCCAGGTCTGGCAGCGGACCAGCGCCGGTCAGTGGTCCGGTCTCGGCGCGCCCGGCGGCAAGCCGATCTACGGCCGGCCCGGCGCGGCGACGGCCACGAGCGGCACGGTCGTCGCGGTCCGCACCGCCGACGACAGCGTCTGGGCCCGCACGAAGACCGGGGACACCTGGTCGGACTGGACGTCCGTCGGCGGCACGGTCAGCAGCAGCCCGACGCTCGTCGCGGTCGGCGCGAAGGTCGCGCTCACCGCGTCCGCGAGTGACTACACGCTGTGGGCCAACGACTGGTCCGGCTCGTGGGCGGGCTGGTTCAAGCGGCCGGAGTACCCGAGCGGGAGCATCGTGGGAACCCTGGGCGCCGCGTCCGACGGCGCGTCGCTGTGGTTCGCCGCCCGCGGGCCGGACGACCATGTGCACGTAGCGAAGTTCTAGGAACGGGAGAAGGCGATGTCCACGCGCACCGCGGTGGTGACCGGAGCGGCGTCCGGGATCGGGGCGGCAACGGCCCTGAAGCTCCTCGAAGCCGGCTACCGCGTGCTGGGCGTGGACATCGCCGAACTCCCCGACGGCGTCACGCCGATCCGGGGCTCGGTGAGCGACGAAGCGACGTGGACGGCCATCGGTGAGGTGGACGCCCTGGTCAGCAACGCCTACGTGCCGAGCACCGGGCCGTTGCACGAGATCGACCGCGCGGAGTGGCAGCGCCAGCTCGACGTCAACCTGACCGGCACGTACCTCGCCCTGAAGGCCTGCCTGCCCTCGCTGCGGGCGCGGGGTGGCGCGGTCGTGCTCGTCTCGTCGGTGCACGCGCACTTCGGTCTGCCGGGCCACCCCGCGTACGCCGCGAGCAAGGGCGCGCTGGTCGCGCTGGCCCGGCAGCTGGCTGTCGAATACGCCCCGGACGTGCGGGTCAACTCCGTCCTGCCGGGGCCGGTGCTCACCCAGGCCTGGGACCGCATCCCGCCGGAGGACCGCCAACGCAGCGCCCGAGCGACCCCGGCGGGCCGGCTCGGTGACCCGGCGGAGGTGGCGAACGTGATCGCTTTCCTGCTCTCGGACGCGGCGTCGTTCGTCACCGGGGCCGAGCTGACCGTCGACGGCGGCTGGTCCGCCGCCAAGGATTCCGCGTAGATGGGGGACACGGGTGAAGATCACCGGGGTTGAAACGTTTCTGGTCGCGCCGCGCTGGCTGTTCCTCAAGGTCAGCACGGACGAAGGCATCAGCGGCTGGGGCGAGCCCGTGGTCGAAGGCCGCGCGGAGACCGTGCGCGCGGCCGTGCACGAGCTGTCCGAGCTGCTGATCGGCCAGGACCCGCTGCGCATCGAGGACCACTGGCAGGTGCTGCGCCGCGGCGGGTTCTACCGTGGTGGTCCGGTGCTCTCCAGCGCGCTGGCCGGGTTCGACCACGCGCTGTGGGACATCGCCGGCAAGGTCCGCAACGCCCCGGTGCACGAGCTGCTCGGCGGTCCGGTCCGCGACCGCGTCCGGGTTTACAGCTGGGTCGGCGGCGACCGGCCGTCCGGCATCCGCGAAGCCGTGTCCGCGCAGGTCGAGGCCGGGTTCACGGCGGTGAAGATGAACGTCGCCGGCCCGCTGACCGCGATCGCGTCACCCGCTGAGGCCGACGCCGCGGTGGCGCGCGCGTGGGAGGCGCGGGAGGTGCTCGGCCCGCACCGCGACCTCGCGATCGACTTCCACGGCCGCGTCTCGCCCGCGATGGCGCGGCGGCTGGTCAAGCTGCTCGAAGACGTCCAGCCGATGTTCGTCGAGGAACCGGTGCTGCCGGAGACGCAGGGCGACGCGCTGCGCTCGATCGTCGAGGCCTCGACCGTGCCGATCGCCCTCGGCGAGCGGCTCTACTCGCGCTGGGAGTTCAAGCCGGCGCTCGACGCGGGCGTCGCGGTGCTGCAGCCCGACCCGTCGCACGCCGGCGGCATCTCCGAGCTGCGGCGGATCGGCGCGCTCGCCGAGATCTACGGCGCGTCGCTGGCACCGCACTGCCCGCTCGGGCCGATCTCCCTGGCCGCGTCCCTGCAGGTCGCGTTCGCGACGCCGAACTTCCTGATCCAGGAACAGAGCATCGGCATGCACTACCACGAGGGCCGCGAGCACGCGTACCTCGCAGACCCGTCGATCTTCGCCTTCCAGGACGGTTATGCGGCCCGCCCGCTCGGGCCCGGGCTCGGCATCGAGGTCGACGAAGCGGCCGTCCGCCGCGCCGACGAGGTCGGCCACACGTGGCGTTCGCCGGTGTGGCGCCACGACGACGGCGGTCTCGCCGAATGGTGACCTGGCTCGAACGCGGCGACCTGCGGCTCGGCCTGGTGCCGGAGCTGGGCGGCCGGCTGCTGTCGGTGCGGCACCGCGGCGTCGAGTTGTTGTGGCGCAACGCCGACCTGCTCGACGACTCGCTGAACCCACGCGACGGCGGTGTGTTCCGGCCGAACTCCGGGCGCATGGGCGACTGGGTCAACTACGGCGGCGACAAGACGTGGCCGGCGCCGCAGGGCTGGGACGGTCCGGACCAGTGGCCCGGCCCGCCCGACCCGGTGCTGGATTCGGGCCCGTACCTGGCCTACGTGAGCGACGACCTGGTCACCATGGTCAGCCGCGCGGACCCGCGCACCGGCCTGCAGCTCAGCCGCACGGTGGCCCTCACCGGCGACGGCTACGAGCTGCGGCTGACCGCGAAGAACGCCAGCTCGCGACGGGTGCGGTGGGCCCTGTGGAACGTCACGCAGCTCCCCGGCGGCGGCCCGGTGACGGCCGGGCTCACCCGGCCCGACGTCGTCGCGCTGGTCGCCGGTACCGGCACCCCGGAGTACACAGTGGACGGTGATCGGCTGGTGGTTCCGCCCCAGGACGTCGTCGGCAAGCTGGGTGTGCCGGGCACCGCGGGCTGGGTTTCCTACGGCCCGCTGACCCTGTCCTTCGACGTCGACCCCGCCGGCGAGTACCCGGACGAAGGCTCGCCGCTGGAGATCTGGCTCGAGCACCCGCAGCCGGCCCCGCTGGCCGCACTGGGCGACCTCGACCCGCCCGCGCGCATCGTGGAGCTGGAGGTCCTCGGCCCGCTGACGACCCTGGCGCCGGGCACCTCGACCGGCCTGACCATCCGCGCCACGGTGGCCTGACCTGCGCAGGTATCGTGAGGGCGTGACGGACAAGCCCCGCATTCCGAACGTGCTCGCCGCCCGCTACGCCTCGGCGGAGCTGGTCTCGCTCTGGTCGCCGGAGCAGAAGGTCGTCCTGGAGCGGCAGCTCTGGCTGGCCGTCCTCAAGGCGCAGCAGGACCTCGGCGTCGAGGTGCCCGACGGCGTCGTCGAGGACTACGAGCGGGTCATCGACCAGGTCGACCTCGAGTCGATCGCCGGCCGCGAGCGCGTCACCCGGCACGACGTCAAGGCGCGCATCGAGGAGTTCAGCGACCTCGCCGGCCAAGAGCACATCCACAAGGGCATGACCTCGCGCGACCTCACCGAGAACGTCGAGCAGCTGCAGCTGCTCCGCTCCCTGGAGCTCGTGCGCACCCGCGTCGCCGCCGTGCTGGCGCGGCTGGCGGCCCTCGCCGTCGAGCACGCCGACACGGTCATGGCCGGCCGCTCGCACAACGTCGCCGCGCAGGCCACCACCCTCGGCAAGCGGTTCGCCACGGCGGCCGACGAGCTGCTCGTCGCCTTCGAACGGCTCGACAACCTCATCGAGCGCTACCCGCTGCGCGGCATCAAGGGCCCGGTCGGCACCGCGCAGGACATGCTCGACCTGCTCGTCGACGAGTCCACTTTGGACCAGCTCGAAGACCGCGTCATGCAGCACCTCGGGTTCGGCCGGCGGTTCGTCAGCGTCGGCCAGGTGTACCCGCGCTCGCTCGACTTCGACGTGCTGTCCACTGTGGTCCAGCTCGCCGCGGCGCCGTCCAGCCTGGCCAAGACGATCCGGCTGATGGCCGGGCACGAGCTGGTCACCGAGGGCTTCAAGCCCGGCCAGGTCGGCTCGTCCGCCATGCCGCACAAGATGAACACCCGCTCGTGCGAGCGCGTGAACGGCCTCGCGGTCGTGCTGCGCGGCTACCTCTCCATGATCGGCGAGCTGGCCGGCGACCAGTGGAACGAAGGCGACGTCTCCGACTCGGTCGTCCGCCGCGTCGCGCTGCCGGACGCGTTCTTCGCCCTCGACGGCCTGCTGGAGACCTTCCTCACGGTCCTTTCCGAGTTCGGCGCCTTCCCGGCGGTGATCGAGCGTGAGCTTGATCGCTACCTGCCGTTCCTCACCACCACGAAGGTGCTCATGGCGTCGGTCCGCGCGGGCGTCGGACGTGAGACGGCCCACGAGGCGATCAAGGAGCACTCCGTCGCCGTCGCGCTGGAGATGCGGGAAGGCCGCGCCGAGAACGACCTCCTCGACCGCTTCGCCGCCGACGAGCGCATCCCGCTCGACCGCGGTGAGCTGGACAAGCTCCTCGCCGACCGCATCTCGTTCACCGGTACGGCCGGCCGTCAGGTCGAGCAGGTGGCTGAGCGCGTGGCGCGCGTGCTCGAGCGGTTCCCCGCGGCCGCGGGCTATGCGCCGCAACCGATCCTGTGAGCTGACGCACCTGTCCACCCAGTGGAACGAATCCACACGAACGGGCGAAATCCCTAATCTCGATCGCTGAACCCGGAGCGTCAGGACCCCTACCCCGTGACCTGACGTGCTTTCCTCGCGCCCAAGCGCGCCGACCTCTGGAAGAAGCGATGAGATCCACGCTGTCGAAAATCGCCGCGGCCGTCACTGCGGGCGCGTTGACGCTGACCCTGGCCGCCTGCGGCTCGGACAGCCCCGCCGCGGGCCAGACCCTGCGCGTCGGGACCCTGAGCGACGCCCCGCCGTCGATCTACCTGGAGAACGGCCGGTTCACCGGCTACGACAACGAGCTGCTGCGTGACATCGCCCAGCGCGAGGGCTTCGAGGTCGAGTTCGTCGGCACCGAGTTCTCCAGCCTGCTGGCCGGCGTCGCGACCGGCAAGTTCGACATCGGCAGCTCGACGATCTCCAGCACCGAGGCGCGCAAGAAGACGGTCGCCTTCTCCAACGGCTACAACACCGGCTTCACCACGATCGTCACCGCCAAGGGCGCGAACCTCAAGGACCCGGCGGCGTTCGCGGGCAAGCGGCTCGGCGTCGTCCAGGGTTCGGTGCAGGACGAGTTCGCGGGCAAGACCGCCGGTGCCCAGGTCGTCCGCTTCCCGGACTACAACGCGGGTTTCGCGCAGCTGAAGAACGGCACGCTCGACGGCTGGGTCGTGCCGCAGGACATCGGCCAGAAGTACCTGGACCAGAACCCCACGGTTCCGCTGGAGCTCGGCTACACGGTCGAGGACAAGGACACGCCGTCGGCCTTCGCCGTCGCCAAGAACCACCCCGACCTGCTGAAGAAGCTCAACGACGGGCTCGCCAAGGCGATCGCGGACGGCTCCGTCGCCCGCATCTACGGCCAGTTCTACAAGACGACGCCGCTGTCGAAGGAACTTCAGCAGGGCGGCCCCGGCCTGCCCGTCAAGAACGTGGGTGCGTGACATGAAGAAGCTGATCGTCACCGTGCTGGCCGCCGCTCTGACGCTCACCGCGTGCGGTGGTTCGGACAACGCGTCCTCGACGCTGCGCGTGGGCACGCTGAGCGACGCGCCGCCGAACATCTACCTGAAGGACGGCGACTACACCGGCTTCGACAACGAGCTGCTCAAGGCCATCGCGGCCAAGCAGAACCTCAAGCTGGAGTTCGCCGCGACCGACTTCTCCGCGCTGCTCGGGCAGGTCGCGTCGGGCCGCTACGACATCGCCAGCTCGGCGATCGCGCAGACCGACGAGCGCAAGAAGACAGTCGACTTCTCGTCGGCCTACGACTTCGAAACCATGAGCATCCAGGCCAAGCAGGGCACGCCGGTCACCGACGAGCAGGGCCTGGCGGGCAAGCGCGTCGCCGTCATCCAGGCGACCGTCGGCGACCACTGGCTGGGCAGCACCGTGCCGGCCGCGCAGGCCGTGCGGTTCCCGGACTACGCCGCCGCGCTGACCGCGTTGAAGAGCGGCGCCGTCGACGCGTACATCCTCGACCAGAGCATCGCCGAGAAGAACGTCACCGATAACCCGGACGCCAAGCTTGTCGTCGTGAAGAGCTTCGTCACCGACGTGCCGCACGGCTTCGCGGTGAAGAAGGGCAACGCCGAGCTGCTGGGCAAGATCAACGACGGGCTCAAGCAGGTGATCTCCGACGGGACCTGGCTTAAGCTGCACCAGCAGTTCCTGCCGACCGCTCCGGTGCCGGCCGGGTTCCAGGGTTAGGAGAAGCATGAAGAAGACACTGGTCGCGGCGCTCACCGCGACGTTGCTCGCCGCGCTGACGGCGTGCGGCGGCTCGGACAGCGGCGGCGACAAGACCTTGCGTGTCGGCACGCTGAGCGACTCGAAGCCGAACGCCTACCAGGAGAACGGCAACTACACCGGCTTCGACAACGAGCTGCTGAAGGCCATCGCGGCCAAGGAGGGCCTGAAGCTCGAGTTCGCCGCGACGGAGTTCTCGGCCCTGCTCGGCCAGGTCGCCAACGGCACGTTCGACATCGGCAGCTCGGCGATCTCCCAGACCGACGCCCGCAAGAAGACCGTCGACTTCTCCGCGCCGTACAACTACCAGGCCCTCGGCATCGAGGCCAAGGAGACCGCGGGCATCACCGACGAGAACTCCCTGGCGGGCAAGCGGGTCGGCGTCGTCCAGGGCACGGTCTCGGACACCTGGCTCGGCACGAACGCGCCGACCGCGCAGGCCGTCCGCTTCCCCAACGACGCCGCGGCCCTCAACGCCCTCAAGACCGGCGCGATCGACGGCGCGGTGTTCGACCAGGCCACGGCCGAGGACTACGCCAAGAACAACGCCGACGCGAAGCTCAAGGTGACCAAGGCGATCACCACGACCATCCCGCACGGGTTCGCGTTCAAGAAGGGCAACACGGACCTCATCAACAAGATCAACGACGGCCTGAAGAAGGTCATCGCGGACGGCACGTGGGTCAAGGTGCACGACCAGTTCGAGCCGACCGCGCCCGTGCCCGCCGAGTTCAAAGCGGGGCAGTAGTCCACAATGGACGATTTCGTCAACACGTTCCTGAACTGGGATTACATCTCCCAGGTCCTGCCGGACCTGCTGAAGACCGGCCTGCTGAACACGCTCATCCTGTCGGTGTCCTCGGCGCTGATCGGCACCGTGCTCGGCATGCTGCTGGCGGTGATGGGCCTGTCCACCAAGTGGTGGCTGCGCTGGCCCGCGCGGGTCTACACCGACATCTTCCGCGGGCTGCCGGCCATCCTGACGATCCTCCTGATCGGCCAGGGGCTCGGCACGCTCGCGCGGGACGTCGTCGGCACGAACCCGTACCCGATGGGCATCCTGGCGCTGTCCCTGATCGCGGCGGCCTACATCGGCGAGATCTTCCGCTCCGGCATCCAGAGCGTCGACAAAGGACAGATGGAGGCCAGCCGCGCGCTCGGCATGAGCTACACGAAGTCGATGCTGCTAGTGATCATCCCGCAGGGCGTCCGGCGCGTGCTGCCGGCGCTGGTGAACCAGTTCATCGCGCTGGTGAAGGACTCCAGCCTCGTCTACGTGCTCGGCCTGCTGTCCGGGCAGCGTGAGCTGTTCCGGATCGGCCAGGACCTCGCGGCGAACACCGGCAACCTGTCGCCGCTGGTCGCCGCCGGCGTGTTCTTCCTGGTGATCACGGTGCCGCTGACACACCTGGTGAACTACATCGACAAGAAGCTCCGGACCGGCCGCAAGGTGCGCGCCGACGACCCGGACGACAGCGACCCGGTGGAGATCGGTCCCGGAGGGAGGGTGAGCACGTGGTGACGACGACGGCGGTGCGCTCGTCCAGCGTGGAGCTGCGCGACATCCACGTCAGCTTCGGCACGCTCGAAGTCCTGCGCGGCGTCGACCTCAAGGTCGAGAGCGGCCGGACGACCTGCGTGATCGGGCCGTCCGGCTCCGGCAAGTCGACGCTCCTCCGGTGCGTGAACCGGCTGCAGGAACCCGACTCCGGCGACCTCCTCCTCGACGGCGAGTCCGTGATCAGGTCCGACCCGGACGCCCTGCGCCAGCGCGTCGGCATGGTGTTCCAGCACTTCAACCTGTTCGGTCACCGGACGGTGCTGGACAACATCGTGCTGCCGCTGCGCAGCGTGAAGAAGCTGAGCAAGGAGGAAGCGGCGGCGATCGCCCGCGCGCGCCTGGCGGACGTCGGCCTCGCGGACAAGGCGCCGTACCGGCCGAGCGCGCTCTCGGGCGGTCAGCAGCAGCGTGTCGCGATCGCCAGGGCCCTGGCGATGGACCCCGAGGTGATGCTCTTCGACGAGGCCACCAGCGCACTCGACCCCGAGCTGGTCAAGGGTGTGCTCAACCTCATGGCGGGCCTGGCCTCGCGCGGGTTGACCCTGATCGTCGTGACGCACGAGATGGGCTTCGCGCGCAGCGTCGCCGACGAGGTCGCGTTCATGGACGCGGGCCGCATCGTGGAGCAAGGACCGCCGGCGCAGATCTTCGACGAGCCGCAGAGCCCCCGCCTGCAGCGATTCCTGTCTCAGGTGCTCTGAACCGGGCGCTTCGCCGCCGTGCCCGCGGGTAGCCTGCGGGCATGGCGAGGATCGCGCGGCTGACGTACTACCCGGTCAAGGGCTGTGCCGGCACTTCGGTGCCGGCCGCCGAGGTCGGACCGGCCGGACTGGCCCACGACCGGGTCTTCCAGGTCGTGGCGCCGGACGGCGACTTCCGCAGCCAGCGCCGCTACCCGGTGCTGGCCGCGGTCCGGCCGCGAGTCGACGGCGACAGGCTCGAACTCGCCGCGCCGGGCATGGAAGACCTCGTCCTCGACATCCGGCGAGCCGGCCCGCAGCACCCGGGCTCGACGTTCTCCTGGCACGGCACCGGCGTCCACCAGGGCGAGGAAGCCGCGCAGTGGTTCTCGGAGCTGCTCGGCCTGCCGTCCGTCCTGATCGGCGTCGCGCCGGACCACGAGCGCGTCACGGGTGGCGAGACGCCCGGCACCGCCGCGTTCGCCGACGGGCACGCGCTGCTCGTCGCGTCCGAGTCCTCTTTGGACGGGCTGAACGAGCGGATCGCGTCCCGAGGCGGCGAACCCGTGCCGATGGACCGCTTCCGCCCCAACATCGTCATTTCCGGCTGGGTCGAGCCCCACACCGAGGACGAAGTCCGCGCGATGACCGCGGGCACGGCGGAGTTCGGCTACGCCAAGCAATGCGTGCGCTGCACGGTGCCCATGGTCGACCAGGAGACGGGCGAGAAAGCCGGCCCGGAGCCGATCCGCACGCTCGCGAGCTACCGCCGGCACCCGGACGGCGGCGTGGTCTTCGGGATGAAAGCCGCCGTCCTGCGACCCGGTCAGGTGACGGTCGGCGACGAGGTGATCGTGCACTCCTGGGCGGGCCCCAACCCCAGCACGGCCGCGGCGGAACCGCCGTTGACGGCGACGGCGAGCCGTCCTGCGGAGTCGGTGTAGAGCACGCTCGCCCCGGCGGGCACGTCGGCGAAGGTGCGCCCGATCTCGGTGACCACCGCGACCCGCTCGCTGTGCACGGAAACCGCGCCGGACAGCCCCGACAGCTCCAGGTCTGCCGGGGTCGCGGCGAGCTGGACGTTGCCGAAGTGATCGACCGTCAGCACCTCCGACACCAGCTTCCCGGGGAACGCGGCCACGAACGGCTCCGGCAGTTCGACCAGGCCGGACACGGGGTCGCCGAAGTCGGCCGGTGCGACTCCCAGCGCCAGGTGCGCCGCCGCGGGCGCGAAGACGTCCCGGCCGTGGAACGTCGCCGACGTCACCGGCAGCCGCAGCGACGGCTCGGCCAGCTCGTACGCGGCTTGAACCCCGCCCAGCGCGTGGGCGGCCGGCAGCAGGAGGCCGTTGTCCGGCCCGACCAGCAGCCCGCTCCCGGCGACGACGACCACGCCGAGCCGGTCCGTGCCGACGCCCGGGTCGACGACGGCGACGTGCACCGCCTCCGGCAGGAACGGGACCGTCTGGGCCAGCGCCATCGCCCCGTGCCGGACGTCCTGGGGTGGCACCTCGTGCGTGACGTCGAGCACCCGCACGGCGGGCGCCAGCCGCGCGATCACGCCGTGGCAGGCCGCCACGAAGCCGTCGCGCAGGCCGTAGTCGGTGGTCACCGAGATCCAGTCGTACGCCATGCCAGCATCATCCATGGTGGCGGAGGGTGCGCGTTAGGGTTCAGCGCGTGACACCCCTCCCCACCCCCGAGCGACTCACCTCCGGCAAGGTCCGTGACCTGTACGCCATGGACGACCACCTGCTCATCGTCGCTTCCGACCGCATCTCCGCCTTCGAGCGCGTGTTCCCCACCGACGTCCCGGACAAGGGCCGGGTGCTCACCGCGATGAGCGTGTTCTGGTTCCGCGAGCTGGCCGACGTGCTCCCGAACCACCTGGTGGCCTCCGACGGCCCCGGCGTCCCGGATGCCTTCCGCGGCCGGGCCCTGCTGGTCGAGCGGCTCGACATGCTGCCGGTGGAGGCGGTCGTTCGCGGCCACCTCACCGGCCGCGGGTACGCGGACTACCGCCGGTCCGGAGCGGTGTGCGGCCTCACGCTGCCGCCGGGGCTGGCCGAGTCCGCCCGCCTCCCGGAGCCGATCTTCACGCCGTCCACCAAGGCGAGACCCGGCGAACCCGACGAGAACATCGACTTCGACACCTTCACGTCGGTCCTCGGCCGCACGCTCGCCGAAGAGGTCCGCGAGGCGTCGCTCGAGCTGTACCGCCGGGGCGCCGCGCTGGCCGCCGAGCAGGGCCTGCTGCTGGCCGACACGAAGTTCGAGTTCGGCATCGGCAAGAACGGCGGCCTGGTGCTCGCGGACGAGCTGCTGACGCCGGACTCCGCGCGCTACTGGCTGCCCGACGGCCACAGTCCCGGCCGCCCGCGGCCGTCGTTCGACAAGCAGCACGTGCGCGACTGGCTGGTCGACCCGGTTTCCGGCTGGGACTGCGTGTCCGCGCTGCCGCCGTTGCCGCCCGAGGTGGTGACCGCCACGCGCGACCGGTACCTCGAGGCATGCCGCCGCATCACCGGGCGTTCCCTGGCAGACTGGCTGCGTGATCCTGCTGATCTGCGGCAGCCTGCGAGCAGGCTCCGGCAATGCGGCGGTGCTGGGGACCGTGGCGACGCTCACCGCGAGCAAGACGTACACCGGCCTCGGCGACCTGCCGCACTTCAACCCGGATGACGATCGCGACCCGCTGCACCCGGAGGTCGCGGCGCTGCGGGCGGCCATCAAGGAAGCGGACGCGATCCTGATCTGCACGCCGGAGTACGCGGGCGGCCTGCCGGGCTCGTTCAAGAACCTCCTGGACTGGACGGTCGGCGGTGGCGAGATCTACGGCAAGCCGGTGTCGTGGATCAACGCGTCCTCGGTGGCGGCCCCGACGGGTGGCCGCGACGCGCACGACTCACTGCGCAAGGTCCTCACGTACGCCGGCGCGAAGATCGTCGACGAGGCGTGCGCGCGGATTCCGGTCTCGCGCGCGGACGTCGCCGACGGTCAGGTCGCCGACCCCGACCTGCGGGGCCGGATCGCGGTGGCCGTGAAGCGGCTGCGCGAAGGCGTCTGACCCTTCCGGCAACGGACGCGCGCCCGTTCTGCGCAGTTCATGGGCCCTTTAGACGCGTGCGGCCCAATGGTGGCGTGGACGCTCGCTTGCTGGTTTCGCTGTCGGGAATCACCCCGCGCACGCTGCACCGGTGCGCCGACCTCGCGGCCGAGCTCGACCGCCGCAAGGTGCCGCTCTCGGTGCTGTACGCCGCCCGCACCGGCGGCGGCCCGGTGACGGAATGGGTGCGCACGCGCGCCCGAGTCGGTGATTCCGTGCTGCTGCACGGGTACGACCACACCGTCACGCCCACGCACCGCACGGTGTACCTGGGCAAGAAGGCGGAGTTCGCGACGCTGCCGGCGCACGAGGCACGGCTCCGGCTGATCGCCGCGAAGGCCGCCTTGGACAACACCGGCCTGACGGTCGACGGCTTCGCACCGCCGCGCTGGATCGCCTCCCCGGGCACGCTGCAGGCGCTGACGGAGCACGGCTTCCGCCTGTGCGCGGATCTCGGCGCGGTGCGCGACCTCGTCACGGGCGAGGTGCGCCGGGCGCGCGTGAGTGAGTTCACGAGCCAGTCGCACCGCACGGAAACGGTGCGCTGCTTCGCGCTGGTGCTGGCGGCGGCCCGCGCGGCCCGCCGGGGCGGCCTGGTCCGGCTGGGGGTCGACGCCGCGGACCTCATCCGCCCCGGCCTCCGCCAGGCCCTGCTCGACGCCGTCGATGTCGCCCTGGAGAACCGCGCGTTCGGTGCCACCTACGGCTCGCTTCGGACGGTGGCGGCCTGAGCGATGGTCAGCTGGACCGTGCTGCAGGCGAGTTCTGGCAGGTCCGGGCTGGCGAGGCGGTGGGGGCCGCAGCGCGGGCACGCCTCGAACCCGGCGGCCAGCCGCCGTCGGTTCACTCTGGAGTTGTCAATGATCGCCCCTGACGGGGATTGGGCTCGCTCCTCACCTCAGTGCGCCGGGTTCGGGTCGAGGAGCACGTCGAGCCGTCCGAAGGCCATGTCGACCGCCGGGGCGAGCGCGGGTGCGTCGGCTCCGGCGAGCCGGCTGCCCGCCTGGTAACAGGCGACCGCGACCTGCGCCGCCAGGACCGCGACCTCACGGGGTGTGCCGCGTTCCAGCAGGATCGCTTCGCCCAGTTCGGCGAACCGTTGCAGCTTCCGCGCGCTGCGGTCCTTGAGCTCCGGGTTCTCCTCCAGCAGCCGCTGGTGCATTTCGTAGTGCGCGGCGTCCGCCGTGGCTTCCGCGCACACGTCCAGCACCAGAGCGCGGACCTGCTCCAGCGCCGCCGGAAGGTTCCGGGGTGCCTCCCCCGGCGTAGCGCGCTGCCGCTCCGCCAAGTGGTCCAACAGTTGCTGCTCGTCCGAAAACACCACCTCCTGTTTGTCGCCGAAATACCGGAAGAACGTCGTGCGCCCCACCTCCGCGCGCTCGGCGATGTCCGTGACGGTGACATCGGTGAACCCGCGCTCCGCGAACAGTTCGAAGGCTGCCTCCACGATCTGTTCACGAGCTTGTTTCTGCTTTCGCTCCCGCAGCGAGGGGCGTTGTTTCATGGCTTCACAGTAGCGGAACCGGTATCGAGTCCGCTACGGTACCGAGTATCAGTTCGAATCGAGTACCTGATCGGATGAAGGGACCAGCGCCATGACCCAACCGGCCAAGACACTGCTCATGACCGGGGCGAGCCGGGGTATCGGCCGCGTCGCGGCGGAACGGCTGCTACGGGACGAAAAGGACCAGCTGGTGCTGGTCGTCGTGAGAGGGGAGGAGGCCGGGCGCCGGCTGACGCGAGAACTGGCCGCGCGCACGGGGAACCCGAACGTCCGCGCGGTGTCGTGCGACCTCGGCTCGCTCGCGGAGGTGCGCGCGGCGGCGGAAACCGTGCGGAAGATGCTCGACGAGCGGGAGATCCCGCCGTTGACCGGGCTTCTGGCCAACGCGGGGGTGCAGATGGCGTCGGCCACGAAGACGACGGCGGACGGGTTCGAAGCCACGTTCGGGATCAACGTCCTGGCGAACTACCTGCTGCTCCACCTGCTCGCCGACCGGTTCGAGCCGGGCGCGCGCGTGGTGGTGACCGGAAGCGAGTCGCACTTCGGCGACTTCCGGCACAACCTGGGCCTCGTCCCGGCGCCCCGGTGGGCCGACCCGCGAAGCCTCGCCCGGCCGGGTGCCGGTCCGGCGGCCGAAACCGTGGCCGCGGGGCGCCGCGCCTACTCGACCAGCAAGCTCGGCGTCCAGTACCTGGTGCACGCCCTCGCGAGGCGGCTTCCCGAGGTCGACGTCTACGCCTACACCCCCGGACTGGTCCCCGGCACGGGCCTCGCCCGGGACGCCGGCGCGATCCAGCGCTTCGGCTTCCGGTGGCTGCTTCCGCTGCTGTGGGCGACGCCCATCGCGTCGAGCCCGCAGACCGCCGGGGTCAAGCTGGCCGCGGCCATGACCACACCCCGGCCGGCCGAGTCCGGGGCCTACCTCGACCGCGGCCGGGTCGTGCCGTCGTCGGCGGAGTCGTACGACGAGGAGCGGGAGGAGGAGCTGTGGCGTGGTGCGGCCGAGTTGTGCGGCGTGCCGGTCGGTCCGTCGTGACCCGCACGCCGCGCGGCCTAGAACTTCGCGGGCTCGGCCCGGTCCAGCACCTTGACCTCGGTTCCCTCCGGCGCGAGGTTGCCGAACAGGCCGTAGTGCATGGCCGGGTTGGCCAGCACGGCTTCGTGGATCGGCACGGCCACCCGCGGCGCCACGGCCCGCAGGTAGTCGACCGCCTCGCCGGCCTTGAGCCACGGCGCGCCCGTCGGCAGGCCCAGGATGTCGATCTTCTGCTCGGGGACGAAGAACGAGTCGCCCGGGTGGAAGAACGCGCCGTCGTCGAAGACGTAGCCGATGTTCGGGATCACCGGGATGTCGGAGTGGATGACGGCGTGCTCGCCGCCGACCGCCTTGATCGAGGTGTCGCCGACGGCGAACGCGTCACCCACGTCGGCGATGTCGAACGGGACGCCCAGCTTTTCGACCTCGGGCGCCGAGCCCGGGTCGACGATCAGCTTCGCGTCCGGGTTGGCTTCGAGGATCTTCGGCAGCCGGTCGACGTCCAGGTGGTCGAAGTGCTGGTGCGTGACCAGCACGGCGGACAGTTCACGCTCACCCTCGAACCCGGTGGAGAACGCGCCGGGGTCGATCAGGATTCGCTCGGAGCCGGTCTCCAGCAACAGGCAGGCGTGTCCGAAATGGACGATACGCATCGATGTTCTCCTTCGCAGGTGGTCGATTCCAGCCTAGTCCCGGTTCGTCAGCCGGTGCCGGATGTCGTCGAGGTCGCCGCGGCGCACCCCGGCATCGAGGAGGTACCGCTCGGCGTCGAACCCCTCGAGGATCTCCCGGATGACGGCCGCTGCCGTCGTGCCCCGCTCCGCGAGGAGAGCCTCGATGACCGGCCTTTGGTCTTGGGCGCCCAGCTCGGCGAGCAGCGGTTTGAGGGCATCGGCGGACAGTGCGTAATCCGCGGCGATCGCGTCGGCTTCGACGCCGGCGAGCGCCAGCAGCAGGAGCGCGACCAGCCCGGTCCGGTCCCGCCCCGAACCGCAGTGGAACACGACGCCACCGGGGGCGGACCGCGCGATCGCCTCGAAGACAGCCGCGCAGCGCTCGGCCTTCCGTTCGAGGAAGACGGGGTAGTAGAGCGGGGTGCCGTTCAGCCGTTCGCCGTTGACGTAGCGCCAGAACCCGACGTCGCCGATGTCGTCGAGGGGAACTTCGACGCGGTCGATACCCGCCGGCGTCGTCACGTCGGCCGCGGCGGCGAACTGCGCCGAACCCGCCAGCGCCGTCGGGCTGTCCGTCGTCGGCCGGATCTCGTCGGCGTTGCGCAGGTCGATGACGGTCCGGACGCCGGACTCTCGCGCCTGCGCCCAGCCCGCCTCGGTCACGAACCGGAGGTCCGCCGCTCTGAAGAAGGCACCGCGGCGAGTCGTGCGACCCGCTCCGGTCGGCAGGCCGCCGAGATCTCTGGTGTTGTGGAAGCCTTCCCAAGTCACCGCTCTGCTCATGCGTCACAGTTTGCCCGTGAGCAGCGCGTCGCCGAGCTCTGTCCGCCGGTACAGCACCCGGTGGCCGCGACGCTCCGACGTGAGCAGCCCCGCTCCTCGCAACGCCGTGAGGTGCGCGGAAACCGTCGCGGGCGCCAAGTCGTGGCGCCGGGCCAGCTCGGTCGTCGCCGCGGGGCGGTCGAGGGTCGTGAGCAGCAGGGCCCGCGTCCGGCCGAGCACCTCGACCAGCGGCTCCGGCGGCGCCGCGGAAGACGCCCACAGCGAGGCGACCCCGCGAGCGGGGTAGAGCAGTGAGATCTGCCAGGGCGGCACCGTCACGACGCCCACGTTCGGCCACGCGAACACCGCCGGGATCAGCAGCAGTCCGCGCGAATCGATTTCCAGGCGCTCGCGTGCCGGGAGGTCGACCAGCACCGACGTGTCCGACAGCCGCACGCGCGGGTGCAGCCCGGCCAGCATCGACGCGATCCCGCCGGAACCCAGCTGCCGCGTCCGGTGCGCGATGTCCGCCGCCAGCAGCTCGCGCAGGCGGGGCCACTCCGGCGCGAGCAGCGTGTCCCACACCGTCTCGAGCTGGTCGGCCAGCAGGTCGCGCGCGGTCGCCGGGTCGTCCGGCAGCCGCGAAAGGTCGGCGTCGACCATCCCGAGCTCCAGCGCGACCTGGTGCGGTGGCGTCGCCCGGACCGCGCGCAGCTGCGCCTCGGCCGTCGTCTCCGGGTCTTCGGGCGGCGGGCTCAGGAACTCGGTGATGTAGTGCCGTGCGCCCAAGACCGCGGCCAGCTCGGGCACGTCGGGAACGCCGGCGAGCCACGGCAGGTGCGCCGGGTGCCGCCGGACGCCGAGCAGTGTCCGAACGGCCCCCAGCACCTCCTCCAGCGGCGAGATGGCGAAGCGGACGCGTTGCGCGCCGGCCGCCGTCAGCACGAGCTCGATCATCGGTGATTCGCCCTCACCCGAATCAGTGTGCACTGAGGGAGGCGCGGACGAGCGTGTGAGCATGTCGTTGTTCACCCATCGCGCCTACTGGCGCTGGTCGGCAGGTGTCCAGTTCGCCCGGTTGCCGGCGACCATGGCGCCGCTCGCGTTCACCCTGCTGACCACCGCGACGACCGGTTCGTACCGGCTCGGCGGCGTGCTGATGTCGGTCTACGTCGCCGCCGAAATGGTCTGCGCGGTGCCGGTCGGACGGCTGCTCGACCGCGTCGGCCCGGCCCGCGGCCTGCCGGCGCTGCTGCTCCTGACCGCGGCGGGGTTCGTCGCGCTCGCGCTGGCCGCCGCGGCGGCCGCACCCGGCGCCGTCTTGCTGGCGGTCGTCCTGCTGCCCGGCATCACGGGCGGGGCGTTGTCCGGCGGGTTCCGGACGCTGCTCGCGGACACGGTCGACGACGGGCTGCTGCCGCGCGCGATCTCCGTCGACGCGATGATCCTCGACGGCGTGCTCGTCGGCGGTCCGGCGTTGGTCGCCCTGCTCGACATGGCTGGTTCGCTCGTGCCGCTGGCCGCGATGGCCGTCGCCTGCGTGGTCGCCGCCGCGCTCGTCCCCCGGCGCGCGGGTGAGCGCGAACGGGTGGAATCCGCCGCCGACATCGCGCCCGCGCGGCTCGTCACCTACCTGCCCTGGCTGTGCTGCGCCTTCACCATCGGGCTGCTGACGTCGACGATCGAGGTCGCACCGTTGCCGCTGGTCCAGCGCCTCGGCGCGCCCGACACGGCCGCGCCGGTGGTGATCGCCGTACTGACCGGAGCGAGCATCGCGGGCAGCCTGCTCTACGTGTGGCGGGGCAAGATCGGCGACCCACGGCTGTTCCTCGGCGGGTTCATCGTCGGCGGGATCGTGCTCGCCGCCGACCTGGGCTGGGCGGGCTTGCTCGGGTCCGTGGCCGTGATCGGCGCGTGCGGCGGGCCGCTGGTGGCCGCGACCTCGGTCAACCTGCAGCGCGTGCTGCCGAAGAATCGCAGGTCAGCGGGGTTCTCGCTGTCCTTCACGGTCCAATCGGCCGGCTTCGGGGTCGGTTCGCTGGCCGTCGGCGTGCTGCCGTTGTGGCTCGCACCGTTGTTCGGTGTCTTTGCCGCGGCGATCGCGGGTGCAATGCTGGTGGCGAAGCCCGCGAGAGCTATTGGCACGATGTCAGTAACGTCGTAGCCTGGGCTGACCCGCTACCTCCAGGGAGACGCCGATGACTGCCGTCCAGCCGAAGCCGACGTCGGTCGGCGAGACCTTCGACTCGCTCAGCCCGGCGACCGACGAGGTGGTCGGAACCTACCCCGTGCACTCCGCCGAGGACGTCCAGGCGGCCGTCGCGCGGGCGCGTGTCGCGGCGAAGTGGTGGGAGGGCCTGGGCTTCGCCGGGCGCGCCGAGCGGCTCCGCGCCTGGAAGGGCGTGCTGACGCGCCGGCTCCCGCAGCTGTGCCAGGTGGTCCGCGACGAGACCGGCAAGCCGATCGCGGACGCGCAGCTCGAGAGCGTCCTGGCCATCGAGCACATCGCCTGGGCCGGCAAGCACGCGAAGAAGATCCTCGGCAAGCAGAAGCGCTCGGCCGGGCTGTTGATGTCGAACCAGGCGGCGACCGTCGAGTACCAGCCGCTGGGCGTGGTCGGCGTGATCGGCCCGTGGAACTACCCGGTGTTCACGCCGCTCGGCTCCGTCGCGTACGCGCTCGCGGCGGGCAACGCCGTGGTGTTCAAGCCGAGCGAGTACACGCCGGGCGTCGGGAAGTGGCTGGTCGACGCGTTCGCCGAGATCGTGCCGGAGCAGCCGGTGCTGCAGCTGATCACGGGCTTCGGCGAGACGGGCGCGGCGCTGGTGCGAGCTGGTGTCGACAAGATCGCGTTCACCGGCTCGACGGCGACGGGCAAGCGCATCATGGCCGCGGCGGCCGAAACGCTGACGCCGGTGGTCATCGAGGCGGGCGGCAAGGACCCGGTGCTGGTCGACGCGGACGCGGACCTCGACGCGGCGGCCGACGCGACGGTCTGGGGCGCGTTCTCCAACTCGGGCCAGACCTGCATCGGCGTCGAGCGGGTGTACGTCCACGAGAAGGTGCACGACGAGTTCGTCGCGAAGGTCGTCGAGAAGTCGAAGGACGTGCGCGCGGGCTCGGACGAGGCCGCGCAGTACGGCCCGGTGACGATGCCCTCGCAGCTCGGCGTGATCAAGCGCCACATCCAGGACGCGCTGGCCCGCGGCGGCAAGGCCGTCCTCGGCGGCGAGGAAGCGGTCGGCGACCGCTACGCGCAGCCGACGGTGCTGATCGACGTCCCGGAGGACTCCGAGGCGGTCACCGAAGAGACGTTCGGCCCGACGGTGACGATCGCGAAGGTCCGCACCATGGACGAAGCGGTCGAGAAGGCGAACAGCACGAAGTACGGCCTCGGCTCGACGGTCTTCTCGAAGTCCCGCGGAGTCGAGCTGGCCGAGAAGCTGCGCACGGGCATGACGGCGATCAACGCACCGCTCTCGTTCGCGGGCATCGCGTCGCTGCCGTTCGGCGGCGTGGGCGACTCGGGCTTCGGCCGCATCCACGGGCCGGAAGGCCTGCGCGAGTTCGCCCGCACGAAGGCGATCGCCCGGCAGCGCTTCACGGCGCCGTTGACGCTGACGTCGTTCAGCCGCAAGGACTCCACGGACGCGCTGGTGGCCAAGCTGGTGACCATCCTGCACGGCAAGCGGTGAGACGGTCCGGGGCTGTGGACAACTCGCGTCCGCAGCCCCGGAACTGTCGGTGCTCCCCGGTAAACTGGAAACCGGGGGGCGGAGGCCTAAGCCTTGATCAGCGCGTCCACCGCGCTGTAGAACATGCCGAGCCCGTCGTCCGACGGCCCGGTCAGCGCGTCGATCGCGTGCTCCGGGTGCGGCATCAGCCCCACGACCCGGCCGTTCTCGCTGCGGATCCCCGCGATGTCGTTGCGCGACCCGTTGGGATTGCCGCCCACGTACCGGAACACGACGCGGCCCTCGGCCTCCAGCTCGTCCAAAGTGGACTGCTCGGCCACGTAGCACCCGTCGATGTTCTTCATCGGGATGAGGATCTCGGCGCCTTGCTCGTACCGCGACGTCCACGCGGTGTCGGTGTTCTCCACCCGCAGCCACTGGTCGCGGCAGATGAAGTGCAGGCCCTGGTTGCGGATCATCGCGCCGGGCAGCAGCCCCGCCTCGCACAGGATCTGGAACCCGTTGCAGATGCCGAGCACCGGCATGCCCGCGCGCGCCGCCTCGATCACCGGCGTCATCACCGGCGCGAACCGGGCGATCACGCCCGCGCGCAGGTAGTCGCCGTACGAGAAGCCGCCGGGGACGACCACCGCGTCGACGTCGTGGAGGTTCTCGTCCGCGTGCCACAACGGCACCGCTTCCGCGTCGGCGTAGCGGACCGCGCGGGCCGCGTCACCGTCGTCGAGCGTGCCCGGGAAGGTGATGACGCCGATGCGCGCGCTCACGCGTCCACCCGCGTGATCGTCCACTGCTCGATGACCGGGTTCGCGAGGAAGCCCTCGGCGATCTTTTCGAGCGTCGCGTCGTCGACCGTGTCGTCGACCTCGATCTCGAAGTGCTTGCCCTGGCGGATCTCCTTGATCCCGGTGAAGCCGAGACGGCCGGCGGCGCCGAGCGCGGCCTGTCCCTGCGGGTCGAGGATTTCGGGCTTCGGCATGACGTCGACGACGACTCGGGCCACGGCAGGCTGCTCCTTATTCACGCAGGTCGTGGGTACCCCGCGAGCATAGTTCACCCAGTTCCGCAGGCCACGGGGGCCGCCGGGAAACCTAGACTGGCCCATGACGCGCCGCTGCGCCATGATGAGTCGTTGACATCGCGCCAACAGCTGTGGAGGCACCGTGGACTCCTACGACTACGTGATCGTCGGCGCCGGGAGCGCCGGGTGCGTGCTGGCGAACCGGCTCACCGAAGATCCGTCGGCCCAGGTCTTGCTGCTCGAAGCGGGTGCGGAGGACACCGCGGACGAGATCCACATCCCCGCGGCGTTCCCCTCGCTGTTCAAGACCCGGTGGGACTGGAACTACGAGACCGTCGAGCAGAAGCACACCGGCAAGCCCGCGTACTGGCCGCGCGGCAAGGTGCTCGGCGGCTGCTCGTCGATCAACGCGATGATCTACATCCGCGGTAACCGCGCCGACTACGACGGCTGGCGCGATTCCCACGGCGCCGAGGGCTGGGGCTGGGACGACGTCCTCCCGTACTTCAAGCGCGCGGAGGGCAACCAGCGGCTCGATGGGCCGCTGCACGGCACCGACGGCCCGCTGAACGTCGAGGACCGCCGGTTCACCCATGAACTTTCGAGCGCGTGGGTCGACTCGGCCGTCGCGTGGGGTCTCAAGCGCACCGACGACTTCAACGGCGAGAGCCAGGAAGGCGCCGGCGTCTACCAGGTCACCTGCAAGAAGGGCCGCCGCTGGTCCACCGCCGACGCGTACCTGCGGCCCGCTTTGGAGCGGCCGAACCTGACGGTGAAGACCTGCGCACCCGCCACTCGCGTCGTCTTCGAGGGCACGCGCGCGGTCGGCGTGTCCTATTTGGACAACGGAGTCGAGACCACGGCGCGCGCGTCGGCCGAGGTGATCCTGAGCGGCGGCGCGGTGAACTCGCCGCAGCTGCTGATGGTCTCCGGCGTCGGCCCGGCGGAGCACCTGCGCGAGCACGGCATCGACGTCGTCGCGGCGCTGCCCGGCGTCGGCGAGAACCTGCACGACCACCCGGCGTGCGGCATTATCTGGTCCACGCGCGGCACAACCGACCTGGTCGACGCGGCCACGCCGCGCGGGCTCGTCCGCTACCAGCTGACCAAGCGCGGGCCGCTGACGTCGAACATCGGCGAGGCGGGCGCGTTCTTCCCGACCACCGGCGGGCTTCCGGCGCCGGACATGCAGATCCACGTCGCGCCGACGCTGTTCTACGACAACGGGATGCGCGAGCCGACGGTCCCGGGCTTCACGTCGGCGGCGACGCTGGTGGACGTCGCGAGCCGCGGCCGGCTGCGGCTGAAGTCGGCGAACCCCGCGTGGAAGCCGGAAATCGACCCGGCGTACTACGCGGAGTCGCGTGATCTGGACACGATGATCGCCGGGCTGCGCGCGCTGATCGAAATCGGCCGCACCGGCCCGCTGAAGCGGTTCCTGGACAAGCCGTTCCTGCCGGCGCGGCACGATCTCAGCGACGCCGAGCTGGCCGAGCACATCCGAGAGAACACGCAGACGCTGTACCACCCGGTCGGGACGTGCTCGATGGGGACCGGGGAGCAGGCGGTGGTCGATCCGCAGCTGCGGGTGCGCGGGGTCGAGGGGCTGCGGGTGGTGGACGCGTCGGTGATGCCCGTGGTGCCGCGCGGGAACACCAATGCGCCGACGATCATGGTGGCGGAGAAGGCGGCGGATCTGATCCAGGGGCGTTGACGGGCTCGGGCCGCGGCCCCCGGTATCCAGTTTACCGGGGGCTACCGACAGTTCCGGGGCGGTGGAAGCGACTTGTCCACAACCGGCGGTCCGGTCAGTTTTTGCCCTGGTCGTTCGAAAGCCACTTCTCCGGCCGGACCCGCACCAGCACCGACCGCTCCCCGAGCGCCGAGTCGACGTACGCCTTCGCCTCGGCCTCGGGCCAATACCGCCCCGCGATCCGCAGCGCCTGCTCGCGCGTCGGCGGCTGGTCGTTGGCCACCACCGGACCCTCCACCGTCACGTACTTGTACGGCGGGTTCTCGTCCTGGACCGCCAGGCTCAGCCGGCCCGCCGCCGTGATCGCACGGTCCTTGACCGTGTCGCGTTCCATCCAGATCAGCAGCTCGCCACCCGGCGAGTAGTCGTACCAAACCGGGACCGCCAGCGGTGCCCGGCCGGCGCGCTCCACCGCCAGCACCCCGACGTGCACCCCGCTCAAGAACGCTTCGCGCTCTTCCGCGGTCATCACGAACGACGACATGTCACTCCCCGGGTAGAAGATCGCCTACCCGGGGAGCAACACGCCACCGACTCCGGACATTCCGGACTACGAAGCCGCCGCCACCAGACGCGCGTAGGAACCGCCGGCCGCCAGCAGGGACGCGTGCGGCCCCAGCTCCGTGATCCGGCCGCCCTCCACCACCGCGACCCGGTCCGCCGCCGCGGCCGTGTGCAGGCGGTGGGCGATCGCGATCACCGTCCGCCCGGCCAGCACGCTGTTCAGCGACCGCTCCAGGTCCCGCGCCGAACCCGTGTCCAGCAGCGACGTCGCCTCGTCGAGCACCAGCGTGTGCGGGTCCGCCAACACGACCCGGGCCAGCGCGAGCTGTTGCGCGATCGATGCCGGTACCGGGTGCTCGCCCGAGCCCAGCTTCGTGTCGAGCCCGGACGGCAGGGTCGCCACCCAGTCCGACGCGCCCGCCGAGGCCAGCGCCGCCAGCAGCTCGTCGTCCGTCCAGTCACCACCCGCCCGGCGGGCCGGCAGCGCCAGGTTCTGCCGGAGCGTCCCGGAGAACACGTGGTGTTCCTGGGTCAGCAGCAGGACCTCGCCGCGCAGGACGTCGTCGGCCAGCGACGAGACGTCCTGGCCGCCGATCCGGACCGAACCCGACGACGGTGCCGCGATGCCCGCCAGCAGCCGCCCGAGCGTCGACTTGCCCGCGCCGGACGGGCCGACGATCGCCAGCCGCTCGCCGCGCGGTACCCGCAGGTCGATGCCGTGCAGCACCTCGCGATCGGCGGTGTAGGCGAACCGGACGCCGTGCACGTCGATGTCGCGCCCGCGCGGGACCTCCGCCACCTTCGGCGACTCCTCGAGGGACACCGAGTGGATGCCCAGGATGCGGCGCGCCGCGGCCGCCGCGACCTGCAGGTCCTCCAGCCAGAACAGCGCCTCGTTCAGCGGCGACGACATCGCCTGGACGTACAGCAGCATCGTCGTGATCTCGCCGAGCCCGGCCCAGCCGCGCGTGTACGCGAGCAGCCCGAGCGGCAGCATGACCGCCAGCGGCAGCACGTAGCTGATCTCCAGCGACGGCAGCCACCGCAGCTGCAGCGACCGCATCCGCCGCTCGCCGAGGATGCTCTGGTCCAGCGCGTCGTACGCCGCGTCGACGCGGCGCTCGGTGAGCCCGAGCGCCTCGACCGTGCGCGCGCCCTCCGCCGTCTCGTGGACGCTGGTCGTCAGGTCCGCCCAGCGGTCGAGCATCCACTGCATGATCGACGGGATGCGCCGCTGGTACCAGACGTTGACGGTCACCAGCAGCGGCACCGCGACCAGCAGGCCCAGCGAGAGCAGCGGCGACGTCAGCACCATCGCGACGACCGTGAACACCACGGTCACGGCCGCGATCAGGATCTCCGGCGCCGCGAACCGCGCCGCGTGGTCGATCCGGCCGAGGTCGGTCGTGGCGCGGCTGAGCAGGTCGCCGGTGCCGGCCGCTTCGACCGTGCCGAGCGGCAGCTGCAGCGCCGTCCCGACGAACTCCTCGCGCGTCTCGGCCAGCACCAGCTCACCGAAGATCGCGCCGCGCATCCGCGCGATCTTCCGAGCCACCGCCTGCAGCACCAGGATCGCGAGGAACGCCACCGCCAGCACGTCGACGTGACCCGTCGTCGTGCCGCCGGCGACGTCGTCGACCAGCGCGCCGAGCAGCTGCGGCGCGGCCAGCCCGATCAGCGTCGCCACGCACAGCGCGCCGAGCAGCAGCCCGAACTCGCGTTTGTGCACCGCCGCCGTCTTCAGCGCCCAGCGCCGGACGTCCCGCCGGGACGCCGTGGGGAGCCGTTTCATACCGTCACTACCTTCGCCGTGAAGACTTCATCCGCCACATGTGTCCACAAGGGACTCTGGCTGAACACCACCGTCGTCTTGCCGCGGCGCAGGGCCGCGACGCGCTCGGTGATGCGTGCCTCCGTGTGCGCGTCGACCGCCGACGTCGGCTCGTCCAGCACCAGCACGTCGGCGTCGGTCGCCAGCGCGCGGGCCAGGTTCAGCCGCTGCCGCTGGCCACCGGACACCTCGCGCCCGCGCTCGCCGATGACCTCGTCGACGCCCTGGGGCAGCGCCTCGACGATGTCGTCGGCGTCGGCCGCATACAGCGCTTCGGTGAGGCTCACGCCGCTCGGCCGCGCCGGCGCCAGCTGCTCGCGCAGCACGCCCGAGAACCAGATGTCCTGGTTGTGCGCGTAGACGACCCGCCGCCGCAGCTCGGCGAGCGCGACGTGGTCCGCCCGGACGCCGCCGACCAGCACCTCTTCGCCCTCGGCCGGGTCAGCGAACCGCGCCAGCCGGTCGGCCACCGCTTCGCCGTCGGCGCCGAAGTCGACGACCGTCAGCCGCCCGGCCGCGACCCGCACGCCGGACTCGGTGTCGACCAGCTCCAGCGGCCCCGCGGGCAGCCGGACCGGCGTCACCGGGTCCGCCAGCTTCGGGGCGATCGCCAGCAGCGTCACCACCTTCCGCGACGCGACCAGGCCCGACGTGATCGAGCCGACGGCCTCCGTCGCCGCGGTGACCGGCCAGACGAGGAACGCCGAAACGCCGTAGAACGCCACCAGCTGCCCGACGCCGATTTCCCCGGCCACGGCCAGCCGTGCGCCCAGCCAGGTGATCACCACGGTGACCAGGCCGGGCAGCGCGATCTCCGCGCCGGCCAGCCACGCCTCGGCCCTGCCGACCTCGATGCCGGCCCGCCGCACCCGCTGGCTCGTCTCGCGGAAGCGGGTGAAGAACCGCCGCTCGCCGCCGATGCCGCGCAGGATCCGCAGGCCCGACACGATGTCCGCGCCGAGCGCGTTGACCTCTCCGCGCTTCTCGCGCTGCTTGGCCTTGCGCTTCTGCAGCGGCGCCAGCAGCGGTCCGATGCCCAGCACCGCGACCGGCACGCCGACCAGCGCGACCACGCCGAGCAGCGGCGACGTCGAGATCAGCCACACGGCGACCACGACGAACGCGAGCAGCGAGCCGAACGCCCGGCCGGTCATCTCGACGGTGTTGCCGATGTGGTTGATGTCGGTCGTGGAGATCGCGACGAGCTCGCCGGTGGTCGTTTTCTCGCGCAGGCCGGCGCCGACGCGCGTGGTGTGCGCCGACACGGCGCGCTGCGTGGAGCCCGCGCCGTGCAGCCAGAGGCCGTAGTTGAGGAAGTGCAGCCAGGTCCCGGTGAGCGCCTGCACCACGCCGAGCAGGGCGGCGGCCACCGCCCAGCGCCAGACGGCGGCACCGTCGTGCGCGCTGACGGCGCCGATGCCCTGGCCGATGACCAGCGGCACCAGCGCACCCGGCAGTGCCCAGACGACACCGAGCGCGGCGGCGCCCAGCACCGTGCCGAGCCGGGCCCGGAACACGGCGAGCAGGAAGCGGCTCGCGCTCGGCCGCGCGGGCAGCCGCAGCGGCGGAAAGGGATACGTGGCGGAAAGCACGATTCCCGACGGTAAGCCGCCGACCAGCTCAAGGCGACCGATTTACGACTGCCCCGCCCGCGCGGCGGCGGCCGTGGCGCTTTCGGGAAGCACTTCGGGGCAGCGCGGCCCGTTGGGGGACCCCCGGTTTCGACGTTACTCGTAGCCGCCGACAATTCCGGGTCGCGCGCCCGAGCCACCGCCGAGTTGTCCACAAGGCGTGTTCACCCACTCGAGTTGTCCCGCAGCACCCAAGCGCCCCAAGGTGGCCTTAGTTGCGTTGAGCGCACCGAAGGCCGCCTTGGGTGCGTTGAACGCACCGAAGGCCACATTGGGGCGCTCCGGCCGGGCGCCGATGTCGGCTCGGTCACACCGGACGCGGGCCCGCCGGGTTCGGTGGCCCACCGTCCGGGGTGGCCGGGCCCGGCACGTATTCTGGCGGCCGTGGCGAACCCTGACACGGACACCGTGACCAGCACCGTTGACACCACCGAGCGCGCCGGGGCGACCCCGGACCACACCCAGCCGTATCGCGAGCTCGGGCTCGCCGACGACGAGTACGCCCGCATCCGGGAAATCCTCGGCCGCCGGCCCACCGACGCCGAGCTGGCCATGTACTCGGTGATGTGGAGCGAGCACTGCTCCTACAAGTCCTCGAAGAAGCACCTGCGGTACTTCGGGGAGACCGCCACCGACGAGATGAAGGCCAAGATGCTGGCCGGCATCGGCGAGAACGCGGGCGTCGTCGACATCGGCGAAGGCTGGGCGGTCACCTTCAAGGTGGAGAGCCACAACCACCCGTCCTATGTGGAGCCGTACCAGGGCGCCGCGACCGGCGTCGGCGGCATCGTCCGCGACATCATGGCCATGGGCGCGCGGCCCCTCGCGGTTTCGGACGCGCTGCGCTTCGGCCCGGCCGACGCCCCCGACACCAAGCGCGTGCTGCCCGGCGTCGTCGCCGGTGTCGGCGGCTACGGCAACTGCCTCGGCCTGCCGAACGTCGGCGGCGAGCTCGTTTTCGACCCGTCCTACGCCGGCAACCCGCTGGTCAACGCGCTGTGCGTCGGCGCGATGCGCGTCGAGGACCTGCACCTGGCGTTCGCGTCCGGTACCGGCAACAAGATCATCCTGTTCGGCGCCCGCACCGGCCTCGACGGCATCGGCGGCGTGTCCGTTCTGGCGAGTGACACCTTTTCGGGTGACGAGTCGTCGGGCGGCCGCAAGAAGCTGCCGAGCGTCCAGGTCGGCGACCCGTTCACCGAGAAGGTGCTCATCGAGTGCTGCCTCGAGCTGTTCGCGCAGAAGCTGGTCGTCGGCATCCAGGACCTCGGCGGCGCCGGCCTGTCCTGCGCGACGTCCGAGCTGGCCGCGGCCGGCGACGGCGGCATGCACATCTACCTCGACCGCGTTCCGTTGCGCGCCACCGGGATGACGCCCGCGGAGGTGCTTTCGAGCGAGTCGCAGGAGCGCATGTGCGCGGTCGTCTCGCCGGAGAACGTCGAGGCGTTCATGGCGGTCTGCCGCAAGTGGGACGTCATCGCGACCGACATCGGCGAGGTCACCGACGGCGAGCACCTGGTCATCACCTGGAACGACGAGGTCGTCGTCGACGTCCCGGCGCACACGGTGGCGCACCAGGGTCCGGTGTACGACCGGCCGATCGAGCGTCCGTCCACTCAGGACGCCCTGATCGCGGACACTTCTTCGAAGCTGCCGCGTCCGTCCACTCCGGACGAACTGCGCGCGGACGTGTTGCGTCTCATTTCGTCGCCGAACCAGGCCTCCAAGGAATGGGTGACGTCGCAGTACGACCGGTATGTGCGCGGCAACTCCGTGCTCTCGCAGCCGTCGGACTCCGGCATGATCCGGATCGACGAGTCGTCCGGCCGCGGCGTCTCGGTGGCGACGGACTGCAACAGCAAGTTCGTCTACCTCGACCCGTACCGCGGCGCGCAGCTGGCGCTGGCGGAGGCGTACCGCAACGTGGCCACGGGCGGCGCGACGCCGGTGGCGGTGTCGGACTGCCTGAACTTCGGCGCCCCGACCGACCCGGGCGTGATGTGGCAGTTCGAGCAGGCCGTGCACGGCCTCGCGGACGGCTGCGTCGAGCTCGGCATCCCGGTGACGGGCGGCAACGTGAGCTTCTTCAACCAGACGGGTTCGACGGCGATCCTGCCGACGCCGGTGATCGGCGTTCTCGGCGTGATCGACGACGTGACCCGCCGCATCCCGACGGGCATCGGCGCGGAGGCGGGCGAAACCCTGCTGCTGCTGGGCGAAACGCACGACGAGCTGGACGGTTCGGCGTGGGCCCGCGAGCTCCACGGCCACCTCGGCGGCGTTCCGCCAAGGGTCGATTTGGCCCGCGAGAAGCTGCTGGGCGAGATCCTGGTGGCGGGCTCCCGCGACGGCATGATCTCGGCGGCGCACGACTTGTCCGACGGCGGCCTGATCCAGACGCTGGTCGAGACCGTCCTCATCGGACAGTGCGGCGCCCGGGTGTTCCTCGACGCGGACCAGGACCCGTTCGTCCAGCTGTTCTCCGAGTCGGCGGGCCGGGTGCTGGTGGCGGTCCCGCGCACGGAGGAGCTCCGCTTCACGGAGATGTGCACGGCGCGCGGCCTCCCGTGGCGCAAGACCGGCGTGGTGGACCCGGAGTCGGGAACGCTGGAGCTGCAGGGCATCACGGAGTTCACGCTCGACGAGCTGCGCGAGACGTGGGAGAAGACCCTCCCGGCCCTTTTCAACTGACCGGATCCCGACTTGTCCACAGCCCGGCTCGGTTGTGGACAAGTCGGGGCCTTGGTGAGCTTTCCCGGCGGATTTGACGCACCCCACCGATAGACTGGACTCGGGGACGCCCCCCAGGGAAGGGCGGGGGCTGTCTGGCGGTCTCAGCCACCTGGCTTCCGTCGCAGAGGCCGGTGCGGCTCGATGAGGAGTCCGACGCCGATTTGGTGCGTTGAGCGCACCGGAATCGGCATCGGCGTGCGATCGCTGGAGCTTCTGGCGGTGCTCTGCACCAAGCCGTGGGTCGTCCTCCCCGGCAGCCGACCATTGGGGACGCGGCTGTGCGTAAACCCCACCGTGGCGAGCTGAATCCCGGCGTACCAGCCGAAGGCGTAGCCGCGATGTCTTGAATGACTCATTCACCTCGTCCGACGACATGAATGGGTCATTCAAGACGTTCTAGCCGTCGCCGACCGTGCGAGCCGATCGCCACCGCGGCGTGGCCGGCAACCTAACCGATCAGCGCCGGGATAGGGAGCCGCTCAACCCGCCGCCGAGACGATCCGGGCTTCGCCGTCGCGCAGTTCCTCCCGCTCCCAGCCCTCCGGTAGCTGCACGGTCTTCTCCGTCCGGACTCGCGTGTTGTACAGCGAAATCGAGTCCGGCAGCGACGCGAAGCGCAAGTCGGTCTGGCCCTCGAAGCGGGTTCGCTGGAGGTCGAGGTCACCGGAAGCGACCACCCCGGTGAACACCGCGTCCGTCGCGAACTTCGCGTCCTTGAACGTCGTCCGCCCAGCGAACGTGGTGTTCGTGAAGTCGGCCAGCTCGGCGAACTGCGTGCCGCTGAACCAGGCGTGGCTCTCGAAAACCGCTCCGCGGCACCGGAAGTAACCCACCAGACGGCCGTTTCCGGTGCCCGCCGCGGTCAAGTACACGCGGCCCTTGAACCGGCAGCCGCTGAAATTGGTGCTGCTGCGCAAGGACGCGTGCCGCAGCAGGAGGCCGCCCACGAGCTTGCCCGAAAGGTCGAAGTACTCCAACGTCGCGCTGGTCAGATCCAGGTCGTACGCCGGGCCTTCGGCGTCGCGCGCGGGCAGCAGGTCGGTGATCAGCCGCTGTGCCGTGAGCCGGACCGTGAGCTCGCGCTCCCGCTCAGGATCTGGTTTCGCCGGATCCGAAGCAGCCTCCTCGACATCAAAGGGTCGCCGCAGGTACGAGCACAGCACGTCCAGCACCGTCTGCGTGTACGCTGGCCGGCTGCGCGCCAACCCCGCCAACGCGTGCATCGCGCCCACGCGCACCTGGTCGGCCGTGTGCCCGAGAAGCTCGACCGCCTTCGCGAACCGCTCGTCGGCCACCCGCTCGCGGTCCAGCTCCGCGCGCTGCGACTCGAGTTCGTGCCGCTGCCGCTCGATGTCCTGGCGGCGTTCCTCGACCCGGCGGCGCCGGTCGTTCAGCCACAGCGCGTACAGCGCCACGATCGCGCCGCCCGCGAGGCCGCCGGTCTTCAGCGCGTCACTGCGGCTGGTGGCGGGGTCGGTCAGCAACCAGCCGCCGACCCCCGCCAGCAGCACCACCGACGCGAGGAACGTCCACGCCAGCGGTGATCGCCACAGCTTCACCGGGTCAGGACACCAGCATCGTGCTGACGCAGAAGCCCTTGTCGTCGAAGTTCGTCGCGCTCAGCGTGCCCTTGACGTTCTTGCCCGCGGACGTCCCGGTGACCTGGCCCTCGACGAGGAACTCGTCGTCCGGCACCTCGCCGAGCTCCAGCTGCAGCGGCGGCTTCAGGAACGTCTTGAGCCACGAGTCGAGCAGGTCCTTCGAGTCCGAACAGCCCAGCGCCAGCGCGCCGGGGGTGTCGCCCGCGTTCAGCTTGTCGATGAAGCCCTGCAGCACCACCTTGGCGCCCGCGCCCGTACCGCTCGGCGACGACGGCTTCGTGGTCGGCGTGGTCGACCTGCGAGGGGTCGTCTTCTGCGTCGACGGCTTGGCCGACGTGCTCGACGCCGGCGGGGCCGCGGTGTTGTTGTCGTCCTTCGACAGGAAGAAGCCGGGCGCGACGAAGCCGGTGATCCCGACGGCGGCGAGCAGGACGACCACGGCGCCGATCGCGATCCACAACCCGGTCTTGTTTTGCTTCGGCGGCGCCGGCGGCCCGCCGAAGCCCTGGCCGTAGCCCCCGGACTGGTCCCAGCCCGCCATCTGGCCGCCCTGGTTCGGGTCCCAGGCCTGCTGGCCGTACTGCTGCGCGTTCGGGTCCGCCCATGCCGACTGCTGCTGCTGGGCGTTCGGGTCACCCCACTGCGGCGGCTGGTTCGCGGGGAAGCCGCCCGACGGATAGCCCTGCTGCTGCTGCTGGTTCGGGTCCCAGCCCTGCGGGTACTGCTGCGTCGGGTACGGCTGTTGCTGCTGGTTGGGGTCCCACCCACCCTGCTGCGGGTACGGCTGCTGGAAGCCACCGGACTGGGGCTGCTGGCCGTACGGGTCGGGCTGGCCGGGCTGGCCCGGCTGAGGCGGGTAAGTCATCTTTCATGCCTTCCGGGCGCTGGGTGTTCGTGCGCTTCCGACGTCCGGCAGCCCCCTGTGGTTCCCCCAGGACGTGGTGAGCAGCATTCTGCAAGCTCGGACGGTACGGCATGAAACCGGCTCCCGGGCGCGACGACGCGAAACTGCGTTTCGGGGGTTCCGGGTGGCGGAGCCCCGGTTGTCACAGTCGTCACGGATCCGGGAGCCGGGGTGCGGGTCAGCCGTTGGCGAGGGCCTGGAGCCGGTCGTAGGCACCGTTGAAGGTGTCCTGGTCGAGCGGGCTCGAGGTGTACTGCCAGACGGTGTAGAAGCCCCAGTTGTAGGGCAGGGTGCCGACCGACGACGCGTACCGCGCGACCCACAGCGGGGCCGTGCTGGAGAAGTCACCGCTCACGCAGCTGCTCCACCAGCTCGTCGACGTGTAGATCACCGGGTAGCGGCCGGTCAGGGAGTGGTAGGTGTCGTGGAAGTCGAGGATCCACGACGTCATCCCCGCTTTGCTCAGCCCGTAGCAGGTCGCGCCGTACGGGTTGTACTCCATGTCCAGCGCCCCGGGCAGCGTCTTGCCGTCCTTCGACCAGCCGCCGCCGTGGGCGACGAAGTACCGCGCCTGCGCCGCGCCGCTCGCCGTGTTCGGGGTCGCGAAGTGGTAGGCGCCGCGGATGAAGCCCTGGTTGTAGGAGCCGTTGTACTGCTGCGCGAAGTACGGGTTGGTGTAGCTGGTGCTCTCCGTGGCCTTGGTCCAGACGAACCGCTTGCCCTGGTTCCACCAGTTCGCCCAGTCGACGTTGCCCTGGTAGCCGGCGACGTCCATGCCGGCCACGGTCGCCAGCACCTGGCCTGGGATGGCCTGGCCGGGCTGCGGCTGCTGCGCCGCCTTCTGCGAGTCCGGAGTCGACTTGTCGCCTTCGACACGCCGGATCTGCGACCCCAGTTCGTGGTCGTGCTGTGCGATGTCCGCGTTGATCGCGGCCACGGGGTCGACTTCGGGGGAGAAGGTCGTCGCCTGGGCCGTGCTGCCGAGCAGGAGCAGCGTGGCCGGGACGACCAGGGCGGCGAACAGCCGCCTTCTTCGGGAAGTGGACATCGTTGAATCCCTTCACAGATACCCTCGCTGAGGACGGCTTACTGCAGGTAGCCGCCCGTGCACGATTGTGAGGACGAAGTGGCCGTTTGTCACTCAGTTCCGTGAAATTGGGTATACGTGTGGGTGATTTTCCCGGGCAGTCGATCCTCAGTTGGTTGCTGGTTAACACCTATTACTCGAGCGGAGGGCCGTTCAGCCCAGCGCGAGGGCCCGCAACCGGTCGGCCGGGCCGTTGAACCAGTTCTGGTCGCCGGGCAGGGAACCGCGGTCGGCGAACTGCCAGATCGTGTGGATGCTCCAGGCCGCGGGCAGCTCGCCGATGAAGGTGTTGTAGCGGGCGATCCACAACGGATTGCCGCCGAAGCCGCCGTTGTTCGCGGTGCAGCGCTTCCACCAGCTCGTCGACGTGTAGATCGTCGGGTAGCGGCCGGTGGCCGCTCGGTAGGTCTCGGAGAAGTCGGTGATCCAGCGCACCATCCCGGCGGCGTCCTTGCCGTAGCAGGTTTCGCCGTACGGGTTGTACTCCGCGTCGAGCGCGCCGGGCAGGGTCCGGCCGTCGGCCGACCAGCCGCCGCCGTGGGCGAGGAAGTACCGTGCCTGCGACGCGCCGTCGGAGATGTCCGGCCGGGCGAAGTGGTAGGCGCCGCGGATCAGGCCGGCGGCGTAGGACCCGTTGTACTGCTGGGCGAACTGCGGGTTGACGAACCCGGTGCCCTCGGTCGCCTTGACATAGACGAACTTCGCGCCCGTCCGCGCCGCGCCGGGCCAGTCGACCGGGCCCTGGTGGCCGCTGACGTCGTGCCCGAGCTGCTGGTCGTCGGTCGCATACTGCACGCCGGGCGCCGCGTCGACGCCTTCGACCTTGGCGATCTGCGAACCGGCGTAGTGGTCCTCGGCGTCCGCGTAGATGTCGGCGGCCGTCGCCGGCGCCTGTCCGGCGACGAGCAGGACGGCGGCGGCGATGGGCAGCAGCGAACGTTGTTTCACCCTCATGCTCCCCACCGGTCTCGTGAGTCTTTTCCAGCCTCACCATGCACCCGAGTCGCCCGATCGGCGACTCGGGTGGTCACCCGATGGAGTTAGAACCGCAGGTCAGCGCTGTTCGTCGGCCAGCGCCTTCAGCAGGTGCTCGGCCGGGACGACGGCCGTGATCAAGTCGTGCGGGTTGATCGCGACGGGGTGCCCGCCGAGCAGGCTGACGATGTCGCGGCCGAGCACGGCCCGGGCGTGCGGCCACTCGCGCGGCACCAGCGCCTTGCGGGTGTAGGCGGGCACCATGACCCGGCCGTCGGTGTTGTGGAAGCCGATCACGGTGCGCTGCACCGGCGACATCGCGTAGACGAACAGCGTCGAGTCGAGGACGACCTTCGGCAGGTCCGACGGCGGCCGGTGCTCGGTGCGCACGAGCTGCAGCAGCTGTTCGAGGTCGTTCGACGGCTCCGGGAAACCGAGTGCCTTGGGCGAGGGCCGGTAGCGGTCGTTGGGGTGGAAGTCGGCGACGACGTCGCCCGCGCCGTTCACCGGGTAGGCGCCGACGACCGCCCACGACGGCACCGGGCCGTTCGGGTCGAAGGCCTCGTCGATGACGTACAGCCAGCTGTCCGGGTTGGCGCGGGCGTTCTCGCGCATCTCCGCGGTGATCTCGGGCGTGCCGTGCTTGCCGGAGCGCCGCGCCTGCTGCCCGCCGCGCCGCGCGGCCCGGTTGTGCTTGCTGTGCTTGCCGGGGCGATCGGGTCCGCTTCCGGTGGGCTGCTGCGAAACCATCCGATCCGCCTCGTCCCGCTGCGCCATCTCATCCCCACGTTCTCGGGTGTGCCTGAAGACTCTTGGTGCGCCACTCTACTGTTTGGCCATGGCCTCTTCGCGTTCGGTCGACCCCGGACAGTTACGTGCGGCGGTGCTGGCGATTTCCGCGTGGCTGCAAGGCGACGCGCCCGATCCGGCGCGGCCGGAACTGGCCGCGGCGGTCCGGCTCAGCCTGCGCGCGCTCGCGGCCGACGCGCCGGGCCGCACGGTCGAGGTCCGCGTGCCGCCGTTCGCGGCGGTGCAGTGCGTCGATGGCCCGCGGCACACGCGCGGCACCCCGCCGAACGTGATCGAAACCGACCCGCGCACGTGGCTCGAACTGGCCACCGGCCGGGTGGACTGGACCACTGCGGTGGCGGACGGCCGGGTGTCCGCGTCGGGCACCCGGGCCGACCTTTCCCACTGGCTCCCCCTCGTCCGCCTTTGACGGAGGAAGGTGCCTAAGGCTTGCGGCCGACGCCGCCGGCGATGGTCCGCTGCGCGACGTTGAGCTCCTTGAGCCGCGGGCCGTCCGGCCACCAGTCGGCGCACAGGGTCACGCCGGGGTCGACGAGCTCGAGGCCGGGGAACAGCGCTTCGATCTCCTTCTGCGTCCGGAACGTGCCGGACCCCATCGGGCTGTGCAGGAAGAAGTCCTCCATGCGGCGCGCGGTCGTGGAGTCTTCGTTTTCGGGGTCGAAGAAGTGGCTGAGCCCGACGAAGGAGCCGGACGGCAGCGCGTCGACGTACTCCCGCATGATCTCGGCCGGCCGGTCGTCGTCGCCCTTGAAGTGGTGCAGGGTGCCCATCTGCAGCAGCACGAGCGGCTGCGTGAAGTCGATGTGCTCGCGGACGATCTCGTTTTCGAGGATCCGCTGCGGCTCGAAGATGTCCTCCGCGACGAAGTGGGTGTGCTCGTTCTCTTCGAGCAGCGCGCGGCCGTGGGCGAGGACCACGGGGTCGTTGTCGACGTAGACGACCTTGGTCTCCGGGTTGATCCGCTGGACGACCTGGTGGGTGTTCTCGGCGGTCGGGAGGCCGGAGCCGAGGTCGAGGAACTGGGTGATGCCGGTCTGGCCGGCGAGGAACCGGCACGCGCGGATGAGGAACCCGCGGTTTTCGAACGCGAGGTCCTGGGCCTCCGGAGCGGCCTGCTGCACCTTGTGCAGGACCTCCCGGTCGATCTCGTAGTTGTCCTTCCCGAGCAGGAAGGCGTCGTACACGCGCGCGATGCTCGCTCGGGTCGGGTCGACCCCCACGGGAACTCGTTCGGTCCGGGTCGCGGCGTCGGGCATGATGAACCTCGCAAGTTCTGTGTCGAAAGTCTCGTACTCTACGTAGAGTAGGCCGACGCGCGCATGGGGTAAACCGGGTCACCTCTTTGCGCAGGACGGGTTAGCGTGTACTTTCAGTAGTCGGGCTAGAACCCCCTGGTGACGTGAGCGCGGAAGGTCCGGGAATGAACGCGGTGAACGCGTCCGCAGGAGAACAGAACATCGGCCCCACTGCGCGCCGCATGATCTTGGGCTCGCAGCTGCGGCGCCTCCGTGAAGAGGCCGGCATCACCCGCCAGCAGGCCGGGTACAACATCCGCGGGTCCGAATCGAAGATCAGCCGCCTCGAACTGGGCCGGGTGGGCTTCAAGGAACGCGACGTCACCGACCTGCTGACGATGTACGGCGTCGAGGACCCGAACGAGCGCCAGACGTTCCTCGACATGGTCAAGCAGTCGAACGAGCCGGGCTGGTGGCGGCGCTTCGGCGACACGATGCCGAACTGGTTCACCGACCTCGTCGGCCTCGAAGAAGCCGCCGCGCGAATCCAGATCTGGGAGCCGCTGTACGTTTCGGGGCTGCTGCAGATCGAGGCGTACGCGCGGGCGATCTTCAGCCACGGCCGTCCGGAGATGGCCGACGAGCGCGTCGACCAGCTGGTCGCGCTGCGCATGCGGCGGCAGAAGATGTTCAGCAGGCCGGACGCGCCCCGGGTGTGGATGGTGCTCGACGAGTCCGTCCTGCACCGGCCGATCGGCGGGATGAAAGTACTCAAGCAGCAGATCGAATACCTGCTGGAGATGAGCGCGCTGCCGCACGTGTCGGTGCAGATACTCCCGTACTCCCGCAGCGGGCTGTCCGCGGAGCACGCGTTTTCGCTGCTGCGGTTCGGCGAACCGGAACTGCCGAACATCGCGTACGTCGAGTACCTGACCGGCGCGCACTACATCGAGAAGCGCGAAGAGATCGAAAAGTACAGCCGCTCGCTGGACATGCTGGCCGTCGACGCCGAGACGCCGGAGCGGAGCCGCGCCCTGCTCGCGAAGCGGCGCGCGGAGATCTGAGCACGTCCCTGGTGAACCGGCCCGCCGGTGCCGCCACGTCCGTCAGATGATCACTGTCGGTCTCCATGACCCGTCCGACCCCTCACGGCATGCCTCGATGAGCGGTAACTACACGTAGTTGTTAACCCATTAGAGTCCCTAACTATCACCCGATAGGTTAACCGTGACCTGGTGATCCTTTACCGTCCGAGAACTTTGCAAGAAATTCTGCACGTGCATTTACCGTTGCAAGCACACGTGCTAGCCTCCGATACGCGGGCAAATGCACATGCATATGCGCTGGCCCCCAAGGTTTCCGCAGCGAGAGGTGGACCCATGGCTGAGCGATTCGAGAACGGCATCCCGGCCGACCGGCTTTCCGGGGCCGCATGGCGCAAGGCGAGCTACAGCGGCTCGGTCGGCAACTGTGTCGAGGTCGCGCCGTTGTCCTCCGGCGAGATCGCGATGCGCAACTCGCGCTTCCCGACCGGTCCGGCGCTCGTCTATACGCGCGCGGAGATGGCGGCCTTCCTGGCCGGCGCGAAGGACGGCGAGTTCGACGATGTCCTCGGCTGAGGCCGTCGCCGCCGTCTTCGACATCGAAACCGGACTGCAGGAACTGGTGGCTCGCGGCTACCAGTTCGTCCACCCCGCCGACGAGCGCGGCGAAGTACTCGCCGTCGTCGGTGTGCGGGTGCACGACGACGTGGTGGACGTGGTCCGGCTCAACGCCGAAGACGACGTCGTGGCGACCCGGATGCCCGGCACCGAAGACAACATCTTCGAGCCGGAGCGCTGGTTGTGGCGCCGCCGCGGCGAAGGCGCGCAAGTGCTCACGGAGATCCTCTCGCTGCCGGATGCCTGCTAGGCAGGCAGACTCCAGGCCCCGTCCGAAGTGGTCAGTACCACGCCGGGCGGGGCCTGGCTCATGTCCGCACCGTCTACACTGAAAACTGGCCTGACCACGTCTTCCCAGGAGCTCCTCGGTGGTTTCCGACCCGCAAGTCGTGTCCGACCAGCCCGACCCGGAACCCCGTGAGGAGTGTGGCGTCTTCGGCGTCTGGGCTCCCGGGGAAGAAGTCGCGAAGCTGACCTACTACGGCCTCTACGCCCTGCAGCACCGGGGCCAGGAGGCCGCCGGCATCTCCGTCTCCGACGGCTCGCAGATCGTGGTCTTCAAGGACCTCGGCCTGGTCAGCCAGGTGTTCGACGAGCAGATCCTGCAGTCGCTGCAGGGACACATCGCCGTCGGGCACTGCCGGTACTCGACCACCGGCGCCACCATCTGGGAGAACGCCCAGCCGATCTTCCGCACCACTGCGACCGGCAGCGGCCTTTCCTTCGCGCACAACGGCAACCTCGTCAACACGGCCGAGCTGCGCGAGCGCACCATCGCCGCCGGGCTCAAGCCGCACGCGGGCCTGACCGGTTCGTCGAGCGACTCGGACCTGGTCTGCGGCCTGCTCGCGGCGAACGCCGCCGACAAGGGCATCGAAGCCGCCGCGATGGAGCTGCTGCCGACCCTCAAGGGCGCCTTCTGCCTGGTCTTCGCCGACGAGAACACGCTCTACGCGGCGCGCGACCCGCACGGCGTGCACCCGCTCGTGCTCGGGCGGCTCGAGCGCGGCTGGGTCGTTTCGAGCGAGACGGCGGGCCTCGACATCGTCGGCGCGTCCTTCGTCCGCGAGGTCGAGCCGGGCGAGCTCATCGCGATCGACGCCGAAGGCCTGCGCTCCTCCCGGTTCGCGAGCCCGGACCCCAAGGGCTGCGTCTTCGAGTACGTCTACCTCGCCCGCCCCGACACCACGATCGCCGGCCGCGGCGTGCACGCCACCCGCGTCGACATCGGCCGCCGGCTCGCCAGCGAGCAGCCGGTCGAGGCCGACCTGGTCATGCCGGTGCCGGAGTCCGGCACGCCGGCCGCGATCGGTTACGCCCAGGGCTCCGGCATTCCCTACGGCACGGGACTGGTGAAGAACGCCTACGTCGGGCGCACGTTCATCCAGCCCTCGCAGACGATCCGCCAGCTGGGCATCCGGCTCAAGCTGAACCCGCTGCGCGACGTCATCCGCGGCAAGCGCCTGGTCGTGGTGGACGACTCGATCGTCCGCGGCAACACCCAGCGCGCGCTCGTCCGGATGCTGCGGGAGGCCGGCGCGCTGGAGGTGCACGTCCGGATCGCGTCGCCGCCCGTGCGCTGGCCGTGCTTCTACGGCATCGACTTCGCGTCGCGGGCCGAGCTCGTCGCGAACGGTGTCGACCTCGACGGGATCCGGCGCTCGATCGGCGCCGACTCCCTGGGCTACATCTCCCTCGACGGCCTGGTCGCGGCCACGGAACAGCCGAAGTCGCGGCTCTGCACGGCGTGCTTCTCCGGCGAGTACCCGATCCCGCTGCCCGAAGACGCGCTGATCGGGAAGCACCTGCTCGAAAGCCTCGACTCGGTCAATGGCGCGGCAACCCCGGTCAGCTCCGCCGGGTACGGTGCCGAGGACGCCGTCCGGCGTCCCTAAGTCCTTCCAGTAGGGAGTCCTTCCACCGTGAGCGAGTCCACGAGCGCCACGTACGCCGCCGCCGGCGTCAGCATCGACGCCGGCGACCAAGCCGTCGAGCTGCTCAAGCCGCACGCCGAGCGGGCCACGCGCCCCGAGGTCCTGGGTGGCGTCGGCGGTTTCGCCGGGCTCTTCTCCCTGAAGCTCGACAAGTGGAAGGAGCCGGTGCTCGCGTCGTCGACCGACGGCGTCGGCACCAAGATCGCGGTCGCGCAGGCGCTGGACAAGCACGACACGGTCGGCATCGACCTGGTCGCCATGGTCGTCGACGACCTCGTCGTGACCGGCGCCGAGCCGCTGTTCCTGCAGGACTACATCGCCGTCGGCAAGGTGCACCCGGAGAAGATCGCCGCGCTGGTCGGCGGCATCGCCGAAGGCTGCGTCCAGGCCGGCTGCGCGCTGCTCGGCGGCGAGACCGCGGAGCACCCGGGGATGATGGGCGAGCACGACTACGACATGTCGGCCACCGGCGTCGGCGTGGTCGAGGCGTCCCAGCTGCTCTCGCCGGAGAAGGTCCGTCCCGGTGACGTCGTGCTCGCGCTGGGTTCGTCGGGCCTGCACTCGAACGGTTACTCCCTGGCCCGGCACGTGCTGCTGGACATCGCGCGGATGCCGCTCGGCGGGCACGTCGAGGAGTTCGGCCGCACCCTCGGCGAAGAGATGCTGGAGCCGACGCGCATCTACGCCAAGGACTGCCTCGCGCTCGCGGCCGAGACCGAGGTCCGGACGTTCGCGCACATCACCGGCGGCGGCCTGGAGGCGAACCTGGCCCGCGTCATGCCGCGCGGCCTGGTCGCCCGGCTCGACCGCGGCACCTGGACCCCGGCGCCGGTGTTCGCGCTGATCGGCCAGCGCGGCAAGGTCGAGCGGGCCGAGCTGGAGAAGACGTTCAACATGGGCGTGGGCATGGTCGCGATCGTCGGCGCCGAGGACGTCGACCGGGCGCTGGCCATGCTGACCGCGCGGCACCAGCCGGCGTGGGTGCTGGGCGACGTCCAGCCCGCCGACGACGTCGACGGCCCGCGCGCGGTGCTCTCCGGCGACCACCCGCGCTTCTGAAACGAACTTGATCGCGGCTGTCACACTGGTTGACGTGGCAGCCGAAGACGTGGTGATCGGCTCCCGGTTCACGATCCCGGGAGCCGAGTTGAGCGAGCGCTTTTCGCGCTCGTCCGGCCCGGGCGGGCAGGGCGTGAACACCACCGACTCGCGGGTCGAGCTGTCCTTCGACGTCGCCGCGTCGCCGTCGATCCCGGAGCACCTGCGTGAGCGGGTCCTGGCCGGGCTCGGCCCGCGGCTGGTCGACGGCGTCCTGACGATCGCGGCCAGCGAACACCGCTCGCAGCTGCAGAACCGGGAAGCGGCCCGCGGTCGCCTGGCGAACCTGCTGCTCGACGCGTCGGCGCCGCCGCCCGCCAAGCGACGTCCCACGAAGCCGTCTCGCGGTTCGAAGGAGCGCCGCCTGGCGTCGAAGAAGCGCCGGAGCGACGTGAAACGAGGCCGCTCCGGCCGCTTCGAGGACTAGCTCAGCGAGATGTGCACGCACTCACCGGCCGGCTGGTAGCCGACGCGGGCGTAGATGCGCCCGATCCCCAGGTCACCGGGGGTCAGGAACGCGGTGTGCGCGCCCTTGGCGTGCGCGTCCCGGGTGAGGAACGCGGTGAGCGCGGCCGCGAGCCCGCGCCCGCGGTGGGCGTCGAGCACGCCGATGCCGGCGACCTCCGTGGTGCCGTCGACGATCTCGAGAGCGACCCCGCCGCCGACGACCTCGCCGGTGGCCAGGCGCTCGACAAGCGCGGAGACGACCCCGGCCGCGTTGTTCTTCTTCGCCTTCTCGATGTCCTGGTCAGTGACCTCCGCGTCCGGTTCGCCGTACGCGCGGTTCTGCGCCGCGCGCATCCGCCGGTAGTCCTCGTCGGACGCCGGTTCGCGGACGGCGTAACCAGCCGGGGCGGGGTGGTCGGCGAAGCCGGCCGGGGAACAGGTCATCAGCGGCACCCGGCGTTCGAGCTCGTACCCCGCCTCGACCAGCAGGTTCTCCAGGTCGGGGGCGACGTCGGTGAAGTACTCGAGCCGCGGGAGCAGGCCCCGGCGCCGGAACGCCTCGGTCAGGGCATCGATCTCGGCCGCCGTCGGCTTCGCGCCGTCGTCCGGGATCGCGTAGTTGAGCATCGGATGGGCCGTGCCCGGCGAGTAGGTGGCCAGGAAGGGCCCGACCTGCTCGGTGTTCCGGCCGCGCGGCGCCGTCTTGCGGACATAGGTCTGAATAGCGGACATCGCTGGGTTGGAGCCTTTCGAGAGCATGTCAAGGAACCGCAGCCCCGGACGGGCATGCGGGCGGAACGCCGGGCGTCGGGCCTAGCGGGGGCCGACGCCGAGAGCGGCGCCAGGCATAGGCGGTCATTCCTTGACTCGAAGGGACTCTTCCCGGCCATCTTGGCACGGCGCGCAAGCGCATTACCGACGGTCGGGGTGCGCGATCGACGCGTACCGCGTGTCCCAGACCGAACGCGGGACCCGCATCCGGAGCGTGGCAGATCGTCCGGCGTTGCACCGGGATGGTCACCGGCACCGGTGGCGGATCGAGCGCCCGCCAACCGCGGCGGCTGAGGGCCGCGCCGAGCGTCGCGCCCGCCGTGTTCAGCAGGACGTCGTCGGTCGAGGTCACCCGGCCGGTGCGGATCAGATATCGCGTACCCTCCACCAGCGCGGACGCGGCCAGCGCGATCCCCGGCGGGGTGCGCAGGCGGCGCACCCGCAAGGGCAGCAACGTGCCGAGCGGACACAGCTCTCGCCGGAGGTGCCGACCGGCATCGTGACCAGGCACAACACCAGGAATGCGACGAGGCACGCGGCGCTGTCGACGCCGGCCGTCGCGGTCGCGTAGCGGGCGGGCAGTCTTCGCCGCCGACGTGCGGCGACCAGTGGCCAGGCGATCAGCGCGTAGGGCAGCGCGAGGGCACCGCACTATTCGGTGATCGTTGCGGTGGCGGTGTTTGTTCTTCCGTGGTTCGGTCAGGAGGCACATCGTCCACAGTGGAGCCTGTGGACAACCCTGTGGATGAATTCGGCGAGTTTGTGAGGAAGCCTTACTCCACAACGCAAACGCGCGATGCGGGCCTGTGTACTACTCGGCCAGCCGACGGGCCTGCTCGAGGAGGTTCTGCAGGTGCAGACCACGGCGGACGTCGCAGGGATGCGTCGTGGTGCCGCTGGCGATCATCGCCGCGAAGTCGTCCAGCAGCGCGGTGTAGGACTCCTGCGCCGAGCCCGGTTTGCGCCCGAGTGTCCGGTATCCGTGCGGGCCCCAGACGGCGACCTCGACGACGGTCGGCTGCACCGGAAGCCGCAGCGACAACGTCGCGGTGCTGACCACGCCGTCTTCGTGCGCCAGCATCAGGTGCCAGAGGTCGCCGGGGCTCCGCCGGGCCGCCACGACCTCGGTGATCGGGCCGAGGGCGGCGTCCAGCATGTCGAGCGCGTGCGGGCCGATGTCGAACAGCGCGCCGCCGTCGTCCTGGCGCCACTCCGACGCCGCGTACTGGCCGCCGAGCAGGGCGCCGGACAGCCAGCGCGCGCCGCCCCCGGCCCAGCCGCCCGCCTGGGCGAGGCCGGCGAGCCACTCCTGGGTCTGAGCCGAGTACCGCAGGGTCAGCACGACGAGCGCGGCGACGTCGGCGGCCGCGACGGCGTCGGCCAGCCGCCGCGCGCCGGCGAGGTCGGCGGCGATCGGCTTCTCCAGGATCAGGTGCTTCCCGGCCTCGGCCGCGCGGACGCCCAGTTCGGCCTGGATCGCCGGCGGAACCGCCAGCGCGACCGCGTCCACCTGCTCGAACAGCTCCTCGACGCTGCTCGCGGCGGCCGCGCAGTGCGTATCCGCAAGCGCTTGCGCGGCTTCGGGCCGCCGGGCCCAGACCGCCGTCAGCGCCGTGCCGGGGTGATCCGCCAGGCCGGGCGCGTGGATGGTCGTCGCCCACGGGCCGGCGCCGATCAGGCCGACGCGCAGCTGTCCGTCCGCGATGAGCTGTCCCACGGCCCGCAGTCTAGGTGTGTCGCTCGTCGCGCCGGAACCGCACCTTCGGCACGCGCCGTCCTGGTTAAAGTGCCTGCATGATCGCCTCGCGCTTCGCCCGGTTCTCCGCCGCCTGCGGCTTCTTGCTGGCCGCCTGTTTCGCGGGGGCCACGCCTGCGTCGGCGACGGGGACCGAGGGGTCCTGCGCGGAGGGTGGCGGGGTCACGGTGGTCGTCGACTTCGGCGACCTGGGCCCCGCGCCGTTGGTCCGCTGCGCCCCCGGGACCCCCGCGAACGGCGTCGCGGCCCTGCAGGAGGCCGGCAGCGACGTCGCCGGTTCGCAGAAGTACGGCCTGGCCGTGGCCTGCCGGATCGACGGCAAGCCGGGCCCGGACGTCGAGTCGTGCGCGGGGATGCCGTCGGCGACGGCGTACTGGAGCTACTGGCACGCGTCAGCGGGCGGTGCCTGGGAGTCGAGCCAGGAAGGTGCGCAGACGTCGAAGCCGGCCCCGAACGGGTTCGAGGGCTGGGCGTTCGCGCGGCCGAAGTCGGCGAACGACCTGCCGGCGCCGCCTCGCGTGCCGCCCGTCCGGCAGACGTCGGCGCCCGTTTCGGACGGTGCGAAACCTGTTGAAGTCGAGTTCCCGTGGGCCTTCGTGATCGGCGCCGTGGTGATTCTGGTGGTCGGCGGCACGGCCGTGTACGTCTCGGCGCGCCGACGGCGTCGGCGTGGGCAGTAGGGCGCTGCACCCCGGCGCCTGGTGGGTCTGGGCGCTCGCGCTGGCCGTCGCCGCCAGCCGGACGACGAACCCGCTGCTGCTCGGCCTGATCATCGCCGTCGCGGGGTTCGTCGTCGCGAACCGCCGGAGTGACGCGCCGTGGGCGCTGGCGTTCCGGCTCTACGCGTACGTCGGCGCGCTGATCGTCGCGTCCCGCGTGCTGTTCCGGATCCTGGTCGGCGGTGAGGACGGCGGCCACGTGCTCCTGGCGCTGCCGCGGATCCCGCTGACCGCCGGGTTGTCCCTGCTCGGGCCGACGTCCGCGGAGGCGCTGCTCGGCGGGTTCTACGACGGCCTGCGGCTGGCGACGATGGTCGTCTGCGTCGGCGCGGCGAACGCCCTCGCCAACCCGAAACGCCTGCTCAAGGCGGTTCCAGGGGCGTTGTACGAGGTGGGTACCGCGGTCACGGTCGCGCTGACCGTGGCGCCGCAGCTCGTCGAAAGCGTGCAGCGCGTGCGGCGGGCCCGGCGGCTGCGGGCGGGGCGGACTCGCGGGCTGCGGGCGGTGAAGGGCATCGTGGTGCCGGTGCTGGAGGACGCGATGGACCGGTCGCTGCGGCTCGCGGCCGCGATGGACTCCCGCGGGTACGGGCGGCGGGCGTACCTGAGCCCGGGGGTGCGGGCGCTGATCGCTTCGTGTGTCCTGTTCGGGCTGGTCGGAGTGTGTGTCGGCGTCTACGGGGTGCTCGACGGGACTTCGTCGTGGCTCGGCGTGCCCCTGCTGGCGGCGGGGCTGGTGGTGGCCGTCGTGGGGTTCGTCCTCGGCGGGCGGCGCGTGCGGCGGACGGCGTACCGGCCGGACCCGTGGCGGTGGCCGGAGACGCTGGTCGTGCTGGCCGGGATCGGGTCGTGCGTTTCGCTCTTCCTTTCCGCTCAGGTCGATCCGGCGAACCTGTACCCGTCGTTGAGCCCGTTGCGGTGGCCGGAGGTTTCCGTGGTCCACGTGCTGTCCCTGCTCGTCGCGGTGGTGCCCGCGTTCGTGGCGCCCGCTTCGCCGGGGGTCGTCCGGTGATCGAGTTCTCGCGGGTCACGGTGACCTACCCGGACGCGTCGCGGCCGGTGCTTTCGGACGTCTCGCTGCAGGTCGAGGAGGGTGAGCTGTGCCTGGTGGCGGGGCCGACCGGAGCCGGTAAGTCGACGTTCCTCGGCGCGATCAACGGGCTCGTCCCGCACTTCACGGGCGGTCACTTGGCCGGGCGGGTGCTGGTGGGCGGGCTGGACACCGCTTCGCACCCGCCGCGGGAGCTCGCTTCGGTCGTCGGTGTCGTCGGACAGGACCCGCTTTCGGGGTTCGTGACCGACACCGTCGAGGAGGAGCTCGCGTACGCGATGGAGCAGCTCGCGGTGGCGCCGGACGTCATGCGCAAGCGCGTCGAGGAAACCCTTGACCTGCTGGGGATCGCGGAGCTGCGCAACCGTCCACTTCGGACTCTTTCGGGCGGGCAGCAGCAGCGCGTCGCGATCGGTTCGGTGCTGACGGCGCACCCGTCCGTCGTGGTGCTCGACGAACCGACGTCGGCGCTGGACCCGACGGCGGCCGAGGACGTGCTGGCGGCGATCACCCGGCTGGTGCACGACCTCGGGACGACGGTGGTCGTCGCGGAGCACCGGATGGAACGGGTGGCGCAGTACGCGGACCGGGTGCTGTACCTGCCGGGCGACGGTTCGGTGCGGTCCGGCCCGCCGGCGGAGATCCTGGCGACGTCGTCGATCGCGCCGCCGATCGCCGAGCTGGGGCGGCTGGCGGGGTGGTCGCCGCTGCCGTTGTCGGTGCGGGACGCGCGGCGGGTCGCGGGGCCGTTGCGGACCCGGCTCTCGCTGGTCGATCAGAAATTGTCGGTGGTGGGTTCTACTCTCTCGGTGACCGGTCGAGCACTGGACGTGAGAGGGGTGGTGGTGCGGTACGGCGATGTCCTGGCGGTGCGCGGGGTGGACCTGCGCGTCGGGCAGGGGGAAGTGGTCGCGCTGATGGGACGCAACGGCTCCGGCAAGTCGTCGCTTCTCTGGGCGGTGCAGGGCAGCGGCCCGAGGTTGGCGGGGAAGGTCGACGTCGGGGGCGTGGATCCCGCGTCGCTCAAGCCACGAGTGGCCCGTCAGCGCGTCGGGCTGGTCCCGCAGACCCCGGCCGACCTGCTGTACCTCGATTCGGTCGACGCCGAGTGCGTACAGGCGGACACCGAATCGCAGGTCGCAGCGGGGACGGCCCGGGCCCTGCTGGACCGGCTCGCCCCCGGGATCGCCGGTGAAGCGCACCCCGGCGACCTCTCGGAAGGGCAGCGACTGGCGTTGGTGCTGGCGATCCAGCTGGCGTCGGCCCCGCCGGTCGTGCTGCTCGACGAGCCCACCCGCGGTCTCGACTACCACGCGAAGAGGCGCTTCGCGGCGACCCTGCGAGAGCTGGCCTCGCAGGGCCACGCGGTAGTGCTGGCCACCCACGACGTCGAGTTCGTGGCGACGGTGGCGCACCGCGTGGTGGTCATGGCCGAGGGAGAGGTGGTCGCGGACGGCCCGACGAAGGAGGTGATCGTCGCCTCGCCGGCGTTCGCCCCGCAGGTGGCGAAGATCCTGGCACCGCAGCAATGGCTGACGGTGGACGAGGTCGCGGAAGCGCTGGCATGAGGAGGCAGTCGGAGGGAGGGGGCGCGCGGGCGGCAAGCCGAAGCGTGCCTGCTGCGGCTCGGCGCCCCAACGCACCCGCCGGTGCCGAATCGCTTGGCCCACGTGGTGCGGCGAGGCTCGGCGGTGCCGGGTGGCTCGTTGCGCCTGGCGGTGTCGGGTTGCTGGGTGCGCCTGGCGGTGCTGGGTGGTCCGGCCTGCGTGCTGTCTTGGGCTCCGACTTGTCCGGCGGCGGTGCCTCGCTCGCCACTGCGTCCCGCAGCCGGCGGCGCGGCCTCACTCCGCCGCAAGCGCTCGGTGACATCTCGCGGATTCGCCCGGATCGCGCCGAGCAGCGGCCGAGTGCCGGGGCTGCCCGTCTGGGGCTCACAGGTGCCTCCGTGCGGCACGGTTCGCTCGCCGGCGCCGAGTGGCTTGGCCCGCGTGGTGCGGCGAGGCTCGGCGGTGCCGGGTGGCTCGGCTTGGCTGGTGCTGTCTTGCGCAACGACTCGCCCGGCGCGGGGTGGTCCGCCCTGCTGAGGGGCGCCGCCTGGCTCGGTCTGCTTGGCGCGGGTTTGCGCCCCGGCGCACCCGGCGCACCCGGCCGCGATCGGTGGTGTGGCTCGGTGGTGCCTCGCCGGTCACCGCCCGCGGCTGCCGGCAGCCGCGCCCGCGCGCGGCTGCCGCGTGGCCTCACTCCGCGGCCGCCGCGGGCACCGTCCTCGGGGGCCTCGGCATGACTGACTTCCTCGGCCCGCAGGCCCGCGCCGTCCGCGTCACCCTTCGGCCCGCCCTGGTCCTCGGGACCGCGACCGTCCTCGGGCTCGCCATGTTCTGCTGGCCGCTCTTCGCGCATCCCGCGCCGGGCGAAGCCGCGCACACCGCCGATGCACCGTTTGTCTTCATGGCGACCCTGCCGGTGTTGATCCTCGTCGTCCTCGCCGAGCTCTCGCGTGGGGGCATCGATGCCAAAGCGCTCGCCCTTCTCGGCGTGCTCTCTGCGGTCAATGCCGGCCTGCGGCCGCTCGGGGCCGGGACCGGGGGCATCGAGCTCGTGTTCTTCCTGCTCGTGCTCGCCGGGCGGGTGTTCGGGCCCGGCTTCGGGTTCGTGCTGGGCTCGACCTCGCTGTTCACCAGCGCGTTGCTCACCGCCGGGGTCGGGCCGTGGCTGCCGTTCCAGATGCTCGCGTCTTCGCTCATCGGGCTCGGCGCGGGGCTGCTGCCGCGGAAACCGCGCGGAAAACCAGAAATCGCCCTGCTCGTGGCGTACGGCGTCTTCGCGGCCTACTTCTTCGGGCTCCTCATGAGCCTGTGGTCGTGGCCGTTCCTCGCCGGCACCAGCGTCGGCGCCACCGCGGGGCTCGGGTTCGTCCCTGGTGCGCCGCTGGCGGACAACCTCCACCGGTTCGCGGTGTTCACCGTCCTGACGTCGACCCTCGGCTGGGACACCGGCCGCGCCGTCACCAACGCGGTCGCGATCGTCCTGCTGGGGCCGGCCGTCCTGGCCGTGCTGCGGCGCGCCGCGAGGCGGGCGGCCTTCGACGCGCCCGTCAGCTTCGATCAGCCGTAGGAGTAGAAGCCCCGGCCGGTCTTCTTGCCCAGCAGGCCCGCGTCCACCATGCGCAGCAGCAGCGGCGGCGACGAGTACAGCGGCTCCTTGAACTCCGCGTACATCGAGTCCGCGATGGCCTTGATCGTGTCCAGCCCGATCAGGTCGGACAGGCGCAGCGGGCCCATCGGGTGGGCGGTACCCAGCTCCATGCCGCGGTCGATGTCCTCGGCCGACGCGAAGCCCGACTCGATCATGCGGATCGCCGAGAGCAGGTACGGCACCAGCAGCGAGTTCACGATGAACCCGGCGCGGTCCTGCGAACGGATGACGGTCTTGCCCAGCGCCGTCGTCGCGTGCTCTTCGGCGCGGCGAGCCGTCTCCTCGCTCGTCAGCAGCGAGGGCACCAGCTCGACCAGCGGCAGCACCGGCACCGGGTTGAAGAAGTGGATGCCGACCACCTGCTGCGGCCGGCTCGTCGCCATGCCCAGCTTCATGATCGGGATCGACGACGTGTTGGACGCGAACAGCGCGTCCTCGGCCTCGACGATCTTGTCGAGCTGGCGGAAGACGTCGACCTTCGCCTGCTCCTGCTCGAGGATCGCCTCGATGACCAGGTCGCGGTCGGCGAACTCGGCGATGTCCGTCGTGAAGCGGAGGCGGCTCAGCGCCGCCTCGGCGTCTTCGGGTGAGAGCTTGCCGTTCTTGACGCCGCGTTGCAGCGACTTCTCGATCCGGGCCTTGCCGGCGTCGAGCGCCGGCTGGTTCACCTCGGTGACCACGACGTCCACTCCGGACCGGGCGTGCACCTCGGCGATGCCGGACCCCATGAGGCCCGCCCCGACGACTCCAACCCGACTTACCACCGGCTCACTCCTTCATCGGCTTCGCAGCCCCGCGCCCTCGGACGACACTTGGGCAGCACACAGCGCGCGAGGGCGGTCGCCGGGTGGTGCCCGGCTATGCCCTCGCGCGGTTACGCGTGCTCAACGACGGTACTCGTCGTACCCGTCGTCGTACGGGTCTTGATCATCGCTATCGGACTCCTCGTAGTGACTACTAGAGGAACCACTCGACAGCTCGCGCTGCAAAGCATCGAAGTCGGTCTCGTGCGAGCTGTACTTGAGCTCGCGCGCCACCTTCGTCTGCTTGGCCTTAGCCCGGCCGCGCCCCATGGCTCGACCCCCTCGCACAGGGGCGGGGCGGCCGGGGGAATCGGCGGCCCCGCATCGTCTCGACAATTCTTTCCTGCTCACACCGTACCGTGTCCGGGGGGTTCGATGCGACGTGGCACGGTGTGCCGGTGGTGACAGTGTCCGGCGGACGCCGGTTACCGGCCGGTCGGTGACGATCGGCGCAGGTAAACGTGCCACGATCTACTCGTGCTCCGTCCCTTCGTGGCCTACTTGCGGGTGTACGAACCCCTGCTCGCCTTGGGCGACCCGCCCGACGAACGGCTGCGTGCGGCCGTCGAGGCGGCCAAGCTGCGGCGCACGGACGCGGGCGTGCGGGAGCAGGCCATGTGGCTCAAGTCACAGGTCGCGGCGCCGCGGCGGCTGCTGCCCGCCGAGCTCGCCGATGGGCGTCCCGCCCCGAGCCTGCTGACCGACGTCCTGGTGCTCGCGCCCGAGGACGTGCCGGAGGGCAAGGCCGAGCACGCGCCGTTCGTGAGCCCGCTGGAGCTGCGGGCCCGCTCGGCCGCCGCGCTGGTCACCTTCCTCGGTGACGCGCACCCGTCGCTGAAGAACGTCGTCGTCGACGAGGGCGGCTTCACCCAGGAGACGATCCGCGCGCGGACGAAGTCGGCGATGGCGGATTTGAGCACGCCGGCGGCGCACACGCTGTCGACGACCTGGACCGTCCCGCTGCCGTGGTTCGTGCTGATCGACCCGGACGAGCGGCGGCTGGTGCTCGGCAGCGGCCGCGACGACCCGAAGCGCGAGGTCTCCTGGCGCGCCACCCTCGCCGACGCGCAGCACCGGGCGCGCGAGGCGGGTGAGCTGCTGGAGCAGACGTTCGGCGACTCCGGGCCGGGGCGCGTGCTGTACGAGACGCGGCGGTGGCTCGACAACTTCCACGCGGACTCGGTGGTCGAGCTCGACTACGGCGGGCTGGTGCAGCTGTTCGCGGACCCGGTCCTCGAGGCCGACAACACCGCGGACGAGGTGCACGACATCCTGGACGCGCTGCGCTCGGGCAACGTCGAGGAGCTGGCGGAGCTGTTCTCCGACCTGCGCGAGTTCTGGGGTGACCTGGCCTCCCGCGAGCGCTCGAACTAGCCGCGCCGACGGCTGCGCCGCCCGGCGCGCGAGTGGCCGGGCCGGGTTTGAGTCAGCTGGCCAGGCCAGGCCAGTCGGCAGGCCAAGCCAGTCGCCAGGCCAGGCCGAGCTGGGCAGTCGCGCCGGGCCGGCCGGCCTTGGTGCTCAGCCGCGCAGCTCCGGGACCCGGACCTCGCCCACCGAGCGTCCGCCACCCAGCACCGAACCGCGGGCCAGACCCTCGAGTCCGGAAACGTCCGCACCCAGGTAGCGCAACGCCTCGACCGCCAGCGGGGCGCAGGCCCGCTTGTTGCCGTCGTCGATCTTCATCGCCACCGCGAACCCGTCCGGGAGAGCGAACGCCTGAACGCCCTCCGCGCCGCCCTTCGACAGCAGACCGTCCACGGCGGACATCAGCTCCGTGTCCTCGCGGTCCGTTCCCGCCACCAGCCACGGGTGCGCCCGCATCGCCGACGAAACAGCCTCAGCCGGCCCGGACGCGGAGAGTGCCACCCGGCCGAACGCGCGCGCCAGCCCGGTCAGCGAAAACGCGAACAGCGGCGCGCCGCAGCCGTCGACACCCGTGTGGGCGATCGGCTCGCCCGCCAGGTCCGAAACAGCGGAAGCGAGCGCCTGCTGCAGCGGGTGGCCCGGGTCTTCGTAGCCGGACGTCGGCCAGCCGGCGCGGACGCACGTCGTCAGCATCGCCGTGTGCTTGCCCGAACAGTTCATCATCACGCGCCGCGGCTCGGCGGCGTCGCGCATGCTCGGCACGTGCAGCGGGAAGTCCGGCGGGCACGCGAGGTCGTCTTCGTGCAGCCCGGCCGCGTCGAGGAGCTCGAGGACCCGCTTGACGTGCCCCGGCTCGCCGGAGTGCGACGCGCACGCCAGCGCGAGGTCTTCGCCGGTGAAGTCCAGGCCGGACCGCAGCATCCCGACGGCCTGCAGCGGCTTGTTCGACGAGCGCGGGAAGACCGGCGACACCACGTCGCCGAGGGCCAGGCGCGCGTCGCCTTCGGGGCCCGTGATCACGAGCGCGCCGCGGTGGACGCTTTCGACGAAACCGGACCGGACGACTTCGGCGAGGACGGGGTTCGTCACTCGCCGTGCCCGCCTTCGCTCTCCAGCAGCTCGTCCACAGTGGCCGAACCCTGCTGGTAGCGCTTCGCGATCTCCGCGTTGAGCGCGTCCATCACGCCCTGGACCTCGCGCCGGAAGGACGACACCGACAGCTCTTCGCTGGCGTAGGTGTCCAAAGCGGAGGCGAGCTTCTCGTCCGTCAGGGACTCGACGTCGGTGAGAACCGTGTCGCCGATCAGGGCCTCGGCGTGGCGGCGGTGCTCGCCGGCCCGTGACGGCTCCAGCTGCTGGTGACGTCCGGAACCCGCGGCCGGGCCCAGCGCGTTGTCCGCCAGGATCGTGGCCAGCTGGTCGACGATGCTCGCTTCGCCGCCTGAGCTGCGCCGCGCCTGCTCCGCGCGCACGATGTCGATGCGGGCGTGCAGGAGACGGCGCAGGTAGGACAGATCCGTCTCTTCCTGCGCGGCTTCGTCGCGCCGCTCGCGCAGCACCTTCAGCGGCAGTTCACCCAGGCCGCTGAGGTACCCCGGGCCGAGCACGCGGTCGATCCGCCGCCTGCCGCCGGGCCGCACTTCGATCACAGCGCAGTTTATCCCGGTTGAGCGTGATCTCGCTGTCAGGGGCTTTTGTTCAGCCACGAAGTTGCGCCGCCGCGGCGCGGCCCGGCGCGGGCTGCTCCGAGGGGACGGAGTCGGGGTCGATCGCGGCCTGGACGAGGTTGTCTTCCGACCCGGTCAACAGCTCCGCGTCCACCGGCGTCGAGCGCTTGACCAGCGCCAACGCGATCGGGCCGAGCTCGTGGTGCTGGATCACGGTGCCGACGCGGCCGACCGTCCGGCCGTCGAGCAGCACCGGGTCGCCGGGCTCCGGCCGGATTTCGGGGGAGCCGTCCAGGTGCAGCAGGAGCAGGTTCCGCGGCGGACGGCCCACATTGTGGACTTTCGACACCGTTTCCTGGCCGCGGTAGCAGCCCTTCGCGACGTGCGCGGCCGAGCCGACCCAGTTCACCTCGTGCGGGATCGTGCGCTCGTCGGTGTCCACCCCCAGCCGCGGCCGCAGCGACTCGACGCGCAGCGCGTCGAACACCCAGCTGCCGGCCGCCCGCGCGCCCGCGTCGGTGAGCCGCTTCCACCAGTCGAGGAGCGCGTCGCGCGGCACCGCCAGGTCGACGCTCGACCGGCCGGGCCACGGCATCCGCCGCGCGAAACCGCCACCCGGCAACGCCGCCACGGCGTACGGCTCGGGGCCGACCTCGGCGCCGGCCGCGCTCAGCACGCGCTCGGCGTCCGGGCCGAGCACGGTGAGCAGCGCGAGCTCGCCGGTCGCGTCGCGGATGTCCACCTTGGACCAGAACTTCATGGCCTCGAGGTACTCGCGCAGCGTCTGGGGGCCGCCCTTGGGCAGCGCGCTGGTGACGCTCGGGCCCGGGTCGGTGTCGAGGTAGACGGTGCCGTCGAGGTGCGCGACCACCATGTGCGTCTCGACGCGGCCTTGGCTGTCGAGCACCAGCGCCTCGGTGCCGGTCCCCTCGGCCAGCTCGGTCACGTGCTGCGAGATCACCAGGTGCAGCCAGGAAAGCCGCTCTTCGCCGGTGACGGCGATGAACTCGCGGTGCGACCGGTCGATCACGACCACGCCGCGCGACGCCGTGCGCTGCTCCGCGAACGGGTCTCCCCAGTGCCAGGGCACCCCCGGCTCGGGGTGAGCGGTGTCCGACTCAGGCGGCGGAATCGATCCGGGCACGTCCAGCAGCGGCGAGCGGTACGGCATACCCACCAGCCTAGGTGAGTACCGTGGCGGCATGCGCGTGCTCGTCTTCCTCGATGGAACCCCGGCCGACCCGGACGCCGCCCAGATCAAGGTCGACGACCTCGGCCTGCTGCGCGGCGACGGCGTCTTCGAGACGATCCTGGTCGTCGACGGCAAGCCCCGCGAACTGCGTCCGCACCTCGAGCGGCTGACCCGTTCGGCCGCCATGCTCGACCTGCCCGAGCCCGACCTCGGCGCGTGGGAACGCGTGGTCGCAGCGGTCCTCGAAAGGTGGTCCGGCGGCGCCGAAATGGTGCTGAAACTGGTGTACACCAGGGGTTCCGACGGCGATCCGGCCGCGAACCCGACCGGCTTCGCGCTGGCTTCGGAGGTGCCGCCGGCCACGCTCAAGGCCCGCGCCGAAGGCGTCTCCGCGATCACTCTCGAACGCGGTTTCCCGCCGGACCTGGCCACGCGCGCGCCCTGGCTGCTGCTCGGCGCGAAGCCGTTGTCCTACGCGATGAACATGGCCGCGGTGCGCGAAGCCGGCCGCCGTGGCGCCGAAGATGTGATTTTCACCGCCGTCGACGGTTCGGTGTTCGAAGGGCCGACGTCGAGCGTGGTGCTGGCGAAGGGCCGGACGCTGTACACGCCGCCGTCGAGCATCGGCATCCTGCCGGGCACGACGCAGGCCGCGCTGTTCCGCGGCGCCGAAAAGGCGGGCTGGTCGGTCAAGGTGGAGCCGCTGACGGTCCGGGACCTCGTCGACGGCGACGGCGTCTTCATGGCTTCGAGCGTGCGCAAGCTGACCCGGGTCCACACGCTCGACGGCGAGCGGCTGCCTGACTCCGCGGCCGTCTACGCCGAGCTGGTGGCGGCCTACGAGGCCGAGTACGCCTGACCCAGGCTGATCCGGACGACGGCCGGGGCGACCTCTTCGGCGCGGTAGGCCGCGATCTTGTGGTGGCCGTCGATGATCAGCTCGCGGTCGCCGTCGGCCAGCAGGACCGCGACCGGGCGGTGGCCGGTGCGGATGGCGGTCCGGTAGTAGCCGACGCGGGCTTCGTCGGACGGCGGCCAGACGTCGGTGGGGGTGAGCAGCTGGTCGTCGGGCAGCCGTTCCGGGCCGCTCACGCGGTAGTCGCCGTCGACGAGCAGGTCGAGGACCGGGCCGAGCGTGGTGGCGAGCGGGCGGCGCAGCTGACCGGTGGCCAGCGCGATCCGCAGCGACTGGGGCAGCTCCGCCCGCTCCCGCGTGTTCACGTCCAGGAAACCCGTGCCACCGCTGATCGTCACCTTCTCCACGCCTATGAGGACGGGCGGCGGCGCGAGATGGTTCCGGACCTCACGCGGACGGGTGCACGGCGTGACCCGGGTCTCACTCGCGTGGCGGTACAGGACTTTCAGGACATCCGGAAGCGCACCCGGGTGCCCGGCCGGGCCTGCGCGAGCGCACCCAGCGCACGCGCTCGCACCACGGCCGCGACGGGGTAGCCGCCGGTCGTCGGGTGGTCGGCGAGGAACACCACCGGCAGCCCGCTCGGCGGCACCTGGACCGCCCCGGTGACCACGCCTTCGCTGGGCAGCTCGCCCTCGGCGGCCCGGCGCAACGGCGTCCCGTCGAGGCGCAGGCCGACGCGGTTCGACTCGGCGGTGACCGTCCACCACTCCGACAGCCCGCCGACCGGGTCGTGGAACCAGTCGTCGCGGGGGCCGGGCGTCACCGGCACCACGAGCTCGTCCGGGGCCGCGACGGGGACGACGACGTCCGCGCCCGCCGGGATCCCGGGCTCGCCGAGCGGGAGCACGTCGCCGCCCTTCAGCGGTGCGGGCCCGATGCCGGACAGGACGTCGCGCGAGCGGCTGCCCAGCACCGGTTCGACGGCGATCCCGCCGGACACCGCCAGGTAGCAGCGCAAGCCGGTCGAAGGCGTGCCGACCGACACCGTCTGGCCGGCCCGGACCGGCACCGGCGCGTGGGAGCCGAAGGACCGGCCGTCGACCCGGACGTCGACCGCCGGGCCGGTCACCGCCACCGTCGCCGACGCCGTCAGCCGCGCCGAGAGCCCGCCGAGGAGTGCTTCGATGCCCGCGGCTGCCGAGGGGTTGCCGACCAGGCGGTTCGCGAGCCGCAGCGACGCGATGTCCAGCGCGCCCGAAGGCGCCACGCCGAGGTGGGCGTAACCGGGCCGGCCCAGGTCCTCGACCAGCGCGTACCGCCCCGGGTCGAGGACCTCCAGGGACCTCACCGGACGCTCCGGAAGCGGACGCGGTCGCCCGGCGCGAAGAGGGCGGGCGGGTCGGCGTGCGGGTCGAACAGCGTCGCCGTCGTGTGCCCGAGCAGCCGCCAGCCACCCGGCGACGCGCGCGGGTAGACGCCGGTGAACTCGCCCGCCAGCCCCACCGATCCGGCCGGGACGCGGGTGCGCGGGGACTCCAGCCGCGGCTGCCGCAGCTCCGCAGGAAGTCCCGTGAGGTAGCCGAATCCGGGCGCGAACCCGGTGAACGCGACCGTGTAGACGGCCTCGGTGTGCAGCGAGACGACGGCGTCCTCGGAGATCCCGGCGTCCGAAGCGACCAGGGCGAGGTCTTCGCCGTCGTAGTGGACGTCGAGCGTGACTTCGCGCGGCTCGTCGGCCGGCGGGTGGGTCAGGTCCGCGCCGTCCAGCAGCGCCTTGGTGGCGGCCACCCCGCCGATCACCAGCAGGCTCCGGGCGCCCGGGACGAGGTCGACGACGCCTTCGGGGCGGGCGGCGGACACGGTCGCGTGGGCCGCCCGCATCTGCTCGAGCGAGTCGCAGTCGAGCAGGGCGGCGTCCTCACCGCAGCGCCGCCAGCGCACGGTGTCAGCCGGCGACGCGGTGCAGCAGGGCCGAGGTGTGCGGCTGCATTTCCTGGCCCATCATCGCGCGTTCCTCGACGTAGCCGAGGGAGCCTTCGATCAGGCCGTACAGCCGCTGGGCCGCGGTGACGTCCTTCGCCGTGGCCGTGCGGATCACCGCGTCGGTGCCGAGCTCCCAGGATGTCTGGTTGCGCGGCTTGCCGTAGTACAGCTCGACGATGCCGGTGTTGTGCGTGAGCAGCAGCTCGAGCGTGTCGTCTTCCTGCGGCCGCCAGAACCCGGACTCGCGGGCGGCGGGGCGGATGACGTTGCCGTCGTCGTCGAGCAGCCACGCGCGCGACTCGTGGACGAGGAACGGCCGGCCGTCGTGCGAGATCGTCAGCTGCTGCGCGAACTTGCGCGGGCCTTCGATGGTCGGGTAGTCGACCTCGCCCTCACCGCGCCAGACACCGACGAGCGGCAGCAGCGCGAGGCAGGCGTCGTTGAGGTTCGGCCCCTCGCGCAGGTTCGCGGTGTCGTTGGGGATGGGCAGGTCGTCCCACAGCGGAAGGTTGCGCTCGCGAGTGCTCTCCGCGCGCATCTCCGCTGCTGCGATGGCGTCGTCGCCGCTGGCGGTCATGGGTCAGCGCTGGTCCGCGTAAAGCCGGTAGACGACGTACACGGCGAACCACGTGATGGCGACGCCCGCCAGCACCAGCAAGGTCGTAAACAGAGCTTCCACGTCCTGCAGGATAGTCCGCCGCCGCGCACCCGGCCCGGCGCAGGGTCGCCGCGGTGAGCACGGTCACCCGCGCGGAGACCCCGAAAGCCGTGAAGGCCTCCTTACCGGCTCAAGAAGCCGGTAAGGAGGCCTTCACGGACTGTGAAACTCAGGCGACCGAGATGGCCAGCTGGTGCAGGCCCGGGCCTTCCGCCGTCACCGACGCTTCGCCGTTGCCGGTGCGGTGCAGCGCGCGCACCGTCCAGTCGCCCGGTGCCGCGTAGAAGCGGAAGTCGCCGTCGGCCGAGGACACCACCTCGCCGGTGAAGTCGCCGCCGCCGTCGAGGAGCCGGACGAACGCGCCGCCGACCGGCCCGTCCGCGCCCGTCACCTTGCCCGCGAGGACGACCTGGCCCTTCGTGTCGTAGTCCGCCGGCGTGGCCTCCTGGACCGGTGCGCCGCAGCTGTCGTCTACCGCCATCACTTGGCTCCCAACTCGACCGGCACGCCGACCAGCGAGCCGTATTCCGTCCACGAACCGTCGTAGTTCTTCACGTCCTCGTGGCCGAGCAGCTCGTGCAGCGCGAACCACGCGATGGACGAACGCTCGCCGATCCGGCAGTAGGCGATGGTGCCCTTGCCGGGGTCGATGCCCTGCTCCTTGTAGAGCTCGTCGATCTCGCTCTCGGTCTTGAAGGTGCCGTCCTCGTTGGCGACCTTCGCCCACGGCACGTTCAGCGCGCCCGGGATGTGGCCGGGCACCTGGGACTGCTCCTGCGGCAGGTGCGCGGGGGCGAGCAGCTTGCCGGAGAACTCGTCCGGCGACCGGACGTCGACGAAGTTCTTCGAGCCGATGGACTGGACGACCTCGTCGCGGAACGCGCGCAGGGACAGGTCCTGGTCCTTGGCCTTGTAGTCGGTGGTGTCGCGCTTGACCTCGTCGGAGCTCAGCTCACGGCCGTCGAGCTCCCACTTCTTGCGGCCGCCGTCGAGCAGCTGGACGTTCTCGTGGCCGTACAGCTTGAAGTACCAGTACGCGTAGGCGGCGAACCAGTTGTTGTTGCCGCCGTAGAGGATCACGCGGTCGTCGTTCGAAATGCCCTTCTCCGACAGGAGCTTCTCGAAGCCCTCCTTGGAGACGAAGTCGCGGCGCACCCCGTCCTGCAGGTCCTTGCGCCAGTCGAACTTCACCGCGCCCCGGATGTGGCCGGCGTCGTAGGCGGTGGTGTCCTCGTCGACCTCGGCGAACACGACGCCGGGGGTGTCCAGGTTCTCCTCGGCCCACTGGGTGGTGACCAGGACGTCTTCACGGCTCATGGGAAACGGACTCTCTTTCTGGGGTTGAACATCAGGACGCGCGGGTGGGGGTGAAGCGTTTGATCAGCAAGAACATTTCGCAGCCGAGGCAGAAGTCGAAGGCCGCGTTGAGGAAGGCCGCGAAGAGCGCGAAGGCCGTCGCGACGACGCCGAGCGGGGCGAGGTCGAGCGCGAAGCCGATCGTGCCGACGAGCGCGAACACGAACCCGACGGCCTGGGCGAACCGCAGCGGGGCCGCGTCCTCCCGTTCGTCGGTGGGACCGAGGCGCGGGGCCACGAGCGTGCGGTACACGATCGAGTAGGGCGCCGGCTTCAGCCCGACGAACGCGCCGATGGCGAACACGACGGTCTGGATCGCCAGCAACGGCCACCACTGGGTGAGCAGGACGACCGCGAGCACGACCGTGGTCAGGATGGCGGCGAACCGCGGGCCCCGCGGGTCGACGGCCGGTCCGGCGGACATGGTTCCTCCAGCTGGAGCTCCAGGGGGTGCGTGCGAACGGCACGCGGCAGCGGCATCAGGGCTGGGGTGGGACCGGACGTGCTTCAGCGCCGGTCGGTGCGGGCGCGACACAGGCTGCTGCGGACGCGGCAGAGGTCGACTGCGCGTCGCTGCGTCAAGAAGGTGGTCAGCCCGGTCACGGGTGCGAGGGTACCCAGAGCTCCCTCAGAGTGGGAACCACGTTCATACCTTGGGACGATTCCCGATAATTGAGACGCCGCACCCCCGCGTACGCATCTTTCCTGGAGAAAGTGAATGTGCGAACGCGAACGTCAATGCGTCAGGGGGTGCGCGCGGTGAGATGCGGGCGGAGCGCGTCCAGCAGCTCGGGGCCCTTGGGGACGCCGCCGACGCGCAGCAGCTCCCGGCCGTCCGGGGTCAGCGCGATCGTGGTCGGCGTCCGCAGCACGGACAGCGACTGCGCGACCTCCGGCTGGTTCGTCACGTCGAGCTCGACGTGGTGCAGGCCGTCGGTGCGCTCGGCCAGGGGCTCGAGCACGGCCTTCGCGTGCCGGCACGGCGCGCAGAAGGTGGTGGAGATCTGGACCAGCGTCACGGCGGACGCCGGGTCGAGCGCGGCGGCGACGGGACCGGGCAGCTCACGGGCGGGCTTGGCGTCCCGCACGCGGCCGTTGCGAGCCTTCAGCAGCAGGCCGGCGGCCACCCCGGCCACCAGTACCGCCACGAGCACCCACAGTCCCGTCACCGGTCGCCTCCTACTTGCTCAGCTCCGCGAACGACACGTTCGCCGCCTCGCCCTTGATCGTCACCGATCCGCTCTGCACCCGCACGCCGGTCGGGGTGACCGACAGCGGCAGGTCCTTCGTGTTGATCGACGCGCTGAAGTTCGGCATCAGCGCTTTCTGCACCGCAGCCGGAACAACGGTGGTCTCCTGGTCATTCCCGAACTGCAGCCGCTTGGGGACGAAGTTGATCGCCCCGGCCTTCGCGTCGGCCTCGATCATCGCGAAGCAGAAGATTTCCAGATCCTTGCCCGCGAACTGAAGGTGTCCCGAAATGCGGACACCGGTGCTCGACTCGTCCTGGGCGGCCTGGCCCTCGGTGGTCGTCGTGGTCGGCGTCGGCTCGCTCTGCCCGCTGTCGCCGTTCTCGACGTAGTCGGCGGTCGACGGCTCGATCCGCAGGTCCTTGATCTTGTCCAGTGGCGCGACGCGGGCGAGGTCGGCGGCCTTGATGGTGACCGAGCCGGTCAGCTTGCCGATCGTGATCGCCTTCGTGTTGCCGTTCGTGAGGTCCGACAGCGGCGCCGTGACGTCCTCGAGCTCGGCGTTGAGCGCGACGTCCTGCAGCTTGTCGGCGACCGGAACGCCGGCGGCGGACACGCTGATGTGACTGTAGTCACCGCCCAGCGCCTGCGTGAGGAACGGGAACCCGTGGATCGTCACCGAGGGGTCGTCGGTCAGCTGCAGCTGCGTCCGGGCCTTCTGGGAGATCATGTGCTCGGCGTACGCGGCGGCCCCGAAATCGGCGCCGACCAGCAGCAGAACCAGCACGACGAGAGCGATCACCCAGCGGCGTGCCCGCCGTCCGCGGCGCCGCGCGTCCGGCCTCGGTGCGGGTCGGTCGTCCCGGGTCACGGGCCTGCTCACCATCGCGTCCGTACTCCTGTTCGTCGGGTCCACCGGAGTTTCTCCAGGTGTGATCGATCCAGCAAGGGTTAGGTACCGGGCCGTCGAGCCGCTATTCTCACTTAGCACCGAACAACGCCACCGTGAGGCGACGATCTGTGAAGGCGGTGCGGCTCATGAGCCTGGACCTTCTGGTGCTGACTGCGGAAGCCGACGCCACTTCGGTGCTCCCCGCGCTGGACCTGCTGCCGCACACCGTACGCGTCCGTCCTCCCGAGGTGACCGCCCTGCTCGACGCGGGCCACCGGGACGTGATCCTGCTGGACGCGCGCAGCGACCTGGCCTCGGCGAAGAGCCTCTGCCGGCTGCTCAAGGGCACCGGCGAGGACGAGGCGGCGACGCCGATCATCGCCGTCGTCGGCGAGGGCGGCCTGGTGGCGGTCAGCGCCGAGTGGCGCACCGACGACATCCTGCTGCCCACCGCGGGCCCGGCCGAGGTCGACGCGCGGCTGCGGCTGGTCACGACCCGCGACGGCGGTTCCGCGCAGGTCGACGCCGAGCTGCGGGTCGGCGAGCTGGTCATCGACGAGGCGACCTACACCGCCCGGCTGCGCAAGCGCACCCTCGAACTGACCTACAAGGAGTTCGAGCTGCTCAAGTACCTCGCCCAGCACGCCGGCCGGGTGTTCACCCGCGCCCAGCTGCTGCAGGAGGTCTGGGGCTACGACTTCTTCGGAGGCACCCGCACGGTCGACGTGCACGTGCGGCGGCTGCGCGCCAAGCTCGGCCCGGAGCACGAGCAGATGATCGGCACCGTGCGCAACGTCGGCTACAAGTTCGAGCGGCCCGCCAAGGGCGGCGCGGGACGGGCGGCCGTGCCCGCGCAGGCCGAGGCACCGGCCGAGACCCCCGAACTCGCGCACTGACGTCCCCACGTTCACCAGGACGCGCTGACGGCCGTCGCGTTGCGTCCTGCCCGGGTACGGTCACGGGGTGAGCGGAGACGGCGAGTGGCGCCAGGAACTGGACGAGCAGCAGCTCGAGGACGTGCGCGGGCTGTTGCTGGCCGTGCGCGAGGCCGACGGGCGGCCCGAGGTCGAGCCCGAAGGCGCGCTGCCGGGTGAGTTCGACGGCGGTGAGCACCTCGTCGCCTGCGTCGAGGGCGACGTCGTCGGCTACGCCCACCTCGACACCACGGGTGACTCATTCGGCCACCAGGTCGCCGAACTGTTCGTGCACCCGTCCCACCGCAACCGCGGCTACGGCGCGAAGCTGCTTCAGGCGCTCGACGAGCGCGCCGCGGTCGGGTTCCGCGTCTGGGCGCACGGCGACCACCCGGCGGCACTGCAGCTGGCCGTCAAGACCGGCCTGGAGCGCAAGCGCGAGCTGCTGATCCTGCACACCGTGGTCGAAGGCGCCGACTGGCCGGAGCCGGTGCTGCGCGAAGGCGTCTCGCTGCGGACGTTCGTGCCGGGACAGGACGAGGACGCGGTCATCCGGGTCAACGCGAGCGCGTTCGACTGGCACCCCGAGCAGGGCGCCCTCACCGCCGACGAACTCCGCGCGGACGAAGGCCGGTCGTGGTTCGACCCCGACGGCTTCTTCCTCGCCGAGCAGGACGGCGAAGTGATCGGTTTCCACTGGACGAAGGTCCACGAGGCGACCCCCGGCCGCTTCGGCGGCGAGCGCGTCGGCGAGGTCTACGTCGTGGGCGTCGACCCGGCGGCGCAGGGCGGCGGGCTCGGCCGGGCGCTGACGCTCGCCGGGCTGCGGTACCTCGCCGGCCGCGGGCTGCGGCAGATCATCCTGTACGTCGAGGGCGACAACGCCCCGGCACTCGCGGTCTACACCAAGCTCGGGTTCACGCGTCACGAAACCGACGTCCAGTACGGCCGGTGACCACGATGGACGCGGCGCGAACGACTCGTCACGGTGTGCGAACGCGCAGGTCACGGCCGGGACACGGCACCCTCTCGGACGAGTAGCACTGCTCACATCCGGGGCCTTGTTCACTTCGCGTTCATTTGTTCACGGCCGACCGTCCACCAGGGCTGCCTAATGTCCGGATCCGGCGCGGTAGTACGCCGCGACGACCCGGTCAAGCTCCTGATGGAGGAAACAGCAGTGAAGATCATGCGGCCCCTGAGCGCGGTGGGCATCGTCGCGAGCGCCGCCCTCGTGCTCGCCGCCTGTGGTTCCGACCCCGCGGCGACCAACAGCAGCAGCTCGAACTCGGCTTCGGCACCCGCTGCGACCGGCACCGCCGACGTGGAGTGCGGTGGCAAGAGCCCGCTCTCCGCCGAAGGTTCGTCGGCCCAGAAGAACGCCATCGACATCTTCACGCAGCAGTACAGCAAGAAGTGCCAGGGCCAGCAGGTCAACTACAACCCCAGCGGTTCGGGCGCCGGCGTCAAGCAGTTCAACGCCAACCAGATCGACTTCGGCGGCTCGGACTCGCCGATCAAGGACGCCGACGCGGCCGCCGCCAAGGCCCGCTGCGCCAGCGACGCCTGGAACATCCCGCTCGTCGTCGGCCCGATCGCGGTCGCCTACAAGCTGTCCGGCGTGGACAAGCTGACGCTGACCCCGTCGGTCACCGCCAAGATCTTCAGCGGTGCCGTCACCAAGTGGAACGACCCGGCCATCAAGGCGGTCAAGGGCAACGAGAGCCTGAACCTGCCGGACAAGGCCATCCAGGTCGTGTCCCGCGCCGACGAGTCGGGCACCACCGACAACTTCCAGAAGTACCTGGGCGCGGCCGCGAAGGCCGACTGGACCAAGGGTGCCGGCAAGAAGTTCAACGGTGGCGTCGGCAACGGTGCGCAGGGCTCCAACGGCGTCGCGACCGCGGTGAAGGCCTCCGACGGCGGCATCACCTACGTCGAGGGCGCGTTCGCCAAGGACGGCCTGACCCCCGCCCTGATCGACAGCGGTTCCGGCGGCGTCGAGCTCAACGCCGCGAACGTGGCCAAGTCCCTGGACGCGGCGAAGTTCCTCAACGAGGGCTCGAACGACCTCGCGCTCGACCTCAACGGCATCTACGCCAGCAACACCCCGGGTGCCTACCCGCTGCTGCTGACGACCTACGAGATCGTCTGCTCGAAGTACGCGGACCCGAACGTCGCGAAGGCCGTCAAGGCGTTCCTGACGGTGGCGGCCACCGACGGTCAGCAGCCGCTGTCCGCCAAGGGCTACGTGCCGATCCCGCAGTCGCTGCAGACCAAGGTCCTGACCGCCGTCAAGGCCATCGCCTGATCCGGCGTTGCGACTGATTCCCGAGTGATAGAGGCTGGTCAGAAGTAGCTGATGAGCGAGTCATCCTCGACGCGAACGCCCACCGGCGACCCCGGTGGGCGTTCGTCGTCCGTCACGACGCCCCCGGAGGTCCCGATTTCGGAGCAACCAGCCTCGCCGGCGGCGCCCGAGCCGCCCGCGAGCGAAAAACCGAAGAAGCGGCCCGGTGACCGCATCTTCCAGAACCTGACCACCGGGGCCGGGATCTTCGTCGTCGCCCTGATCGGCCTGATCGGGATCTTCCTGCTCATCCAGGCGATCCCGGCGCTGCAGGCCGACAAGGCCAACTTCCTGACCAACCACGGCTGGTCGACCAACGACCCGGCGAACATGTCGTTCGGCATCCTCGACCTGCTCGAGGTGACCGTGGCGACGTCGCTGGTGGCGCTGATCATCGCGATGCCGGTGTCGCTGGGCATCGCGCTGTTCCTGACCCAGTACGCGCCGAAGCGGCTCGCGCGGCCGTTCGCGTACGTCATCGACCTGCTCGCCGCGGTGCCGTCGATCATCTTCGGCCTCTGGGGCATCCTGGTCTTCGCCCCGGCGATCGAACCGTTCTCGCAGTGGATCAACGACACGTTCTCGTGGTTCCCGCTGCTGGCGCCCGGCAACGTCGCGCCGAGCGTGCGCGGCACGATCTTCACCGCCGGCATCGTGCTGGCCGTGATGATCCTGCCGATCATCACCTCGCTCTCGCGCGAGGTGTTCGAGCGGACGCCGGTTCCGCACCTCGAGGGCGCGCTGGCCCTCGGCGCCACGCGCTGGGAAGTCATCCGCACCACGGTGCTCCCGTTCGGCAAGGCCGGCTACATCGGCGCGTCCATGCTCGGCCTCGGCCGCGCGCTGGGCGAGACGATCGCGCTGGCCGTCATCCTGCTCATCCCGCAGGGCCGCAACTTCGACTGGAGCCTCTTCGACGGCGGTTCCACGTTCGCCTCGAAGATCGCCGCCAACTACAGCGAGTTCAACAACGAGATCTCGGCGGGCGCGTACATCGCGGCCGGCCTGGTGCTGTTCGTGCTCACCTTCCTCGTCAACTTCGCGGCGCGGTCCGTCATCGGCAAGAAGGGGGACTGAGCATGTCCGTGTCCACGCTCGAAGCTCCCGCGACCACCCCGGCGTTCCAGCAGGTCAGCCTGGCCCGCAAGCTCAAGAACGGGCTGGCGACCACGCTGGTCTGGCTGTCGTTCCTGATCGCCGTCGTCCCGCTGGTGTGGGTGCTGTACACGGTCGTCGCGAACGGCATCAAGCGCATCCCGTACACCAACTGGTGGTCGCAGGACCTGGGCAACTTCCTGTCCGACGAGGTCGGCGGCGGCGTGCTGCACGCGATCATCGGCAGCCTGCTGCAGGGCCTCGTGTGCGCGGTCATCGCGGTGCCGATCGGCATGCTCGTCGCGATCTACCTCGTCGAGTACGGCCGGGGCAAGCTCATGAAGGCCACCACCTTCATGGTCGACATCCTCTCCGGTGTCCCGTCGATCGTCGCCGCGCTGTTCATCTACGCGCTGTGGATCACCACGTTCGGCCTGCCGCGCAGCGGTTTCGCCGTGTCGCTGGCCCTGGTGCTGCTGATGATCCCCGTCGTCGTCCGCTCGTCGGAGGAGATGCTGCGGATCGTCCCGGACGACCTGCGCGAGGCGTCGTACGCGCTGGGCGTGCCGAAGTGGAAGACGATCGTGAAGATCGTGCTGCCGACGGCCCTGTCCGGCATCATCGGCGGCATCATGATGGCGCTGGCCCGCGTGATGGGGGAAACCGCGCCGCTGCTCGTCCTGGTCGGCTATTCCGCCTACACGAACTGGGACATCTTCAGCGGCGAGCAGGCGGCGCTCCCGCTGCTGATGAACAACGAGCGCGTCACCAACTCGATGGATCCCGGCTCGGTCGGCTTCGACCGGATCTGGGGCGCCGCACTGACCCTGGTGCTCATCATCGCGGTCATCAACCTCCTCGCCACCGTGTTCGCGCGCCTTGTCGCCCCGAAGAAGAAGTGAGCTGTAAGCCATGGCAAAGCGAATCGACGTCAAGGACGTGGACATCTACTACGGCAAGTTCCACGCCGTCGACGGTGTCACCCTTTCCGTGCCGCCGCGCAACGTCACCGCGTTCATCGGCCCGTCGGGCTGCGGCAAGTCGACGGTGCTGCGCACGCTGAACCGCATGCACGAGGTCATCCCCGGCGCCCGCGTCGAGGGCGATGTCCTGCTGGACGGCGAGAACATCTACGCGTCGTCGGTCGACCCGGTGCAGGTGCGCCGCACGATCGGCATGGTGTTCCAGCGCCCCAACCCGTTCCCGACGATGTCCATCAAGGACAACGTCGTCGCGGGGCTGAAGCTGGGTGGCACCAAGGGGAAGAAGACCCTCGACGACATCGCCGAGCGCGCCCTGCGCGGCGCGAACCTGTGGAACGAGGTCAAGGACCGCCTCAACAAGCCGGGTGGCGGGCTTTCGGGTGGTCAGCAGCAGCGCCTCTGCATCGCCCGCGCGATCGCGGTGCAGCCGGACGTCCTCCTGATGGACGAGCCGTGCTCGGCCCTCGACCCGATTTCGACGCTGGCGATCGAGGACCTGATCGGGGAGCTGAAGAAGGACTACACGATCGTCATCGTCACGCACAACATGCAGCAGGCGGCGCGGGTTTCCGACCAGACGGCGTTCTTCAACCTGGCGGGCGTGGGGCAGCCGGGCCGGCTGGTGGAGCTCAACGACACGGAGAAGATCTTCTCCAACCCGAACGAAAAGGCCACGGAGGATTACATTTCCGGCCGTTTCGGCTGAGTCGTCGTTGAGGGAAAAGGCCTTTCTCGCCGATGCTCGGGGCCGGCGAGGAGGGCCTTTTCATTTGTCCTTTGTGGAGCATCGGACACCGTGCGGTCTTTACGAAAAAGCCCCCGGCCGCGGCCGGGGGCTTTTTCGAGTGGGTGCTCAGATGTCTTCGTCGGAGCCGTAGCCCGGCATCTTGCCGGTCACCACGAAGATCATCCGCTTCGCGACCGACACCGCGTGGTCGGCGTAGCGCTCGTAGAAGCGGCCCAGCAGCGTCACGTCAACCGCCGCGGCCACGCCGTGCGGCCACTCGCGGTCCATCAGGACCGTGAAGAGGTGGCGGTGGATGTCGTCCACCTGGTCGTCGTCGGATTCGACGTTCTTCGCCGCTTCGACGTCCTTCGTCTTGATGACCAGCTCGGTCGACCGGGCCAGCTTCACCGCGACCTCGCCCATCTCGGCGAAGTACGGCTTCACCGCCTCGGGCAGCACCGGGTCGGGGTGACGGCGCCGGGCGGCCTTCGCCACGTGCAGCGCCAGATCGCCCATCCGCTCCAGGCTTTCGGCGGCGTGGATCGCCGCCAGCACCGTGCGCAGATCGGTGGCCACGGGCGCCTGCAGGGCCAGCAGGGCGTACGCCTGCTCCTCGCAGTTGGCGCGGGCGTCGTCGACCTTGGCGTCGTCGCTGATCACCTGTTCGGCGAGACTGAGGTCGACCTCCAGCAGTGCCCGCGTGGCGCGCTCCATGGCGTCGGCGACCTGGACCGACATGGCGGCCAGGTTGACGGCGAGCTGTTCGAGTTCGACATGGTAAGCCTCACGCATGGCCCAACCCTACGGCCAACCGTGACCAAACACCGCATCGCCGGGTGAACCGCACGTGAACCCGGACTAACGATCCTCGCGGATCAGCCCGTGGTGCTCGTCTTCTTGCTCGTCGTCGACTTGGACGTGCTGGTCTTCGACTTCGACGTGCTCGTCGGCTGGCCCTGCTCGCTCACGGGGATGGGCGCGTTCGGGTCCGGCAGCGAGGTGTTGTTGCGCAGGGCGTCGAACAGCGCCTGCGCCTTGCTGCGGACGAGGACCTCGTTGCCGCGGTTGTTGGGCAGGCCGACCGTCGGCACGGTGAGGAACGTGATCTTCGACTGGTCGAGGCCCTTCATCGACTGCGCCAGCGTCATCATCTGCTTGACGCCGAGGTTGTCGCCGAAGGTGGCGTTCGCGAACGCCGTGATGAAGTCGCTGAGCTTGCCGGGGTCGAGGACGACGTCGGACGACATGACCTTCTTCAGCAGCGCCCCGATGAACTCCTGCTGCCGCTTGATCCGGCCGTAGTCGGACGTCGGGTCGCCCTTGACGTGCCGCGCACGGACGAAGTTCAGCGCCTGGTCACCGGAGATCGTCACGTCGCCGGTCTCCAGCAGCACCTTGCCGAGGGTCGTGTCGTCGATCGGGATCTCGTTGTGGATGGTGACGCCGTGCACCGCGTCGACCATCGCCTTGAAGCCGTTGAAGTCGATGCCGACGAAGTGGTTGATCCGCAGCCCGGTGATCTGCTGGATCACCTTCGTGATGCACGGCGGGCCGCCGACCGCGTACGCGGTGTTGAGCTTGGCGATCTTCTGGCCGGCGACCTTCTCGTCGGTCGTCTTGCTCTGCGCCGGGTCCCAGCGCTGGCAGTCGGGGCGGGCGATCTCGAGGTCGCGCGGGAACGACGTGACGACGACCCGCTGCCGGTCGGCCGGGATGTGCGCCACCATCACGGTGTCACTCCGGGCGCCGGGGTTGCTGTCCGCGGTGCCGACGCCTTCCTCGGCGGACGCGCCGTCGCGGGTGTCCGAGCCGACCATCAGGAAGTTCTCGTCGTTGGCCTGCGCGTCGGCGTCCTGGATGTCGGACGAGTTCTCGTCGAGCGCGGAGATCTGGGTGAACTTGGCGTCGAAGTAGGTCTGGGCGCCCCACGCACCGCCGATGCCGAGGAAGACGAGCCCGGCGACGACGGCCGCGGCGATCCGGCCGAACCGGACCGAGCGCTCGATCTTCCGCGCCTTCTTCTCCTGCAGCCGGGTCTGCTCGGCGTCGACCTCTTCTTCGGGGGCCGGCGCCGGCGTGACGACGCGCTGGAGCGCCGTACGGGTGCTCTCGATCAGTGAAGCCGGCGAAAGGCGGTCCCGGCGTTCGCGTCGCTTCGCCTCTTCGGCGTTCCCCTCGTCGTGCGCGGCCGAGAACCGGGCGAGGGTGTGGTCGATCTTGCGGCGGTACTGCGTCGCCTCGTCGATCGCTTCCATCTCGTCGGTCATGGTCAGCGGGTCGAGCTCGGCGCGCGACGGCACCGCGCCCGGACGGCGGAGCGGGGCGGCCGCTTCGGACGGCCGCGGGGGCGCGCCGACCTCCGGCACGGCGGCCTCGGCGTCCGGCGCCGGGCGCGGGGGCACCGGGGAGTCCGGGGTGGGCCGCTTGCGCGCGGGTGCCGCGGGGGGTTCGGCCGCCGCGGCGACCGGCGGCCGGCGAGGTCCGTCGGCGGCGGGGCGCTGAGGCGCGGGACCGTCGGCGGGAGCCGCGGAACGTCGGGGTGCGGGTCCGTCGGCCGCGGGCCGCAGGGGCCGTCGGGGTGCGGCGCTGTCATCCGCCGTGGGACGCGGGGGCACGGCCCCCTCGGCGGCGGGGCGCTGACGGGCGGGACGGGGTGCGGCAGCGCCATCGGCCGGCCGCTGGGCGGCGTCGGACGCCGCGGCGGCAGCGCGCTGGCCGGGGCGGCGGAGCCCGGTGCCGTCATCGGCTGCCGGGCGCTGGGGCGCGGGTCCGTCGGCCGCGGGGCGCCGGCGAGCGGCGCTCTCCGGGCGGCGGGGCGCGGCGGCCTCGTCAGCTGCGGGGCGCTGACGTGCGCTGTCGGGTCGCTGAGGGCCGGCGGCGTCATCGGCAGTGGGGCGCTGGGGCGCGGCGCCGTCGGGACCGGCCGCGGGACGGCGGAGGCGCCGAGGCGGCTGCGCCGCGGCCGACGTCTGCTGCGGGCCCGGGTTCGCGACCGGCGGCCGGCGCTGGAGCGGCGCCTCGGGCAGCGGGGCGGCCGCCGTCGTGCGGCGCGGCTGACGCGGCCGGGGCGGGCGCGGTTGACGAGTGGCGTCCGTGGGTACTGGGTTGTCGGCGGGAGGCTGCGGTGCCCGCGAGTGCGCGCCGCGCGCCGGAGCCGGCGGGGCGGGTGGTTCGGCCGCTCGGGCACGGTGTCCGGGCTGCTCGGGACGGTCTTCGCGGGGCGGTACCGGGCGAACGCCGGTCGACTTGGCGACGACGTCCGAGACGCTGATCCCGCCCTGGTCCTCCATCGACCGGCGTCTGCCGGTGCGGGGCCGCGCGGGACCGTCGGAACGGCGACCGGTTCCCGGGCTGTCGTGCTCGTCCGGCACTCGGTCTCCTTTCGCGCGATCGAAGGCGGGTTCGTGACTTGGCCGTCTTCCCCCGCGAGAGGTGATCGTTCCCCGGGAGGTTTTCGTTATCGTACGGATACCCCCCGTTCGTGACGACACCCTCCCGGAATTTTCTTCACCTTGAGTCGACGAACGGCGGCTGGCCGTCGACAAACGGGTGAAGGGTGCCCGCAGCTTTCCGGGGTAATGGGGTGTTTACGTTACTCAGAGTGGGTTATTAACTGCGTGCTTTGCGCGTCCTGATAAGCGACTTTGTTCCGCCCGGCCCGTTTCGCCGCGTAGAGCAGGTCGTCGGCGTCGCGCAGCTGGCGCTCGGGCGGCGTCGGGGCGTCCGGTCCCTCGTGGGCGAGCCCGGCGCTGATGGTCACGTGCAGCCCCGGCTGGAGTTCTGACCAGGGGTGACGGGCGACGCGCACCCGGGCGGCGTCGACGATGCGGACGGCGTGGCCCGCGTCGACGCCGGGCAGCCACAGCACGAACTCCTCGCCGCCGTAGCGGGCGCAGAACCCCTCCGGCGGCAGCCCCTCCTGGAGCAGATCGGCCACCCGGCGGAGGACGCGGTCGCCGACGAGGTGACCGTACGTGTCGTTCACGTGCTTGAAGCGGTCGAGATCGACGAGCGCGATGCCCAGCGCCGGCCGCAGCCGATCGGTGAACGGTCCGTACAAGCGCTCGTCGAGGTAGCGGCGGTTGAAGCTCGACGTCAGCGCGTCGCGCAGGCTGCCGTCACGGGCGATGTCCAGCGCGGAGCGGAGGTGCTGGTAGGCGCGGCGCCAGTCGCCCTGGGTCGCGAAGAGCGTGGCGACGGCCTCGTGGAGACGCAGCAGGTCCGGCGGCTGCGGGCTCCGGCGCAGCACGCCTTCGTCCCCGGCGACCATGCCCACCTCCACCACGCATTGGTTGTCGTCGCAGTGGAGGCCGCTCTTGAGGCACGGGTGCGCGCGAAGGTGAATTTCGCTCAAACGGGACTGCGGTAGTGACGCTCCGGAGTTGTCGTGTCAGAGTCCGGTGAAGGGTTCGATGCCCTTGAGCTGGGAGAACTGATCCTTGGCCCAGTAACTCACATTAGCCGTCTCGTCGTTCAGTAGCTCTTGGTAGTCGGCCCAGCTGACCCACCGCCAGTCGCCGACCTCGGCCGGGTTCGGCTCGGGCTCGGCGTCGGCCCAGGCGGCGAAGACCGGGCAGAACTCGTTCTCGACGATCCCCTGGAACGGCGGCGTCCGGTAGCGGTAGCTCGGCAGCACACAGTGCAGCCCGGACAGCGACGGCAGCCCGATCTCGTAGGCCGCGCGCCGGCGGACGGCGTCCTCGAGGGGCTCGCCGGGCGCCGGGTGCCCGCAGACGCTGTTCGTCCAGACCCCCGGCCAGACCTTCTTGTGCAGCGCCCGCTGGGTGATCAGCAGGGCGTTGTCGCCGCGTCGCAGGACGTAGCAGGAGAAGGCCAGGTGCAACCGGGTGTGCTCGTGGTGACTGGCCAGCTTCGGACCGGTCTCGCCGGTGGGCACGCCGTCTTCGGTGACGAAGACGACCTGCTCGGTCTCGGGTTCGGTAGCGATGTCCACAGGCCCAGTGAACACGACGAGGCCGCGTGCCTCGTACCGCGAGGCGGGTGGGTTACCGGCGGTCCGCCCGGCCGGGTGACGGGCCGTTACCGCGCGTCGAGGTGCTCGACGATGAGCGACGTGACGGCTTCCGGCGCCTCTTCCGGCGCCCAGTGCGTGACGTCTTCGAGCATCTCGAACCGGAACGGCCCGGTGACCCAGTTCGCGGTGTCGAGCGCGGCGGCCGAGCCGAACGAGACGTCCTCGGTGCTCCAGATGTACAGCGTCGGCACGGAGACCTTGCCGATCTTCCCGCCCGGCCGGCCCGCGCGGTACCAGTTGAGCGCCGCGGTGAGCGCGCCCGGCTCGGACAGCCGCTGCACGTAGTCCTCGATCTTGTGCAGCGGAACCCGCCGTTCGAACATGTCCCGCAGCGCGCGGGCGTCGTTCTCCAGCATCCGGCGCTCGGTGACGCGGGTCTGCCGCCACTCGGTCATGTAGCGCGTCCGCAGGTGCTGGTCTTCGTCGGTCTTCATGGCCTCGGCGAGCGCGGCGGGGTGCGGCGTGGAGACGACGGCGAGACTGCGCAGCCGATCGGGGTGCGCGTCGGCGGTCCACCAGGCGACGGCCCCGCCCCAGTCGTGCCCGACGAGGTCGAACTCCCGCCAGCCGAGCTGATCGGCAATGGCGACGACGTCCGCGACGAGGTGATCGATCGAGTACTCGGAGGCCTGCTCGGGCCGCACCTGGGGCGAGTAGCCCCGCTGATCCGGCGCGACGGCCCGGTACCCGAGCACCCCGAGGGTGGCGACCTGGTGCTCCCACTCGACGGCGGCCTCGGGAAAGCCGTGCAGCAGCAGCACGGGCCGCCCGTCTTCGGGCCCGGCGGCGATGGCGTCGAAGGAACCGGCTTCCGTGGGGATGCTGATGTGGTCGATCACGGACCCGAATCTACTTCGAGCCGGTGAACGGCGAGTGGTCGGTCACGGGGACGGTTCGTGAGCCAGCGGGACAGCGTCCTGATGTCCCGCAGGTCTTTGGGGCGCATGAGGAGCCGCTTGTAGCGCAGTACGTCATCAAGTGGTGCGAACGGGATGCCGTCGATGAACTCGGCCCGGGCGATCAGATCGTCGGCCTCCCAGCGGGGCGCGAACCAGCCGGTGAACACTTCGATCTCCCCGTCGCCGATCGATCGCAGCGGCGCGCCGTCCACCGCGCCCGCTCCCGGCCGGCCGAGGGCACACGCCGCACGCCACGCCGAGCCGCGGGCCACCAGGTCCAGGTCGTCGATGTCGCTGATGATCCCGTGCGCGAACATCGGGCCACTGCCGAACACGACGTAGTCGCCGGTGTCGAGCGCGAGGTCGCGCAGCCGCTGGATGAGCGGGTGGCACAGCCTCCTGGCCGGCGAGGTCATCCCTTCGCCTTCGGTTCGCGTGGCGGTTCGTCCCGATCGCTCGTGAGGGCGCGGATGATTTCGGCTCGATCCTGGGGCGGACACCCTTCGAGCGCCTTGGTCAGGCGATCGTTCTTCGATTTCTCCCGGATCGCCGTGCTGCGCACTGTGCACCACGCTTTGGTGACCATCGCGATGGTCATTCCCACGGCGCCGGCAACCCATTCCGCGTTGTCGAGCAGACTGGTGAACACCGCCGGCTCACTGGGACGCCGTGCGGCTGCCGTCGGCGATTTCGGTCAGCGCTCCGGTGTCCCGGACGCAAACCAGCTGCCGGCCGGTGCTGATCATGCCGCGCTCCTTGAAGATCCGGACGATCTTCTTGACGGAGTCGATCGACGCCCCGGTCAGCGCGGCCAGATCTTGTTGGCTGAGCGGGATTGCCGGGCCGTGGGCCGTGTCCTTGCCGATACCCTGCCCGGTCAGCTCCACCAACGTCTTCGCGAGCCGCTGCTCCGCCGCCAAGTCGGTGTCGACGATCTTTCGCGCGTTCTCGTAGGAACGGCCGTGCGCGGCGACAAGCTGTGCGTGCATCGCCCGGGGGTTGTCGTACAAGAATCGCAACCAGGCCTCGGCGGGCAATCGGAGTACTTCGACGGAATCCATCGCGATCGCACTGGCGGTGCGCGGCTGTGGCCAGATCGCCGCCATTTCGCCGACGGTTTCCCCCGGGCCGCGGACCGCGATGATCCGCGGACGGCGGCCGATGACCACCTTGATGTGCCCCTTCTTGATGAGGAGGGCGTAGTCGGTCTCTTCGCCCTCCAGGAAGAAGGTGTGGCCCTCTTCGCGCAGAAGGGTCTGGCCCACCGTCTCAAGGTGCGCAAGCTCACTGTCCGTGAGGAGCGGTAGTCCCTGTTCGCGAAGCGACTTGGCCATGTTGAAGAGTGTAAAAATACACTCTGGTATCGGCAAGCCACCGCTAGAGTGATTCAGGTGCTGGTCAGCACCTCGTCCGTCGTGGCCACCTTCACCAACGGCCCATACAGCCGCATGATGTCCAGCGCCTTCGTGTGGCTTTCGTCGTCCACGCCCGCGCACGCGTCGGACACCACCGTCACCGCCACGCCCGCGTCCGCCGCCGCCAGTGCCGTCGACAGCACGCAGCAGTCCGTCGACACTCCCGCCAGCACCAGGCGGGCGCCGCCGACCCGGGTCGCCAAGCGCGGGGTCCACTTGCCGAACGTTGTCGCGTCCACTGTGGATGGCGGGTCGAACTCGGGGATCACCTGGTACAGCTGGTCATCCGGTGGCCGCAGTGCGAACGGCCACTGCTCGTAGTACTGCTTCCACGCCCCTTCCGGGTGCGCGGGCGCGATGAAGCGCGTGAAGACGACGTCGTTGCCGAACGCCGTCACCAGGCGGTGGATCGGCGGCAGGATCTCGGCGAAGCGCGGGGTGAACCATTCGCTCGCCGGGGTGGCGAACACGTTCTGCAGGTCGATGACCGCCAGGACCGACCTCACGCCGCCTCCTGCGCGCGGACGCGGTGCCGCGTAAGCAAAGTGACCACGAAACCGAGCACCAGCGCCACGAGGACGCCGAGGTTCGCGTACGCCCACGAGCCGTCGCGTCCGCCGAGGCCGAACGGCTCCAGGAGGTAGCCCTGCCACGCCAGCCAGCCGGCCGCGGTGTTCGTGACCAGGCCCCAGCCGAGCGCCGTCGCCACCAGGACCAGCGCGATCGGCCCGGGCCGGACGTCGCCGTAGCGGCCGGCCGGGTCGAACAGGTCGCGCTCGGCGTAGTCGCGCCGGCGCAGCAGGACGTCCGCGAGCATCACGCCGCACCACGCCGCCACCGGCACGCCCAGCGTCACCAGGAAACCCTGGAACTGGTACAGGAACTCGCCGCCGAAGAACACGATGTAGATCGTGCCCGCCACCATGAGCACGCCGTCGACGAACGCCGCCACCGGCCGCCGCACGCGCAGCCCGGCCGACAGCAGCGCCAGCCCGGACGAGTAGATGTCCAGCACCGCGCCGCCGACCAGGCCGAGCACCGCGACGAGCGCGAACGGCACCAGGAACCACAGCGGCAGCAACGTCGTCAGCGCGCCGATCGGGTCCTTCGCGATGGCGCCGTTCAGCTCGGTTGACGAGCCCGCCAGCAGCAGCCCGAACACCAGCAGCACCAGCGGCGCCACCGACGCGCCGAACGTCGTCCAGCCGACCACGCCGCGGCTCGACGACGACCGCGGCAGGTAGCGCGAGTAGTCCGCGGCCGCGTTGACCCAGCCGAGGCCGAAGCCGGTCATCAGGAACACCAGCGCGCCGACCCACTGCTGCGCCGAGCCGGACGGCAGCGCGCTGACGGTGTCCCAGTGCACGTCGCCGACTACCAGGACGACGTAGACGACCGTGAGCACGCCGGTGATCCAGGTGATCCACGTCTGCAGCTTCATGATCGCGTCGAAGCCGAGGACACCGGCGGCGACGGTCAGCGCGGCCACGACGACCAGCGCGACCACCTTCGTCGGGGTCCCGCCGCCCCAGCCGAGCCGTTCGAAGACCGTCGACGTCGCGAGCGTCGCCAGCGCGGTGAGCACGGTTTCCCAGCCGACCGTGAGCAGCCACGAGATCGCCGACGGCAGCCGGTTGCCCCGGACGCCGAAAGCCGCGCGCGAGAGCAGCATCGTCGGCGCCGACCCGCGTTTGCCCGCGATCGCGATGAACCCGCACAGCAGGAACGAGAACAGGATGCCGACCACGCCGGCGACCAGCGCCTGCCCGAACGAGATGCCGAAGCCGAGGGTGAACGAGCCGTAGCTCAACCCCAGCACCGACACGTTCGCGCCGAACCACGGCCAGAACAGCTGCCGCGGCCGGCCGCGGCGCTCGGCGTCGTCGATGACGTCGAGGCCGTTGGTCTCCACCTTGAGCTTCCGGGTGCCCGCTTCGGTCATGGCCCGTCCCTGGGTCAGTAGGTGGTCCGACGCTGCCCGGTCCGCCGTCGCAGGGCGAGCAGCTCGTCGACGAGCGGCCCGAATTCGAGCCGGTTCACGGAAAGCACAGTCTCGACGACGTCGGGCTGGAACGCACCCACGCCGTGCGCGGCGCCGAGCATCGCGCCGCAGATCGCGGCGACCGTGTCGGTGTCGCCGCCGAGCCCGGCGGCCAGGCGCAGCGCCGCCGGCGGGTCGTCGCCCATGGCCTCGGCCAGCGCGAACGCCGCCACGACGGACTCCTGCGACGCGACCGACGTGCCGATCACGCGGGCGACCGCGTCGGCGACGGCGGCCGGAGCCATGCCCCGCACCCAGCCGCGGGCCCAGCCGATCCGGGCGGCGATCTCCCCGCCGGGCGCCCAGTGCCCGCGTTCCCCGCCTACGACGGCCGCGCGCTCGCCGGCGTCGAGCGCTTCGGCCAGGCTCGCGCCCTCGACCCCGGCGGACACGGTGGCGGCGACCGCGGCGGCGGACGCGATGCCGAGGCTGGTGTTGTGCGTGACGCGCGCGGTCGCGGCGACGGCGTCGACCAGCGTGGGGAGGTCGTCCACAGGAGTCGCGATGCCGACCGGCGTGACGCGCATGGCCGCGCCGTTGGTCGTCCCGGTGCGGCCGGCTTCTTCGGCGGGGACGCCGTCCTGGAGCCGCGAGAGCGCGCGTTTCGTCGACGGCCCGAGGAGGTCCGCCGAGCCGCGGCGGACCATGTCCGCCTCCCAGATGAGCAGGGCGTCGGCGAAGACGTGCGGCTCGACGGTGCCGCGGCCGTCGATGAGCAGGCGGGCCAGCAGGACGGCTTGCTCGGTGTCGTCGGTGACCGAACCGGCGGGCATCGACGGCGCGACCGGCTGCTCGGCGACGGCGGTGAGCAGGCCGGTGACCGGCCCGTAGGCGGCGGCGATGGCGGCGCGGGACATGGACTGCGTCGGCATGCCGAGCGCGTCGCCGACGGCGAGCCCGGTGAACGCGCCGAGCGCCCGGTCCCGCGCGTTCACCGGTGTCCGAAAGTGAGGTGGAACTGGAACCGGTCCGGGTCCAGCAAGCTGACGACCCGCTCGACGAGCCGGCCTTCGACGTCGACCGAAGTGCGTTCGGCGCGGAGGAAGAGCTCGCCGACGTCGCGGCCGAGGAGCTCGGCGTCGGCGGCGTCGAGTCGCTGGGTGCTGATCCACTGGTCGCCGCCGACGGAGATCCGCCCGGCGGCTTCGAGGGTCTTGGTGAGCGAGCCGTCCCGCAGGCCGGTTTCGGGGAGGCCGGCGAGCGGGCCGGCGGCGGAGACCGTGGCGGTCTCGAGCGAGACGCCGCGGTCGTGCTCCCGCCGCAGCCGCCGGACGGCGACGTAGGTCTTCTCACCGAATTCTTCTTCGAGGGCCCGGTCTTCGACCGTCTCGATGCCGAGGAGCTGGGTGGTGACGGGCGCCCCGGCGTCGGCGAGGGCGCGGGCCCAGCCGAGCCGCTGGTCGAGCTGCACGCCGTCGAAGGTGACGAACGACCCGACGCCGGCCTGGGTGGAGATGAGCTCGAGCTGCTGGAGCTCGGAGAGGGCGCTGCGGACGGTCCCGCGGCTGACCTGGTACTGCTCGGCGAGCTGGTTCTCGCCGGGGAGACGCTCACCGTGGGCGAGCCGGCCCGAGCGGATCAGGTCGGAGAGGTCGCCGACGAGCTGCTGCCGCTTGCTGTACATGTACACACCTGTACACGCTGCGTTCGTGCTGGTCAAGCGGCGACGAGCGGCTTGGACCGCGCCTCGCGGCCGACCATCTCACCGGCCTCCTTCGCGGACACCCCGGCGACCACCATGATCACCGCGAACGAGGCCACGAAGATGACCGTGCTCAGCCACACCATGGTCGAGATGGGCAGCGTGAAGGCACCGACCACGCGTGCGGCGCTCTCGAGCATGAACCCGACGCCCCAGATGAAGCTGCCGCGCCGCAGGACGGTGCCGAACCTCTTGTCCGCCCGCAGGCGTTCCCAGGCGGCTTCGTGGTCGGCCTTGCCGTGGGTGAGGAACGGGCGCAGGGTCTTCGTCATGATCGGCTGCGCGGTGAACGCGGAGATCAGGATGACGAGCCCGGTGATCCCGCTCCCGATCGAGTCCTTGGCGATCATCATGCGGGCATCCCCGGCGACGAAGGTCAGCAGCATGCCGACGACGTTGGTCACGAGGACGACGAGGGCCAGGCCGTTGAGGGTGCGGTGCTTGGCGAACTGGAAGAGCGTCCGGGCCAGCGGGAAGACACCGGAGAGGGCGAGCGCGGTGAAGTCGCTCGCGCCGAGCGAGTGGAGTCCGTAGTAGACACCGAGCGGGACGGCGATCTCGATGCCGAGCGTCTGGATCAGGGATCCGGGGCCGTTGTCGTTCGTCATGGGAAGAGCGTGTCGCGATCCGGGGTCCGGCAAGGATGCGATCCGCCACGATCAGGGGATTACAGATGTCACGACCTCACGTCCGGCGCGGCCACGTCGTCGTAGGGGTATGGCGACATTCTTGCGTTTCACGATCGGCCTGCAGACCTTGGCCGTGTTCCTCTCGCCGGTCACCGCCGGCCTGCTGTTGACCACGCCCCACGGGCATTCGCTGCACAGCGCGGCGGCGTACACGGTGTTCGTGGTGGCGATGGTGCACGTGGTGGCCGCGGTCCTGGCGTGGCGCCCTGGCGGCGGTCCACCCGGACCGATCGTCTCCGCGACCGTGTTCCTCGGGCTCGTGCTGGCACAGGTGGTGCTGGGCATCGCGCACGTGACGGTCGTGCACGTTCCCTTAGGAGTGCTGCTGTTCGGGTTCAGCCTGCTGCAGCTCAGCCGGGTCCGGTTTGATCCTGCCCGGGCGGCGGCTGCGTGAGCCGGTTTTGCGGCCCTGTGCGGCCGCCTCCCCTCACGGCGAGCGGTCCTTGGCGAGGCGGCCCGGCTTGAGAAGGCGGATGAGCGCGAGCGCGTGGGCGCGTCCGGCCCGGTCGGCCTTGAGCGACCACAGCGATACGGCTGCCAGCAACGCGAAGCGAGCTACCAAAAGAATGGCTGTGACCGCCCCGCCGATGATGCCGAGTTGCCCCATCCCAACCACCAGACCCTTCTGCGGACACACCTCACCTGCGAGATGTGATCCGTGGTCTCAGGTGGTCAGGTCATCGGCACTCCTATCGAGGCGGCATCTGGGCGCAAAAGCGCGGGGCAGGACGTTCAGCTTTCCCGGTCGAGCCGTCCGGGCGGTAGCGGCCGAACGTGTTTACGCGGAACCTGCCGATGTCGCAGGTTCTTCACGCACTCAGCCGCCGGAGTGCATGTCTTCCGCCTCCGGCACGCAGTCGTCGTCCGGGTCGTCCAGCCAGCCGTGCGGCAGTGTGACCTTGCCCGGGGAACCCTGGCGCCCGCGGGGGCCGTCGGCGTTGTCCGGGAACGGCGCGTCGTGGTCGAGGCGGCCGATGAGGTCGTCGAGTTCGGTCAGGCTGGACACCATCGCGAAGCCGCGGCGCAGTTCGGAGCCGACCGGGAAGTTCATGAAGTACCAGGCCATGTGCTTGCGCAGGTCGCGCAGGGCCTTGGTCTCGCCGTCGTGCTGGATGAGCAGCTCGGCGTGGCGGCGCAGGACGCGCGACACCTCGCCCAGGTTGGGCGGGGTCGGCAGCGGGCGGCCCGCGAACGCCGCCTCCAGCTCGCCGAACAGCCACGGCCGGCCGAGGCAACCGCGGCCGACGACGACGCCGTCGCAGCCGGTCTCGGCGACCATGCGCAGGGCGTCGGCGGCGGAGAAGATGTCGCCGTTGCCGAGGACCGGGATGCTCGTGACGGCTTCCTTGAGCGCCGCGATCTTGGTCCAGTCGGCCTGGCCGGAGTAGCGCTGCGCGGCGGTGCGCGCGTGCAGGCTGACGGCGGCCGCGCCTTCGGCTTCGGCGATGCGGCCGGCGTCGAGGAAGGTGCGGTGGTCGTCGTCGATGCCGATGCGGAACTTGACCGTGAACGGCACGTCGCCCGCCGCGCGAGCCGACTCCCGGACGATCGCCTCGAACAGCTTCCGCTTGAACGGCAGCGCCGCCCCACCGCCCTTGCGCGTCACCTTCGCGACGGGACAGCCGAAGTTGGAGTCGATGTGGTCGGCGAGGCCCTCGCCGACGATGATCCGGACGGCTTCGGCCATGGTCTTCGGGTCGACGCCGTAGAGCTGCATGGACCGGGGCTTCTCGTCGGGCCCGAAGGTCATCATGTGCATGGTCCCGGGGTGCCGTTCGACGACGGCGCGGGCGGTGATCATTTCGCACACGTAGATCCCGGCGCCGTACTCGGCGCACAGCTGCCGGAAGGCGACGTTGGTGATGCCGGCCATCGGGGCGAGCACCACTGGGGGATCGACCTGGTAGGGGCCGATCTTCAGGGCGGGCTTGCTCAGGGTGGCGGTCACGTCGTCCATTGTCGCCTGTGGTGTCGATCACGTCGACCAGGGGCGGTCAAGCCACGAGGTCGTCCCAGCGGACCAGGATCGCCGTGGCCAGGAGGCCGGCCACGATGATCTTGAGCAGGACCGTTCCGGTGGTCAACCCGGTGAGCGCCGTGAAGTCCAGCAGCACGCTCGCCGCGAACGCCGCCGCGAGCACCTTCGCGCCCCAGCGGCGGCGGAAGCCGAGCGCGAGGACGCCGGCCAGCTGGACCGCCGTCGCGAACACCGACAGCACGAACCACGGCGACGGATCGCCGCCGTGGCCGAGGTCGCCGGCCAGCACCCTGATCGCGGCGACCAGGAGCGCCAGCGTGCCCAGGCCGAAGACGACCAGCATCACCGGCAGGAAGATCCGGCCGGCGCCGACGGGCATGGCGCGTTCGGGAACACGGCGACGAGGCACGGCGAGCCTCCGCTCGACTCGGGAACCTTCACCCTGCCCGACCGGGTGCGCGGACTTCCACCGTGCTTTTGCCGCCAGCCCGGGACGTAGGGTTCGGAGCATGACCGACAAGCCCCTGCGCTGGGGAATCATGGGGACCGGTGGCATCGCCGAGTCCTTCGCCGAAGACCTCGAGCTGACCGGCTCCGGCGTCGTCGCCGCGGTCGGGTCGCGCACGGCCGAAAGCGCCGATGCCTTCGCCGAGCAGCGAGGCATCCCGGCCCGGCACGGCAGCTACGAAGCCCTCGCGAACGATCCGGACGTCGACATCGTCTACGTCGCCACGCCCCACCCCCTGCACCACGGCAACGCGCGGCTCGCGCTCGAAGCCGGCAAGCCCGTGCTGGTCGAGAAGCCGTTCACGATGAACGCCGAAGAGGCGCGTGACCTGGTCGGACTGGCGCGGGACAAGAACCTCTTCCTCATGGAAGCCATGTGGACGCGCTTCCTGCCGCACGTCCGGCACATTCGCGAGCTGCTGCCGAGCCTCGGCGACGTCGTCACGGTCACCGCCGACCACGGGCAGTGGTTCGCCGAAGACCCCGCCTTCCGGCTGTTCGCCCCCGAACTCGGCGGTGGTGCCCTGCTTGACCTGGGGATCTACCCCGTTTCGTTCGCGTCGATGGTGCTCGGCACGCCCGATCGCGTCGCCGCCATGGTGACGCCGGCCTTCACCGGCGTCGACGCGCAGACCTCGATGCTGTTCGGCTACGAGAGCGGGGCGCAGGCCGTGCTGAGCTGCACGTTGAGCGCGGCTTCGCCGACCACGGCCTCGATCGTCGGCACGGACGGGCGCATCGAGATCGATGGGCCGTTCTACGCGCCCGCGTCCTTCACACTCATCCCGCGCGTAGGCGCGCGAAGCCGCTTCGAGTACGTCGACGAGGGCCGTGGCCTGCGGCACCAGGCCGACGAAGTGGCGCGGCTGCTGGCCGCCGGTGAGACGGAGAGCCCGCTCATGCCGCTCGACGAGACCGTTTCGATCATGACGACCATGGACCGGGTACTCACCGCGGTTGAGTAGTGCTACGGATCCGCCGGAGTCCCCTTGTGGGTGACTCTGTCCGGTATGACCACCGAAGATGTGCTCCTCCGGCTCGCCGGCGAGATCGACGACCTGGGGCGTCGTCTCGCCGTGGTGGGCTCCGAACTGCGGACCGTCCAGGTCGAGCAGCCCAAGCAGGCCAAACCGGCCGAGCAGCCCAAGCAGGCTGAACAGCCCCAGGCTGAGCAGCCCAAGGCGGCCGAGCAGCCGCCACCGCAGCCTCAGCCGCAACCCCAGCCTCAGCCGCAACCCCAGCCTCAGCCGTGGCCCCAGCAGCCGCAGCAGCAGGTGCCGCCGCCGTGGCCTCAGAACCCCTGGCAGCCGCCCCGGCAGCACTACGTCCCGCCGCCCTCGCCCTACCTGCCCCCGCCGCGCCAGACGCTCGGCGAAAGGCTCGGCAAGGAGGGCGCGGGCAGCCGCGTCCTGGCCTGGGTCGGCGGAGCCGTGACGCTGCTCGGCGTCGTCCTGCTGCTCGTGCTGGCCGTCCAGCGGGGCTGGCTCGGTCCGCTGCCGCGCGTGCTCGTTGGCGCCGCCTTCGGGCTCGCGCTGACCGGCGCGGGCGTCTGGCTGCACCGCAAGCCCGCCGGCCGCACCGGGGCGTTCGCCCTGGCCTGGACCGGCATCGCGACGCTCTACCTGGACGCCGTCGCCGCGACGTCGCTGTACGACTTCCTTCCGGTGCTCGCCGGGCTCGCCGCGGGCCTCGCTATCGCCGTCGGCGGGCTGCTCGTGGCCCTGCGCTGGGAGTCGCCGCTGCTGGCTTCCGTGGTCGTCGTCGGCTGTGTGGTGTGCGCGCCGATGATCACCCGCGGGTTCACCCCGGAGCTCGTCGCCTTCCTGCTGATGGTCCAGCTCGCGACGGCGCCGGTGCAGCTGCGCCGCGACTGGTCGTCGTTGACGCTCGCCGCCGGGGTGCCGCCGTTGTTCGCCTCCGTCATCAGCACCGCGGTCGCGCACGGCACCTGGCAGAACACGGCTGCGGCGCTCGGTGCGGGCGTGGTCGGCATCGTGCTCGCGCTGATCGTCCTGCGCCGCCGCGAGAACGACCCCGCCGCGCTGTCCGTGCTGGCGACGGCGGTCGTCCCGACGCTGGTCGCGGCGCTGCTGCTGCCCAAGGTCCAGGCCGTGCCCGTCGCGGCCGGGGCCGGGGTCGTCCTCCTGGCCGTCTGGGCGACGCGCCGCTGGTGGCCGGGTCTCGCCGGGCAGCTGGCCGGGCTCGCCGGGCTGCTGGCGATCCTGCAGGCCACCGTCACGCAGTTCGACGGGCCGGCCCGCGCCGCGGTGCTGCTCGGCGAGGCACTGCTGCTCGTCTTGGCCGCGGTCGGCGGACGAAACAAGTTCGCGCTGGGGGCCGCGCTCGGCTTCGCGACGATCGGTGGCCTGATCGGCGTGTTCTTCGACGTCACGCCCGCGTTGCTGATGGTGTACCGGATCCGGCCGGCCGGTGACGTCGCCGGCGCGCTCGCGGTCGCCCTGCTGATCCTCGCGGTTTCGGTCGCGCTGCCGTGGGCCGCGGTGCGGCTGGCGGTCTTCCGGGGGCCGGCCGACGACCTGCCGATCTGGCTCGTCGCCGGGGTTTCCGCGCTCTACGGCGCCGCCGGGGTCGTGCTCTGCGCGTCGCTGCTGGCCGTCCCCGGGCGCACCGGCTTCCTCCTCGGCCACGCGCTGATAACGGTGTCCTGGACGATCGCGGCGCTCGTGCTGCTGCTGCGCGGGATCGCCGTGGTCGGGCTACGCGTGAGCGGGCTGGTCCTGGTCGGCGCCGCGGTGCTCAAGCTGGTGCTGTTCGACCTGGCCGCGCTGGACGGCCTGGCGCGGGTCGGTGCGTTCCTCGGCGCGGGGCTGGTCCTGCTCGCGGCCGGGACGCGGTACGCCCGGCTCGTCGCTTCGCGCTGACGCGGGAAGTAGACGCGGGAAGAAATTGTCGGTGCCTCGTGGTTACCTGGATCACACGACCGACGACCAGGGGGCATACCGATGGCAGAACCGAAACTCGCCGACCGCGCCGCGGAGAAGATCGGCTGGCTGACCACCGTCACGCCGAAGGGGCGGCCCGCGCCGCGGCCCGTGTGGTTCGTGCTCGAGGGCGACGACATCCTGGTGTTCAGCAAGCCGGACACCGCGAAGCTGCGGCACCTCGAGGCGAACCCCGAGGTGAGCTTCCACCTCAACGGCGACGAAAACGGCGGCGCGATCCTCGTCGTCAACGGGAAGGCGCGCGTCGAGGAGGGCAAGGCGTCCGAAGCGCCGGGCTACCTCGACAAGTACGGCTCGTCCTACGAGGCCATCGGGTTCGCGACGCCGGACGCGTTCGACGCCGAGTACTCCGTCCGCATCCGCGTGGTGCCCGACCGCTCCTGGGGGTGGTGAGGGTCAGTCCACAGCAGACAATTCAATACGCATCACCACGCGCCGCGGCGTGGGTGGCTGACCTCTTCGAACCCGGCGTCGGCGAACACCTGACGAGCGCCGACGTGTAGCTCGCCCCACGTGATCTCCTTGCCCGGCTGGGTGATCATCGGGTACACCTCGAGCGCGCGGGCCCCGCGTTCGCGGGCGAAGCCGATGGTGGCGCGGGCGAGCGGGTAGGTGAGGCCGCGGCCGCGGTAGCCCTTGCGGACGGCGAAGCACGTCACCGCCCAGACGCCGTCGTCGTCCTTGTCCTCGGCGCGGCCGGTCCACGGGACGCGCGAGCCGCGCAGCTTGGGGTAGGCGGTCCGCGGCTCGACGGCGACCCAGCCGGCCGGCTCGCCGTCGACGTAGGCCACCAGCCCGCTCGTGGCGGCGTCCGGCTCGCCGCAGGCGGTCTGGGCCCGCAGCATGGCGGTGCGCTGCTCCTGCGTGGAGTCGCGCCAGATCCAGCCGGCGACCTTGAACCGCTGGCACTGGCAGCGGCCGGGGTAGTCGGCCGTCCCGAAGACCGCGGCGACGTCGTCCCACGACGCCTCGTTGGCCGGGACGACGGTGACGGCCGCCGTCACGCCGGCGCGTCCTCGCCCACCAGGCCGTCCACGGCTTCGCGGAGCAGGTCGGCGTGACCGGTGTGGCGCGCGTACTCCTCGATCATGTCCGCGATGATCCGCCGCAGGTTCGGCGTGCGCCCGTCGGGCCAGGTGAAGCGGCCGGCTTGGCCGGCGTCGCCTTCGGCCAGGGCGGCGGCGACCTTCGCGCGGGACCGGACGACCGCCGCGTCCCACGGCGGCCCGATCGGCTCGCCGCGCAGCTTGACGGCGAACCAGTCTGCCTCGACGAAGGCGAGGTGCTTGAGCAGGCCGCCCAGCGTCATCGTGCTCGCCGCCGTGGTGGCGCGGAGCCCGTCGGCGTCGAGGCTCCCGCACTTCCAGGCGAAGGTGCGCCGGATGCGTTCGAGCGTGCTCAACAGCGTCGACATCTCGTCTCCGTCCACCACGAGCGTCGCCTCTGTGTCGGTCATGGCCGCGGAGCTTAAGATCGGTTCCGGACGATCCACTTCCGGAATCGGGGAGTTCCATGGCGGACGACACGAGCCCGACGGCGCGGGCGCTGCGCACCCTCGAACTGCTTCAGGCCAGTCCGGGGATCACCGCGGACCGGCTCGCCGGCAAGCTCGGCGTCTCCGAACGCGCCGCCCGGCGCTACGTCGGCATCCTGCGCGAGGCCGGTATTCCGGTCGCCTCCGTCCGCGGGCCCTACGGCGGCTACCGGGTCGGACGCGGCTTACGGCTGCCGCCGCTGACGTTCAGCCCCGCCGAGGCCCTCGGCCTGGTCATGGCGGTGCTCGACGGCCACCACGACGCCGGCGATCCCGCCACCCTGGTCGGCGGCGCGCTCGGCAAGATCGTGCAGGCGCTCCCCGAGCCGGTCGCCGCGCAGGCCGAGGCCGTCCGGCGGACCGCCGCCCCCGCGCCGGACGCCGCCGCCGCGCGGCCGGACCCCGACACCACCGCCGCCCTCGTGCAGGCCTGCGCCGATCATCGGCGGGTCCGCCTCGGCTACCGCTCCGAGGCCGGCACCGAGTGGACCGGCGACGTCGAGCCGTGGGCCGTCGTCGTCCGGCACGGCCGCTGGTACCTGTTGTGCCGCAAGCACCCGACGGGCGAGCGGCGGGCGTACCGGATCGACCGGGTCCGCGGCGTCGGCGTCCTGGACGGCACTTTCGAGCCACCCCGCGACCTCGACCCGGTCGCCACCGTCGAGGAACACCTCGCCGTCGGCTGGGAGTACGACGTCGAGGTCGTCCTCGACGCGCCCCTCGACCTGGTCAGCCGGTGCCTGCCCCGCGCCGTCGGCCGGCTCGAGCGCCTCGGTGACGAGACGACCCGCTTGACCGGCAGCACCAGCAATCCCGCCTGGTACGCCGAACAGCTCGCCCGGAGCCCGGCGCCCTTCCAGGTCGTGCGGTGTCCCGAACTCCGGCAGGCGGTCCGCGTTCTCGGACAGCGCTTGCTGGCGGCCACCGAAAGTCCGCACTCCTGAGCGGAAAGCAACCTTCGCTTCCCAACGGGTGGCCGCGACGGAGTCCACGTATCGTTTTTTCGTGCCCGAACACACCGGCGAGACCCGCAACGAGCAGCTGACCCGCAACGTCGGCGAGCTGCTGCAAGAGCTGCGTGTCGCCCAAGCCGGGGTGCAGATCCTCTTCGGGTTCCTGCTTTCGGTGGTGTTCACCGACCGGTTCCACGACGCCAGCGGCTTCGAGAAGGCGCTGCACCTGTCCGCGGTGGCGCTCGCGGTCGCGGCGACGGCGCTGCTGACCGCGCCCGCGGCGTGGCACCGGCTCCTGTTCCGCACGGGCAGCCGCGAACGGATCCTGACCGCCGGCAACCGGCTCGTGCTGGTCGGCCTGGTCTGCCTGGCCCTGGCGATCACGTCGACCGTCGCGCTGATCGCCAAGGTCGTCTACGGCGAGATCGCCATGATCATCATGGGTGTGCTGTGCGTGCTGCTCTTCGGGGTCCTCTGGTTCGTCATGCCGATCCGGATGCACCCCGCCAACGGCGATCAGCCGGCGGAGCCGCCCAAGTAGCGCGTGTCCTCCTGGACGAAGCAGAGCGGGTTGCCGAACGGGTCATCCGCGTAGAAGGACCGTTCGCCCCAGAACTGGGTCTCGATCGCGTCGTCCATCCAGCGCGGCTCGGCGGCGCGCACCAGCCGGAACGTCTCGTCGACGTCGTCGACCGCGAGGTAGACGATCCGCGGGTCCCGCCGCGGCCGCGGTTCGCGGTGGTCGAGCGGCGCCTCGACGCAGGCGAGCACGACGTCGCCGCAGGGGAAGTAGTGCCGGTTGACCGCGATCCGTTCGCCGCGGTGGCCGAGAACCCGCTCGTAGAAGGCGACCGCGATCTCGATGTCGTCGACGGGCTGGATCAGCCGGAACACCCGCGGACCGCTCATGCGCGCACAGTACCGCTGGTCATTCACGACCGGACAGGGGGCTTGACAGCGGGTGGACAATAAAAAATCGACGTGCCTTCCGAAATAAACAGGAAGACCCGCCGAATGTAGCTTCAGTCTAACCGCTGTGAGGGGAATTTGTCAAACCAGGGGTACGACGAGGAATTGCGGGCCGAACGCGCGTACGTCACCGGGCTGTACGCGCGCCTCGACCGCGAACGTGAACAGGCGCGCGCCCGCTACCACCGGGCGCTCGGGGAACCGGGAACCACGCTGGTGGAGCGGGACGCGGACGTGCGCGTCCGGGCCCGGGAGGCCGTCCGGCTGAACGTCGCCGACAACGGGCTCTGCTTCGGCCGGTTGGACGCCCTTTCGGGCGAAACCGGCTACATCGGCCGGATCGGTCTCTTCGACGGCGAAAACGACTACGAACCCCTTCTGCTGGATTGGCGGGCGCCGGCGGCGAGGCCGTTCTACGTCGCCACCGCGGCGACGCCGGAAAACATGCGCCGCCGTCGTCAGTTCCACACTCTGGGGCGCGAGGTCGTCGATTTCACCGACGAAGTCCTCGGCCGTCCGCACACCGACGATTTCGGGGGGTCTGGGGGGTCGTCCCCCCAGGCATGTTTCAGCGAGCGCGGGGACGCGGCGTTGCTCGCGGCCGTCAACGCGCCGCGCGGCGAGGGCATGCGCGACATCGTCGCGACGATCCAGGCCGAGCAGGACGAGATCATCCGGCTCGGCCACTCGGGCGTGCTGGTCGTCGAAGGCGGACCGGGTACCGGCAAGACCGCCGTCGCGCTGCACCGTGTCGCGTACCTGCTCTACACGCAGCGCGAGCGGATGTCGCGCAGCGGCGTGCTGGTGGTCGGGCCGAGCCCGCTGTTCCTCGACCACATCGGCCGGGTGCTGCCCTCGCTCGGGGAGTCCGACGTCGTCTTCCAGACCACCGGCGACCTCGTGCCCGGCCTGCGCGTCACGGCCGAAGACGAGCCGGAGGTGGCGAAACTCAAGGGATCGCTGAAGATCCTCGACGTGCTGGCCGCGGCGGTGGCCGACCGGCAGAAGGTGCCGGACGAACCGGTGCCGGTCGAGCTGGCCGACGTCACCGTCGAGCTCGACGGTGACGTCGCGGACGAAGCCCGGCTCGAAGCACGCCGGTCCGGGCTGCCGCACAACGAGGCCCGCGCGGTCTTCCGCGAGCACGTCGTGGCGATCCTCGCCGAGCGGGCCGTCGCGCGGATCGGCGAGGGCTGGCTGACCCGGGAGGATCGAGGGGCCTGGGCCGACCTTCGCGCCGACGTCCTCGACGAGCTGGCCGAGCACGAAGACCTCGACGCGACGCTCGCCGCGCTGTGGCCGGAGCTGACGCCGGAGACGCTGCTGGCGCCGCTGTACATGTCGCCCCGCCGGCTCGAGGCCGCCGGCGCCGACCCGGCGCTGTTCCGCGCGGACGGCGGGGCCTGGACCGTCTCGGACGTGCCGCTGCTCGACGAGCTGGTCGACCTGCTCGGCCGGGACGACTCGGCCGACCGCGCCGCCGCGCGCCGCCGTGCGGAGGAGGAGGCGGAGTACGCCGAAGGCGTCATGGACCTCATCAAGCTGGATCGCGAGGAACAGGACGAAGACCTCGGCCTGGTCGCCACCGATCTGCTCTACGCCGAAGACCTGGCCGACCGGTTCGGCGAGCGCGACACGCGCGACCTCGCCGAGCGCGCGGCCGCCGACCGGGACTGGACGTACGGGCACGTCGTCGTCGACGAGGCGCAGGAACTGTCCGAAATGGACTGGCGGACGCTGATGCGGCGGTGCCCGAGCCGGTCCTTCACGATCGTCGGCGACCTGGCGCAACGCCGCAGCGCGGCCGGGGCGACGGCGTGGGGGCCGGTGCTGGCGCCCTACGTCGCCGACCGGTGGGTGTACCGGGAGCTGACCGTGAACTACCGGACGCCGGCGGAGATCATGACCGTCGCCGGCGCGCTGCTCGCGGAGTTCGCGCCGGCCGCGCGGCCGCCGGAATCCGTGCGGGCGAGCGGCGTCCGGCCGTGGTCCCGCCGGGTCACGGACGACGAACTCCCGGCCGCCATCGACGAATTCGACCGCGACGAGGCCGGACACGAAGGCACCAGCGTCGTCATCGGGCCGCCCGGCGTGCCGGGCACGGTCCCGCCGTCGGCGACCAAGGGCCTGGAGTTCGACGCGGTCCTCGTCGTCGAGCCCGCGCGGATCCTGGCCGGGGACGCGCGCGGCGCGGCCGAGCTGTACGTCGCGCTCACCCGGGCCACGCAGCGCCTCGGGGTGCTGCACCGGGATCCGCTCCCGGCGGCGCTGGCCGGGCTCGCCGAAGCGGGCGTGCCCACGCGGGCCGGCCACCGCCGGTTCCAGTAGCGGCTCGTGAGTGAGAAACAGTGTTCCAACCCTGTTTCTCACTCACGAGGGGCTATGCGGTGAGCCGGCCCCAGGCGTAGTTCTGCTTGGCCAGCTTCAGGTAGACGAACAGTTCGGTCCCGGACACGCCGTCGATCTTGCGGATCTCCTCGCCCAGCACTTCGAGCATGTGGTCGTCGTCCCGGCAGACGACTTCGGCCAGCAAGTCGTAGCGCCCGGCGCACAACACGACGTAGTGCACGTTCGGCAGCTCGGACAGCTTGTCGGCGACCGTGCGCGGATCAGCGCCGTCTACGCTGATCCCGACCATCGCCTGCCTCGTCAGATCGACGTTGGCCGGGTCGGTCACCGCGACGATCTGCATGAGGTCGTCGCGCAGGAGCCGTTGCACCCGTTGGCGGACGGCTCCCTCCGAGAGCCCGACCGCTTTCGCGAGCGCGGTGAACGAAGCCCGGCCGTCCTGCTGCAGCAAGGCGATCAGCGATCTGTCCGTGTTGTCCAGCCCGCGCGCACGTGAATCTTCACCCATGCCGTCCCTCCCTGTGTTTCGGCATGTGATTTGTCAAGTGCGCAGCGTATCGAGACCTGACCAGAAAGCGAGACCCCCGCGCCAGCTTCACGTGATCCGGCGCCAGGATCGTGATTTGCCGAGGAATCGGTGGCTGTGGAGGAAATTCACAAGTCATTCCGAGGCGCCTGCGAGCACCCGCGACCCGCCGGGTCAGAACCAGGTGTCCAGGGCGGCGTCGAGCGGCCCTTCGCCCGCCCACGCGATCACCCCGTCCGGCCGGAGCAGCAGCGGTCCGGTGTTCGTCACCGGCACGACCTCGATGCGCGGATCGGCCGGGTGCTCCGCGGAGAGCAGGAGGCCGTGGCCGGTGCGGGTGTGCTCGTGCAGCCGGGTCGTGCGGCCGGTGGCGTCGACGAGCTCGAGGTCTGGGCAGTGCTCGCCGGCCGGTGCCGGGGCGGGGTAAGGGAAGTCGTAGCGCTCGCGGACGCCGGACAGGAGGTCCGCGAAGTACCGGTTCGCCTCCGGCAGGTCCAGCACTTCGCCGACGATCTCCCGCAGCGCGTCGACGTGCGGGCCGGGCGCCAGCAACGCCGACTGCGCGCGTGTGTTGCGCAGCACCGCTTCGCCCGCCGGGTGCCTCTCGCGCGTGTACGTGTCGAGGAACGCTTCGGGCTTGTCGCCGCGGAGGACGGCGCCGAGCTTCCAGCCGAGGTTGGCGGCGTCGGGAATGCCGAGGTTGAGGCCCTGGCCGCCGCTCGGCGAGTGCACGTGCGCGGCGTCGCCGGCGAGGAAGACGCGGCCGCGGCGGTAGTCGTCGGCCTGCCGGGCCTGGTCGCCGAACCGCCGCGCGTCGTGGAGCTCCTCGACGACGACGGGCCGGCCGGTGACGCGCTCGATGCTCGCGGCGAGCGCGTCCGGCGTGACGTCCGGCTCGGCACCGGTCGCCAGCTCGGTGACGCCGGCCATGCTGCCGCCTTGCAGGAAAGTGCCGGTGGCGTAGCGCCCACCCGGCGGGACGTCGCCCGCGAACCGGACGCGCCCGGCGATCGTGTGCAGCAGCGCCGGGGTGCCGGGGAAGCCGAATCCGGCGAGCTTGCGGACGGTGCTGCGGCCGCCGTCGCACCCGACGAGGTACTTCGCGCGCCACTCGCGGCCTCCCGCCGTGACCGCGACACCGTCCACATCGGACCGGAATGCGGTGACCTCGTGCCCGCGCAGCACCCGGACACCCTCGGCGTGCTTCGCGAGGACGCGTTCCAGCTCCGGTTGCCAGATGTTCGTCCGAGGGCGGGCGTCGTCCGGGACGATCTTGAAGATGTTCGCGAAGTGGCCGCGGGTGCTGCCGTGGTCGCGGGCGAGGTTCTTCGTGCCCTCGGCGTCGGCCGAGGCGAGCTGGTCACCGAGGCCTCGCCGCTGAAGCGCCTCGGTCGCCAGCGCGCCCAGACCGCGGGCCTTCGTCTCCTCGGAGGGCGTCACCAGGCGTTCCAGGACCAGGGGTTCGGCCCCGGCCAGCTGGAGCTCGGCCGCGAGGAACAGGCCCACCGGGCCCGCACCCACGACGATCACATCGGCGTCCATGCCGTCTCCTTAACTAGTTAAGGATGATAGTGTCCTTAACTAGTTAAGGTGTCAAGGAGGAGCATGCCGCTGGAAGTCGGCGACGCGGTGCGCGTCGCGCTGGAACTGCTGGAAGAGGAGGGCCTGGACAAGCTCACCGTGCGGCGGCTGGCCACCGGGCTGGGCGTCAAGGCTCCCGCGCTGTACTGGCACTTCCGGAGCAAGCGCGCGCTGCTCGACCACATGACGGACGCGATCGTCGCACCGGTCGTCGCCGGGCTGCCCGACGGCGGCCCGTGGCTGAAGTGGCTGGAGGACGCGGGCTTCGCGCTGCACAAGGCGCTGCTCGCGCACCGCGACGGCGCCCGCGTCGCGCTCGGGGCCGACCTGATCACGGCCCGGGGGGGGGGGGGGGAGGGGGAGGGGGGGGGGGGGGGGGGGGGGGGGGGAGGGGGGTGGGTTTTGGGGGGGGGGAAAGGAGGA
>NZ_JBVHUL010000001.1:656544-1167086 GCF_055565395.1 Amycolatopsis sp. NPDC028719
GATGATGTTGTCTTTGGGACTGAACAGTTCCCGCCCACACACCAACACCCCCCCCCCCTCGCTTCCCGCTCCCCCCCGCCCCCCATACCACTTTCCCGCCACTTCCACCCCCGCGGTCGGGGTGCTGCACGACGCGGGTTTCCCGCTCGGCGAGGCGACCCGCGCGGCCGGGGTGCTGGTGCACTTCGTGCTCGGGCGGGCCGTCGAGGACCAGACGCGGCCCGCGCCCGCCGCGGAGGCGGCGATGATCGCGACCGAGTCGTTCCCGTTTCCGCTGCTGGCGCGTGGCCTGCGCGAACGCGCCGGCTCGACGGTCGAGGACGACTTCCGGTACGCGCTCGGCGTGCTGCTCGCGGGACTCGACGCGTCCGTGCCCAGGCGCCTAGCCTAGGTCGCGGCGGCTGAGGTCCTCCTCGGTCTCGCGACGCACCAGCAGCGTCGCGACGCCGTTCTTGACGCCGACCAGCGGCGGCCGCCCGACCTGGTTGTAGTTCGAGGCCAGCGAATGGTGGTACGCGCCGGTGCACGGCACGGCCAGGAGGTCGCCGGCGCGCAGGTCGCCGGGCAGGCTGATGCCGTCGGCGAGGACGTCGCCGGATTCGCAGTGCCGGCCCACGACGGTCATCGGGACGCGCTTCTCCTTCGACCGCCGGCCGACCAGGCGCGTCGTGTAGCGCGCGCTGTAGAGCGACGGCCGCGCGTTGTCGCTCATCCCGCCGTCGACCGCGACGAACGTGCGGCTGCCGCGCTTGACCGCGCACACGCGGTACACCGTGATCCCGGCCGGCCCGACGAGCGCCCGACCCGGCTCGATCGTCAAGCGCGGCAACGGGAAGCCGTGCGCCGCGCACTCGTAGGCGAGCGCCACGCGCAGGCGTCGCGAGTAGCCGCCGAGGTCGAACGCGGGCTCGCCGCCGACGTACGGCACCGCGTGCCCGCCGCCGAGGTCGAGCTCCCGCAGCGTGACGCCGTGGGTGTCGCGGATCCGGACGAGCACCTCGGCCATCCGGCGCGCGGCGGCTTCGTAGCGGTCGATGCGGGAGACCTGCGAGCCGATGTGGCAGTGCAGGCCGATGAGGCGCAGCCCGGGTTGGGCGAGCACGGCCTGCACGGCCGCGTCGACGTTGTCGGGGACGCCGTCGAGCAGCGAGAACCCGAACTTCTGGCCTTCGGTACCGGTGCTGATGGCCGCGTGCGCCCCGGCCGCGACGCCCGGCGTCACGCGGATCATCACCTGCTGCGCGCCGTGCGCGAGCGCGCCGAGCTGCTCGATCTCGTCGAGCGAGTCGACCACGATCCGCCGGACGCCGTACTCGAGAGCGGCCTTCAGGTCTTCGGGCGTCTTCGCGTTGCCGTGCAACAGCATGCGCTCGGCGGGGAAGCCGACTGCGCGCGCGACGGCGATCTCGCCCGCGGAGCAGGTGTCGAGCGACAACCCCTCTTCGGCGACCCAGCGCAGTACGGACCGCGTACACAGCGCCTTGCTCGCGTACGCGACTTCGACGTCCGGCAGCGCGCGGCGGTACTCACGGGCGGTGTCGCGGACCTGGTGTTCGTCGATGAGGTAGGACGGCGTCCCGAAGCGGGCGGCGAGGTGGCTGACCTTCGCGCCGGCGAAGAGGAGTTCGCCGTCTTCGCCGAGTCGGGTGCTTCGCGGCCAGACTCCTGGCTCGAGGTGATCGGCGGCTTCGCAGCCGAGGCTGGGAAGAAGCTCGCTGAGCGTCACAGGGTGCCTCCGGGCATCACGGCGGATCGGACCCGGTCAGGACACCGCTGTCCCGTTCGCCGTGCTTCCCCCGTGAATGCGGTCCTGACGCGTTCGTGCCGGCCACTTACTGCTTATTTACGCGCGAGTAACTTCGGTCACGCCGTGCGTGACCTGCGCAAAGCCGCCCGTCGTGGCGAGGTGCTTCCGCCACGACGGACGTGCTGGGAGGACCTGGCGTCAGCGGACGGGCTCCGGGGCGGTGTCGAGCTCGTGCACCATGCGCACGGCCAGCGCGAGCGCCTTCGCGTCACCGAGCTTGGTGTCCTCCATGACGATCTTCTTCACGCGGTCGACGCGCAGCTGGTAGCGGGTGGAGGAAGTGGCCGATGTGGTCATCGTTCGGTCCTTTTCTGCTCTTCGAAGGCTGTACTCGTGTGGCTTTTGTGCCCCCGGGGACCTTCCGGGCTCTGGTGGTCCTGCACCGTGCCGCACACGCAACCGCGGTTGGTTCCCTGTGCGGTCTCGGTCGCGGCGCAGTAGCGGCGGGCGATCGCGTCGTGCGTGCCGAGCGGGTGCGGGCAGCTCGGGCACTGGTTGCCGGAGCGGGGCACCTCGGGTGCGTCCGGCACCGGGGCCGTCACGCCGTCGCCTCGGCCGGGCGCCGCCGCAGCGGTTCGCCCGCTTCGTGCAGGTGCTGCAACACGTACCCGTAGGAGCGCGCCCAGCCGCACTCGGCGTAGGAAATCCCGTGCCGGGCGCAGAAGTCCCGGACGATCACCTGGGCGTGCTTGAGGTTCGGCCGGGCCATGCTCGGGAACAGGTGGTGCTCGATCTGGTAGTTCAGCCCGCCGAGGGCGAAGTCGACCACCGGCCCGCCACGGACGTTGCGCGAGGTCAGCACCTGCTTGCGCAGGAAGTCCAGCTTGTGCCCGGCCGCCAGCATTTCCATGCCCTTGTGGTTGGGCGCGAACGAGCAGCCCATGTACAGCCCCCACAGGAACTGGTGCACCAGGACGAAGATGATCCCGGTGAGCGGCGAGAGCACGATGAACACGGCGGCGAGGTACGCGACGAGGTGCGCGATCAGGAGCGCCGACTCGAGCTTGCGCTTGCGGACGTCCTTGCGCAGCACCGCTTTCACGCTCGACACGTGCAGGTTGAGGCCTTCGAGCAGCAGCAGCGGGAAGAACAGGAACGCCTGGTACTTCGCCATCCAGCGCAGGAACCCGCGCTTCTGCGCGCTCTGCGCCTTGCTGAACGCGAGCGCGGCGATGTCGACGTCCGGGTCTTCTTCCTCGTGGTTCGGGTTGGCGTGGTGCCGCGAGTGCGTGCCGACCCACCAGCCGTAGCTCAGCCCGGTGAGTCCACCGTGGACGAAGCCGGTCGCGTCGTTCGCCTTGCGGCTGCTGAAGATCTGCTTGTGCCCGGCGTCGTGCCCGATGAACGACAGCTGCGCGAACATCATCGCGAAGAACGCCGCGAGGAACAGCTGCCACCACGAGTCGCCGAGGAAGACGAACGCGACCCAGCCTCCGCCGAAGGCGGCGAGGTTGAGCCCGATCCGCACGGCGTAGTGGCGGCGCCGTCGTTGGAGGAGGCCGGCGGCCTTGATCAGCCGCGACAGTTCGGCGAAGTCACTGCCGGACGTCGCGGGAGTATCCGCAATTTGGGCTGAAGACATCAACACACCGCTCTGGGTAAGTCGTTAAAGGCTTGTCCAGCAACGGTTTCCAGCCCTGACGGGGTCTGGGTCCGGTTCGGGAAAGGGCACTGGGGCCTGGTCGCGGTGGTACCGCGTCCTACCCCCAGGGTCTCACCCCACCGGCGGATTGGCAATTCCCCGTGGACGGCGGAAGAGGTGTACAGTCGGCCACATCGGGATGAAGGTGATCTACCCCACACCCGTGACCTTCCGGCCGGATCGCTCCGACCGGGGACAGGAGCCGAGTCCGGGTCCGGAACCCGCTCGTACGCAGCCGTGCCGGCCGATGGCCGGCGAGCAGCCGCCCGTAGTCGCGCAGAGCGACGCCCGAGGCGCCCAGTTGGGTTGTTACAGCTTGTTTCTTCCGGTACGACTCCGGTCATCAGGTGGCTCGTCGGCGAGCCGGACTTCGGCGTCACCGCGCTCCGGCGCGCCGATGAGTCACCACCTTCACGAAAGCCCCCAGGACGAAAGCAGTCCGAAGAGGCGTTCGCGTTCGGGTCCGGTCAGCAGCCGGCTCGGCGGTCGGACGTCGGGGCGGCACAGCCCGAGCTGACCGAGCGCGTCCTTGACGACGCTGACGTTGTTGGCGTTCCCGTTCGCCGCGCGCAGCTCCTCGAACGGCCGGATCCGTTCCCAGACCGCCATCGCGGCCGGATAGTCCCCTGTGGACAGTGCGCGGAACATCTCCAGTGAGATCGCGGGGTCGACGTTCACCAGGCCCGAGGTGAACCCCGTCGCGCCGACGGCGAAGTACCCGGGCGCCGAGAGCTCGGCCAGGCCGGCGATCCACACGAACCGCTCGAAGCCCGCGTCCCGCGCGACCGAGCCGAACCGCACCGGATCCGGCACGGCGTACTTCACGCCGATGACGTTCGGCGCCGCCTCGCCGAGGGCGTGCAGCTGCTCACCGGCGATCGCCGGGTTGCGGACGTAGAGCACGACGCCGAGTTCGGGCACCGCGGCCGCGATCGCGGCGTGGTAGTCGACCCAGCCGTCGCCGGAGATGTACGGGTGCACGGGCTGGTGGATCATGATCATGTCGGCGCCGGCGTCCCGCGCGTGCGCGGCGGCGCGCGTCGCGGACGCGACGTCGTGACCGACCCCGGCGAGCACACTGGCCCTTCCTGCGACGGCCTCGACGGTGACTTCCAGGCACTGCCGGGCCTCGGCCGCGTCCAGTGCGTAGAACTCCCCGGTGTTCCCGTTCGGCGTCACGACTTCGATACCCCCGGTGACCAGCCGGTCGACGAGCTTCGCGTACGTCTGGCCGTCCACGGCGCCCTCGGCGTCGAACGGGGTGACCGGGATGGCCACCACCCCGGACAGCCGCCGCCTCTGCTCCTCGAACGTCATCGGGCTCCCTTCGTTCCAGTCGTTCCAGTACGGTGTTCCTCCGGCAGCCCGCCGGCGACCCGGTCGATGAAATCCGTGATGTGCTTGCGCAGCAGGTGCTCCGCCTGCCGGGCGTTCCCGCTTTCGGCCGCGGTCAGGATCGCGCGGTGCTCGGCGGCTTCTCCCTGCCACGTCGGGCTGATGTCCCAGCCGGTGACGGTGATCAGGGCGGCCTGGTCGCGCAGGCCGTCCAGGATCTCGACCAGCAACGGGTTCCCGCACCCGGCGTAGAGCGCGCGGTGGAACAGCCGGTTGGCCAGGCTGGCTTTGACGCGGTCGGCGGCGTTCGCGCCGGTCTCGACGTCCGCCAGCACTTGCCGCGCTTCGCTGAAGTCCGCGCCGCGCTCGACAGCGCGTCGGACGGCTTCGGGCTCGAGGAGCGCGCGCAGGTCGTACACCGCGTTCGCGCTCTCGGCGTCCATGACCCGGACCGCGGCCCCCTTGTACGTGCTCATCGTGACCAAACCGGAACCGGCGAGGATTCGCAGGGCTTCACGCACCGGCGTCTTCGACACGCCGAGCAGCGCGCCTACCTCGCCTTCGACGAGCGTTTCCCCCGGTCCGAACTCCCCGCTCAAGATCGAATCCTTGATCGCGTCCCGCACGAAATCCGTGCGGGAGACGGGCGGCGGCGGCCTCCGGGCCGAAGAAGTGCTCGCCACTGGCATGTCCGATCTGATATACGATGCGACATACAACATTATCACGGACCCAGGGAGCAGCCATGCAGCGTCGCACCGGCTTCCGATTCCGCCGGGTGCTCCTGGCGGCCGGCCTCGCCGCCGGACTGGCGGCCTGTGGCGCGCCCGGTGGAGGCGGCGGCCAGGCGGCGGATCCGCAGGCCGTGCCCGACCAGCCGAGCAAGCCCGTCGACCTGAACATCCTCGACATCGCGGGCAACCTGCAGCTCACCAAGCAGATGATCGAGAACTTCAAGGCCGCGCACCCGGAAGTGCTGGCGAAGGTCACGTACTCGACGGCGCCGGCCCCGAGCATGGCGGGCAAGCTGAAGGCCGAGCAGGACGGCGGCGTCGCCCAGACCCACCTCGTCCTCAGCGGCACGGACGGTCTGTCCGCCGGCATCGCGAACGGCACGCTGGCGAAGATCCTCCCGGACTTCTCGAGCCGGTTCCCGAACCTGATGCAGAACTACCTCGAACCCGCGGCCAAGATGCAGGAGCTGGCCAACGGCTACGGCGTCGAGGTCGTCTACTACCCCTCCGGCCCGCTGCTCGAGTTCAACCCGGGAGCGGTTCCGGCCGCGCCGGCGTCCCCGCAGGAGCTGCTCGACTGGGCCAAGGCCCACCCGGAGAAGTTCCAGTACGCGCAGCCGTCGAACTCCGGCCCGGGCCGGACGTTCCTGATGGGCCTGCCGTACCTGCTCGGTGACAAGGACCCGAAGGACCCGGACAAGGGCTGGGACAAGACCTGGGCGTTCCTGCAGGAGCTGGGCAAGTACGTGAAGTACTACCCGTCCGGCACCACCGAGACGATGAAGAACCTCGCGTCGGGAGCGGTGGACATGGTCATGTCGACGACCGGCTGGGACATCAACCCGCGCAAGCTCGGCACGGTGCCGAACACGGTCAAGACCGCCATCATGCAGCCGATGCACTGGGTCACCGACGCCCAGTACGCCCTGATCCCCAAGGGCCTGTCGCCCGATCAGGAGTCGGCGATCCTGCAGCTGATCGCGTGGATGCTGAAGCCCGACCAGCAGGCGATCGCCTACGACGACGGCTACTTCTACCCCGGCCCGGCGGTCAAGGACGTCACCCTGCAGATGGCCCCGCAGAAGAGCCAGGACACTCTTCGGCAGTTCGGGCGCCCGGAGTACGAGCAGTGGATCTCGCAGTACCCCAAGGAGAGCTCGCTGCCGGCCGAGCAGCAGGTCAAGGCGTTCGACAAGTGGAACCAGCTGGTCGGCGGCTCGAAGGTCGGCAAGAAGTGACGTTCGAGCAGCTCCGGCTGGACGGGGTCTCCCGCAGCTTCGGCACCGCGAACGCCCTGAGCGGCCTCGACCTCGCCATCGCGCGCGGCGAGTTCGTGGCCCTGCTCGGCCCGTCCGGCTGCGGCAAGTCGACCGCGCTGAACTGCCTGGCCGGCCTGCTGCCCCTCACGGGCGGCAGCATCTGGCTCGACGACGCCCGCATCGACGGGCAGCCCCCGGAGCAGCGCGGGTTCGGGATGGTCTTCCAGAACTACGCGCTGTTCCCGCACATGTCGGTCCGCGCCAACGTCGGCTTCGGCCTCAAGATGCGCAAGGTCCCCCGCGCCGACGCCCGCCGCCGGGTCGACGAGGCGTTGCGCCTGGTGCAGCTCACCGACCACGCGGCGAAGTTCCCCGCGCAGCTTTCCGGCGGGCAGCAGCAGCGCGTCGCCATCGCCCGGGCCGTGGTGCTGGAGCCCCCGGTCGTCCTGATGGACGAGCCGCTGTCCAACCTCGACGCCAAGCTCCGCCTCGAGATGCGGATGGAGATCCGCCGCCTCCACCAGACGCTCGGCTTGACCACGGTGTACGTCACCCACGACCAGGAGGAGGCCCTGTCGCTGGCCGACCGCCTGGTGGTGCTGCGCGACGGCACGGTCCAGCAGATCGGCACGCCCGAGGAGGTCTACGCCCAGCCGGTGAATAGCTACGTCGCGTCGTTCATGGGCTACCGCAACCTCCTGGACGTGACCGTCATCGGCGCCGCGGGCTCGTCGATCACCGTGGAGGGCGCGGGAGCCCGGCTGACGGGCCGCGGGTCGCTCACGGACGGCCCGGCCAAGGTGGCTATCCGCCCGGAGGACTTCGTGGTCGGCGACGGCACGGCCAACGCCCTCGACGTGACGGTCGAGATCGTCGAGTACCACGGCCGCGAGCTGTCGGTCTCGGCCCGGCTCGCGAGCGGGGTGCCGGTCTACTTCCGCACCGACAAGCGCCTCGCTCCCGGCGACACCACCCGGATCGGCGTGCCGGCCGAGCGGGTCCTGGTGTTCGAGCCGTGACCGCCGTCGCGAGTGCCCGCCCGGCACTGCGTCACCGCCTGGCCGAGCGCGGCATCGACCGCACCCTGCTCCTGCTGGTGCCCGGCCTGCTGGTCACTGCCTGCCTGTTCCTGTACCCCTTCCTCTACGGCCTCCAGCTGTCCTTCGCTCCACGCCAGGGCGGGATCTTCGCCAACTACGCGCGCTTCTTCGGCGACCCGTACTTGCGCGACACCATCTGGACGACGCTCGGCATCGCGCTGCCCGCGACGTTCATCAACGTGCTCGCCAGCATCCCGATCGCCTACGTGATGCGCGGCCGCGTCCGCGGCAAGCGCCTCTTGACGACGATCCTCGTCGTGCCGATCACGCTCGGCACGGTGCTCACCGCGCAGGGCCTGATCATGTACGGCGGGCCGGCGGGCTGGCTGAACAAGGTGCTCACCGTCCTCGGCATCACCGACGAGCCGCTCCCGCTGATCCACAACTACACCGGTGTGCTGCTGTCCCTGGTGATCACCGGCTTCCCTTTCTCCTTCCTGCTGACGTTGTCCTATCTCTCGGGCATCGACCCCTCCTTGGAGAAGGCGGCCGCAACCCTCGGCGCTAACGGCGTCCAGCGCTTCCGGCGCATCACGCTGCCCCTGCTGGCTCCCGGCCTGGCGATCACCTTCTGCCTTTCGTTCGTGATGGCGTTCTCGGTCTTCCCCTCGGCGCAGCTCGTCGGCGACCCCGCGAACGAGACCCGCGTCATCTCGATCGCGGCCTACCACGCCGCGTTCGAGGAGTACGACTACTCGATGGGCTCGGCCGTCGCGATGCTCATGGCGGTGGTCATGCTGATCGTGATCGGCCTGGTCATGGCGTGGCGCGGCACGCTGTACCGCGGAGCGACCGGAGGCAAGGGATGAGCGGTTGGGTCGCGCGTCCCGGACGTTGGGTCGTCTGGGCCATCGTCGTGTTCTTCTTCGTCAACCTCGCCGGCGTCGTGCTCTCGGTGGTCGTCGACTCGTTCGGCAGGCAGTGGTTCGGCACCTGGCTTCCGGACGGCTTCACCACCCATTGGTACGCCGACGCCTGGCGCGAGTTCGGCCTGTCCGACGTCCTCCTCACCACGGCGATCGTCGCGCTGGTGGTGATCGCCGTGTCGGTGGCGGTCGGCGTCCCGGCCGCCTACGCGCTGGCCCGCCGCTCGTTCCCCGGCAAGCGCCTGGTGATGCTGCTGTTCGTGCTGCCGATCCTGATCCCTCCCATCACCTACGGCATCCCGCTGGCCACCGTGCTCTACAAGTTCCACCTGGCCGGCACGACCACCGGCGTGATCCTGGCGAACCTGGTGCCGTCGGTGCCGTTCGTCGTGCTGACCATGACGCCGTTCATCGAGCAGATCGACCCGAAGATCGAAGCCGCCGCGCGCATGTCCGGCGCGCGCACGGTCTCGGTGTTCACCCGGATCCTGGGCCCGCTGCTGCTGCCGGGGATCCTGGCCGCCTCGATCCTCGTGCTCGTCCGGACGGTCGGCATGTTCGAGCTGACGTTCCTCACCGCCGGCCCGGACTCGACGACCCTCGTCGTGGCGCTCTACAACTCCGTGTTCGCCGCGGGCATCCGGGCCAACCAGTCGGTCGACGCCATGGCGACCATCTACACCGCCTCCATGCTCGTGCTCCTTCTCGTCGCGTTGCGGTTCGTGAACCCGACCCAGCTGGTCACCCGGATCCGGGAAGAGACCTAGTCCATTCGCTCATGTGTTCGACTTTACCGCGAAACGTCGAACCCGTGATCGACACGATCGGGCGAACGTGGAACTTGCGCCTCCCCCGAGGGGAGGTGTCAGGCTGAGGGCATGCGGTACTCGATCGGCGAGCTGGCCCGCCGCACCGGCTTGACGGTCAAGGCCGTCCGGTTCTACTCCGACCGCGGCCTCGTACCGCCGGCCGGACGCAACACCGCAGGTCAGCGCCGTTACGACGACGCCGCGCGCAGCCGGCTCGACCTCATCCGCACGCTCCGTGACCTCGGCGTCGACCTCGCCACGATCCGGCGGGTCGTCGACGGCGAAGCGACCGTCGCCGACGTCGCGGCGAAGCACGCCGAGGCGCTGGAAGTGCAGATCCGCGTGCTGCGCGTGCGCCACGCGGTGCTGACGGCCGTGGCGAAGCGCGGTTCGACCCCGGAGGAGACAACACTGATGCACGAGCTGGCTCGACTGTCCGAAGTGGAGCGACGCCGCCTGGTCGGCGACTTCCTCGCCGACGCCCTGGGTTCCCGTCCCGGACTCGAAGGCATCGCCCGCACCTTGACCCCCGAACTACCGGAGAACGCGAGCCCCGAGCAGGTCGAGGCCTGGATCGAGCTGGCGGAACTGTTGCAGGACAAGGAGTTCCGCTCGATCCTGCGCCGGCTGGTGGACCAGCACGAAGGCGGCCTCCGCCGCGACCTGGCCGCCGAGGTACGCGACGCCGTCACGCCGGCCCTCGACGCCGGGGTCGCACCCGACTCACCGGAGGCCAGGGCGATCGTCGACGGTCTCGGCCGTGATCCCGTCCGGCTGCGGGACTGGCTGGCCCTCGTCGGCGATCCCCGGCGCGAGCGCTACCTGCGGCTGCTCGCGGTGATCAACGGCTGGGCCGCCCCGGAAAGCCTGGCGCCGGCGTTCGGCTGGCTGGCCGCGGCTACGGCTTGACCTCCGCCCGGATCCACGCCAGCACGTCGTCGACCGGCTGCGCGTCGATCCGGCGTCCGTCGCGCAACCGCAACGAAAGCTGCCCCGCGGCGACCTCCTGCGGGCCGAGCACGGCCTGGCACGGCACGAGCCGCCCGTCCCGGATCCGCGCGCCGAGGCTGCCTTCCGGCGCGATTTCGACACGCAGGTCATCGCACCGGTCCAGGATTTCCCGCGCGTAAGGCAGTTCGGCGGCGGACAGCGGCAGCAGCCGCAGCTGAACCGGCGCCAGCCAGGCCGGGAACGCGCCGCCGTGGACCTCGACGAGCTGCGCCACCGCCCGTTCGACGCTGCCGATGACGCTGCGGTGCACCATGACCGGCCGGTGTTTCGCCGCATCGGCGCCGACGTACTCGAGGCCGAACTGCTCGGGCTGGTGGAAGTCGACCTGGACGGTGGAAAGGGTCGATTCGCGGCCCGCGCTGTCGACGATCTGGACGTCGATCTTCGGTCCGTAGAAGGCCGCTTCGCCCTCGACGGCGTCGTAGGGCAGCCCGTCGAGGACCGAGCGCAGGATGTCCACGGCACGGTCCCAGTCGCCGGGGACGTACTTCCCGCCGGCGCCGGGCAGCGAAAGCCGGTAGCGCGCGGGGCTGATGCCCATGGCGTCGTAGGCCCGCCGGATCATGGCCAGCGCGGCGGCCGCCTCGGCTTCGACCTGGTCCGGGGTGCAGAAGATGTGCGCGTCGTTGAGCTGGATCGCGCGTACCCGGCTCAGCCCGCCGAGCACGCCGGAGAGCTCGCTGCGGTACATCGCGCCGATTTCCGCGATGCGCAGCGGAAGTTCGCGGTAGCTGTGGCCGCGTGAACGGTAGATCAGCGCGTGGTGCGGGCAGAGGCTCGGCCGCAGCACCAGCTGCTCGCCGCCGACGTCCATGGGCGGGTACATGTCGTCGCGGTAGTGCGACCAGTGCCCGGAGATCTCGTACAGCTCGCGTTTGCCGAGCACCGGCGAATGGACGTGCCGGTACCCCGCGCGCCGTTCCAGGCCGCGGACGTACTCCTCGAGGCTGTGGCGGACGATCGCGCCGTCGGGCAGCCAGTAGGGCAGGCCCGCGCCGATGAGCGGATCGGTGTCGAACAGGCCGAGTTCGCGGCCGAGCTTGCGGTGGTCGTGCATGGCGGACTCCTCGTGGACGGCGAGACGGCCGGCCACGAGACGAAGCCCGGGGCGACCGCCCCGGGCTTCGTGAGCATGATTCAGCGCGCCGGGACACTTTCCGGCGTCGTCGTGTTCGCTGCGCGCTGCATGTCTCCCACGGTAGTCACGCGCGCCAGCCGTTTTCACGAAGCCAGGAACAGCTCCAGCTGCTCGACGACGAACGCGTGGTCGTCGGCCTGCGGGAGGCCGGACACGCCCACCGTCCCGACCGGGCCGACCCCGCGGACGAGCACCGGGAAGACGCCGCCGTGGGCCGCGTACTCGTCCGGGTTCAGGCGAGAGTCCTCCTCGAACGAGCCGCCCTTCGCGCGGAACTGCGTGCCGATCAGGAACGAGCTGTGGCCGTAGCGGTCCACGACGCGGCTCTTGCGGTCGATCCACGCGTCGTTGTCGGCCGATGTGCCCGGCAGTGCTGCGTGGAAGAGCCGCTGGCCGTTGCGGCGCACCGAGATCGTCACCGGCAGCCCGCGCTCCCGCGCCGCGGCCAGCAGCTGGGCGCCGAGAGCCAGGGCGGTCTCGTTGTCGAACTTCGTGAACTGAAGGCGTTCTTCCTGGTCAGCGAGCTGGGCGAGGCGATCTGCAGCGGTCATCAGGCCATTAAATCAACAGCGTTGTTTAATTGCCAGTGACCTCGGTCAAGGACAGCACGTTGCCGTCCGGATCGCGGAACCACGCGATCCGCGCGCCCGGCGTGGTCCAGATTTTGTCGGTGTCCTGTGGCAGCGTGTCGAACGTGAGGAACTCCACGCCCCGGCCGCGCAGCCCGGCCACCGCTTCCCGGATGTCGGCGACCGCCCAGCCGAGCACCGTGAACGGCTGCGGCGTGAACTCGGCGACGGCGGTGACGCGGAGCATGGTCGCGCCACTGCGGAACACGCACGCGAAGGGAGTCTGCTCGATGAACTCGAGCCCGGCGACATCCGTGTAGAAGGCGCGGGAGCGCTCCAGGTCGGTCGACGGTGCGAAGGCGACCAGATCCGCTGAGTCGAGCACGGGTACCACCTCTCTCCGCGGGGAACGTACCCCTCGTCAGGCCGCTGACGCGGGGATGAGGAGGCAGGCATGGGCCGGATCCGGCGGCGCACGGTGCTCGGCGGCGCGGCCGCGGCCACTGTCGCCGGCTCGCTGGCGGCCGCGTGCGCCGCGCCGGCGCGGAAGGGGACGATCGACGACGTCCGCCACGTCGTGGTGCTGATGCAGGAGAACCGGTCGTTCGACCACTACTACGGCACCATGGCCGGCGTCCGCGGCTTCGGCGACCGCGCGGCGCTGCGGGACGTCTTCCACCAGCGCGGCAAGGGCGCGCCGGTGCTGCCGTTCCGGGTCGACACGTCCGTCGTGGACGGCCAGGACCTCGGCGAGCTGCCGCACGACTGGAACAGCACGCACCGCGCGTGGAACGGCGGCGCGTACGACAGCTGGGTCAAGGCCAAGAGCCCCATGACGATGGGGTACTTCACCCGCGACGACATCCCGTTCCAGCGTGCGCTGGCGAGCGCGTTCACGCTGTGCGACCACTACTTCTGCTCGATCCAGGGCCCGACGCAGCCGAACCGGCTGTTCCACTGGACCGGCACGATCGACCCGGACGGCGTCGCCGGCGGCCCGGTCACGCACAACTTCCCCGACTACGAACCGTCGTTCCGCTGGACGACGTACCCGGAGCGGCTCGAGTCCGCCGGGATCTCCTGGCGGATCTACGCGAACGACGAGGAGCGCGGCGTCCCCGAGCACTTCGCCGGCGACTACGGCGACAACCCGCTGTGGCTGTTCCGGAACTTCCACGACGCGCTGCACTCGATCGACCCGGTGAAGCAGCGGCTGGCCGAGCGCGCGAACCTGCGCAAGAAGCTGCTGCCCGACTCCGGCAAGGGCAAGGACCTCGACCACGTGCTGGCCGAGTTCCTCGCCGACTGCGCGGCCGGGACGCTGCCCGCGGTGTCGTGGGTCGTGGCCCCGTACGGCTACTGCGAGCACCCCGCCGCCCGGCCGGTCGACGGCGCCGCCTACGTCCAGCGGATGCTGAAAGCGTTGTGGGACAAGCCGGAACTGTGGGAATCGACCGTCGTCTTCCTCAACTACGACGAAAACGACGGCTTCTTCGACCACGTCGTCCCGCCGGCGCCACCACCCGGGACTCCGGGCGAGTACCTGCCGGGAAACCGCCCGGAGAAGGGCGGTGCGTCCGGCGCCCCGGTGCCGATCGGGCTGGGGCCGCGCGTGCCGATGACCGTCGTCTCGCCGTGGAGCCGCGGCGGCTGGGTCAACTCACAGGTCTTCGACCACACGTCGGTGCTGCGCTTCCTCGAGACGTGGACCGGCGTGCGCGAGCCGAACATCTCGGCCTGGCGCCGGGCCATCTGCGGCGACCTGACCAGCTGTCTCGACTTCCGCACGCACGACACGACGATCCCGCTGCTGCCGGACGCGGACGCCTTGCGCGCCGAAGCCGACCGGACGCAGTCCCGGCTCCCGAAGCCCGGGCTCGGGCCCGGCGCCCTGGTGCAGGACCCCGGCACGGCGAAGGCCCGCCCGCTGCCCTACCAGCCGGTCGCCTGGGTCACGGCCGGGCAGGGCGCGCTGAAGCTGCACCTGGCCAACCACGGGACGCAGACGCTGCAGCTGGCCGCGTACGCCTACCACGCCGGCGGAGCGTCACAGCGCTTCGACGTCGGTCCGAACAGCGAGACGACGGGCGAAGTCCCGTACGCCGAGTCGTACGACGTCGCCATCCACGGCCCGAACGGGTTCGTCGTCGAGGCCTCCGGCCAGGCGGGCCTCGACGCCTCCGTCACGTTCACGCCGGCGCCCGCGCTGCGTGTCACGGTGACCAACAACGGGGCGGCGCCGGTCGCGCTGAACGGCGTCACGATCGCGCCGAAGGCCTCGCACGACTTCCCGGTGCCGGCGAAGAACGGCTGGTACGACGTCACGTTCGAGGCGCCCGGGTGGCGTCGCCGCTTCGCCGGGCACCTCGAAGACGGCCGCCCGTCGCGGACCGGGCCCTAACGCAGGGCGTCCAGCGCGAACGCGGCGAGCATCGCGACGCCGTTCGGCATCGCGTCCTCGTCGAAGAGCACGCGGTTGGAGTGGTTCGCGGCCGCCTCGGCGGGGTCGACGCCGGGCGGGCACGCCCCCAAGAACGCGTACGCGCCCTGAACGCGTTGCAGGACGTAGGAAAAGTCCTCGGCACCCATCAGCGGGTCCGCCATCAGCTCGACGTTCTCCGGGCCGAGCACGGCCTCCCCGAGCGTCAGGACTTCGGCGGCGACGCGGTCGTCGTTGACCGTCACCGGGTAGCCCGGCTCGACGTCGGCGACGACGCGGCAGCCGTACGCCGCGCCGACCTGCTCGCACACCTTCGGCAGCTCGGCGCGGACCAGCGCGCGCGTCTGCTTGGACAGCGCCCGGATCGTGCCCTGCAGCTCGGCGGTCTCCGGGATGATGTTCGTCGTCGTGCCGGCCTGGATCCGCGTCACCGAGAGCACCGCCGGGTCGAACACGCTGACCCGGCGCGTGATCATCGTGTGCAGCGCGCCGACCATGGCCGCGGCCGCCGGCACCGGGTCGATCGTGTGCTGCGGCGCGGAGCCGTGGCCGCCCTTGCCGGTGACGAGGACCGAGAACGAGTCCGCCGACGCCATCTGCGCGCCCGGCCGGACCGACAGCAGCCCGCTGCGCAGGTTGGCGAGGATATGCACGCCGAACGCGCGCTCGACCCGCGTGCCGGCGGCGTCGAGCACCCCTTCGTGGATCATGAACCGGGCGCCGTGGTGACCCTCTTCACCCGGCTGGAACATGAACACGACCGAGCCGGCCAGCTGGTCCTTGCGCTCGGCGAGCAGCCGCGCCGCCGACGCCAGCATCGCGACGTGCGTGTCGTGCCCGCACGCGTGCATCGACTCCGCGTCCTCGGACGCGAAGTCGAGGCCGGTCTCCTCGGTCAGCGGCAGCGCGTCCATGTCGCCGCGCAGCAGCACCGCCGGGCCGGGCCGCCCGCCGCGCAGGACGGCCGTCAGCGACGTCGTGGCCTTGCCTTCGGTGATCTCCAGCGGCAGGTCGGCGAGGGCTTCGCGGATCGCCGCCTGGGTGCGCGGCAGGTGGAGGCCCTGTTCCGGGTGGCGGTGCACGGCGCGCCGGAGGGCGACCGTGCGGTCTTGCAGCGCCCGCGCGTCGTCGAGGAGGCCGGCGAACGGCGTGCCGGGCAGCGTGGGCAGGTCAGTGGGGCCGGTCATGCTCCCGATAGTGCCCCATGCGGCGCTTCGGGCGCACCGTGCGTGCGCTCGGTCGAGCGGCGGAATACGGTGTGCGCATGGCGGTGGATGAGCCGGTCACGGGCTTCGCGGTAGCCGTGGTCCGGGAAGACGGTCGGTGGCGGTGCAGTGCGCTCGACCCGGGGGCGCTGACCGAGCTGGACGCAGCGATCACTGAACTGGGCAAACTACGTTCCACCGGTGCGTCCTTCGGGCTCCTGGCGGTCGACGACGAGTTCTTCGTCATCGTCCGGCCGAGCCCGCGAGGGCCGTCGTTGCTGCTCTCGGACGCGGCGGCGGCACTGGACTACGACATCGCGGCGGACGTCCTCGACGTCCTGCGCGTCGATCCACCGGACGAAGAGGACGACTCCGTCTGGCCCGAGGGCGACCTGTCGATCCTCGCGGACATCGGGCTGCCCGGGCCGGAGCTGGAGGTCATCGTCGGCGACGTCGACCTGTACCCGGACGAGCAGCTGCAGATGATCGCGCAGCGCGTCGGATTCGGCAGCGAGTTCGCCAAGTTCCTGGACGAGCTCTGAGACGGCCGTCCGACACCGAAGCCGTGGAGGCGGCGCTGGAGGCAGCGCGCGCCCCCGGCGCGGACGTGCCGATCGGGGCGGTGGTCTTCGCCCCGGACGGCAAGCCCCTGGCGGCGGCGCGCAACGCCCGGGTCGAGCTGGGCGACCCGACGGCCCACGCGGAGATCCTCGCGCTCCGCGCGGCGGCGGGCGTGGTGGGCGACGGCTGGCGCCTGGAGGGCTGCACGCTGGCGGTGACGCTGGAGCCGTGCACGATGTGCGCTGGCGCGCTGGTGCTGGCCCGGATCTCGCGGCTGGTGTTCGGGGCGTGGGAGCCCAAGACGGGCGCGGTGGGGTCCCTGTGGGACGTCGTGCGCGACCGCCGGCTCAACCACCGCCCGGAGGTCAGCGGAGGCGTCCTTTCGGCGGAGTGCGCCTCCGTCCTGGAGACGTATTTCGCGACGCGGCGCTGACCTGCGTGCGCTGCTGGGTACCCCGTCAGTATGACTATGAAGGACAAGGTCCAGCAGGCGGTCGGCGGCGCACGGTCGAAGCTCGGAGCGGCAACGGGCAACCGGCGCCTGGAGGCGTCCGGACGGATGCAGCGCCGCCGCGCGCAGGTGACCGAAGTGGCCCACGACCTGCGCGACCGCTTCCGAGAGGCCCAGGTCAGGCGGCGTACGCCCCGCCCTGGTGACCCCTCGTAAGGCTCGCGGGTGCCCTCCGGTATTGTTCTCGGCGGTGGCGTGTCCGAGCGGCCGAAGGAGCACGACTCGAAATCGTGTGACGGCTAATCCCCGTCCGTGGGTTCAAATCCCACCGCCACCGCTCTCGAATCGCCCGGCGACCCTCATGGGGTTGCCGGGCGTTTCGCTGTGCCGTCTCAGTTTCCGTCTCAAATGCCCCCTGATCAGGCGGGGCACAAGCGCGCCTTTCGGGCCGTCGTCCTCCTCGTCTTCGTCATCCGGATCGGGCCCACATGTGGGCGCCCACCTGCTCCGCCACCGACGTCACCAGCTCGGTTTTGACGTGCAGGTACCGCTTGGCCACGGCCGCGTTGGACCAGCCCATCAGCTCCATCACCGCGGGCAGCGGCACCTTCAGCTCAAGCAGCACCGTCGCGGCCGTGTGCCGCGCGTTGCGCACGCCTGCCAGGCGCAGCAACGCCTTCCACGCCCGGTCGTCCGGCGTCGGGTGCGTCGGCCGGCCGATCGGCGTGGCGAACACCCAGTCCCCTGCCGCCGCCTCGCGCTCTTCGGCCTGCTGGACGCGGTGCGCCTCCAGGGCCTCGATCACCGGTCGGGGAAGGCGATGACGCGGCGTCCGGCCCGCGACTTCACCTCGCTGACGACAGGCTGCCGCCATAGCGCTCCGGGCAGTAGGCGCCGTGCTCGTGCCCGCACGGCTTGTCGGGCGTGCACCCGTGCTGCCAGTTCAGTTGCTGGATCGAGCGGCGGACGGCGAGCGTGCCGGAGCCGGGCACTCGACGGCGGTGAGCTTCCGGCGGCAGGCTTCGCCGCGCGCGCACCCGTGCTTCCACGTGATCGTGACGTCAGACCACTTCAGCCCGAGCGCCTCACCGCGTCGGAGTCCGATCGAAAGCGCCACGATGAACCGCGCGCCATTCCGGATCTCCCCGGCGGCAATAATCAGGCTCCGCGCTTCCTCTCGCGAGAACGGCACGATCTCTTCCTCTTCGACACGCGGCGCATTCGCGATGCGCGCGGGATTCTCGACGATGTGCCGCCGCCGTACCGCTTCGTTGAGCGCCGCTCGGACGGTCCGGTGTGCGAGGTGCGCGGTTGACGGGTGGAGTCCTTTTTGGAGGACTTCCGGTAAGTCACCTCCAGGTGCTCAGGTCGCAATTTGTCGCCGTTGGTGCCGCGATGTTCTCGATTCAGTGGGTAAGCCACTGCTCGACGGTCAGGCTCCGTCCCGCTTTCCGGACGCGGCCGGAATCGCGCTGGCGCTCAAGCTCCCGGACGGCTTCGATGACTTCCGTCTTCCGCTCGACGTGCCGCCGGTCCGGCTTACCGTCCTCGCGGATTCCCATCGTGACGCGGCCGTGCCATTTCTCATCCTGTTCAGGCGGCGGCCGACGCGGTGCCGGTCAACCGCTCGACGTAGGCGGTAAGCGCGGACGTGGGCACCCGTCGGAGGTGTCCGACTTGGACGGTGGCGATCTGCCCGGCCTTGATCAGGTTGTACATGGTCGTGCGGCCGATGGAGAGCTGTTTCGCGGCGGCCTCGACCGTCAGCAAGACGCGCGTGGTGGGCATGTGCGGCGTCTTCATTGGACTGCTCTCCAGGTGCTGTGCGTGGTCACTGGACTTCGGCGTGGTGCGGCGCAACTGGGCTCCCCCTCGGTCATGTGGGCGTGCGGGATCGCCACGCGACGGCGTACGTGGTGACCGCTTGGGTTAGGTGCCGCGAGGTGGCGTGGCTCGTGCCTGGACGGGCGGTTCGGTGGGCGACCGGTCGGGGCCTAACCCGCCTAACTCCGTGACTTTCGGCAGGTCGGAGCGGATTGGCTCGGCTCCCGCCGTCGGGTTGGATCCCTAACCCGGGACGTCGACCTAACCCGGCGGGCTAACCCGCCGCCGGGACCGCCTCCCCGGGCGTTCCAGGGCCGTTGCCGGTGCTGCCTCCTGCCTCCCCGCCGCCGCGGGAGCGGCTAGACCTAGACCTTGCCGGGTGGTCGAAATGGCGCGTAGGGCCTGCGTCGAGGTGCCTCCCGTTCGAGGGTCTGGGGCCTGGATGGGCCAGCGGATACGGAGGGGTCTAGGGGAGCGGTCTAGACCTGAACCCCTGCGGTCCAGGTGGGCGGCGTCGGGCTCCTCGCCCAGGCCACATTCGGGGGATCACTCATACTGGGTTCATGAGCGAGCCACTGCCCGATCCCGTCCCGGTCAACTGGGTCCGGCGGCGCCGTGGCTACGCCTCGCGGCCACCGCGCCGGCGAGGGCCGAGGGGGCCGGCCGGGACCTGGATCACCGTGTTCGGCCTGGTGTTGGCGCTGGCCGTCGGGCTCGGGGCTGTCGCCGTGCGGCAGTACGAATCGCGGCTGCGCGCCGCCGGGCTGGAGACGTCCGCGACGGTGACGGACATCCTCCGCATCCGGCTGAGCTACAACGTGAACGTCCGCTTCACGACCACGACCCGGCAGGATGTCACCGCCCGGCTGGACGACTTCCCGCGCGACCCGCAGCTGAAGATCGGCGACGAGTTGCGCATCCGCTACGACCCCGACCGGCCCGACATCACACTGTGGGACGTCCGCGACCCACCGGACTTCACCGGCGCCACGATCTTCCTGGTGTCGCTGGCCGCCGTCCTGGCCTTGGCGTCCGTGCTGTTCTTCCGGTTCACCCGACTGCGATACCGTGCTCGGCCTCGAAGTCCGGAGCCATGATCACGTCGCCGCGACTCAGGTCGTGCACACTGCGCTTTTCCCACCGCCACCGCTCTCGAATCGCCCGGCGACCCTCACCAGGGTCACCGGGCGTTTTGCTGTGACCACACGCCGAGCCATTGCTCGGCGCCATAAGCTTCGAACCGCTTCACTTCGGTGAAGCCCAGCTTCGCCGCGAGCCGCATCGAACGGTCGTTGGCGGTTTGGGTGCAGAGAGCCACCGGCTCACCGGGATGCGCGCCCGCGAACCAGTCAAGGGCCGCCGCGCACGCCTCCGCCGCGTACCCGTGGCCCCATGCGTCCGGCAGGAACAGGTAACCGAGTTCGGTTTCTGCGACGTGGTCTTCGCCGTCGCGAGGATCGAGCGTGATCATGCCGATCAGCGCCCCGCCGAGAGCGACGACGAACAGGCCGGGCCGCCGCCCGGGCACTGCGGCTGTCGTGCGCTCCAGTTCGTCCCGGGGTTTCGGGCCGCCGATGTAGGTGCCCACGTCCGGCGAAGCGAACAGTTCGATGAACGTGGCACGGTCGCGGGCTTCGGACGCGCGGAGCACGAGCCGGGCGGTGCTGATCGGCGCGGGTGGCCACGTGGCTCCGGGCATGCCTGGCAACCTAGCGCACACCGGTAATGCCGCGGCTCGCCGACGCGATACAGACCCCGACGATGGGGCAAGCGGAGGTGCGGCTGTGGATGATCTACTGGTGGAACACCTCCCCGGGAAGGTCGAGGAACGCGGTCTCAGTGTGTCGGTGTTCGGGGAGTACCTCCGCGAAATCGGGTTCGTCGAAGACGTGCACATCGCCGCGATCCGGCCGGGTGCGGTGCGGGGCAACCACTTCCACACGCGCAAGCGCGAGATCATTGCCGTCGCCTACCAGGACCGGTGGTCGTTGCATTGGGACCGCGGGGTGGACACCGAACCTCGTCGACAGGACTTCGGGGGAGCCGGTGGGGTGCTGGTCCGCCCCCCGCTGGGGTGGTCGCACGCGATCCGCAACGACGGCGACGCCGACCTGTGGATCGTCGCACTCAGCGATCGGGCTTTCGATCCCGGCGAAGCCGTTACCCGGCACGTTGTGGAGCCGGCGTGACCGAGTTCCGGACGTTCTGCCACATCAGCGAATACGGCGAAGCCGGCTACCGGCACCTGCACCGCATGATCGCCAGCAGCAGTCCACTCGTTCTCTGGGCGCCGTCGAGTGCCTTGCTGACGGCTCCCACGTGTCAGGTCGAACCGCGGGAGTTCGTCGATTTCGTCCGTAAGGGGCACGTGCGCGTCATCGCTCGAGAGGAGTGGTTGCTCTCGCCGTCGAAGCGGAACGCTCATCCGTGGGAAGGCGCCGCCTGGACGCCGTCGGTGGACGACGAGCTCAAGAAGTTCGCGGAGGCCGACCGTGACCTCGAGGCCTCGCAGCGGCGAGTCACGGTCGCCCCGCCCGAACCCGGCCGGGCGTGGGCCAAGGACCACTTCGACGAGAACGGGGAATTGGTCGCCAAGGTAACGCGGGTGTTGAAAGGCCGTGCGCCGGAGAAGAACATCCCGATCGGCGTGCTGGAAACCGCGCGGCGCTACGAAAACGACCCTCGGCAGACCGTCGAGCACATTCTGCGGGACGTTTGCAACCACGGCGACGCCATTACCCGGTCGGGCGCGGAAGCGCCGTTCTTCCTGAGCCCCCGGGACAGCCAGTTCCTGCGGTGGATCGACTCCGCCGCGGAAACAGCCGTGCCGTACCGGCAACAGCACCTTGACCACGCCGAACTGGCCGCTCAACTCCTCGCGTTGCTGCGAACCATGGAGATCTCGGGTGGGGTGACCGATCTAAGCCGATTCGTGGGTTCGGCCGGGCATGACGAACTGGCCCGCTGGTACGCGTCGATCTGTCGCTGCGCCGCCCTGGAACGGCCGAAATCCCTCGAAGGCAAGGTGTCCCGTGAATTGAACCGCGCGCTCGACGGGGGGCGGCTGCACAACACGTTTCGCTCGTGGATCTCTCGGAGAGCCGAAGCCCCGGTCTTCGCGCTGGGCCTGGCCACGACGGTTGCCGGACCGTTCGTCGACGGCCCCAGCATGTTGTCGCTGGCCGGTGTGCTGCTCGGAGCGATTCCGGTCGGCAACGGTGTGTTACGGCGCCTGGGATACGTGCCGGCGCAGTACACCGGCGCGCAATGGCCTTTCCTCTACAGCTTCGGGCACGAGGCCTCGGCCCGGCGTATCAGACGGCTACGCAGAGCGTTGGATCTGGCAGCCGAAGCTTGACTTGAAGGGCTCTTGAAGTGTGACGGTGGTCGGCACCAGCTGATCCCCAAGGAGCACACCATGAAGGTCCTCGTCACCGGGGCCACCGGCAACACCGGCCGCCATGTCGTTCGCGGCCTGCTCGACGAAGGCGCCGACGTCAGGGTCCTCGTCCGCGACCCGGCCAAAGCGCCCGGAGGGGAAACCGTCCAAGGCGACATCACCGACCCCGGCGAAGCCGCCGAGGGAGTCGACGCCGTCTACTTCGTCTGGCCCTTCTACTCCGCCGAAGGAATCGACAAAGCCGTAAAGCCCTTCAAAGACAAGAAGGTCGTCTACGTCTCCTCGGCAGCTGCCGAAGACGGCGGATTCTGGGCCGACGTCGAGGAAGCCGTCGGAAACGTCACCGACGACTGGACTTTCCTCCGCATCACCGGCCTCGCCACCAACACCCTCGGCTGGGTGGAGCAAGCGAAAACCGGCAAAGTGCGGGCGCCCTACGGCCAAGCCAAACGTTCGCTCGTCCACGAAAAGGACGTCGCCGACATGGCGATCAAAGCATTCACCGAAAACCACGCGAAGCAGATCTACCTCGTCACCGGACCGGAAGCGCTTACCCAGGCTGCGCAGGTCGAGATCATCGGCGAAGCGCTCGGCACACCCGCGAAATGGGAAGAACAACCGCTCGCGGAAGCGGCAACGCAACTGGGCGAGCAATTCGCGAAGAGCGCCCTGCCCTACTGGGCCTCACTCGTCGACGACCCGGAGCCCGTCTCGCTGGACGTCGCCACCGTCACCGGGCATCCGGCGAGGAGCTTCGAAGACTGGGCCCGGGAACGGTTCAGCTGAGCTCGACCGCCGGCACCGTCAACGGCTCCAGCTCCGCCAGCAGCGAAGACAGCGACGCGATCTTCGCCGAGACCGTCCGGACCACCGCCGCGCACGTCGTGCTGACCGTGCTCACCACCTCGGGTGACCGGTCGTCCGCCAGCACCGCCGCGACGGCCGCCGAGGCCGTGTCCGCGAGGGCGGACACCTCCGCCGACGCCGACGTCGCCAAGGCGTCCAGCTCGGAAGCGATCCGGACGCCCAGCTCGGCGGTCGCCGCGGCCGCGCGGGCCGCCGCGGCGTACTGACCGTCCACTGTGTCCGCCCAGATGCCGAACGTCTCCGCGCTGCCGCCGGTTTCGCCCTGCTCGACGCCGTTGCGGAATTCCGCGGAAGCCGACGTCATCAGCGACGCGCCCGCGTCGACCGCCGAAGCGGACGCGCTGATCGCCGACGGCGAACAGTCCAGGTGCCGCAGGGCCGCGACCGGGTCCGGGACGCCGATGCGGCCCGCCGCCGTGCGCAGGGCGGCCAGCCGGGCGGCCGCCGACGTCAGCGCCGGGTGCTCGAACACCGGAGAGGTCACGGCGCCACCGCGATCCGCCCCCGGAAGCCGGAGCTCCGGGTGCTCTCCGCCGCCATGCGCAGCCGGCCGGCCAGGTCGGACGTCGCGTCGCCGAGGACGCGCGCGTCCGCTTCGCGCGCTGCGAGGGCGGACGCCCAGCGCGCCGCCAGCTCGCGAGCCTGCGGGGAAATGCCGAACGGGGTCGAGTCGACGCGGGCTTCGGCGAACTGTCCCGCCGCCTTGTCGTCGGCCGCCGCGGCCTGGTCGAGCAGGTCCGCGGCGGTGCGCAACCGGTCCGGCGCCTTCGGGGCGTTCCGGGTGGCGAAGCCCCCGGCGCTCGAAACCTCACCCCCCTTCTTCAGGGGGTTCCGGGCGGCGGAGCCTCCGACGCGGAGCTCCGGGATGTCACTACCGAGCCGCGAGCCTCTGCCTTCCGGCATGGGGACCTCCGTCGTCAAGGGCGCTCACCCGATCGTGGAAGATCTTGCCTCATGGTCCCGAGCCGGCCGCATCGCGGTGACCTGCGGCGTTGATCGCGTTCCACCAAGTGGACGTCTTGACCGCAGGGCGGGAGGAAGAACACCATGTGCACATGCCCGCCACCTCGGAAAGCACGCCTATCCGGTGGCACGGCCGCGCCTCCAAGCGGTCGATCGGGGAAGGCACCGTGGAGCTCCTGCTGCGCCGCGGCCGCCTGGGCTCGCCCCCTGCCTGACGCGAACCCGGCGTCCGAATTCTCCCGAAAACCCTTGGAGCACAACCATGTCCGTAGACCTGCCTGCCCGGATTCAGCTGCGGGAGGCCGTCACCCCCGATCACGGCATCGTCGAAGGTCCCCGCGTCCTGCACCGAAGCGGAAGCGGCGAGCCGTACGAGCGCTTCACCCTCCGCCCGCTGGGCCGGGTGATCGGCGCCGAGGTCGACGGCGTCGACCTGGCCGAGCCGCTGACCCCTGAGCTGCGGGAAGACCTGCACCGGGCCCTGCTGGAGTGGAAGGTGATCTTCTTCCGCGACCAGCGCATCACGTCGGCGCAGCAGCGCGCGTTCGCCGCGAACTGGGGTGAGCTGGAGACCAACCCGTTCATCCCGAAGGGTGACGACGACGCCGTCACGCGCTTCGAGCGCACCGCCGCCATGCCCGGCTACGAGAACATCTGGCACGTCGACGTCACCTGGCGGCCGAACCCGGCGCTCGGCTCGGTGCTGCGGCTGATCGAGGTGCCGCCCGTCGGCGGCGACACGATGTGGGCCGACATGGCCGCCGCCTACGACAACCTGCCCGAGGACGTCCGCGCCCGCATCGACGGGCTCACCGCGGTGCACGACTACCTCCCCGGCTTCGACCGGTTCTCCGACCCGGCGCTGCTCGCGCAGTGGCAGGACGAGTTCCCGCCGGTCGAGCACCCGGTGGTCCGGACGCACCCGGAGACCGGGCGGCGCACCCTGTTCGTCAACCAGGCGTTCACCACGCACATCGTCGGCATGGACCGCGACGAGAGCGACCGGCTGCTGCGGTACCTGTTCCTGCAGGCCCACACGCCCGAGTTCCAGGTCCGGTTCAGCTGGCGGCCGGGCTCGGTGGCCTTCTGGGACAACCGCGCGACGCAGCACTACGCGGTCAACGACTACCACCCGCACGTCCGGATCGCGGAGCGCGTCGCCATCGCGGGCGACCGGCCGTTCTGACCCTTAGCCTGGGGGCATGACCGATGAACCCCAGGTAGTGGTGACCGGTTTCCTCAAGGCCCTCGAGGACCTCGACATCGACCGCGCGCTGACGTTCGCGGCGAGCGACATCGTGTACCAGAACGTGCCGTTGCCGCCCGCTCGCGGCGTCGCCGCGGTCGAAAAGCAGTTGAGGCTCATGGCCAGGTTCGGCTCCGGGTTCGAAGCGCGGACGCACCACATCGCCTCCGACGGCAACGTCGTGCTCACCGAACGCACCGACGTGCTGCGCCGCGGCGCGTGGGAAGCGGAGTTCTGGGTGTGCGGCACGTTCGAGGTCGAAGCCGGCCGGATCGTGCTGTGGCGCGACTACTTCGACTGGACGACGGTCCTGGCCGCGAGCGCGAAGGGCGCCGGGCGGGTCGCGCTCGCCGGCGCGCGCACGCTCATCGGGCGCTACAAAGGAAAGCGGGCTGTGCGCTAGACCCGGTGTTCGCCGCGGTCGTGGTCCCGAAGGTCCACGACCGCGGCTATCCCCAGCACCAGCACGAACACGCAACTGAGAACAATCAGCCCCCACATGATGGTTCTCCCTCCCCCACGTGTTCGTGCCGGCCGAGAGCTGTCGAAAGTGGTCTGTGCCACTTTTCCGGCGGCTCCCGCAGACCGTACCGCCGCTTCACGCGGGTTGTTCCGGGTCTTAGGGAGCATTTAAGGCAGATGCGCCGGATGGGTGACAGAGGCGCCGGATCCTGTCACAGTCCGCGCGCGATCGGTTACCTCCACCTTCCTCCCCGCCGCCACCCTCAACGGAGGAGCTTCGCTCCACTGTCTTCACCCAGGCCGGCCACGGACGCGATCCCGTCCCGCACGGACAACGTCGTGGAGCGCAGCGCCGAGAGCTCCGCGAGGTACCGCAGCACCTTGCCCGCTTCCTCGCCGTCGAGCGGCTCGCACTCGTTGCCGGCGTCGCGCCGCACGGGGATGAGCTCGAGCCGGGGCTCGGGACCGAACAGGCAGCCGGCCAGCAGGCCGTCGACGTGCCGGCCGCGCATCGTCGGCCAGTCGAGGACGAGGTTGCCGAGGCTGTAGAGGATCGGGCGGCCGCGGTACACCTCGACGGCCTGGATCGTGTGCGGCCCGTGTCCGGCGACGAGGTCGGCGCCGGCGTCGATCGCCGCGCGTCCGTAGGTGACCTGGTACTCCGCCAGTTCCGGTCCCGGCAGCCCCCAGTGCATCGAGACGACGACGTGGTCGTGGGCGGCTTTGGCCTGCCTGACGTCGGCGACGAGCCGCTCGAGGTGCTCGGGCACGGGCGTCGTGCGGACCAGCGGCGGGCGGCCGGGGATTTCCGCGACGCGCGGATCAGGCTGGTAGGCCGTGGTCGCAAACGCTTGCGCGACGCCCGGGGAGCCCGACTGCGCGGCTTGGCCGTAAGCGCGGCGAAGTGAGGTGTACGCGAGGAATGCGACCTTTTCGCCGGATCGCTCGAGCACGGCGGGCGCGTGCGCGGCGTGGAGGTTCGCGCCCGCGCCGCAGTGCGCGATCCCGGCTCGGTCGAGCACCGTGAGGCTCGCCATCGCGGCGGCCGGCGGGTGGGTCACGTCGTTGGCGCACGAGACGACGTCGATGCCGGCCGACGTCAGCGCCGCGGCCATCGGCGCGTCGAGCGGTCCTTCGAGGTTCACGAACCGGAGGTCGGCTCCCTTGAGCAGCGGAGCCAGCCGGTCGAACGCCGTCGCCGGCGTCGCGCGGCCCTGAACGTTGACGTCTCCGCCGAGTACCAGCGTGATCACAACACCTGCTCTGCCGAAAGAGTGACGACGAAAGTAGTTGTTACGAATCGTTGCATCTTTGTCTTCCTCCTCCTCATCTGTTCGGGGGACTATGCCACGACTGCTCAAGTACAAAGGGGACTCAGGGTGATCAAGACCCACAGAGCCAAGACCGCGCTGACGGTGGCCGTCGCGTCCGGCTTGGTGCTCGGCGGAGTGGCCGCACCGGCCGCGCTCGCGGCACCCAGCGCCGACGCGGTCATCGCCGAGGTCTACGGCGGTGGCGGCAACTCCGGCGCCACGTTGACCAACGACTTCGTCGAGCTCGCCAACCACGGTACTGCCGCCACGAGCGTCGACGGCTTCAGCGTCCAGTACCTGCCCGGCTCGGCGAGCGCGTCCAGCACGTGGCAGGTGACGCAGCTGGCCGGCAGCGTCGCGCCCGGGGGGCGCTACCTCGTGGCCGAGGGCAAGGGCAGCGGCGGCACGGTCGCGCTGCCCGCACCGGACGCGACCGGCACGATCGCGATGTCGGCGACCGCGGGCACGATCGCCCTCGTCTCCGGCACCACCGCGCTGACCTGCAAGACCGCCGTGGACTGCGCCGCGGACCCCCGGATCAAGGACCTCGTCGGGTTCGGCGCGGCGACCGTGCGCGAAGGCGCTCCGACGGCCGCGCCGGCCAACGCGACGTCCGTCGCGCGTGGCACGTCGCTGGCCGACACCGATGACAACGCGGCCGACTTCACCGTCGGCGACCCGTCCCCGACGAACACCAAGGGCGAAACGACCGGCGGCGGGAACCCCGGCGAACCGGGCACCCCGGCGAAGATCCACGAAATCCAGGGCACCACGCGCATTTCGCCGTTCAAGGACAAGAAGGTCAGCGACGTCACCGGCGTCGTCACCGCGACCCGGACGTTCGGCTCGGTGCGCGGGTTCTGGCTCACCGACCCGAATCCGGACAACGACCCGCGCACCAGCGAGGGCCTGTTCGTGTTCACCGGCTCGACGAGCCCGGCCGTGGCGGTCGGCGACGCGGTGACCGCGACCGGCACCGTCCGCGAGTTCTACCCGGACGCGCCGGCGACGTCGAACTACCAGTCGCTCACCGAGCTGGGAAGTGCACAGTGGACGGTCGGCTCGCACGGGAACGCGCTGCCGGCGCCGACCGTGCTCAACCCCGACACCGTGCCGACGACCTACGCGCCGTCGCCCGGCGGGAACATCGAGCCGCTCCCGCTGGAGCCGGCGAAGTACGCGCTGGACTTCTGGGAGTCGCACGAGAGCGAGATCGTTTCGGTCAGTGACGCCCGGGTCGTCGGCCCGTCGAACTCGTTCAACGAGCTGTACGTGACGTCCAAGCCGGACCAGCACGAGTCCGTGCGCGGCGGCAGTGTCTACTTGGGATACGACCAGCTGAACAGCGGCGTCATGAAGGTGTCGTCGCTGATCCCGTTCGACCAGCGGCCGTTCCCGAAGCTCAACGTCGGTGACGTGCTGACCGGCACGACGTCCGGCCCGGTCGAGTACAGCAACTTCGGTGGCTACACGCTGTTCGCCAGCGTGCTCGGCACCGAGAAGGACAATGGGCTGCAGGCCGAGTCGACCCGCAAGCAGCGGTCCGGCGAGCTCGCGGTGGCGACGTACAACGTCGAGAACCTGGCGCCGGGCGACCCGCAGGCGAAGTACGACCGGCTCGGCGAGGCGGTCGTGACGCACCTGGCGACGCCGGACATCGTTACCCTGGAGGAGATCCAGGACAACACGGGCGCGACCGACGACGGTACGGTCGCGGCGGATCAGACGCTGCAGAAGTTCACCGACGCCATCGTGGCCAAGGGCGGCCCGCGCTACCAGTGGCGCTCGATCGACCCGGTGAACGACGAGGACGGCGGCCAGCCGGGCGGCAACATCCGCGTGGCGTTCCTGTTCAACCCGGCTCGTGTGTCCTTTGTGGATCGTCCGGGTGGGACGTCGACTTCTCCCGTGGGCGTCGTCCGTGAGCACGGGAAGACGCACCTGACGGCGTCGCCGGGCCGCGTCGACCCGGCGAACGAGGCCTGGGAAGCCAGCCGCAAGCCGCTCGCCGGCGAGTTCGTCTTCAAGGGCCGCACGGTGTTCGTCATCGCCAACCACTTCAACTCCAAGGGCGGTGACCAGCCGACGCACGGCCGGTTCCAGCCGCCGGTGCGCAGTTCCGAGGTGCAGCGGGCGAAGCAGGCGACGGTGCTGCGCGGGTTCGTCGATTCGTTGCTTTCGGCCGATCGCAACGCGAACATCGTCGTGGCGGGTGACCTGAACGACTACCCGTTCTCGCCCGCGGTCCAGACGCTCACCGCCGGTGGCGCGCTGAAGGACCTGATCGCGTCGGTGCCGGAAGCCGAGCGGTACAGCTACGTGTTCGAGGGCCAGTCGCAGGTGCTGGACCACATCCTGGCGTCGAAGGCGCCGCGCGGGGTCGACTACGACGTCGTCCACATCAACGCGGAGTTCGCCGACCAGGCCAGCGACCACGACCCGCAGGTGATCCGGTTCCGGCCGAGCGCCGGCAACCCGATCCAGGACGCGCTCAACGACCTGCTCGACTACCTCGAGCAGGTGCTGGGGAAGTACTTCCCGTAAGTCTCGTTCGACGAAGGCCACCACCGGGCGCTTGCCCGGTGGTGGCTTTTTTGTGCCACACCATCGGGTGACGGGGAAACCGCATCGCGGGTGCTGCCGTCTTTACTGGTGACGGGACCACAGGGGAGGGTGGCGTGGACGGGTACGCGGTGAAGGCCGGCGAGCTGGGCAAGCTCATCGACGACCTCGGCACGGCGGCGGACAAGATGGCCGGCGCCAACCGGAAGCTCGGTGGTGGCGGAGCGTTCGGATCGTTGGGGACGGCGGAGCTGGGGCAGGCGGGGGTCGAGTTCGAGGAGGCGTGGGGGTACGGGATCGGACGGCTCGGCGAGGCGGCTTCGGAGATCAGCGAGCGGCTGAAGGCGGCGAAGGAGAAGTACGAGCGGATCGAGGCCGAGTTCGGCGGCCAGCTGAAGAAGTTCGGCTCGATGGTGATGGGCGACGACGACCCGGCTGTGCCCCACGTGCAGCGTGGGAACTACCCCGGGGTCGGCCGGCCGGGCGGCGAAGACCCGGTCGGCGACGGCTCGTTCGGCACCGTGCTGGGCGACGACGGCATGGTGGGCGGGGGAGTCACCGGCGGCGTGCCGGGTATCGATGACCAGGCCGAGCGCGAGGAGCCGGGCGCGGGCCTCGGCGGTGGCGTGGTGGGTGGTGGGGTGACGGGCGGGGTGCCCGGGGTCAACGACCTGGCCGAACACAAGGGCGGGGATCCCGGCGGCGGCATGGTCGGCGGCGGCGCGACCGGCGGCATCACCGACATCCTGAACGGCCTCGACCGGTGAGCGCCCGCGACTTTCCAGCGCTGGGTTTCGATCCCGCGCCCGGTGACCTCGACGGCGTCACCGACCTGGCCGGCAAGTACCGCTTGGTGAGCGGCGACCTGACCGAGGCCGACGACTCGCTGCGGCAGATCGTCCGCAAGCAGGGCATCTGGCTGGGCGAAGCGAGCGAGGCGTTCGCGAGGCGCATCGGCCCGCTGCCGCAGTACCTCGAGGGCGCGGCGAAGTCGATGGGCCAAGCCGCGGACGCGCTCGAAGGCTGGTCCCGGGACCTCGGGGAACTGCAGAAACGCGCGGCCGACCTGGAGGCCCGGGCGGAGGCGGCGGCGAATGCGGCCGAGCAGGCGCGCGCGAATCCGGACCTCGCGCTGGCCAACCGGACGTTCCCGGATCAGCCGTCGTTGCAGATCGCCCAGCGTCTGCTCGACAACGCGGGCCAGGAGCTCCAGGCCGCGATCGACGGCTGCCAGAACGTCCAAGAGGCGGCGAAGCAGCTCCAGCAGGAGCACACGGAGGCGGCGGCCCGGGTCGCCGAGGCGCTGCGGAAGGCGAAGGAGTCGGCCCCGGACGAGCCGGATCTCCTCGACCAGCTGACCGACACCGTCGGCGGGGCACTTGTCGACTTGTCGAACACCCTCGCGGACGGCGTGGATGAGGCGTGGGATTTCGTCCAGGATCACGCGGAGGTGATCGCCAAGGTCTCGGACGTGTCGGGCGACATCGGGAATGCCCTCGGGCTCGTTGGTGAGTTCCTTCCCGATCCCGCCAAGGAAATCGTGGGAGCGGTCGCGACCGGCTTCGGGGTGGCAGCGCTCGCCGGCCACGCCACGGCCAAGCTGGCGGGTGCCGATGTCGCTACGGAGACCCTGATCTTCGACGGGCTCGGTGCGGTGACTTCGCTGGTCGGCACCTTCGCCTCACCGGGAGTCGAGGCCGCGATGAAGGGCGTCGGCTACGGCGCACTCGATACCCAGCTCAAGCTCGACGTAGGCGCGCGGGCGGCGGGGGTGAGCTTCGAGGGGCCGATCGGCGACCTTGTGAACTACTGGGTGCCGAAGGACGCGACCCAGGCCGCTGCTTCGTTCGTTTCTCCGGCGGGTGTGGCGTATTGGAACGCTGCTGAAGCCGGAGCGAAGGCGGACAACGCACCGGATCGCCGGCGCGCGCGGGCGGAAGACGAGGTGTGGAACTGATGCCTCTCGAAATCGATCTGCCGCCGGGGTTCGCGGGCATGCCGGTGGGCGCCGACGACAAGATGAACCGCGGGCACGCCTGGTCCATCGCGGAGAACGCCGCGGCCGGAGCCGGGAAGTCCATCGAAGAGTTCGGCAGCTACCTGATGGCCCTCGTGCCGGCCATGCAGGCCAACGGAATCCGCGTGTTCGGCAAGTTCGCGGTCGGCACCCGGAAAGGAGACGTCGCGACGTTGACGCTGGGTGTGGTGCAGTGGCCGGAGTCGGCGCCCGGCAGCCGCGACGCCTTGGTGGCGGCGATGGCGGAGCAGTATCGGAGCCGTCACAAGCGCGCGGCGGTACAGCCGGTCCGCCTCCCGATCGGCCCGGCCATCGTGGCATTCAGCGGAGGCGAGTTCCACCTGTCCGATGACGACGTGCGCGCCCAGATCAAAGCCGAATACCAGATCCCGCTGCCGGACGGCCGGTCCGTGGTGATCCTTTCGGTGGTCGCGGAATCCGAAGACGCTTGGCCTGCTGTCGCCGAAGCGACGGCGAGGGTGGCCTGGAGCCTTCGCAGCGAGGAGGCCGCGCAGTGATCGCACTGTCCCGCGAGGCGAGCAACTCGGCCGGGCCCTGGATCGCTTTGCTCACGATCCTGGTCTGCGGGGCTGCCTTCGCCGGCGCGTTGACGATCGTCATCATCCGGCTCTCGCGGCGCGGCCAGCCGCGCGAACAGCAACTGAATCGCTTGGCCGCCCAGCTCGACGGCCGGAGCCGCGTGAGCATCCGGACGGTGGAGTTCGGCGTGGCGAAAGCCGACCTCCTCTGGGTCGCGCGGAGCCGGGGCTACTCCATGGTCGAACACCGCTTCGGCCGGTACTACGAGTTCGTCTACACACCACACCTGCCGGGGAGGGTGGTATGAGCAACGCGCAGCTCATCGAGGAAATGCGCTGGCAGCTCAGGCAGATCGAGGACCGCAAGGCCGACAACCAGCGCATCCTTGCCGGTATCGCCGGGGGCGACCACACCACCGTGACGTCGCCGGATCGGTCCGTCACCGTCCTTGCCGGGCCCGGCGGCGTCGTGAGCGAAGTGCGGTTAGCGCCCGAAGCCATGCGGTTCGACGCCGTCACGCTCAGCCGGACCGTCACGGCCACCATCCGGGAAGCCGCGGCTGCCGGGGGACGGCTCGCCGAGCGACCGCAGCCGCAGCCGCCACGGCGAGCACCGCAACCGCAGCCAAAGCGCAGGCAAGCTCCCACCGACGACGAGCCCTACGACACGGTGTTCGACGTCTGAGCAGGCTAGGCCGGCGGCTGCTCTCCCCGCTTCGGAGCCGCGCGTTTGGCGCGCCATCCCAGGCTCAGCACCGCCTGCACCAGCTCCTGGTAACTGGGCTTGACCTCCTCGAGGTACCGCTCCAGATACGCCGGGCGCGCGGTCAGGACCGGGCGGGGCTCGTCGCCCGGGTCCAGCCAGAGCAGGCCCTGGATGTTGTGCAGCGCCATCTTCCACCAGCGCGTCGCGCGCTCGGCCGCGCGGACCTCGCGCTCGGTCGCCACCTCGATCGCCGTCTGGGCTTCCTCGATCTCTCCCGTCAGCGCTTCGGCGCGCGCCAGCTCCCATTCGCGCAGGTTCTCCGCCGAGCCCCGGGACAGGGCGATGATTTCCTTGTACCGCATGGCCGCGGTGGCGCCGTCGTCGGTCACTGTGCGTTCTCCGGGCGCTGGAACGGGATGATCACTTCGGGAGCGCCGTGGGTCGTGCGGTCGAAGAACAACGCGCGGCCCGGACGCGGCGACCAGTGCACCACCTGGCCCGCCGCGAACGGCGACAGTTCGTTGCCCTGGACGTCGAGCGCCGCCCACGTGCCGATGTCGTCGGTGCCCGCGAAGCCCAGCGTGTCCTTGAGCCGGGCGATGCTGCGCCACCAGCCGATCGTGTGGATGCCGTGGCCCGGCCCGTGTTTGAGCACCAGCCGCAGGTGGTCGAGGCCGCTCTTCAGCTGCCCGACGGCTTTCGCTTCCAACGTCGGCAGCGCCGCGTCCACCCCGTACAGGAGCAGGATCTTCGCGCCGCCGGACATCGAGCCCGTCATCGACTCCAGGACGCCGGTCAGGTCGTCGACCAGCGTGGCCGCGTGGCCGTCGGCGCGCAGCCGCTCGGTCAGCTCCAGCGCCGCCGGGGCGCAGGCCTCGATCGGGCAGCTCAGCACGAACTCCACCTCGCCGGGCTCGTACTGCCGCGACAGCGAGCGCGCCGCCGAGTCCATGATGGACAATGCCTCGGCGGTGGCCGACCCGAGCACCGCGACGTTGCGGCCCGGCGCCCGCGGCAGCTCCACGCTGCACGCGGCCTCGGCGACGTCGATCGACTGCCCCAGCAGCGCCCGCGGCCGCGAGTTCGGCTTCAGGTCGAGATACGCCGAGAACTGTTCCAGCACCGGCGAATGCGCGCCGTCGAACAGGCGCGGGCGCGGGAACCGGCCCTGGTACTCCTCCCACAACCGGTGCTGCAGCCGGACGAACACGTTCTTGCTGCTCGCGTCCGGGATGTGGGCGAGCTGGTTGCCGTGCGCGACGCCGGAGTCGTGGTTGATCACGCCGTGCCACTTCGGCGCCGAGACCGCGGCGTTGTTCGTCTCGGCCAGCACGCGCCGCGCCTTCGGCATCGCGATGCGCAGCGTGCACTGTTCGAACACCGCCGGCTTGCCCCAGAACGCCTCGATGCCGGCGACGTCCTGGCTCGCCAGCACCAGGTGGATGCCCTGCGACCGGCCGCGCCGCGCGATGTCCTCCAGCAGCTGCGTGGCCGTGGCCGTCACCTGGTCGCGGCCCGCGAACAGGTACTGGAACTCGTCGATCACCGCGACGATCCGCGGCCAGTGCCCGCCGGGGTCGGCTTCGCGGAGGTCGGCGAGGTTCGTGACTTCGTGCTCCTTCGCCGCCGCGGACCGGCGCCGCAGCTCGTCGGCCAGGAACCGCAGCAGCGCCAGGCCGAACTCGCGGTCGGTGTTGACGTTGACGCCGACGAGCCGCGCGTGCGGCAGCCAGCTCGCGTCCTTGCGCCCCGGCGCCAGCCCGGCGAACGAGACGCCTTCCTTGAAGTCCAGCAGGTACAGCGCCAGCTCGTCCGGGGTGTACCGGGCCGCGAGACTGCCGAGCAGCGCGTACAGGAAGTTCGTCTTGCCCGAACCGGACGGTCCGCCGATCAGGACGTGCGGGCTCGCGTCGCCGATGACGACCTCGACCGGCTCGCCCTCGAAGAACCCGACCGGCGCGCGCAGCTCCCGCGCCGAGCTTTCGTGCCCGAGCTCGGCCGGCAGCAGGTCGTCGAACGACCGCGGTCCGCCCTGCTTGGCGATCAGCGCCGCGGCGATCCGGTCGGCGGCCCGGATGACCTGCCCGGACGGCATCGGCGGATCGAGGTCGACGACCAGGTCGGTGCCGGTCATGCTGCTGATCGCGTGCCGGTCGTCGATGAGGCTGAGCGTCTCGACCGACGCGCTCACGGCGGTCGGCACGTCGATCATGATCAGGCAGATCCCCGCGGCCAGCGCGCCGCTCGCGACGCGCTTGAGGTCGCGGGCTCGCTCCGGCTCGAGGGTTTCGCCGTTCCCGTACAGCACGACGATGCGGTACGGCTCGACCCGCTCCTGCCGGGCGACGCGCAGCTCGCGCAGCGACGTGTGCCCCGCCTGCATCCCGGTCGCGTGGATGCGGCGGATGTGCCCGGCCAGCTCGTCGAGGAGGTCCTCGAGCCGGCCCGGGTCGTACAGGGAAAGCGCGCTCGTGCGGCTCAGCGGGTAGAGGTCGGGCAGGATCGCCGTCAGCTGCCCGATGTCCCACAGGTGCACGCGCACGGCGCCTGGTTCGAACGTCGAGAGCACGCGGATCAGCAGGTTCTGCACGATGCCGTCGATGGTCGGGCGCGTCTTCGGCGCCGACGTGATCGCCAGGTGCGACTCGTCGAGGAGCGGGACGGCGACGTCGAACGTGCGGGTGGCGTCGCCGCCGGCCGCCGTCGCGGAGCCGACGCGCCACAGGCCGGGCGAGGTGATGCCGGCGTTGTGGCCGACGCGGCCGAGCCAGTCACCCGGTGGCAGCCCGGCCGGGCCGGGTGCGTTCTGCGAGACGAGTTCGCGCAGCGTCGAGGGGCCTTGACCCCAGTCGACGTAGAAAGCGCTTCGCACACTGCCGAGCGCGCCGAACACTTCGTGCGCGGCGGGGTGCCGGGACCACTCGTTCTGCTGTTCCGGAGTGGCGTGGTTCATGCCGACGCGGACGATGTCGCGCTCCAGCTCGAGTTTGGCGAGGTCGGCCTCCGCGGCTTGGCGTGCACCGGCCGCCGCGCCCAGGACCAGCCCGATCTGGTGGCGGACCCGGTCGAGTGCGGTTTCGACGCGGTTGCGTTGCTCGGCTGCTTTGTTGGCCATCGGCGTCCCCAAGAAAGGTGTCCCCAAAAGGATTACAGGCGCGACCGGTATCCGCTCACCAGATCTTCGGCAGCGGCCAGGCGGACGAGGAGCTGATCCAGCCCCTCGCCGGCCTGCGCATACTGCGAAGGAAGCCAGGGATCGGCCTTGGCCTGGGCGTCCACGAGAGCTTGCCGGGCTTCGCCGAGCAGGCTTGTGGCCCGCTCGGAGTGGGCGCGCGCGTCGGCGAGCCCGGCCACGGCGGCGGTGAGCAGCTGGTGGAGTTCGGCAAGCGACATCCGGCTAGAGACGCGCCGAGTAGGAGTCGGCGGAGGAAATGCTTGCTTGGACCGTGCTCTGCAAGCCGTTGATGCCTTGCAGAGCCTCCGCCAGCAACCCGTGTGCCTGGCTCACTTCGTGCTGGCTGCTGCCTTGCGTCGCTTGTGCGAGCGACTGCTGGGCTTCTTCGAGAGACTGCGCTGCCTGCTGCAGGGCGGCGATGCTCGCGGACGCCTTTTCATTGGCGAGCGCGATGCCAGCGCGGATCTCTTCGACTCCGGCCATCGGGCCTCTACTCCTCGAAATTTCGTCGGTCGTACGGGGGCGAATCCATTGAAACAGATCCAACGACTCAGCGTGATCATCTGACTGTGCCGAGTGATCACGGGCCCGGAATCAGCAAGGCCCCGGACGTGGGAACGTCCGGGGCCGGGCCGATCACGGTGCGTGCCGGGGTTGACCTGGCACGTCTTTTGCACACTGAAGTCGCTGGCCGGCGCTACCCCAGGTCAGAGCGGTTTTCGTGCCACTGCTGGCCTTTCTGGAAGCGTCGGGCTCGGGTTGGGGTGAGACTAGCGCGACCGGAGCAACGGGCTGCGTTCAGCCCTACTCGTAACTCCCTGTGGACGAGCAGATTTGTCCGGCAATCGCTCGAAAGACATTTCACATTTCGGGCAGCGGCGAGGCGGCCGAGCAACCGCACGGGCAGGTGCGCGTGCGAGCGGATTCGGGGCAGGCCACCGGTTTCCGGGGCGGAACGGCGAAACGCCGGGCGCGCGGCCCGGCGTTTCGCCTGTTCAAGTGCGGAGGATACAGGATTCGAACCTGCGAGGGCGTGAACCCAACACGCTTTCCAAGCGTGCGCCTTAGGCCGCTCGGCCAATCCTCCGCAGGAGACGATACCGGATGGCCGTCCCGGGACCTGAAGGTGGGTCTCAGCCGTCGGTGGGGCGGGGCGCCGGGACGATGTCGGCCACCACGCAGGTGATGTTGTCCGGGCCGCCGCCTTCGTTGGCCAGGCGGATCAGCTCGGGGATCACCTCGGCCGGGTCCGGGATCGCCGCCAGGACGTCGCGCATGGTCGCCTCGGTCACCGGGCCGCTCAGGCCGTCCGAACAGAGCAGGTACCGGTCGCCCGGCTTCGCCTTGAACGTCCAGATGTCGGGGTCGCTGGAGCCCGTCGTCTGCAGGGCCTTCATCAGCAGCGAGCGCCGCGGGTGCGAGGCCGCGTCCTCGGCCGCGACCCGGCCGTCCTCGACCAGGGCCTGAACGAGCGTGTGGTCGCGGGTCAGCCGGCGCAGGCCGCCTTCGCGCAGCAGGTACCCGCGGGAGTCGCCGACGTGGGCCGCCGCGAACTCGACGCCGTCGAACATCAGTGCCGTCAGGGTCGTGCCCATGCCGACGGTCGCCGGCTCGTTGGCAGCGACCTCCGTCAGCCGCTGGTCGATCGACTTGACCACGCCGGCCAGGGTCGCGGCCAGGTCGACGCCCGTGAGGTCCATCCGCCGGAGGTCGACGTCGAGCTCGCGCAGCACGTCGACCGCGGTCGCGCTGGCGACTTCGCCGTGCGGCTGGCCGCCGATGCCGTCGGCGACCGCGAGCAGGCGGGAACTCGCGTACAGCGAGTCCTCGTTGACCCGGCGTCGCCGGCCGACGTCCGACCCCGCGGCGTACCGCAGGACGTACCGATCGTGTGTCATGTCCCCATGAAAGCATTGGTTGACTGAGTTCACAAGCAATACGACTGAATGGAGCACCCTCCGATAGAGTGCCCGCCATGGACGACGACGCCACGGTCAGCGCGGCCGACATCGCGCGGCTCGCCGGGGTCGGCCGGGCCGCGGTGAGCAACTGGCGCCGTCGCTACCCGGACTTCCCGCCGCCCGTCGGCGGCACGGCGTCGAGCCCGCTGTTCGGCCTGTCCGCCGTCGCCGGCTGGTTCCGCGCCCGCGGAAAGAAGTTCGAGCTGTCCGCCGGCGAACGCGCGTGGCAGCGCCTGCGCGCCCTGGGCGACGACCTCGACCTCGCCGAGCGCGTGAGCCGCGCGGGTGCTTTCTTCGCCTTCCAGGCCGGAATCCTCGACACCTTCGACAGCAAGCTCGACGACCCCGAGCTGCTCGCCCTGCTCAGCGAGATGACCCATCGCGCCGGGCCGCTGGAATCGTTCGAGCTGTTGTGCCGCCGGTACTTCGAAGCGCATTCGCGGCGGCTGTCGGCCACCCCGGAGCCCGTCGCCGAGCTGATGGCCCGGCTCGCCGGCCCGGTCTCGGCGATCCTCGACCCGGCGTGCGGCTTCGGCGCCCTCGCGCTGGCGAGCGGCGCGAAAACCGTGCTGGGTCAGGACAGCGACCCGATGACGGCCTCGATCGCGACGGTGCGGCTGCGGCTGCGCGGCATCGAGGCCGAGGTCCACGCCGTCGACGCGCTGCGCGAAGACGCCTTCGCCGGCCGGACCGCCGAAGCCGTGCTATGCGATCCGCCGTTCAACGAACGGGCCTGGGGACACGACGAACTCGTCGGCGACGCGCGCTGGGAGTACGGCCTGCCGCCGCGTGGCGAGCCCGAGCTCGCGTGGGTGCAGCACTGCCTCGCCCACGTCGAACCCGGTGGCACGGTGGCGATCCTGATGCCCGGCGCGGCGGCCGGGCGGCGCAGCGGGAAGCGCATCCGCGGCAACCTGCTGCGCGCGGGCGCGGTGCGCGCGGTCGTCACGCTGACGCCGGCCGGCCCCGACCTCTGGCTGCTGCGGCGGCCGGTACCCGGGCAGCGTCCGCCGTCCACCGTCCTGCTGGCGGAGGCGGGCGAGGACTTGTCCACAGTGGACGAGATGTGGCGGGAGTTCGGCGAGCACCCCGAATCCGGCGTCCGGATCATCGACCTGCTCGACGACGACGTCGACCTCACGCCGGCCCGGCGCCGCGGCCGTGACGTGGACCTCGGCCAAGCTTTCCAGGCCGTGCGGGGCCGGTTCGCCGCGCTGGCCCCGCGGTTGCCGGCGCTGGAAGCCGCCGACACCGAACCGGCGTTCACGACGATCGGCGAGCTGGTCAAGGCCGGGGTCGTCGAGGTCAAGCACGCGGCCCGCGCCGACGCCGAGCACCCGAACGCCGAAGCCGGTGACGTCGTCGCGTCCGTGACCGGGATCGCGTACGTCCACAGTGGACCACCGGAACCGGTCGGGCCCGGGCTCACCGTGTACCGCGTCGACCCGGACCGGCTGGACGCGGACTTCCTGGCCGGCTGCCTGCGCGCGGCCGACCTGCCCGCCGCGTCCGCGTCGACGCGCATCGACAGCAGGCGCGTGCGGATCCCGCGGGTCGCGATCGGCGTCCAGCGCGAGTACGGCCAGGTCTTCCGGCGGCTCGCCGAGTTCGACGCCGTCCTGCGCGAGACGGCCGAAACGGGCCGTGAGCTGGTCCGGCTAGGCTTCGCGGGACTTGTCGAAGGACGGCTCTCACCGGGCCGATAGGGGAACGGATGCTGATCGCCGACCGCTACGAGCTCGACGAGCTGCCGCTCGGGCGCGGCGGGATGGGCGCGGTGCACGGCGGGCGCGACCGGCGGCTCGGCCGGCGCGTGGCGATCAAGCTGCTCAGGCTGCCGGGCCGGGACGAAGAACTCGAAGCCCGTTTCGCGCGTGAAGCACGGATCCTGGCGACACTCGACCACCCCGGCGTGCCGACGCTGTACGACTACGGCACCCACGACGACCGGTTGTTCCAGGTCATGCAGTTCGTCGACGGCGTGACGGTCGCCGACCTGCTCGCCGAGCACGGGCCGCTGCCGGTGGCGTGGGCCGCGGCGATCGCCGCGCAGGCGTGCGCGGTGCTGACCGCCGCCCACGCGCTCGCGGTGTGCCACCGCGACCTCAAGCCGTCCAACCTGATGCTCGGGCCGGACGGCGGCGTCAAGGTGATGGACTTCGGGCTCGCGGTGCTGCGCGAGGCCGACGCCGCGCAGTTCACGCGGGCCGGGCAGCTGCTGGGGACGCCGTCGTACATGGCGCCCGAGCAGATCCAGCGCGGCGGCGCCGAACCGCGAAGCGATCTGTACGCGCTGGGGTGCGTGCTGCACGAGATGCTCACCGGGCGGCGGCTCTTCGACGGGCCCACCGCGTACGCCGTGTTCGAGCGGCAGGTCAAGGAGCTGCCGCCGCCGGTGGCGGGAGTCCCGAAGCAGCTCAACGCGCTGCTCGCGGAGACGCTGGCGAAGGAGCCCGAAGCGCGGCCACCCGGGGCGGCCGCGCTGTACGACCGGCTCGGCGCGTTCGTCGGTGAGCTGCCCCCGCTGCCGGGGTTCCTGGTGCCGCCGTCGGTGCCCAGCCCGGGCCGGATGTACGCGCGGATGCTGGGGCGCGTCAGCGGCTGAGCGCCGCCGCCGGCCGGTCGGCGAGCGGCAGGCCGCGCCGCTGGATGCGGGAGTAGGTCGTGGCGTTCTGCACCGCGATGCTGACGCCCAGGGTGAGCGCGATCGACGCCGACGTCAGCGGGCCGGCGACCCCGAGCGCGGCGCCCAGCGCCACCAGGCCCACGCGGACGGCGATGGTCAGCAGCCACAGCCCGACGGTGACGGCCGAGCCCTTCTGGAACGTCGTGCCGTCGCGCTCGGTGAGCGTCGTCGTGGTGCTGCGCAGCACGCCCAGGCCGGCGAGGACGACCAGATCGGCGCCGAGCAGCCCGAGTTCGGCGGGCGACGCGCCCGGCAGGGCCTCCGCGGCGAGGTAGGCGCCGACGGCTACCAGGATCAGCGGCATCATCACCAGCGTCCTGCGGGTGAGCAGCGTGCCGCGGACCTGCTTGTAGACGACCTTGTAGAGGACGTAGGCGGCGATGACCGCGTAGAGCAGGACGTTCGCTGCGCTGGGCATTGCGGGGCTCCTTGGTTTCGAGGTGCTCCCAGCTTCGGCGAACGGCGCGGCGGAATCGTCGGCGTGGGGACCGGGCCCGGGTGGAACCGGGGGTCAACCCGCGGGTGGAGACGCCACCCGTCCGGGCTACCCAAATCGTGACCTTTGCGGACGAACCTCGAACGGGTGACCCCCGTCTTTACGGGTGTCCACAAGCGATGATCGAGTACGGGGGTAACGGATCGTGAAGAGGCTTTTGGCGGGAGCGGCCGCGCTGGCCACCGCGTTCGTGCTGGCCGCCTGCTCCGGGGGTGGGGCGGCGACGCCGAACGCGGGCGGCGGGGCCGTCGCCGCCGCGGGTACGGGAGGCGGGGCGCCGACCACATCGAGCACCACCGCGGCCCCCACCACGACGACCAGCGCCACCCCGACCCCGACGCCGTCGACCACGAAGCCGGCGCCGACCAGCACCTCGGCCAAGCCGAAGCCCAAGCCCAAGCCGGTCGCTCCGGCGGCCAACCCCGGCGTCCCGTGCGCCGCCGCGGCCGCCGCGCCGGGCACCGCCGCCTGCGTCGACATCTCCGCGCACAAGGCGTGGATCCTGCAGGGCGGCAAGGTCGTCTACGGGCCGGTGCCGATGCTGCCGGGCCGCAAGGGCTACGCGACGCCGACCGGCACGTTCCACGTGCTGTCGAAGGAAAAGATGCACCTGTCGAAGGAGTTCGACAACGCGCCGATGCCGAACTCGGTGTTCTTCTACCCGGGCGACGCCTTCCACACCGGCAGCCTGTCGGTGTACTCGCACGGCTGCATCCACCTGTCGGCGAGCGCGTCCCTGAAGTTCTTCACCACGCTGCACATCGGTGATGTCGTGCAGGTTGTCCCGTAAGCACAGACCGGCCAACACGGACAGTAGGTCACGAACAGATAAATTCACACGGCCGAGTGCAACTGGCCCCCCTGCTCAGGCGATAAGTGATCGCTTGGGAAGGGGGGCCAAATGGCCTTGGGAAAGCTCAGAGCACTACGTCACGCCTTCGTGGCGACGGTGCTGACAGGGGCGCTGCTGCCCGTCGTGACCACGGGGGTGGCGGCAGCGGCAACGACACTCCCGCCGGGGTTCGTCCTGCGGGACACCAGCACCGGAACGGGGCAGTACCAGCTCACCGACTTCGCGTACCTGCCGGACCAGTCCGTCCTCGCCACGGCGAAGAACGGCCGCGTCCAGTGGGTCCCGACCAGCGGGGCACCGCGGACCATCGCGACGCTGCCGACCCGCGAGATCAGTGACATCGGGCTGGTCGGGCTGGCCGTCGCACCGGACTACGCGACGTCGCACACGATCTACCTCACGCGCTCGGTGAACGTCACCGGCGGCTTCGTCATGCGGCTTTCGAAGTTCACCGTGGGCCTGGACGCGGCCGGTGCGCCCGCGTCGCTGAGCGGCGAGCAGTCGCTGTTCGAGGTGCCGGGCATCTTCGAAGTCCACGGCATCAACGGCGTCGTCCCCGCCGCCGACGGGACGCTGTGGCTGTCCATCGGGGACAACGGCGACTTCACGAAGGTGGACCCGGGCTCGCTGCGTTCGCAGGACATCAACCAGCCGTACGGCAAGATCTTCCACCTGGCCGCCGACGGCAAGGGCGTGCCGGGCAACCCGTACTACGACGCGGCGAACCCGGCGTCGACCGCCAGCAAGGTCTTCGCGCGCGGGTTCCGCAACCCGTTCCGGATGACCATCGACGCGAACTCCGGCCTGCCGGTCGTCGGTGACGTCGGCTGGAACAACTGGGAAGAGGTCGACGTCGTCCAGCGCGGGTCCAACCAGGGCTGGCCGTGCTGGGAAGGCGCCCACGCGACCCCGGGCTACAGCGCCCTCGCGGGCTGCGCCGGCGTGCCGAACCAGGCGCCGATCTTCGAGTACCAGCACGGTACCGGCGCCATGCAGGGCAACAGCGTCACCGGCGGGATCGTCTACAACGGATCCAGCTACCCGGCGGCCTACCGCGGCTCGTACTTCTTCGGCGACTACGTGACCAACAAGATCTGGACGTTGCGCTACGACGACCAGGGCAAGCTCACGCAGGCCCCGGAGAACCCGCCGGTCTTCACCGGCATCGGCGGCCCGGTCAAGTTCGCGGCGGCGCCGAACGGCGACATCGTCTACGCCGACATCCTCAGCGGCAACCTGCGCCGGCTGAGCTACTCGGCGGGCAACACCGCGCCGGTGGCCAAGGCCACGACGACCACCGACCCGGACACCCGCACGGTGTCGTTCGACGGCTCCACGTCGGTCGACTACGACAACGACCTGCTGAAGTACGACTGGGACTTCGGTGACGGGACCACGGTGGCCGACGCCGGGCCCACCACCAGCCACCAGTACGCGGCAGGGACCGAGTCGTTCACCGCGAAGCTGACGGTCCGGGACCCGCTGGGTCTCACCGGCACGACCGACATCAAGGTCGCGCCCGGCAACCACACCCCGCAGCTCACGGTGACCACGCCGGGCGACACCGCGACGTTCGCGGTGAACCAGCAGGTCGGCCTGGATGCCACCGCCACGGACGCCGAGGACGGCACGCTGCCGATCTCGTGGACCACCGCGGTCCGGCACTGCCCGAGCGAGGCGACCTGCCACTCGCACCCCGGCGCCGGCGGCACCGGGGCGAGCTTCGCGCAGCCGTTCACCGAGCACCCGGACTCCCGGATGGAGTTCACCGCGACGGTGACCGACAGTGCGGGCGTCACCACGTCCAAGACGTACACGGCGATGCCGCGCCAGCACCGGATCACCTTGCTCAGCACGCAGCCCGCGGCGCTGAGCATCCCGGTCGAGGGCGGTGTCAGCACGGCGCTGGTGACCGAGGGCGCCAGCTTCGACATCGAGGCCGCGCCGCTGGGCACCGACGGCGTCTCGAAGTTCACCGGCTGGCAGGGCGGACCGGCGGACACCACGTGGGTCATCACGATCGGCACGGGCGATCTGGCGCTGACGGCCAACTACGCGACCCCGATCGACCAGCGCTACAACGCCGACCCGGCGTTGCAGGCGAAGCTCGGGGCGCCGACGGCGGCCGAGGTCACCGACGGCGCGGTCCACTACCGGGCGTACGCCAACGGCCGCCTGTACTGGAGTGCCGTGGGCGGGACGAAGTTCCTCACCGGTCCGGTGCTGGACAAGTACGTCGCCATGGGCGGGCTCACCAAGCTCGGCCCGCCGACGACCGACACCGCGTCCAATGCGGACGGTGCGCAGTTCAACGACTTCAACAACGGCGGCAACCAGGGCTCGATCTACTACACGGCCGCGACGGGTGCGCACGCGATCTACGGTGAGATCCGGAAGAGGTGGGCGGCGCTCGGCTACGGCCAGATCCTGGGCTACCCGACGAACGACGAGGACGGAACCCCGGACGGCGTCGGCCGCTTCAACCACTTCCTCAAGGGCGCCGGCGTCGGTTCGATCTACTACACGCCCGCGACGGGCGCGCACGCGATCTACGGCGAGATCCGGAAGAAGTGGGCGGCGTTCGGGTACGAGCGCGGGCTCGGCTACCCGACGAACGACGAAGACGGGACCCCGGACGGTGTCGGCCGGTTCAACCACTTCAGCTTCAACCACTCGATCTACTTCACGAACGCGACGGGCGCGCACGTGATCAAGGGCGAGATCCGCAAGCGCTGGGCGGCGCTCGGCTGGGAGCGGTCGTACCTGCGGTACCCGACGACGGACGAGTACGTGACGAACGGGGTGTACCGCAGCGACTTCCAGGGCGGCTACATCACGTACACGCCGCAGACGGGAGCGGTCGACCGCCCCTGGTGACGGTGGTCGTCAGGAAGTGAACGAGCAGACGCGGGCCGTCTCCGGGATTCCGGAGGCGGCCCGCGTCCGTTTCGGGTCCTCTGTGGACTCAGGCGCGCAGAGCCGCGGGTGTCGTCCCGGCCGACGTCAGCGGCAGCCCGAGTGCCACCCGCTCGGTCAGCCACGGGCTCGGCCGGTACCGCGGATCCCCGGTGGACGCGGCCAGTCCGCGCAGGATCCGCAGCACGATGTCGCCGCCCACCAGGTCTCCCCAGGTCAGCGGGCCACGCGGATACCCGAGGCCCAACCGGACCGCCGTGTCGATGTCGCCCGGGGACGCCAGGTTCTGGCCCGCGATGAAGCACGCCGTGTTGACGATGGACGCCAGGAGGCGCTGGGCGATCGGGGCCGGGCCGTCGCGGACGACCGTCACCGGGTGGCCCGTCGCCGCCAGGGCGCCCCAGGCCGCGCGGCCCGCCGCCGGGTCGAGTCCCGGGTGGACCGACATCGTGAGGCGCCGTTCGTAGCCACCCAAGGGATCGACACCCGCGACACGGTCCAGCGGCAGCCCGGCGCGGGTGCCCGCGTCCACTGTGGACTCCCCGTAGAGCGGGACGAGCAGGACCGCGTCCGGGTACGCGTCCGACACCACCTGAACGCCGGCCGCCGACAGCACGCGGCCGAGGTGCTCGTCCGCCGCGAACACCGGGCTCGTCGGCTTCGGCGGCGCGGCCGGCTCCTCGGCGACCTGCTGCTTTCCTTCGGCGTAGGAGTAGAAGCCCTCGCCGTTCTTGCGCCCGAACAGGCCGGCGGCGACGCGGGGCCGGGTCAGCCACGACGGCCGCAGCCGCGGTTCGCCGTGGAAGCCGCTCCAGATGCTCTCCAGCACCGCGTGGGACACGTCGAGCCCGGTCAGGTCGAGCAGCTCGAACGGCCCGAGCTTCAGGCCGAGCACGTCCCGCGCGACGCGGTCGACATCGGCGGGCTCGGCCAGCGCCTCGGCGAGGATCTGCAGCGCCTCGGTGTTGAGGCCGCGTCCGGCGTGGTTGACCAGGAAGCCCGGCGCGTCCTTCGCCAGCACCGGCTCGTGACCCCAGCTCTTGACCAGCTCGAGGGCCTCGGCGGGCAGCCAGTCGTGCGTGCGCGTGCCGGGGACCACTTCGACCAGGCGCATCAGCGGCACCGGGTTGAAGAAGTGCAGCCCGATCAGCCTGCCGGGCTCGGCCAGCTCGGCGGCGATCTCGGTGACCGACAGCGAGCTGGTGTTCGTCGCGAAGATCGTCTCCTGTGGACAGACGCGCTCGAGCCCGGCGAACAGGGCCCGCTTCGTTCCGAGGTCTTCCCGGACGGCCTCGACGACGAGGTCGACGCCGTCCGCGGGCGCGTCGGGCGCGTCCACCGCGACCAGCCGGTCCTTGACCGCCTGCGCGTCGTCGAGCTTGCCCTTCGAGGCCAGCTTGTCGGCCATCGCGCCGACGTGCTCGATCGCCTCGGCGACGGCCTCGCGCCGGACGTCGGCGAGCTCGACGGTCACTCCCGCGGTCGCGGCGAGCTGAACGATCCCGCGGCCCATCACCCCGGTCCCGATCACCCGGATCCTGCCGACCCTCCCGGCCCACCCCGTCACGTCGCCTCCGCCTTCCCGCCGATGTCGTCGGGCCGACGGTACCGTCTCGGCCGTGACGGGGAAGCGGCTGACGCGGGCGGAAAGCCGCGAACGGACGAAAGACCGGCTGCTCGCGGCGGCCGCGGAGCTGTTCGCCGAGCGCGGCGTCAACGGCACGTCGGTCGAGCAGATCGCCGAGCGCGCCGGGTACACGCGCGGGGCGTTCTACGGCAACTTCGAGGACAAGCACGAGCTGGTCGTGGCGTTGCTGGCTCAGCGCCGGTCACAGGAGGCGGTGGAGGTGGCCGCGCTCGAGGGTGACGTCATGGCGCGGCTGAAGGAGTGGCACGCGGCGCGTGCCGAGCACCTGCCCGAGTGGTTCGCGCTGCGGACCGAGCTGACGCTGTACGCGCTGCGCCACCCCGAGGCCCGGCCGTCGGCGGGCGCGACCGAGCGGGCCGCGCGCGAGCTGATCGAGGCGAGCGTGCGGGAGACGTTCGCCGCCCGCGGGGTCGAGCCGCCGGCCGATCCGGCGTTCCTCGCGCTGGTCATCCACGCGCTGGAGGACGGCCTGCTGCGGCAGCGGTACCTGAGCCCGGAGGGCACGAGCGACACGGTGATCGCCGACGCCGTCGAGCTGCTGCTGCGGACCTGGCTGCGCTAGAGACCGGGCCGCGCTAGAGGCCGACGAACTCCGCCATCCGCTTCGCGGAGTGGGTGAAGAACTCGTCGGCGGGGTCGACGCTGCCGACGTACTGCCCGAACAGGTCGAAGTTGATCGCCCCGAAGAGCTGGGTCCACGCCATCAGCAGCCGGACCACGGTTTCGGGCCCGGCGATGATCCCGAGGGCCTTCGTGAGCGTCTCGGCCTGGGCGCGCAGCTGGGGCGGGACTTCGCCGTCGATGGCCCGCAGCTCGGTGTGGGTGAGGACCTTGACCAGGGCGAGCGCGACGCGGGCCGCGGGCGCGACGGTGTCTTGCGGGGCCTGGTAGCCGGGGATCGGCGAGCCGTAGATCAGCGCGTACTCGTGCGGGTGCGCGCGGGCCCAGTCGCGGGTCGCCTGCCAGATCGCGAGCCACCGGTCGCGCGGGGCGCCCTTGCCCGGGTCGGCCTGTTCGGCTGCCTCGCCGATCGCGTTGTAGGCGTCGACGATCAGGTCGGTCAGCAGCCGGTCGCGGCTGGGGAAGTACCGGTACAGCGCGGACGACACCATGCCCAGCTCCCGCGCCACCGCGCGCAGCGAAAGCCCGTGCGCGCCGACCTCGGCGAGCTGGCGGCGGGCCTCGTCCTTGATCTCCTGGGTGAGTTCGGCGCGGGCACGTTCGCGCGCGGTCCGGGTCGCGGTCATGGGGATCAGTGTGCCATGACGAGAGCGGCGCACAAAACAGAGAGCACCGCTCTTGACAATGTGCGGTGCTCGGGTGTTCACTGCTCTTAACCGAGAGCACTGCTCTCCCAAACTTCGGAGGACGTCATGACCGCCGCCCGCTACATCGAACCGAAGAAGTCGACCAACGCCTTCAACGAGGCCGTCGCGAAGCTGACCCGGATGGGTTTCAGCGTGTGGGGCAGCCGGGTGCTGACCGTCGTCGGCCGCAAGAGCGGCGAGCCGCGGTCGGTGCCGGTCAACCTGCTGACCGTCGACGGCGTGCGCTACCTCGTCGCCCCGCGCGGCGAGACGCAGTGGGTGCGCAACCTGCGCGCCGCCGGCCAGGGCACGCTGCGCGTCGGTCGTCGCGTCGAGGAGTTCACGTTCCGCGAGCTGGGCGACGACGAGAAGCCGGGCATCCTGCGCGCCTACCTCAAGCGCTGGAAGTTCGAGGTCGGCGTGTTCTTCGACGGTGTCGACGCCAAGGCGTCGGACGAGAAGCTGCGCGAGATCGCGCCCGGCTACCCGATCTTCGAGATCTTCACGAAGTAGGTTTGCGCCGCTTGGTCAGGTTCGCGGCGACCAGCACGACGCCGGCGAGGAACGCGACGAGCCCGATCAGGAACCACAGCTTCTGCCCGGTCATGAAGCTGCCGGTGATCACCCCGATGCCCTGCAGCACCCAGACGGCGCCGACCAGCACGAGCACGACCCCGACCGCGAAGGTGATCCAGCGCCTCATGCGGCCAGTCTAGGCAGGCCGGTCGCCCGGGACGAGTTCGTGCCGGTAGGCGTAGACCACGGCGTGCACGCGGTCGGGCAGCCCGAGCTTGCTCAGCACGCGGGACACGTGGGTCTTGACCGTCTCTTCACCGACGTGCAGCTGCCGCGCGATCTCCGCGTTGCTGCAGGCGTTGGCGATCAGCAGCAGGACCTCCCGTTCGCGGGAGGTGAGCCGGGCCAGCTCGGGCGGTTCGGCGGCCGCGGGCTCGAGCACCGACGCGAACTTCGCGACCAGCCGCCGGGTCACCGACGGGTCGATCAGCGCGTCGCCGCGCGCGGCCACCCGCATCGCCGCGACCAGCTCCTCCGGCGCGAGGCTCTTCAGCAGGAACCCGCTCGCCCCGGCGCGCAGCGCGCGGTAGACGTACTCGTCGGCGTCGTAGGTCGTGAGCACGAGGACGCGGGTGTCGTTGCCCGGCGCGGCGAGGATCGCTTCGGTCGCGGCGAGGCCGTCGAGGCGGGGCATCCGGACGTCGAGGACCGCGACGTCCGGGCGCAGGCGGGCGGTCTCGGCGACGGCTTCGCGGCCGTCGGACGCCTCGCCGACGCAGGTGAAGTCGGGCTGGGTGTCGAGGAGCGCACGCATTCCGGAGCGGAACATCGCGTGGTCGTCGGCCAGCAGGACGCGGATCATGTGCTCTCCACCGGAAAGGTCGTGCGCAGCTGCCAGTGCTCGCCGGTTTCGCCGTAGGAGACCTGGCCGCCGAACAGGGTGACGCGCTGGCGGATGCCCGTCAGGCCGCGGTGCGCGTGCTCCTTCCGGGTGGCGCGGTCCGGGCGCAGGCCGTTCGTCACCGTGAGCACGACTTCGGTGCGGCCGTGGTTCAGCTCCACTTCGACCGGGCCCTCGCCGTGGCGCAGCGCGTTGGTCAGGGCTTCCTGGACGATGCGGTACAGGGCGACGTCGAGCGAGCCGGGGAGCTCGCGGGGTTCGCCGCGCAGGGTCAGCCGGGTCGGCAGGCCGGCCGCGCGGACGGTCTCGACCAGCTCGTCGAGGTTGTCGAGACCGGGCTGCTCGGCGTTGGTCTCCGCGTGCAGGAGGTCGAGCAGGCGGCGCAGGTCGGCCATCGCGGACCGGCTCGCGGACTCGACCGCGCCGAGCGACTTGCGCACGGGCTCGACGCCGTCGGGCAGGCCGAGCCGGGCGGCGCCGGCGTGCACGCCGATGGCGCTGACGTGGTGGGAGATGACGTCGTGCAGGTCGCGCGCGATGGTCGTGCGCTCCTCGGTGACGGCCCTTCGCACGGCCTCTTCTTCGTGCTGGCGGCGTTCGTCCGCTTCGCGCTCGAGGTCGGCGATGTAGGCGCGCCGGGCGGTGGTGTACCGGCCGACCAGCCACGGCAGGAGCCCGCTGACGCTGACGCTGATGGCGGTCAGCCGCCAGTCGGACGCGGTGCGCCCACCGCCTTCGATGCACCCGGCGACGACCCCGGCGAGCAGGGCGAGGAGCGCGAGGACGGCGGGTTTCGGGCGCAGCCAGGCCCCGGCCCGGTAGCCGGCGATCAGGATGCCGGCGTTGTTCCCGGTGACGTATCCCTGACAGGTGCAGAGAAGGAGCGGCGAGCCGGCGAAGAGGAGGGCGTGCGCGAGGGCGACCCACCCGGAGTACCGCGCGGGGCCGGCGAGGGCGGCGTTGACGGCGATGCCGCCGAGCAGAACGGCCCAGGCGCGCCAGCCGGCTTCGCCGAGTGGGCCCCGGAGGGCGAAGAGGGCGGCGTCACAGACAACGCAGACCAGCGCGACCAGCAGCGACTGGCGCCGCAGGGATCCGCTGATGTCGTGCACACCCGCAACTGTGCCCTAGTCGGTGGGAGGGATGGGCGGAAACGCCCCGATGCGGCGGGAGGGGGACGCGGCACCGGGGCGCTCCCTGGCAGGAGAGCAGTGATCGGCCAGGCTCGGCCGGCTCCGCTCTCGCTGGGCCCAAGCGCCCCAATGTGGCGTTCGGTGCGTTGGACGCACCCAAGGCGGCCTTCGGTGCGTCAGACGCAACCAAGGCCACATTGGGGCGCTGGAGGTGGCCGGAGGTCGTGAACGACTCGTTCATCGCGCCTGGTGTCAGGAAAAGGTCGTTCATGACGTTCGACCAGGCGCCGCCGTCAGTTCGTGGGGCGGGTCGAGTAGTTGCCGCCTCGGCGCTGGCCCGGCTGGCGCTGGCCCTGCAGTGCCTGGCCCAGCGAGGTCGCCGTTGCCGTCTGGCCCTCGACCTTGGCCACCACTGTCACGTTCGCGTCGCCCTGCTTCACGTCGCCCGTCTTCTGGGTTGAGCCGTCGAGCGTGTACGTCTGCTTGTAGCCGTCCTTGCTCGTCAGCGTCACCGAGGTCGCGCTCAGCTCCGTGACGTCGCCCGTCTGGAGGCGCTCGGTCGTGTAGCCGCCGCTGCCGTCCGACACCACGAAGTCGCCGTGGAGTGCCTCGCGCAGCGCCGCCATTCCGCCGCCGAAGCCGTTTCCGAAGCCGCCGCCCGGGCCGCCCTGGCCGGGGAACCGGCCGCCGCCCGGGCCGCCGAAGCCGCCCGGTCCCTGCTGGGCCGCGTTGTCCGCGCTGCTGGTGCCCGCCCAGATCGCCGCGCCGCCGCCGGCCGCGATCACCACCGCGATGCCGGCCGCGATCGCCGTCTTCTTGCCGGACCAGCCCTTCTTCGGCGCGGCCGGGGCCGGGTCGCCCCAGTTCGCCGGGGCCGGCTGGCCGGCGGGGGCCGGCTCGCTCTGGGGCGGCGTGTTCGGCTCGGTCGTCATCGTGTCCTCCGGTGGTACCCACACTGGTCCAGCCCAGGTTCACCGCCGTGGCTGTGTTTGAGCTGTGCGGGGCGTCAGCACGCGCTGTGGCTCCCTTACCCGGACGAAGGACTCTCACAGGAAACGCACAGCGAGGTCACAGTGAGCACCGATGGGACGCCGAGAAGATGGCACTATGACCGCTATGAACGCCACGTCACCCGGCCCTGGCAAGGCCGACCTGCGCCGCGCCGACGGGAGCCCCGTCCGGGTCCTCGTCGTCGACGACGAGGCGACGCTGGCCGAGCTCGTGTCGATGGCCTTGCGCATGGAGGGCTGGGAGGTGCGCAGCGCGGGTGACGGCACGGAAGCCGTCCGGATCGCGCGCGACTTCCGTCCGGACGCCGTCGTCCTCGACGTCATGCTCCCCGACTTCAGCGGCCTCGAAGTACTGCGGAGAATGCGCTCCGAGGCGCCACACCTGCCGGTGCTCTTCCTGACCGCGAAGGACGCGGTCGAAGACCGCATCGCCGGGCTCACCGCGGGCGGCGACGACTACGTCACCAAGCCCTTCAGCCTCGAAGAGGTCGCGCTGCGCCTGCGCGCGCTGCTGCGCCGGGCCGGCGGGGTGACCGGCGCGAGCGGGTCGACGCTCGTCGTCGGCGATCTCACCCTCGACGAGGACAGCCGCGAGGTCCACCGCGGCGGCGACCTCGTGCCGCTGACCGCGACCGAGTTCGAGCTGCTGCGCTACCTCATGCGCAACCCCAAGCGGGTGCTCTCGAAGGCCCAGATCCTGGACCGCGTGTGGAGCTACGACTTCGGCGGCCAGGCCAACATCGTCGAGCTCTACATCTCCTACCTGCGCAAGAAGATCGACGCCGACCGCGAGCCGATGATCCACACCATGCGGGGCGCCGGGTATGTCCTCAAGCCAGCGGGCTGAACGGCTGCGGTTCCGGACGCGGCGGCCGTGGTCGTTGCGGCGGCGGCTGATCGTCCAGCTCGCCGCGCTGCTCGCGCTCGTGTGCGTCGTCGTCGGCGTGGTCACGGAGTTCGCGCTGAGCGAGTTCCTGGTGCGCCAGCAGGACGACCGGCTGAAGGCGGCCACCGACCGGGCCACCCACGGTGGCGTGCGGTCGCCGTGGGAGTACCCGGACGCGCCGCCGCCGGACCCGCTGCGGGTGCTGGGCCAAGGCGACGGCACGCTCGCGGTGGTCCAGAACGGCGCGCAGATCTCCGCCGGCGTGCTCGACTCGAGCGTCGGCTCGCCGTCGAAGCGCAAACCGCCGTTCAAGGGCATGCCCGTGGACCAGGCCTTGTTCCTGCTCGCGCTGCCGTCGGACGGCAAACCGCACAGCGTCGACCTCGGCGGCGCGCTCGGCGAATACCGCGTCGTCTCGACCGTGACGCCCACCGGCCAGCGCACGATCATCGGCCTGCCGCTCAGGGACGTCAACGAGACGCTCTGGCGGTTGGGGTTCATCCTCGGCGGCGTCGCGCTCGCCGGGATCCTCGTGGCCGGCGCGGTCGGCGCGGCGACGATCCGGCGCACGATGAAGCCGCTCGACCGCCTGGCCGCGACCGCGACGCGCGTCTCCGAACTGCCGCTCGACCGCGGCGAAGTCGCGCTGTCCGAACGCGTCCCGGAGGCCGACACCGACCCGCACACCGAGGTCGGCAAGGTCGGCTCGGCGCTGAACCGGATGCTGCAGCACGTCGCGAACGCGCTGACCGCGCGGCACGCGAGCGAGAACCGCGTCCGCCAGTTCGTCGCGGACGCGAGCCACGAGCTGCGCACGCCGCTGGCGGCCATCCGCGGGTACGCCGAGCTGACCCGCCGCGGCGGTGAGCAGGTGCCGCCGGACGTCGCGTTCGCGATGAGCCGCGTCGAGTCGGAGTCGCGCCGGATGACGACGCTGGTGGAGGACCTCCTGCTGCTCGCGCGGCTCGACTCGGGCCGCCCGGTGGTGCACGAGTGGGTGGACCTGTGCCGGCTGGTGGCCGACGCGGTCGCGGACGCGCACGTCGCCGGCCCGGGTCACAAGTGGCTGATGGACGTCCCGGGCGAGCCGATCGGCGTCCTCGGCGACGCGGGCCAGCTGCACCAGGTGGTGATCAACGTGCTGGCCAACGCGCGCACGCACACCCCGGCGGGCACGACGGTGACGACCACACTGTCCACTTCGGACGGAGTGGTCCGGCTCCGGGTGGCGGACGACGGCCCGGGCATCCCGCCGGACGTCCTCCCGGACGTCTTCGAGCGCTTCGCCCGCGGCGACAACTCCCGGTCACGGGCGGCGGGGAGCACCGGGCTCGGGCTGGCGATCGTGGCCGCGGTGGTCGCGGTGCACGGCGGCCGGGTCGGCGTGCAGAGCCGGCCGGGACGCACGGAGTTCGAGATCACCTTCGCGGAGGCCCCTGCCCCAGAGTGACGAAGACCACGCCGCCGAGTTGTCCACATCCCCCGAATTCCCTCCACAACGACGCATCTTTCGTAGAGAAAGTGGCGTTTGGGGGGCCGTCCCAGGGGGTCGGATGCACAGGGGGCGCACAGCTTCGGCACAAGTTCACCACATGCGGCCCCGGCACGGTGAACGTCATGACGACCACGCTGTCGGCGCCCGCGCACGCCCAGCCCGCTCCCGAAGCCGACCGGAAACCGCGGTGGGTCAAGCCTTCCGTCGCCGCTCTCCTGGCGGGCACCGGCCTGCTCTACCTGTGGGACCTGGCGAAAACCGGCTGGGCCAACGACTTCTACGCGATGGCCGCCCAGGCCGGCACGTGGAGCTGGAAGGCGCTGTTCTTCGGTTCGCTCGACCCGGGAAACGTCGTCACCGTCGACAAGCCGCCGTTCTCGTTGTGGGTCATGGGGCTGTCCGGCCGGCTCTTCGGTTTCTCGAGCTGGAGCTTGCTCGTGCCGAACGCGCTCGCCGGCGTCGCGTCCGTGGGCCTGCTCTACCTCGCCGTGCGGCGGCTGTCCGGTCCGGGCGCCGGCCTGCTCGCCGGGGCCGGGCTCGCGCTGACGCCGGTCGCCGCGCTCATGTTCCGCTACGACAACCCCGACGCCTTCCTCGTGCTGCTGCTCGTCGCCGGCGCGTACTGCGTCGTGCGCGCGCTGGAGCACGCGAGCACGAAGTGGCTGCTGCTCGCCGGGGTCGCGGTCGGGTTCGGCTTCCTCGACAAGATGCTGCAGGCCTTCCTCGTCCTGCCCGCGTTCGTGCTGGCCTACGCGGTCGCGGCCCCGACGTCGCTCGGGCGCCGGATCGGCCAGCTGTTCGCCGCGGCCGGCGCGGTGCTCGTCTCCGCGGGCTGGTGGATCGCCGTCGTCGCGCTGTGGCCGGCGGCGGACCGGCCGTACATCAGCGGCTCGACCGACAACACCGTGCTGGAACTGGCCTTCGGCTACAACGGTCTCGGCCGGATCTTCGGCGAAGGCCGGGGCGGCGGCGGGGGCGCGTTCACGCCACCGTCCGGAGCCGGCGGCCGCGGTTTCGGAGGCGGCTTCGGCGGCGAAACCGGCCTGACGCGGTTGTTCGGCGGCGAGTTCGGCGGCGAAGCCTCGTGGCTGCTGCCCGCCGCGGTGCTCGGCCTGGTCGCCGGATTGTGGTTCACCCGGCGCGCGCCCCGCACCGACCGGACCCGCGCGGCGCTGCTGCTCTGGGGCGGCTGGCTGGTCGTCACGACGCTCGTGTTCAGCTACATGAGCGGCATCATCCACCCGTACTACACGGTCGCGCTGGCCCCGGGGATCGCCGCCACGCTGGGGATCTCCGCGCGTGAGCTCTGGCGTGGCCGGGCGAACTTCGCGGCCCGCGCGGTGCTGGCCGTCATTCTCGCGGTCACCGCGGTCTGGGGCTTCGTGCTGCTCGCCCGGACGCCGGACTGGCAGCCGTGGATCCGCTACGCGCTGCTCGTGCTCGGCGCGGCCGGGGTGCTGGCGCTGCTCTTCGGCGCCGACCGGTTCCGGCGCTTCGGCCCGGCGGTGGCCGTGATCGGCCTCTGCGGCGCGTTGCTCGGGACGGCGTCCTTCACGCTGGCCACGGCGGCGACCGCGCACTCCGGCGGTACGCCGTCGTCCGGCCCGGCTGTCGCGAGTGGACGCGGGTTCGGCGACCGAGGCGGTTTCGGCGAGGGGCAGACCGACACCGCGGTGATCGACCTGCTGAAGAACACGACGACGAAGTGGGCCGCGGCGCAGAGCGGCGCGATGCAGTCGGCCGGGCTGGCGCTGTCGAGCGGACGGCCGGTGCTCGCGATCGGCGGCTTCAGCGGCAGCGACCCGGCACCGACGCTGGCGCAGTTCGAGCAGTACGTCGCCGCCGGCGACATCCACTACTTCGTCGCCGGTGGCCGCGGCGGCTTTGGCGGCGGCCGCGGCACCTCGGGGGAGATCCAGACCTGGGTCGAGCAGAACTTCGCGCCGCGGACGGTCGGGAGCACGACCATTTACGACCTCACAAAATCTGTCGGTTGATCGAAATGCCGACCATTGTTTCCGGCGTGTTAACAGTCGAGGAATCATTCGCGGATCGGGGGCTCGTGCGATATCGGCGGAGGCGTACACCTGTTCGATCGCAGTCTTGGGGAGTGACGCATTCCGAACGATTGTTCACTTCCGGGGAATAGCGCTCGGTGATGATCACGGCGGGACGTAACGACGAGGGACTACAGCCCGTGCAGCTGCACGGGCTCACAACCGCGATCTTGGCCGGGCGGCCGACAGAAAGCCGGTCGTCGAGGACCGTCGAAACCGTCGATGACGCTGGTTGGCCCGGCCGGGGATCACTCGTTTGGCCGCAGGCCCCAGCCATTGTGGTGATCTTGGGGCCCTCGCTAGGCTCTCCGCCGGGTGAGGGACAAGGGGTAGCCGATCCGGTGCGCTGAGGGACCGGATCTCACTGGGTGTGGGTGATCCCTGTCCGCGTTCTCTCATCCGTGACCCGATCAGGCGCGTCTGGAAGAGGGCAGCGATGACTGTGCGCTTTCGGCGCCGCAACACTCCACTTCCCCCGCCTTTTGGAGTTTCGCTGTGACTTCCCGCCCCCGCCGGCTGACGGTGCTCCTGACCTTGCTGACCCTCGCCGCGGTCACCGCGCTTTCCGGCTGCAGCGACAGTTCCGCGAGCGGCAGCGGCGACAAGATCACCCTCGGGTTCAGCGCCTGGCCCGGCTGGTTCCCCTGGCAGGTGGCGCAGGAACAGGGCCTGTTCGCGAAGAACGGCGTGAACGTCGACCTGAAGTACTTCGACAACTACACCGACAGCATCAACGCGCTCTCCAGCGGGGCCATCGACGCGAACAGCCAGACCCTCAACGACACGCTCTCCTCGGCTTCCGGCGGCGCGAAGCTGTCGATCGTGCTGGTGAACGACAACTCCACCGGCAACGACAAGATCATCGCGCGCGACGGGATCACCGCGGTCGCCGACCTCAAGGGCAAGAAGGTCGCGGTCGAGCAGGGGACGGTCGACCACTACCTGCTGCTGCTCGCGCTGCAGGAGGCGAAGCTGACCGAAAAGGACATCGAGCTGGTCAACCTGCCGACCGACGCCGCGGCGGCCGCGTTCGTCGCCGGCCAGGTCGACGCGGTGGGCGCGTTCGCGCCCTTCACCTCGAAGGCCCTCGAGCGCCCGGGCAGCCGCGCGATCTCGACGTCGGCCGAGTTCCCGGGCGCCATCCCGGACCACCTCGTCACGTCGCAGAAGCTGGTCAAGGACCACCCGAAGGACGTCCAGGCGCTGGTGAACACCTGGTTCGAGACGCTCATCTGGATCAAGAACAACAAGGACGCGGCCGTCGGGATCATGGCCAAGCGCGGCGGGGTCTCCGACGCCGACTACAAGTCCTACGACGCCGGCACCACGATCTTCACGCGCCAGCAGAACATCGACGCGTTCACGCCCGGCGTCACCGCGCAGCACCTCGACTTCCAGGCGAACAAGATCGTCGACTTCATCGTCGGCACCGGGCTCGCCCAGCAGCGGCCGTCGCTGGACGGGCTGTTCGACGACCAGTTCGTGAAGGCCGCGCCGCAGTGACCGGTCCGACCCAGCGCACCACCCCGGCGGTCACGGACGGCGACCGGGCCGCCGAGGCGCTCGAGGCCGAGCAACGGCTCGCCGAGGAGCAGGAGGCCGGCCGGGGGCGCCCGGCCTGGGCGCCGCTGCCGCGCCGGGCCGCACCCAAGGCCGCGTCGCCGCTCTTTTCGTTGCGCACGCCCACTTCCGCGCCGACACGCTGGACGCTGGCGGTGCTGTCGTTCGCGATCCCGTTCCTCGCGTGGATCGTGCTGAGCCTCAGCGGGGTCGTCGACTCGACCTTCCTGCCGTCTCCGGCCGCGGTGGTCAAGGCCGGGGCGGACATGGCGAGCACCGGCGAGCTCTTCGACGACCTCTGGGCGACGACCCAGCGGGTGCTCGAAGGCTTCGGCCTCGCCGTGCTGGTGTCGGTGCCGCTCGGCATCCTGATGGGCGCGTTCACCGCGGGGCAGGCGTTCTTCGAACCGCTGATCGGGCTGCTGCGCTACCTGCCGGCGAGCGCATTCATCCCGTTGCTGATCATCTGGCTCGGCCTCGGGGAGCCGTCGAAGATCGCCATCCTCTTCATCGGGACGGTCTTCTTCAACACGCTGATGACCGCCGACGTCGTCCGCGGCGTGCCGCGCGAGCTGCTCGACGTCTCCTACACCCTCGGCGCGCGCCGGGGCGAGGTGCTGCGCAAGATCGTCGTGCCGCATTCGCTGCCGGGCATGATCGACGCGATCCGCGTCAACGCCGCCGCGGCGTGGAACTTCGTGGTCGTCGCCGAGCTGATCAACTCCTCGGCGGGCCTCGGCTACCGGATCGTGCGGGCGCAGCGGTTCCTGCAGACGGACAAGATCTTCGCCGTGCTCGTGGTCATCGGGATCGCCGGGCTGGTCATCGACGTCCTGCTGCGCCTGCTGCGCACGCGCGTCGGGAAGTGGGCGGCATGACGCTGGAACTGCGGAACGTCGCGAAGGACTACCGCGTCCGCGGCCGGGTGACGCGCGCGCTCGACGGCGTCGACCTCGAGGTGCTGCGTGGCGAGTTCGTCTGCGTCGTCGGCGCGAGCGGCTCGGGCAAGTCGACGCTGCTGTCGCTGGTGGCCGGGCTCAGCCGGCCGACCGAGGGCGAGATCGTGCTCGACGGCGTCCCGGTGACCGGCCCCGGCCCGGACCGCGGGCTCGTCTTCCAGGCCGGCGCGCTGTACCCGTGGCGCACCGTCGAGAAGAACGTCGCGTTCGGACTCGAGCTGCTGCCGGTCGACGCGGCCGAGCGCGCCAAGCGCGTGGACTGGTACCTCGCCGAGACCGGGCTCCACGCCGTGCGCAAGTCGCTGCCGAAACAGCTTTCCGGCGGCCAGAAGCAGCGCGTCGCGATCGCGCGTGCGCTCGCCTGTGAACCGGACGTCCTGCTGCTGGACGAACCCTTCGGCGCCTTGGACGTCCAGACCAAAGAGGACATGCAGGTGCTCATCCGCCAGGTGTGGGCCGACACCGGCACCACGGTGCTGATGGTCACCCACGACGTCGAGGAAGCGGTGTTCCTGGGCGGCCGGGTGGTGGTGCTCGCCTCCGACCCCGGCCGGATCGCCGCCGACGTCGAGGTGACGCTGCCCGCCGAGCGGGACCTGGCGGTGAAGCGCGAGCCGCGGTTCCTCGCGCTGCGCGCCCGGATCGAGGACCTCGTCCGGGAGCAGCACCGCGGCCACGTCGGCCGGGTGGCCGTGGACGGGTGAGAACGGAAGACGGGAAGGTGCGGGGATGAGGCACGGCAGGGCGACCGCGGACCGGGCGGGCGGCGGGGGACTCCTCGCCCGGCTCGGCATTCGCGGCAAGCTGAACCTGCTGCTCCTGCCCCCGTTGGCCGCGGTGGTGCTGGTGTCGGTGCCGTTCGTGCTGACCCAGGCGAGCAGCGCGGCGGCCGCGACGCAGTCGGCCACCGTGGCGCGCCAGGCCCAGCAGCTCGGCGGGCTGGTGTGGCAGCTGCAGCGCGAGCGGCTGCTGACGGGCGCGTTCGTGGCGACGCCGTCGGCGAGCCCGGACCAGATGCTCCAGCAGCAGAAGGTGGTCGACCGGACGATCGGCGAGGTCCGCGCGTCACTGGGTGACGACGCTCCCGACGAGCTTTCCGCGGCGCTGACCCGGATCGGCTCGCTCGGCGAGCTGCGGCAGAACGCCGCGAGCCGCGGCGTCGCGCTCGACAGCGTGGCGCGCACCTATCACGCCGTGATCGACGCGGTGATCGACTCCCTGCGCCTGGTCCCGCAGCTCACCAGCGACGCCGAGGGCACCCGGGAGCTGACGGCGCTGGACGCGCTGCTGCGGGCGAACGAGGAAAGCTCGCTGCGCGCCATGGCCCTCATCGTGACCGCCGTGTCGCCGGAAGCCGGCCGGTCCATCCTGGACGACGCGACCCAGCAGGTGCCCATCTTCATCGACCGGTTCGTCAAGCAGGGCGACGACGGTGACGACAGCGAGCGGGCCGCCCTGGTCGTCCGGGTCGAGCAGAGCGACGCCGGCCGGCGCATCGACGACCTGGCCGCCCAGGTCGGCAACCCGCGGGACGCGGCGGGCACCACTCGCTACGTCACCGACGTGCTCGCCGCGGCGGAAAGCCATGCGGGACAACGGAAGATCGTGCAGGAGCGGGCCACCGGCGAGATCGCCGGCTCGGCGACCGGACGAGCCGACGCCGGCACCCGGCTGGCGTGGCTGGTCGGCGTCGGCGCGGGCCTGCTGTTCCTGCTGGTCGCCTTCCTCGCCGTCGCGGTGTCCCGGTCGATCGCCCGGCCGCTGCGGCGGCTGACCACCGCGGCGACGTCGGTCGCCGACCTCGCCGGCACCGAGCTCGTCCGCGTGACCGACACCGAGGAAGCCGAGGAGCAGGTGCCGCGGCTGGCCACCATCGACGTCGTCTCGAGCGACGAGCTGGGCGAGCTGGCCGCCGCGTTCAACCGCGTCCAGACCACCGCGGCCGAGCTGGTCGAACGGCAGGCGCTCACCCGCCGCAACACCAGCCTGATGTTCGCGAACGTCGCCAAGCGCACGCAGAACCTGGTCGGCCGCCAGCTGGCGCTGATCGACGAGGTCGAGCGCAACGAGCAGGACACCCGGCTGCTGGCCAGCCTCTACCGGCTCGACCACCTCTCCACCCGCCTGCGCCGCAACGCCGACAACCTGCTCGTGGTGTCCGGGACGCGCGACGAGACGCGCATCGCCGGCCCGATCGAGCTGTCCACGGCGCTGCGGTCCGCGCTCGCCGAGATCGAGGACTACCAGCGCGTCAAGCTCGGTGTCATCGCGGAGATCCTGCTGTCCTCGGCGCTGGGCGCCGACCTGGTGCTCGTGTTCGCCGAGCTGCTCGAGAACGCGACGTCGTTCTCGCCGCCGGGCTCCGTGGTCGAGGTCGACACGATGTTCCTCGCCGACGGCGCCTGCCTGGTCAGCATCGTCGACCACGGCATCGGCATGACCGAGCAGAAGTTCGCCGAGGAGAACCAGCGGCTCGTCGAGCGCGAACGGCTCGAGCTGGCGCCGACCAGCGTGCTCGGCCTGTTCGTGGTCGGCCGCCTGGCGCGGCGCCACGACCTGGGCGTCGAACTGCTCGCGACGCCGACCACCGGCGGCGTGACCGCGCGGCTGACGATCCCGTCGTCGCTGTTCAGCCACCGCGCGGGAGTGCGCGTGAAGCCGGTGCCGGTGATCCCGGCGCAGGCCGTGCCCGAGGCGCGCCCCGCCGAAGCCGTCGCGGTGTCCACATCGGACCACTCGCCGCCGGTCCCGCTGCCCTCGCCGGCGATCCCGGCGCTCCTCGGCTCCCGCGCCGGCTTCCGGTGGTTCAACCAGCTGGAACCGGTGTGGCCGGACGCCGAGCCGGACGTCGTGGCCGAGCAGGAGGCGCAGAGCCGGGGCGGGCTCAAGCGGCGCGTGCGCGGTGCCCAGCTGCCGAGCCCGGGCACCACCGCGCCGGTGTCGCCGGAGCCGCGGCACGACCCCGAGGCGGCCAAGACCGCCATGGACGGGTTCCAGGACGCCTTCGTGCGGGCCGCCGAGGTCTCCGCGCCGGCGAGCGACGGCGCGTCGCTGCCGGTCCGCGTGCCCGGGGGCTCGGCGATGGCCGCCGAAGCTCCGGTGCCGGCGCCGCGGACCGTCGTCCCGGAACCCGTGCCCGTCCCGGCCGGGATCCCGGCCGCGCCGCAGTCCCGGGACGGCCTGGTCCGCCGGGTTCCCGGGGCCCAGCTCGCCCCCGGCCTGCGTCAGCAGGCCGCCGCGGGCCGGCCGGCCGCCCGGCCCGGCGTGGACCGCGGCAAGCGCGACCCGGCGGCCGAGCGGGCGGCGTTCGACTCGTTCGCCGCCGGCCTGGCCAAGGCGGACGAGATGACGGCGGACAGCCCGCCGCGAGGCGTGGTCGCCGGTCGTGTGACGGAACGAGAAGAAGAGAGCAGGAAATGAGCATCCCCGCAGCTGGTGTCAGCGTCGAAGCCCAGAACTTCAACTGGCTGGTGAGCCGCTTCGCGCAGCACACCGCGGGCGCGATCGCCGCCATCGCGGTCTCGGCCGACGGCTTGCTGATCGCGGTGTCCTCGGAGCTCGAGCGCTCCAACGCCGACCGCCTCGCCGCGATCTCGTCCGCCATGCTGGGCCTCGCCCACGGCGTCTCCGAAAGCCACCCGCTCGGCTCGCCCGACAAGGTGATCATCGAGCTGCAGCACGGGTACCTGCTGGTCTGCACCATCAGCATCGGCTGCTCGCTGGGCGTCCTGGCCAACAAGCAGGCCAGCCTGGGCACGATCGCCTACGAGATGGCCATGTTCGCCAACCGCGCCACCGAAGTCCTGACGCCGGGCCTGATCGAGGAGCTCAAGAACACCGTGGGGTCGTGATGACCGAAGAACCTTCGCTGCTGCGGCCGTACCTGATGACATCGGGGCGCGCCCAGCCGGTCGACCAGAGCCTCGAGATCGAGGCGCAGGTCATGACGTCCCGCCTCGGGGCGGCGTCGCACCCGAAGCTCACGTTCGAACGGCAGGAGATCGTCTCCCTCTGCCGGAGCACCGTGTCGGTCGCCGAGGTGGCCGCCGTGCTCGGCCTGCACATCGGCGTCGCCCGGGTGCTGGTGGCCGACCTCGCCGAGCAGGGCTACGTCGTCGTCCGGCGGCCGGCGAGCAACTCGCACGACCTCGGCATGATCGAAAGGGTCATTCGTGGACTCGAAGCCATTCACTGAACCGGCGGCCCGCCCGCCGGCCCCGGTCAAGATCGTCATCGCGGGCGGCTTCGGCGTGGGCAAGACGACGGCGGTGTCGTCCATCTCGGAGATCAAGCCGCTGACGACCGAGGCGGCGATCACGTCGGTGGCGGCTTCGGTCGACCGCACGGGCCACGTCCCGGGCAAGACCACGACGACGGTCGCCCTGGACTTCGGCTGCATCACGATCGACGACGAGGTCAAGCTGTACCTGTTCGGCACGCCCGGCCAGGACCGCTTCGGCTTCATGTGGCAGGACCTGGTCCACGGCGCACTCGGCGCGCTGGTGATCGTGGACACCCGCCGCATGGACGACTGCTACCCGGCGGTCGACTACTTCGAGAACGCGGGCCTGCCGTTCGTGGTGGCGGTCAACATGTTCGACGGCTCGCTGGGACACAACCTCGAGGACGTGCGGTGGGCACTGGCGGTGAGCGAGGACGTCCCCCTGATCACGTTCGACGCACGGGAGCGGCTTTCGGTCCGGGACGCCCTGCTGGCGGTCCTGCACAACACGTTCAAGAAGGCCCGCGCCCAGGCGGGCGCGGGGGCTTGAAGGCCCGCTGGCCCACCGAGAGTTCTCGGCGGCTACACTGATCCACGGACCCCGCGCGGCGTCCACCCTGTGAACCTCCCCAGGGCCGGAAGGCAGCAAGGATAAGCAGGCTCTGACGGGTGCGCGGGGTCCCCTTCTTTTCGGCTCCGGCTCTCGGGGCTTCGCCCCTTCGCCGGGCCTTCACTTCGTCCTTTTGCCCGGGGGCCGAGCCCCCGGACCCCCACGGTGCCTCTGGTGCGCCCTGGGTGGTCTGCCGTGGCCGCCTCTGGCGTGAGCTGGGTGGTCTGCCGTGGCCGCCTCTGGTGGGAGCTGGGTGGTCTGCCGTGGTCGCCTCTGGTGGGAGCTGGGTGGTCTGCCGTGGCCCTCGCCCGGCTTGGGTGGGCTTCTTCTCAGAACAGGCCCAGCACGTCTTCCGGGGGCTGGGGTGACGGTGGGCGGTCGTCGTCGGTTATCGGGGTGGCCCTGCCTGCCAGCTTTCGCAGCTCCGCGCCCTCCACGCACCTCGTCGGGAACGCCGCCGAGGCCGTCCGGCGGGCGAGCTCCGCCGTCGGCAGCGGTGAGGCCGAGGCTGCGAACACCAGGTTGCCGAAGCGGCGGCCCTTCAGCACCGCCGGGTCCGCCAGCACCAGGACCTCGGGGAACACCTCGCGCAGCGTCGCCAGGAAACGGCGGGCGAACGGGAGGCCCGCGCCGTCCGTGATGTTGGCCAGGTACGTCCCCGGCGGCCGGAGGATCGCCGCGATCGCCCGGGTCGCTTCCAGTGTGGCCAGGCCGCCGGCCAGGGTCGCTCGCTCGAACGCGTCGACCACCACCAGGTCCGCCGTGTCCTCGCGTCTCGTCGTCAGCCCGGAACGGCCGTCCGTCACCCGGACACGTACCCCGGGCACCCGCAGCCCCAGCTGGGCGCGGACCAGCTCGACCAGCTCGCCGTCGGCGTCGAACACCAGCTGCCGCGACCCCGGCCGGGTCACCGCCACATAGCGCGGCAGCGTGCATGCCGCCCCGCCGATGTGCAGCGCGTCCAGCGGGCCCGGCGGCAGCTGGTCCACCACGTCGCCGAACCGGCGGACGTAGTCGAACTCCAGGCTGGCCGGGTCGTCGAGGTCGACGTACGACTGGGCGACGCCGTCCACCGACACCAGCCAGGCGTTGCCGCGGTCGACGTCGCGGAGGAGCTCCGCCGTCCCGAACCTGACCGGGTACCGCCCGGGCACCGGACCGGGCTTTCGCGTGCGGCTCACGGAGTCCGAGGTTATCGGAAACATTCCGACCGGCCCGCCGACAAGGGAGCGGAACGATCATCGATCGAGGGGGTTTTTGCGGGCGAACGCAGTACCGGCGACGAAGTCCGCCGCGCAGCAGGCGCTGGACGGCACCGTCGCCGATGTCCGTGCGTTCCTGGCCACGGGTCAGTACGTCGCGCGGACGCACGACCTGCGCATCCGGGTGGCGCAGACGCTGTCGGAAGGGCCCGAGGTCACGGCGGTCGCGCAGGGCGTCCTGGACGGCCCGGACTCGTACCTGCAGCCGTACCTCGACAACGACCTGGCCAAGGCGCGGGCGCGCGACGCCTTCACCGCGGAGCACGTCGCCAAGGTGAACGCGCTCCTGCTCCAGCTGCCCTGACCCGCACGGCGAAGGTTGTCGGAGGTCCCCGGTAGTCTCGCGGCGTGGCTCTAGCGCTGTACCGCAAGTACCGTCCGGCAACCTTCGCCGAGGTCGTCGGGCAGGAGCATGTGACCGAACCCCTCCGCACGGCGCTGTCCGCCGGGCGGATCAACCACGCCTACCTCTTCTCCGGCCCGCGCGGCTGCGGCAAGACGTCCAGCGCGCGCATCATGGCGCGCTCGCTGAACTGCGCCAAGGGACCGACGCCGGACCCGTGCGGCGAGTGCAACTCGTGCAAGGCGCTCGCCCCCGAGGGGTCGGGCAGCGTCGACGTCACGGAGCTCGACGCCGCCAGCCACGGTGGCGTCGACGACGCCCGCGAGCTGCGCGACAAGGCGTTCTACGCGCCGGCCGAGTCGCGGTACCGCGTGTTCATCATCGACGAGGCGCACATGGTCACCACGCAGGGCTTCAACGCCCTGCTGAAGATCGTGGAAGAGCCGCCCGAGCACGTCATCTTCATCTTCGCGACCACCGAGCCGGACAAGGTGCTGACCACCATCCGCTCGCGGACGCACCACTACCCGTTCCGGCTGATCCCGCCGGGCGCGATGCGCACGCTCCTGGAGAGCAACGTCGCGGCCGAGGGCGTCGAGGTCGAGCCGGCGGTGTACCCGCTGGTCATCCGGGCCGGCGGCGGTTCCGCACGCGACACGCAGTCGGTGCTCGACCAGCTGCTCGCCGGCGCGGGCCCGGACGGCGTTTCGTATTCGCGCGCGGTGGCGTTGCTGGGTGTCACGGACGTCGCGCTGATCGACGACATGGTGGACGCGCTTTCGACCGAGGACGCCGCGACCGTGTTCGGCACGGTCGAGAAGGTCACGGAGGCCGGGCACGACCCGCGCCGGTTCGCGACGGACCTGCTCGACCGGCTGCGCGACCTGGTGCTGCTGCGCGCGGTGCCGGATTCCGCGGGCGGACTGGTGTCGGCGCCGGAAGAAGAGCTGTCGCGGATGGTCGCGCAGTCGGAGCGGATCGGCCTGGCGACGCTCTCGCGCTACGCGGACATCGTCCACAATGGACTCCTGGAGATGCGCGGGGCGACGTCGCCCCGGCTGGTGCTGGAGCTGTTGTGCGCGCGGATGCTGCTGCCGTCGGTGACGGAGGCGGAGAACGCGCTGCTGGCCCGGCTCGAGCGCCTCGAACGCCGCGCGACGCTGGCCGGTGGCGGTGGCGCGCCCGCCGAGGGTGGCGTGGAGCCGCCGATGCGGGCGGCGGCGCCGGATCGGGCGTTTTCCCGGCCTTCGCAGCGCTCGGCATCGGCCGGCCCGGCGCCGGTCGCGGCCCCGGAGCCCGCTCGGGCCGAGCCGGAACCTGCTGCGCCGGCAAAGCCCGCGGACGGCGGCTGGGGCACTTCGCGCACGCCCGGCGGCGCCGCGGCTGCAAGCGCCGATGCTTCGGCGGGGTCTGGCGCTCCGGCGAGCCGGAGCGCTGATGCTGGCTGGGGCGCTTCGCGCACGCCAGGCGGCGCCGCGCCGGCTCCCGCGGCTGCGGGCGCCGATGCCTCGGCACCGGCGGCCCGTCCCCCTGCTGCGGGCAACTCCGCCCAGTCCGCGGACGGCGGCTGGGGCACGCCACGCACCCCGGGCGGCGGCACACCCGCCCCGGCCGCGGCAAGCGCGCCGGAAACCGGCGGCCCCGCTCCGGCGGCCACTTCGGCACCCGCGGCGGCCCCGGCGTCCGGTGGTCTGGATGCCGCCGCGATCCGGAACGTCTGGCCGCAGCTGATGACCGCCCTGCGCAAGTTCACCGGCGGCCGGAGCCTCGAGGCGATGCTCACGCAGGCCACGGTCGCGACCGTCGAGGGGCACGCCCTCACGCTCACCCACAAGTCCGAACCGCTGGCCCGCCGCCTGTCCGACCAGGACAACGCGCGCAAGATCGCCGGCGCGCTGGCGGACGTCGTCGGGGGTGAGTGGCAGGTCCGCTGCGTCCACGGCAACGCCCCGGCCGCGCCCGCCGCGCGCGCGCAGCAGGCCGCGCCCGCGCCGGAACGGTCGTTCACCCGGCAGTCGGCGGCTCCGGCCCCGGCGGCCGCGCCCGCCGAAGCGCCCGCCCGCCCCGCCCCGGCGCCGGCCGCACCCGCCCGGCCCCGAGTGACCACGGCCGAGCCGGACATCCCGCTGCCCCCGGAACCCTCCGACGAGGACGACGAGGACCTCTACAACGAGGACGCCAGCCCCGCCCCGCCACCCCCTCCGCCCCCGCCGGACCAGGACCCGGACGAGCTGGCCCGCAAGCTGATCTCCGACCACCTCGGCGCCCGCCCGCTGGACTGAGCAAAGTCCGTGAATGTCGCATTGAGGGACTTGAAGTCCCTCAATGCGACATTCACGGCTTTCAGCACCCCTCGGGCCGATCCACGTCTGCTCAGGAAGCCAGGTAGGCCTCGATCGCCACCGCGATGGCCGACGCGTACTGCTGGCGGCCTTCCGCGCTGGTCATCCGGGCGGCCTCCGCCGCGTTGCGCATGTTGCCGCACTCGACGAGCACCGACGGCCGCGTCGAAAGGTTCAGGCCGCCGAGGTCCGCGCGGGCCGAAAGGCCGTTGCCGCCGATGTAGTTCGACGTGCTGAAGCCGCTCGTGCGCAGCGTGTCCCGCACGGTCTGCGCCAGCCGCGTCGACGGCGGCCCTTGCGCGGCGTTCAACGGCGGCGACGAGTACGCGACGTGGAAGCCGTTCGCGCCGGCCGCGGTCGAGCCGTCCGCGTGGATGGAGACGACGGCGTCGGCGTTCGCGTCGTTGCCGATCGCCGCCCGCTTGTCGACGCAGGGGCCGACGCCGGTGTCGTCCTGTCGCGTGTAGACGACGCGGATTCCCTTGGCCGTCAACGCTTTCCCGACCCGCTGGGCGACGTCGAAGGTGAACGCGTGCTCGGGGTAGCCGGCGTTGGTCGCGGTGCCGGTCGTGTTGCACGGCTTGGTCTGCCCGCGCCCCGCGGGCACCTGCCGGTTGATCTCCGCCGGGTGCGCGCCGTTCCCGCCGTTGTGGCCGGGGTCGAGCACGACGACCTTCCCGGACGCGGCCGGCGGCGCGGCGGCCGAGGACGGCGGCGGGGAAGGCGACGGGGGCGGTGTCACGGTCGTCGGTGCCGGCGTGACCGTCCGGGTCGTCACGGGAGCGGGCGCGGGAGCGGGAGCTGCCGGGGTGTCTTCTTCGCAGCCGGTGAGCAGCAGGGCACCGGCCAGCAGGAGGGGGACAATCGCGCGTCGCACGGCGACCACGGTGCCACACCCCGGGCCCACCCGTGGCGCGACTACCCTGGCGGAGGACACAGGCGTGCAGAGAGGACCGAGTGCGATCATGGTGCAACCCGGCGGCGGCTTCGACATTTCCCAGCTGATGCAGCAGGCGCAGCAGATGCAGCAGAAGCTCGTCGAGGCCCAGGAGGAGCTCGCCAACACCGAGGTCACCGGCACGGCCGGTGGCGGGCTGGTCACCGCGACCGTCTCCGGTGACAGCCAGCTGAAGAGCCTGCAGATCGACCCGAAGGTCGTCGACCCGGACGACGTCGAGACGCTGTCCGACCTGATCGTGGCGGCGGTCCGCGACGCGTCGGCGAGCGCGCAGAAGCTCACCGAGCAGAAGCTCGGCCCGCTGGCCGGCGGCCTCGGCGGCGGTGGCGGCATGCCGGACCTCGGCGCCCTCGGCTTCGGCGGCTGACGAACTTGTACGAAGGTGTCGTCCAGGACCTGATCGACGAGCTCGGGCGGCTGCCCGGGGTCGGGCCGAAGAGCGCCCAGCGGATCGCGTTCCACCTGCTGGCCGCGGACCCGGTGGACATCTCGCGGCTGCAGGACGTCCTCGGCAAGGTCAAGGAGGGCGTCCAGTTCTGCGAGGTGTGCGGCAACGTCTCCGAGCAGCAGAAGTGCCGCATCTGCCGCGACGAGCGCCGCGACCTCACGGTCATCTGCGTGGTCGAGGAGCCGAAGGACGTCCTGGCGGTCGAGCGCACGCGCGAGTTCAAGGGCCGCTACCACGTCCTCGGCGGCGCGCTCGACCCGTTGTCGGGCATCGGGCCGGAGCAGCTGCGGATGCGCGAGCTGCTCAAGCGCATCGGCGAGGCGGACATCACCGAGATCATCATCGCGACGGACCCCAACACGGAGGGCGAAGCGACGGCGACGTACCTGGTGCGGATGCTGCGCGACTTCCCGGGCCTGAGCGTGACGAGGCTGGCGTCGGGGCTCCCGATGGGCGGTGACCTGGAGTTCGCGGACGAGCTGACGCTCGGGCGCGCGCTCTCGGGCCGCAGGGTGCTCTAAGCGACGTCGAAGCGGCGCAGGTCGTAGAGGTCCATCAGCCTGATCACCTTGTTCGCGTACTCCGGGTCGGTGGCGTATTTCCGCGCCACCGCCCGGATGAACGCGTCCGGGTCGTCGCGCACCGGCAACGCCGCCGCGTAGTTCGACGACGTCGTCAACAGCCGCCCGTAATCGCGGAACGAGTCGAAAACAGACGCGTACGACCGGAAAAACGCATCCACCGGATGACACGGCGCCGGAATGCACTCCGTCGTCGGATACCGGGCACACCGCACCGCGATGGGTCCCGGGCTCGTCGGCGTCACGCACTTGAAGCCGAAGTGGTTCAGCTCGGCCGTCGACAGCTTGCTGCGGCCCCAGTTCGACTCCAGGATCGACTGCGCCACCGTCACCGAGGCCGGGATGTCGTACACCGCGTGGATCGCGCGCGCGATCGGGCCCGCCTCGCCGACGTACGCCTCCTGGAAGCCCGAGGAAAGCGCCGCGTCACGCACCGACGCCTGGTCGATGGGCGGCGGGACCACCGCCAGCAACGCCGCCAGTCCGATGTGGATCATGGCGACACTCTGCCCGGCTCACCCCCGGAGAAACCCGAGGTCACCCGAACGAAGGACTCAGCAGTAGCCGAGCTGCGCCAGCGTGTCCACGACGATCTCGGACGGGTGGTACTTGTCCATCCAGGACTCGCCGCGGCGGTTCTGGTACGTGTCGAGGAAGTTCTGCAGCTTGTCGCCGCGCATCTCCGTCAGCACCACCGTCTCGCCGAGGTGCTGCGGCGTCTCCGTGCGCTCGCGGTGCACCGCGCACGGCAGGCCGAGGTAGTAGCACTCCGCCGAAAGACCACCCGAGTCGGTGACGACGTACTCGGCGCGCGCCACCAGCGGGAGGAACTTCAGGTAGCGCATCTTCGGCTGGACGATGAACTGGTCGTCGAAGATGTTCCCGATGCCCAGCGCGCGGATCTTCTCGCGCTCCGGCGCCCCGGCCATGTACAGGATCGGCATCTTTCGGCTCTGCTCGCGCAGGATCTCCAGCGCCTCGCGGTACTTGTCTGGGCGCGAGACCAGCTCGAAGCGGTGCAGCGTGGCCAGGCCGAACTTCTCCGGCAGGTTCGGCACGTCCAGCGGCTGGTTGATCGCCAGCCGCATCGCGTCGATCGCCGTGTTCGCCTCGGTGTCGACGACCACGCCGCGGGCGTTGCGGAGGTTGTTCACCTCACGCGCGCTCGGCGCGAAGTGGATGTCGACGATCTTCGCCGCGATCTTGCGGTTGAGCTCCTCCGGCAGCGGCGACAGGATGCTGCCCGACCGCGCGCCCGCCTCGACGTGCCCGACGCGGGACTTGAGGATCCGCTTCCCGATCAGCGAGCCGTACGGCGTGGTGAACGTGTCGCCGTGCACCAGCACCAGCGGGGGACGGCCGTCCTCGGTCAGCGCGGCGCGCAGCTCGTGGCGGCGGCTCCACGCGGTGCGCATGACCTGCGCGGCCCAGCCCGGCACCTGCGCCGGCGACTCGAGGTTGTGCGCCTTCTCCTCCGGCACCAGCCAGACGTCGGGCGCCGGCATGTCCAGGTCCGCGAGGACGTCCGCGACCTCGTCGACGTGCTGCGCGGTGAACCAGATCTTCGGCCGCATCCCGCGATCGCGGATCCCGTGGTAGACCGGCGCGATCTTGATCAGTTCCGCGGTGGTGCCGAGAATGAAGGAAATCACCGTGAAGGCCCATTTCTGGTCGGGTGCGGTGGCGCAAGGATACTGGCCGACCCGCCGCGGGGGCCGCCGGGTAGCCTCGGCCCGGTGAGTGCGAACCCGCTCCTCCCCTCGCTCAGCGTCGTGATCCCGGTCTGCAACGAGCAGGACTGGATCGAACGCAGTGTCGGCGCGCTGCTCGCCTCCGCGACGGAGGCCAGCTGGCCGATCGAGGTCGTCGTCGTCGACGACGGCAGCACGGACGCCACCCCCGCGCGGCTCGACGAGCTGCGCGAACGCCACGGCATCACCGTGCTCAGCCAGGCCAACTCGGGCCGCTTCGAGGCGCGGCGGGCGGGGATCGCCAAGGCCGCCGGGAACCAGATCCTGCTGCTGGACAGCCGGGTCGTCGTGGACATCGGCGCGCTGACCTTCCTGCGCGACCAGCTGGTCGACCACCCCGAGCGGACGGTCTGGAACGGCCACGTCAACGTCGCTTCCGAAGACAACCCGTACGCGGGTTTCATGGCCGGGCTGGTGAAGATTCCCTGGCGCCGGTACTGCGCGAATCCGCGCCTGATGTCCTTCGGCATCGAAGAGTTCGACCTGTTCCCGAAGGGCACCGGATTCTTTTCCGCGCCGCGCGCGGTTCTCGAGTCGGCTTCGGACGCTTTCGTTTCCCTGTTCGACGACGTGCGCTTCGCCAGTGACGACACCGGTGTCCTGCGCTGGATCGCCGAGCGGCACCGCATCTTCCTCGCGCCGGAGTTCTCCGCGACCTACCACGGGCGCGAGAGCTTCAAGAAGTTCGCCGCCCAGGCGTACTTCCGCGGGACGACCTTCGTGGACTCCTACCTCGGCTCGCCGGGCCCGGCCCGCAACGGCCTGTTCGCCGCGTTCGGCGTCGGTGTGCTCGGCCTCGGCCTCGCGCTGCGGAAGCCGAAGACGGCCGTGGTGCTCGCGGCCGCCGGGTCGGCCGCGGCCGGGGCGGCCGTGACGCGCTTCGGCGCGACGAACGCGGAGGCCAAGGCCGTCGCGAAGCTGGCCCCGGTCTTCGGCGCCGGCTTCGGCGCCGGTGCCGTCCGTGGCCTCGTCATGGCGCTGCGTGCCCACCGGCGGCGGGGACGATGAGCTCACCGGTGACCCACGAGTCCGACGAAGCCGACGGGCGCAGCCTGGCGAAGGAAACCGGGCGCTCGGCCGGCAAGATCGGCATCTCGCTGCTCGTCGCGATCGCGCTCGGCTACGTGCTGACGCTGGTCGCCACCCGCTGGCTCGGGCCGGAGAACAGCAAGGTCTACCTGTCGTTCTGGGGCATCCTGATGGGCCTCGGCAGCGCGCTGTCCCCGCTGGAGCAGGAGCTGTCCCGCCAGTCCGCGGTGGCCGCGCTCGACGGTGGCAAGGCCGGAAAGCCCGCGCTGCGCGCCCTGACCGTCGGGGCCGCGACCGTGGCGGTCGTCGCCGGGCTGACCCTGGTCGTGCCGGTCCTCTCGGACCGGCTGTACGCGGGGAACACCGCCCTCGGCGTCATCGTGCTCTGCGGGGCGGTCGCGTTCGCCTGCCAGTTCGCCGCCCGCGGCCTGCTCGTCGGGCAGCAGCGGATCAAGCCGTACTCGGGGCTGGTCGTCGCCGAGGCCGCCGTCCGCGTGGTCGTCCTGTTCGGGATCGCCGCCGCCGGCCTCACCGGCGTGACGTCGTTCGCGGTCGCGGCCGCGACCGGCTCGTTCGCCTGGCTGCTGTTCGTCAAGCCGGTCTCCGGGCTGGTCGACCCGCACGCCGACGGTGAAGGCTGGGGGCCGGTCACCGCCCGGATCCTGGTCCTGCTGACCGGCGCCGCGCTGACCGCCAGCGTCATCACCGGCTACCCGGCGATGGTCAGCCTGCTCGCCCCGGGCGGCTCCGACGCCGACGTCGGCGTCCTCTTCGCGACGCTCACCGTGTCCCGGGTGCCGCTCCTGCTGCTTTCCCCGCTGCAGGCGCTCGCGGTGCCGACGGTCGTCCGGCTTTCCGGCACCGAGGAGGGCACACGCCGGCTGCGGCGGCTCCTCGCGCTCGGCGCGCTCGGCACGGTCGCCCTCGGTGTCGTCGGCGCCCTGGTCGGCTGGCTGATCGGACCGTGGCTGGTCTCGCTGCTCTACGGCTCGGACTTCGTCGCCCGGGGCTGGTGGGTGGCGTGGATGGTGTGGGGCGCGGTGCTGCTCACCGCGCTGCAGCTGATGACGGCCGTGCTCGTGGCCCGCAAGGAGGCGAGCAAGGTCCTCGTCACCTGGGCCGTGGTCGCGGTCGCGACGGCGGCGACGCTGCTGCTCGTGCCGGGCGACCCGATCCTCAAGGCGGTCGCCGGGCTGGCCGGGGGGCCCACGCTGGGTCTCGTGGTCGTGTTGATGTTCGTCTTGCGACGTCCGGGCAACGTGCGGCCCGCCCCGGACGTCCCAGTAGGGTGACCCCGGCCGGACCGGGGACAGGAGTCGGCGGGGTATCGCCGGTGAGGTTGGACAGCGGAAAACCATGAACGTACTTCTGGTCGTGCTCGCCTTCTGGCTGCCGGGCCTCGTCTTCGGCGCCGCGATCCGGCTGCGCGGCTGGCTGCTCGCCGCGGCCGCGCCGATCCTGACGTTCGGCATCGTCAGCCTGGGCGTGCCGGTGCTCGGCGGGCTCGGCATCCGCTGGTCGATGCTCGAGGTCGCCCTGTGGACGCTCGTGCTTTCGGTCGCCGGCTTCGGGCTCTCGTTCGCCGTCCTGCGCTTCTCCGCCCGGCGCCACCCGGACTGGGCGGAGAAGGACGCCGCCGCGGCGGCCCCCGCCCGGTCCCTGCGCGAGCACCTGCTGATCGGGGCCGGTGTGCTGGCCGGCAGTCTCGTCGGCATCGTCACGTTCCTGCGCGGCGCCCGCGGCCTGAACCAGGTCCAGCAGGGCTGGGACGCGCCGTTCCACGCCAACCTGGTCCGCTGGATCGCCGAGCACGGCGACGCCCGGCCGTCGACCGTCGGCACCATCGCGAACCTGCCGGACCAGACGAACTACTTCTACCCGGACACCTACCACGCCCTGCTCGCGCTGGTCTTCGACAAGGCCGGCCTGGCGATGATGCCGACGCTGAACATGGGCGCCCTCACGGTGATCCTGTGCGTGCCGATCGGCGTCGCGGCGATGTGCCACGTGTGGCGGATGCCGGCGCTCGCGGTCGCCGCGGCCGCGGCGGTGTCGGCGTCGTTCACCAACTTCCCGTACGACTCGCTCTGGCGCGGCCCGCTCTGGCCCTACGTCGCCGGCGTCGCGCTGATCCCGGTGATGCTCGCGCTCGGGCGCCTGCTGCTGGAGCCGCGCGGGCTCGCCGGCCCGGTCGCGATCGGCATCGGCGTCGCCGGCCTGATCGGCCTGCACACCAGCGTCGCGTTCGTCGTCGTCGTGTACTTCCTGCTGATCCTGCTCGCCGTGCTGTTCCGGTTCGAGCGGATCGACTGGCGCCGGTCGGGGGCCTCGCTCGGGGCCACGGTCGTGCTCGCCGCCGTCTGCGGGCTCCCGCTGGCGTTGCCTTCGCTGTACAACGCGGGTGGCGTGACGAGCGCGTTCTGGGCGTCGGAGGCCACGGTCAGCGGCGGGCTCGGGGAGACCCTCACCTTCTCGCCGATGGCCGCGTTCCCGCAGTGGTGGATCGGCGTGCCCGCCCTGATCGGCATCTTCCTGCTGGTGAAGCACCGCCGGATGCTGTGGATGGTCGCCGCCTACGTCGTGTTCGGCGGGCTGTTCGCGGCCACCGTGTCGCTGGAGACGCCGCTCATCCACACCCTCACCGGCATCTTCTACAACGACCACTGGCGGATCGGCGCGCTGGTCCCGCTGGCCGGCGCGGTCGCGTTCGGCGAGTTCACCGACACCGCCGCCCGCTGGATCGGGCGCAAGGCGGGCGGCCGGCTGCCGAACGTCTCCCCGGCGACGCTCACCACGGTCGGCGTCGTGCTGCTCGTGGTCGTCATCGGCGGACTGAGCCGCGGTGGGTACATCGGCCGCAACGCCGCCCGCCTGCAGCAGAACTACAGCGGCGGCCCGACGGTCAGCAACGACGAGCGCCAGGCGTTCGACTGGCTCGCCGCGCACGTCGCGCCGGGCGAGCGGGTGATGAACGGCAAGGCCGACGGCTCGGTCTGGATGTACGCGCTCGACGGCGTCCAGCCGGTCGAATGGACCTTCTACGGTGCCGAGCTCGACACCCCGGCCGGGTACCTCAGCATCTACCTCGACGACATCGACCAGTTCCCGCACGTGCGGGAACTGCTCACCGACCTCAAGGTGCGGTACGTCTTCGTCGGCAAGGGCAAGGTCACGAAGGACACCAACAGCGGGCCCGGCCTGAGCCACCTCGACACCACGCCCGGCTTCAAGCTCGTCTTCCAGAACCCCGGCGCGTCCGTCTACGAGATCGAAGGCCAGCAGGGCGTCGTCGCGGCTGGTGCGGCTCCAGGGTCCGGGGCCGGTAACCGGTAGTGAAAGGCTAGAGTGATCGCGTGTCCAGCACCTCCGTGACCAGCCGCCGCGTGCTCATCGTGATGCCCGCGCTGAACGAGTCCGCGAGCGTCGCTTCGGTCATCGAGCAGGTGAAACGCGCCCTGCCGGGCGGTGACCTGCTGGTCGTCGACGACGGCTCGGTCGACGACACCGCCAAGCTCGCCCGCGCGGCCGGGGCCGAGGTGGCCCGCCTCGCGGTGAACCTCGGTGTCGGCGGCGCGATGCGCACCGGCTTCCGCTACGCCGCCGCCCGCGGGTACGACGTGGTCGTGCAGGTGGACGCGGACGGCCAGCACGACCCCGACGAGCTCGACGCGCTGCTGCGCGGCCTGGACGACGCCGACATCGTGATCGGCTCCCGGTTCGCCGGGAAGGGCTCGTACAAGGCGAGCGGGCCGCGCAAGTACGCGATGGTCGCGCTCTCGCTCGTGTTCTCGCGGCTGGCGAAGACCAAGCTCACCGACGTCACGTCGGGGTTCAAGGCGATGGGCCCGCGCGCGATCCGGCTGTTCGCCGGCTACTACCCGGCGGAGTACCTCGGCGACACCGTGGAGTCGCTGGTGATGGCCATCCGGGCCAAGCTGACCATCAAGGAGATCCCGGTCGTCATGCGGGAGCGCGCGGGCGGCACGCCCAGCCACTCGCCCGTCAAATCGGCCGTCTACCTGAGCCGGGCCGGGCTCGCGCTGCTGCTGGCGCTCGTGCGCCGCCGGCCCGCGGTCGACTCCTCCGACTCGGCGTAAGGGGAACTGCAATGGACGGTTGGCGCATCCTCAGCATCGTCGTCGCGTGCGTCGTGCTGTTCGTCGTCCTCGAGATGATGCGGCGGCGGAAGCTGCGGGAGAAGTACGCGGGCGTCTGGCTCGTGGTCGCCTCCGGCGTCGTCGTCCTCGCGGTGCTGCCGCAGGCGGCCGAGTTCCTCGCCAAGCACACCGGCGTGCAGACGCCGTCGAACTTCGTCTTCCTCCTCGCCGGCGTCGTGCTGGCCCTGGTGTCGCTGCACCTGTCCACCGAGGTCGGGCACCTGGAAGAAGAGGTGCGCACGTCGGTCGAGGAGACCGCGCTGCTGCGGTGCGAGCTCGAGGACGCCAAGCGCGAGCTGGCCGCCCGGATCACCGAGCTGGAGGCGCGGACCACCGCGCCCGACGACGTCAAAGGGCTTCCCGAGGTCGAGCGCGTCAGCAAGTGACCGGGTGATCGAAGCCCTGCTCGCCGCGCCGGCCCGGTTGGGGGCGGTGCGCCTGCTGGCCGTCGACGGCCCGTCGGGCGCCGGGAAGTCCACACTGGCCGCTCGGATCGCCGCCGGGCTGCGTGCGCGCGGGTGCCGGACCGAGCTGGTGAGCACCGACGCCTTCGCGACGTGGGACGATCCGGTTTCCTGGTGGCCACAGCTGGTCGACGGCGTCCTGAAACCCCTCGCGAACGGCGTCGAAGGCGCTTACCGGCGGATGGACTGGACAGGTGGGGCACCCCGGCCGGGTGAGCTCGTCCGGGTGCCCGTGCCGGAAGTCCTGGTGCTGGAAGGTGTCTCGTGCGGCCGCACTTCGGTAAGACCCCTGCTTTCGCACCTCTGCTGGCTCTCCGGCGGTTCGGAGAGCGCGCGGCTGGCCAGGACAGTGGCGCGCGACGGCGAGGCCGCACGGGCCGAACTGGGCCGCTGGCAACGGTTCGAGCGTGGCTGGTTCGCCGTCGACGGCACCGCCGCGGCCGCCGGTACCCGACTTTCGTCGGAACCGAGCCGTCACGGTGCGTGAACAGACCGCTATGGATCGATCAAGACAAGTCGCCCCGGCCAACACGACCGGGCTAACGTTGGTACCGCCATCTGAGTTAGTGATCCGCCACCAGGCGGAGTGGTCGGCCGCAAATGGTCACAGTCTGTCGTGATTTACGGACACATTGCGGTCAAATCGACGCCCACGTAGCGCGATCGTAACCTCACGTACTTAAGCCTGGGGCGAGTTCCCGCTAGTGTCGGCGAGCACACCGATCGTCCGTCGAGTTCCTGACCGACCGGACGGTGACTTTGAACCCGAACATCTCCCAAGGGGTGCCAGATGCAGCAATTGCGGCTGACCCGAACACGCCGCGTGGCCCTGATCGGGCTCGCCGGCGCGCTCGCGGTTTCGCTGTCCGCCTGTGCGGAATCCAAGCGTGATGAGGGCGCCGGGGGTGGTACCGGAGGCACGATGATCTTCGGTGCGGCCGGTAACCCGAAGATGTTCGACCCCACGTTCAACGACGAGGGCGAGACCTTCCGGATCACGCGGCAGATCTACGACACGCTGATCCAGAACAAGCCGGGCACCGCCGACCTCGAGCCTTCTCTCGCCGAGAAGTGGGAGTCGAGCAACGAGGGCAAGACCTGGACGTTCTCCCTCAAGTCCGGCGTGAAGTTCTCCGACGGCACCCCGATGGACGCCACGGCGGTCTGCTTCAACTTCGACCGCTGGTACAACATGAAGGGCGCCGCCGCCCAGAGCCAGATGATCTACTACGGCGACGTCTTCGAGGGCTTCGCCAAGAACGAGGGCGACGCGAGCGGCGACCCGGTCTACAAGAGCTGCGAGGCGAAGGACCCGACGACCGCGGTCCTCAACCTGAACAAGGCCAAGGGCGCGTTCCCGGCGGCGTTCACGCTGCCGTCGTTCTCCATCGAGAGCCCGACCGCCCTCAAGCAGTACAACGCGGACCAGGTCACCCAGAGCGGCGACTCGTTCACCTACAGCGAGTACGCGAACAAGCACCCGGTCGGCACCGGCCCGTTCAAGTTCGAGAGCTGGGACCAGGCCAAGGGTGAGATCACCCTGGTGCGCAACGACACCAGCCCGTCGCCCGCGAAGCTCGACAAGCTGATCTTCAAGGTGATCCCGGACGAGAACGCCCGCAAGCAGGCGCTCAAGGCCGGCGACATCAACGGCTACGACTACCCGAGCCCGGCGGACTACGGCCTGCTGCGCAACGACGGCGAGCAGGTGCTCATCCGCCCGTCGTTCAACGTGCTGTACCTGGGCATCAACCAGGCCAACAACCCGAAGCTCAAGGACGTCAAGGTCCGCCAGGCGCTGGCCTACGGCATCAACCGCGAGCAGTTCGTGAAGTCGAAGCTGGCCGAGGGTTCCGAGGTCGCGACGGAGTTCGTCCCGAAGGTCATCTCGGGCTACACCGACGACGTCACGAAGTACCCGTACGACGTGAACAAGGCGAAGAGCCTGCTCAAGGAAGCCGGCGCGGAGAACCTCACGCTGAAGTTCTACTACCCGACCGAGGTCAGCCGGCCGTACATGCCGAACCCGGCGGACACCTTCACGGCGATCTCCGAGGACCTCAAGAAGATCGGTGTCACGATCGAGGCCCACGCCGAGCCGTGGAACGGTGGCTACAAGGACGACGTGCAGAAGGCCGGCAAGCAGGACCTCCACCTGCTCGGCTGGACCGGTGACTACAACGACGCGGGCAACTTCGTCGGCACGTTCTTCGGCCGCGAGAAGAAGGAGTTCGGGTTCAACAACCCGGAGCTCTTCGCGGCTCTGAGCGCGGCGGACGCTTCGCCCGCCGGTGACGCTCACGCCAAGGCGTACCAGGAAGTCAACAAGAAGATCATGGACTTCCTCCCCGCCATCCCGATCGCGTACCCGACCCCGGCCATCGTGGTCGGCCCGAAGGTGAAGGGTCTGGTGGCGAGCCCGCTCACCGACGAGCGCTTCAACACCGTGACCGTGAGCTGACGAAGGATTTCAGCCAAAGGCAGGGGGTGGGTGCTACCGCACCCACCCCCTGCGCCTGATCCCGGGCTGGCAACAAAGGACTGCAAGTGCTCCGTTTCCTCGTGCGTCGGCTGCTACAAGCGATCCCGACGCTCTTCATCCTGTCCATCCTGGTCTTCGCCTGGCTCCGGTCCCTGCCCGGTGGTCCCGCCGCCGCCCTCCTGGGCGACAAGGCGACGCCGGAGAAGATCGCCAACCTCAACCACGTGCTCGGCCTCGACCAGCCGATCTTCGTGCAGTACTTCGGATTCCTCGGCCGGGCGCTCACCGGCGACTTCGGCAACTCCCTGGTGTCGACCCAGCCCGTGATGGGCGAGATCGTCACCTTCCTGCCGGCGACCATCGAGCTCGGTCTTTCCGCGATGATCATCGCGATCGTCATCGGCATCCCGGCCGGCTACCTGTCCGCGCGGTACCGCGGCGGGCCGGTTGACAACGGTGTCATCGTGCTGAGCCTGATCGGCGTCGCGGTGCCGGTCTTCTTCCTCGGCTACATGATGCAGGACCTCCTGGCCGCGCCGCTGGGCCTGCCGTCCCAGGGCCGCCAGGCTGCGGGGCTCGACGCCACGGCGATCACGAACTTCGCCATCCTCGACGGCATCATGACGAGCGAGTGGGACGCCGTCTGGGACGCGATCAAGCACCTGATCCTGCCCGCGTTCGCCCTCGCCACCATCCCGCTCGCGGTGATCACCCGGATCACCCGCGCGTCGGTGCTGGACGTCCTCAACGAGGACTTCATCCGCACGGCCAACTCCAAGGGCCTGACCCAGCAGGTGGTGCGCACCCGGCACGTCCTGCGCAACGGCCTGCTGCCGGTGGTCACGACCATCGGCCTGCAGACCGGCGCGCTCCTCGGCGGCGCCGTGCTGACCGAGCGGGTGTTCAACTTCCGCGGCCTCGGCTTCCTGCTGGCCGAAGGGATCGAACGGCGTGACTACCCCCGGCTGCAGGCACTCCTGCTGTTCGGTGCCGTGGTCTACGTCCTGGTGAACATGCTGGTCGACATCTCGTACGGGATCATCGACCCGAGGGTGCGTGTGCGATGAACACTCTGCTCAACAAGAAGAAGGAACCGATCGACAAGCTCGCCGCGGCGAGCGGGCGCAGCCTCGGTGCGGACGCCATCCGCCGGATGCTGCGCAGCCCGGTCGCGATCACCGGCGCCGTCATCACCGGCGTGTTCCTCATCGTCGCGATCTTCGCGCCCCTGCTGGAACCGAAGGACCCGGACGTCCACTACCTCGGCGACCAGATCCGGCCGAACTTCATCCCGGGCGCACAGGCCGGGTTCCCGCTCGGCGTGGACGACTTCGGCCGCGACTTCCTGTCGCGGCTGATCGCCGGCGCGCAGCAGACGCTGATCGTCGGGGTGCTCGCCACGATCGTCGGTGTGATCATCGGTGTGATCATCGGTGGTCTCGCGGGCGCGTTCGGCGGCTGGGTCGACACCGTCCTCATGCGACTGGTCGACGTCATGCTGTCGTTCCCGTCGCTGCTGCTGGCCATTTCGATCGCGGCGCTGTTCGCGAAGCCGAGCCAGTGGACGGTCATCCTGGCCGTGTCGATGATCGGCGTGCCGATCTTCGCCCGGCTGCTGCGCGGTTCGATGCTGTCGCAGCGGGACGCCGACCACGTGCTGGCGGCGACGTCGCTCGGGGTCAAGCGCGGGGCGATCGTGTTCCGGCACATGCTGCCGAACTCGCTCGGCCCGGTCATCGTGCAGGCGACCCTCACGCTGGCCACTTCGATCCTGGAGGCCGCGGCGCTGTCGTTCCTCGGTCTGGGCGACCCGGACCCGTCGCGGGCGGAGTGGGGGCTGATGCTGGGCAAGGCCTCGCACCAGTTCCTCGACGTCCGCCCGGAGCTCGCGTACTACCCGGCGATCGCGATCATCATCGTGGCGCTCGGGTTCACGCTGCTCGGCGAGTCCCTGCGTGAAGCCCTCGACCCGAAGAACAGGCGGTGAGAAACCATGGCACTCCTTGAAGTCCGTGACCTGAAGGTCGACTTCGTCCGCCGTGGCGAGCGGCCGTTCACCGCGGTGGACGGCGTCAGTTTCGACGTCGAACCGGGCCAGACCGTCGGCCTGGTCGGCGAGTCCGGCTGCGGCAAGTCCGTGACGTCGCTGGCGATCATGCGGCTGCTGGCCCGGCGCGGCAACAAGGTCAGCGGTTCGGTGCGCTTCGAAGGCACCGACCTGCTCAAGCTGTCCGACAAGGACATGCGCGACCGCCGCGGCCGCGACCTCGGCATGGTGTTCCAGGACCCGCTGTCCTCGCTGAACCCGGTCATCCCGATCGGGCTGCAGATCACCGAGGTGCTGGAGCGCCACCGCGGGATGTCCCGCAAGGCGGCGACGGCCGAAGCGACGGACCTGCTCGACAAGGTCGGCATCCCCGACCCGTCGCGCCGGCTTTCCGAGTACCCGCACCAGCTTTCCGGCGGGATGCGGCAGCGCGCGCTGATCGCGATCGCGCTGGCGTGCCGGCCGCGGCTGCTCATCGCGGACGAGCCGACCACCGCCCTGGACGTCACCATCCAGGCGCAGATCCTCGCCCTGCTGCGGGAACTGGTGCAGGACACCGGCACCGCGCTGATCATGATCACGCACGACCTCGGTGTGGTCGCCGGGCTGTGCGACGAGGTCAACGTGCTCTACGGCGGCAAGATCGTGGAGCGGGCGCAGCGGCACCAGCTGTTCGCCGAGCCGCGGCACCCGTACACGCACGGCCTGCTGGCCTCGATCCCGCGGCTCGACGCGGGCCGCGGCGAAAAGCTGGTGCCCATCCGCGGTTCGGTGTCCGACAACATCCCGTGGGACCACGGGTGCGCCTTCGCACCGCGCTGCCCGAACGCGCTGCCGGTCTGCCGCGAGGTCCAGCCGCAGCTGGCGCCCGACCAGGGCGGCCTGCTGCGCTGTCACAACCCCGTGCGGCCGGCGGTCGCGGCGGGAGGAGGAGCCCGATGACCCGTCCTGCTGGTGACGTGCTGCTCGAGGTCAGCGACCTCAAGGTGCACTTCCCGATCAAGAGCGGGGTCGTGTTCGACCGGACGGTCGGCCACGTCTACGCGGTCGACGGTGTCGACCTGTCCATCCGCCGCGGCGAGACCTACGGCCTGGTGGGCGAGTCCGGGTGCGGCAAGTCGACGCTGGGCCGGGCGATCCTGCGGCTCAGCGAGCCGACCGCCGGTTCGGTGGTCTTCGACGGCACCGACGTCGCCAAGCTGAAGGGTGAGGAACTGCGGAAGGCCCGGCGCCGGATGCAGATGATCTTCCAGGACCCCCTGTCCAGTTTGGACCCGCGGCAGTCGGTGGAGTCGATCCTGCTCGAGGGCATGCACGCGCACGGCCTCGACAAGGACAAGGAAGCCACCCAGCGGCGGCTGCGGCAGCTGCTGTCCGCGGTCGGCCTGCCGGAGACGTCGCTGCGGAAGTACCCGCACGAGTTCTCGGGCGGGCAGCGCCAGCGCATCGGCATCGCGCGGGCGCTGGCGGTGGAGCCGGACCTGATCGTCGCCGACGAGCCGGTGTCCGCCTTGGACGTTTCGGTGCAGGCCCAGGTGGTGAACCTGCTGGAGGACCTGCAGGACCAGCTCGGCCTGACGTACGTGGTGATCGCGCACGACCTCGCGGTGGTGCGGCACATCTCCGACCGCATCGGCGTGATGTACCTCGGCGCGCTGGTCGAGGAGACCGACGCGGACTCGCTGTACCGGGAACCGCTGCACCCGTACACGCGGGCGCTGCTGTCGGCGATCCCGGTGCCGGACCCGCAGGTGGAGGACACCCGCGAGCAGATCCTGCTCGCCGGTGACCTGCCTTCGCCGGCGAACCCGCCGTCGGGCTGCCGCTTCCACACGCGCTGCCCGTGGAAGCAGGCGAGCCTGTGCGACACCGACCGCCCGCAGCTGCGCGAGATCGGCGGCGGTCACCGGGTGGCGTGCCACTACGCCGAGGACATCCGCGACGGGCGCATCCAGCCGCACGAGGTGAAGGCGGAGCTGGTCGAGCTCACCGGGGCGCTGAACCCCGACCTGGGCCCGCCGGACGTCGGAACGTCCGCCGAGATCCTCTGAGGTTCTCTTCGGGTGACCGGCCGGGATTCGTCCCGGCCGGTCACCTTTTTCACGGCTTGAGGTCGAGCGCGGCGCTCATCGTGGCGTCCATGTAGAACGGCGTCGAGTCGTGCACGTGGGTGATCCGCCACTCGCCGTCCTGCTTGCGGAAGCCGAGGGTCGAGCGGAACCACAGCTCGAACGGCTGCGGCATGCCCTTCGGCGTCGTCGAGAGCCGGTTGAGGGCGTGGCTGAAGGCGACGTCGCCACCGACCGTGACCTCGAGGTCGCGGACTTCGTACTCGATCGGGCCGTCGAAGCTCGCGAACCAGGCCTTGCGGGCCTCGACGTCTTCGCCGTGGTGCACCAGCGGCGGGGCCAGGGTGAACGCGCGGAGGTCCTTCGCGCTTTGTGCGGCGAGCGCTTCGGCGTCACGCTCGGTCATCGCCGTCGCGCGGGCGGCCACCAGTTCGCGAATCCGCTTGTCGTCCTGCTCGGTCATGCCATCCTCCTGGGGTGTGGTTGCCTGTCGGAGGGGACGTAGGCGCCGCCACGCGGATTTCGACATCGACCGGGAGACTTTCGTGAAATACGTGGTCCTGATCTACGGCAACCCCGAGTCCCGGGCGGCTTGGGAGGGGATGAGCGCCGAGCAGCGGGCCGCCGGGCTGGCCTACTACCAGCAGCTCAGCGACGACCTCGACGCGTCGGGCGAGCGCATCGTCTCCGAGCGGCTCGCCTTCCCCGAGCTCACCACGCAGGTCAGCGTGGGCGAGCACGGCACGACGACGACCGACGGGCCGTTCGCCGAGGCCAAGGAGTTCCTCGCCGGCTTCTACCTGCTCGACTGCGAGAGCCGCGAACGCGCGATCGAGATCGCGGCGCGGATCCCCGAAGCCGCGTTCGCGGTGGTCGAGGTGCGGCCGGTGATGGGGCTGCGGTGATCGTCGACCTGCTGCGCACGCTCGCGCCCGAGGTCCTCGCGGCGGTCGTCCGGCGCTACGGCGATTTCGAGGCCTGCGAGGACGCCGTCCAGGAGGCGCTGCTGGCGGCGTCGCAGCAGTGGCCGGCTTCGGGCATCCCGGATCACCCGAAGGGCTGGCTGATCACGACGGCGTCCCGGCGTCGCATCGAGCAGTGGCGCAGCGAGACGGCCCGGCAGCGGCGTGAAGAAGCGGTGGCGCTGGCCGAGCCGCCGGACCCTTCGCCGGTCGCGGTGGACGACACGCTGACGTTGCTGCTGTTGTGCTGCCACCCGTCGCTTTCGCGGGATTCGCAGGTGGCGTTGACGCTGCGCGCGGTCGGCGGCCTGACGACGGCGGAGATCGCCCGCGCGTTCCTCGTCCCGGAGGCCACGATCGGCCAGCGGATCAGCCGCGCGAAGCAGAAACTCCGCGGCTCGCGCCTCACCCGGGACGGCGGTCCGGAGCGGCTGGCGGCGGTGCTGCAGGTGCTGTACCTGATCTACACGGAGGGCCACACGGCGAGTTCGGGCGACGAGCTGAACCGCGTCGAGCTGACGACGGAGGCGATCCGCCTGGTCCGCAGGCTGAGCGCGGAGCTCCCGGACGACGGCGAGGTGACGGGCCTGCTGGCGTTGATGCTCCTGACGGACGCCCGCCGGCCGGCCCGCGTCTCCCCGTCGGGCGCGCTGGTCCCGCTGGCGGACCAGGACCGCACACGCTGGAACCGCCCCTTCATCGAGGAGGGCATCTCACTGATCACGGGCGCGTTGTCGACTTCCCCGGTGGGGCCGTACCAGCTCCAAGCGGCGATAGCGGCGGTCCACGCCGAGGCCCCGACGGCCGCCGAGACGGACTGGGCCCAGATCCTCACGCTGTACGACCTGCTGCGGGTGGTGGCGCCGGGGCCGATGGTGACGTTGAACCGGGTGGTGGCTTTTGCGCAGGTCCATGGGGCGCAGGCGGGTTTGGCGGAGCTGGCGGGCGCGGAGTTGAAGGAGCACCACCGGGTGGACGCGGTGCGGGCGCACTTGCTGGAGTTGTCGGGCGATGTGGCTGGGGCGAGGGAGGCGTACTTGGTCGCCGCTGGGCGGACGTTGAGCCTGCCGGAGCAGGCTTACCTGCAGTCACGGGCCGCGGATCTGACGCCTTGACCGCTGGGCCTCGCCCTATCCCTGGTGTTGGCGTGGTCGCGGTGTCTTGAATGACTCATTCACCTCGTCGGACGCCATGAATGAGTCATTCAAGACGTTCGGTCCTGGCCAGCCGGGACCCAGCTGCGCTTTCCGACATACCGCGGCGCTGCCTGGGCGGGTTGTTTCCGGGCTTGGGGCGAGCCTGTGGCGCCTGCGCATCGACTGAGCGAACGCGCGGTCGCGCCGCCGAGACGCTGTGAAAGACCCCGTTCACCTCGTCGGACGCCATGACGGGTCTTTCAGGACATTCGTCCGCCGTCGACTGTGGGCCCCCCGTCCGCGCCATCCCGGCCCCACCGAAACCCCGCCCTTCCCTGGCAGGGTTCCGGCAATGTCTTTGGCCTGATTGCAGGGCGGGCACGACCCTCGTTGATCATGTGAGTGTCTAGGTCCCATGATCGTGTGAGAGAGCCGTGCCCGCTGACCTGCGAAAACATCTGGCCGAGGTGCCTGATCCACGAGATCGGCGTGGTGTGCGGCACCCGATCGGCTCGATTCTGGCGCTCGCCGCCGCAGCGGTCGTGGCGGGAGCCCAGTCGTTCACCGCGATCGGCGAATGGGCCGCCGACGCACCTCAGCCAGTCCTAGCCGCTCTCGGCGCCCGGTTCGATTCCCTTCAGAACCGGTACACAGCACCCGATGAGGCCACCGTGCGCCGCGTGACCGGACGGATCGACGGCGACATCCTCGACGACGTGATCAGCAACTGGCTCGCCGGACACGACACCAGCAACACCGACCCGCCCTGCTCGGAATACCTGCCTGAACAGCACAAAGACTTTGCCGGAACCCCGCCCTTCCCTGGGGGGCGTGCCCACGTCCAGTCTATCGGTGGCAACCGACCAAACCCGCAGGTCGACGCCCACCATCCGAAGTTGTCCACATGGGGGTGAACCCTGTGGACAACTCCGGCACCGGGCAGACCCGCCCCACCTGCGGGAGGATCACCTCATGCAGGTCACCGTGCTGGGGGCGTCAGGGCGAACCGGGATCCACGTGGTCCGCCTGCTCGCCGCGAGAGGTCACCAAGTGCGCGCCGGCCTGCGGAGCCGGCAGCGGGCCGATGTCCTCCGGGACGAACGCGCGAAAACCGTCGTCGCCGATGTCACCGCCGATCGGGATGAGCTCGTCGAAGCCCTCAAGGACTCCGATGTCGTCATCACCACCATCGGCGCGCCCGATCCGGAACCCGAGTCGGTGAACCTCGTCGACCGGGACGGGGCCATCGCCGCCATCCGGGCCGCCGAAGTCGCCGGGGTGCCGCGCTTCATCCAGCTCTCCGCGCAGTTCGCCGATTCACCCGATCAGGGCGACCGGCTCGTGCGGTCGATCCTGCTCGCCAAGCAGGTGTCCGACAGCGTCCTGCAGAAGTCCGCGCTGACCTGGACCATCGTCCGGCCCGGGACGCTCACCGACGGCCCCGCCACCGGCCGCGTCAAGGTCGCCGGCCACCTCGAACCCGGGCGGATCACCCGGCGGGACGTCGCCGCCGTGCTCGTCGGGGTCCTCGGGGAGCCGCTCACCGAGAACCGCGGCTTCGACGTCGTTTCCGGGGATTTCCCGGTCGGTCCGGCCCTCGCGACACTCGACTGACCCCGACTCAAGTCGTACCCCTGGCAATACCTGAGTAGGCCGCGCCCGGCGCACTTCCCCCGGTACCCTGCGGAAAGCAGATTTCCGAACGCGCAGGGGGTACGGGCAGTGCACATCGACCAATGGCTGGAGGCGATCCCGCCGCTCTCGGTGTACCTGATCGTCGGCGCGGTGATCATGATCGAAAGCCTCGGCATTCCGCTGCCCGGCGAGATCGTGCTGGTCAGCGCGGCTTTGCTGGCCTCGCAGCACAGCAACCTGAACCCGCTGTGGATCGGCGTCCTGGCCAGCGCCGGCGCCATCATCGGCGACAGCATCGGGTACTTCATCGGAAAGACCGGTGGTCAACGGCTGTTCGCCTGGGCCGGCCGGAAATTCCCGAAGCATTTCGGCCCGACGCACCTCGCCAACGCCGAACGGATCTTCAACAAACGCGGTGTGTGGGCCGTCTTCCTCGGCCGGTTCATCGCGTTCCTGCGCATCCTCGCCGGCCCGCTCGCGGGGTCACTGCGCATGCACTACCCGAAGTTCCTGCTGGCGAACGCGGCCGGCGGCATCGTGTGGGCGGGCGGCACGACCGCGGCCGTCTACTACCTCGGCGTGGTCGCCGAAGAGTGGCTCGGCCGGTTCTCCAAGTTCGGCCTGGTCGCGGCGGTCGTGATCGGCGTCGTCGTCTTCTTCGTCATGAAGAAGCGGCTCGGCCGCAAGCACGACGACGCCGAGACGGCCACCGTCGAGGAGAAGCCGGTCAACGAGCCGACGGTCTAGACCGCGACGAGCTCGCGCTTCCGAGCCGGCCGCAGCGACCCGAGCAGCACCCCACCGATCACGACGACGGCAGCGCCGACCTCCAGCCAGGTCGGCCGCTCGCCGAGCAGCAGGAACGACGCCGTCAGCCCGACCACCGGCACGAGCAGCGAGAACGGCGAGACGACGCTCGCCGGGTTGCGCCGCATCAGCGTCGTCCACACGCCCGACCCGACGACGGTGCCGATCAGCACGACGTAGGTCAGGCCACCCAGCGCCGTCAGCCCGGTCGGTGTCCCGAGCGTCGTCAGCGAGCGCCACTGCGCGGCCGGCCCTTCCATGACCAGGGAAAGCGCGAACATCGGCAGCGGCGGCACCACGGACATCCACAGCGTGAAGTGCAGCGGGTTGTCGGGCTCGGCCTTGCGCGTGCTCAGGTTGCCGAACGCCCAGCTCAGCGCGGCCAGCAGCGTCAGGAGCATCGGCAGCAGGGCCGCGTGCCCGGACTGCTGCCACGCGATCGCGACCATCCCGGCGACGGCCAGCGCGATCCCGGCCAGCTGGTGCGGCGTGACGCGTTCGCGCAGGAAGACGGCGCCGAGCAGCACCGTGAACGGCGCCGACGCCTGCAGGACCAGCGAAGCGAGCCCGGTCGGCATCCCGGTGTCCATCGCGATGAACAGGAACGCGAACTGCCCGGTGCCGAAGCCGAGGCCGTAGCCGAGCAGGTGCCGCACCTTCACCTTCGGCCACGGGACGAACAGGATCGTCGGCACGGCGATCACGGCGAACCGCAGCGCACCCGCGAACACCGGCGGGAACTGGCCGAGCGTGGCGTGGATGGCGAGGAAGTTCAGGCCCCAGAGGACGGCGACGAGCACGGCGAGCAGGCGGTCACGGGTGGGCATGCCTCCACTCTGTCAACGGCCATCGTGAAGGACCAGCGATATTATCTGCACGGACCTTGTAGCCGGACTTCACATATGCTGGGTCCGTGGATCTGGGCCGGTTGCGCACGCTGCGGGAGTTCGCCGACCGCGGGAGCGTGACGGCCGCGGCCCGGGCGCTGCACTGCACGCCGTCCGCGGTTTCCCAGCAGCTGCGGGCCCTGCAGGGCGAGGTCGGCCTGCCGCTCACCGAGCCGGCCGGGCGGGGACTGCGGCTGACCGACGCCGGCCGCGCGCTGGTCGCCCGCGCCGACGAGGTGCTGGCCGCGCTCGATCGCGCCGAGTCCGAACTGGACACCTACCGCAGCGCGCCGCGCGGGCGCGTGCGGATCGCGATCTTCCAGTCGGCCGGGCTGATGCTGCTGCCCGGCCTGCTGACCCGCGTCGCCGGGTACGAGGGGCTGGAGGTCGACGTCCGCGACGTCGACATGACGCCGTCCGAGGTGCCCGGCCTGGTCGCGGACTACGACATCGTCGTCGCGCACCGGGACGAGCACGCGCCGGAGTTCGACGCCGGCCGCCTCGACGTCGTGCCGCTGCTGCGCGAACCGCTCGACGTCGCGCTCCCGGCCGGGCACCGGCTGGCGAGCCGGCGCCGCGTCGAACTGGCGGACCTGGCCGACGAACGCTGGATCAGCGTCGACTTCGGCTTCCCGGTGGACGACGTGCTGCGCTCGCTGACCATCCGCACCGGCGTGCGGCCGGTGGTGGTGCAGCGGATCAACGACTTCCGGATCACCGAGCGGCTGGTGGCGGCCGGGCACGGGATCGCGCTGCTGCCGCGATACACGATGGACACCGGGCGCGGGCGCGGCTTGGTCGCGCGGCCGCTGGCCGGGATCCGCGCGGCGCGGCTGGTGGAGGCGGTCTGCCGCACCGGCGCGCTGCAACGTCCGGCCGTGGCGAAGGTGATCGACGAACTGCGCGCGGAGGTCGCTCAGCTCACGGCGTGACCGCGGAGGTAGGCCAGCGCGATGCCCAGCGCGTCCTCGAGAGCCGTGATGTCCTGCCGGAGGTGGGCCAGCAGCAGTCCACCTTGGACGGACGTCATCGCCGCCTGCGCCAGCCGCGCCGGGTCGGCGTCGGGACGCAGCTCTCCCTTGTCCCGCAACGTGGTCAGCCCGCGTACCAGGTGGGACTCCCACGTCCGGTAGGCCTGGTCCACCAGCGGCGCGAGCTTCGGGTTGTCGCCGACCTCGCCGGCGAGGTTGCCCAGCGGGCAGGCGATCGGGCCGCCCGCGCGCCGCTGGACGTCGAGCAGCTGCTCGGTCCACGTCTCGAAGTCCGCCCAGGACGTCAGCTCGAAGATCGCGGGCTGGTTGGCCAGGATCTGCTCGAGGTACCGGTCGATCACGGCCTCGACCAGCTGGTCCTTGTTCTTGAAGTAGTGGTACATCTGCGATTTCCCGGCCCCGCTGGCGGCCAGCACCTTGTCGACGCTCGTGCCCGCGACGCCGTCCACGTACATCAGCTGGGCCGCGGCGTCGACGATCGCGTCGCGCGTCCGTTTGCCGCGCGGGGTCGAGGCGGCCGCTTGCATCTCCATGTACCGAATAGTACAGTCGGCCTCACTGTACCAATCAGTACAAGAAGTTTGGGGGAACCAAATGACGCTCGAAACCGCCCTGACCGGGTTGAACGACCAGCTCCGGGCCGCCCTGCCGCCGGAAATCGCCGAGGTCCTCGACGCGGATCGGCGCCGTGCCGCCGGAGCGAAGTTCGCCGAGGTGGGCGCCGAGATCGAGGACTTCGAGCTGCCCGGCGCCGACGGGACGCCGACGAAGCTGGCGGAGCTGGTCGCCCAGGGGCCGGCGGTGCTCGTGTTCTACCGCGGCCAGTGGTGCCCGTACTGCAACCTGACCCTGCGCGCTTATCAGCAGGAAGTCGTCCCTGAGCTGGGCAAGTACGGCGCAACGCTGGCCGCGATCAGCCCGCAGCGCCCGGACGGCTCGCTGCCGGTGGAAGACCTGGAGTTCCCCGTGCTCTCGGACGCCGGCAGCACGGTCGCGCGGGGGCTCGGGCTGAGCTACCCGGTGTCGGCGCCCGTGCGCGAAGCCATGCAGACGCTCGGCACGGACCTCGAAAAGGTGAACGGCACCTGGGAGCTGGTCCACCCGGCGGTGCTCGTGGTCGACCGGGACCGCGTGCTCCGGTTCGTCGACGTCCACCCGGACTTCGTCACGCGCACCGAACCCGCGGAGATCCTCGAAGCGCTCAAATCGCTTTAGCGCCACGCTTCACGCCGTAGGTGATCACCGAACCCAGGACCAGCGCCACGCCCAGGGAGACCAGCATGCTGATCCCGGGTTCGGTGATGATCTGGCCGCCGGCGTAGCCCAGGAAGGCCACGTAAGACGTCCAGAGCGTGACGCCGACGGCTGACGCGGTGAAGAACTCCGCCATCGGCCAGCGGAGCGAACCGGCGAGCAGGGCGCCGACCGTCCCGCCGGACGGCAGCCAGCGGGCGACCACCAGCACCGGCCGGGGGTGGCGCTGCAGCCGTCCGTCGAGCCAGCCGATGCCGGCGGCGATCTTCTTCCGCCGGCTCAGCCGGTTCAGCGCCGCCCGGCCACCGAACCGGCCGAGGGCGTAGAGCGCCTGGTCGGAGACCAGGCACCCGGCCGAGGCCACGGCGATCACCAGTGCCAGCGACGTCCCGCCCTGTGCCGCCGCGACGCCCATGCCGAGGATCGTCACCTCGGTGGGCAGCAGGGGCACGAGCGCGACGACGAACAGCACCAGCAGCCCCGCCGTAGTCGCATCCACACCTCCATTAACCGCCTGCCGGGCGCGGAAACTCCGGATCACGGAGGACTCACAGCAACCCGACAGGCGGCCCACAGGTTCAGCGGTTGGCGCGGTTCACCGCCGAGACGACCGCGCGCAGCGACGCCGTGACGATCGACGGGTCGATGCCGATGCCCCAGAACACCCGGTCCGAGATCGCGCACTCGATGTACGACGCGGCGCGCGCGTCGTCGCCCGGCGAGAGCGTGTGCTCGGAGTAGTCCAGCAGGCGCAGGTCGAAGCCGACGGTCGACAGCGCGTCGAAGAACGCCGCGATCGGGCCGTTGCCGCGGCCGGTGACCTCGTGCTCGTCGCCTTCGACGCGGACGGTCGCGGTGATGTCGTACTCGCCGTCCCCGTTGTCCTGGACGTGCTGGCGGACCAGCTCCAGCGGCGTCTTCAGCTCCAGGTACTCGGCCGAGAAGGCGTTGTACATCGTGGCCGGGTCGACCTCGCCGCCCTCGGTGTCGGTGTAGCGCTGGATGACCTTCGAGAACTCGATCTGCAGGCGCCGCGGCAGGTCGAGCTGGTGCTCGGCCTTCATGATGTAGGCGACGCCGCCCTTGCCGGACTGCGAGTTCACGCGGATGACGGCCTCGTACGTGCGGCCGACGTCCTTCGGGTCGATCGGCAGGTACGGGACCTCCCACGGGTACTCGTCCAGCGGCACGCCCTGCTTGTCGGCGGCGTCCTTCAGCGCGTCGAGGCCCTTGTTGATCGCGTCCTGGTGGCTGCCGGAGAAGGCGGTGAACACCAGGTCGCCGCCCCACGGCGAGCGCTCGGGCACGGGCAGCTGGTTGCAGTACTCGACGGTCCGCTTGATCTCGTCCATGTCGGAGAAGTCGATCTGCGGGTCGATGCCCTGGCTGTAGAGGTTCATGCCCAGCGCGACCAGGTCGACGTTGCCGGTGCGCTCGCCGTTGCCGAACAGGCAGCCTTCGATCCGGTCGGCGCCGGCCTGGTAGCCCAGCTCGGCGGCGGCGATCCCGGTGCCGCGGTCGTTGTGCGGGTGCAGCGACAGGATCACCGAGTCCCGGCGGTCCAGGTTCCGGGACATCCACTCGATCGAGTCGGCGTAGACGTTCGGCGTCGCCATCTCGACCGTCGCCGGCAGGTTCAGGATCACCGGCTTCTCGGGCGTCGGCTGCCAGATCTCGGTGACGGCGTTGCAGACCTCGAGCGCGTAGGACAGCTCGGTGCCGGTGTAGGACTCCGGCGAGTACTGGAAGCGGAAGTCGGTGTCCGGCTGCTTCGCGGCCAGCTCGACGACCATTTCCGCGGCCTGGGTCGCGATCTTCTTGATGCCCTCGCGCTCCTCGCGGAAGACCACGCGGCGCTGCAGGATCGAGGTCGAGTTGTAGATGTGGACGATGGCCCGCGGCGCGCCTTCGAGGGACTTGAAGGTCCGCTCGATCAGCTCGGGACGGCACTGGGTCAGCACCTGGATGCTGACGTCGTCCGGGATGGCGTGCTCTTCGATGATCTCGCGGACGAAGTCGAAGTCGGTCTGGCTCGCGGCCGGGAAGCCGACCTCGATCTCCTTGTAACCCATGCGTACGAGCAGGTCGAAGAACTTCCGCTTGCGCGCGGGCGACATCGGGTCGATCAGGGCCTGGTTGCCGTCCCGCAGGTCGACGGCGCACCACAGCGGCGCGCGGTCGATGCGCTTCGTGGGCCAGGTGCGGTCGGGCAGGTCGATGTTCTCGACGAGGTCGTACCAGGGGCGGTAGCGGTGGACCGGCATGGACGTGCCGCGCTGGGTGTTCCAAGCGGGCTGGTCAGCGGGCGCGGGACGCGAAGGCTTGCGGATCTTGCTCATGGTTTTGAGGGTGTCTCCAGCTAGACGGGTGCGACCGGCACCACGAAGCCCCGCGACGGGGAGCCGGTCCGGTCAGGCCCCGTCGCGGCAGCGAAGCAGGAGAGCACGCGCCACGACTCCACCATAACCAGGGAACACCGCACGGGGAAAGCCGGGCGTCTCCTCCTGGGGGTTACCTGTGGGTAGCAATCGGACGGTGCCCGTGCGAAACTTCGAGCATGGGTGAGCACACGGAGTCGTCTTCGACGTCGTCGGCGTCGTCGGAGGAGACCGAGGTCTCCCGCCGGGCCCCGGTCGACTGGCGCGCCACGGGCGGCCGGATCGCCTCGATCGTGGCGTCGATCGTCCGCTGGGTGGGGCTGATCTTCGCGGCGCTGCTGGTGATCCACGTGATCTTCACGGTCGGCTCGGCCAACCCGGACAACGGCATCGTCTCGTTCGTCAAGTCCTGGGCGGACGGCCTGGCGCTGGGGTTCAGCGACCTGTTCACCCCGAGTGACGCGAAGCTGCGAGTCCTGGTGAACTACGGCATCGCGGCGATCTTCTGGCTCGTGGTGTCCGGGGTACTGGCGAAGATCATCCGCCGGGTGGGCGGCGCTTCCTGATTCCGCGGTGATCACGATCGGCGCACTCTCGTAACGCACTGTCGCCGCCGGGCCAGGGCTCTTCGCGTGGGTTCCGTTCGTCCACGCCGCGGTGCGGCTCGGCCGGAAGCCGCTCTACGCGCGCGCCGCCGTCTTCGGAGCGGCCGCCGCGGTCATGTCCACGCTGCTGTCCCTCTCTCCGAAGGACGCCGCGGGCAAGACGGTCGGCACCGCGGGCAACCTGCTCACCTGGGTTGCTGTGGTCATCGGCCTCGTCGTGGTCGCGGTCGCCTGCGTGCAGCAGGCCAAGCTGCGCCGCGAAATCCTCCGCCACGTTCCCGGCGAGCGCCTTGACGGCCCGGATCCGGCCGTCGCCGCCGCGCTGGCCGCGCGGGAGCGCCGCACCGAAGCCCGGAAGCTCGTCGCCGAGGAGCCGCTCATCGCGCGTGACCTCCGGATCGGCCGTCCCGACCTGGTGCGGGACTACGACGACGGCGGTCTGGTCGACCTGAACAACGCGCCGGCGGAGGTGATTGCGTCGGTTTGCGGGCTCGATGCCGCTACCGCCGAAGCCATCGTCGACATCAGGACGACCGTCGGCGGGTTCAGCGCCGTCGACGACGTCAGCACCGTGGTGCCCTTCACGGCGCTGGACCGCGTGCGGGACCGGGCCGTCGTCCTGCCGGGCTAGAGGGCCGGCGTGCCCCACTGGCCGGTGAACGCGAACTCCTCCAGCGGGATCCGCTGCCGCTCCGCCTTCTCGCGCTCCACCCGCCAGTCCTCCTCCAGCACCTCGGGCGCGGCCGGCTTCCCCACCGCGATCGCCACCTTCGGTACCGCGTCGTCCGGAAGGCCGAAAGACGCGCTCACGTCGGGAGCGGAAAACCCCGCCATCTGGTGCGCGACCAGGCCCAGCTCCACCGCCTGCAGCACGAGGTTCTCCGACGCCAGCCCCAGCCCGTACTCCGCGTACGGCACCGAACCCTTCGCGTTCGTCGTCACCATCACGCCGATCAGCAGCAGGCTCGCCCGGTGCGCCCACGCCCGGTTGCCCGAGTTGAGCGTCGCCAGGATCGCGTCGAACGACGGCGTCCCGCGGAGCCCCACCAGGTAGCGGGCCGGCTGGGTGTTGCCGAACGACGGGGCCCAGCGGGCCGCCTCCAGCAGCGCCCTCACCTGCTCCGGGCCGACCGAAAAAGACGCGTCCAGGGCCCGCGGGCTCCACCGCTCGGCCATCAGGGCAGCGATCGGGACGCTCGTCACAGCTGGCTTTCGCACGATCTTGACGATACCCAGGCGTGCGCTGCATCACTCGGGAGGAAGGGCTCCGCGCATTTCGTTGGTGTTACGGAAGATTTACTTCCGCACCGTCCGCGCACGGGCCCCGCCCCACGTCAAGAGGGTGGCGGGCCGCTGGAGCCCCGGTAGGCTCCTTCTCAAATATGGGACGCGGGGGCTCCTCGGTGCCCACCAGGGAGCAGACCCGGCCCGTCTAGGAGGTTCGGGCGTGGCCCTCGTGGTCCAGAAGTACGGCGGATCGTCGCTGGAAAGTGCCGACCGGATCAAGCGCGTCGCGGAACGGATCGTCGCCACCAAGAAGGCCGGCAACGACGTCGTCGTGGTCTGCTCCGCGATGGGTGACACCACCGACGAGCTGCTCGACCTGGCGCAGCAGGTCAACCCGGCGCCGCCGGAGCGGGAGATGGACATGCTGCTCACCGCGGGTGAGCGCATCTCGAACTCGCTGGTCGCCATGGCTATCGCGGCCCAGGGTGCCGAGGCCTGGTCGTTCACCGGTTCGCAGGCCGGCGTCGTCACGACGTCGGTGCACGGCAACGCACGCATCATCGACGTCACGCCGAGCCGGGTCACCGAGGCCCTCGAGCAGGGTTACGTCGCGCTGGTGGCGGGCTTCCAGGGCGTCGCGCAGGACACCAAGGACATCACCACGCTGGGCCGCGGTGGCTCGGACACCACGGCCGTCGCGTTGGCCGCCGCGCTGAACGCCGACGTCTGCGAGATCTACTCCGATGTGGACGGTGTGTACACGGCCGACCCGCGGGTGGTGCCGGACGCGAAGAAGCTCGACACCGTGACCTACGAGGAGATGCTGGAGCTCGCCGCCAGCGGGTCGAAGATCCTCATGTTGCGGTGCGTCGAATACGCGCGCCGCTACGGCGTCCCGATCCGAGTGCGCTCTTCCTACAGTGACAAGCCGGGCACGACGGTGACCGGTTCTATCGAGGAGATCCCCGTGGAACAAGCCCTGATCACCGGTGTGGCGCACGACCGCTCCGAAGCGAAGATCACGGTCACCGGGGTACCGGACCACGCCGGTGCCGCGGCCCGGATCTTCCGCGTGATCGCCGACGCCGAGATCGACATCGACATGGTGCTGCAGAACGTGTCCAGCACGGTGTCCGGCCGCACGGACATCACCTTCACGCTGTCGAAGGCCAACGGCGCCAAGGCGGTCAAGGAACTGGAGAAGGTCAAGGCGGAGATCGGCTTCGAGTCGGTGCTCTACGACGACCACGTCGGCAAGGTTTCGCTGGTCGGCGCCGGGATGCGCTCGCACCCCGGTGTCACGGCGACGTTCTGCGAAGCGCTGGCCAACGCCGGCGTCAACATCGAAATCATCAACACCTCGGAAATCCGGATCTCGGTGCTGATCCGCGACGCGCAGCTCGACGACGCCGTGCGCGCGATCCACGACGCGTTCGAGCTCGGTGGCGACGAGGAAGCTGTGGTCTACGCGGGGAGTGGTCGCTGATGGCGGACGGGTTGCGGGTCGGGGTGGTCGGCGCGACCGGCCAGGTCGGCGCGGTGATGCGCAAGCTGCTGGCGGAGCGGGAGTTCCCGATCGCCGAGCTCCGGTACTTCGCTTCGGCGCGCTCGGCGGGTTCGACACTGCCGTGGCGCGACACCGAAGTCACGATCGAAGACGCGTCGACGGCGGATCCGTCCGGTTTGGACATCGCACTGTTCTCCGCGGGCGGGTCGACGTCGAAGGCGCAGGCGCCGCGGTTCGCCGAGGCGGGCGTGACGGTGATCGACAACTCCTCGGCGTTCCGGATGGACCCGGACGTGCCGCTGGTCGTCAGCGAGGTCAACCCGCAGGCCATCAAGGAAGCGCGGAAGGGGATCATCGCGAACCCCAACTGCACCACCATGGCCGCGATGCCGGTGCTCAAGCCGCTGCACGACGAGGCCGGGCTGGTCCGGCTGGTGGCGTCGACGTACCAGGCGGTGTCCGGCAGCGGGCTGGCCGGCGTCGACGAGCTGGCGGGTCAGGTTCGCGCCGCCGCCGAGCACGCGGCGCTGCTGACCCACGACGGCGCGGCGATCGACTTCCCGAAGCCGGAGAAGTACGTCCGGCCGATCGCGTTCAACGTCCTGCCGATGGCCGGGTCCATTGTGGACGACGGTGAGCTCGAGACGGACGAAGAGAAGAAGTTCCGCAACGAGAGCCGCAAGATCCTGAGCATCCCGGGGCTGGGCGTGTCGTGCACGTGCGTGCGCGTGCCGGTGTTCTCGGGGCACTCGATCTCGGTGAACGCGGAGTTCGCGCAGCCGCTGACGCCTGCGCGGGCGACGGAGCTGCTGGCGCACGCGCCGGGCGTCGAGCTGTCGGAGGTCCCGACCCCGCTGCAGGCGGCGGGCAACGACCCGAGCTACGTCGGCCGCATCCGCGTCGACCAGGGCGTCGAGGGCGGCCGCGGGCTGGCGCTGTTCATCTCGAACGACAACCTGCGCAAGGGCGCGGCGCTCAACGCCGTGCAGATCGCGGAGCTGATCGCCCAGTCCTGACGCCGAGCGTTCCGAAGGCCCCTCGCCGCGGGTGGTGAGGGGCCTTCGCCGTGTCATGCTCGGGTCCATGGGCGTGACACGGCTGATCCTCGCACCGTCCGACTCCGGCCGCCGCGACTGGCGGATGGGCGCGGGCCCCACCGACCTGCTCCGCCACGGCGCGGCCGAACGGCTCGGAGCCGAGGTCGTCACGGTGGCGGAGAGTGGTTACGAAGAGGTCCAGCGGGCGGTCGCCGAGCAGGTCCGGCGCGCGGTCGCGGACGACGTGGCCCCGATCGTGCTGGCCGGCAACTGCGGTGCGTCGGTGGGGGTGGTGGCCGGGCTGGCGGCGAGGGATGACCTGGCGGTGGTGTGGCTCGACGCGCACGGCGACCTGAACACGCCGGAGACGACGACCTCGGGTTTCGTGGACGGCATGGGCCTGGCGATGCTCACCGGCCGCTGCCGGACGACGGTGCCCGGGTTCCGTCCGGTACCCGACGAGCACGTCTTGCTGGTAGGAGCCCGCGACCTCGACCCGGCGGAGCGGGCGGTGCTGGACGAGTCGCGCATCCGCCTGCTGCCGGCCCGGGCGGCCGAGGTAGCGGCGGCCGGGTTTCCGCCGCGGGTACGACGGGTGCACCTGCACGTGGATTTCGACGTGCACGACTCACGGCTGGTCGGCAGCGCGAATTCGTACGCGGCCTCGGACGGCCCGGACGCGGCGGAGGTCCGGCACATCGTCGAGGCGGTGAGTGCGAGGTGGCCGGTGGTGAGCGCAACGTTCGCGGCTTACGACCCGGCTTGTGACGGTGACGGCGGAGTGCGGGCGGCGGCGTTGGAGCTGATCGAGCTGACCGGCACGGTGCTGACGTGACCGGTCACTGCCTCCACAGTGGACGATCGGAAATCGCCTTGTCCGATCGGCCGTCACCGGTCATCCTTGGCCCGCAAGCAATTCAGGGGAGGAATCATGTACACCGCTGTCGAAGGGTCCCGCGTCCCGATCCGGATGTGGGCGGACCCCGCCTCGGTCGAAGACCAGGCCATGCGGCAGCTGCACAACGTCGCCAACCTGCCGTGGGTGCACGGTGTCGCCGTGATGCCCGACGTGCACTACGGCAAGGGCGCCACCGTCGGCAGCGTCATCGCCATGCGGGACGCCGTTTCGCCCGCCGCTGTCGGGGTGGACATCGGGTGCGGCATGAGCGCCGTTCGGACGTCGCTCACCGCGAGCGATCTCCCTGATGACCTCGGCAAGCTGCGCCGGCGGATCGAAAGCGCCGTTCCCGTCGGCTTCGGGCTGCACAAGACGCCCGTGAACCCCGCGAAGGTGCACGGCGTCGGCGGCTGGGACGCCTTCTGGAAGGGCTTCGGCGAGCTGCACGCCGGCGTCCAGGAGCTGCACGACCGGGCCGCGCGCCAGATCGGCAGCCTCGGCGGCGGGAACCACTTCATCGAGGTCTGCCTCGAAGAGGGCACCGGGCAGGTCTGGCTGATGCTGCACTCGGGTTCGCGCAACATCGGCAAGGAGCTGGCGGAGCGGCACATGGCCGTCGCGCGCAAGCTGCCGCACAACGCCGACCTGCCCGACCGGGACCTCGCGGTGTTCGTCGCGGGCACGCCGGAGATGCGGGCGTACCGGCGCGACCTCTTCTGGGCGCAGGACTACGCGGCGCGCAACCGCGCCACGATGGTCGCGCTCGTGAAGCAGGCGCTGAAGGACGTCGTCCCGCAGACGACCTTCGACGACGCCATCTCCTGCCACCACAACTACGTCGCCGAGGAGACCTACGACGGGGTCGAGCTGCTCGTCACCCGCAAGGGCGCGATCCGTGCCGGATCGGGTGATCTCGGGATCATCCCGGGCAGCATGGGGACCGGTTCGTACATCGTCCGCGGGCTCGGGAACACCGCGTCCTTCGAGTCGGCGTCGCACGGTGCCGGGCGCCGGATGTCGCGGAACAAGGCCAAGAAGCTGTTCACCGCCGACGACCTCGCGGCGCAGACGGCCGGCGTCGAGTGCCGCAAGGACTCGGGCGTCGTCGACGAGATCCCGGCGGCGTACAAGGACATCGATGCGGTGATCCAGGCCCAGACGGACCTGGTCGAGGTCGTGGCGCACCTCAAGCAGGTGGTCTGCGTCAAGGGCTGAGCGGTACCTTGGCGCCATGACGAGGGGTGGAACGACGGCCGCGCTGCTGGCCGGGGCCGCACTGCTGCTGAGCGGGTGCGGCCAGGTCAGCGACGCGGTCGACCAGGGGTCGAAGACCGCGGACAAGGTGGGCGCGTGCACCGAGGCGCTCGGGCTGGCGGACCTGAACCCGCTGGTCGACCCGGAGAAGCTCAAGGCCCGCGCCGCGGACAAGGAGAAGCGGCTGCGGGAGCTGGCGGGCGACGTCCAGGACCAGGACGTCAAGAACGCGCTGCTGGGCATGGCCGGTTCGTACGTCGAGGTGCAGAAGGAACGCATCGAGGACGCCGGCGTGGTGGCCCAGTGGGTGCAGCGCAACGTCAAGAAAATCGACGCGCTCCGCGTGGCCTGCGGCGGCTAGCGCTGGTCAGAAGTCCGTGAATGTCGCATTGAGGGACTCTAAGTCCCTCAATGCGACATTCACGGCTTTGCGCGGAAGCCCCCTGATCACTCGCGAACGGCGGCAGCGGCCGCCAGCGCGGTGTCCGGGTCCGCCGCGGGTTCCGGCGCGCGGCGGTACAGCAGGCCGGCCGCCGCGACGACCAGGCCGCCCAGGCCCGCCGCGGCGAAGCCCCACGCCGGGCTCGAGTGGTCGATCGCGAAGCCGACCACCGGGCTGCCCAGCGCCAGGCCGAGCCGCGTCGACGCGTCCTGCAGCCCCATCGCCTCGCCGCGGACCCGCGGCGGGGCGATCCGGCTGACCGTCTCGGTGGTCGCCGCGAGCGTCGGCGCGCAGACCAGGTTCGTCGGGATCAGCACCAGCATCAGCAGCCACCACGGCTGGTCGGCCAGGCCGACCGGCACCACCAGCAGCGCGAGCAGCAGCATCAGCAGGCCCTGCGGCAGCGACTTCTTGACGGCGCCGTGCACGATGCCGCCGGCGATCGACGCCACGCACATCACCGCGATCACCAGCCCGGTCACGCCGATGTCGCCGTTCGCGCGCAGGGCCGCGAGCGTGGCCAGCTCGGTGCCGACGAGCACGAACAGCGCGCCGGCGGCGATCAGCAGCGTCGCCACGAGCCGGCCGGTCAGCCAGCTGCGCAGCGGCGGCCGGGTCGTGGACGCACCCGGCTCGACGGTTTCGCGGATCGGCGGGTTCACCAGCCAGATCAGGAAGGCCGTGCCGCCGAACAGCACGCCGAGCGCGGTGAGCGTGAAGGTCGGGGAGAGCGTCGTGATCGCCGCGATCCCCACCGCGGGGCCGATCATGAACGTCGCCTCGATCGAGATCGTGTCGAGCGAGTACGCCGCACGGCGCTCTTCGACCGGGACGAGCGCGGCCAGGACCTGCCGCGCGAGCGAGCCCGCCGGCACCGAGAGCATCCCGGCCGGGATCGCGACGGCGGCGAGCGCCGCGTAGGGCAGGTGCGGTGCGGCGACCCAGAACACCGTCGTGCCGATTCCGCAGACGGCGACGATCGGGCGCAGGCCGTAGCGGTCCAAGCAGCGCCCCAGCAGCGGCGCGCCGAGCGCCATGCCGAGGGTGACGCCGGCGCCGACCAGCCCGGCGGCGCCGTAGCCGCGACCGAGCCCGGTGACGATGTACAGCGTCATCAGCACGCCGTTCATGGTCATCGGCAGCCGCGCCAGGAACATCAAAGCCATCGTCGAGGGGACGCCGGGGACGGAGAGCACCCGGTGGTAGGGCTGCAGAGGCACGTCCCCGATGAGAACCCAAGGTGGTACGCGCGTGCAACTTATTTCCCGTCACTCGCCCCGCGCTGGCCCTCGCATATTATGAGAGTTACTATCATTTGGCAGTGACTATCAACTGGGGGTTTCGGTGACACAGATCTATCCACGCAGGTGGTGGGCGCTCGGCGCGCTCGCGGTGAGCCTGCTGACCGTCGGACTCGACCTGACCGTGCTGAACGTCGCCGTGCCGACGCTCGCCGTCGACCTGGGCGCCACGACCACGCAGCTGCAGTGGTTCGGCAACGCCTACACGCTGGCGCTGGCCGCGCTGCTGCTGCCGGCGGGCCTGCTGGGTGACCGGTTCGGCCCGAAGAAGCTGCTGCTCGGCGCGCTCGCGCTGTTCGGGCTGGCCTCGCTGGGGTGCGCCTACGCCGATTCGGCAGGCCAGCTGATCGCGGCGCGCGTCGTGCTCGGCGTCGGCGCCGCGTTCCTCATCCCGCTTTCGCTCTCGCTGCTGAACATCCTGTTCCCGCCGGAGGAGAGGGCGAAGGCGCTGACGACGTGGGTGATGGCGACCTTCGTCGGCATCCCCCTCGGCCCGCTGCTCGGCGGCTGGCTGCTCGACCACTTCGCGTGGGGCTCGGTGTTCCTGATCAACGTTCCGCTGACCGTGGTCGGCCTGGTCGCGGTGCTGTTCCTGGTGCCGCTCACGCCCGGGTCGGGACGCGGCGCGATCGACTTCGCGGGCATCGCGCTCTCGGCGGCCGGGCTGGTCGCGCTGACCTACGGCTTCGTCTACGCCGGCGAGCACGGCTGGACCGACCCGGCGACGTACGGCCTGCTCGGGCTCGGCGCGGCGGTGCTCGCGGTGTTCTGCCGGGCGCAGACGCGGACGGCGACGCCGCTGACCGACTTCGCGCTGTTGCGGGAGCCCCGCTTCGTGTGGGGCGCGGTGCTCGCGACGATGGCGTCCTTCGCGCTCATGGGCCTGATGTTCGTGCTGCCACAGCTGTTCCAGGCGGTGCAGGGGGCCGACGCGCTCGAGACCGGCGTGCGGCTGCTTCCGCTGATCGGCGGGATGCTGGTGTCGGCGAAGATCGCCGAGAAGCTGGTCGCCGCCGTGGGCGTGCGCGTGGTCGTGACGGCCGGGTTCGTGCTGCTCGCGGCCGGGCTGGCCTGGGGTTCGACGACGTCGCCGTCGGACGGCTACGGCGTCACCGTGGCTTGGGAGAGCGTGATCGGACTGGGTACCGGGTGCACGCTGACGCCGCTGATGTCGATGGCGATGGGGGCGCTCACCGAGGGCCGTTCGGGTGCCGGCTCGGCGCTGATCCAGGTGTTGCGCCAGGTCGGCGGCACGATCGGCGTCGCGGTGCTGGGCACCGTGCTCAACGGCGTCTACCGCGCCGGCGTCGCCGTCGACGGCCTGCCCGCGCCGGTCGCCGACGCGGTGCGCGGCAGCGCGTCGGGCGCGGTCGCCGTCGCGGCGAAGCTCCACCTGCCCGCGCTCGCCGGCTCCGCGCGGGCCGCGTTCACCGACGGCATGGCGGCGACGCTGTGGGTGTGCGCCGGGCTGGCCGTGGCCGCGGCGCTGCTCGCGCTGCTGTTCCTGCCCAGGCGGACGGCGGCCGGGGGCCGGCGGCGAGAATCGGAGCATGACGTCGTCGCGATCTGAGTCCATGGGGCTGCGGGAACGGAAGAAGGCCAAGACGCGGGCCGCGATCCAGCGGCACGCGTTGCGGCTGTTCCGGGAGCAGGGCTACGGCGCGACGACGGTCGACCAGATCGCGGCCGCGGCGGAGATCTCGCCGAGCACCTTCTTCCGGTACTTCCCGACGAAGGAGGCGACGGCCCTCTACGACCCCATCGACCCCGTCTTCATCGAGGCCGCGATCGGGCAGCCGGCCGAGCTGAGCCCGATCGGGGCGTTGCGGGGGGCCGTGCGGGTCGTCCTCGGGCAGCTGTCCGAGGACGAGATCGAGGACGTGCGCCGGCGGCAGCTGCTGGTGTTCCGCGAGCCCGAGCTGCGCGGCGCGATCATGGACCAGTTCGCCGAGGGGATCGACCTGATCGCCGGCGTGGCCGCGCGGCGCACGGGCCGGGCACCGGACGACTTCGCGGTGCGCAACTGGGCCGGGGCGGTGGTCGGGGTGCTGCTGTCCACGTTCGTCCAGGCGGCGGCCGATCCCGACGCCGAGTACTTGCCGGCCCTCGACAAGGCGCTGGTCCACTTGGACGCGGGCCTGCCGCTCTGACGGTTTCCGGAATTGATTTCGCATTCCGGCCGCGGCCAGGGGTAACCGTGTGGGTGGCGGTGCGAGCGTGGGGGACGCCCCGAGTGGAGCAGTCCCGACGCGCGGTCCGACGGAGTGATGAAGCCAAAAGATCACCGTTTACACCCGCGTGAGTGACCCAAGCGCTCCACAGTGGACTCTGGCTACCAGCGGTGACGGCGAGAATCGATCAGATGATCTTCGGGGGGACGGGCAAGGTTTCGACGTTAATCAATTGCGGGCCAGTTCGACGCCTTCGCATCCGGCACGTAAGGGTTAGAAAACGTCCCCAACCGGTGATCGGGTGGCTTATCTCCGATACGGCGAGTACCGATTTAACCCGTCAGGTCCCGAGCCAGGAGGTAGGAAATGAAAGGTAAGTTCGGGCGATCCGTCGCCCTGGTAGCCGCAAGCAGTCTGCTGGCGGTCGGAATGGCGGGGATCGCTTCGGCGAGCCCGGACGGGGGCAAGGGTTCCTCCAGTACCCAGGCCCTCGCCGCCCAGGTGCTCCAGATGCGTGACGACCTGACCAAGGTGGCCTACGCGGGCAACGTCGGTGCCACGCGCGCCGACCTGGGGCAGATGAGCCCGGTCCTCGCGGACATCGCCGCCGGAAAGCGCTACACCGTCCAGACCGACACCGAGCAGCTCGCCGGCCTGGCCAAGGGCCGGGCGGACGAGTCCGGCCGGCTCCTGACCGACCCGACGGCCAAGGCGCGCCAGCTGCCGCCGCTTCCGCTGCCGATCCCGTCGCTGCCGGACCTGCCGGGCCCGCTGAAGATCGTCAGCGACCTGGTCAAGGCCCTGCTCGCCGCCGTCACCGGCATTTTGGGCGGGCTCCTCGGCGGGCTGCCGGTGCCGCCGCTTCCGGTGCCGGTGCCGCCGCTGCCCACGTCATAGTCCGACCACTGAGAACAGGGGGACCCGGAGCCCGGCCGCGGACATTTCTCCGCGCCGGGCTCCGGGTTCGTTTCCGCCGGCGCCCGCTCAGTCCCGTTTGGACAGACCCTGCCGCAGCGCGCCCGCCATCTCGGCCAGCGCTTCGCGGAACCGGGTGCCGACGCCGGTGAAGTTGATGAACCCGTGGATCAGGTCGTCGTGCCGGCGCAGCGCCACGTCGACACCCGCCTCGCGCAGCTTCTCCGCGTACGCCTCACCTTCGTCGCGCAGCGGGTCGAAGCCCGCCGTGACGACCAGGGCGGGCGGCAGGCCGCTCAGGTCGTCCGCGCGCAGCGGGGAGAGCCGCGGGTCGGTCAGGTCCGTGCCCTCCGGCACGTAGTGGCCCTCGAACCACTTCATGTGCACGTCGGTCAGGAACAGGTCCTCGGCGAACAGGTCCTGCGAGCGGTAGCGCCGCGCGAAGTCCGTCGCCGGGTAGATCAGCAGCTGGAACGCCGGCACCGGGCCGCCGCGGCGCACGGCCTGCTGGGCCGTCACCGCGGCCAGGTTGCCGCCCGCGCTGTCCCCGCCGACGGCGATCCGCGCCGGGTCGGCGCCGAGGTCACCCGCCTTCGCCACCGCGTACTCGAACGCCGCGAGCGCGTCCTCCGCGGCCGCCGGGAACGGGAACTCCGGCGCGAGCCGGTACTCGATCGACAGCACCCGCACCCCGGCGTGCTTGGCCAGGAAACGGACGGCGTTGTCGTGGCTCGCGCGCGTGCCGATCACCCAGCCACCGCCGTGGAAGAACACCAGCAGCGGCGACTTCTCGGGCAGCCCGACCGGCGTGTAGAGCGTCGCCGGCAAGTCGCCATCCGGCGTCGGCACCGCGATCTCGCGCACGGAGACGGGCTCGATCGGCTTGCCGCTGACCAGGTGCCGCCCGGTGTCGAGCAGGGCGCGCGACCGCTCCACCGAGCCCTGCACCAGCTCGGCACCGGCGAGTTTCTGCAGCCGGAGCAGGAGCTGGGCGTCGAGCGCGAGGTCCTGGCCGTCGAGGCGCACCGGGCGGCCCGCGACCGCCCGCCGCAGCGGCGCAGGCAGCCAGAACGTGAGCTGGGACGCCGCGGCCTGGACCCGGACCGGGAGCGGGATCGCCATCGTTGCCTCCTGAGCGTCGGTGCCGCCGGGGATGTTACTTGCCAGTAGGTAACAGGTCCAGCTGTGACGCGGGCCTCGGTCCCAAAGTCTGGATATCCACTTAAGTGGAGGGGTTAGCCTGGAAAGCGTGACTTCAGCCAGGACGATCAACGTGCTCGGGATCGGCGGCTCTCTGCGCGAGGGCTCCCAGTCCGAACGCGCTCTGCAGATCGCGCTCGCCGGGGCGGCCGAAGTCGGCGTCCGGATCCGGATGCTCACCGGCCCGGAGCTGGTGCTGCCGTTCTACGACGCGGGCGAGCCCGACCGCGACGAACGCGCCACCACGCTCATCGAAGCCGTGCGGGAGGCGGACGGGCTCATCGTCGTCTCGCCGGGCTACCACGGCGCGCTCTCCGGCCTGGTCAAGAACGCCCTGGACTACGTCGAGGACCTGCGCGACGACCAGCGTCCCTACCTCGACGGCCGCGCGGTCGGCCTGGCCGCCGTCGCCTACGGCTGGCAGGCCGCGGTGACGACGCTCGAGCAGCTCCGCACGATCACGCACGCATTGCGCGGCTGGGCCACCCCGCTGGGTGGTTCGATCAACTCGGCCGAGACCAAGTTCGACGAAGGCGGCGGCGCGTCGGACGAGAAGAGCGTCCGCACCCTTCGCCTGATCGGGCGCCAGGTCGCCGAATTCGCGGTGACGCGCGCCGGATGAGGATTTCGGGGGTGCCGGGTGGCGGAGCCCCCGGCCCCGATTCAACACAGACGTTTCCCCGGGGGACCGCCGGGTAGCCGATCGACGTGATGCCTGCCATGTGGGGGCACTGTTCCGCGGGTGCGGGATGTTGTGCCGAGTGAGACGCTCGCTGTGGAGTGTCCGCGAACGAAGGCAGGCTGAGCATGGGTCAGGCGATCTACACCGCGGTGGCGACGGCACGCGGCGACGGCCGCAACGGCGAGGTGACCTCGTCCGACGGCGTCATCGACGAGTCGCTGGCCATCCCGAAGGAGATGGGCGGCCCCGGGGGCGACAAGACCAACCCCGAGCAGCTCTTCGCCGCCGGCTATTCGGCCTGCTTCCACAGCGCTCTGCAGCTGGTCGCGCGCCAGGCCAAGGTCGCGCTGCACGACTCCACGGTGACCGCGGAGGTCAGCGTGCTCAAGCAGGACGCCGGCTTCGGTCTCGGTGTCGCGCTGAACGTCTCGCTGCCGGGCCTCGAGCAGGCCCAGGCCGACCAGCTGGTCGAGCAGGCCCACCAGGTGTGCCCCTACTCGAACGCGACCCGCGGCAACATCGAGGTCGCGCTCTCCGCCACCGTCTGAGTCCCGCTTCCGTACGAGTCCGAGGAAAGGAACACCAGAGATGAGCAAGTCTCCGATCAAGAGCCCGCTTTCCGAGGCCGACAAGGAGATCACCGGCAACGCCCTCCAGGCGACGCTGGTCGACCTGGTCGACCTGTCCCTCATCGCCAAGCAGGCGCACTGGAACGTCGTCGGCGCGAACTTCCGCAGCGCGCACCTGCAGCTCGACGAGCTGGTGAACACCGCGCGCCAGTACGTCGACGAGGTCGCCGAGCGCGCCAACGCCATCGGCATCTCGCCGAACGGCAAGGCCAAGACCGTCGTCGAGAGCTCGGGCGTGCCCGAGTACCCCGACAACTGGCAGTCCGTGGAGTCCACGGTCGCGGCGATCGTCGACATCCTTTCGGCGCTCATCGAGCGGCTGCGGGCCCGCATCGACGAGACCGACAAGAGCGACCTCGTGACGCAGGACCTGCTGATCGAGATCACCCGCGCGCTCGAAGAGGCGCACTGGATGTGGCAGGCCCAGCAGGCCTGATCTTTTTCCGCGCAAAGGGGCCGTTCCGGGTGGAACGGCCCCTTTCGCGTCTGCCGAACCCCGGGTTTCGCAGTACGTTCGGCGGCATGGTGCTGCATCAGGGGAAGACGGACCGCCCGGACCGCGTGGGCGGCACGAATCCGATGTACGCCGGGGCGAACCCGGCACTCGCGGCGGGCTTCGTCATGCCGCACGACAAGCTGCTCGACAGCTCGCTGCCGCCGGACACGGCGCTGCAGCTCGTGCGCGACGAGCTGATGCTCGACGGCAACGCGCGGCTCAACCTCGCCACGTTCGTCACGACGTGGATGGAGCCGCAGGCCCGCGAGCTGATGGCCGAGTGCGTCGACAAGAACATGATCGACAAGGACGAATACCCGCAGACGGCCGAGCTGGAGCGGCGCTGCGTGAACATCCTCGCCGACCTGTGGCACGCGCCCGATCCCGCCGACATCATGGGCTGCTCGACGACCGGTTCGTCCGAGGCGTGCATGCTCGCCGGGATGGCGTTGAAACGGCGCTGGTCCCGGCTCGGCCGCACCGGCAAGCCGAACCTGGTGATGGGCGTCAACGTCCAGGTGTGCTGGGAGAAGTTCTGCGAGTACTGGGAGGTCGAGCCGCGGCTGGTGCCGATGGACGGCGATCGGTACCACCTGACGGCCTCCGAAGCTGTCGCCCGGTGTGACGAAAACACGATCGGCGTCGTGGCGATCCTGGGTTCGACGTTCGACGGCAGCTACGAGCCGGTCGCGGAGATCGCCGCGGCCTTGGACGCGCTGGAGTCGCGGACCGGCTGGAACATCCCGGTGCACGTCGACGGCGCTTCCGGCGCGATGGTCGCGCCGTTCCTCGACCCCGACCTGGAGTGGGACTTCCGGCTGCCGCGGGTGGCGTCGATCAACACGTCGGGCCACAAGTACGGGCTGGTGTACCCGGGCGTCGGCTGGGTGCTCTGGCGGGACAAGGCCGCGCTGCCGTCCGAGCTGGTGTTCAACGTGAACTACCTCGGCGGTGACATGCCGACGTTCGCGTTGAACTTCTCCCGGCCGGGCGCCGAGGTCGCGGCGCAGTACTACACGTTCGTGCGGCTCGGCCGCGAGGGATTCCGCGCGGTGCAACAGTCTTCGCGCGACGTCGCGACACATCTGTCGTCGGGTGTTTCGGAGCTGGGGCCGTTCGAGCTGCTGACCCGCGGTGACCAGCTGCCGGTGTTCGCGTTCACGACCCGCGCGGACGCGGGCTTCGACGTGTTCGACGTGTCACGACGGCTGCGCGAGCGAGGCTGGCTGGTGCCGGCGTACACGTTCCCGGAGAACCGGACGGATCTGGCGGTGCTGCGGATCGTGGTCCGCAACGGCTTCACGCACGACCTCGCCGACCTGCTGCTGGCCGACCTGAAGCGCCTGCTGCCCGACCTGGAGAAGGAGGGCGGCCACCCGAAGGACCCCGCGAAGGCGACCGCCTTCCACCATTAGTGCCAGGACTTGGCGCGGGCGTACTGGTCCGGCCAGCGGACCTCCGCGCCGAGGGTGTTCGCCGCCCGGAGCGGCCAGTGCGGGTCGCGCAATAGGGCGCGGGCCAGGAACACGGCGTCCGCCTCGCCGTCGGCGATGATGTCCTCCGCCTGCTGCGGGTTGGTGATCATGCCGACCGCGCCGGTCGGGAGGCCCGTCTCGGCGCGGATCCGCTCGGCGAACGGGACCTGGTAGCCCGGGCCGACCGGGATGTCCGGGTTCGGGGTGTTGCCGCCGCTGGAAGCGTCGATCAGGTCGATGCCGCGCTCGGCGAGGAGCTTCGCGAGGCGGACGGACTCGTCGAGCGTCCAGCCGTCGTCCGTCCAGTCCGTGGCCGACAGCCGCGCGAACAGCGGGACGCCGGTCGTGGCGCGGACCGCGTCGGCGATCTCCAGCGCCAGGCGAGTACGGCCCTCGAAGTCGCCGCCGTAGCGGTCGGTGCGGGTGTTCGACAGCGGGGACAGGAACTGGTGCACCAGGTAGCCGTGCGCGAAGTGCAGCTCGAGCAGGTCGAACCCGGCGCCGATCGCTCGCCGGGCGGCCGCGGCGAACGCGTCCGGGAGGGCGCTGACCTCGTCCGTGGTGAGCGGCCGCGCCGGGGCGTACGGGCCGAACGGCTGCGCGTCGGCGCCGACGCTCTGCCAGCCACCTTCCGACGCGGGCACGCTGCCCGGCCCCTCCCACGGCCGCCGCGTCGAGCCCTTGCGGCCGGCGTGACCCAGCTGCATGCCGATCGCGGTGTCCTGCCGGTGGACGAAGGCGACGATCCGGCGCCACGCCGCGGCCTGCGCCTCGGTCCAGATGCCGGTGTCCTGCGGGCTGATCCGCCCTTCGGGCACGACGGCGGTCGCTTCGGTCATGACGAGCCCGGCCCCACCGGTGGCGAACTGGCCGAGGTGGACGAGGTGCCAGTCGTCCGGGACGCCGTCGGTCGCGGAGTACTGGCACATCGGCGACACCCACGCGCGGTTCGGCAGGGTCAGGCCGCGGACGGTGATCGGGCTGAAGAGTCGGCTCACCTCCTGATCAACGACACGTGCCCGGCGTCTCTTCCCGTCGCCAGGGCGGGTACCGCCGAGTAACGTCGACCACATGGGTGTCGCTGCTGACGAACGCCAGGCATTGAGCTCGCTCCTCCAAGACCTCGGGCCCGACGCGCCCACGCTGTGCGAAGGCTGGACGACGCGGGATCTCGCCGCGCACCTCGTCGTGCGTGAGCACCGGCCGGACGCCGCGCCGGGGATCCTGGTGCCCGCGCTCGCCGGGTACACGCAGAAGGTGCAGGACCGCTACGCCGCCAAGCCGTGGGCCGCGCTGGTCGAGCAGGTCCGGCAGGGTCCGTCGAAGTTCTGGCCCACCGCGATCGGCCCGCTCGACGAGCTGACCAACACCGCCGAGTTCCTCGTCCACCACGAAGACGTCCGGCGTGCGCAGCCGGGCTGGGAGCCGCGGCCCGCCGACGCCACCCGGGACGCCGCCGCGTGGAAGTCCGCGAGGCAGGCCGCCAAGCTCAACCTCCGCAAGGCGCCGGTCGGGGTGACCCTGCGCACGAAAGACGGCCGGGAGGCCGCGGTCAAGACCGGGCCCGACCCGGTCACGGTCGTCGGCGAGCCGGTGGACCTGCTGCTGTTCGTCTTCGGCCGCGACGCCGTGAACCTCGGCTTCGAAGGCGACGCGGCCGCGATCAGCCGCCTGCAGTCGGTGAACCGGGGGCTCTAGGCTGCGCGGCATGCCGATGATCAGCGTTGCCATGTTCCCCGGCCGCACGCCCGCCCAGAAGAGCGCCCTGGTCCGGGAGCTGACGGACGCGTTCGTCCGCACCTGCGGCGGCAAGCCCGAGGGCGTCCAGGTGACGCTCGTCGAAATCGGCGCCGACCACTGGGCCACCGGCGGCGTCCTGCACTCCGAACGCTGAAAGTCCGTGAATGTCGCATTGAGGGACTCAGAGTCCCTCAATGCGACATTCACGGACTTGCGGGTCAGCGCAGGCCGAGGACCCGCTGGGCGAAGTTGACCTCGATCGACGTCTGCTTGATCGTCTCCGCGATCACCAGCGAGCCGTGGCCGGCGTCGTACCGGTAGAACTCGTGGTGCAGGTCGCGGCCGCCGAGCCGGTCGAGGTAGTTCTCGATCTGGCGGATCGGGCAGCGCGGGTCGTTGTCGCCGGCCAGCACGAGCACCGGCGCCGTCACGGCGTCGACGTACGTGATCGGCGAGCACTCCGAATACACCGCCGGCACCTCCTCCGGCGAACCGCCGAAGAGCGCCCGGTCGAACGAACGCAGCTGCTCCATCTCGTCCTCGTACGCGGCGACGTAGTCGGCCACCGGCACCCCGGCGACGGCCGCCGCCCACCGCGCCGGCTGGGTGCCGATCGCCAGCAGGGACAGGTAACCGCCCCACGAAGCGCCGTTCACGACGCACTTCGCCGGGTCGCTGAGTCCGGTTTGGACGGCCCAGTCGTGGACCGAGGCGACGTCCTCCAGCTCGGTCAGCCCGGGCCGGCCCTCGATGGCGTCGCGCCAGGCCGAGCCGTAGCCGGTCGAGCCGCGGTAGTTGACCTCGACCACGGCGAACCCGGCGTCGAGCCAGGTCGCGCGGTAGGCCGAGAAGCGGTCCTCGTCCGCGGCGTGCGGGCCGCCGTGCAGCGAGAACACCGTCGGCAGCGGACCTTCCGGCGCGTCCGAAGGCCGGGACACCAGCGCGTGGATCCGGCCGCCGACGCCTTCGACGAACGCGTCGGTCACCGGCTCCGACCCCGGCGCGCGCTCACCCGGCGGCTCGAGCAGCACCGAGTCCGTGCCGTCGGTGCTCCGCGCGCGGACCGCGGCCGGCTCGGCGGCGCTGGACCACGAGTATTCGACCGTCCCGTCCGGACGGACCCCGGCGCCACCGATGCGACCGGCCGGAGTGTCCACAGAGGACAACTCGGCCGTGTCGAGGTCGTAGCGGTACAACGAACTGCGGCCTTCGTGGAAGTGGACGACGAGCAGAGCGCGCGCGTCCGGGTACCAGCCCGCGACGACCTCGCCGGGCAGGTCGAGCTCGAGCTCCGTCTCGGAGTCGTCCCGGACGTCCCAGACGAGCAGCTCCTCGCGGCCCCGGCGTTCGTGCAGCACCAGCAGGCGCTGGTCACCCGGCAGCGGGGAGAACTCGAGGGCGGTCAGGCCCTTGCCCTCGCCGTCCCACTTGTCGGCCACCGTGGCGAACCCGTCGGCGGCGAGCACCCGCAGGGCGGGGTGGCGCGAGTCGCCGTGCTCGGAGTGGGAGATCGCGATCAGGCTTTCGTCGCGGGACATCGACGCGATCCCGGCGTCGTCCGCGTGACTGTAGAAGCGGTGCGTCTCGCCGCCGATCCGGGCGAACAGCTCGCTGCCGTCGTCGGTCGAGACGCCGACCGCGATGATCCCGGCGCCGATCTCGAGGCCGGCCGGGTAGCCGTCGTGGACGTCCGGCACGGCCTTCTCGGGCTTGCTGCCCTCGGTCGCGGCGAAGGGCTCGCGCACCCACGAGCCGAACTCGTCGCCGTCGGTGTCGTCGAACCACCAGAGCCACTCGCCGTCCGGGGACGGCGTCGCGTGCAGGGTGCCGTTCGGCCGGTCGGTGACGCGGCGGTGCTCGCCGGTCGCGCGGTTCCAGGCGTAGACCTCCCAGACGCCGCTGGCGTTGGAGACGTAGACGTTGGCGTCGGGGGCGTCGCGGGCCCAATCGGGCGTGGAGATGCGGGGGGCGTGGAAGCGGGCGCGCCAGCGGGCTTCGGCTTCGGCGTCGTCGAACAGCCGGTCCGGGACCACCGCGGGCGGGAATTGCTTGGCTGACTGCGTGCTCACCCCTCGATCCTGCCACCTTCTGGCCGTACTGTGTGCGGGGTGCTGGAGGGTTACGCGCCGGGCTACGGGCGAGACGCGGTGTCGATGATGTCCGCGCGCACGGCGGCCGAGCGCGCGACGTTCGCCCAACCGCTGTTCAAGCCGGGGATGTGGGTGGTCGACCTCGGCTGCGGTCCGGGCTCGATCACCCTCGGGCTGGCGGCGGAATCGCGCGTGACGGGCGTCGACGTCGACGCCGGCCAGGTCGCGATGGCCCGCGACGTCGCCCGCCGCGCCGGAAGGTCCACAGTGGACTTCGTGGCGGCGTCGGCGTACGAACTGCCCTTCGCCGACGCGAGTGTGGACGTGGCCTTTTCCCACGCGTTGTTCGAGCACCTGGCCGCACCTTCGGACGCGCTGGCGGAACTGCGCCGCGTGCTGAAACCGGGCGGCCGGCTGGCTTTGTCCACTTCGGACTGGAGCAAGGCCCGCCTGCGGCCGAAGACGGCGAACGTGGACGCGGCGTTGAGAGGGCACTACCTGCTGCGCCGCCAGGCGGGCGGCAACCCGTTCGCGGGCCGGGTGATCGCCGAACAGTGCGCGGCGGCGGGGTTCACGGAGATCGTGTCGAGAGCCCGGTACCGCTCGGACATGAGCTACCGGGACCTGGCGAAGTACGTGGAGGCACGGCTCGAGGCGGCGATCGCGGAGCCGGGCCGCGACCGGGACCAGCTGGCGAGCGCGGCGCGTTCGGCCGGGGTGTGGACCCGCGGCGGCGACGGCGATTTCAGCCAGTGCTGGGTCGAACTGACCGCGACCCGCTGAAACCAGAAGAGCCGGTGTCCGAAGACACCGGCTCTTACTCGTCGGGGTGGCGGGATTCGAACCCACGACCTCCTCGACCCGAACGAGGCACGCTACCAAGCTGCGCCACACCCCGAGGTACTGCTTAACGGGTCGTGGAGAAGTCTAGCGGACGGTGTCGCGGGCTTTACGGCGGGCCGTCTTACGGGGCTCGACCGCTCCCGAACCGCGCGGGACCAGCGTCAACAGGCTCGCCTCGGGCGGGCACGCGAACCGGGCCGGCGCCCACGGCGACGTCCCCAAGCCGGCCGAAACGTGCAGCCACATGTGCGCGCCCCAGCGCGAGGCGCCGCGGGCGCGGGTGCGATCCAGCTCACAGTTGGTGACCAGAGCGCCGTAACCCGGGAGCCGGAGCTGGCCGCCGTGGGTGTGGCCCGCCAGGACCAGGTCGTAACCGTCCGTGGCGAACGTGTCGAGCACCCGCGGCTCGGGCGAGTGCGTCACGCCGATGCGGACCGCCGCGCCGCTGTCGGCCGGGCCCGCGATGTCGGCGTAGCGGTCGCGGCGCAGGTGGGGGTCGTCGACGCCGGCCGCGAAGACCGCCTGCCCGCCGACGTCGATCGTGCGGCGGACGTGCGTCAGGTCGGTCCAGCCGTGCTCGACGAACGCCGCGCGCAGGTCGCGCCACGGCAGCTGGACGCCGTGGATGCGCTTCTTCTTTCCCTGCGGCATCAGGTAGCGGGCCGGGTTCTTCGGTTTCGGCGCGTAGTAGTCGTTGCTGCCGAAGACGAACACCCCGGGCCGGTCGAGCAGCGGGCCCAGCGCGCGCAGCACGGACGGGACGGCCTGCCGGTGCGACAGGTTGTCGCCGGTGTTGACGACGAGGTCGGGCTCGAGCTCGTCGAGCGCGGCGACCCAGCGCTGCTTGCTGTGGTGGCTCGGCAGCATGTGCAGGTCCGAGACGTGCAGGATGGTGAACGGCCTCGACCCGGGCGCCAGCACCGGGAGCTGGGCGGTGCGCAGGGTCCAGTGGCGGCGTTCGATGCCGACGGCGTAACCGAGGGTCGCGGCGCCGAGGGCCAGCGTCCCCGCGGCGAGGCGTGCCGCCGTTGCCCCCGACGTGGATTTGTTACTGAGCGTGCTCACGAGGTCCAGGATACGTGCTCAACGGTTGGGTGACTTCGCCGCCGTTACGGGGAACCTGCCGCTTAGCATTTGCGTCGGCCCGATGAAGGGTCGTTTCGGGGGTTCCGGGTGGCGGAGCCCCCGGCCCGGGGCGAAGCCCCGGTTGTCACGGGTTTCAAGCCGGGGGGCTTGGGGAGAACGATGGAGCAGTTCGGGCCGTACCGGATCGAGGGCCTGCTCGGCCGCGGTGGCATGGGCGAGGTCCACCGCGCCTACGACACGGCGCACGACCGCGTCGTCGCGCTGAAGCTGTTGTCCGGGCCGAACGCGGGCGACGACGCCTTCCGCGCGCGGTTCCGCCGCGAGTCGCAGATCGTCGCGCGGCTGCGTGAGCCGCACGTGATCCCGATCCACGCGTACGGCGAAATCGACGGGCAGCTGTACCTCGACATGCGGTTCGTCGAGGGCAAGGACCTGAAGGAGTTGCTCGAGGACGGGCCGCTGACGCCCGAGCGCGCGGTCGGGATCGTCGAGCAGGTCGCGGGCGCGCTCGACGCCGCCCACGAAGACGGCCTGGTGCACCGCGACGTCAAGCCGTCCAACGTGCTCGTGACGAGCAGCGACTTCGTGTACCTCGTGGACTTCGGCATCGCGCGGTCGATGACCGCCGAGGGGACGTCGATCACCGGCACCGGCAACGTGATCGGCACGCTCGACTACATGGCGCCGGAACGCTTCGGCGACGCGCCGATCACCGGGCTCGTCGACGTCTACGCGCTCGCGTGCGTGTTCTTCGAGTGCCTCACCGGACACCGCCCGTTCCCGGCGGACGGCGCGGCCGCGCAGATGGGCGCGCACCTGAACGCGTCGCCGCCGGTGCTTTCGCAGGAGCGGCCGGGCTTGCCGGCCGCGCTGGACGCGGTGGTGGCGCGCGGGATGGCGAAGATCCCGGCCGACCGGTACCCGACGGCGGGAGCGTTCGCCGACGCCGCCCGGGCGGCCGTGAACGCGCCGGCGCCGCCGCTCCCGACGTGGCAGCAGACCCTGCCGGGTCCGGTGACCCCGCCGCGGCCCACCCTGGCCGCGCCGCCGCCGACCCTGGCCGCGCCGCCACCCACCTTCTCCGGGCCGATCCCGCAGCAGCACGCGGCACCGCCCCCGATGACCCCGCCGCGGCCGATGCCCGCCGCGTCCTACCCGGGGCCGACGACGGGACCGCGGCCGTTCACCGGCCCGTCGGGCAAGCTCGCCCCGGCCCCGGGCAGGCCGCCGAAGTCCCAGCGCAACCGGTGGATCGCGCTGTGCGCCGCGCTCGCCGGGGTGGTCGTGGTCGCGCTGGTGATCACGTACCTGGTGACCAAGGACAACACGACGCAGACCGGCGGCCCGGGCCCGCTGACGCCGGTGACCGTCGACGCCTCTTCGTCCTCGCCGGCGCCCGAGACGACGAAGTCGACGCCGCCACCGTCCACTTCGGAACCGAAGCCGGCGCACGACGAGAAGCTGTATGCCGCGCTTCCCGCCGTCTACAAGCAATACATGTGTGAAGACGCGGCCGTGCCGCCCGGTGCCGTCGCCGCGGTCGAGTGCGGGGACTCGAACGTCGGGGACGTCAAGGCGGGCAACGTGGTGTTCCCGCAGCCGACCGGGGCGAAGTTCCTGCGCTTCGCCGACGCGGCGTCGCTGGACCAGTGGTTCAAGGCCATCGTCAAGGAGCAGGGCCTCACCCGCAACGACGCCCAGGGCGCCTGCCGCCCGTTGAAGGTGCCGAAGATCTGGGGCACGTACTACCGCGCGGAAACCCCGGCGCCGGTCGCCGGCGACTACCTGACGTGCTTCCTCGGCGACCCCGCCCAGCTGGTGTGGACGGACACGAAGAAGCTCATGGGCGGGGTCCTGCTGTCCACGAAGGCCACGAACAACGACCAGCTGGACCAGCTGTACTACTGGTGGAACATGGAGATCCTGTCCGACATGCCCGGCCGCTGACCGAGGGGAACCGACCGTGGCGACGATGACCGACGCGATGCGTGAACTGGCCCGCCCGGAATTGCTGATGACGACGGTTTCGGCTTGAGCCGGACAACGGAAAGGGGGCCGCGCGTGTCGCGCGGCCCCCTTTCCGTTCCGCCGTCCCCGTTACCGGGCGCCACCGCCCATGTATTGCGGATCCGGTGGCGGTAGCTCCATTCTCGGCTGGCCTTCCATGATGTTCTTCATCGCGCCGAACCACGTGCGGGCCGGGGCCTTGCCACCGAAGATGTTCCCGCTGCCGCAGACCCGGACGTTGCCCGGTCCCGCGTCACAGATACCACCTTGGCCGCCGCCGAACTTGAACGTCATCGCCGCGCCCGCCAGCTGGGGCGTGCCGCCGACGAACGTCGCCGAGACGTTGCCCTGCGTCGTGCCCGTCTTGCCGATGATCGGGCGGTCCCACTTCACCGCGCTCGCCGCGCCGGCCGACGTGCCGCCGGTCTGGTCGTCCTTGCTCATGCCGACCGCGAGGGTGTTGGCCAAGCCCTCGGGCACCGCCTGCTCGCACGGGGCTTCCTTGATCGGCACCGGCGCGCCGTTGCGGTCGGTCACCGCGGCGATCGGCGTCGGCGGGCACCAGACGCCGCCGGACAGGATCGTCGCCGCGACGTTGCCCAGCTCCAGGCCGCTCAGCGGGCTGAAGCCCAGCGTGAACGCACCGAAGCCGGGGTTGTTGCCCCGCGGGCCGTACAACTCGGCCTGGCTGAGCCGTTTGTTCTCCGACTCGGCCTTCGGGTCGACCGTGCCGCCGCCCGCGTTGCTCGCCATCGTGTCGCGCATGCCGAGCCGCCGGGCCATGTCGATGCCCGGCGCGGTGCTGCCGAGCCGGTCTTCCAGTTCGACGAACGCGGTGTTCGGCGAGGTCGCGAGCGCCGTCTGCAGGGTCGCGCCCTGGGCGATCCGGCTGTAGTCACCCGCGTTGCCCACGCAGTACCAGCGCGAGCGCAACGGCGGCCCGGTCTGCGGGCAGTTGTTGCCACCACCGGTGAACACGTGGGACACGTAGGTGTCCGGCACCTGGACCGGCGAATAGATCCCCGCCACGCCCTTTTCGAGCGCCGCGGCCGAGGTGAAGATCTTGTACGTCGACCCCGCGCCACCGGTGTTGTAGACGCCGGTGGGCAGCGCATACGTCGTCTGGCCGGCCTCCTGGTCCTGGCCGTAGTCGCGGTTCGCCGCCAGCGCGACCACCTCGTGCCGGTCCTTGCCCGGTTTGATCAGCGACAACGTGTTCGCCACGTACTTCTGGGTCTTGTTCACCTGCGCCTCCGCCGAGACCTTCGCCTCGTGGTTGGCGCGCTCGTCCAGCGTGCTCTTGATCGTGTAGCCGCCGGTGTAGAGCTGGTCCTTGGTCATCCCGCCGGCCTTGAGCAGGTAGTCCTCGACGTACTGGCAGAAGAACCCGGACTCCGGGCCCGCGCCGATGCAGTTGGCCGCCGGCTTGGCGGGGAAGTCCGGCACGACGCCCAGCGGCTCGCCCTTGAAGCGGTCGGCGTCGGCCTTGGCCAGCTTCTTGTTCTCCACCATCCGGTCGAGGACGAGGTTGCGGCGCGCGGTGGCCTTGTCGGCGTGCTTCCACGGGTCGTTGTTGATCGGGTTGTTCACCAGGCCCGCCAGGAGCGCGGCCTGCGGCACGGTCAGCTTCTCCGGCGTGGTGTTGAAGTACGCGTGCGCGGCGGCGCCGATCCCGTAGATCTGCCGGGAGAACTCGACGATGTTCAGGTAGCCGGCCAGGATCTGCTGCTTGCTCAGCTTCGTCTCGAGCTGGATCGCGATCCGCGCTTCCTTGAGCTTGCGGGCGACCGACTGCTCCTGGGCCTTCTTCTGACCGACCTGGTCGGTGCGGTAGACCACGTTGATCAGGTAGTTCTTGACGTACTGCTGGGTCAGCGTGGAGGCACCCTGGGTGTCGGCGCCCGTGCTGTTGCTGACGGCGGCGCGCAGCGTGCCCTGCCAGTCGACGCCGTGGTGGTCGTAGAACCGCTTGTCCTCGACCGAGACCAGGGCCCACTTCATGGCCTCGTTGATCTGGTTCTCGTTGACCGGCAGCCGGTACTGGTCGTACAGGGTCGCGATCGGCTTGCCCGTGCTGTCGGTGACCGTCGTGACCAGCGGCGGCGGGATGTCGGCGAGATCCGAGGACGTCTTCTCCACCGTCTCGCTGGCCTGGTTGGACATGACACCGGCGGCCCCCACGACCGGGAAGAGCATGCCGGCGACGAGCACCCCCGCGAGCAGGCAGAGGCCGATGAGCTTGAACAAACCATCCGCTTTTCGCACGAGGGCCAGGCTACCCGGAGTGAGTCAGGCGCCGGTGACGCCGTGTCTCCGGAGGTGTGAATTCAGTGACAAAACCGACCCCCTTCGGTGACATCTGGTAACGGAAGGCATTCTAGGTCTCGACGGGGGGAACCGAGGGCCCCTACAGTCCGTCAACGTCTCACGAAGACAAGCCGTCGGATGGATCAACGCGAGTGGGAGCTCGCCTGGACCGAACGGCGGCACCGGCACCGGGGAGGTGCCCGGAACCGACGTGAGCAGAGGGAGACACGCTCGCGGGGGGCAGGGAGCGCAGTGCCTTTCCCCCGCTGGTGCGTCGATCACCAGGGTAGGGAGCTGGGGGTATGGAAACCAACCAGTCGAGCTGGCGAATGAACGCGTCCTGCCGGGACGCCGATCCGGACGGCCTGTTCGTCCGGGGCGCGGAGCAGAACCGGGCCAAGGCGGTCTGCATGGGCTGCCCGGTCCGGACGGAATGCCTCGCCGAAGCACTCGACGGCCGGATCAACTTCGGCGTGTGGGGAGGCATGACCGAGCGGGAGCGGCGGGCGTTGCTGCGCCGCCGCCCCGACGTGGTCAGCTGGGCGGAGCTGCTCGAGGCGGCCAAGAGGGACGCCTTGGAGCGAGTCGAAGTCGGCTGACCAAAGCCGTCACTTTCTTGGGGAAAGTTCCGCGTAGGCCCCTCGGCGACGCATCTTTCCCTAGGAAAGTGCGGCTTTGCGCCGCAAAGCCGACGGCCTCTAGCCGGCGAGCTTCACGCCGATGTCGCGCAGGCCCTCGAGGTCGTGCACGTCACCGGCCAGCGCGGGCACCCGGGCCAGTGCCACCTCGGGGTGCGCCCGGGTGAACCGCGCGAGCAGCCGTTCCTCGCGGGCGGCGAGGTCGACGCGGTCCGCGTGCAGCCGCAGCACCGCTTCGGCCAGGGGGGCGCCCTGCAGGGAATCGGCCGCCGTGCGCGCCTCCGAGCCCGACAGCTTGGCCAGCACCGGGTGGGTCCGGTTCGCGATCAGCCCGGCCAGCGGCATCGACTCCGACGACAGCCGCTCCACGAAGTAGGACGCCTCCCGCAGCGCGTCCGGCTCCGGCGCGGCCACCACCAGGAACGACGTCCCCGACGAGCGCAGCAGCTCGGCCGTCTTGCGCGCGCGCTCGCGGAAGCCGCCGAACATGCTGTCGAACGCCTGCATGAACGCCGACGCGTCGGTCAGCAGCTGGCCGCCGATGATCGTCGACACGGCCTTGGCGAACATCGAGAACCCCGCGTTGACGACCTTGCGCAGCCCCCAGCCACCGGCCTTCGCCGGGCCCGTCAGGAGCCGGATCATCCGGCCGTCCAAAGCGGACGACAGCCGCGTCGGCGCGTCCAGGAAGTCCAAAGCGGACCGGCTCGGCGGGGTGTCGACGATGATCAGGTCCCAGTCGGCGGTCGCCGCGAGCTGGCCCAGCTTCTCCATCGCCATGTACTCCTGCGTGCCGGAGAACGACGTGGAAATGGTCTGGTAGAAGGGGTTCTGCAGCAGCTGCTCGGCGCGCTCGGGGCCGGCGTGCACACGCACCATGTCGTCGAACGTGCGGCGCATGTCGAGCATCATCGCCCACAGCTCGCCCTTGGGCTCGAACCCTTCGACCTTCACCTGCTTCGGGTGGTTGCCCAGCTCGCGCAGGCCGAGCGCCTGCGCCAGGCGCCGGGCGGGGTCGATCGTCAGCACGACGGTCTGGCGGCCGCGCTCGGCCGCGCGCAGCGCCAGCGCCGCGGCCGTGGTCGTCTTGCCGACGCCGCCGGAGCCGCAGCAGACGATCACGCGGCTCTCGTCGAGCAGCGCGTCGATGTCGATGGTGGTCACAACCGCACCCCCTGGTCGGTCAGGGCCTCGGCCAGGTCGTAGAGGGCCGCGACGTCGACTCCGTCGGTCAGGTCCGGCAGCTCGAGCGTCGGCAGGTCGGCCTCGGCGAGCTGCTCGCGCGCCCGCTGCTCGGCGGCGACCCGCACGGCGTGCTCGACGGTCTCCTCGACCAGCGCGTCCAGGGTGTCCTCCGGCAGCTTCAGCCCGGCCGACGCCAGCCCGGAGCGGACGCGCGAGGCGTCGACGCGCCCGTCCGCGGCGGCGGTCACCGAGCGGGCGGGCAGCCGCGGCGGCCGGACCCGGTTGACGAGCACCGCGCCGGGCCGCAGGTCGGCGCCGTCCAGCTCGGCGACGGCTTCGAGGGTCTCGCGGACCGGCATCTCCTCGAGCAGCGTGGCCAGGTGGATCACCGTCTCGCCGGAGTGCAGCAGCCGCACGACGCCTTCGGCCTGGCCGCGGATCGGGCCGGTCTTCGCGAGGTCGGTCAGCGCCTTGGTGACGTCGAGGAACTTGACGACCCGGCCGGTCGGCGGCGAGTCGACGACGACGGCGTCGTAGGTGTGGCGCCCGTCGGACTCGGTGCGGCCGACGCACTCCTTGATCTTCCCGGTGAGCAGGACGTCCCGCAGGCCCGGCGCCAGCGTGGTCGCGAACTCGATCGCGCCCATCCGCCGCAGCGTCCGGCCGGCGAAGCCGAGGTTGTAGAACATCTCGAAGTACTCGAGCAGCGCGGCTTCGACGTCGATGTGCAGCGCGCGCAGCTCGCCCCCGCCGGGGACGGAAGCGATGCGCTGCTCGGCGTAGGGCAACGGCTCGGTGTCGAAGAGCTGGGCGATGCCCTGGCGACCCTCGACCTCGATGAGCAGCACGCGCCGGCCTTCGCGGGCGAGCGCGAGCCCGAGCGCCGCGGCGAGCGTCGTCTTGCCGGTCCCGCCCTTGCCGGTGACGAAGTGCAGCCGGGCGCGGGCAAGCTCGTCGGTCCAGCCGGCATGGGAAGTGGTCACTTCTTCACCCTAAACCGGCCCTCAGCTGGCCAGCAGCATGACGCTGACCGCAGCGGCGACCACCGCGACGAGCGCCCAGGCGACGAGCCCGGGCAGCACGGTGAGCATGAGCACACCCAGGACGACCAGCAACGTGAAGGTGATCACCCCGCCGAGGGCGACCTGGCCGGAACTCTGCGTCCGGTCGCGCACCTTGGCCATCACGACGAGCACCAAGGGCAGCCCGGCCACCGCGAGCAGGGCCGTCGCGATCACGCGCCACGTTTCCACGGGGCAACGCTAGCGGTCACCGAAGCGCCCCAATGTGGCCTTCGGTGCGTCAGACGCAACCAGGGCCACATTGGGGCGCTTGGGCCGGCGTGAGATAGACCACACTCCGGCGCGTCGCGCACGGTTTTCCGGCGGCCGTCCCCGGCGGCCTTGCCCGCTTGGCTACGCTCCCGGTTCATGAGCGCCACCAAGTGGGAGTACGCGACCGTCCCTCTGCTGATCCACGCCACGAAGCAGATCCTCGACCAGTGGGGCGAGGACGGCTGGGAGCTGGTCACGGTACTGCCGAACCCGACGGGCGAGCAGCACGTCGCGTACCTCAAGCGTCCGAAGGGCTGATCCGCGTGAGCTGGAGCGAACGGCTGAAGGAGCTCGGCATCGAGCTGCCCGGCGTGGCCGCCCCGCTGGCCGCCTACGTGCCCGCCGTCCAGAGCGGCCGGCACGTCTACACCTCCGGCCAGCTGCCCTTCGTCGACGGCGTCCTCGCCGCGACCGGCAAGGTCGGCGCGGAGATCAGCCCCGAAGAAGCGAAGGGCCACGCCCGCACGTCGGCGCTCAACGCGCTCGCGGCCGTGCACGCGCTGGTCGGCATTGACAACGTCGCGCGGATCGTCAAGGTTGTCGGCTTCGTGGCTTCCGCGGAAGGCTTCACCGGCCAGCCCGCGGTCGTCAACGGCGCGTCCGAGCTCCTCGGCGAGGTCTTCGGCGACGCGGGCATCCACGCCCGCTCGGCCGTCGGTGTCGCGGAGCTGCCCATCGGCTCGCCGGTGGAGGTCGAACTGATCGTGGAGGTGCAGTGATGGACCCGGACATCGAGCAGTCCACCCACGAGCTGCTGCTCCGGCTGGCCGGGCGGCTGCCCGACCAGCTGCTGTGGCGGTTCCGCGACTGGCTCGGCGAGGGTGCCATGGGCACGCTCGCCCGGACCCTGCCGAGGTCTTTGCTTAAGCACAGGATTGACCTCGACCAAACGGAGTACCGCCTGCTCGTGGCCGGGCTCATCCCGCACGGCGCCGACTGGCACCAGGTCAGTTCGACGCTGGGGGTAGACGACGTCTCCGAGAACCGGTACACATTCACGTCGAGTGCGCCCGAATGGGTTAACTCGGTCGACTCCGTGTCCGTGTTGATCCACGCAACGTTGCGAGGACGCCCGGACGTGGGGGAAGTGCGGCAGAGCTGGCGGCACGTCGGTGTGGTCGGACAGGGCACCGCGAAGCGCGTCCTGCTGATCACCGCGCTGAACGGTCTGCCGAGGTTGACCGGCGAACTGCAGCGGGTGCTGCGCGTTCTGGGCGACGAAGAGCCCAGCGTCGAGGTCATCCCGCCGCGCTTCGACCTGCCGGGTTACCACCGGGCCGCGCTGGCCGACTCAGAGCTGGTCTGCGTGGGCGCGGTGACGGGGAATCGGCTAGTAGCCGCATAACGCTCGCCCGCCAGCGAGCTGGGAGGGAGCAAGGCAATGGTGGAGGTCCACGACGGCCCGCCCATGGACGGGTTCTCGGTGCCCCTGCGCCTGCACAACCTGTTACTGGCCCTGGCGGGCCGGATCGACGACAGCGCACTCACCGAAGCACGTGAGCTGATCGCCCGGGCGCACATCGACGAGGCGGTCGAGCTGACCACCGGCACGCTCATCGCGGGCCGGATCCCGGTCAGCTCCGCCGAGCAGCGGGAGCTGGCGCTGGTGCTCGAGATGAGCCGGTCGGACGCCACGCTGGCGAACGACCTGCTGGTCGACGAGGCCGAGCCGGTCAGCAACCACCGGTTCAGCGGCGAGAACTCCCCGGAGTTCGGCATCGCCGAGGCGCTCGACCGGACGCTGCAGGTGCTGCCGGACGTCCGTTCGGTGCACGCGGTGTGGCGCAACACACCGGCCGGCAGCGTGCCGGGCGCGCTGCCGCAGCGCGTCGTGCTCGTGGAGCTGGGGCCGGACGGCAACCCGCCGGCCGTCGCGTTCCGCGTCGACACGGCGCTGCGCCGGGCCGGGATCCACTCCGTCGTCGAGGTCAGCGGTCCCGGTGTCGCGCACTCCGAGTACCACCAGGCCGCTTCGGCGGCCGCGTCGCCGGCCTGGGTGACCGGGACCACGACGTCGTCCGCGTCGGTGTACCGGCCGGAGCCGGTCAAGGCGCCGGCCGTGGTGGCGCCGGAACCGGTCGCGGAGTCTTCGGGCAGCCGGCACAGCATCCGGTCGAGCACCGCCACGACGACCCCGCCGGAGCCCGTCGCCCCGGTGGTGCCGATCGTGTCGCCGCCGCCCGCCCCGGAGCCGCCGCGCCAGTCGCGCGCGGAGCGGTCCTCCGAACGGTCCGAGACGCGGGCCGAGCGCACCGCCGACCTGACCCCGGCGGAGGTCGCGCAGCTGCGGCAGGCGCTGGCCGAAGACCCGGAGAAGGGCCGCGAGATCGCCGCGGGCAAGCCGTCGATGCACGAGGTCGTCGAGCTGCCCGCGCTGGACTTGGACGACCCGAGCTTGAGCGAGCGCGACCGGGCGCTGCTGCGCGAGCTGCACGCGGAGCTGGCCGAGCGCGAGCGGGCCGAGGCGGCGAAGATGCGGCTCAACGGCGCTTCCCGTTCCGGCGGCGACCAGCGCGGCTGGACCGCACCCTAGGTTCGTCCTGTTCGAAGGCGGCACTTTCCCGTGAAAGTGCCGCCTTCGCCGTGTCCGGGATGCCACAACTGCGCGACGGGACGTCGGGGTCCGGAGGTATGTTGCCCGGGTGGATCAGCCCAAGGAGTTCGTCTTCGACATCCCCGTCGGCGCCGGGGTAGCGACCCGCGCCAACGCCGGCGGGCCGCCCGCCGTCCCCAAGGACGCGGCCACCGTGATCCTCGTCCGGGACGGCGCCGACGGCGTCGAAGTGTTCCTGCAGCACCGGGTCAAGGGCATGCCGTTCGCGGGCGGGATGACCGTGTTCCCGGGCGGCGGGGTCGACCGGCGCGACGCCGACGCGTCGGTCGCGTGGGCCGGCCCGGAACCGTCGTGGTGGGCTGCCCGGTTCGGCTGTGACGAAGCCCTGGCGCGGGCATTGACCTGCGCGGCCGTGCGCGAGACGTTCGAGGAGTCCGGTGTGCTGCTCGCCGGCAGCGCGGACGCGGTGCTCACCGACGTCACGTCGTACGCGGCCGCCCGCCAGGCCCTGGAGACGCGCGAAGTCTCGCTCGCCGGGTTCCTCGCCGGCGCCGGGCTGACGCTGCGGGCCGATCTGCTGCGGCCGTGGGCGCACTGGATCACGCCCGAACAGGAGCCGCGCCGCTACGACACCCGGTTCTACGTCGCGAAGCTGCCCGAAGGCCAGGAGGCGGACGGCGCGACGTCGGAGGCGTCGAGCTCCGGCTGGCAATGCCCCGAGGACGCCATCGCCGACGCGCGCGAAGGCCGCCGGATGCTGATGCCGCCGACCTGGCTGACGCTCAGTGAGCTGGCGGAGTTCGCCACGGCCGACGACGTGCTGGCCGCGCCGCGCGAGATCGTCCGGATCGCCCCGACGCTGATCCGGGAGAACGACCACGTCCGCGTCGTGCTGGAGAAGCGATGAGCGCCCCCGCGTACGGCGTGCTGCGCCGCGTGTCCGAGACCGCTTCGGTGCTGCTGGAGAACAACCCGTCGTCGATGACGCTCGAAGGCACCAACAGCTGGGTGCTGCGGGCGACGCCGTCGAGTCCGGCCGTGGTCGTCGATCCGGGCTACCGCGACCTCGAACACCTCGAACTGCTGGCCGGGGTCGGCTCGGTGGAACTGGTGCTCCTCACGCACTTCCACCCCGACCACGCCGAGGGCGCGCCGTGGTTCGCCGAACGCGTCGGCGCGCCGGTGCGGGCCTTCGACCCTTCGCTGTGCGTCAACGCGTCGTCTTTCGCGGACGGTGACGTCATCTCGGCCGGTGGTCTCGCGATCCGCGTGCTGCACACCCCGGGGCACACCGACGACTCGGTGTCGCTGGTGCTCGACGGCCAGGTGCTGACCGGCGACACCATCCTCGGGCGCGGCACCACGGTGCTGCACGACCTCGGCGACTACCTGCGTTCGCTGCGGAAGCTGATCGAGCTCCCGGCGGGCACGCTGGGGCTGCCCGGGCACGGTCCGGAGCTCCCCGATCTGCCCGCGACCGCGCGCGAGTACCTTGCCCATCGGGAACAGCGGCTCGACCAGGTGCGTTCCGCCTTGAAGACGCTCGGTGCCGACGCCACCCCGCGCCAGGTCGTCGAGGTCGTGTACGCCGACGTCGACCGGGCGCTGTGGGCGCCCGCCGAACTGAGCGTGCAGGCGCAGCTGGACTACTTGCGGTCGGAGGAACAGGGATGAGCAACGTCGAGGTCGAGTTCTACTGGCGGCCGGGCTGCGGGTTCTGCGCCGCGCTCGACCGGCCGATGTCGAAGAGCGGCTTCAACATCCGGAAGATCAACATCTGGGAGGACCCGTCTGCGGCCGCGCGCGTGCGCGAGGTCGCGAACGGGAACGAGACGGTCCCGACCGTGATCGTCGGGTCGACCGCCATGGTCAACCCCTCCTTCGCCGAGGTCGAGGCCGCGGTCAAGGCCGCATCGGCCTGATCCCTTCCCACGCCGGGCTGGGCCGCTTTCCGTGCAGGAAGGCGGCCCAGACCTCGCGCAGGCCGGTTTCCGCTTCGAGGCCCTTCGGCGCGCCTTCGAGCATCGGCGCGTCCCAGACGTCGTGGGTGCCGAAGAGGAACGGGATGTCGATGCAATGGCACGCCCGGAACGGGTTGCCCGGCGCTGCCCAGTCGAAGCGGTAGACGAAGGCGTCGAGTTTCTTCGCGAGGCGCGGGATGTCGCCGGCGAAGAAGCTGTCGTTCGCGGCGTCGACCGTTTCCTGGGGCGCGTCGGGCGCGAAGGCGCGTAGCTCGTCGCGCGTCCAGCTGATGAGTGCCGGGCCTTCCGGTGCCGCTTCGAGGAGGTCGTCCGCGACGAGATCTCCGTCGGCGACCAGCTGGAACGGCACTTCCAGTGAGCCGGGCTTCGCGGTCTTGGCCGCGACGGCCAGCTGGGCTCGGAGCAGCTTCTCCACTGGTGCGGTGCGGAGGTCTTCGCCGAGTTCTTCCCGCAGCAGCCGGCTGTTCTCGGCGGCTTCGTCCCATGTGGACGGTCGTAAGCCGAGAGGGGCGCTTTGCAGGGCGATCCGCTTGACGAGACCTCGGGCGCGCGGTGCCGACCACAGGGTGAGCGTCGACTGCGCGCCGGCCGACTGCCCGCCGAGGGTGACGTCGGCGGGGTTCCCGCCGAACGCGGCGATGTTGTCGCGGACCCACTCGAGCGCGACGAGCTGGTCGGCGATGCCGAGGTTGGGCGGGATTCCCGGCGCGCTCAGGAAACCGAGGGCGCCGAGCCGGTAGTTGAGCGTCACGACGACAGCGTCGGCTTCGCGGGCCAGGCGGGTGCCGGTGTACCAGACCTGCCCGCCCGAGCCGCTGGAGAACCCACCGCCGTGGATCCACACCAGCGCCGGGCGGCTCCCGGTGGTCGACGGCGTGAAGACGTTGAGCGACAGGCAGTCCTCGCTCTGCGGCAGGGGCATCGGCCCGAGGGCGTGCTCCAGGCGTGACGGCGGTTGCGGCGCGGCGGGGCCGGGTTCCAGCGCGTCCCGGACCCCGGTCCACGGCCTCGGCGGCACGGGCGCTTCGAAGCGTTTCGCCGTGGCGTAAGGGATTCCCCGGAAGGCGCCTGCTTCTCCGCGGATCCTGCCGGTGGTGGTTTCGACGATCATCGTGCCTCCTCGAAGTACACAGCGGCGCTTCCGGCGTCTTCGGCGCGGACGAAGAAGCCGTTCCGGTGGGTCTTGGCCGGGACGTGCTCCTCGATCAGCTTCCGCGCTTTCGTCAGATCCGCAACCACGACGCCGTGGGCCGCGAAGTACGGCAGCGTTTTCGGGGTCTCACCCGGCAGGACGGTGTCGAGGTCGCCGACGCCGACGATGTCGACAAGTCGCTGGCTGTTGGTGATCACGTCGTAGCGCTGCTGATACCGGCCGACCTCCCCGTCGGGGACGACCAGGACGATCCCGGCCACGCCGCGGGCGCCGTTGGGGTGGCCGAGGTAGCGCGGCTGGTGGACGTACTCCGGGGTGAGGTGCTCGGCGGTGTGGAGGATGCCCTCGGGTGTCCGGTCGCGGCGGATGTGGACGCTGCGGAAGCGCGCGGTGCGGGTGCCTTCGGGCAGCTCGACGTCGCGTTGCAGCTTCAGCACCCCGGACGTCGAAAGGCCGGCTTCGCTGAGCCGTTTCGACGCCTCTTCGGAGTCGCCGACGCCGAAGGAGCAGCCGTGGAGGCCGTCGCCGCGGGCGTCCAGGATCGGCAGCACGCGCCAGGGGTCGCCGGCGGCTTCGTCGACGATGCCGATGAGCTCGAGAAAGGAATCGCCGAAGTAGGCGCACCGGTTCGCGGTGCAGCTCGGGACCGGTTCGCTCCGGTCGCTGGCGGCCGCGAAGTGCCGCGACGGCGGGCTGAGCGTGAAGCCGAGCTGTTCGTAGCGCTGCCAGGCTTCGGCGTGGTTCCTGGTCAGGAAGACGGTGTGGTCGATGTTCATGCCTTCAGCGTGGAACCGCTCTTCGTTTTCTTCCGTCTGCCCGCGAATTGTGCCCGGAATCCGACACTATCTAGGCTTCGCTGGTGGAATCCGGCCTGCTCGACGACCTCGACCGCCGCCTGGCGCACGCGTTGCAGCTCGACGGGCGGGCGTCGTTCAGCACGATCGCGTCGGTGCTGGGGGTCTCGGACCAGACGGTGGCGCGCAGGTACCGGAAGCTGCGGTCGTCCGGGGTGCTGCGGGTGGTGGGTGTCCCGGAGGCAGCGCCCCTGGGCCAGGCTCATTGGCTCGTGCGCCTGCGGTGTGTCCCGGACGCGGCGGCGGCGATCGCGGCCGGCCTGGCCCGGCGGCCGGACACCCAGTGGGTGAGCTTGATGTCGGGTGGCACGGAGATCGCGTGCTTCGTCCGGGCGCCGCTGCGGGAGGAGACGGACGGGTTGTTGCTGGGGCAGCTGCCGCGGACCCCGCGAGTGGTGTCGATGACGGCGTACCGGATGCTGCGCCGTTTCGCCGGCGGCCCGGCCGGCTGGTCCGGCCGCTCCAGCGCTCTGTCGGATGCGCAGATTGCCGCGTTGCGCCGTTCTCCTTCCGGGGCTCCTTACCGTCCGGAGCCGGGCGACTTGGGTCTCTTCACCGCCTTGGCCAACGACGGTCGAGCCGACATGTCGACATTGACGACGGCCTCGGGCCGCTCGGAGTCGACGGTCCGCCGGCGCCTTTCGGTGCTGTGCGCATCGGGAGCGCTGTACTTCGACGTGGAGGTGGACGCGGCCCTGCTGGGCTACCCCCTGACGGCAACGCTCTGGCTGACCGTGGCGCCCTCGGCCTTGGAGTCGACGGGCCGAGCGTTGGCAACGCACCCCCAGGTCGCCTTCGCGGCGGCGACAACAGGCCCGGCGAACCTGGTGGCGAACGTGGGCTGCCGCGACGACGCGGCGCTGTACTCGTATCTGGCCGACGATTTGGGTGGGTTGGCGGGAGTCCAGCAGGTGGAGACGGCCCCGATGATCCGCACGTTGAAACGCTTCGGCACCGTGGCACCGGTGTAGCAGGATCACGCCGGCCGGCGACTCACCGCCTGTGGACGACGAGCGCGCGATCGACTTCGTACTGAACGGCGAGCAGCACCGACTGAGCCGCGCACAGGTGCTGAGCGCGGCGGCGCGGCGCTGACCGTGCAGGAGTTCACCAGAGGGCCGGCTGCGGACGTGGCCCTGATCGAGCCGGCGGAACTGCTGGAGGTCGGCTGACTCAGCGTGCCAGCATCGGCATCAGGTAGTACGTCAGCTCCACCTCCCCGGGCTCCGCGGCTCGCAGGATGCACGCCCGCATCCCCGGCTGGATCGCCAGGGTGATCCGCGAACCGGTGAACGCCTGCAGTGCGTCCAGCAGGTACCTCGCCTGGAACGACGGGGAGGTCCGGCCGCCGCTGACGTCCGCCTTCAGTGTCTCCTCCGCTTCGCCCGTGTCCTGGCGTGTGCTCGCCAGGCGGACCTGCGCGTCGCCGACTTCCAGGGTCAACACCCGCCTGTCTTCGGCGTACACCCCGACGCGGCGGACCGCGGCCGCCAGCGCGTCCGCGTTCAGGGTCACCGTCGTGTCGACCGCGCCCGACGGGATCGAGTCCTCCGACAGGAACCCCGCGTCGAGGACCGCCGTGCCGACCAGGCCGCCCGGCCAGCTCAGGCCGAACCGGCCCGGGCCCGCGTGCAGGCCCACCACGCCCGTTGCCTGACGAGCCGCCTCGGTCAGCAGCGTCGCCGGGACCAGTACGTCCAGCGAGCCCGGCGTGCGCAGCGGCAGCCGGGCCACCGCCATCCGGTAGCGGTCGGACGCCGTCAGCGTCAGGCGGTCGGCTGCCTGGACGCGGACGCCGGTGAACAGCGGCAGCGGGTCGTCCTTGGACGCCGTTCCCGCGACGATCCGCAGCGCCGACGCGAACGCCGCACCGTCCACTTCGGACACCCGCGGTGGCTCGGGCGCCGGCAGTCCGGCTTCCGCCGAAAGCAGGGGGAGCGCGAAGCGGGCGTTGTCGAGCCGCAGGGCCAGCCGGCTGCCCTCGACGACCAGGCGGACCAGGTCGGTGTCGAGCATCTTCAGCGTCTCGGCGAGGGGCGCCGCGGGGACGGCGACCGCGCCGTCGGTGTGGGTGGTCGCCGGGCAGTCGAACCGGACGGCGAGATCCGGATCGCTCCCCGCGACCGTCAGCCCGGCCGCGTCCGCCCGCAACCGCAGGCCGGCGCGGGCGGGCAGCAGCCGAGAAGCAGCGGAGACGGCCGCTGAGAGGCGGTGGGCAGGCGCGGTGACGTCCATGCCACGCAAGCTAGCGGCGACCACCGACAAAAACCGGGACCGGCCGCGGCAGACCTACCGGCCCGCGCCGACCAGCTCCGCCTGCGCCGAAACAGGCTGTGGCTCCCGAACCGTCCCCCGCAGCAGCCACACGACCACCGCGAGCACCAACCCGGCCCCACTCGCCGCCAAGAACGCCACGCTCGGGCCGGCGTGCTCCACCACGTACCCGCTGATCGACTGACCCGCGGCGAGCCCCAGCGTCACCGCCGTCAGCACCCAGCCGAACGCCTCCGCGGCGGTCCCGGAAGGCGCCACCAGCTCGATCGCCGACGAGTGCGCCGTCGACTGCGGGGTGATCAACGCGCCCGCCAGCAGCATCATCAGCGCCAGGCCCCACAGCGACGACGGCCACGCGAGCAGCGCCACCAGCGCCCCGAAGGCGCCGAGCAGCGCCGGCAACCGCAGGCCCATGCGGCGCGGCCACGGGCGCAGGCTGTACGCCACACCGAACGCCACCGAGCTCAGGGACCACGCCGAAAGCAGCAGCCCGCCGAACGACGGAGAGCCGGCCTCGGTCGCCGACGCCGGGACCGCGACCTCGACGAACCCGATCACCACGCCGAAGCCGAGCGCGGCCAGCGCCAGCGTCCGCATGCCCGGGCTCGCCAGCGCGCCCAGCAGCGAACCACCGGATCCCGGAGCGGCCCGCCAAGCCCGCACCGCCGGGCTCAGCGCGAACAGCACCGCGCCGGTGAACTGCAGCGCGACGCCCAGCACCAGGCCCGTGCCCGCCCACGGCGCCAGGACCAGCAGCCCGGCCACGCCGGGACCGAGGATGAAGAACACCTCCATGCTGATCGCCTCGTACGAGAACGCCGCGTTGCGCGCGCCGCCCGGAGGCAGCAAGCGGGCCCACAGCGCGCGGGACGCCGAGCCGACCATCGGTTCCGACAGGCCGGTCAGAAAGCCGAACGCGACCAGCACGGCCGTGGACGCGTGCGACTCGATCGCGGTCACCAGCGCGGTCATCGACAGCGCCAGGAGCAGGGCGACGACGAGCAGCGGCCGCGTCGGGCCGAACCGGTCGATCAGCCGGCCCTGGATCACCGCGCCGACCGACACCCCGACGAGTGAACCGGCCGAGACGAGTCCGGCGGCGGCGAAGGAACCCGTCTCGCGCTGGACGTAGAGCAGCGCCGAGATGCCGATCATGGCGATCGGCAGGCGGGCGAGCACGGACGCGAAGGCAGGCCGCCGGGCCGCGCGGGTCGTCAGCGCGCTGCGGTAGTCGGCCAGAGACGTACGACCTTCAGAGTGGGACACGCGTACCAGTATGCCGCAGAGTGGTACGTCGGTACCAGTTATTTGCCGGTCAGGTGCGTCACCGGGAGACGGGAGGTTGGGCCCGTGAGGTCTCGATCAGGTAACACTCCCGATATTCTCCGTGGGCTCGTGCAACAAAACCGCCGGCACGGCGTCCTTGAGAGTGAATGGCCTTGAATTCGTGGGTATGGGCCGTGATGGTTGAACAACAGCAGAGAACCCAGCTCCCTCCGGCGTATGGGTCGGGGCCTGACCCGGAGGGCGGGGAGCGCGGATCGTCGGGGGATGGTCCGCGCGACAAACGAAGAGCCGGTGCGCCACGTCGGGGGTGGCGCCCGGCTCTTTGTTTTGGTAACGAACGTCGAAGGCCCCCTCACCCAGGGTGAGGGGGCCTTCGACGTGAGAAGACTCAGCGAGCTCGGCGGGCGAGCCGCTCCGGGTCCAGGATCAGCACGCTCTTGCCCTCGAGCCGCAGCCAGCCGCGGTGCGCGAAGTCGGCGAGCGCCTTGTTGACGGTCTCGCGCGAAGCGCCGACGTACTGGGCGATCTCTTCCTGCGTCAGGTCGTGCGTGACCCGCAGCAGGCCCGCCTCCTGGCTGCCGAACCGCTGGGCGAGCTGCAGCAGCGCCCGCGCCACGCGGCCGGGGACGTCGGTGAAGATCAGCTCCGCGACCATGTTGTTCGTCCGGCGCAGGCGGCGCGCGACCACGCGCAGCAGCTGCTCGGCGATCTCCGGGCGGGTCGAGATCCACTGCCGCAGCGCCGGGCGGTCCATGGTGACCGCGCGGACCTCGGTGACGGTGGTCGCGCTCGACGTCCGGGGGCCGGGGTCGAAGATGGACAGCTCGCCGAACATGTCGGACGGGCCGAAGATGCCCAGCAGGTTCTCGCGGCCGTCCGGGGACTTGCGGCCGATCTTCACCTTGCCGGACTGGATGATGTACAGCTTGTCGCCGGGTTCACCCTCGTTGAAGATGACATGGCCGCGGGGGAACTCCACGGATTCCAAGGTCTGGGCCAGCGCCTCCGCCGCTGCCGGCTCCACACCCTGGAAAATGCCCGCACGGGCCAGGGTTTCATCCACCTCGGGTGCCTCCTCGTCGAGAAACGTTCACGCCCTCCCGTGGCGGAAGGGCGTGACGCCGATCACTTGCGCGTCAGTCTAGGGCGTACTCGCGAGATCGCCTGTCGGACGCGCGCGCCGGCCAGATGATCTCGTTCGAACGTGGAGCCTAACTCCGCACGCGTCGCGCGCGTAGCCTGGCTGCCCGTCCGCCCAGCCTACGCAGCCGGAACAGCTCCAGCGCGCGGCCGATGCCGTGCCCGTAGAGCGCCCTGACCTCGTTGGGCTGCGCCTGCTCGAGGAACTCTTCGACCTCGTTCTCCTGCACCGCGACGTGCTTGAGCCTGCTTTCCACGCGCTCCATGAAGAGCGCGAAGAACATGATCACCAGGGGGACCAGGATGACGAACCAGACAGTCATGACCGGACCCCAAAAGTTTCAGTGGGAAGCATCTACTCCAGATCCTCGCTCATGGCGGCCGGGAAACTGCGCCGAGGTGGTGCTCTGGCGTGTCGGTCGTCCACCGGTGCACTGACCGGCTCGTCCGACGGCGCCCGTAGGCTATCGGGGTGCCACCTGCCACCACGAACGCCCCCCGTGAGGGCGCTGGTGAAAGCCGGTTAGCTCTGGTGAGACGCGCCAGGCGGATGAAGCGTTGCCTCGACGACGTGTATCCGGACGCCCACTGCGAGCTCGACTTCACCACTCCGCTGGAACTCCTCGTCGCGGTCGTCCTGTCCGCGCAGACCACCGACGTCCGGGTGAACCTCGTCACGCCCGCGCTGTTCAAGCGCTACCGGACCGCCGCCGACTACGCGGGTGCCGACCGCACCGAGCTGGAGGAATACCTCCGCAGCACCGGCTTCTACCGGGCCAAGGCGAACTCCGTGATGGGCCTCGGCGCGGCGCTCGTCGAGCGGTTCGGCGGCGAGGTCCCCGCCAAGCTCGACGACCTCGTCACGCTGCCCGGCGTCGGCCGCAAGACCGCCAACGTCGTGCTCGGCAACGCCTTCGACGTCCCGGGCATCACCGTCGACACCCACTTCGGCCGGCTGGTCCGGCGCTGGGGCTGGACGGCGGAGGAGGACCCGGTCAAGGTCGAGCACGCGGTCGGCGAGCTGATCCCCCGCAAGGAGTGGACGATGCTCTCGCACCGCGTGATCTTCCACGGCCGGCGCGTCTGCCACGCCAAGAAGCCCGCCTGCGGTGCCTGTCCGCTGGCCAGGGACTGCCCGTCCTACGGCACCGGCCCGACCGGGTTCGAAGAAGCCGCGAAGCTGGTCAAAGGCGTCGAAAAGGACCACATCCTGGCGCTCGCGGCACCCCGGTGACGACCGTCACCAAATGGGCGCTGGCCGCCGCCGTGCTGGCGGTGGCGCTCATCGTCGCGCTGCTGCCTCGCGGAGGTGGGGACAGCGCCGCGAAGCCGTCCGATGACGCCGCGGCTCTGGCCCCGGCCCGCTCCGCGGCGGAGCTCCAGCCGTGCCCCGCGGCCGGTCCCGCACAGCCGGTGAAGCAGCTCGAAGGCGTCCGGGCCGACTGTCTCGGCGACGGCTCGAGCGTCGACGTCGGCAAGGCTCTCGCCGGTGCTCCGGTGCTGGTCAACGTGTGGGCGTCGTGGTGCGAGCCGTGCCGGACCGAGCTGCCCGTGCTCCAGGAATACGCGAAGCAGCGGGGTGCCGTGCGCGTCCTCGGCGTCCAGGTCCAGAGCCCGGCGAAGGACGGCTTGAACCTGCTGGCCAAGCTGGGCGTGCACCTACCGTCGGTGTTCGACGGGGAAGGGGCGAGCGGGCCCGTCCGGGCGGCCCTGAAGGTACCGCCGCGGCTCCCGGTGTCCTACTTGGTCACCGCGGCCGGCGAGGTGCGGTTCATCGCCAACCCGCCGACGTTCGGGAACACTGACCAGGTGCGCGCGGCAGTCGAGGGAGCATCGTGATCGGACCACTGGTCGAGCCGGAGTCGGTGCCCGAGTGGCTCCGGCCGCTGGTCAAGGTGAGTGCCGAAGTCGATTCGAAGACGTTCACGCGGTTCAGCCCACCCGAGGACGCCTACACGCGGCCTGCGGCCGTGCTCATCCTCTTCGGCGAGCGTGAGGCCGACGGCGAGCCCGACGTCCTGCTGCAACGGCGGGCCGACACGCTCGGCTCGCACGCCGGGCAGGTCGCGTTCCCCGGCGGCGGCGCCGAGGACGGCGACGACGGCCCGGTCGGCACCGCGCTGCGCGAGGCCGAAGAGGAGACCGGGGTGGTCCCCTCCGGCGTCCGGCCGGTCGCGGTGCTGCCGGAGCTGTTCGTGCCGGTGTCGAAGTTCGCGGTGACGCCAGTGCTGGCGCACTGGGCCGAGCCGTCGCCGGTGCACGCGGTGGACCCGGGCGAGACGGCGTCCGTCGCCCGCGTCCCCATCGCCGACCTGGTCGACCCGGCCAACCGGTTCATGGTCAAGAAGGCCGGCATGCCCTGGAAGGGCCCGGCCTTCGAGGTCGGCGGCCTGTTCGTCTGGGGGTTCACGGCCGGGTTGCTGTCCGTCCTGCTCGGCCTGGGAGGCTGGGAGCGCGAGTGGGACACCGGCGACGTCCGGGACCTCGACGAAGCGCTGGCCGCGTTCCAGGCGCGACTGCAAAGCGGTGTCGAACCGGGGCTTCGCCCCGGGCCGGGGGCTCCGCCACCCGGAACCCCCTCGGGCGAGGAGTGAAGCGGTGAACTGGGTCGATGTGCTGGTGTTGCTGCTGGCCGTGCTGGCGGCGGTGTCCGGCGCATACCAGGGTGTGATCGTCGCGCTGCCGTCGCTGGTCGGCGTCGTGCTCGGCGCGCTCGCCGGGATCAAGCTCGCGCCGGTCGTCGTCTCCTTCTTCGACGACCCCGTGTGGAAGGTCGCCTTCGCGGTCGCGACCGTGGTGTTCCTGGTCGCCTTCGGCGAGGCGCTCGGGGTCTACGTGGGGCGCCGGCTGCGCCAGAAGATCAACCCGGACAAGCTGTCCGGCGTCGACAAGACGCTCGGCGCGGTCGTGCAGGCCCTCGTCGTCTTCGTCGTGGCGTGGCTGATCGCGACGCCGCTGACGACCGTGTCCGCCGTGCCCTGGCTGGCCAAGGGGATCAACGGCTCGGTGGTGCTCGGCAAGGTCAACGACGCCATGCCGGAAGCCGCGCAGGGCTTCCCGAACCAGCTGCGCAAGCTGCTCGACGCGTCCGGCTTCCCGTCCATCGTCGACCCCTTCCAGAAGGCCCCGACGGCCGACACCTCGCCGCCGGACCCGGCGCTGCAGAGCAGCGGGACCGTCCAGCAGCTGCACGGCAGCGTCGTCAAGATCCGCGGCAGCGCCAGCTCGTGCTCGCGGTCCCTGGAAGGCAGCGGGTTCGTGATCGCGCCCCAGCGGGTGATGACGAACGCGCACGTCGTGGCCGGCACCGACACCGTCGGCATCGAGACGACGCAGGGCGACTACCCGGCGCGCGTCGTCTACTTCAACCCGGAGGTCGACATCGCGGTGCTCGCCGTGCCCCGGCTGCGGGCCCCGGCCCTGCAGTTCGCGGCCGAGACCGCGCGGGCGAGCGACAGCGCGATCGTGCTCGGGTACCCGCTCGACGGCCCGTACCGGGCGACGCCGGCGCGCGTGCGCGGCCGGATCAACCTGCGCGGCCCGGACATCTACGACGCCAACACCGTGCAGCGGGACGTCTTCACGGTCCGCGCGGAGATCCGCAGCGGCAACTCGGGCGGCCCGATGGTGACCCCGGACGGCCAGGTCATCGGCGTCGTCTTCGGCGCGGCGGTCGAGGACCCGGAGACGGGCTTCACGCTCACGGCCGAGCAGGTGCGGGCGGAGGTCGACGCGGCGCCATCGCAGACGACGAACGTGTCCACCGGCTCCTGCGCCGCCTAACGCCCGTAGCGCAGCGCGAGGCCGTCCAGCAGGGCCCGCATGCCCGACTCGAAGATGTCGTCCAGGACGAGGTCGTAGCCGTTGCCCCCGAGTTCGCGCAGCATCTTGGCGAACACCGGCCTGCCGGTGGTCATCGCCTCCAGCGCCGGGGCCTGCCGGTCGATCCACTGCTCCTCGGACAGGCCGGACGAGGCCAGCGCGCTCTGCTCGCGTTCGAGATGAATCGCGATGCCCTGGACGTAGCTGAAGAACAGGACGTGCAGGTCGCACAGCGTCGCGGCGTCGACGTCCAGCTCGGACAGGGCCGCCAGTGCCCACTCGCCGTGCAGGCCGAGGTTGCGCAGCGCCAGCGGCCGGGTGAGCGGCGCGAGCTGGGCGAGCCACGGGTGCCGCTGGTACAGCGACCAGAGCGTCCGGCCGCCGAGCGTCAGGCGCTCCCGCCAGTCGCCCTGCGGGGTCGCCGGGTAACCGCGTTCGCCGAACGCCGCATCGGCCATCAGCATGACCAGGTCGTCCTTGCCGGTCACGTACCGGTAGGGCGCCATGGCCGCGACGCCGAGGCGAGCCGCGACCCCGCGCATGGACACCGCGGCCAGCCCCTCCGCGTCGGCGATGTCGATCGCCGTGCGCACGATCCGGTCGCGCGTCAGGCCGTGGTGGCCGCCGCCGCGGCGTTCCCGGGCCGCGACGACCGTGCCCGACCGCGGCTCCGCGCGCACGACGCCTTCTTGGCTCAGCAGGGCCAGGGCCTTCGCCGCCGTCGCCAAGGCGACGCCGTGGTCAGTCGCGAGCCGCCGGGTCGAAGGCACGCGCGCGCCCGGCGGCAGCTCCCCGCGCACGATGCGGTCGCGCAGCTCGTCGGCGATAGCCACGTACTTCACGGGTTCCCCCTGATCTAGCACAGGTCGCCATCTGTACTAGTACAGAGTTGGCCTTCAAGCTGCGTGAACTCCACTGTGACGTTCAGCAGCGTACGACTCTGGAGGGAACATGCGAAACGTCCTGATCTCCGGCGCCGGTGTCGCCGGCGGCACCCTGGCCTGGTACCTGGCGGGCGCGGGCTTCGCCGTCACGGTGGTGGACCGGGCGCCCGGCCCGCGCAGCGGCGGGCAGGCGATCGACGTGCGCGGGGCCGCGCTCGACGTCGTCGACCGGATGGGCCTCGGCGACCGGATGCGCGCGGTGCGCACCCGGATGCGGGGGATGTCCATGGTGGACGGGGACGGCCACGAGCTGTTCCGGTCCGAGGAGTTCGCCCTGAGCAGCGGACGGCTCGACAGCGACGACTTCGAAATCCTGCGCGACGACGTCGTCGCGATCCTGCACGAGGCCACCGACGCCGAGTACGTTTTCGGCGACTCGATCACCGCGCTGACCGAGGAAGCGCACGGCGTGCGGGTCGAGTTCGCCCGCAGCGGTTTCCGAACGTTCGACCTGGTCATCGGCGCGGATGGGCTGCACTCGGCCGTCCGGCGGCTGGCCTTCGGGCCGGAAGAGGAGTTCATCCGCCACCTCGGCCAGTACCTGGCGATCTTCCCGGCGCCGAACTTCCTGGGCCTCGAAGACTGGCAGGTCTGGTTCCGGCACGAGGAGACCGGCGGCGTCGCCTACCCGGTGCGCGGCAACAGCGAGCTGCGCGTGACGCTCGGCTTCGGCTCGGAGCCGTTGCCGCGGCTGGCCGTCCCGGAACAGAAGAAGCTGGTCGCCGAGCGGCTCGCCGGCGTCGGCTGGGAGGTGCCGAAGCTCCTCGAAGCGATGGCCGAGGCGGAGGTGTTCTACTTCGACGCCATGGCGCAGATCCACGTCGATCGCTGGTCGGCCGGCCGGATCGCGCTGGTCGGCGATGCCGGTTACTGCGCCTCGCCGTTGTCCGGGCAGGGGACGAGCCTGGCCCTGGTCGGCGCGTACGTCCTCGCCCAGGAGCTGGGCCGCGCGGAGCACGAAGCCGCTTTCGCCGCTTACGAGAGCCGGATGCGGCCCTTCGTCGAGCTCAACCAGGCGCTGGCCACGGAGAACCCGACCGGCGGTCCGGCGGAGGAGTCCACCGAGCGGGCGAAGAACGCCATCGACCTCACTTGAGAAAGTCCACCAGGGCGGCCGAAGTACGGTCGGGCGCCTCGAGGTGGGGGAAGTGCCCGACGCCGGGCCAGAGCTCCGGCTCGGCGTGCGGGCCCGCCCAGCGCACGGACGACGTCGCCGTCTCGGGGAGGATGCAGGTGTCGTCGGCGCCGTGCAGCTGCAGCGTCGGGGCGGTGATCCGGCCGCCGACGGCGTCGGTGAACCGGCGGCCTTCGCCGCGGAACTGCGCGCGGAACGCCCAGCGGTAGTACTCGAGCGCGCTGTGCGCGACGCCGGGCACGAGCATGGCGTGCCGGAACTCCTCGACGCTGTCGGAGAAGTCCGAAGTGGACCGCCACCGGCTGCCGGCCCAGCCGCCGAAGAGATCCGCGACGGCCTGGGCGTCGTCCTTCAGGAGCCACTTCTCCGGCGCCATCGGCACCTGGAACCGGAAGAGGTGCCCGGTCGCCCGTCCCTGGCCGCGCCACGGGCGGGCGGCCCCGGACCGCAGCGCGAGCGGGTGGGCCGCGCCGATCGCCGTCACCGACGACACGAGCCGGGGGTGCAGGGACGCGACCGTCCAGGCGAGCATGCCGCCCCACGCGTGGCCGACGAGGTGCGCCCGGCGCGCCCCGAGCGACTTGATCAGGCCGCCGACGTCCCCGGCGAGCGTCCACGCGTCGTAGCCGCGCGGCGGCTTGTCCGAGTCGCCGTAGCCGCGCAGGTCGACGGCGACCGCGCGGAACCCCGCGTCGGCCAGCGCGCGCAGCTGGTGGTGCCAGGTCCACCAGAACTCGGCGAACCCGTGCAGCAGCACCACGACGGGCCCCTCGCCGAGCTCGGCGACGTGCAGCCGGATGCCGTTCGCGGACACGTCGCGATGAGCCCACGGGCCGTCGAGCCGGACGCTCGACGGGTCGGGGGACGCGGGCACCGCCTCAGTCGCGCGTGGTGGTCAGGTCGGCGTCGGGCGCCTTCTGCGGCTTCAGCGCGGCGGCGGTCTCCTTGACGCTGGCGATCGTCCGCTCGGGTGCCTTGAACTTCTTCACCTTGCGGTAACCGAGGAACCCGGCCCCGCCCGCGACGAGCAGCATCACGGCGAACACGATGCCGAACGCGCCCCAGCGGTGGAGGGAGCGGAACCAGTCCGCGAACCCTTCGGCCAGGAAGAAAAAGAAGAAGAACGAGCTGTACAGGAGGACGGTCAGCGCGATCAGGAAGTAGACGGCCCCCTTGAGGCCCTTCTTCACCTCGCCGACCAGCTCGGACTTCGCGAGCTCCATCTCGGCCCGGACCAGGGTCGAGATGTGCTGGGTCGCGTCGCCGACGAGCCTGCCGAGCGACTGGTCGCCGGGGACGTCGGTGTCGGAGGACAGCGGGAGGTAAGGCACGGCCCCCACGCCGTCGGGGCCGGTGCGTTCGTGCTTGGGGCTGCTCACCGGGTCATCGTGCCATGACGCCCTGGAGCGGGCGCGGCGGAGTCACCGAGTGTCGGCGATCAATCCGTGTCGGCGTGCGCCCGGCTCCGTTTCAGCAGCATCACCGCGGCCAGCAGCGAAGCCAGCGCGGACGCGATCAGCACCGCCGCCTTCGCGAGTTCGCTCGCGTCGCCGGGCAGCGCCAGCTCCGCGATCAGCAGGCTGACCGTGAACCCGACCCCGCCGAGTACCGACAACGCGCCGAGGTCGCGCCAGCCCACGTCACGCGGTTTCTCGGCGACCTTGAACTTCACCGCGAGCCAGCTCGCCCCGAAGATCCCGACGACCTTGCCGCCGAGCAGCCCGGCGAGCACCGCGAGCGGCAACGCCGTCGTGAACACCTTGCCGAGCGAGTCGCCGCTGACCGAGATCCCGGCCGCGAACAGCGCGAACACCGGCACGGCCACGGCCGCCGACCACGGCTGGAGCCGGTGCTCGAGGCGCAGCGCGGGTGCTTCGGCCTCACCTTCGTCGGCGCGGACGCGGGTGAGCAGGCCGAGCGCGACGCCGGCGATCGTCGCGTGGACACCCGCCGAATGCACCGCGACCCAGGTGACCAGCGCGAGCGGCACGTACAGCCACGGCGTCCGGACGCGGCGGTGCTGCAGGAACGCGTACAGCGCGAGCGCGGCGACGGCGACGGCCACCGCGACCAGGTCGAAGCCGGTCGTGAACAGCACGGCGATGACGATGATCGCCCCGAGGTCGTCGACGACGGCCAGCGACAGCAGGAACACCCGTGCGCTCGAGGGCAGGTTCGACGCGGTCAGCGCCAGCACGCCGAGCGCGAACGCGATGTCCGTGGCCACCGGGATCGCCCAAGCGCGGTCGATTCCCGTCGTCCCCCAGCCGACGCCGAGTGCGACGACCGCGGGGACGACCATGCCGCCGACGGCGGCGGCGACCGGCAGGATCGCCTGCTTGAACCGGGACAGCTCGCCGATGACGAGCTCGCGCTTGAGTTCGAGCCCGGCGACGAAGAAGAACAGCGCGAGCAGGCCGTCCTTCGCCCAGTCGCCGATCGTCAGGTTCAGGTGCAGGAACTCCGGGCCGAGCCGGAAGTCGCGCAGCGCGTGGTAGCTGTCGCGCAGCGGGGAGTTGGCCCAGAGCAGGGCGATCGCGGTCGCGCCGAGCAGGATGAGCCCGCCGGTGGTTTCGGTGCGCAGGTAGCGCGCGAACTCGGTCAGAGGGCGGGACACGGGCGGCTCCTGGGGTCGCTGATCACTGTTGCCGACCAGCCTTCCCGGCGCACCTTGGTGTCACTTTAGTCCCTCTTTGTCACAGATTGTCATGACCGCCGTCACAAGGGGTGTCGGTGGTAGGTCACCGGATGTGCTCATAGCATGCCAAGCGACAACGAAGTCCGAGACGAAGGAAGACGACAGTTGTGAGCACCTCAACCGAGGTCCAGCAGGACACGAGGTTCTTCGGGCACCCACGAGGGCTGGCGAACCTCTTCGGCGTGGAGATGTGGGAGCGCTTCTCCTACTACGGGATGCTCGGCATCCTGCCGATCTACCTCTACTACCGGGTCGAACAGGGCGGCCTGGGCCTGGCGCAGGAGTCCGCGCTCGGCATCGTCGGCGCGTACGGCGGCCTGGTCTACCTCTCCGCCGTCATCGGCGCCTGGGTCGCCGACCGGCTGCTCGGCTCCGAACGGACGTTGTTCTACAGCGCCGTGCTGATCATGATCGGCCACATCAGCCTGGCGCTGCTGCCGGGCCTGACCGGGATCGGCATCGGTCTCGTGTGCGTCGCGGTCGGCAGTGGCGGGCTGAAGTCCAACGCGACGGCGATCGTCGGCACCCTCTACGCCGAAGGCGACGAGCGGCGCGACGCCGGCTTCACGATCTTCTACATGGGCGTCAACCTCGGCGGGTTCGTCGGGCCGCTGCTGACCGGGCTCGCGCAGACGGAGGTCGGTTTCCACCTCGGCTTCGGCCTCGCCGCGATCGGCATGGCGCTCGGCCTGATCCAGTACACCTTCGGCCGCAAGAACCTCGGCGAGAAGGCCCGGGAGATCCCGAACCCGCTGCCGTCGTCCCAGCGCGCGCTGGCGATCGGCGCCGCCCTGCTGCTGGTCGCCGCGATCGTGGTGCTGGTGCTGACCGGCGTCGTCAACCCGGGCAACCTGGCCGACGTCGTCGTCGTGGTGGTCGGCGTGATCTCGGTGATCTACTTCCTCGTCATCCTGACCAGCCGCAAGATCACCGGCGACGAGCGCAGCCGGGTGTTCTCGTTCATCCCGATGTTCATCGCGAGCGCGGTGTTCTTCTCGCTCTACCAGCAGCAGTTCACGGTCGTCGCGGCCTACACCGACCAGCGGCTCAACCGGAACCTGTTCGGCTGGGAACTGCCGGTGTCCTGGGTCAACTCGATCAACCCGGTGTTCATCATCGTGTTCGCCCCGGTGCTGGCGGCGCTGTGGACGAAGCTCGGCGAACGCCAGCCGTCGACGCCGATGAAGTTCGTCCTCGGCACCGTGCTGATGGGCGCGGCGTTCCTGCTGTTCCTGCCGATGGTGGGCAGCGGCAAGAACGCGAGCCCGATGCTCGCGATGGTCGGCATCCTGTTGGTCTTCACGATCGCCGAGCTGTGCCTCTCGCCGGTCGGGCTGTCGCTGTCGACGAAGCTCGCGCCGGAGGCGTTCCGGACGCAGATGGTCGCGCTGAACTTCCTGTCGATCTCGTTCGGCACCGCGATGTCCGGCAAGCTCGCCGAGTACTACTCGGTCGACGACGAGACGCCGTACTTCAGCACGGTCGGCGGGGTCGCCATCGGTGTCGGCGTGCTGCTGTTCCTCGGCATCCCCTTCATCCGCAAGCTGATGAAGGGCGTGCATTAGCTAGCCCACGGTGACGCCGAAGATCACCCCGACGAAGTAGGTCACCACCATCGTGAGGGCGCCGACGCCGACGTTGCGGAGGATCGCGCGCCCCACGTTCGCGTCGCCGAGCCTCGCGCTGACCCACCCGGTCAGCGTGAGGCCGACGACGACCGCGGCCGCGCACGCCCACACCCGCAGGGAGACGCCGGCCCAGGCGATGGACAGGATCGGCAGCAGCGCGCCGACCGAGAACGCGAGCAGGGACGCCCAAGCGGCCTGCCACGGGCTGGTCAGGTTGTCCGGGTCGATGCCGAGTTCGGCCTCGGCGTGCGCCTGCAGGGCGTCCTTTTCGGTCAGCTCGCGAGCGACCTGGCTTGCCAATTCGGGCGAAAGCCCCTTTTCCTCGTAGATCTCGGCGAGCTCGCGCTCCTCGGCCTCCGGCATCGTCTTGAGCTCCTGCTTTTCCAGCCGGAGCAAGGCCTGTTCGGTGTCGCGCTGGGTGCTCACAGACACGTATTCCCCGCCGGCCATGGAAAAGGCGCCGGCGACGAGCCCGGCGATTCCGGCGGTCAGGATCGTGGTGGTTTCCGTGGTCGCACCGGCGACGCCGACGACGATCCCGGCGACGGACACGATCCCGTCGTTCGCCCCGAGAACCCCGGCCCGCAGCCAATTCAGCTTCCCGCCCACTCCCTGGTGCGGTTCGTGGGCGTGCTGCACGGCGGTTTCGGTCACGGGACAAGTGAAACACGAACCGGGAACCATGGCGAGATGCGAATTCCCGGTCAGGTTCGCCTAATTGAAGACTGCCTTGCCTAAGCCGGTCCTGTGTGGACTCTCAGCGATCCTGGGCCATCATGGGCGGCATGGACGAGCAAGTGTGGCAGCCGCTGGTGACGGTCGAGGGCCTGTCGCTCCAGGGTGGTGAAGGCCGGTTCCGCCTGCTGGAGACGGCCGAGAGCGGCCTGGCGTACCTGATCCACTACCCGGCGGGCGTGTCATCACCGACGCACGCACACGACCACGACAGCATCGTCTACGTCCTGTCGGGCAAGCTCCGCGGCGCGGTCGACGGCGTCGAGGCGGTGCTGGAACCGGGGGACTCGGTGCTGCACCCGCGCGGGGTGGCCCACCACGTCGAAGCGCTGACGGACGCCATGTGGGTCGAGTTCAAGTCACCCCTGCCGGCCCACCCACCCCTGGCCTGACCCGCTCATCAGGAGCCGCAAATGCGACCCGAGCCGACGCGCGACGAGGTGCGGAAGGTGCTCGAAGACCTCGCCGCGGGAACGCTGACTCGCGCCGAAGCCGACGATTGGGCACGCCCGTGGATCACCGAAGAAGCGGGAGATGTCCAGGACGAGCTGGTCTGGGACGCGATCGGCTGGCTGTTCGGTGCGGATTCGATGGTCGGTCCCGATGAGTACCTCTACGGGCCACTCGACTTCCAAGCCTGGCTGGACGCCTTCGACGCTCGCTCGAAGGACGGCTGACCCTTCAACGGCCGTGTCGACCCCGCAATCACGCGAGTCGACTGTCCAGGCACGCGAGCCGACCCTCCAGGTATGCGAACCGACCCTCCAGGTACGCGAACCGACCCTGAAGAGCGGAAACGCCCGGCCCCGCTCGAAGCGGAACCGGGCGCTTCCCGGAGTGAAGCCTCAGGCGTCCAGCTCGGCGAGGGCCTGCTTGGCCTTCTCGAGCTCGGCCTCCAGCGCGGCGACCTTCGCGGCCTGCGCCTCGCGGGCCTGGTTGATCACCTCGTCGATCGGGCCGGACAGGTCGGAGTGCAGCTCCTTCGCCGCGCGCGACACCGCGGCGGCGGGGATCTCCAGGCCCTTCGCGACCCACTTGGAGCCGTTCTTCAGCTCGGCCTGCCACTCGCCGTCGGCCGTGCCGGTGACGGTCAGGATCAGCTCGACCGTGCGGGTCTTCTTCGCCGTCGACGCGGTCGCCGCACCCTTCGGGCGGCCGCGCTTGGGCTTGGGGGCCTCTTCGGCGGCGGGCTCGGCCGGAGCCGGGTCCTCCGAAGCGGCCGGGGACGCGGACTCGGTGACGGCCGCCTCGTCGGTGGAAACCTCCGGAGTCGAAGCCGGAGCCGAAACCGGGGCCTCGGTCGAAGCCGAAGCCGTTTCCTCGTCGTGCGTCAGGACATCCACGGTCATCGTCGTGTCGTCTCCTTGCCCGGGAAGGGGGTGTGGTTCGCGGCACAGTGTAGAACATGCGTTCGAAGTGTGCCGCTCGGGGGGGTTCATGAAAGAACCCTCCCGGCGCGAAGCCGGAAGGGCTCTGACAAGAGGAACGCTAGCTCACTCCTCGGTCTTGCCCGACTTCAGGCCCGACGAGATCAGGTCCATCACCGACGAGTCGGCCAGCGTGGTGACGTCGCCGACCTGCCGGTTCTCCGCGACGTCGCGCAGCAGGCGGCGCATGATCTTGCCCGAACGCGTCTTCGGCAGCTCCGGCACGACCATGATCTGCCGCGGCTTCGCGATCGGCCCGATCTCCTTCGCGACGTGGTTGCGCAGCGCCTGGATGGCCTCCTCGCCGCCGTCGACCGCGTTGCCGCGGAGGATGACGAACGCGACGATGCCCTGGCCGGTCGTCGGGTCGGTCGCGCCGACGACCGCGGCCTCGGCCACCGTCGGGTGCGAAACCAGCGCCGACTCGACCTCGGTCGTCGAGATGCGGTGGCCGGACACGTTCATCACGTCGTCGACGCGGCCCAGCAGCCAGACGTCACCGTCGTTGTCGTACTTCGCGCCGTCGCCGGCGAAGTAGAAGCCCTGGTCCTTGAACCGCGACCAGTAGGTGTCCCGGAAGCGCTCCTCGTCGCCCCAGACACCGCGCAGCATCGACGGCCACGGCTTGTCCAGCACCAGGTACCCGCCGCCGCCCGGGCCGACCTCGGTGCCGGTGTCGTCGACGACCTTCGCGGAGATGCCCGGCAGCGCCTTCTGCGCGGAACCCGGCTTGGTCGAGGTGACGCCCGGCAGCGGGGAGATCATGATCGCGCCGGTCTCGGTCTGCCACCACGTGTCGACGATCGGCGTCTTGCCCGCGCCGATGTTCTCGCGGTACCAGATCCACGCCTCGGGGTTGATCGGCTCGCCGACCGAACCCAGCACCCGCAGCGACGACAGGTCGTACTTCTCCGGGATCTCCGCGCCCCACTTCATGAACGTGCGGATCAGCGTCGGCGCGGTGTAGTAGAGGGAGACCTTGTACTTCTGGATGATCTCCCAGTGCCGGCCCTCGTGCGGGGTGTTCGGCGTGCCTTCGTAGACGACCTGCGTGACGCGGTTGGCGAGCGGGCCGTAGACGATGTAGCTGTGGCCGGTGATCCAGCCGATGTCGGCGGTGCACCAGTAGACGTCTTCACCGGCCTTGTGGTCGAAGACGTTGTGGTGCGTGTACGCCGTCTGCGTCAGGTAGCCGCCGGAGGTGTGCAGGATGCCCTTCGGCTTCCCGGTCGTCCCGGACGTGTAGAGGATGAACAGCGGGTGCTCGCTGTCGAAGGCCTCGGGAGTGTGCTCTTCGGACTGTCCGTCGACGAGCTCGTGCCACCACAGGTCGCGGGAGTCGGTCCACGGGACGTCGCCCTCGAGCTGGTCGCCGGTGCGCTTCACGACGATGACCTTCTCGACGGTCTCGGCGCCTTCGAGCGCTTCGTCGACATTGGCCTTCATCGGCGCGGCCTTGCCGCGGCGGAACTGGCCGTCGGAGGTGATCACGATCTTCGCGGCGGCGTCGTCGACGCGGGCCCGCAGCGCCGTCGGCGAGAAGCCGCCGAAGACCACGTTGTGCAGCGCTCCGATCCGCGCGCACGCGAGCATCGCGAAGATGGCCTCGGGGACCATCTGCAGCTGGATCGCCACGACGTCGCCGGCGGTGACGCCCAGCGACGCGAGTGCGTTGGCGGCCTTGGAAACCTCGGTCTTCAGCTCGGCGTAGGTGATGTCCCGCGTGTCACCCGGCTCGCCGACCCAGTGGATCGCGACCTGCTCGCCGTGCCCGGACTCGACGTGCCGGTCGACGCAGTTGTACGCGACGTTCAGCTTGCCGCCGACGAACCACTTCGCGAAGGGCGCATTGGTCCAGTCCAGTACCGTGGTCCACTTCGTGTCCCACGTCAGCCGCTCCGCCTGCTTCGCCCAGAACGCTTCGCGATCGGCGTCCGCCTCGGCGTAGAGATCGGCCTTCGCGTTGGCCTGGCCAGCGAATTCGTCACTGGGCGGGAAGGTTCGGCTCTCGGTGAGCAGGTTGTCCAGGGCTGGGGACTGCTCGGTCATGGTTGCAAGGCCTCCTGTAGTGCGCCGACATGACGGCTAGCGGCACGCTAGCGACGTTAGTCCGCCTTGTAAAAGGTTGCACCCACGTTGCCCGGTCGTTTCACCGAGGCAGGCGAGCCGCGGTGACTAAGCGTTCGTTCATCCGGGCCTTCGCCGCCGGCCACTCCGGTGCCAGCATCGAATAGGTGACGGTGTCGCGCGACGACCCGTCCGGCCGGATCCGGTGCGCGCGCAGCACGCCTTCGCGAAGCGCGCCAAGCCGTTCGATGGCGCGTTGCGAGCGCAGGTTGCGGATGTCGGTCTCCCAGCAGACCCGTTGCGCGTCAAGGGTTTCGAACGCGTACGTGAGGAGAAGCAGCTTCGATTCGGTGTTCAGCCCGGTGCGCTGCCAGTCCGCGCCGATCCACGTGTGCCCGATCGACAAGATCCGGTGCTTCTCGACGACCTGGTAGTACGACGTCGTCCCCGCGACGCGGCCGGACGTCACGTCGATCTGCGCGAAGGGCCGCCGGTCGGGGTCGGCGAGCGCCTCTTCGACCATCCGCTCGGCCGCCGGAAGATCCCCCGGCTGCCGGATGCTCAGCCACGTCCAGATGCCCGGGTCGGCACCGGCCTCGAGCAGGCCCTTGGCGTGCTCGGGGGTCAGCGGCTCCAGGCGGACGTGCTCGCCGGACAGGGTCGGTCGGGTGCTCCAGTCGCTCACGTGATCACCGTAAGCGGTGTATTGGCTTCCTCTGATAGCCAATTTCCGAGCATTTCCGAAGTCCACTTCGGCGTTGCCTATGCTCGGCTGACCACGACGAAGGGCGAGATCGATGGCCGAAGAGCGGGAAGAGCTGAGCTGGGAGCTGTTCGGCACGGCGGGCCGTGAACTGGCTCACACCATCGCCGAAGACGGCTTCGCGCCGGACCTCATCCTGTCCATCGCGCGCGGCGGGCTGTTCGTCGCCGGCGCGCTCGGCTACGCGCTCGACGTGAAGAACCTGCACGTGATGAACGTCGAGTTCTACACCGGCGTCGACCAGCGCCTCGACCTGCCGGTGATGCTGCCGCCGGTGCCCAACGTCGTCGACCTGACGAGCAAGAAGGTGCTGATCGCCGACGACGTCGCCGACACCGGTGCCACGCTCAAGCTGGTGCGCGACTTCTGCGTGGAGCACGTCGCCGAGGTGCGCTCGGCCGTCGTCTACGAGAAGCCGCATTCGACGGTCAAGTGCGAGTACGTCTGGCGGCACACCGACCGCTGGATCAACTTCCCGTGGTCGGTGCTGCCGCCCGTGGTCTCCCGCGAAGGCCAGGTGCTCGATGCCTGATCCGCTCAAGCCCCTCCTCGACCTCGAAGGCGTCGCGGCGGCCGCGAAGTCCGCGCAGGACGCCGTGTTCGCGGTGCACCGCCTCCCCGCCAACCTGCGCGGCGGCGCGGCGACGGCGGCCGAAGCGTCGGTGCGGGCGGCCCGAGCGTCCGCCGGCATCGAAGGCGCCAACCCGGAACTGCCCGCCGACGGCGCGGTCGACGACCCGATCCTCGCCGGCTCGCTGCGCGTCGCGGAGACGTTGGAGACGCTGCTCCCGACGTGGCGCCGGGCCCCGATGCAGGCGCTGGCCCGGCTGCACGTCCTGGCCGCGGCGGACCTCGTCGACGACCCGGATGCGTTGGGGCGCCCGCATTCCGGCGGCGGTCGCCTGGAGATGCTCGCTCAGCTCGTGACGGGCGCGACATCCGTGCCGGGTCCGGTCCTGACCGCAGTCGTGCACGGAGAACTGTTGGCGCTCAAGCCTTTCGGCAGCGCGAACGGCGTGGTCGCGCGGGCCGCTGCGCGGCTGACGATGGTGGCGACGGGCCTGGACCCGAAAGCCCTGAGCATCCCCGAAGTCGCGTTCTTCCGCCGCGTGCCGCGTTATCTCGAAGCGGCCGAAGGATTCGCGAGCGGGGAGCCCGAGGGCGTACGCGCGTGGCTGCTCTTCTGCTGTGAAGCGTTCGAAGCGGGCGCGCGCGAAGCGAAGAGCATCTCGGACGCGGCCTCCTAACCGGACAGTTTCGCCGACCACTTCTCTTCGATCCGCCCGAACCGCCACACCGCCAGCGCGACGACCCACGTCAGCACGAACAACCCGACGATCCCGAAGCCGACGTAGTCCAGGTTCACCGAGGCGATCGCGGCCAGCGGTCCCGAGGTGATGTTCAGCTTCTCGGCGAGGATCGACACCAGCTCGATCGTGCCGATGACGAACGCGACGGCGACCGACAACGTCGTCACCGTGATGTTGTAGAAGATCTTGCGCACCGGCTTCGCGAACGCCCAGCCGTAGGCGAAGTTCATGAAACAGCCGTCCACGGTGTCGAACAGGCTCATCCCGGCGGCGAACAGGATCGGCAGCACGAGGATCGCGTACCAGGGCAGGGCGAACGTGGCGGCGCCGGCGGCGAGCACCAGCAGGCCGATCTCGGTCGCGGTGTCGAAGCCGAGGCCGAACAGCAGGCCGACGGGGTAGATGTGCCACGGCTTGCGCACGGACTTCGTCGCGCCGCGCAGCAGGCGGTTCAGCACCCCGCGGTTGTTCAGCTGGTGCTCCAGCGCGGCCTCGTCGAACTCGCCGTGGCGCATCCGCCGGAACACCCGCAGGATGCCGATCAGCACGACGAGGTTGAGGATCGCGATCACGTACAGGAACACGCCGGACACCGACGTCCCGATGACGCCCGTCGCGTCGTGCAACGCCGATGAGCCGTCCTCGACCTGCCCGGCCAGCGCGCGGACGCCGAGGGAGAGCAGCAGGCACAGCGCGAAGACGATCGTCGAGTGCCCGAGCGAGAACCAGAACCCGACCGACAGCGGCCGCTGGCCGTCGGCCATCAGCTTGCGCGTGGTGTTGTCGATCGCGGCGATGTGGTCGGCGTCGAACGCGTGCCGCATGCCGAGCGTGAACGCCGTGACGCCGAGGCCGATCCCGAAGACCCCGGACGCGCCCAGCGCGTAGTGGCGCGGTGCGACGAAGACCGCCAGCACCACCCAGCCCACGACGTTGAGCAGCAGGATGAACCCCGCCATCCCGCCGATCGACACCCACTCGCGGCGCGAAAGCCCGCGCCGCGAGTCCTCTGTGCCCGCCATCGCCCACCGCCTTCTCTCATCTGAGAGGTTAGACAGGTGAACAGATGAATATCTAGCTGGCGCGCGCCCGCACCAGGTCCAACGCCTTCCGGACGTGCCCACCGGAAGCGTGCAAAGCCTTCGTCGCGCTCTTCACGTCTTCCCCGGACAGCAGGTGCACCAGCGCCACCTTGAGGTCGCCCCCGGCCTCGGTGAGCGCGTCCGAGCAGTCCGCCATCGTCATGCCGGTGGCTTCCTGCAGGATGCGGATGGTCCGGCCGCGCAGCTTCGCGTTGGTGGCCCGCATGCTGACCATCAGGTTGGAGTAGGTCCGGCCGAGCTTGATCATCGTCGCCGTGGAGAACGACGTGAGGATCATCTTCTGCGCCGTGCCCGCCTTCATCCGGGTCGACCCGGCGATCGCCTCCGGACCGGTGTCGACGGCGATGAGCACGTCGACACCCGCCGGCTTGGCGGCCTTCGGGTTGCCCGAAACCAGGCCGGTGCGGGCGCCCTGGCGCGACGCGGCCAGCAGCGCGCCCAAGACGTACGGCGTCCTGCCCGACGCCGTCAGCCCCAGCACGAAGTCGCCCGGCTGGACCATGGCGGCCAACTCGGCCGCGCCGGCCCCGTCGTCGTCCTCCGCGTTTTCGACGGCTTGGCGCAGTGCGCGCTCGCCGCCGGCGTGGTGCGCGATGAACCAGTCCGCCGGCACGTTGAACGTCGGCACGAGCTCGGCCGCGTCCAGCGTGGCCAGGCGCCCGGACGTCCCCGCGCCGACGTAGTGCACCCGGCCGCCGGACCGCAGGGCGTCCACCGCGTAGTCCACCGCGCGTGCCACCTGCGGCAGCACCTCGGCCACGGCGCCGGCGACCGTGCGGTCCTCGGCGTTGATCGCGCCCAGGATCCCCGCGGTGGACATCAGGTCGATGTCCGTGGTGCGGGGATTGCGGGTCTCGGTCGGCGAATCGACGTGCACCGCCTGTGTCGGGACGGTCATCATGCGCCTCACTTTTTCCGTCATTACTTGCCGGTTTCCCGCGGACGGCGACGGCCGTCCGGCCTGACCCCCAGGCGATGCGAGCCGACGGCGTCCCGGGTGGCGTCCAGGGCGTTGACCGACGCGTCCATGTGCCGCTGCGCGACGCCGATGAACAGGCAGTCGATGACGGTGAGCTGGGCGATCCGGCTCGCCGTGGCCCCCGAACGGAACGTGGTTTCCCGCGCTGCCGTGGTCAAAACGTAGTCGGCGACCTCGGTGATGGGGGACCGCGGGAAGTTCGTCACGGCGATGGTGACCGCGCCGTGCTCCCGGGCCACCCGCAGCGCCTCGACGGTGTCGGTGGTCGCGCCGGTGTGCGAGACGCCGATCGCGACGTCGCCCGGGCTCAGCACCGCGGCCGAGGTCAGCATGATGTGCGTGTCCGACCACGCGAAGCACACGCGGCCGATGCGGTGCAGCTTCTGCTGCAGGTCCGCGGCGACGAAGGCGCTGGCGCCCACGCCGTAGACGTCCGCGCGGCCGGCGCTCGCGACGACCTCGATCACGCGCTCCAGCGTGGCGACGTCGAGCTGGTCGGCCGTCTCTTCGACGGCACGCGCGTCGGCGAAGCTGACCTTCCCGATGACGGCCGCCAGGTCGTCGTCCGGGCCGATCTCGCCGCCGAGGTTGCGCGTGCTGCGCGCCTCGGTCCGCGCGGTGTCCGCGGCCAGCGCGATCCGCAGCTGCGGATACCCGCCGACCCCGACGGCCTTGCAGAACCGCGTCACCGTCGTCTCGCTCGTGTTGGCGGCCAGCGCCACTTCGGTGATGCTGCGTCTCGCGACGTGCGCGGGATCCTCCAGCACCACCTTCGCCACGCGCTGCTCGGCGCGGGCCAGGCCGGGGAGCAAGGACCGGATCCGGACCAGCGGGCTGGAGTCCGCGTCCCGCACGGTCGTCTGGACCGATACGGGCTCGGACGGTGCCGTGCCGACTACGGATTCGGTATCACTCACCGTCGGAAAGTTACTAACCGTTGGCATCTGCGACAAGGCTACCCACACCCTTCAGTCTCATCGCAACCCATCCGTGTCTGCGGATCTGGATTTGCGATTAATCACTGACCAGAAAGTCGCCAACCAGGTCGGTCTTGTTAACGAGGTCAAGCTAACGACTTGGCAACTTAGTGTCGCGGTGCAAACGGCAAGCAGACGGTTAACTGGGCCGGAAGTTGGACGGTGAGCGACAGGGCCGTCACCTTGAGCTCAACTGCCAACCCTCTGCGACGAAAACGGCGGGGTTCCGTTCACCGTCGAGGAGTGATCGGCCGCTCTCGGTGACTTTCACACCGTCGACCGAAACCCCTCGGCCTGTGTAGTTCGGGTCGGTGCTGTAACGCCAGCGGAGGCTGACGGACGCGCCTCGGGGCAACGCCCCGCTCGCCTTCCACCAGGCACGGTGCCCGTGTCCGGAGAGCGACGTCACATCTCCGGAGGGTGCGCCCGGCCCGGAAACCGCCAGCGGGACTGGTTGCCAGTTCACCCCGTCGGTCGTGGCCTGCAGCTGTAATGGATCAGTACTTCCCTCGGTGTCCACGAAGGCGTAGAAGGACACCCGCGCTTGATCACTTTGCGTAGTAAAGGGCCGGGTACTCAGCGTCGCGACGCTCGCGTTACCCAGCGTGCTCGTCCACGCGTCCTTCCCGACCTGCGGCTTCACGGCCATGGCCCGCGCCAGCGACGTCGCCCACACCTGGCGCGCGGTGTTGATCGAGCCCCAGCTCCGGCTCGGGTGCACGCGGTTGGTCAGCAGGATCGCGAAGGACCGCGACTCGGGGTCGATGACGAGGGTCGTCCCGGTGAAGCCGGTGTGCCCGGCGGTGACCGGGGAGGCCAGCGCGCCCATGTACCAGGGCTGGTCGAGCTCGAAGCCCAGGCCGTGCGCGTCGTCGGGGAACTGCTGGTTGTAGTTGGTCAGCATCATCTGCCGCACGGTGTCCTCGCCGAGGATCCGGTGCCCGCGGTAGCTGCCGCCGTTGAGCATCGTCTGGGCGAGGACCGCCATGTCGTTCGCGGTGCTGAACACCCCGGCGTGCCCGGCGACGCCGCCGAGCGACCACGCGTTCTCGTCGTGCACGCTGCCGCGGACCATCCCGCGCGGCGGGGTGGCCTCGTACTCGGTCGCGGCGATCCGGTTCAGCTTCGACGCGGGCGGGTTGTACCCGGTGTCGACCATGCCCAGTGGCGCGGTGATCCGGTCGTGGACCACCTTGTCCAGTGGCTTCCCGGTCAGTTTCTCGACGATGAAGCCGAGGGTGAGCAGGTTGATGTCGGAGTAGAGGTAGGTCGTGCCCGGCTTGTTCTTCAGCGGGCTGTCGAGCACCGCCTGCCGGCGCGACGGGATGTCGGGGTAGCCCGCCCACAGTGATGGGATCGGGTCGGCGTCGAACCCGGAGACGTGCGTGAGCAGCATCTTGATCGTGATGGCGGCCTTGTCGCCGGTGGCGAACTCCGGGAAGAACCGGCTGACCGGGGTGTCGATGGTGAGCTGACCGCGTTCGACGAGCTGCAGCACGGCGATCGAGGTGAACAGCTTCGAGATCGACGCCATGTCGAAGATGGTGTCGTTGCGCATCGGGACCTGCTGCTCGGCGGGCAGTTCGGTGCCCGCGGCGTCGGCGTACCGCAGCGCGCCGCCGACGGCGTACCGGTCGACGACGACGCCGTCGTGGGCCAGCAGGCCGACCGCGCCGGAGAAGTGCGGGTGCCCGCTGGCGTCCGGCTTCGTCCAGCTCGCGAGGAAGTCCTCGGCGGCCTTGATCGGCGCCGGGTCGAGCCCGGCTTCCTTCGGTTTGCCGTCGCGCAGGGTCGTCCACGGCGAGGCGAACCCCTGGTGCGGCCGGTCGAAGCGGCCCGCGTCGTCGTGGCGTCCGATGGCGCTGGCTCCCGAAGTCAAGGTGGTCAGCGCGACCAGCACTCCGGTGGCCGCGGCGAGGACCTTCCTAGCACGCACGAGTTCTCCCTCAGCGGTAGAGCAGGTAGCGACGACGTTTCCGGTCGAACTCGGCCAGCTCGGCCCGCCAGGCGCCGGTGACCTCGTCGACGCCCGCGCCGGCGTCGACCATGGTCCGCAGGCGATCGGACCCGGAAAGCTTGTCGATGTAGTTGTCGGGGCGCCACGCGAAGACGTCCGGGTGCAGCGCCTTCGCCGTGACGAGCATGGCGACCGCGGTGCGGATCGCGTCGAAGGCCCGCGGGTCCCCGACGCCGACCTGCACGCCCCCGCAGGCCTGGTTGACGAACTTGCCGAACGTCGGCACGAAGTAGATCTCGCGGAACTTCGCCCCGGGAAGCTGCAGGTCTTCGAGCTTCTCGCGCCAGCGCCAGTCGAGCCCGGGCGCGCCGATGATCTCGAACGGCCGGGTCGTGCCGCGGCCTTCGGAGAACACCGTGCCCTCGAACATGCCGGTGCCCGGGTAGACGAGCGCCGTGTCCGGCGTCGGCATGTTCGGGCTCGGCAGCACCCAGTTCAGCCCGGTCTGCGCGAAGAGCGTGTCGCGCTGCCAGCCGCGTACCTGGACGACGTCGAGGCGCTCCAGCTTCACGCCTTCGCCCGGCAGGAACTCTTCGGCGAAGAAGCGGGCCAGCTCGCCGACGGTCATGCCGTGCTGCTGGACGATCGGCTTCTTCCCGATGCCCGAGGCGAACTTCGGGTCGAGCAGCGGGCCGGCCGCCCGGCCGCCGATCGGGTTCGGCCGGTCGAGCACGACGAAGGCGGCTTTGACCTGCGCCGCGGCCACCATCGCCGTGTAGAGCGACCAGATGTAGGTGTAGAAGCGCGCGCCGACGTCGGCGATGTCGAAGACGACCGTGTCGACGCCTGCCTTGGTGAACAGCGAAGCGAGCTTCGTCGCGTCGGCGCCGTACGCGTCGTACACCGGCACGCCGGTGCGCGGGTCGGTGTAGTCGCCTTCGGAGCCGCCGGCCTGCGCGCTGCCGCGGAAGCCGTGCTCGGGCCCGAAGGCCGCGACCGGCCGCACGCCGGCCGCGACCATCGAGTCGACGATGTGGTCGCCGTTCAGCAGCACGCCGGTCGGGTTCGACAGGACGCCGAGCTTTCGGCCCGTGAAGGACCGCCAGCCCTGCGCGGCCAGCTGTTCGGCGCCGGTGAGGACGCGGCCGGGGTGGGCTTGGTCCTGGGCCTGTTGCCGGAACTGGGGCTCTGGCTGGGCCCCGGCGACGGCCGAGCCGCCCACCAGGGCCGGGACCGCCAGCGCACCCGCGCCGAGGAAGTGGCGCCGGTTCAGGTTCACCAGGTCAGCCCGTGGCCGAAGGGGTACTTCACGGTGTGCACGTCGGTCCCCGCCGGGATGTCGACCGGCAGCTTCCCGATCGGCTTGGTCTCGCCGAGGATCACCTTGGCCAGCGCTTCCAGCGTCGGCCCGATGTAGCCGTAGGTCGCCAGCCAGGTCTTCACCGTGGACGCGTAACCGGCGTCGTAGGGGATCTGCGCGGCGACCGCGACAACCGGCTTGCCGGTGGCCTGCAGGGCGTCGAGGAGCTTGGTCTGCAGGGGGAAGCCGCCGATGTTGTTGGTCAGCACGACGACGAGGTCGACGTTCTTCGCGGTGGCGACAGCTTGGGCGATCTGGGCGTCCGTCGGGGCCTGACCGGTCTGGTACGCCGTCGCGGCCGTGCCGTGGGCGGTCAGCTTCTGCGCGAGCGTCACCGTCGTGGAGGCGCCCCAGCCGGTCACGAGCGTCGTGGCGGGCTTCTGCTTCAGCGGCAGGAGACCGGCGTCGTTCGCGACGGCCGTGATGCCGCGGTCGGCGATGTCCTGCGCGGTCGCGAGGCTCGACGGCGTCCCGACGGTCTTCATCACCCGGTTCGCGTCGACGAACGGCGAGAACAGGATGCCGCTCTTGAACTTCAGCTTCAGCACGCGCAGCACGCTCTGGTCGATCCGCTGCATCGGGATCTCACCGGACTTCACGGCGGCCAGCACGGAGTTGATGGCGACGTCGAGGTGCACCGGCATGAGCAGCTGGTCGACGCCGGCCTTGAGCGCGAGGACCGGGATCTCGGCGTCGCTGTGCAGCTCGCGCACGCCCTGCATCTCGAGGGAGTCGGTGATGACGACGCCGTTGTAGTGCAGCTCGTTGCGCAGCTTGCCGGTGACGATCGGCTTCGACAGCGTCGCGGGCTCCAGCGACGGGTCGAGGCTCGGGAACTGGATGTGCGCGGTCATGATCGAGTCGACGCCGGCCTTGACGGCGGCCTTGAACGGCGGCACGTCGGTGGCCCGCCACTGGTCCTCGGTGCTGTCGATGCGCGGCAGCCCGGTGTGGCTGTCGGTCGGGGCGGCGCCGTGGCCGGGGAAGTGCTTCGAGGTCGCCGCGACGGACTTCTGGAAGCCCTTGATCTCGGCGGTGACGAAGTCGCTGGCCAGGCCGGGTTGTCCGGCGAAGGACCGGACGCCGATGACCGGGTTGACGGGGTTGGAGTTGACGTCCGAATCGGGCGCGAAGTCCTGGTTGATGCCGACGGCCCGCAGTTCCTGGCCGAGGATCGTGGCGGCCTTCGTCGCGCGGCCGGTGTCGCGCCCGGCCGAGATGGCCATCGCGTTGGGGAACTCGGTGGCCGGCGCGCCCATCCGGGTCACCGTGCCACCCTCCTGGTCGGCGGCGATCTGCAGCGGGATGTGCGCCCCGCTCGTGATGGCCGCTTTCTGGAGGCCGTTCGACAGCTTCGCGACCTGCGTGGGGTCGTCGAAGTTGTCGCGGGTGTCGTTGTTGAAGTAGATGACGCCGCCGAGGTGGTACTTCCGGACCGCCTGAGCCGGGGTGTCGACGCCGAAGTCCGCCTGGTTCTTCGGGTCCACCTCGTCGGCCGACTTGCCGTTCACCCAGGTGACGAACAGCTGCCCGACCTTCTGCTCGAGCGTCAGCCCGCGCAGCGCCTGCGTTGCCGCGGCCTCCGCCTGCGCGTCCATGCTCACCCGCGGCGCACTCGCCGCGGTCGCGACACCCACACCGGTGAGGGCGAGCACCCCCGCGACGGGCAGGGCGAGCGCATGGAACCTCCGATTTCGGGTCGTCACGACCAGCCTCCCAGAAAGTTGCGGGCGCCCGGCGGACGTCAGAAGTCCACTCGGAAGCGCCAGTATCGGGAAGCTACTCACCGAATCCGTCGATGTCCATCGACCGACCGCACCAACGGACCGTTCGTACCCGGATCGGTAAGAAAGTCGCCGTTCGCAAAGTGCAAGGCCCCGAGCCCCGGCCCGCCGGTCCCGTCTCCAATCACGCGAGTTCCGTCCCCGCTCACGCGTGATGCCCCTCCAATCACACGTGATGCCCCTCCAGACACGCGTGAAGCCCCGCTGATCACGTGTGATGCGCCGATTCCGCGTTCCCCGGTGAAAGTTCCGCGCCCGTACCGGCGCGTCCGGCCCTCGGCATAAAACGAGGCGGCGCCCGTGGCCCTGGGGCCAACGGGCGCCGCCTGCAAGCGCGAACTTCTCGGGCGACCAAGCGTGCAACTCTGGTCGTACCTACATGGACTCGGCGTGTGGCGTCCCACTACGCAGTCCCTAGACGACGAGCCTCCCGCGGCGCGCTGCGCGTGGGTACCCGGAGTCCGCGCACGGAGATTTGCCGGGGTGGAACAGGCTTCTCTTCTACCTGCTCCCTGGCCGACCAAACGTCCGCACCTACTTTCTACGCCGTGAGCCCGGTCACTTCAAGTGCGCGGACGGGTGCACCGGTACAGAGGCTGGATCGGGTGACACGGGCACCCTCCGCGACGGACAATTCGGGGCTGGGCCAAGCAAAAGCGGAGGCCGTACGGCCGTGTGGGTGGCGGTCCGGGCGGCTACCTGGACCGACGGCGACGATTGAGGCCGTACCAGGTCGCTCCGGCCGCCATCGCGCCGACGCCGAGAGCCACCATTCCCGCCGATCGCGTCGGGATCCGGCTGCGCAGCGACATCGGGCGGTCGAAGGCCAGGATCGGCCAGCCGCGGTCGAGGGCCTCACGCCGCAGGAGCTTGTCCGGGTTGACCACGTGCGGGTGCCCGACGACCTCGAGCAGCGGGATGTCGGTGCTCGAATCGGTGTAGGCGAAGCACTCCGCGAGGTCGTAGCCGTGGGTCGCGGCGAGCTGCTTCGCGGCGACGGCCTTGTTGGCGCCGTAGCAGTAGAAGTCGACTTCGCCGGAGTAGCGCCCATCCACGATCTGCATCCGCGTGGCCACGCTCCGCGTCGCGCCGAGCATTTCCGCCACCGGCGCGACGACCTCCTCGCCGGTCGCCGACAGCACGATGACGTCGTGCCCGTCCTCCCGGTGCCGCGCGATCAGCTCCGCCGCCTCCACGTACACGAGCGGGTCGACGACGTCGTGCAGGGTTTCGCGGACGATCGACGAGACCTGAGCGACGTCCCAGCCGGCGCACAGCGCGGAAACCTCGGCCCGGAGCCGTTCGGTCTTGTTCTCGTCGGCGCCGGCGAGTGAGAACACCAGCTGCGCGTAGGCACTGCGCAACGCGGCGCGCCGGTTGATCAATCCTTCTTTCAGCAATGGTTTGCTGAACGCCAGCGCGCTCGATGAGGCGATGATCGTCTTGTCCAGGTCGAAGAACGCGGCCACCGCGTGCTCCGGGCCCGGCTTCCGGATGCGCGGCAGCGCGCTGCTCGGTTCGGCCACCTGCCCAGGATAGGAGCTTGATCGCGGCGCGTCCCGTTGATCCACCACCCGCGTGCCGTGTCGGGCGGAAAATCCATGACAGGAAGGCACTTCCGGGGCGCTGTGCCGTTATCGAACTGTGTGCCTCGCCCGGCGCGCGAACCGGCCACCGGCGGAGTTACAGTGAGGGAGCCCGGTGTCCAACCGGGCCGGTTCAGTCCGACCCCCCGGGGCTGAACCCACGGCGGCCCCCGTCCCTCCCCCCTGGCGGGGGCCGCCCTCTTAACCTTCCTCTTGCCTTTCGGTTCGCGCCCTCGGTGCGGGGCGTCTTGCCTTCCGCTTACCTTTCTCGATTCCGTTTTCCCCAGGCCGGATCATCGTTTCTTCGGCGCGGGAAATCTTCGGACGCGGGCATTCTCCGCGTTTTCGCGTCGCACGTGCGTCGCGGGCGGGCGCGATCCTGCCACAGCGCACCGACAGAACCGGCCCGCGAGCCGTCCGCGGGACGGCAGTTGTCCACAACGCCCCGGTTGTCCACAGCCGCCCGCCCGACCCGTTGCGCCCCCGTGCCCCCCACCGCGACGGTGGAACCCGGGCCACCCACGGCCCGCACCGACGACGGGGGAGAAACGCATGACGGGGGAACGACCGATCGTGGTCGCCGCGGACGAAACCGTGCTCGACGAAATCCTGCGCGTGGCCGCGGTCGCGGGCTGCGAGTTCGACCGGGCACCGGACCTGACGGCGGCCCGGGCGCACTGGGCCCGGGCTCCGCTGGTGGTCCTCGACGAGGAAGCGGCGCGGCTTTCGCCCATCCTGCCCCGGCGGGGTGGCATCCTGCTGGTCTGCAAGGGCAGCCCGGGGACACGGACGTGGGAGCACGCGTTCCGCGTCGGCGTCGAGCGCGTGATCTCGTTGCCCGACGAGGAGACGGAGCTCGCGAGCGCCTTCGCCGACGTCGTCGAGACCCCGGCGGAGGAAGCCGGCCTGGTTCTCGCCGTGGTCGGCGGCCGGGGCGGCGCGGGCGCGTCCGTCTTCGCCGCGACACTGGCGCTGGCGGCCGACCGGGAACCGGGTGGCGCCCTGCTGGTGGACTGCGATCCTCTGGGCGGCGGTCTGGACCTGTTGCTGGGCTTGGAAAAGACGCCCGGACCGCGCTGGTCGGAGGTGCGGCTGAGCGGCCGCATGTCGGTACCGGCGCTGGCGGCGGCGCTCCCGCAACGGCGACATCGCGGCGGCAGCCTGCCGGTGCTGGCGTGCGGCCGGGAGGGCGAAGGCCCGGCGGCCGAGTCCCTGTCGGCGGTCCTCGCGGCCGGCCGCCGCGCGGGGCGCACGGTGATCTGCGACCTCCCGCGCACCCTGGGCGACGCGGCCGCGGAAGCGGTCACCGTGGCCGACCTGGTGGTGCTGGTGGTGCCCGTGGAGTTCCGCGCCTGCATGGCGGCGAAGCAGGTGCTGCGGCCCCTGTCGCAACTGACGGCCCGCCTGGGCGTGGTCGCGTGTGGACGGTCCCGGGCCGGCGTCTCGCCCGTCCGGACGGCAGGTCTCCTCGGCCCGCCCCTGCTGGCGTCGATGGCTCCGGAGCGGGGCCTGCCGGTGGCGATCGAACGCGGCGAGTTCCCGGCCAAGCCGTCCGGTCCGCTGGCGACGGCGGCCGCGGACGTCTTGGCGGTGGCCCGCCGCGAGGCCCGGGCTGCGGCCCGATGAGCGCCCGGCTCCGCCCGCCGGGCGCCCCGATCAGGGTGGCCGAGCTCCTGCTGCCCACGGTCCTGACCCTCGCCGGCCGCGGCCCGGTGAGCGCGGCGAACTTCCTGGCCGTGCTCACCGGCACCCGCGTGACAGCCGGCCGCACCAAGACCGAGGCGGCGAACCGATGACCACCGACTTCGTGGACCGCGTCCGCAACCGGCTCGCCGGCGACCGCCGCCAAGCCGATCCGGTCGCCGTCGCGACGGCGGTCCGCGCCGAAGCCGGTGGCGCGCTCGGCCACGACGCGGTGCTCGACGCGGCCCGCCGAGCCCGCGACGAGTTCGTCGGCGCCGGTCCGCTGGCACCGCTCCTCGAGAACCCGTCGACGACCGACGTGCTCGTCACCGGCCCGGACGAGGTCTGGACGGACGGCCCGGACGGCCTGACCCGCACCGGCATCGCGTTCGACGGCGAAGAAGCCGTCCGCCGGCTGGCCCAGCGCCTCGCGCTCGCGGCCGGCCGCCGGCTCGACGACGCACAGCCCTATGTGGACGGCTGGCTGCCCGGCAACGGTCCCCACGGCCGCATCCGGGTCCACGCCGTCCTTCCCCCGGTCGCGGCCGGCGGCACGTGCCTGTCCCTGCGCGTGCTCCGCCCGGCTACGCACGATCTCGCGGCGCTGCAAGAGCTCGGGGCGTTCGACGCGAAGGGCGCGGATCTGCTGAAGACGGTCGTGTCGCGGCGGATGGCGTTCCTCGTCACCGGCGGCACCGGCGCGGGCAAGACGACGCTCCTCGCCGCGCTGCTCGGCGCGGTCGACCCGGCCGAGCGGATCGTCTGCGTCGAGGACGCGGGCGAGCTGCAGCCCGCGCACCCGCAGTTCGTCAGCCTCGTCGCCCGTCCGGCCAATGTGGAGGGTGCGGGCGCGGTGGGCCTGCCGGAGCTGGTCCGCCAGGCGCTGCGCATGCGTCCCGACCGGCTGGTGGTCGGCGAGGTCCGCGGCGCCGAGGTCGGCGCCCTGCTCACGGCGTTGAACACGGGCCACGACGGCGGCGCGTGCACGGTCCACGCGAACTCGCCGGCCGAGGTACCGGCCCGCATCGAGGCACTGGCGGCACTCGGCGGCCTCGGTCGCGAAGCGGTGCACAGCCAGCTCGTCGCGGCGATCAGGGTGGTCCTCCACATGCGCCGCGAGCCCGGCGGCCGACGCCGGCTCGCGGAGGTCGGCGTGCTCCGCGCGGAACACGGCCGGGCACGAGTGGTGCCGGTGTGGCGCGCGGGCCGCTGGACGGTCGACCGCCACCTCTTCGTCACGACGGGAGCGATCGCGTGCTGATCCTGCTGCTGGTGCGCATCTCCTTGCTGCTGAACATCTTCCCGCGCCGGAGAAGGAGCCCGCGATGATCACGGCGTGGTTCCCGCTCTGCGTGGGGGCGGCCCTGGCGTGCTGGCCGGCGGCACCGACCCGGCTCCAGGCGGCGGTCGAGCAACCTGCGACGGTCCGTGTCCCGGACGTGTGGGCCGTGGTCCGCTGGCTGCTCCCGGCGGCCCTCGCGGGCTTGCTCGCGGGACCCGGGGGCGCGATCGCCGCGGGCGTGCTGACCCTGGCGTGGCGCCAGGAGCGCCAAGCCCACCGCCGGGCGACCGCGGACCTCGAGGTGGCGGCCCACACGGCAACGGCGTTGCGCACGATGGTGTCCGAGCTGCGCTCCGGCGCCCACCCGGTGACCGCGGCGGAGGCGGCGGCGGAAGTCGTCCCGGCGGTAGCGGACGACCTCCGCGCGCTGGCGACGTCGGCCCGCCTCGACGGCGAGCTGCGGGCTCCGGCCCTCCCGGAACTGGCCGCGGCCTGGACCCTGGGCAGGCGCTACGGCCTGCCGATGGCCGACGTCCTCGACGCGGCCCGCCGCGACGCCGAAGCAAGCCTGACGTTCGCCCGCCGAACGCGCGCGAAGCTGGCCGGCCCCCGGGCGAGCGCGGCGGTGCTCACCGGCTTGCCCGCCTTGTGCGTAGTGCTCGGCCAAGCAATGGGCGCCTCTCCGTTGTCCGTCCTGACGGGGAGCTCGCCAGGCCAGCTGTTGCTGGTGGCCGGCAGCCTCCTGCTCTGGGCGGGAACGGCGTGGTGCCGCGCTCTGACAGGCCGGGTGCGGATCCGATGAACGCCACCGCGCTCTGTTTCTCTCTCGACGGCTTTGTTACATGGCTGGGGAAGCCCACGCGCAGCGCCCTCGCCGGAGAAGGGCGGTCCCAGTGAACGCCACCGCGCTCCTTTTTCCTGCCGGCGGCTTTGTTGCATGGCAGTGGGAGTCCACGCGTCGCGTCCTCGTCGGAGAAGGGCGGTCCCGGTGAACGTCACCGCGATCTGTTTCTCTGCCGGCGGCCTTGCCACATGGCTGCGGGAGTCCAAGCGTCGGGCTTCCACCGGAGAAGGGCGGTTCCGATGAACGCCACCGCGCTCCTTCTCTTCGCCGGAGCCCTCCTCACCTGGCCGAGCGACTCCGCCGCAGCACGGCGCTTCACCTGGCTGGCCGGCAGCGCGAGCCCGGAGCCCCGCGAATGGCCCCGGGCAGTCGCGCCCGTCGCAACCACCCTGGGCGGGGTATCGATGGCGGTGCTCATCGGCGGGCTGCCGGGAGCGGTCGTAGGCGGTCTGATGGCTGCTGGCGGCTGGTGGGCGATCCGCCGCACCCGGCGGCGGCGAGCACCCACCGTCGACCTGGCGGCCAAGCTCCGGCTCGCCCACACGCTCGATCTCCTCGCGGCGTGCCTCCGCGCGGGGCTACCGGTCGCCTCGGCGCTCGATGCCGCGGCCGCCACCGCGCCGGCCGCGGCAAGCGCGGCACTGCGCTCGACCGCCGGCCTCCTCGCGCTCGGCTCCCGCTCGGAAGAGGCGTGGGCGCCGGTGCAGGCCGTCCCGGGCCTCGGGGAACTGGTGGCAGCCGCGATCCGGGCGTCCCGTTCGGGCGCGGCCTTCGCCGCGGCCGCCGCCGACCTCGCCGAACGGTTCCGCGAGGAGTTGGCCACCGAGGCGGAAGAGCGTGCGGAACGAGCCGGGGTGGCACTGGCGCTGCCGGTCGGCCTCCTCTTCCTGCCGGCCTTCTTCTGCCTGGGCGTGCTACCGGTCGTCCTCGGCCTGGCCGCCCGTCTCGGCCCCCTCTTCTGACCACCGACAAGTACTGAAGGGAATCCCATGCGCGCGTCCCACCGCAGGCCCGGCTCCGACGACGGATCCACAACGGTCGAGTACGCGATCGTGACGGTCGCCGTCGCGGCTTTCGCGGCTGTCCTCTACGGCCTCCTCACCGGCGAATCGGTCGTCTCGTGGCTGACGAGCCTGGTCATGAAGGCCCTGACGGTGCCGTCGTGAGCCGCGAAGACGAAGGCGCGGTGACGGTCGAAGCGGCACTCGGCCTGGCCGGCCTGACCGTGGTGACGGTCCTGCTGGTCGCGGGCCTCACGCTGCTGACGAGCCAGCTGCGCTGCACGGACGCGGCCCGCGAGGCCGCCCGGCTCCTGGCCAGAGGCCAGCCCCACGAAGCGGCGGCCGCGGTTCACGAGATAGCCCCGGCGGGCGCGAGCCTCGACATCCACCGGGCAGCCGACGCGATAACGGTCCGGGTAAGCGCCCACCCGGCAGGCGGTCTGCTCCCGGCGATCGACCTGAACGCGACGGCCTACGCGGTGGCCGAGCCGGGCACGGAGGCCACCGATGCAGCCGGCTGACCCGCGCCTGGAGGACAGCCGTGACAGCGGCGTGGCCACGATCTGGACGGCGATGGCGGTGGCCGCGCTGACGGGGGTGGCGGTCTTCGGCTGCTGGCTCGGCGTGGCGGTCCTGGCCCGCCACCGAGCAGAAAGCGCCGCGGACCTGGGCGCGCTCGCGGCAGCCTCGCACGCGGCGGAGGGCCCGGCCCGAGCGTGCGAGCGCGCCAGGTGGATCGCGGACCGGATGGCGGTGAGGCTTTTGACCTGCCGATGGCAGCGCCTGGACGCCTTCGTGGAGGTCCAGGCACCCAGCCTCGGCTTCGCCGGACTGCCAGGCCCCTCGGGTCGGGCCCGAGCCGGACCCACCGGCCAGCCACCGTGAGCCGCGGAAACAGGCGCGCTGCCGTGGGCAGTAGGGCGTCGGCACTCCGGGGTTGCGATCGGCCCGGCCCGGCCTCGCTCGGTCCGCCCACCGGCCCTTCCCCGTCTAGCCCCGGCCCATCCCCGGCGGCAGGCCCGCGCGCCTGTGACCCAGCCCACCTCGAGCCGGCCCAAGTCCTGGCCGCGACCCCACTCACGGCGACCGGCGCTCACCCCCGCTGCCCGTTCACCGGGACACCTCCCGCCACCGCCGCTCAGCGGACGCCGACTGGTCGGTATGCCGCGATGACCGGCTGATCCGTCCGGGCGGACGATGAGCGGCCGAGGGTCACGGGCAGCGGTCGGTAGTGCACGGTGAGCGGTCGAACCCGCCGCCTACCTGGGCCGATAGGACGCGTCTCGGCGACCACACGCCCCGCGGAAGGGCGCTCGATCCTGGGTTTTCGCACGACGAACGGTCCGTGGGCGGCTGCCGTTCACCGTCGACGGACGCCGCCGGGTTCGGTCGGGCCGTAGGGCTCACTGGGCGTTCATCGCGGCGTAACCACCGGTTGCCGCGCGGGGGTTCCGGGCAATGTGCAACTTGCCGTTAAGTGAGATGTGCGACACCACGACAGCGTTTAGCTCCGGGGTCGCGGAGAACCGGAACCTAAGGCAGGAAGACAATGTTGGACGCGAATTGGCCGGACAGCTGGCGCGGCGCCTTCCGCATCGAACTGCGGGCGGAGGCGATCGGCCTCGCTTGGCGCGGGTGGCCGGTGCTCCCGGGCGTCAACCCCGCTCCGCTCACCGGCGGCGACGACCTCACCTGGCGTCGTCCGGTCCCGGCCAGTGACAACTGGCGCGAGCAGATCGGCACCCACGCCCACGAGGTCGCCACCTGGTTCTCCGACCGGACCCACAGCCTGCTCGTCGCCACCGGCACCGTGCTCGACGCCATCGAGGTCGACGACGAACTCGGCAAGCGCGCCTGCCGCCTGCTCCGCACCCTCGGTCACCCGGCGCCGATCATCGCGCTGCCGAACGGCCGCTGGCTCTTCCTCACCACCGTCGCCGAGCACGTCCCGGCCGAGCTGGCGACCTGCGCTTCGATCCAGTGGCACGGCAAGGACAGCTACATCCCGCTGCCCCCGTCGCCCTTCCAGCACGGTGTCGTGCACTGGCGCGTCAAGCCGGAGGTCTGCGGCTGGCAGCTGCCGGACGCCGCCGAGGTGCACGACGTCCTCGTCCGCGCCCTGGCCGGTGCCGACGCCGCGCAGCTGGTTCAGACCACCGCGGCCTGACCCCCGAACCACCGCCGGCGGCCGGTCCCAGCCCGGCCGAGGCGGAGCAGGACACAACTCCATGAACCACGAAGTGGCCGTCTAAGCGCCGTGTTGACGCAACGCCCCGAGCACGGTGCTCAAGACAGCCACTGCCCCCGCCTTGTCCAGCGGATCGTTGCCGTTCCCGCACTTCGGCGACTGGACGCAGGACGGGCATCCCGTCGGGCACTCGCAGGAGACGATCGCCTCCCGCGTTGCGACCAGCCACGGGACAATCGCGGCATAACCGCGTTCGGCGAATCCCGCACCCCCGGGATGGCCGTCATGCACGAACACCGTCGCCTCCCCGGTGTCTTCGTGCCACGCGGTACTCACCCCGCCGATGTCCCATCGGTCGCACGTAGCAAAAAGCGGTAGCAGGCCGATCGCCGCGTGCTCGGCGGCATGCAGGGCACCGGGGACCCGTGCCGGAACCAATCCGGCACCCCCCGGTGCCCTGCCACCCTCGTGAACGGGCCCCCGACCGTTCGCCAGGGGTTCCTCCCCGGTCCCCACCGGCCCCGCAGATTCGGTCCCCACCCGATGGCCCCCGGTCCCCGCCTCGCCATCGGCCCCGGAAACGCGGACGCCGCGGCCGCCCGTGCGGCGCGGCTCCGCTGGCCCGAGCAGTTCCGACGAAACCGTGTACCAGACCGCCCGCGTGCGCAGGCTCTGCTCCGGCAGGTCGAGCGGAGTGTGGTCGAGCACCTCCCCCGACGGACGTCGCCGCAGGTAGCCCACCACCTGGGACGTCACCGCCACCTCGCCGAGGCACACGCTCACCCCGCCGAAGTCCTGCTTCTCCTGCGTGCTCAGCACCGCGATGTCCACGACCTCGCGCGGGGTCGTCGTCCAGTCCGGGTTCTCCGCGTGCACCATCGCCAGCCCCTGCTCCAGGTCCAGCTCGTCGACCACGTACGACGACCCCTGGTGCAGGTACACCGCGCCGGGGTGGACCGCGTAGCACGCCGACCCCGGATCGACCGTGCCCAGCATCCGCCCGGAATCCGACTCGACGACGGCGACCTGTTCGCCGCCCGTCCCGCGGAGCCCGACCTCGGCGTGCGGCCGGTCCCGGGACGTCCAGTACCAGCCGCTCGACCTGCGCCGGAGCAGCTTCTGCTCCGCCAGCTCGGTCAGCACTTCCTGGGCGGCCGTGCCGCCGAACATCTCCAGCTCGGGGACGGTCAGCGGCAGTTCGGCCACGGCGCAGGCGAGCTGCGGCCCCAGTACGTACGGGTTCGCCGGATCGAGCACCGCCGTCTCGACCGGACGCTCGAGCAGCGCCGCCGGGTGGTGCACCAGGTACGTGTCGAGCGGATCGTCCCGCGCCACGAACACCACCAGCGCCGAATCACCGGAGCGCCCCGCCCGCCCGGCCTGCTGCCAGAACGACGCGAGCGTGCCCGGATAGCCGGCCAGCACCACCGCGTCCAAGCCCGCGATGTCGACGCCGAGCTCCAGCGCGTTGGTCGTCGCGACACCCAGCAGGCGCCCCGACAGCAACGCCGCCTCCAGTGCCCGCCGTTCCTCCGGAAGATAACCGGACCTATATGCCGCAACAGTTTCCGACAATGCGGGATCCACTTCGGACAGTATGCGACGCGCACCCAGCGCGGCCAGCTCCGCGCCCCGCCGCGACCGGATGAACGCCAGTGACCGCGCGCCTTCGACGACCAGGTCGGCCAGGATCCGCGACGTCTCCGCGCCCGCCGAACGCCGGACCGGCGCGCCGTTCTCCCCGGTCAGTTCCTCCAGCAGCGGCGGCTCCCACAACACGACCGTTCGAGCGCCGCGCGGCGACGCGTCCTCCGTGACCGCCTCACACGAAACCCCGGTCAGCCGCGAAGCGAACGAAGCGGGCGAAGCCGTTGTCGCCGATGCGAGCACAAACACCGGCGAAGCACCGTAATGCTCGGCAACGCGCCGAAGCCGGCGAAGCAGCAGGGCGACATGGGAGCCGAAGACGCCGCGATAGCTGTGGCACTCGTCGACCACCACGCAGCTGAGCCGCCGGAAGAACCGCGCCCATCGCCCGTGCTGCGACAGGATCCCGCGGTGCAGCATGTCCGGGTTGGTGAACACCCAGTTCGCGTGCGCGCGCACCCAGTCACGCTCCACCATCGGCGTGTCCCCGTCGAACGACGCCGCCCGGACACCGGGGACGTCCAAAGAGGACACGGACCGCAGCTGGTCCGCCCCCAGCGCCTTGGTCGGCGACAGGTACAGCGCGTTCGCCTTCTCGCCCGCGGCCAGCCGGGACAGCACCGGCAGCTGGTAGGCGAGCGACTTGCCCGACGCCGTGCCGGTCGAAATCACGACATGACGACCCTCGTACGCGTGCGAAGCCGCTTCCGCCTGATGTGCCCAGGGAGCCTCGACCCCGCAGTCACGCAGCGCAGTCACCACTGCCGGATCGACCCATGACGGCCACTCTGCGTAGCGCGCGTTCCGGCCAGGAAGGTCCGCGACGTGCGTGACCGGATCTTCGCGCGACGGGATGCCGGCGGTCACCCGCCCCAGCAGCCGCCGCCCCCGTGAGTCGTCCACCAGCCGAGCTTGGCACAGGGGTCCGACAGTTCCCGCATCCCCAACCGCCCCAACGGATCGGCGAAGGAGTGATCGATCAAGTGAGGAGCCTCACAAGGTAACGGAATGTACCGTCACCGGGACGGCGTGAAGACGCTGGTTGCGATACCAATACACTCCCGCAATCCACACCCTCTGTGGTGAGCGTCATGTGAGACGTGCGTTGCTGCCCGGCTAGCGTGTCGCTCCGTACAGGGTCCATGCCAGCGCCGGCCGTGTCGAACCCTCGGCTTGCCGTCGACGCTGGCGATCGGCGACGTCTCCTGGAGGACGAATGTCACGGCAGTTCCTCGCGGAGGGCGGGTCCATCACGCTCTCCGGAGGTGGCTACACGATTGTCGGTGTAGTCGCCGTGGTCGCGCTTGCCGCACTCGTCATCGGCTACGTCCTGCTCAAGGAGGTGCTGGCCGCAGGCCAGGGCACCGCCAAGATGCAGGACATCGCCAAGGCGGTGCAGGAAGGCGCGGCCGCTTACCTCAAGCGGCAGCGGAACACCCTCGCGATCTTCGGCGTGATCGTGTTCCTCCTGCTCTTCGCACTTCCCGCCGACGACTGGAACGAGAAGATCGGCCGTTCGATCTTCTTCCTGGTCGGGGCGGCGTTCTCGTTCGCGATCGGCTACCTCGGCATGTGGCTGGCCACGCAGGCGAACCTGCGCGTGGCCGCCGCGTCGCGTGAGGAAGGCGGGCGCGAGATCGCGATGCGCGTCGCGTTCCGCACCGGTGGCGTGGTCGGCATGATCACCGTCGGCCTCGGCCTCTTCGGCGCCGCGGTCGTCGTGCTCGTCTACACCGGCCAGGCGCCCAAGGTGCTCGAGGGTTTCGGCTTCGGCGCCGCGCTGATCGCGATGTTCATGCGTGTCGGCGGCGGTATCTTCACCAAGGCCGCCGACGTCGGCGCCGACCTGGTCGGCAAGGTCGAGCAGGGCATCCCGGAGGACGACCCGCGCAACGCCGCGACCATCGCGGACAACGTGGGCGACAACGTCGGTGACTGTGCCGGCATGGCCGCGGACCTCTTCGAGTCCTACGCCGTCATGCTGGTCGCCGCGCTGATCCTGGGCAGCACCGCCTTCGGCGTGCACGGCCTGATCTTCCCGCTGATCGTGCCGGCCATCGGTGTCATCACCGCGGTCATCGGCGTCTACATCACCAAGGCGCGCGCCGGCGAAAGCGGCCTGGTCACGATCAACCGCTCCTTCTACATCTCCGCGGTCATCTCCGCGGTCCTGTCGGCCATCGCGGCGTTCGTGTACCTGCCGAGCAGCTTCTCCGACTTCGGCGCGGGCTACGAGAACGCGGGCAACCCGGCGGTCATCGCGACCATCGCGGTGATCATCGGCATCGTGCTCGCCGCGGTCATCCTGAAGCTGACCGGCTACTACACCGGCACCGAGTACAAGCCGGTCAAGGACGTCGCGCAGACGTCGGAGACCGGCGGCGCGACCGTCATCCTCTCCGGCATCTCGGTCGGTTTCGAGTCCGCTGTCTACACCGCGCTGGTGATCGGCGCGGCCGTGTTCGGGGCTTACCTGCTCGGCGGCGGCGTCGCGCTGTTCGCCGTGGCGCTGGCCGGCACCGGCCTGCTGACCACCGTCGGCGTCATCGTCGCGATGGACACCTTCGGCCCGGTTTCGGACAACGCGCAGGGCATCGCCGAGATGTCGGGCGACGTCGACGAGAAGGCCGCGCAGATCCTCACCGAGCTGGACGCGGTCGGCAACACCACCAAGGCCATCACCAAGGGCATCGCGATCGCCACGGCTGTTCTCGCGGCGACGGCGCTGTTCGGGTCCTACTCCGACGCGATCGCGAAGACGCTGTCGGGCATGGGCTCCGGGATCGCCCAGGGCATCTCCGGGGCGAACTCGTTCGTCAACGAGATCGTCAGCCCGAACACGCTGGTCGGCGTGATCATCGGTGCGGCCGTCGTGTTCATGTTCTCCGGCCTCGCCGTCAACGCGGTCTCCCGCGCGGCCGGCGCGGTGGTCTACGAGGTCCGTCGCCAGTTCCGCGACATCCCGGGGATCATGGAGGGCACCACCCGCCCCGAGTACGGCAAGGTCGTCGACATCGTCACGCGCGACTCGCTGCGTGAGCTGACGACGCCCGGTCTGCTGGCGGTCTTCGCCCCGATCGCGGTCGGTTTCGGCCTGGGCACCGGCGCGCTCGCCGGCTACCTGGCCGGCGCGATCGCCTGCGGCACCCTGATGGCGATCTTCCTCGCCAACTCCGGTGGCGCGTGGGACAACGCGAAGAAGCTGGTCGAGGACGGCAACCACGGTGGCAAGGGCTCGTCCGCGCACGAGGCCACCATCATCGGTGACACCGTGGGCGACCCGTTCAAGGACACCGCCGGCCCGGCGATCAACCCGCTGATCAAGGTCATGAACCTGGTCTCGGTGCTGATCGCGCCCGCCGTCGTCCAGTTCTCGATCGGCCCGGACGAAAACGCCGCGGTCCGCATCATCATCTCGCTGGTCGCGGTCGCCATCATCGTGGCGGCGATCGTCGTCTCGAAGCGCCGGGGGACGGTCCTTTCCGACACCCCGACGGAGATCAAGGCCTGACGCAGCAACCGTTCCGGGCCCGGCACGCAGCGTCGCGTGCCGGGCCCGGGGCGTGTCAGCTCATCCCACCCAGGCTCGGCGACTTGCGAAGCGGCACCGAGTCGGTACCGTCGGCCCTTCCGGGACGTCGTCGAGCAGGAGGTGTTCAGGTGCGGCCGCGGTCAACCGTCTTCGCCGCCCTACTGCGCCGTTCGTCACCGATCCGACCACAGTCACGGCCGAATCGGCCCCTGGCAAAGGTTACGTGCCGCTCGCGGGCCGGCCTGCTGTTGGCCGGATTGGCGACCGCGACGATCAGCATCGGCCTCGCCGGCTGCGGGCAGCAAGCCGCCACGCAGTCGCCGGCGCGGGATCAGGGTCTGTCGGTGACGACCGTGGTGCCGCAGGCCGATCCCGCGGCGAGATGGGCGGACGCCTACTGCGGCGCGGTGACGCACCTGGTCCGCAGCCTGGCTTCGCTGCCGGCCGTCGACCCCAGCACACCGCAGCAGGCCTCCCGGACGTCCAGTGATCTCCTGACGTCCGTGGTCGGCGGGCTCGACCAGAGCCTCGCCGGGTTGAACGCGCTCGGCGCGCCGCCGGTGCCCTCGGCGGACGGCGGTCGCAAGGACGTCATCGGGCAGTTCGCCGAGATCCGTGAGCAGGCCGAAAACGCGCGTCAGCGCATCGAAGCCGTCCGTGGCGACGCGGCGGCGACGAAGGAGGCCCTCGGCGAGGCCAGGGCCACGCTCGACCGCATCGACGCGCTCGACTACCTCAAGGGCCTCAAGGAGATTCCGGCCCTGGAAGCGGCGGAGCAGCGCGCCCCCGCCTGCCACCAGCTCGATCAACCACCTCGGTGAAGATCCGTGTGACTATCGCCATCTATCGAACTTGTGTTCTAGTATGGCGCGGTGGATCGGACGATCTCCCTCTTCTCCGCCGAGGCCAGCGGGCCGGGGCTGGGCGACCTGGCCGGGCTGTTGTGCTGCCACGGCCAGATCACCGGCTTCGGGCGCACGGCCGCCCGGTTGTCGGTGGTCGTCGAGGAACCGTGGCGGGCACACATCCTGGCGCGCGAGTTCCGCTGCCGCGGCGCGGACGCCCAGGTCTCGAAGGCCGACTGCGGCAACCCGCAGGTCCGGACGTCGTTCCGGGTCGACCTGCTCCCGCTGGCGCTGCGGTGGCTGCGTGAGGGCTGCGCGGGGCCGGCCGAGGACGATTCGGGCAAGGCGGTGCCGGACGGTTTCCGGCTGAGCGGGGCGATGCTGCGGATGTGGGCGCTGGCCGGCGGCCGGCCCGGCACGCAGGGCTACCTGCTGGGCGTCGACCCGCTCGCGCCCGGCATGCACGAGCGGCTGGTCGAGGCGCTGACGCCGTTGGGGGTCGCGGCGAAGCTGACCGGCCCGAAGGTCGAGGTCCCGGCCGTCAAGGTCACCGGGAAACGCCGGTTGGAGGCGCTGCTGGAACTGATCGGCGAACCGCCGCCGGGTGCCGAAGCGGCGTGGCCCGGCGCGGAGCCGCGGCCGGTCCCGCACCCGGAGGCCGTGACGAGCACGGCCTGACCGGGCGCGGGCGGCGCGTCAGGGCCGGGGCAGGGTGCAGCCGGCCTGGGTGAGGGCGATTTCGTTGGCTGCGGTGAGGCACGCGGGAATGCCGTAGGTCTCCTGGCCGTAGTTCGTCTTGTAGTGGACGGTGACGTTGCCGGCCTGGTCGACCTCGCACGGGTTGTTCTCCGTGCAGCGCGCGCCGTCCTCGTTGCCGGTGTTGTTCACGCCGACGACCTTGCCGCCGGAGACGATCGGCGAGCCCGACGTGCCGCCGATGGTCTGGCAGGCGGACGTGTAGCGGATCGAGTCCTTCCAGGTCCAGCTGCCCTCCTTCAGCCGGTAGACGAAGCCGTCGACGTTGCAGGAGTAGATCCGCTTCCAGTAGCCCGAGACGACGTCGATCGCGGAGCCAGCCGTCGGGTGCGCGTTGGACAGCTCCAGCGGCGAGATCCCGTAGCTCGACTTGATCTGCGCGTAGGTGGTGGTGAGCTGGTAGAGCGACACGTCGGTGTCGGTCATCGTCCCGTAGACGATCTTCTTCGCGCGCAGGGTGCCCGCGTTGCCGCCGCTCGCGTTGAGCAGCGTGAACGTCCGGCTGGACGTGCGGTTGGTGATGACCTGGCCGGGGGCGGGGAACCCGGTCTCGAGGCAGTGCCCGTTGGACATGACGAGCGCGGGTGCGGTGTCGGGTGTCGCGGCGGGCTTGACCACCGAACCCGAGCAGTTGGACAGGGCTACCGTGCCGGCGAAGTTCGCCGCGGCCGCACTCGCCGGGGTCGTCCCCAGTAATACTGTGGCGGTCGCGGCGGTGAGCAGGGCGCCGAGGAGGCGTCGGGTCATGGCGGATCCTTTCGGCTGAACGGGGAATTCAGTGAACCGGTCACGTCCCCGCGCCCACCACCGTCGAACGGAGGGTATCCACCCGGTCACGCGCTAGGCTGCGCGGGACGTGGCCGAAATCACGTGGCAGGTACGTTGGGGAAACATCGTCGAGGTCAGCGGCGATGCGCAGGGCACAGGACCGGCGGCGTGTTGGGCCACCTCCGCGCCGTCCGGGCCGGACCAGCGTGCACACTGGCAGGTCGAGACACGGGCCCGGACCCCTCAGGGGGACGGGGCGCAGTGCAGTCCCGCGGCGGTGGGACGAGATGAGCGGAGAGCAGGACAGCGTGGCAGGAGCAGGGACCAAGAAGAACGGAGCCGGGGCGGACAACGGCGCCGGGCACCGGCGGCTCGTGATCGTCGAGTCACCGACCAAGGCCCGCAAGATCGCCCCCTACCTCGGCGGCGGCTACGTCGTCGAGTCCTCCGTCGGGCACATCCGCGACCTGCCGCGCGGTGCCGCCGACGTCCCCGCCCAGTACAAGGGCGAGTCGTGGGCCCGGCTCGGTGTCGACGTCGACAACGACTTCAAGGCCCTCTACGTGGTCACCCCGGACAAGAAGTCCAAGGTCACCGAGCTCAAGGGGCTGCTGAAGGACGTCGACGAGCTCTACCTCGCGACGGACCCCGACCGCGAGGGCGAAGCCATCGCGTGGCACCTGCTCGAGACGCTGAAGCCGAAGGTCCCGGTCCGCCGGATGGTCTTCCACGAGGTCACCGAGCAGGCGATCCTCGCGGCCGCCGACTCGACCCGTGAGCTGGACGCCGACCTCGTCGACGCGCAGGAGACCCGCCGCATCCTCGACCGCTTGTACGGCTACGAGGTCTCGCCGGTGCTGTGGAAGAAGGTCATGCCGAAGCTTTCGGCGGGCCGTGTGCAGTCGGTGGCGACCCGGATCGTGGTCGAGCGCGAACGCGAGCGGATGCGCTTCACCTCGGCGTCGTACTGGGACATCTCCGCCACGATGGACGCCGGCGAAGAGGCGTCGCCGCGCAGCTTCCCGGCTCGCCTGGTCGCCGTCGACGGCGCGCGCCTGGCCACCGGCCGCGACTTCGGCTCGGACGGTCAGCTCAAGTCCTCGAACAACGAGATCCGCGTGCTGGCCGAGGCCGACGCGCGGCGCCTGGCCGACGCGCTCAAGCAGCGTGACTTCAAGGTCTCGAGCGTCGAGGAAAAGCCGTACACGCGGAAGCCGTACGCGCCGTTCATGACTTCGACGCTGCAGCAGGAGGCGGGCCGCAAGATGCGGTTCACCTCGGAGCGCACGATGCGGATCGCGCAGAAGCTGTACGAGAACGGTTACATCACTTATATGCGTACCGACTCGACGACCCTGTCGGAGTCGGCGATCTCGGCGGCGCGCAGCCAGGCCACGCAGCTGTACGGCAAGGAGTACGTCTCGCCGTCGCCGCGCCAGTACACGCGCAAGGTCAAGAACGCGCAGGAGGCGCACGAGGCGATTCGGCCGTCGGGCGAGGTCTTCCGCACACCGGGCCAGGTCGCGAGCGAGCTGGACACCGACGAGTACCGCCTGTACGAGATGATCTGGCAGCGCACGATCGCGTCGCAGATGGCGGACGCCAAGGGCACCACGATGTCCGTGCGCATCGTCGGCAACGCGACTTCGGGCGAAGAGTGCACCTTCGCCGCTTCGGGCCGCACGATCACGTTCGCGGGCTTCCTGAAGGCGTACGTCGAGGCCGTCGACACCGAGACCGGTGGCGAAGCCGACGACAAGCAGAGCCGCCTGCCGGTGCTCGAGAAGGACCAAGACCTCACCGCGACCGAACTGAGCCCGGACGGCCACACGACGTCGCCTCCGGCGCGCTACTCGGAGCCGAGCCTGGTCAGCAAGCTGGAAGAGCTGGGCATCGGCCGCCCGTCGACGTACGCGTCGATCATCAAGACCATCCAGGACCGCGGCTACGTCTGGAAGAAGGGCTCCGCGCTCGTTCCGTCGTGGGTCGCGTTCGCCGTGATCGGCCTGATGGAACGGCACTTCGAGCGGCTCGTCGACTACGACTTCACCGCCGGCATGGAGGACGAGCTCGACCGCATCGCCAACGGCGACGAGCAGCGCGGCCAGTGGCTGTCGAAGTTCTATTTCGGCGGCGACATGGGCGTCGACGGTTCGATCGGCCGCCTGGGCGGGCTGAAGAAGCTCGTCGAAGGCAGCGTTGAGGACATCGACGCGCGGGAGATCAACTCGATCCCGCTGTTCAGTGACGCCGACGGGCACACCGTCGTGGTCCGTGTCGGCCGCTACGGGCCCTACCTCGAGCGCGAGGTCGACGGCGAGTCGCAGCGCGCGAACCTGCCCGAGGACCTGCCGCCGGACGAGCTCACGCAGGAGATCGCGGAGAAGCTGTTCGCGACCCCGCAGGAGGGCCGCACGCTGGGCAATGACCCGGTGAGCGGGAACCCGATCGTCGCGAAGGAAGGCCGCTTCGGGCCGTACGTCACCGAGCTGCTGCCCGAGATCGAGATTCCCGAGGACGCCACGGCGGCGCAGAAGAAGGCCGCCAAGGCGAAGGCGCCGAAGCCGCGTACGGGATCGCTGTTCAAGTCGATGGACATCGAGACCATCACGCTCGAAGACGCGCTGAAGCTGCTTTCGCTGCCGCGCGTGGTCGGCAAGGACCCGGAGTCCGGTGACGAGATCACCGCGCAGAACGGGCGCTACGGGCCGTACCTGAAGAAGGGCACGGACTCGCGTTCGCTCGCGACCGAGGACCAGCTCTTCTCGATCACGGTCGAAGAGGCGCTCAAGATCTACGCCGAGCCGAAGCAGCGTGGGCGGTCCGCCACGGCGAAGCCGCCGCTCAAGGAGCTCGGCGAGGACCCGGTGTCGAAGAAGCCGATGGTGGTGAAGGACGGGCGGTTCGGCCCGTACGTGACCGACGGCGAGTACAACGCGACGCTGCGGAAGGGCGACGAAATCGAGTCGCTGACCGCCGAACGGGCGTCCGAGCTGCTCGCGGAGAAGCGGGCGAAGGGCCCGGCGCCGAAGCGGAAGGCGCCGGCGCGGAAGCCGGCTTCGACGACGGCGAAGACGGTCAAGGCGGGCACGAGCAAGACCGCCAAGACCGCGGCCGCGAAGTCGACCACGGCGAAGCGCAGCTCCACCGCGACGAAGGCCAAGTAGCACGGTCCGATGTTCGTGAAGGCCTCCTTACCGGCCATAAGAGCCGGTAAGGAGGCCTTCACGGCGTTTGCCCACACTTTCGGGTGACACCTCGAACGGATGTTCGGGAAATTGTCGGTGGTCCCGGGTTTCATGGACGTGTGACCAAGACACCACGCACCGTGCACACGGTGACCACCAAGATCCTCAGGCCGGTCCGGCAGGCGGCCCTCGGCAGTGCCACCGCCATGGAGCTGATGGAAACGCTCCCCGGCTTCATCGGGACCGGCGGCGTCTGCGGCGTAGCTGTGGCGATGTCCGACGAGCCGTGGACGGCGGCGTTCTTCGACGACGGCGAGAAGTTCGGCGTCGCCGGGGACGGCCTGAGCCTGTCCGGGCCTTCGCCGGGCTCGGTCGCGGAGCTGCTCCGCTTGGCGCTCACGCGCCTGCCTCCTCTGCCGCCGGCGCCGGGCGAGGGCGTGTGCCTCGACGCCGACGAGCGCGGAGTGCTCGAGCCCGAGCAGGAGTGTCTCGTCCTCGGCGTGCTGGATGATCTGCGGCGGACCCGGCTCGGCACCGTCCAGATCGACTTCGCCCGTGACGGCGACGGGCGGCCGTGGGAGATGCTGGCGTTCGTCGACGACGGCCGCGGCCGGCACCTGGCGGCGCTGGGCGGACGCCGGGGTGGCCACCGCCGGTTCTGGTGGCTGCCCGGGAGCGTGGAGGGGCTCGCGGACTTCGTCGAAGGGCGGGTGCCGGAGCATGTCTGAGCCGCTCGCCGACCGCTCACCGACCGATGTCACCCGGTCGAACATATGTGCGAGAAATTGTCGGTGCCAGGGTGTTCAATCTAGGGGTGAACACTTCAGTCGCCGTCTTCGACGTCATCGACGAGGTCATCGCCCCGCTGTCGGCCGAGGTGCCGGAGCGGCCCTCGGTGATGGAGTTCTACGACCCCGAGTTCGAGATCCCGCCGGTGTTGGCGGACACCGAACCGCTGCCGGGCCGTCGCTCCTCGCCCGCGCGGAGCCTCGCCGACGAGGTGGAGCAGTACACCCGGTTCGTCGCCGGGATGGCCGCGATCGGCCTCGCGCCGGGTGGCGAGGTCACGCCGGAAGCCGTCGGGCTGTACCGGGCGCTGCGGGGCGGTTTCATCCGCGGCGTGGTCACCGGCGTCTTCCCGGCCCGGCGGGAGCCGTGGGAGGTGCGGTTCTTCGGCGACGAGGACTACACCACGGTGCTGCACAAGCTGGGCAACCGCGCGCGCCTGCGGTCCGGCTTCCTGAGCGAACTGCCGGGCTGGGTGTTCGACGGCCTGCCCGACCGGCCGCCCGGCCCCGGGCAGCACCTGCGGATCGAGACCGACGAGGGCGGGCTGATCCCGCGCCGGTGCGAGCGGGCGGTCGAGCTGATCCGCGAGTGCGCGGCCCGGCCGCGGCTGGGCACGGTGCTGGTCGACCTCGCGGTGCGCGACGCGATCCTGGCCGAGTACCCGCACGGCGCGTTCGGGCTGGTGGACAACGACCTGGGCCGGTACCAGTTCAGCGCCGCGGTCGGCCGGACCGGGCGCTGGACCGTCACGTGGGGTCCGGCGTCGCGGAGCACGGCCGAGCAGTGGATCGTCGAGGCGGTGCAGAGCCATGCCTGAGGACGCGGTGGTGCGGACGACGGCCGGGGAGGGAGTGGATCGCGTGGTCGAGGCGGCGCCGAGGGACCTGACGGTTCGCGAGGCGATCCTCGCGGCGGCCGAGCTGAACGGCGGCGTACCGGAGCCGCGGGCGGACGCGGGCCGTTCGGAGGTCGAGTCGGGCGAGAGGAGGTGCCATGGCTGACCGCACGGCGGCCCGGGAGCTGCTCGAACTGGCCGCCGGTCCGGTGCTGGCGGCGATGCCGGATCGCGAGCCGGTCGACCGGCTCTACAACCCGGAGGTCAGCGACCACGACATCCTCGTGCACGGACCGGTCTCCGACGATCCCGCCGACCTGGTGGCCGAGGTCGAGCGGCACACGGCGTGGGCGGCCTGGATCGACGGCACACCGTTCGGCGTGGACGGCGAGCTCAACGAGGTCGGCTTCGAGGTGGTGTCGCTGATGCTGCGCGGTTCGGTCCGGGCGGCGCTGTGCGGCGTGTTCGACGAAGGCCCGGAGACGGCGGACATCCGCTGCTACGCGGACGGTGAACGGGCCTTCATGATGGGCTCGCTGCCCGGCCGCACGGCGATCCACCTCGCCGACTTCGAGGAGCTGCCGGAGATGCTGGTGGCGGAGCTGCCGGAGGCCCCGTTCGGCGCTTCGCCCCGCGCGATCTGGGTGTCGGTGGACGCCGACGGCCTGGTCCACGACGGCCAGGACGCCGACGTGGGTGCCATGCGCGAGCTGCTGGGCCGCCCGCGCTCGGGCACGGCGGTGCTGGACATGCTGGCGTTCGGCGGCCTGTGCGCGGAGTTCCCGGACCACGGGTTCGTCCTGGTGGACACGGACCTGGGCCGGTTCGCCCTGGCCGCCCTCGACCGCGGCGACGGCCGTCGCCAGCTGGTCCTGAGCCCCTTCAGCCGCGGCATGCTGCGCGACTGGTGCCGGAAGATGGTCGACCTGGGACAGGAGGAGATCCCCTGAGAAGAGGAAGGCGGCGGACCGGCCGCCGGTGACACGCCGACCCGACCGTCGGCTGGCCGCCGAGTTGCGGGAGGGGCCGATGCCGACCCGCGCGCTCGTGCGGAGGGACGGCGTTGGTCCGCGCGGCGGGGGACGGGCGGTGCCGCCCGTGCGGAGGACGGCTTCGGTCCGGCGCGGTGGCGGGACGGGCGGTGCCAGGCCGACCAGGTCGCCAGTGTGGCCCGTCGGGCTCGCGCGGTGGCGGCGGGAGGTCGCCGGCTCGGCGCGCCATCGAAACAGTCAGTGATCGCGCCCGCCTGGGCCGATGCTCCGACCGGCCGCTCCCGACCCGCCACCCGGCGCACTCCGTCCATCCGGCGCCTCCAGGCAAACCCGTCCCCGACCCGAGCGCGAACCGGCAAACTGGTCACCGGAGGCCCGTCCCTGGCCAGCCCCGCCCGAAGCGCCTTGTGACCCGACTCACTACGATCCGTCACCATTGGCGGTCGACCGGACCACCGGCGGACTGGACACTGCAGGGGGTTCGGGCACGGGCTTGCGCTGCGTGACCGACCCTCCATTACAGACAGAGCCATTGGGCGGATGCGTTATCCGCCATCGTCGCTACCCTGGAAAGGCGAGGACATTCAGTAGTGAGGTGGTCACCATGAGCGCGAACGGTGAGGCTCCCTTCTTCAATGCCCCCGAGCTCACTCAGCGCGACGGCACGTTGTCCGAAGCCCCCGGCGAAACGTTCGCCGACCCCGTCTCGGGACTGGTCACGGCGGCGCCCGAGCCACGCACCGCGGTCGCCAATGGCCACGAGCCCGCCGCCTTCCCGGTGGCCGGGCCCGTGCAGCACGACGAGGAAGCCGTGCGCCGGATGGTCGAGGAGACCCTCCGGGAGGAGGAGTCCGGGGCCCCGAGGCCGATTCCCCCGGCCGGCACCACGAGCAACGTCGGCGAAGAACCGTCGCCGCCGATGGGGCTCCTGCCGCGCCAGCGGAACCGGCGGCGCACCTGGCCGAGCCGGCCGCCGATGCTGCAGCGGCCCGTGCGGCAGAAGGCACCGGCCGAGGACGGCTTCGACGAAGACCTCGAGGTGGTTCCCGTCAAGCGGCGGCGGCTGCCGTCGATGTCGATGCCCGCCTTCAACCGGCCGTCGTCGAGTGCCGCGGGGGTCATGCTCGCCGTGGTGTTGCTGATCGTGTTCGGTTTCGTCGCCATCGAGCTGGTGTCGAGCCTGGTCAGCAGCGTGACAGGACTGTTCGACTAGCGTTCGCTCGCTGTTCCCCGCCCCACCGGCACCTCGGGGCCGTCCGCGAGGCAAGGGCCGATCGGGCTACCCTGACTTCACGGTCGGGCGACCTCACGAGGGCGTCCGGCGCCGCGGTGACTAGTGGGGTGGGCGTATCAGCGAGGGCTTGCGATCGGTACCCGGGGCCGGCCCGGGCGGATCGTCGGGCGCCGAAGCGTCCACGATCAACCGGGTCCGGCGGGTACTGGCGATCAAACCGTTCCGGCGCCTCTGGGGCGTCACGTACCTGTGCAGCGTGGCCGACTGGCTGAACATCCTCGCCCTGACCGGCCTGGCCACGAAGCTGACCGACAACTACTTCGCCCAGAACTTCGCGTTCGTCGGCGTGGTGCTCACCGGCCTCGCGCCGGGGCTGCTGTTCGCGCCCGTCGGCGGGCTGCTCGCGGACCGGTTCGACCGGCGCAAGGTCATGATCGTGGCGGACCTGCTGCGCTGCGGCTTCCTGCTGTCCATCGCCTTCGTCAGCGCGCCGTGGTGGCTGCTGGTCGGCAACTTCCTCGTCGGCAGCGCCGCGAGCATGTGGATCCCCTCGAAAGAGGCCGCGGTCCCGAACCTGCTCCGCCGCCCGGACCAGGTGGAGACGGCCAACCAGCTCGGCATGGTGATGACCTACGGCCTCGCCGTCGTCACCGCGGCCGGCGCGAACGCGATCATCACCGGCGTCAACACGACTTTCCACCTGTTCGGGGACAACGCCAGCCTCAGCATCGCGAAGCTGGTCGTCGTCATCACCGGCCTGCTCTACCTGTCCAGCGCGATCCTCATCGCCACGCGCATCCCCGAGCTGTCGCTGCGCAACGTCCACGCGCTGCCGGAACAGAAGGTCAAGCAGGCCGACGAGGAGAAGCTCGGCGTCGGCACCATGATCGCCGACGGCTTCCGCTTCGTCCGCAGCACGCCGCTCGTGCGCGGGCTGCTGGTGGGCGCGTTCGGCGCGTTCGCCGCCGGCGGCGCGGTGATCGGTTCGGCCAAGCCGTACTCCTCCAGCCTGCTGGCCGGCGACTCGGCGTTCAGCCTCCTGGTGCTGGCCGTCTTCGTCGGCCTGGCCTCCGGCATGGCGTTCGCGCCCAAGCTCGCCCGGCGGCTCCCGCACGACCGGCTGTTCGGTGTCTCGATCATCGCGGCCGGGCTTTCGCTCGCGCTGGTCGCGTTGTCACCGCACCTGTCGGTCTCGCTGATCACCGTGGTGCTGGTCGGCTTCTGGGCCGGGACGGCGTTCCTCACCGGTGTCACGATCATCGGCTCGCGCGTCGAAGACGCCATCCGCGGCCGGATCAACGCCATCTACCAGCTGATGATGAAGCTCGTGCTGTTCGGCACCACGGTCACCGTCCCGGTGCTGGTCGGTGTCATGGGGACGAGCACCTTCAGCGTCTGGGGCGGCAAGGTCTCGGTCGACGGCACCCGGCCGATCATGCTCGCCGGCGCCGCGATCGCGCTGATCGCCGGGTTCTTCGCCTACCGGCAGATGGACGACAAGCGCACCGAACCGATCCTGTCGGACCTGCGCAACGCGCTGCGCCGCACGCCGCGGCGTGTCAACGGCTTCCTCATCGCCGTCGAGGGCACCACCGCGATCAACACGGCGATCCAGGCCGTCAACCTCGCCGACTGGATGCGCGGGGGTACCCGGCCCGTCGTCGTCGCCGCGGATCCGGCGCTCGACGACAAGCGCCTCACCGCCCTCGTCTCCGGCGCTTCGCTGACCGGCGCGCGGGCCCAGGCGCTGGCCGCCGCCGCGGTGCGGGCCGACATCGTCGAGCGGCACGTGCAGCCGGCGCTCGACGCCGGTTCGGTCGTGGTGATGGAACGGTTCGTCGACTCGCCGCTGGCACACCTGTCGGCCGTCGCCGGGCTGGACAGCGACGAGCTCGAAGGCCTCGCCGACTGGGCGACCGGACGGCTGCGGCCGGACCTGACCGTTCTGCTGGACTCGGCCCCGAACGGCGCGCCGCGCGACCGGTCGACCACGATGAACGACCAGTGGCGCGTCCAGCACCTGCTCACCGAAATGGCCGCGGCCGACCCGGAGCGGTACGTCGTGGTCGACGCCGACGGCACCGACACCGAGGTCGCCGAGCGCATCCGCACCGCCCTGCGCGCGGTGTTCGTCGGCCGGCTGTCCGCGCTGGCCCCGCTGGCCGACGCGCCGGTCACCGGAGACCCGGCGACCACCGACGGGCCGACGACGGACCGGCCCACCGTCCGCCCGCTGGACATCGACGACCCCCTGCCCGTCGAGACCTCGGAAGAGCCTCGCGTGGAGGCGAAGTGACGACGACCGAACGCATCGGCGTCTGGAACCAGCTGGTCGGGCAGGAGCCCGCGGTCGAAACGCTGGCCACGGCGGCGTCGGCCGCCGCGAAGATCGTCGCCGGCGAGCCGGCCCCGTCCGGCGCGATGACGCACGCGTGGCTGCTCACCGGCCCGCCCGGGTCCGGCCGCTCGGTGGCCGCGCGGACGTTCGCCGCGGCCCTGCAGTGCAGCACTGGCACCGGCTGCGACGCCTGCCCGGGCTGCCACACGACGATGGCGGGCACCCACGCCGACGTCCGGCTCGTGGTGCCGGAAGGCCTGTCCATCTCGGTCGCCGAGATGCGTGCCCTGGTGCAGGCGGCCGCGCGCCGTCCGACCACCGGCAAGTGGCAGGTCGTGATCATCGAAGACGCCGACAGGCTCACCGAAGGCGCGTCGAACGCGCTGCTGAAGGCCGTCGAGGAGCCGCCGGAGCGCACGGTCTTCCTGCTCTGCGCGCCATCGGACCACCCCGACGACGTCTCGGTGACGATCCGCTCGCGCTGCCGCCTGGTGACGCTGCGGACGCCGCCGCCCGAGGCGATCGCGGACGTCCTGGTGCGCCGCGACCACGTCGACCCGGAGCGTGCGCAGTGGGCGGCTTCGGTGTGCGGCGGCCACGTCGGCCGCGCGCGCCGGCTCGCCACCGACGAGGCCGCGCGGCAGCGGCGGGCCACCGTGCTGCGGATCCCCACCGGCCTGCGCCGGCCCAGTGACGTCTTCACCTGCGCCGACCAGCTGATCAGCGCGGCGGAGGCCGACGCGGGCGAAGCGAGCAAGGGCCGCGACGAGGACGAGCGCAACGAACTGCGCACGGCGATGGGCGGCGACGGCATCGGCAAGGGCGTCGCCGGAGCGAAGCGAGCCGCCGAAGCGGCGGTGAAGCAGCTCGAGAAGAAGCAGAAGTCCCGCGCGACGCGCACCCAGCGCGACACGCTCGACCTCTCGTTGATCGACCTGGCGGGCTTCTACCGCGACGTCCTGGTGACGACGACCCGCTCCGGCGCGACGCTGAACCACCCCGACCACGCCGACCAGATCGCCGAAGCGGCGTCGGCGTGGACACCGGAATCGACGCTTCGCCGCCTCGAAGCGGTGCTGGAATGCCGCGAGGCGATCGACCTGAACGTCAAGCCGCGCATCGCCGTCGAGGCGATGGTCACGACGCTTCGCCAGGGCTGAGCACAAAGAAACCCGCCGAGAGCCGGAGCTCTCGGCGGGTTCCTTCACTGCCCCCGGGGCTGCCTCAGGTCACTCGCGCGGACGCGGTGACGGCTTGAACGGCTTCTCCTCGGCCGCCACGGCCAGCGGGCGACGTCGCGCGCCCGGCATCGCGGCCACCATGACCACGCCGAGCAGCAGCATCGCGGTGCCCGTCCAGAACAGCGGCACCGTGTCGTACGCGCCGCCGGTGTAGGCGAGGTTCTTCACCGGTCCCTTCGGGGCCTGACCACCCGCGGGCGGGGCCGACGTCGTCCCGCAGACCACGCCGCCGGTCGGCGCGTAGGCCCGCGCGACCTGCTCGCCGAGCGACAGCTGCGCCAGTGACGACGGCAGGTTCTTCGCCTGGTCGGCGGGCAGCAGGCTCTTGAGCTTGGTCGTGGGCAGCAGCTGCAGGTCGAACAGCCGCGCCGACGCACCCAGCTGGAAGCCCTTGAACGGCGTCGTCATCTGCGCGGACTTCTGGTCCAGCCCGGCGATGCTCAGCCGCAGGACCCCGAGGTCCAGCACGGTTCCGGCGGTGTTGCCGACCTGCTGGATGCCCTTGGTGAGCGTCGAGACCAGGCCGCCGACCACCGGGATGTCGTTGAGCTGCCCGAACTGGTCACTCAGCCCGGCCAGCGGCAGCCCGATCGGGATGTCCTTCGTCGGGTGCGCCGCGTCCAGCGTGTACAGCGTCTTGCCGGCCGCCTCGATGGTCAGCACCGGCGCGGTGTAGTCCACCTTGGACGTCTTCGCGTCGCCGGTGGAGGTCACCTTCAGCGTCGGCTGGCTGGCCACCTTGATGCTCAGCGCCAGCGGCGTCCCTTTGAGGATCTCGATGTCCGCGGCCTGCAGCGTCGACGTCGACTGCACGGCCTTGTTCTTCGAGCCCGGGACGTCGACCAGCTTCACCTGCGAACGCGACGACAGCGTGTTCGGCAGGCTCAGCAGCGAGCCGGCGCCGTTCGCCGCGGTCTGGCCGCCGCCCTGCAGCAGCCCGCCGAGGCTCTGCAGGCCCTTGGTCAGGTCGAAGCCCTTCGCGAGCGTGCTCGGGTCCAGAGCGAGCTTGTCGAGGCCCAGGTTCGGCATCGACGGGATGACGTTCAGCAGCGACAGGCTCGCGACCGACGTGCTCGCGTCCGCGATGGTGTCGACGCACGGACCGAGCGTCGGGCTCCACCGCGCGTGCGCACTCCCATTGAGCAGCCCCACGTTCAGCAGCGGATTCGGCGGCGCGTTCAGCCCACCGCTGATCGGCTGCGGGTTGTCCGGCAACGCGGTCTGCACGACACTGCCCGGCGTCTGCGGCGCGTTCCCGCCCACCGACAGCCCGAACGGCGACGCCTGCGCGATCGCCTTCTCATAGCTCAGGTAGGCGTCGGAGTTCGCCGACGCGCTCGAGAGGCCCATCCCGGCCTCGAGCGCCGACTGCTTCGGCAGGGTGTCGCCGAACCCGGGCAGGATCGTCTTCGTCGGCACGGCATTCGGCAGCAACCGGATGATGCCGAGCGCGGTCCCCGCATCCCCGACGGCCTGCCCCAGCGGCTGCGGCCCGATCGGCGCCGAGATCGGCGCCTGCCCCGGGTTCGCCGGCTGCGGGATCGGCGTCGTCGGATAAGTCGGATCGGCATGCGCCGGCGCCGCGCTGAGCAGGAGCAACGCCGCAGCCGCCGGCAGGGCCACCGAACGGGGCAGTCTTCGCCGCATGTGCCAGAGCCTCCAGATAGGTCGATCGGCGGATGAGACCGACGTCATAGGGCCCTAACGACAGTCCCCCCGGAAAGTGACGCAGACAGCCTCCGCTACACTTGTCGTCGTCGCCAGCGCGAGCCGGAGACATGCCGCCTTAGCTCAGTCGGCCAGAGCGATTCACTCGTAATGAATAGGTCAGGGGTTCGATTCCCCTAGGCGGCTCCGCAGGTCAGGCCCCATCCGAGACACCTCGGATGGGGCCTGACTCGTCTGGTGGGTGACTAAGTGGGTGACTACGACGCCCGGTCGGTGGGAGAAGAAACTTCCGCAAGTTCACCCGGCGCGGGGAAGCCGGTCCATCGCGACCGCACCCGACTCGACCACCGGCCTGATCTGCTTCCGGTAGACCAGCTCGTCACGGCCGTGCTGCTGTGCCCAACCAAACGCGAGATCTCCTCGATCGGCGTATCCCACGCCGAGCCTGTCGGCGTCGGCCTACAAGCCCACGCGTGTCGAACCGGGGGTGTTCAGAGGTTTCTTACTTGTTGAAGCGGCTCTCCGGGGCCGCTGAGCACTGTGTTTGACCCGCGGGCAAGCCCCGCCAGGGCGTGTGGGCCGGCGCCCGGTCCCCGGCGGTCGCCCGCGCAAGGAGCCCAGCGACCACCCGCTGACGGGGCACGCGATGTCCACTACGCCCCGATGAAGGCGCCGGTCACTGCCGGCGACTCATTGCTCATGAGTTCGATGCTGGACTCGGCGCGGTGCACGTGAGACTTCTCGTCTCGCCACGGGCCAGCAGCTTCACAGGTGACGATCGCTGTCACTGCAAATGCGGCCGAGACCCAGAAGTTGACGTGGGCTTTCATTCGCAAGTCAAACGAGTTCGACCTCCTCAAGGGCTATCACGTCGTGTCAAGGGGGCGGACGTCGCAGGCGGGTTCACCTGACGTCAATGCGCCCCCTCGACGCGATGTGACCGGGCTCTGTCAGGTCGACGAGGTGCCGAAAGGCCATCTGCTAGTTGATGGAGACGGCTGGGGTGTAGCTAGGCGGCGACCGCCAGTGCCACACGCACAACTCGGAACTTTGCGCGTGCCACCTCGCGTCCATCGATCTCTGCAGTCACGCAGTAACTCCGGGTTTGGGAGCACGTCGCCCCGCCGTGTGCGGTACGGGGCGACGTGCTGTGGTGCGTCGGGCGGGACCTTCCCCGTCTCGTCCAACGCACCTCACCGTAGAACATGTGTTCGACGGTGTACAAGTCGAAATGATCGATGGGTGATGCGTCGGGAACATGTTATGTCTGCCTAAGCAAGTCCTCGGCGCCCGCCTAGCGGTGCTAGAGGTTGCAAGATTCATTCTCGTATTGCGGAAAAACCTACGAATCTTTGGTTTCTGAGTGAGTTTCACGACGAAATCTCTGCTATTTCGTTGAATTGCCTCCTTGTTTGTTGACGTGATCAAGTCACTCAATCGGCGGTGTCCCGGTGAGAGAATCTTGTGCTTGCCTTGGAGTCGTCGACGGCTAGTTGACTCTTGAAAGAGGGGAAATAGAGAAATGAGAAAGATTCGAAGAAGCTTGCCGTTTTCGATGATGAGGGTAGTGCTTGCAAGTCTGCTTCTGCTGCTGTCCTCGGTAGGACTTGTCGGCGTAGCGAATGCAAGCGAGGATTCTCAGCCTGTGAGCGTTGAGAAGAAATCGGTTACGACTGCGCACTTTAAGGCTGGCATCAAGAAGGCTGGCGCGAGTACAAATTCTTTGGAGGCTGACCCTCCTGGTGGCGGCTGCGAGGGGATAATTCAGTTCGAGACTACTGCCCACTATTTGAATGGTGCGCTCACGGATAGTCGTACGCCGTTCTACGGCAACGTGAATTGCACGACGACCGCTGATGGGCAGTTCATGGCCGAATTGAGTACTGCGTCATCACTTTTCATTGACGGGCGCACGCTCACGGATGCCGAGCCTGACGTCTGCGTGAATAGCAACAACTGTACTTCTACGACTGTGGGCTACTGTATTCAGCCTGAGCAGGTTTGTTCGGGAACATACTATGCGACGAATGTTATTACGATGTTTCTGCCTGACGGCTGGTATTGGACCGGCCCGCCGTGGGAGCAATGTACGGTGATCGGCGATGTTGAGGCATACTGCCCATTGAGGTCGACCGACGCGTATTTCCCGCCGTTCATTTAGTAGTAAGGTTGGTGTCGGGCGACGGATACGCTTGCTGGTTCGTCGCCCGGCATCGGTCAGGACAGCGTGTCGTTTCGAAAGGTCGTGCCATGGCTACCAGCTTCTTCGAAGTGGTCGGAACCCGGACGCTGCAGCTCTGGGTTCCGCCTGCGGGAGACTTCTTGCCGGCTGTCGTGCCGATCGAAGACCGTCTGGTCCGCAGCGATCATGCCTGCGTCGCGATCGAGAGCGCGGCAGTGTGGCCGTCCGGGATCACTCTGACGGTGGTGGTGCTGCTGCGAGAGGACCTGGCGGCGGGTGAGTCGTTGCCTCAGGTGGTGCGACACCCGGCCCACCAAGAAGAGGTGGGTGAAACCGGCCTGCTGTTCGGCGTAGCTTTTTCTGACGACACGGCCGCTACCAACGTCGACCGACTTGAGCACGATCGTCGGCTGACCAGCGGGCCGACGCTGGATCCGGGTGTTACTCAGGCGGGAAAGCGATCACTGCGTCAGCAGGTTCACCTGCGGCCACTGCCGCCCGAGGGGCCGCTGACGTTCGTCGTTCGCTGGCTCGACCGCGGCATTGAAGAGACCACCTTGCAGGTGGATAGCGGCCCGCTCCTTTTGGCGGCGGAACGAGCCCGCCAGATCTGGTAGTCGCTACCCAGGTAGCTGTCGGGGCCTGAGGCCCCGGACAGGCGGACTCGGGCCGTGGAGTGCATCAAATTCGGCGGCCTGAGAGCGCCGTACGTGAGCGAACGCGAGTGCGCTGGTGAGGTTGGGACCTCAGTGGCCGGAGCAGGCCCTCTCAGGGCCGATTTCCGGCGGCGATTGTCGCCGACGACTCGCTTGCACCGTGAAGCGTGGCCGAGTGACACCCCCAGGTGTAGAGACTGTCACACCTGTCACTCTGTCACTCTAATCCGTCTGACCTGCGGATTTAGGTGTGACAGGTGAGTGACACCTATGGTGATAACTTCTCCCACTCTACTACTGTGTCTCTAGTCACGAGTAAGTGAAAGCGGCTGGAACACGGTTAGGGTGAGGACGTCCTCGCCTAACCGTGTCCAGCCGCTTTGGTCTGAGATGGGTGTCTAACTGGGTGGCAATCCGGGTGACTAACCCCGGACGTATGTGGACGTTCAAGGACCATGGACGCACAGGTCAGAGCTCTGCGATCAAGGTCAACAAGTGACGAATTGCGCTCGTAATGAATAGGTCAGGGGTTCGATTCCCTAGGCGGCTCAGCAAGTGGTTGGCCCCTGCCCCTCGAGGGCAGGGGCCTTTTTCTTGCTTCGCGTACCTTGCGGGGCTCCGCCCCGCGCCCCGTCCGGAGGGCTCCGCCCCCGGCCCCCCGCCCTGGTTGCGTTTGGGGGTTGGCCGGCGGAATTTGTTCACCAGAACCACTCTTATGGGTCAAGAGACGACGAAGGCCGCCTCTTGTGGAGGCGGCCTTCGGTGGGACAAGGGGGCTTACTTCGGGGGCGTTACCTTCAGGACCGTGGCCTTTGCGTCGCCTCGGGGGGTTCGGTAGGTGATCTCGTCGCCCGCCTTGCGGCCCACCAGGGCCAGGCCCAGGGGGCTGTCGGAGGTGATCGCGTCCGCGTCTTCGCCCGGGACCGTCACCACCTGGAACGTCTCTTCGTCGCCGTCCGAGAAGCGGAGGGTCACCGTTGTTCCGTCGGGGAGCTGGGCGTTGCCGTAGCCGCCGTGTTCCATCTTCGCGGCCAGATCCGCGATCTGGCGGTCGAGCCGGGCCGCCGCCTCCGCGCGGTCGATCACGTCCGCCTGGTCCGCCGCGTCGCCCGTGCGCTCCTGCTCGCCGGGTTGCGGCGCCAGCGCTTCGCGTTGAGCGCGCAGGTTCGCGATTTCCTTCTCCAGCTGGCTGCGCGCAGCCGGGCTGAGCCCCTTGTCCCCTGAGATCACCATGCGCGCATTGTCCGCCGACAAGACCGGGGTGGCCAATCCGGTTTTTCACCCCGAGGCCACCCGCAGGACGTCTGCCCTAGGATTCGGGGCTGCCGTCCAGGAAGAAGGTAACGAGAATCACCGTGAGCGCAGTCCCCGGTCGCAGCGAGCGGCTCTCTCCCAACCAGCTGGCCAAGCAGGAACAGATCGTCGAAGCCGCCCGCGTCGTCCTCGCGCGCGACGGGCTCGCCGGGTGCACCGTGCGGGCCATCGCCGACGCCGGACCGCTCACCAAGAGCGCGATCCACTACTACTTCGCCGACATCGACGTCCTCATCGACCGCGCCATGGCCGCGCACATCACCGCCTTCGCCGCGGGGCTGCGCGAGGTCGCCGCGAAGCACGACGAGCCCCGCAAGCGCCTCTTCGCCGTCCTCGAGGAGTACCTGAGCGTCTTCGCCGCCAACCCGAACGCGGCGTTCCTCTGGTTCGAGTACTGGATCGCGGCCGGCCGCGCGCAGCACCCGCAGGCCATCGACGTCATGCTCACGTCGCTCACCGAGCTGCTGGCCGAGCTGCTCGCCCCGCTCGACGTCGACGACCCGCGCGCCCGGGCCCGCGCGCTGCTGTCGTACCTGCTGGGCACGGTCGTCCAGCAGCGGGTGCGCCCGCGGCCGTTCGCCACACTGCGTGCCGACATCGAGGCGCTCTGCTTCGCCAACTACGGCTAGCAACGCCCTATAGATCCGTAGACGTACGGATTGCGCGGTACGTCCGGCTCCCGCCAAGGTCGAAGCACCCCCGAGGGCAGGAGACGTGATGCGCCCACGAACGTGCATGGCGGCGGCCGCGGCCGTCCTTCTGATGCTCGCCACCGGCGGCCAGGCCGTCGCCCAGCCGGCCGGACCGCAGGTGTACGAGGTGACCGGCACCGGCACGGCCCAGCAGCGCACCGAGGTCGCGAAGACCGGTGCCGACATCCTCGACAGCACGAACGGCACGACGACGGTCATCGCCAACCCGGGCGAAGCGGCCCAGCTGCGCGCGCTCGGCTTCGGCGTCAAGGCGCTCGGCGCGGTCGACCGGCCGCAGGGCACCGCGACTGTCGAGGACTTCCCGGCCGGCTACACCGGCTACCACACCTACGCCGAGACGCAGACGGAGCTGCAGAAGGCCGTCGCGAACTACCCGGCGCTGACGAAGCTCGGCAGCGCCGGCACGTCGTACGAAGGCCGCGCGCTGTCGCTGCTCAAGATCTCCGACAACGCCGCGACCGACGAGAACGAGCCCGAGGTGCTGTTCACCTGCAACCAGCACGCGCGCGAGCACCTCACCACCGAGATGTGCCTGCGCATCGTGCAGCGGCTGACCGGCGGGTACGCCACTGATCCCGCGATCAAGCGGCTCGTCGACAGCACCGAGATCTGGGTCGTCCCGAGCGTCAACCCGGACGGCTCGGAGTACGACATCTCCGGCGGCACGTTCCACAGCTGGCGCAAGAACCGCCAGGGTCCCGGCACCGACACCAACCGCAACTGGGGCTACAAGTGGGGCTGCTGCGGCGGCTCGTCGGGCTCGACGTCCAGCGAGACCTACCGCGGCACGGCGGCGTTCTCCGCCCCCGAGGCCCGGGCCGTCTCGAACTGGGTGAACTCCCGCGTGGTCGGCGGCGCCCAGCAGATCAAGACGCACATCGACTTCCACACCTACTCCGAGCTGGTGCTGTGGCCCTTCGGCTACACCTACGACCGGACCGCGCCCGGGCTCACGGCGGCCGAGGCGACGAAGTTCGAGACGCTCGGCAAGCAGATGGCGGCGACCAACGGTTACACGCCGCAGCAGTCCAGCGATCTCTACATCACCGACGGCAGCGTCAACGACTGGATGTGGGCGACGCACAAGATCTGGAGCTTCACCTTCGAGATGTACCCGAAGAGCAGCAACCCGGGCTTCTACCCGCGCGACACCCAGATCGTCCCGCAGACCACGCGCAACGACAAAGCCGTCGACATCCTGATCAACGCGGCGATCACGGGCTGACCCACGGTGCTTTCCGGGGGTTCCGGGTGGCGGAGCCCCCGGCCCGAGGCGGAGCCTCGGATGTCACAGCGCGGTCTAGGGTGCGGGCATGCCTCTGTTCTCGTTCGAAGGGCTCCGCCCGCAGGTCCACCCGGACGCCTGGATCGCGCCCACCGCCACCCTCATCGGCGACGTCGTTGTCGAGAAGGGCGCCTCGGTCTGGTACGGCGCCGTGCTGCGCGCCGACTTCGGCAAGATCATCGTCCGCGAAGGCGCCAACATCCAGGACAACTCCGTCGTGCACGTCAACGTCGGCAAGGTGTGCGAGATCGGCAAGAACGCCACCGTCGGCCACCAGTGCCTGGTGCACGACTGCACGGTCGGCGAGCAGGCCCTGATCGGGAACGGCTCCACGATCCTGGACGACGCGAAGATCGGCGAGCGGACGCTGGTCGCGGCCGGCGCCACCGTGACGCCGGGCACCGAGGTGCCGTCCGAGGTCGTCGCGATGGGCAGCCCGGCCAAGAAGTTCGTGCCGCTGACCGACTCCGCACGGCTTTGGGTGGAGCACAACGCGCCCGTCTACCAAGACCTGGCGAAGCGCCACAAGGCCGGCGTCGAGGCGCTGGATTGAGGTTGACTCTCCAGTAGCTGGAGACTCTAGCTTCGGGGCATGGCTCCGAAGAAACTCACCCACCAGGTCACCCTCGAACTCAGTGCGGGCAACGCCCCGGTCGTCGACCTCGGCAAGATGCTGGGGCAGACCGGGGTCAACCTCGTCGAGATCAAGAAGGCCTACGACGCGGCGACGGCGGCCCAGCGCGGCGACATCGTGCCGGCGGTCGTCTCGGTGTTCGAGGATCGCTCGTTCGCCCTGCGGCTCAAGACGCCGCCGACGTCGTTCCTCATCAAGAAAGCGCTGGGGGACAAGGGTTCCTCGCGGCCGGGGCACGAAGTCGCGGGCAAGATCACGACGCAGCAGCTGCGGGAGATCGCCGAGCGCAAGCTACCGGACCTGAACACGCCCGACGTCGAGAGGGCGATGCGCACGATCGCGGGCACGGCCCGGTCCATGGGCGTCGCGGTCGTGGACTGAGGCACGCGGTCGTGCTGGACTAGGCTCTTGCGTGCAGCAGCGACTGGCGCCATCGAGGTGGAGCACCACCGGGAAGCGACGACGAGGCCGGCACCGCGCGCCTGGGTGAAGGCCACTCCAGAGCCGGAGTACGCCATGACACACCAGCCGAAACTGAACGCGCTCGCCGCCGCCGACCCCGCGATCGCCGGGCTCGTCGAGGACGAAGCCAAGCGCCAGCACGACAAGATCCGCCTGATCGCGTCGGAGAACTACGTCTCGCAGGCCGTGCTCGAAGCGACCGGCACCGTGCTCACCAACAAGTACTCCGAGGGCTACGCGGGCAAGCGCTACTACGAGGGCCAGCAGTTCATCGACCAGGTCGAGCTGCTCGCCATCGAGCGCGCGAAGGCCGTCTTCGGTGCCGACCACGCGAACGTCCAGCCGTACTCCGGGTCTCCGGCGAACCTGGCCGTGTACCTCGCGTTCGCGCAGCCGGGCGACACGGTGCTCGGCATGGCGCTGCCGGACGGCGGCCACCTCACGCACGGCTGGAGCGTCTCCGCGACCGGCAAGTGGTTCACCCCGGTGCGCTACGGCGTCGCGAAGGAAACCGGCCGCGTCGACCTCGACCAGGTACGCGACCTCGCCCGCCAGCACCGGCCGAAGCTGATCTTCGCCGGCGGCACGGCCATCCCGCGCACGATCGACTTCCCGGCGTTCGCCGAGATCGCGCGCGAGGTGGACGCGGTGCTCGTCGCCGACATCGCGCACATCGCCGGGCTGGTCGCGGGCGGCGCGCACCCGTCGCCGGTCGGGCACGCGCAGGTGATCACGACGACGACGCACAAGACCCTCCGCGGCCCGCGCGGCGCGATGATCCTTTCGGACGCCGACCACGCGAAGGCCGTCGACAAGGCGGTGTTCCCGGGCCTGCAGGGCGGCCCGCACAACCACACGACGGCCGCGATCGCCGTCGCCCTCGGCGAAGCGCAACGCCCGGACTTCTCCGAGTACGCGCACGCGATCGTCGCGAACGCCAAGGCGCTGGCCGACGCACTGCTGGCGCGCGGGTACGACCTCGTGTCCGGCGGCACGGACAACCACCTGCTGCTGATCGACCTGACGAACAAGGCGGTCGCGGGCAAGCCGGCCGCGCAGGCCCTCGATCGCGCCGGCATCGAGCTGAACTACAACACGGTGCCGTTCGACCCGCGCAAGCCGTTCGACCCGTCGGGCATCCGCCTCGGCACGTCCGCGATCACCACCCGCGGTCTGCGGCCGGAGCACCAGGTCCAGGTGGCGGAGTGGATCGACCGCACGGTGACGGCGGCCGCGGCGGCCGACGAGTCCTCGCTGGACTCGATCGCCGCGGAGATCCGCGAGTTCCTGGCACCGTTCCCGATCCCGGGTTACTCCGCCTGAGTCCAAGTTCGTGAAGGCCTCCTTACCGGCTTCCAGGGCCGGGAAGGAGGCCTTCACGGCTTTGCGGGCCGGGTGAGGTGGGTCACAGGGAAGTTGGTTGCATCATACAAGCTTTGGGGCAATACTTGGCTCAGGCAAGTAGTTGGCAGGTACAAGCAACTACGGCGAAGGCTTACCAAGGGAGACCACCATGAGCGACACCACCACGGCGGAAGGAGCAGCCGCTACGAACGGCAAACTGTCCCACCGCCAGATCCTCACCGTCCTGTCCGGGCTGATGCTCGGCATGTTCCTCGCCGCGCTCGACCAGACGATCGTCTCGTCGTCGATGCGCACCATCGCCGACGAGCTCCACGGCCTGTCACTGCAGGCCTGGGCCACCACGGCGTACCTCATCACCGCGACGCTCTCGACGCCGCTGTACGGCAAGCTGTCCGACCTCTACGGCCGCAAGCCCATGTACCTGACGGCGATCTCGCTGTTCCTGGTCGGCTCGCTGGCCAGCGGCATGGCCACGTCGATGTACGAGCTCGCCGCGTTCCGCGCGTTCCAGGGCCTCGGCGCCGGTGGCCTGATGTCGCTGGCGCTCGCGATCATCACCGACATCACCGCGCCGCGTGAGCGCAGCCGCTACCAGGGCTACTTCATGGCCGTGTTCGGCATCTCGAGCGTCGCCGGCCCCGTCGTCGGCGGCTTCTTCGCCGGCATCGACACCTTCGCGGGCATCACCGGCTGGCGCTGGGTCTTCCTGGTCAACGTCCCGATCGCGCTCGCCGCGCTGGTCGTCGTCACCAAGGTGCTGAACCTCCCGCACACCCGCGTCGACCAGAAGGTCGACTACTGGGGCGCCGTGGCGCTGGCCGTGGGCCTGGTGCCGCTGCTGGTCGTGGCCGAGCAGGGCCGGGAGTGGGGCTGGGGCTCCGCCGCCTCGATCGCGATGTACGCCGTCGGCGCGCTGGGCGTGACCGCCTTCGTGTGGATCGAACGCCGGATGGGCGACGCCGCCCTGCTGCCGCTGCGCCTGTTCAAGGCCCCCGTGTTCCGGATGTCCACGCTCGTCACGGTCGTGCAGGGCGCCGGGATGTTCGGCGCGATGATGTCGCTGCCGCTGTACCTGCAGATCGTCAAGGGCGCGACGCCGACCCAGGCCGGCCTGCAGATGCTCCCGCTGACGCTCGGCATCATGCTCGCGAGCCTCGGCAGCGGCGTGGTGATCTCCCGGACCGGCCGGTACAAGATGTTCGCGGTGGCCGGGATCGGCCTGATGGCGGCGGCGCTGTTCGCGCTGGCGACGATCACCGTCGACACCTCGCTGAGCCTGGTCATGGTGATCGCCTTCGTGATCGGCCTCGGCCTCGGCGCCTCGATGCAGACGCTGGTGCTGGCCGCGACCAACGACGTCCGCCCGCAGGACATCGGCGTCGCCACCTCGGCGGCGACGTTCTTCCGGCAGATCGGCGGCACGGCGGGCACCGCGGTGTTCCTGTCGATCCTGTTCGGCACGGTCGGCGACAAGATCGCCAACGCCGTCCGCTCGGCGATGACCACGCCGGCCTACACCTCGGCGCTGGCCCAGCACCCGGAGTTCGCGCAGCAGATGAAGAGCGGCCTGGACGTCAACGACACGTCGTTCCTGTCCACGCTCGACCCGACGCTGGCCCGGCCGATCCTGCAGGGCTTCGCCGAGTCGATGAGCACGGTGTTCCTGGTCGGCGGGATCGTGCTGACCGTCGGCTTCGCGCTGGTGTGGTTCCTCAAGGAGAAGCCGCTGTCGGACAAGTCGGCGATGGAGCAGCGCGCGGACGCCGAAGCGGACGCCGCCCCGGCTCTCGCCCTGGCGCACTGACCCGCTGAAACAGAAAGAGGCCCCTCGGAACCGAGGGGCCTCTTTCGCGTGACGTCAGTGGGCCGCGCCGCCGTTGGCCTTCTCCTTGGCCAGGCGGTCGGTCTCGCGCTCGTACGACCGGGCGATCTCCGACTCGGCCTCCGTGCGGCCGACCCAGGACGAGCCTTCGACGCTCTTGCCTGGCTCCAGGTCCTTGTAGACCTCGAAGAAGTGCTGGATCTCCAGGCGGTGGAACTCGTTCATGTGGTGGATGTCGCGCAGGTGCTCGAGGCGCGGGTCGTTCGACGGAACGGCGATGACCTTGTCGTCCGGGCCCTTCTCGTCGGTCATCCGGAACATGCCGATCGCGCGGCAGCGGATCAGGCACCCGGGGAAGGTGGGCTCCTGGACGAGCACCATCACGTCCAGCGGGTCGCCGTCCTGGCCGAGGGTGTCGTCGATGAAGCCGTAGTCGGCCGGGTACTGCGTGGCCGTGAACAGGGTCCGGTCCAGCTTGATGCGGCCGGTCTTGTGGTCGACCTCGTACTTGTTGCGCTCCCCTTTGGGGATTTCGATCGTGACGTCGAACTCCACGGCGTCCTCACTGCTTCTTTTCGATGGATCCGGCGTGCCCACGCGTCGCGGGCGGCAACCTTAGTGACTGTCTTGACGTCTCCTAGTGTGGACTACGCCCTGTCTCGCGGTCGCATCGATGTCGGCCTCGCGGCATGTGAGCTTGGCCCCTTCCGGGGCAGGTGAGAAGGAGTGGTGGGTGCCGGAAAACGACCAGCCGATGTGGCCTTCGTCGGACGAAGATCGCTCGTCGTCCGGCGCGCGGAAGACCACGCCGATGTCGCTGCCCGACCCGCCCGCGAGCGCTTCGGGCGAGTCCGGCGTGCCCAAGGTCACAGGCAGTGAGGCGCCGAAGGGGTCGTGGTTCGCGCCGAACGTCGAGCCCGAGCCGATCCCGGGCCTGAACGCGCCCGCCGAGGAGCCGCCGCCCCCGCCGACGCCGGCCAAGCAGGACCTGGCCGACCGGCTCGGCTCGCGCAAGCCGGAGCAGAAGCCGGCCGAGCCGGAGCCGGAGTCACCGCCCGAGCCCGCTCCGGTCGCGGAGTCCACCCAGTACATCGAGGTGAAGCAGAAGCTCGAGGAACCGGCCGCGGAGAGCACCCAGTACCTGGAGGCGGAGCCGCAGTCCGATGCCCAGAGCACGCAGCACATGGCGCCGCAGCAGCCCCAGAAGGCGCCGTGGGTGCCCGTCGAGCGCAACGTCTGGCCCGGTGAGCAGCCGGATCGCCCCGCCGAGCCGCAGCCCGACAAGCCCGAAGCGCAGCCGTGGCGGGAAGAGCTGCAGCTGTGGCGCGAGGAGCAGCAGCGCCGCGAAGAGCAGCTGAAGCGCCCGGAGCCTCAGCAGCGCCCCGACGCACCCTGGGCGCAGCGCCTCGACGTGCCGGACGACCGCCGTCCCGCGCTGCCGCCGGAGCCGCCGCGCGGGGTCGTCCCGCCGGCGTCCGCGGGGTCGCTGGCCCGGCCGATGCGGATCGAGCCGGACGGGCAGCGGTTCGACGCCGAGGCGACCGTCGGGATCGAGCGGCCCACCCAGTTCCCCGGAGCCTTCCAGCAGCAGCCGCAACCACGCACCGACGCGCCCGCTGAGCCCCCGCCGCCGGCCGAGCCGGCGTCCGCCTCCGCGGAAGAGCCGCCGAAGAAGAAGCGCAAGGGCAAGATCATCGCGCTCGTCGTGGTCGCCCTGCTGGTGCTGGCCGGCGGCGGGGTCGCCGCCGCGACGCCGAAGGTGTCGAACCGCCTCGGCCTGCCGTGGGCGCCGAACGCGCCGAAGGGCGACAGCCCGGACCCGGCCGCCGCCACGCGCCAGCTGCAGGGACCGGATACGGCCGGGCAGGCGCCGACCGCGAACGGCGTCAAGTCCGTGCTGGCCGGCCCGGCCGGGAACGGCGCGCTCGGCCAGCTCAACGGCAGCGTCGTCGACCCGGTCAGCGGCACCACGCTCTGGGACCACAACGCGTCGGCGGCGGTGACCCCCGCGTCGACGACGAAGGTGCTGACCACGGCGGCCGCGCTGCTCGCGATGGACCCGAACACGCGGCTGTCGACGAAGATCGTGCAGGGCGCCGACCCGGGCACGGTGATCCTGGTCGGCGGCGGCGACGTCACCCTCACCGCGCTGCCGCTGGGCACCGAGTCGCCGCTCTACCCGGGCGCCGCGCACGTCGACGACCTCGTCGCGCAGGTGAAGAAGGCCAACCCGAACGTGAAGAAGGTGCAGGTCGACCTGAGCCTCTTCAAGGGCGCGACGACCGCGCCGGGCTGGGCCGCGGGCGACGCGCCCTCGACGTTCGCGACGCAGATCGGCTCGGTGATGGCCGACGCCGGGCGCCAGGACCCGAAGAACAACAACTCGCAGCGCGTGCCCAACGCGGGCAGCGCGCTGGCGTCGACGATCGCGTCGAAGCTCAGCGCCTCGGGCGGCGGCCAAGCGACCGCACCGAAGGACGCGAAGGTCCTCGCCGAGGTGAAGTCGGCACCGCTGACCGAGCTGGTCTCCGACACGATGGAGCTGTCCGACGACGTCCTCGCCGAGGCCCTCGCCCGGCAGGTGGCGCTGGCCACCGGCCAGGAGGCGACCTTCGCCGGCGGCGCCGCGGCGACGATCAAGGTGCTCAAGGACCACGGCTTCGACACCACCGGCGTCAAGCTCTCCGACGGCAGCGGCATCTCGACGGACAACAAGATCCCGGCGAAGCTGCTGACCCAGCTGATGGCGGCCGCGGCGGCGCCGGAGGGCAAGAACCCGAACACCGCGAAGCTGCGCGCGATGCTGGCCGGCCTCCCGGTGGCCGGCGGGTCCGGCACCCTCGCGGACAAGCGGTTCGAGACGCCGGCGTCCCAGCCCGGCCGCGGCTGGGTGCGGGCGAAGACGGGCACGCTCACCGGCGTCAACACGCTCGCGGGCCTGGTCCTCGACCAGGACGGCCGGGTGCTGGTGTTCGCGTTCATGTCCAACGGCTCCGACCAGCAGCCGGGCCGGGACGCCATCGACGCCCTCGCCACGAGCCTGCGCAAGTGCGGGTGCTCGTAGCCGGGGGTCACCGAACCGTACGAAGATCGTGGCCGGAAACCCGTCCGGGCCAGGTAGCGTCGGAAGGGTGAGTCAGGAAACCGAGACCCGGCCCATGGTCGACTGGGCGCTCGCCGCGCAGACCGGCGCGTTGCTCGTGCGCGGCGGCCCGCAGGTTCCGCGCGAAGAGGCCGAGGCGGCCGTCACCGACCTGCGTGAGCTGACCATGGAGGCCGAAGGGCACGTCCGGCAGCTGACGAACCTGGGTCTCGACCTGCCGCTGCTGCCCGGCGAGGTCGTCGACCGACCCGGCTGGGTGCGCTCGGCCGCGGCCGGCCTCGACGCGCTCACCGGGCGGGCGCTGCCGCAGCAGGGCGGGCCGTTCGGGCCGATCCTGGCCGGTGGCGCCGGCGTGCAGACCGGGCTGGTGCTCGCCTTCCTGGCCAGCCGAGTGCTCGGCCAGTACGACCCCTTCGGCGGCCCCGACCGGGAAGGCCGGCTGCTGCTCGTCGCGCCCAACGTCGTCGCCGCCGAACGCGCGATGGACGTGCCGGGCCACGACTTCCGGCTCTGGGTCTGCCTGCACGAGTGCACCCACCGGCTCCAGTTCACGGCGGTCACCTGGCTGCGCGACTACTTCGCCGACGAGGTCGAGCGGCTCGTCGCCGGGCTCGCCGGCGGCGGCACCGACAGCCTCGCCGACCTGGTCGGCCGGCTGCCCGAGGCGATCAAGCAGGGTCCGAAGCTGAACCTCGCGGAGCTGCTCCAGTCGCCGAAGGAGCGCGCGGTCTTCGATCGGCTGCTGGCCCTCTCGACGCTCCTGGAGGGCCACGCCGACTTCGTCATGGACGCCGTCGGCCCGCAGGTCGTGCCGAGCGTCGACACGATCCGCGCGCGGTTCACCGCCCGGCGCAAGGGCGGCGGCGTCTTCGACCGGCTGCTGCGCGCGCTGCTCGGCGTCGACGCGAAGATCCGTCAGTACGAAGAAGGCGCGAAGTTCACGAAGCACGTCGTGGACGCCGTCGGCATGGAAGGGTTCAACGCCGTCTGGCGGTCGCCGAACACCCTGCCCTCGCGCGCCGAGATCGCCGACCCGGCCACGTGGGTCCGGCGCCTGCACGGATGACCGGGCCGGCGGTCGCGGCCGTCCGCCGGGCCGTCCGCGCCTTCCTGGACGCGGTCGAGGCGCCCCCCGAGCTGTGTGTCGCGGTCTCCGGCGGCGCCGACTCCCTCGCACTCGCCGAGGCCACGGCGTACGTCGGGCGGCACCGCGGCCACCGCGTCCGCGCGCTGGTCGTCGACCACGGCCTGCAGGAGGGCTCGGCGAAGATCGCGCGCGACGCCGCCGCGGCCGCGAAGTCCCTCGGCGCCGACGAAGCCGAGGTGCGCCGCGTCGACGTCACCGGCCCCGGCGGCCCGGAAGCCGCCGCGCGCAAGGCCCGTTACGGCGCGCTGGCCGGCCACGACCTCGTCCTGCTCGGCCACACCCTCGACGACCAGGCCGAAACGGTCCTGCTCGGGCTCGGCCGCGGCTCGGGCCCCCGCAGCGTCGCCGGGATGCGCCCGCACGACCCGCCGTGGGGCCGCCCGCTGCTGGCGGTGCCGCGCGCGACCACCCAGGCCGCCTGCGCCGAGCTCGGCGTCGAGCCCTGGTCCGACCCCCACAACGCCGAACCGCGCTTCACGCGGGTCCGGTTGCGCACCGAAGTCCTGCCGTTGCTCGAAGACGTCCTCAACGGCGGGGTCGCCGCCGCACTGGCCCGCACGGCCGCGCAACTGCGCGAGGACAGTGAGGCGCTGGACACAATGGCGGACATGATCTTCACCCGCGCGGGCGGCCCCGAAGGGCTGGACGCCGGCGTCCTCACGGCCGAGCCCGCGGCGATCCGCCGGCGGGTTATCCGCAGGTGGCTGCTGCAATCGGGTGTGCGCGAGCTCACCGACGCGCACCTGCGGGCGGTCGACGACCTCGTCGCCCGGTGGCGTGGTCAGGGCGGCGTCTGGTTGCCGGGCAACTTGGAGGCACGGCGGCGCCGTGGCAGGCTCTGCGTCACCTCCCAACCCACCACCCGAGGGGAATGACCCGTGTACGAGGGCGAAATCGCCTCCGTGCTCGTCACCGAGCAGCAGATCCAGGACAAGATCGCGGAGCTGTCGGCGCAGATCGCCGCCGACTATCCGGCCAACGGGCAGGGTGAACTCCTGCTGGTGGGTGTCCTGAAGGGCGCGGTCATGTTCATGACCGACTTCGCCCGTGCGCTGCCGCTGCCGACGCAGCTGGAATTCATGGCCGTCTCCTCCTACGGCTCGGCGACGTCGTCGTCCGGTGTCGTGCGGATCCTCAAGGACCTCGACCGCGACATCGCGGGCCGGGACGTGCTGATCGTCGAGGACATCGTCGACTCCGGCCTGACGCTGTCGTGGCTGCTGAAGAACCTGGCCAGCCGCAACCCCGCGTCGCTCGAGGTCGTCTCGCTGCTGCGCAAGCCGGAGGCGGTCAAGGTGGACGTCCCGGTGAAGTACATCGGCTTCGACATCCCCAACGAGTTCGTCGTGGGCTACGGCCTGGACTACGCCGAGCGCTACCGCGACCTGCCCTACATCGGGACGCTGGATCCGAAGGTCTACACGGCGTAGTTCACCGACCGTTCACCGCATCTACCGGATCCGCGGAACCCCGGCTTCGCGGATTGCGTCATAGGCTCTGATCACGTGCGTTAACCTATGCGAAGACCATTCGTGCCCGCGGTGACCGGGTCGGGGGAACGGGAGAGAGCTCAGATGGGGAACAGCAGCGCTGCCGACGCGAACGCCTTCAAGGCCGCGGCCGCGGCGGGTCAGGTCGGAATCGACCCGGACGCCGCGCAGACCGTGCTGAACAAGATCCGCACCGGCAAGGACGCGGTCGAGGCCCTGCTCAGCGGAGCGGGCACCCTCGCGCAGCCGCCGAAGCTCGGGGACAACCCGGTCGGCAACGCGATGGCCGCCAAGTTCGTCCAGCGCGCCGACGGCGGGAACGACTCCTACGCCGCCGCGCTGCAGAACCTGCTCGACCAGTACACCGCCGCCGAGGAGGGCATCGTCACGGCGATGTCCCGGTACCACGAGATCGACCAGGCCGCGGCCGACCCGTTCCGCAACGCCTGAGCCCAGAGGGGGACTCGAAATCATGGCTCCGAACCACAGCGACCAGCCTTCGTCGACCGACCCGGGCTCACTGGTCCCGCTCGGCGACAACTCGTCGGCGCAGAACATCGTCGACAACGCCCGCGGCAGTGCCGGCGGCTTCGACATGGGCAGCGACCGCGCGATCGCCAACCCGCCGAACTGGAACGCGCAGGCCAGCCAGCAGCTGTACGAAGGCGCGGTCAACAACAACGACCCCGGCACGGCCGAGGCGACCGGGCACGCCTGGGCGCACCACGGCACCGAGCTGAAGCAGGTGTCCGACCACCTGTACAACGCGATCTCCGAGCTGGGCAACGCGTGGGTCGGCCGCGGTGCCGCCGGTGCGCAGGGCGCGCTGGTGGCCATCGCCAACTCGGGCTCGCAGGCCTCCGACGCCGCGCACACGATGTCCGACCGGCTCGCCCGGCAGGCCTCGGCGGCCGCCGAGGTCAAGAAGATGCCGGCCCCCAAGGACTACGACCCCAAGCAGGCCATGGCGGCCGCGCTGGCGGGCGGCCCGGCGGCGCTGATCGCCGACCAGAAGGCGCAGGCCGACGCGGCCAACGACGTCAAGGCGCAGCAGGTCGCGTTCTTCAACGCCTACACCAAGTCGATGAGCGAGGTCGACGGCTCGACCCCGAGCTTCGGCCCGGAGTCGCTCGGCATGAAGCCGACGGGTTCGCACAACTCCATCTCGTTCAGCGGCATCAGCAGCGTCGGCAGCACCGGCCCGGTCCAGGGCCTGTCCGGTGCGGGCGGCGCGGTGTTCGCTTCCAGCGGCTCGGGCTTCGGCGGCCACGGCGGCGCGTTCGACGCGCAGCACGCGGGCGTCGCCGGCCCGAACGGCGTCCACGGCGCCGGTGCCGGTGGCTTCGGCCAGGACGCGGCGGCGCTCGGCAGCGACGGCCCCGGTGGCCCCGGTGGGTCCGTCGCGGGCCCGGGTACGGCCACCGGCGCGGGCCACGCGGGCTCGGGCGCCGGGCAGCCGGGCGGCGGCAACCCGCTGAGCAAGATCGGCATGGGCCTCGGCCTCGGCGGTGCCGCCGGCGGCCTCGGCGCGCTGGCTTCCCGCGCGCTGGGCAAGGGCAACCGGTCCGGCGCGAAGGCCGAGAACGAGACGTCGCTCGCCTCGGCCGAAGGCCAGGGCCAGAGCGCCGCGTCGGCCCAGGCTCCGCAGCAGGGCCTCGTCTCGTCGGCGGGCACCATCGGCGGGCAGACCCCGCCGCCGATGAACCCGGGCGGCATGGGCGGCATGGCCCCGCACGGCGCTCAGGGCGAGCAGGACGAGGAGCACACGCACGCGTCGTTCCTCATCGAGGCGGACCCGGACGCGGCCTTCGGCGCGAACCAGGCGACCCCGCCGCCGGTCATCGGCGCGTGGTCCGAGGACGACGAAGACCGCTGATCCTTTCGGCCGGGCACGCCGACGGCGTGCCCGGCCGGTTTCTCATGGGGGTGGCTCGATGCCGAACGCGGAGCTGCTCACCCCGGCCGAGGTCGACTTCCTGTGGGAGTCCGCCGGGCTGGGCGAGCTGCCGTACCCGCTGCGCATCCGTTCGCACGGCGAAACCGTGGACGAGCGGTCGATCCTGCGTCAGCGCACGCTGGAGGGCTTGGTCGCACGCGGGCTCGCCGACGGCCGCGGCCGGCCGGAACCCCACGTCGAGGACTACTTCGGCGTGCTGGCGCAGTCCGAGCTGAGCCTGGACGCGGTCCAGCTGATCGCCCCGGACGCCGAACCGCTGCTGGCGATCGCCGGCGTGCTGGGCGGCCAGGGGCTGCTGGCGGTGCAGGACACGCGTGGCCTCCACCTGCAGCCGTGCCCGGTGGACGGGCTGGCGAGCGCGATCGTCTCGCTGCTCCCGGGCGCCCCGCGCGGGTCGGAGAAGTCGGTCACGGTCCCGCTGGAGCAGCTGGTCGGCGCCCACGGCGTCGACTTCCTGTCCCGCCGCGGCAACGGCGACGAGCGCGCTTCGGCCGATGAGGACCGCAAGGCGCTGGCGAAGCTGCACGCCCAGCCACGGCTGCGCGGCGGCCAGATCGCGGCCAACGCGCGCTCCCGCATGGGCGGCCGCACCCGGACCCCGGTGCTGAGCTGGTTCGACACGGAGACGGGCCGCTACTTCACCCAGGCGACCCGCGGCCACGACGGCCGGGACTGGATCACGATCGCCCCGGCCGACGCGGCGACGCTGCGCCACCGGCTCGGCGAGATGCTCGCGGGAGCGGCAACGACCAGCACGGTCTGACGCCGTCTCTCCCGCACCGCCCGCGAGGATGCCTTTCCGCGCACCGCGGCCACCGGTGGGTCCGCGCTCTCTGCCAAGATCGGGCTCCGGCTTCTCCGAGCGTGCCCGGCCGACGAGCACTTCTTGTCGGTGGTGCGGGCTACGCTGAGCAAGAGTCCGATCCGGGAGAGTAGTGATGCAAGAGTTCTTCTCGCCGCTGGCGTTCGACTTCCTCTGGGAGTCGGCGCAGGTCGGCGAGCTGCCGTACCCGTTGCTGGTCAGATCGCACGGCGCGACCGAAGACGAGCGGGTCTCGCTGCGCCACCGCGTCGACGTCGAGCTGAAGGCCCGGGGCGTCCGCGAACCGCGCGGCAGGCTAGCGCCGCCGATCGAAGACGCCCTGCACCTGCTGGCCTTCGCCCCGCTGACCATCGACGCCCTGCACATCCCGCAGTTCGAGGCGCCCACCGTCGGCGTCCTGGCGGCGGCCGACGACACCCAGGGCGTCCTCGCGGTCCAGGACGCCGCCGGCATCTGGCTGCGGGACGTCCCACCGGACGGCCTGGTCTCCGCCGTCGTCGGCGTGCTCCCGGCCGGGCCGCGCGGCAGCGAGGCGTCGGTCACACTTCCGCTGGACGACGCCCTGCGGACCGCGCCGATCCGGGTGCCCGTGTCCTTGCCGTCGAACCCGGCCGAAGAGCGGGGCAAGGCGCGCCGGACACCGCTCAGCGAACGCGTCACGGCCGACCCGCGGGAGGCCTACGGCCGCATCTCCGGGCAGCCGAGGCAGCGCGGCGGTCAACTGGCAGCGAACAGCCGTTCGCAGGTCGGGGCCAAGCAGCGGTCCCGCGTGCTGGCCTGGTTCGACACCGCGACCGGGCGCTACCTCAGCCTCTCCCGCGCAGGTACGGACGGCCGCGAGTGGGTTACGGTCGCTCCCGCCGACCCGGCCACGCTGCGGACGCGGCTGGGCGAGATGGTGAGCAGTGTGTCGGACGGCACGCGCTAGCGTGACCGGTGTGGACGCCGGGCGGGAACCCGGGCGCGGTATCGCCCGTTGACCTGCGAGAGGCTCACAGGGGATGAACGCGGCAGCGGACGGTACCCTGATGGGACGGGTGTCCAGGCACCACGGGTTGTCAAGATCGTGATGGCGGGTATCACAGGAGCCGCCCAACCAGGGAGGGTCGAGGCCACCAGGGCCGAGTCGTATGAACCGGAAGAGCGTGCTCAGGAACCCACTGCTGTGGATCGTCGCGGGGTTGCTGGCGTTGTTCGCGTACAACACGATCTTCGACAGTGATCGTGGGTACACCCAGGCACCCATCTCGGTGGCGAACTCCCAGATCTCCTCGAACAACGTCAAGGAAGCCAGCCTCGAGGACAAGGAACAGCAGCTCAAACTGCTGCTGGCCAAGCCCATCGACGTGGACGGCCAGCAGGTCACCCAGATCATTTCGCAGTATCCGGCGGATGCCACCCGCCCGATCTACGACTCGCTGACCGCGGCGAAGGCCGGCAGTCAGCCGATCAAGTTCACCACCAAGGTGACCCAGCAGGGCGTGCTGACGCAGATCCTCATCTTCGCCATCCCGCTCGCCCTCGTGCTGGGCCTGCTGATGTGGATGATGAACAACGCCCAGGGCGGCGGCAACCGCGTCCTCAACTTCGGCAAGTCCAAGGCCAAGCAGCTGAACAAGGACATGCCCAAGACGACCTTCGGGGACGTCGCGGGTGCCGACGAGGCCGTCGAAGAGCTGTACGAGATCAAGGACTTCCTGCAGAACCCGGCGCGCTACCAGGCACTCGGGGCGAAGATCCCGAAGGGCGTGCTGCTCTACGGGCCGCCCGGTACGGGCAAGACGCTGCTCGCGCGAGCCGTCGCCGGCGAGGCGGGCGTGCCGTTCTACACGATCTCCGGCTCGGACTTCGTCGAGATGTTCGTCGGTGTCGGTGCCTCGCGTGTTCGCGACCTGTTCGAACAGGCCAAGCAGAACGCGCCGTGCATCATCTTCGTCGACGAGATCGACGCGGTCGGCCGCCAGCGCGGCGCCGGCCTCGGCGGCGGTCACGACGAACGCGAGCAGACGCTGAACCAGCTGCTCGTCGAGATGGACGGCTTCGACGCCCGCGGCGGGATCATCCTGATCGCGGCCACCAACCGGCCGGACATCCTGGACCCGGCGCTGCTGCGCCCGGGCCGGTTCGACCGGCAGATCCCGGTGTCGGCGCCCGACATGCGCGGCCGTCGCGCGATCCTCGAGGTGCACGCCAAGGGCAAGCCGATCGCGCAGGGCACCGACCTCGGCAGCCTGGCCAAGCGGACCGTCGGCATGTCCGGCGCCGACCTGGCGAACGTGCTGAACGAGGCCGCGCTGCTCACCGCCCGCAAGAACGGGCACGTGATCAGCGACGTCGAGCTCGAGGAGTCCGTCGACCGCGTGGTCGGCGGCCCCGCCCGCAAGAGCCGGATCATCTCCGAGAAGGAGAAGAAGATCACGGCCTACCACGAGGGCGGGCACGCGCTCGCCGCGTGGGCGATGCCGGACATCGAACCGGTCTACAAGCTGACGATCCTGCCGCGCGGCCGGACCGGCGGGCACGCGCTGCTCGTCCCGGAAGACGACAAGGACCTGATGACCCGCTCCGAGATGATCGGGCGGCTGGTCTTCGCGATGGGTGGCCGCACGGCGGAGGAGCTCGTCTTCCACGAGCCCACCACCGGCGCGTCCTCGGACATCGAGCAGGCGACGAAGATCGCCCGCGCGATGGTCACCGAGTACGGCATGAGCGCCCGGCTCGGCGCGGTCAAGTACGGCCAGGAGCAGGGTGACCCGTTCCTGGGCCGCTCGGCCGGCCGGCAGGCGGACTACTCGCTCGAGGTGGCGCACGAGATCGACGAGGAGGTGCGCAAGCTCATCGAGACGGCGCACACCGAGGCGTGGCACGTGCTCAACACCTACCGCGACGTGCTCGACGAGCTGGTCATCGAGCTCCTGGAGAAGGAGACGCTGACCCGCAAGGACCTGGAGCGGATCTTCGCGACGGTCGAGAAGCGCCCGCACATCACCGTGTTCAACGAGTTCGGTGAGCGGACGCCGTCGGACAAGCCGCCGATCAAGACCCCGGGCGAGCTGGCGATGGAGCGCGGCGAGCCGTGGCCCCCGCCGGAGAAGGAGAAGCCGGTCCTGAAGCCGGAGCCGACCCCGGTCGGCACCGCCCAGGGCGCGGGCGACCTGCCCGGCGGCCCGCCGTACCCGGCGCCGGCCGACCCGAACGCCAACCCCTACGCCCCGCCGCAGCCGGGTGCCTACCCGAACGGCGGCCGTCCCTACGGCGGTCCGAACGGTGGCGCCAACGGCACGGCGCACTGGCCGCAGAACCACGGCAACCAGCAGGCCGGCGGTTACCCGGGTGGCCCGGTGGGCCAGAGCGGCCCGCCGAACTACGGTGCCCCTCCGGGCTGGACGCCCGCGACCTCCCCGGGCGGTCAGCCGGGCCAGTCGTGGCGGCCCGGTGGTGAAGAACGCGCTCGCGAGCATGGCTGGTTCGCCGACCAAGCCGGCGGCAACCAGCAGCAGAGCGAGGGGGAGCAGCGTCGTGACGCGGATGGACCAGACAAGTCCCAGTGACGCCGACCGCCCGGTCTTCGACCAGGACCGGGCGGAAAAGGCGATCCGCGAGCTCCTTCTGGCGTGCGGCGAAGACCCGGAGCGGGACGGTCTCAGGGAGACCCCCGCCCGGGTGGCCCGCGCGTACCACGAGATGTTCGCCGGCCTGTACACCGAGCCCGACTCGGTGCTGGACCGCACCTTCGACGAGGCCCACGAAGAACTGGTGCTGGTCACGGACATCCCGATGTTCAGCCAGTGCGTGCCGAGCAAGCAGACGGTGAACGCCGTCGGCGGTCGCAAGCGCGCGATGGACGTTGAGGTCGGCGACAAACTGTGGACGCTCGTTGGCGGCAACGTCGAGGAGACCGAGGTCACCGAGGTCAGCTCGCACCAGGTTCGCGAGCTGGTCGAGGTGAAGACCTCGGTGGGCAAGTTCCAGGTCACCCCGGACCATCCCTTGGCGACTCCCGAGGGCTGGAAGGAAGCCAAGGACGTCGAGGGCACCTTCATCGAGTGGACGCACGCGCGGAAGCTCTGCCGTGATCGCTGGAGGCCGACCCTCGGGTACGACTTCGGCTATGTGGTCGGAACCGTCTGTGCCGATGGCACGGTCGCCGACCGGTATGTGTCCCTCGTGGTCAATGACCGGGACTACGCGAAGAAGTTCGCCGAGTCCCTGCACCGTGCGTTCGGCATCGACGCGAAGGTCGAATCGGTATCCCGACCCTCGGGCTATCTCGGACGACCTGCCCCAGGATTCCGGGTGCGTGTGGTGTCCTCATACCTCGCTGATCTAATGCGGCAGTACGTTGGCGGCGACGCTCACCACATGCGACAGCGGTTCCCCGTGGTGGTCCTCAATGACTTGTCAACTTTCAACGGTTTCCTCGACGGATACATTGATGGGGACGGTTGCGATGACAAGCGTCATCCCGCCCGACTTGCCACGAGCGCCAACATCCCATTTCTCGAGGATCTAGCTACCATCATCGGGGCGCGGTTCACGCCGAGGAAGGCTCCGGCCTCGGTGTTGTACGTTGCCGACTCGTGGTTTCGTAAGCATGGCTTCCCGCAGGACGACTACGCGACCGATCTCATCGAGTCGGACTACGTCGCGGTCGAGTCGGTCACGCCGGTGACAGCGACGGGCACCAAGCCCTACACTGTTTACAGTTTCAAATGCGATCCGCATCCGACATTTTTGATTTCTGGACATTTGACTCACAACTGTGAACACCATTTGGTGCCATTCCACGGCGTCGCGCACGTCGGGTACATCCCGAACGCCGCCGGCAAAGTCACCGGGCTCTCCAAGCTCGCCCGGCTCGTCGACCTCTACGCCAAGCGCCCCCAGGTGCAAGAGCGCCTCACTTCCCAGGTCGCCGACGCCATCGTGCGGAAGCTCGAACCGCGCGGGGTCATCGTCGTGATCGAGGCCGAACACCTCTGCATGGCCATGCGCGGCATCCGGAAGCCCGGCGCCCGCACGACCACCTCCGCCGTGCGCGGGCAGCTGAAGAACTCCGCCTCTTCCCGGGCGGAGGCGCTCGCTCTGATCAGGGCGCGCCGGTGAGCGTGGGGCTTCCCGCTCCCGGCCGGTGCGTCGTGATGGGCGTGCTGAACGTGACGCCCGATTCCTTTTCGGACGGTGGCCGGTACCTCGGGCTCGACCAGGCGCTGGAGCACGCCCGCGGGTTGTGGGCGCGCGGGGCCGACCTGATCGACGTCGGTGGTGAGTCGACCCGGCCCGGCGCGGCCCGGGTGGATGCCGACACCGAGTTGCAGCGCATCATCCCGGTGATCCGCACCCTCGCCGGCGAAGGCATCCAGCTCTCGGTCGACACCACGCGTGCCTCCGTCGCCGCCGCGGCGCTCGGAGCCGGGGCGAAGGTGATCAACGACGTCTCGGGCGGGCTGGCCGATCCGGACATGGCGCGCGTCGCCGCGGAGTCCGGGGTGCCGTGGGTGCTGATGCACTGGCGGGGGCACAGCAGCGGCATGCGGGCCCTGGCCAAGTACGAGGACGTCGTCGCCGACGTCCGCGCCGAGCTGTTGTCCAGAGTGGACGACGCGCTCGCCGCGGGGGTCGCCGAGAGTGCGATCGTGCTGGACCCCGGGCTGGGCTTCGCGAAGGACGCCGAGCACGACTGGGCGTTGCTGCGCGGGCTGGATTCACTGCTCTCCCTGGGTTTCCCGGTGCTCGTCGGCGCTTCGCGCAAACGGTTCCTCGGCCGGCTGCTGTCCGATAAGGACGGCACGCCGCGGCCGCCGGACGGCCGTGAGGACGCCACCGCCGCCATCTCCGCGCTCGCCGCGGCCGCGGGCGCGTGGGGTGTGCGGGTGCACGAGGTCGGGGCTTCGCTCGACGCGGTCACCGTGGCCGCCGCATGGTGGAAGGGTTCGCCGGATGTCTGACCGGATCACGCTGACCGGCCTGCGGGTGTTCGGCCGCCACGGCGTGTTCGAGCACGAGAAGCGGGACGGGCAGGAGTTCGTCGTCGACATCACCGTGTGGCTGGACCTCGGGCCGGCCGCCGCGTCGGACGACCTGACCAAGACGCTGCACTACGGCGAGCTGGCCGAGCTGGCGGCGGGGATCGTCGCGGGCGAGCCGTACGACCTCATCGAGAGCGTCGCCGGGAAGATCGCCGACGAGGTCCTGCGCGACGAGCGGCTGGGCGCGGTCGAGGTGACGGTGCACAAGCCGTCCGCGCCGATCCCGCTGACCTTCGACGACGTCGCGGTGACGGTGCGGCGGGACCGATGAGCCGGGCCGTCCTGTCGCTGGGCTCGAACCTCGGAGACCGGCTCGGCTTCCTGGAGCTGGCGCTGGACGCCGTGCGGCCCGCGCTGGTCGCGGTGTCGAGCGTGTACGAGACCAAGGCGTGGGGTGTCGAGGACCAGCCGGACTTCCTGAACGCGGTCTGCGTCGTCGACGACCCGGCGCGCGACCACTGGGCGTGGCTGCGCACGGGCCAGGCGGCCGAGCAGGCGGCGGGCCGGGTGCGCGAGCTGCGCTGGGGCCCGCGGACGCTGGACGTCGACGTGGTCACGGTGGACGGCGTCACGTCCGGCGACCCGGAGCTGCTGCTGCCGCACCCGGGGACGCCGGACCGTGCGAGCGTGCTGGTGCCGTGGGCGGAGATCGAGCCGGCCGCGGTGCTGCCGGGGCACGGCCCGATCGCCGCCCTGCTCGCCGCCCGCCCGGCGGACGAGGTCGCCACGGTCCGCCGGACGGACTTGCCGCTGCGCTGACGCCGGGCCGGGTCGGGGCCTGTGGACAACTCGACTGCGTGGGCCCGGAATTGTCGGTCCCCGCGAGTAACGTTGAAACCGGGGGTCCCCCAGCGGCCGGCGGTCGGAAAGACCGCCTATCGGGGAACCTGAGGTGGCCGTTACCGGTCACCCCCGGTTCATCGCCGAGTCGCCGTTCCCGTGCGGTCAGCCGCGCAGCGCTTCGATCATGAACCGCACCGCGGGCTGGGCCGTCGGGACCGGCGGCCAGCCGTTGATGATCGCCAGCAGCTGCCAGTAGCGCTCGGCCCGCGGGTCGCCGCTCGTGGCGAACCGGTCCGCCATCTCCGTGCGGAACTCCGCCGACGCCGGGTCCTGGTCCGGCCGGGCCGTGGCCGCCGCGATCTCGGCCGCAAGCGCTTGCCCCGTCTCCGACGTGGGGGATTCCCCGGCCGCCAGCGCCGTCTCCGCGCGGGAAACCCAGCCGGGCCAGTTCTGCTGCCAGGCGTCCGCGGGCTGCTGGAACTCGCCTTCGCGGATCTGCCGGGCCTGGGTTTCGCTCATGCCGCGGATCAGTGCCCGGAACTCCGGGTCCTGCACCAGCTCGGCGAACTCGATCCAGGCCTCGAGCTGCTCGGGCGTCGGATCGTCGGGCAGCTCCGGCTTGCCCGCGCGCATGCGCTCGTAGAACTGCTCGTCGATCTCCAGCCCCGAGACCATCTCGTCCCAGAACTCGTCGACCAGCCGTTTGCGCTCCTCGTCGGACATCGACGCGAGACGGTTCATCAGGTTCACTTCCTCCAGCTCGGAATCACGCTTGGCCACCGCGCGCAGCACCGCCCGGCGCAGCCGGAGCCGCCGGATCTGCTCGTCCAGCGCCTCGACGTGCCGGGTCGCCAGCTCGCCGACGGTCGCCGACTGCGTCAGGGCCGCGGAGACGTCGGCGAGGCCCAGGCCCAGCTCCCGCAGGGTGCGGACCAGCTCGAGCCGGGCCATCGCCGCCGCGTCGTAGAGCCGGTAGCCGGCGTCCGTCCGGTCGGTCGGGGGCAGCAGGCCCTCGTCCGAATAGAACCGGATGGTCTTGACGGGCAGGCCGGTCCGCCGGGCCAGCTCGCCGATGGTGAAGATCGCGGTGGTGCCCACAAGACGCATGATGAACTCTCCAGTAGGGGGAGAGTCAACCTTATGCTCTCGGAGAGGTCGGGGCACCGGATGTCCCGGCTCGGTACGGTTGGGTCATGCACTTCACCCGGCCCCGTGACCTGGTGGTGGCCGGCCTGCTCGGCCTGGCCCTCGGCTACCTGCTCTTCGTGGTGGCGTACGGCTCACTGCCGCAGCTGCCGACGTTCGCCGGCGTCACCTTCGCCGTGCTGGCCGTGGTCGAAGCCGGGATCGCGCTCTCCATTCGTTCCCGGATCAAGCACGGCCGCGTCGTCGCCGCCATCGGGATCGCCCGATCGGTGGCCCTCGCCAAGGCTTCGTCACTCGCCGGAGCGTTCATGGGCGGCGCCTGGCTGGCCGCGCTGGCCTACGTCCTCCCGCGACGTGACGAATTCGTCGCGGCGGTGCTCGACTCTCGCGCCGGCGTCGTCGGCGTGGCGTCCTCGGCGGCGCTGGTAGCAGCGGGTTTGTGGCTGGAGCACTGCTGCCGGACCCCCCGTGACCAAGACCGGGAGCACACTCGCGGGACGACCGGTTAGCGCTGGAATCCCACCGCTCGCGGGACCGAGTAGGTCTCGTTCGGATTACGAGCAGGTACGGTGTCAGGCATGACCGGCGTGGGTGACGACTCGCGCGGCCGCCTACTGGGCAGGCCGTGGCTCGTCGTCGGATTCGTCCTCGCCATCGGAGCCACCCTCGCACTGGTGCTCAGCGACGATCTCCGCTATCTCAGGCTCGGGATCGTCGCCGCCCTCTGGGCTGCCCTGATCGGCGCTTTTCTCGCCGTGAAGTACCGCAAGCACGCGGCACAGAGCGAGGACGCGGTTTCCGAGGCGCAGGCTGTGTACGAGCTGGAGCTGGAACGCGAGATCGCGGCCCGGCGCGAATTCGAGCTGGAGGTGGAGGCGGAGAACCGCAGCGAGGCCGACTCCCGCGGCCGCGAGGAACTGCAGGCGCTGCGCGCCGAGGTGTCCGCGCTCCGAGACAGTCTTCAGTCGCTGTTCGGCGGCGAGGTGCTGCTCGAACGCGTCGCGCTGACCGCGCAGGCGACCCGCATGCGCAAGGTCTCCGACGACAACCGGATGATCCCCGACGCCGCGCCGAAGAAGAAGCCGGCGCAGCTGATGGCCGGGAAGAAGCCCGCCGAAGCGGGCGAGCGGCCGACCGAGCTGATCGACCGGGTCCTCGACGAGCGCCGCCGCAAGGCGTCGAACGGCAAGCCCGCGAACGGCAAGGGGCTCGGCAAGGGCAAGGGCTTCGGCGGCAAGCCGGCCCCGAAGGCCCCGGCGAACGTCAACGCGCAGAGCACCCAGCAGATGGCCCGGCCGAAGCCGCTGAGCGAACGCCGTCCGCCGGTGCCGGCCGTGGACCCGGCCCTGAACGCCGCGCAGCGTGAGCTGAAGGCCGCCGAGCTGCGCGCCGAGGCGGCCCGCCGCCAGGCCGAGTCGCAGCCGATGCGGCTGCCGAACGCGGAAGAGGTCGCGCAGCAGCCCGAGCGCCGTCCCGAGGCCGCCGCCGAGCCGACGCGCCAGGTGCCGCGGCCCGAGCCCAAGACCGAGATCCGCCGCGCCCCGGAGCCGAAGACGGAGATCCGCCGTCCCGAGCCGCCGCCCGCGCGCCGGGCGGAGCTGTCGCGGCCGGCCATGCGGCCCGCCGAGATGTCGCGACCGGACCTGCCGCGGGTCGACCCGTCGCGCCCGCCCGTGCGCCCGGGTGAGGTGTCGCGTTCGGACATCCCGCGCGTGGAGATGTCCCGCCCGGACATTCCGCGCGTGGAGATGTCGCGGCCCGACATCCCGCGTGTCGAGCGGTCGATGCCCGACATCCCGCGCGTGGAGCGGTCGATGCCCGCCATTCCCCGGGTGGAGATGTCGCGTCCGGACATTCCGCGCGTCGAGATGTCGCGTCCCGACCTGCCGCGCGTCGAACGGTCTCGCACGGACCTGCCGCGCGTGGAAGGGTCTCGCACGGACCTGCCTCGCGTCGAACGGTCTCGCACGGACCTGCCTCGCGTCGGCGGCCAGCCGAACGGCGCGCGTCCCGAGCAGCGCAAGGCGCCCGAGCCGCCGCGGCCCGCGCCGCCCCGGCCGGCCCCGCCGGTGAAGCCGTCGGAGATGTCCCGGTCGGACCTGCGGCCGGTGACCGACCTGAGCGCGGCGTTCCAGAACCGCGACGACTTCGCCGAGCGGCAGCGGCCGAACCGGCCGAAGCCGCCCGAGCCCAAGGCCCCGCCGATGCCGAGGGACGCTTCGGCCTCGCGTCGAGACCTTCCCCCGGTCGTCCCGCCGACGACGCCGGTGCCGAACAACAGCCCGGCCGCGCGGCAGCCGTCGCGCACGAACCTCCCGCCGGTGGTGCCGCCGACCACGCCGGTCCCGGCGGCCGACGGCCGCCGCCCGTCGCGGCTGGAGCAGTTCTCGCGGGCGGACATGTCGCCGATCCTCGACGAGCCGGCGTCCCGCCACGGGGGCTCGCACCGCGCGCCCGCCGAGGCCGCGAACGCCGACGCGCCGATGGTGAACCCGACGCTCCCGGAGTCGGTCCGCAACTTCCAGGGCCGCTCGGGTGGCCGTCGCCGCAAGCCGGACGAGTCGCAGCAGATGCCGCCGGTGCCCGCTCCGGAGCCCACGGGCGGCGGCCGGCGCCGTCGTCCGGACGGCGAGCCCCCGGCGTGGGAAGGCATGGTCGCCGAGCGGGCGTCGATGTCGCGCCGCAACATGGCCCCGGTCGACCCGGCGGACGTGCCGCAGAACGGCAACGGCCACAACGGCGCGAGCAACGGCCACGCCCACAACGGCCACCGGTCGCCCGAGGGCCCGCCGGGCAGCGGTTCGCACACGGCGGGCCGTTCGGTGAGCGAGCTCCTGGCGGCGAACGGCGGCACGGGTTCGACGCCCCGCCGCCGCCGTCGCGCGGAGGACTGAGCCGGCCGTACCGGCACCGGTCGACCCCGAGCGCCCCAATGTGGCGTTGGGTGCGTCAGACGCACCGAAGGCCACATTGGGTGCGTCTGACGCACCGAAGGCCACTTTGGGTGCGTGTCACGCACCGAAGGCCACATTGGGTGCGTCTGACGCACCGAAGGCCACATTGGGTGCGTCTGACGCACCGAACGCCGCATTGGGTGCGTCTGACGCACCGAACGCCGCGTTGGGTGCGTGTCACGCACCGAACGCCGCGTTGGGTGCGCCCCACGCACCGAACGCCGCGTTGGGTGCGTCTGACGCACCCAACGCCGCATTGGGTGCACCCCACGCACCGAACGCCACATTGGGTGCACCCCACGCACCGAACGCCACATTGGGTGCACCCCACGCACCCAACGCCACATTGGGTGCGTCCCAAGCCGCGCGTGGAGGAGCCGCCAAGCCGCCGCGGGCGGCGGAGCACACACGGCACGCCGTGTGTGCCAGGTGGCGTTCCGGTTCCTGTCCGGTCTGCGTAGGGTGACCGGCTGTGAGCGGAACCCTCTCGCCCGCGACGGGACTCGATCGCGGACGGCGGCCTCGCCGGATCACCGTGCTGCTGCCGGTGCTCGGGCTGATCGTGGTCGCCCTGTGCGGCCTGTTCCTGTTCGGCCTCGCCACGGCGCGGGTCGGCCCCCTCGCCGTCACCATCGGCGTCCTCGCCGCGCTCGTGCCGGTCGCGGGCGTGGTCGCCGGGTTCCTCTGGGTCGACCGCTGGGAGCCCGAACCGGCGAAGTTCCTGCTGCTCGCCTTCGCCTGGGGCGCCTGCATCGCGACGATCACCGCGCTGCTCATCAACACCACCGCCGAGGCGGTCGGGGACGAGCTCCTCGGCAAGGGCAGCGGCAACACCGTCGCCGCGCTGGTCTCCGCGCCCATCGTCGAGGAGGCCGCGAAGGCGCTCTTCGTCGTCCTCCTCCTCTGGCGCCGGTCCAGCGAGTTCGACGGCGTCGTCGACGGTGTCGTCTACGCCGGGTTCAGCGCCGCCGGCTTCGCGTTCACCGAGAACATCTACTACTTCGGCCGCGCCTTCAACGACTACGGCTTCGGCGACGGCCACAGCCAAGGCGTCATCACGGCGTTCTTCCTCCGGGGCGTCCTCGCGCCGTTCACGCACCCGCTGTTCGCCGTGCTCACCGGCATCGGGATCGGCATCGCCGCGCGCACGACCACGAAGGCGATGCGGGTGATCGCGCCGCTCGCCGGCTACCTGGCCGCCGTCTGCCTGCACGCGCTGTGGAACAGCGCCGCGCTGCTCGGCGGGTCCAAGTTCCTCACCGTCTACTTCCTGATCATGCTGCCGCTGTTCCTCGGCGTGGTCTACCTGGTCGTCCTCCAGAGACGGCGGGAGCAGCGGATCATCGCCACCGCCCTGCCGCACATGGCCGCGGCGCGGTGGATCGCACCGTCGGAGGTCGACCTGCTGGCCAGCCTGCCCGGCCGCCGGGCCTGGCGGCGACAGGCGAAACGCCAGTCCGGGAAGCGCGCCGCGAAGGCCGTCGCCGTGTACCAGGCGAGCGTGACGGAGCTCGCGTTCCTGGACCGGCGCGAGCTCACCACCGACGTCGACCGGCAGCGCCAGCAGGAGCTGCTGCGCACGTTGAAGGCCGCCCGGGCGGAAGCGACGCGCCTCGCCGACGAGGCCGCCCGAGGGTGACCCGGTCCGGGTGAAGCTGGTCACCCGGGTTCAACGTGGCACGCTCGATCGAGTTAGTCTCGCGCCGTTCGTCCGGTACCCGGAACGGGACTGGAACGAGAGCAGAGGGAGTCTGCCACCCATGAGCGTCCACAGGCGCACGCCATGAATCGGCCCGCTCGTCTCGCGGTCGGTGTCGTTTCCGCCGGCCGGGTCGGCAGTGTGCTCGGCGCCGCGCTGGCCCGGGCGGGGCACACCGTGGTCGCCGCGTCGGGGCTGTCCGCCGCGTCGCTGGCCCGTGCCGAACGCCTCCTCCCCGACGTGCCGCTGCTGCCGCCCGACGAGACCGTCCGCCGGGCGGACCTGGTGCTGCTCGCCCTCCCCGACGACGCACTGGCCGGCATGGTCCGCGGGCTCGTCGCGACCGGGTCGCTGCGGCCCGGGCAGATCGTCGTGCACACCTCCGGCGCGCAGGGCATCGACGTGCTGGCGCCGGCGGCCGAGGCCGGTGCGCTGCCGCTCGCGCTGCACCCGGTGATGACGTTCACCGGCCGCGAAGAGGACCTCGAGCGGCTGGCGGCGTGCAGCATCGGCGTCACCGCGGCGGTCGGCGACGACGCGGCCTGGAGCGTCGGCGAAGCTCTGGCCGTCGAGATGGGCGCCGAGCCGGTGCGCATCCCCGACTCCGCGCGAGCGCTCTACCACGCTGCGTTGACCCACGGCGCGAACCACCTGATGACGCTGGTCGCCGACTGCGCGGAAGTCTTGCGGGAAGCGGGAATCGGGCACTCCGAACGCCTGGTGGCGCCACTGCTTTCGGCGGCGTTGGATAATGTGCTCCGACACGGCGACCGCGCGCTCACCGGCCCGGTCGCCCGTGGCGACGTCGGCACCGTCCGCAAGCACCTGGAGGTGCTGGCGGACCGGGCGCCGGACGTGGCGCCGGCCTACCGCGCGATGGCCAAGCGCACGGTGGCGCGTTCGCTCGCAGCAGGAGTGCTGCAGGACACCGCGGCCGCCAAAGACCTCACCGAACTCCTCGACGATCCCGCCGAAGGGCACCAAGACCAGTGACCACACCGAAATTCAGCCGCGGCACGTTGAACACCTTCGCGTCGCCCGAGCAGATGAGCCAGGTCAGCAAGGCCCTGCACGGCGTCGGCCGCAAGCTGGCGCTCGTGCCGACCATGGGCGCGCTGCACGCCGGGCACCGCGAGCTGATCCGCCGCGCGAAGCGGCTGCCGAACAACGTCGTGGCGACCTCGATCTTCGTCAACCCGCTGCAGTTCGGCGAGGGCGAGGACTTCGAGGCGTACCCGCGGCCGTTGGAGAACGACCTGGCCGTGCTGGGCGAGGACGGCGTCGAAATCGCGTTCACGCCCAGCGCCGACGCCCTCTACGGCGAGGGCGCGGTCGTGACGGTGCACCCCGGCCCGCTCGGCGAGGAGCTGGAGGGCGCTGTCCGGCCTGGCCACTTCGCCGGCGTGCTCACCGTCGTGGCGAAGCTGTTCAACCTGCTTCGCCCGGACTACGCGCTGTTCGGGGAGAAGGACTACCAGCAACTCGTCCTGATCAAGCGGATGGTGCGCGACCTGAACATCGACACGCACGTCATCGGCGTGCCGACCGTGCGGGAGCGCGACGGGCTGGCGCTGTCGTCGCGCAACGTCTACCTGACGCCCGAGCAGCGTGAAGACGCCGTCGTCCTGTCGGCCGCCCTCACCGCGGGGGCGTTCGTCGGGCGCGACGGTGCCGAGGCGGTCCTCGAGACCGCGTGGAAGACCCTCGCCGCGCGGCCCGCGGTCGAGGTGGATTACCTGGAGTTGAGGGGAACCGACCTCGGGCCCGCGCCCGTCGATGGTGAAGCACGCTTGTTGATCGCGGCCCGGGTGGGGAGTACCCGGCTGATCGACAACGTTCCGGTGTTGCTCGGCGCTGCGGTCGAGCACCCGGAGCGGCTGGACGCAGGGGAATAGGAGTCCACTATGTACCGCACCATGCTCAAGTCGAAGATCCACCGCGTCACCGTGACCCAGGCCGACCTGCACTACGTCGGCTCGGTCACGGTCGACGAGGACCTGATGGAGGCCGCGGACCTGCTGCCGGGTGAACAGGTGTCCATTGTGGACGTCACCAACGGCGCCCGGCTGGAGACCTACGTCATCAAGGGCGAGCGCGGCAGCGGCGTCCTCGGCATCAACGGCGCCGCGGCGCACCTGGTGCACCCGGGCGACCTGGTCATCCTCATTTCGTACGGCCAGATGGACGATGCCGAAGCCGCGACGTACGAGCCGCGCGTGGTGTTCGTCGACGCGGACAACCGGATCGTCCACCGGCACGCCGACCCGGGCTACGCGCCCGAGGGGTCGGGGCTGCTGTCGGGCACGGTGACCCTGCCGCCGGAGGAGGAGACGGCGGTGTTCCCGGTCGCGGAGACGGCGGACGCGCGCCGCCTCGACGCGCTGCTGCACGCGGAAAGCTGACCCGCTTGCTGCTCACCGTCGACGTCGGCAACACGAACATCGTGCTGGGGCTGTATTCCGGCACCGAACTGGTCGGTGACTGGCGCATGCGCACGGACGCGCGCATGACGGCCGACGAGCTGGCGTTGACGGTGCGCGGCCTGCTGGGCCCGCACGCGGACGCGGTCACGGGCATCAGTGCCTTGTCGACGGTGCCGGCGGTGCTGCGCGAGCTGCGGGTGATGCTGGCGCGGTACTACGCACGCGTCCCGAAGATCGTGGTCGAGCCGGGCGTGCGCACGGGTGTGGCGCTGCTGGTGGACAACCCGAAGGAGGTGGGCGCGGACCGGCTGGTGAACACGCTGGCCGCGCACCACCTGCACGACACGGCTTGCGTGGTCGTCGACTTCGGAACCTCGACGAACGTGGACGCCATTTCCGCCCGGGGTGAGTTCCTGGGCGGGGCGTTCGCGCCGGGGATCGAGATTTCGGTCGACGCCTTGGCGTTGCGGGCGGCGGCGTTGCGAAAGGTCGAGCTGGTGCCGCCGCGGTCGGTGATCGGCAAGAACACTGTGGAGTGTCTGCAGTCCGGAATCCTGTACGGCTTCGCCGGACAGGTGGACGGGCTGGTCCGGCGGATCGTCCGAGAGCTGTCGCCGGGCGGGACGGAACCGGTTGCGGTGCTGGCGACCGGAGGCCTGGCACCCCTGGTGATCAGCGAGTCGGAGACGATCACCGACCACGTGCCGGATCTGACCTTGCTCGGGTTGCGGCTGGTCTTCGAGCGGAACGTCCGCGCCTAGCCAGGTTGTCCACAGGTGCCTTCGAATGTGGACAACGGGGCTGGGTGGGTTCCCGTTTCCGGTGTTTCGTCGGTGGCCACCGATACGCTGGACAAGGGCACGCCCCCCAGGGAGGGCGGGGGCCGGGTCAACCGCGAGCCAGCCTGCGCCGCTCCAGCACGTACCCCAGCGCGGTCACCGCCAGCGCCGGGAACGCCACCACCGCCTGCGGGAACTTCGCCGTCCCCGGCGGGTCGACGGCCTTCGATCCCGGGTAGGCCAGCGCCGAGATCTGCGTCAGCCAGTACAGCGACGCCAGCGTCGCGCCCGCGTCGAGACCTTCCCGGGCCGCCGGAGCCCGCCAGAGCTGCCACAGGCTGGTGACGCCCAGCGCGAGCCCGAGGCTCATCGTCTGGCCGTTGTGGAACTTCGCGTGCGGTGGCCAAGCGGGGTTCTTGACGTGCGTTTCGTTCCAGTCGGCACGGTACGGGCCGACGGCCGTCACCAACGACACCAGCGAGATCAGCGCCCGCCCCAGTGATTTTTTCGCCATCACCCCAGTATCGGACCTCCACCAGGATCGAGGTCAATCCCGGGCCGACCGGAAATCTCACCGGCGAAACCGATCGCTTTCGAACGGTTCGAACGCCGCGTGCACCACCTCTCGCAAATCGTCCGTTCGAGCCGGCTTCCGGGGCCCTTCACGGCCGTGAGGTGAACTCCGCCACCCACGTCCGCTCGCACCCGAAAGGCCCCGTTCGATCGCTTCCGCGGGTAGCCAGGCCGGTGCTCGGCGTACGCGGCCGCGCGGCTGCCGAAGGAGGAAGCCCGCCGGGAGTGGGTGGGGTCACCCAGGGGCCCAGGTTAATGGACGGAAAGGAAAGGTAATCCGGTTGGCGTAGCGCGCGGTCGGGTTCGTACCCTATGGCCATGACCGAAAAGCCCCCTCCCACCAGCGTGCCCGCCGAAGACGAACTGCCCGAGCAGATGCGGGTCCGCCGGGAGAAGCGCGACCGGATCCTCGCGGAAGGTATCGATCCTTATCCGGTCGAGGTCCCCCGGACGCATTCGCTCGCCGAGGTGCGGGCCGCGCACGCGGGGCTGCCCGTCGACACCGCCACCGGCGAGACGGTCGGCGTCACCGGCCGGGTGATGTTCCTGCGCAACACGGGCAAGCTGTGCTTCGCCAGCCTCCGCGAGGGCGACGGCACGGAGCTGCAGGCCATGATCAGCCTGGCGAAGGTCGGCGAGGACGCGCTGGCGGCGTGGAAGTCCGACGTCGACCTCGGCGACCACGTGTTCGTGCAGGGCGAGGTCATCACGTCCAAGCGCGGCGAGCTGTCCGTGATGGCCGACGCGTGGCGCATCACGTCGAAGGCGCTGCGTCCGCTGCCCAACGCCTTCAAGGACCTGGCCGAGGAGACGCGGATCCGCCAGCGCTACGTCGACCTCATCATGCGCCCGCGCGCGCGGGACGTCGTGCGCACGCGCGCCGGCGTGGTCCGGTCGCTGCGGGAGTCGTTCCACCGCCGCGGGTTCACCGAGGTCGAGACGCCGATGCTGCAGACGCTGCACGGCGGCGCCGCGGCCCGCCCGTTCGTCACGCACTCGAACGCGTTCGACATGGAGCTGTTCCTGCGGATCGCGCCGGAGCTCTACCTCAAGCGCTGCGTCGTCGGCGGCATCGAGAAGGTCTTCGAGATCAACCGCAACTTCCGGAACGAGGGCAGCGACTCTTCGCACTCGCCGGAGTTCGCGATGCTCGAGTACTACGAGGCCTACGCCACGTACGACACGAATGCGGTGATGACGCGCGAGCTGATCCAGGAGGCCGCGCAGGCGGTGCTGGACACCCAGGTCGTCACCCTGCCCGACGGTTCGGAGTACGACCTGTCCGGCGAATGGACCACACTCGGAATGTACGAGTCGTTGTCCGATTCCCTCGGCGAAGAGGTGACGCCGGAGACACCCGCCGCCAAACTGCACGGATTCGCGCAGGCCAGGGGCCTGGAAGTGGATCCGAAGCTGGGTCACGGCAAGCTGGTCGAGGAACTGTGGGAACACCTGGTCGGGGATCACCTGCACGCCCCCACGTTTGTCCGTGATTTTCCGTTGGAGACGTCGCCATTGACGAGGCAGCACCGCTCCCGGGCCGGCGTGGCCGAGAAGTGGGACCTCTACGTGCGCGGATTCGAACTCGCCACCGGATACTCCGAGCTGGTCGATCCGGTCGTCGAACGGGAACGGCTCACCGAACAGTCGCTGCTGGCCGCGCAGGGTGATAGCGAAGCCATGCGGCTCGACGAGGATTTCCTCCGGGCTCTGGAGTACGGAATGCCGCCGAGCGGCGGCGTCGGAATGGGAGTCGACCGGCTCCTCATGGCGCTGACCGGTCTCGGTATCCGGGAGACGATCCTCTTCCCGCTCGTGCGACCCGAATAACCCGCCGGTGTCGTTTACCGCAATGAGATTTGCGCTGTCCTCCAGAAGCGGGTACTAATGTTCTAGACAAAGACTGCTGTCCCGGGGCTCGCCCCGTAACCAGATCATTGCGCAAGTCCCCGCAGGAGGAATCGGATGGCACAGAAGGTGCTCGTCTCGCTGGTCGACGACCTCGACGGCAGTGAGGCGGAAGAGACCGTCGAGTTCGGTTTGGACGGCGTCAGCTACCAGATCGACCTCTCTTCGGATAACGCCGAGGAGTTGCGGGACGCCCTCGCCCAGTATGTCGAGCACGCGCGTCGCGCGGGTGGCCGCAAGCGCGCTTCGGTGCGCCCGGTCTCGGGTAAGGGTTCCGCCCGTCCCGCCGCCGTCGACCGCGAGCAGAACCAGGCCATTCGGGCGTGGGCGCGCAAGAACGGTTACGCCGTTTCGGACCGGGGCCGGATCCCGTCCGAGGTCGTCGAGGCCTACCACAAGAAGAACTGAGGATTCTTCAGCTCTCCGGGGGCCGCAGGTCACCGGGAGAGCTGGGGAAACTCCTCGAAGCGGGGTTCCAGCAGAGGCCGCCGGGCGAATTCGCCCGGCGGCTTTCTTCATGTCCGATCACTGTCCGGTGTCCGTCGCGCCGTCCGGGCGTACTCGGCGGGCGGCTGACCCGTCACGGCGCGGAAATCGCGGATGAAGTGCGATTGGTCGCTATAGCCCAGTCGAACCGCCAGACCGGCGTAATCCGGCTCTACTTCCGCGGCGATCCGCTGTGCGGCGTCGTTGAGGCGGTATATCCGGATTGCCCACTTGGGCGTGCAGCCGACGTGTTCGGCGAACAGTCGCTGGAGGGACCGGGTGGTCAGTCCAGTATCCGCGCGGAGTTGGGCCACCCGGGTAATTCCCGGATCCCGTGCGATTGATTCCACGGCCTCGGCGGCTCGCCGAGCGGCGGCCGACAGCTCGGCGGGATTTGCGATCAGCAAGTTGTCGATCGCGCGGACCATTTGCGCGTCATCGGCCGCGGTCCGCACCGATTCCGCGGCTTCGATCGCCTTCGGCCCGAAAACGTCGACGAGCGGGACAGCGCGGTCGGCGATGTCACTCACCGGGCCGCCGAGGAACGCGCGGAAGCACCCGGGCCGGAAACGCACGCCCAAGCCCTGGACGCGGCCTTCGAGGTGGTGGGAAAAGACGTCGTGGGCCGGGCCGTACACACCGGACGCGCCGGGGAAGAACGTCGCGTGCACCGAGAGGTTCGGCAGTACGCGCTGTTCGTGGGGCGGTTTGCCGCGCAGGTCCCAGCGCAGCACCCAGTGGTATTCGACGAACTCGGCGAGTTCGGGCGCGGGTGCGTGCCTGGTCAGCGTGAACATCGTGCGCGCGGTGGCCTCGGCCACGATGCCGCGCGGGATCCGGTGCACGCGTTCACGTTAGCTGTCGCGTTCCTTCAAGACGGCCTCTCGGTGGGTGGATTGGATCGCGGGATGACTGCCGAGCTCATGCGGCCCGCCGCGGCCGAATTCCTCCGGGTCGCCCACGCCGTGGCCGACCTTTCCGCCCCGACGCCGTGCGCCGGCTACGACGTCCGCGGGCTGCTCAACCACCTTCTGTACTGGGGGCCGTGGCTCGTGGCTGCGGGCCGCCGCGAGGACCCACCGTCGCCGGGGGCGGGCGAGGCGGAGTCGTCGCTGGTCACGGAGGACTGGCGCGCGGCGCTGGAGAAGCAGACGGAGACGCTCGTGGACGTGTTCGGGACGCCGTCGGCGTGGGAGGGCATGACGGCGCTGGGCACGGCGCGGATGCCGTCGTCGGTGGTCGGCGACATGGTGCTGGGCGAGTTCGTCCTGCACGGGTGGGATCTGGCCCGGGCCGGCGGGCACGAGCTCCGCTGCGCTCCGGAGGCGGCGACGGCGGTGTACGAGTCCGCGGTGGCGATGGGTGAGCAGGCGCGGTCGATGGGGGTTTATGGGCCGGCGGTTGCGGTGCCTTCGGACGCTTCGGCGTTGGAGCGGGCTTTGGGAGCCTCGGGGCGGGACCCAGCCTGGAGGTGACCCAAGCGCCCGAATGTGGCCTTCGGTGCGCCTGACGCACCGAAGGCCGCCTTGGGTGCGTCAGACGCACCCAATGTGGCCTTGGGGCGCTCTGAGCTCAGCGGGAGCAGGTGCGTGGGCAGCCGGTGCACTCCGGCTCTGCCGGGAGCAGGTACGAGAAGCAGCAGCTCTCGCGGCGCCGCGTCCACTCGCGGTCCGCCAGGCGCAGCGTCGACGCCGACGTCAGCGGCGGGTACCGCGCGTCGAGCACCAACGCCGCGTCGGCGACGCCCGCGCCCTCCGACTCCGGGGTTCCGCCCGCCCGGCCCGCTCCCCACAGGGCGTTCTCCAGGGCGTCGGTCGCCGCGGCCCAGAGTGTCCGGCTGCCGAAACGGCTGTGCGGCCCGTACGCCCGGATGAACTCGGCCGCGTGTGCCGTGTAGCGGGCACGGAGGACCGCTGCCAGGGCTCGCTCGTCGCGGACCACTGTCGCTCCCCGGGCCGCCGAAGCCTGGTCGGTCGGCAAGCAGCAGAACTCGTCGCCGAGCACCGCCAGGGCGTCCGGGTACGGCTGACCCCCGCCGACGTGGAAGGCCAGGTCCGCGGGCCGGAGCGAGGGCACCCGTCGCTCGTGGTGCAGCAGGAGCGCGCCGATCTGCGCCGGGACGTGCAAGTACCACGCGATCAGGTACGCGTCGGCCGTCCGGGGCGGTGCCTCGCCGTACTCGCGCGCCAGCCAGCCGGTCAGGCGAGTGCTCCACTCTCCGAAGAACTCAGGGGCGGCTGAGCAGCGGATCCAGCCCTCCGGGACGTCTTGCCGCAGGCCGAGCCGCCGCAGGGACGGCGCGAGGCCGTCCGCCGTCTCGCGGGTGCTCGGCTGGGTCAACGACATCCTCCTCAGGTATGCCTAACCTAACAGGACTGCGCCGATCGAGTGGCTGTCACCCCGGTCACTTCCAGGGTGCGGACCTGTTCGCGGTGAGCGGACACCGCGCGGATGGCGGAATCCGGGTGGCCGTTCGCACGTTGGGGTTGACGTAAAGGTGCAGGGCAACCTGAAGATGTAAGCATCCGGAAGACCCCACGTCCGGGTGCGGGAAAGACCGCGAACAGCCGTAGTGGTACGCCAGCGCGACCGCTTGGCTACTAGAGTGGTCTCACGGTGCTGAATCCATCGCGGTGAAAGCACGATGGAAACGGGCCGCCGGCGCAGCAGTCGAGGGAGTGCACATGTTTGAGAGGTTCACCGACCGCGCGAGGCGGGTGGTCGTCCTGGCTCAAGAAGAGGCCAGGATGCTCAACCACAACTACATCGGCACCGAGCACATCCTCCTGGGTCTGATCCACGAGGGTGAGGGTGTCGCCGCCAAGGCGCTGGAGTCGCTGGGCATCGCCCTGGAGGGCGTGCGCCAGCAGGTCGAGGAGATCATCGGCCAGGGCCAGCAGGCGCCGAGCGGGCACATCCCGTTCACGCCGCGGGCGAAGAAGGTGCTGGAGCTGTCGCTGCGCGAAGCGCTGCAGCTCGGCCACAACTACATCGGTACCGAGCACATCCTGCTGGGCCTGATCCGCGAGGGCGAGGGCGTCGCCGCGCAGGTGCTGGTCAAGCTGGGTGCGGACCTGAACCGCGTCCGCCAGCAGGTGCTGCAGCTGCTCTCGGGCTACCAGGGCAAGGAGTCCACCGAAACCGGTTCCGGCGGCCGTGGTGAAGGCACCCCGTCGTCGTCGCTGGTGCTGGACCAGTTCGGCCGCAACATGACCGTGCTCGCCCGCGAGGGCAAGCTCGACCCGGTCATCGGGCGCGGCAAGGAGATCGAGCGGGTCATGCAGGTACTGTCCCGCCGGACCAAGAACAACCCGGTGCTCATCGGCGAGCCCGGCGTCGGCAAGACCGCCGTCGTCGAGGGCCTCGCGCAGAGCATCGTCAAGGGCGAGGTGCCCGAGACGCTCAAGGACAAGCAGCTCTACACGCTGGACCTGGGCTCCCTCGTCGCCGGCTCCCGCTACCGCGGTGACTTCGAAGAGCGCCTGAAGAAGGTGCTCAAGGAGATCAAGACCCGCGGCGACATCATCCTGTTCATCGACGAGCTGCACACGCTGGTCGGGGCGGGTGCCGCCGAGGGTGCGATCGACGCGGCTTCGATCCTGAAGCCGATGCTCGCCCGCGGTGAGCTGCAGACGATCGGCGCGACCACGCTCGAGGAGTACCGCAAGTACATCGAGAAGGACGCCGCCCTCGAGCGCCGGTTCCAGCCGATCCAGGTCGGCGAGCCGTCGCTGGAGCACACGATCGAGATCCTCAAGGGCCTGCGTGACCGGTACGAGGCGCACCACCGCGTTTCGATCACCGACTCGGCGCTGGTCGCCGCCGCGACCCTGGCGGACCGGTACATCAACGACCGGTTCCTCCCGGACAAGGCGATCGACCTGATCGACGAGGCCGGCGCCCGGATGCGCATCCGCCGGATGACCGCGCCGCCGGACCTGCGCGAGTTCGACGAGAAGATCGCGAACGTCCGCCGCGACAAGGAGTCCGCGATCGACGCGCAGGACTTCGAGCGGGCCGCCCGCCTGCGTGACGAGGAGAAGACCCTCCTCGGCCAGAAGGGCGAGCGGGAGAAGCAGTGGAAGGACGGCGACCTCGACGTCGTCGCCGAGGTCGACGACGAGCAGATCGCGGAGGTGCTGGCCAACTGGACCGGCATCCCGGTGTTCAAGCTGACCGAGGAGGAGACCACCCGGCTGCTGCGCATGGAGGACGAGCTCCACAAGCGCATCATCGGCCAGGAGGACGCGGTCAAGGCGGTCTCGCAGGCGATCCGCCGCACGCGTGCCGGTCTGAAGGACCCGAAGCGCCCGTCGGGCTCGTTCATCTTCGCCGGCCCGTCCGGTGTCGGTAAGACCGAGCTCTCCAAGGCGCTGGCGGCGTTCCTGTTCGGCGAGGACGACGCGCTCATCCAGATCGACATGGGCGAGTTCCACGACCGCTACACCGCTTCGCGGCTCTTCGGTGCCCCTCCGGGCTACGTCGGCTACGAAGAGGGCGGCCAGCTGACGGAGAAGGTGCGTCGCAAGCCGTTCTCGGTGGTCCTGTTCGACGAGATCGAAAAGGCGCACCAGGAGATCTACAACACGCTCCTGCAGGTGCTGGAGGACGGCCGCCTGACCGACGGTCAGGGCCGCACGGTCGACTTCAAGAACACGGTCCTCATCTTCACGTCCAACCTGGGCACCTCGGACATCTCGAAGTCCGTCTCGCTCGGGTTCGCCGGGTCCAACGACACCGGCACCCGGTACGAGAAGATGAAGCAGAAGGTCAACGAGGAAATGAAGAAGCATTTCCGCCCGGAGTTCCTGAACCGGATCGATGACATCATCGTGTTCCACCAGCTGACGCAGGACCAGATCATCATGATGGTCGACCTGATGATCGGCCGCGTCGAGACCCAGCTGCGCGCGAAGGACATGGAGCTGGAGCTGACGGCGAAGGCCAAGGCTCTCCTGGCCAAGCGCGGCTTCGACCCGGTGCTGGGCGCGCGGCCGCTGCGTCGCACGATCCAGCGCGAGATCGAGGACCAGCTGTCGGAGAAGATCCTCTTCGGCGAGGTCGAGCCCGGCCAGATCATCCTGGTCGACGTCGAGGGCTGGAGCGGCAACCCCGAGGACAAGGACGACCAGGCGCGGTTCACCTTCCGCGGTGAGCGCCGGCCGTCCTCGATCCCGGACGCCCCGCCGGTCAGCATCGGCGCGGGCCACGAGGAGCAGAGCGGCGAAGCCGAGAACGAGTGATCGGCTGAGCAGTACGTGAAGGAGGGCGGTTCCCCGGAAGGGGAGCCGCCCTTCTCGCTGTCCGGGGTTCCGAGCGCCCCAATGTGGCCTTGGTTGCGTCTGACGCACCCAATGCCGCCTTGGGTGCGTCAGACGCACCGAAGGCCACATTGGGGCGCGTGAGACGATGCCCGCGGGCTCGGGAGGGGAATCCGCGTGGACGTGCTGTCGATCGACTTCGGGACTTCCAGCACCGTCGGGGTACTCTCCGCCTTCGGGCGCGGGCCGCGGGCCATCGAGGTCGATGGGTCCGTCACCATGTCCTCCGCCGTCTTCGCCGGTGAGGACGGCCTGCTCGTCGTCGGGCAGGATGCCGAACGGCGGGCTCGAATCGATCCCAGCCGGTTCGAGCCCAACCCCAAGCGGCGCATCGACGAAGGCGTCCTGCGGCTCGGCGATTCCACAGTGGAGATCACCGATGCCTTCGCCGCCGTCCTGCGGAGGATGGGTGAGGAAGCCGAACGGCAGCTCGGCCGGCCGCCCGGGCAGACGCGGATCTCGCACCCCGCCGGCTGGGGCGGCTCCCGGCAGGACGCCATCCGGACCGCCGCCGCCAAGGCCGGGCTCGGCGATGTCCGGCTGATTCCCGAGCCCGTCGCCGCGGCCGCGCACTACGCGAGCATCGGCCACCGGAACACCGGCCCCATCGGCGTCTACGACCTCGGCGCGGGCACCTTCGACTGCGCCGTCGTCGGCGTGTCCCAGCAGGGCTTCGCCGTGCTCGCCGAAGGTGGCCTGCCCGACCTCGGCAGCCTCGACATCGACCAGGCCCTGCTCGTGCACATCGGACGCTCGGTCTCGCACGCCGATCCCGCGCAGTGGCAACGGCTTCTGCGTCCGCAGTCCACCACCGACCGCCGCACCCGGCGCGCGCTGCTGCAGGACGTCCGCGACGCCAAGGAAAGCCTCTCCCGCCACACCCGGACCCACGTGCCGATGCCCGAGCCGTTCGGGGACGTCCTGGTCAGCCGCGACGAGCTCGAAGCGCTCGTGCGGCCCAGCCTGCTGCGCAGCGCCGAACTGCTCGCCGCGACGATCCACCGCGCCGGCCTGACCCCCGCGCAGCTCGCCGGCGTCTACCTCGTCGGCGGGCCGAGCCGGATGCCGTTGCTGGCCACGCTGCTCGGGCGCCAGCTCGGCGTCACGCCGACCACGCAGGACCAGCCCGAGACGGCCGTCGCGTTCGGTCTCCACCACGTCCCGCTGGGGAACACCGCCGACCTCACCGTGCCCGCCTTCGCGCCGGTCCGCCCGCCCGTGACGCCGCCGCGGCCGCAACCCTGGCAGCAGCAACAACGGCCGCCTCAGTACGCGCCGCCGCCGAAGCCGGAGAAGAACCGAAAGCCGTGGCTCATCGCGCTCGCCGTGCTCGTGGTCGTCGCGATCGTCGTGACCGTGATCGTCCTCGCCACCAAGGGCGAGTCCGCAGCCGAGTCCACTGTGGACTGCACGACGACGGCCCAGCGCGATCCAGCCGGGTTCACCCCGTGCCTGCGTTCGCTGGCCGGCACGGTCCCGGACCGCGCCAGCTGCCGGCAGGCCGACTCGGTGGCCCAGTTGGTGCACGCCCAGGCGGCCGTCACCTGCGGGTTCGGCAAGGGCGCCGCCGTCAGCTACTACCAGGGCGTGACCGTCCAGGAGATCGAGGCGGGCGCGAAGCTGCAGATGGGCGACGGCAGCGTCGAGCGCGGCACCTGGGACGGCGGCGGGCTGCACGGCCGGTACGTCGCCGGTGCCGGCAGCTTCGCCGGGATCGTGCTCTTCGGGGCGGACGATCGCCGGGCGGCCGGGCTCTACATCTCGATCGACCGTGCGCGGAGCGCCCCGGACCTCGTCGCCTACTTCACGGGAGAGCTCAAACCCGCCTGACAGCTCACCAGGCCTGGTCCATCCGCGGGCCCTGGCGGTAGAAGTCGTCGTCCGCCACCGGGCCGGGTGGCGGCGCGACGGCCGGCGCTTCGGCGGACCGGTCCTTCAGCACCGAGTCGGTCCGCTCTTCGCGTCGCGGGACCGAAGACGAAGGAGCGGGAGCCGGCTCGAACCGCATCCGCCAGCGCAGCCGGTCCATCAGGTAGCCGCCGCTGCCCAGGGGCGCCAGCAGTTCTCCGGTCCGCTTCGCCGAGTCCCGCTGCGCCTCGACGTAGGTCCGCAGGACGGCGTCGGCGATCTCGTCCGGCGACATCCGCGAGACGGCGTCGGAGAGCCGCAGCCGGGTCAGCACGCCGTCGGTGTTGACCGACAGCGAGACGGCGCCGTCGGCGGACGTCGCCGTCGCCGACAGCGCGGACAGCTCGTCCAGGAGGGCGTCGCGGTCCGGTTTCGGTGGTGGGGCGGCCATCCCGTCATGTAAACACCGTTCAGCCGCTCGTCGGAGTGGTTCGCGGAGGGTGTGCGTCAGATCACCGGAGCGCCCGGCGTACGGCCGAACGGGCGATGCTCGTACCTGCCCGGGACGGCCGGCGCTCTTACCTGCATGAGCACCGTCACGAAGCCTCACGCGCCGACCGTGCGGAGGCAGCTGCGCGAAGCGAAACGCTTCTCCTGGACCGGATTCGCCGTCACGGTCGCGGCGTCGCTGCTCGGCACGCTCGTCCCGGCGGCGATCGGTGCCGGGCCGAACGCGACGCTGGTTTCGACGCTGGTCGTCACGGTGCTGGCGGCCGGCGGGTTCACCGCCAAGGACGGCAGCGCCGCCCGCGGGATCAAGGCGATCGCCATCGTGCTGCTGGCCGTCGGTGCGCTGGTCCTGACGGTGACCGGCGTGACCGTGCTCGACGTCGTCCGCGGCCGCCCGGCGACGTTCCCGGTGGGGCCGGCCGCGGATCCGGCGGCGCTGCTCGTCCCGGAGTCGGTCGCGTGCGGGACGACCCCCGTGCACACGACGACGACCTGCGCGGTGGCGGTCCGCAGCGTCGGCGCCGGCCCGCTGCGGATCAGCGGGATCGAGCTGGACAGCAAGGAGTTCTCCGTGGACGCGAGCGCGTGCGCCGGCGTCGACGTGGCACCGGGCAGGCGGTGCACGCTCGTCGTGAGCTTCACGCCGGCGTGGACCGGCGACCGGGTGGCCGACCTGACGGTGCACCACAACGTCCCGGGCCCGGCGTCGTTCGTGGAGCTCACCGGCCGCGGCGGCTAGCGGACGCTGATCCGGGCCGCCCGCGCCACGCCGACGTGCAGAAGTGCGGAAACCACGGCCAGCAAAGCGATCCGGTACCCGCCGAGGGCACCGGTGACGTTGTAGACCACCACCGACGCCAGGGGCGCCAGCGAGGCGGTCAGCACGATCGGCGCCTTCGGCCCCATGCGCGTCATGCTGACGGCGAACCCGGTGAGCAGCGATGATCCGGCGACGGTCGCGAAGAAGACGACCAGGCCGAGCAGCCACACGCCGAGCCCGCAGGTTTCTTCGCCGCCGTCGCACACCCGGTCGTAGCGGCCGGACATCACGACCCAGAAGAGACCGGTGGCGGCGCCGGTGAGCCCACCGATCGCCCCTACCGCGACGAGTACCCGCGGCGTCGTCAATGCTCCGCGCCCGCGCTGACGGTCAAGTCCGCCGTCGTCTTCGACGCCGTGTCCACCAGGACCTCCAGCGCGTCGGCGACGCGGTCGACTCCGAGCGACGGCGCCGCCTTGCCGGACGCCGCCACCTGCTCGGGGCTGAACGGGACGTGGACGAACCCGCCGCGGACCCCCGGCAGGGTCGAAAGCAGGTGCATCAGCCCGTAGAAGACCTGGTTGCACACGTACGTCCCCGCGGTGTGGGACACCGACGCCGGCACGCCCGCCGCGCGGATCGCCGCCACGCACGCCTTCACCGGCAACGTCGTGAAGTACGCCGCCGGGCCGTCGGGGACCACCGGGACGTCCACCGGCCGCGCACCCGCGTTGTCGGGGATGCGGGCGTCGATCAGGTTGATCGCGACGCGCTCCGGCGTCACGTCGAGGCGGCCGCCCGCCTGGCCCACGCACACCACCAGCGACGGCCGGTGCTCCTCGACCGCGCGCCGCAGCGTGGGCAGCGACGCGGCGAACTCGCACGGCAGCTCCACCGCGGCGATGTCGGCCCGGCGCGCGCCGAGCAGGGAAACCGCCTGCCACGACGGGTTCACCGGCTCCCCGCCGAACGGCGCGAACCCCGTCATCAGCACCCTGGCCATACGTCCTCCCGAAAGCCGTCAAGGCCACCTTACGGGCGTCAGGTGGCCTTGACGGCACTTCAGGGACCACTCAGGCGGCGGGCTTCAGGCCACCCGGGAAGAGGTACTGGTCGGCGGGCTTGCCGGCGCCGTACACCCAGGCGTCGAAGAACCCCTGGAGGTCCTTGTGCGCGACCTTCTCGGTGTACCGCTGGAACTCCTGCATGCTCGCGTTCCCGTCGCGGTGCAGCGACGGCCAGGTCTTGAGAACCCGGTCGAACGCGGGCTGCCCGACGTAGTTGCGCAGCGCGTGCAGCATCATGGGGCCCTTGGAGTACACCGACGTGAACTCCTTGCCGGGCCCCATGTCGTACAGCTTGCCGTTCCAGAACGCCGTCGACGCCTTCTTGACGTCGTCCGCGTACTGCTTGTTCAGGTCGACGCCCTCCTTCGCCTCGTCCCAGAGCCACGTCGCGTACGACGCGAAGCACTCGTTGAGACAGACGTCGCGCCAGTGCGACACGGCCACCGAGTCGCCGTACCACTGGTGGGCGTTCTCGTGGACGATCGTCGGCACCGTGCCGGCCCAGCCCGCGGAGTAGATCGGCCGGCTCATCGTCTCCAGCGAGAAGCCGATCTGCTCGTTGAGGAAGATGCCGCCCGCCGCGTCGATCGGGTACTTGCCGAACTTCGACTCGAGGAAGTCGAGGATCTCCGGCAGCCGCGCCTCGGCCTGCTTCGTCGAGTCGGGCACGCCCGGGGCGAACGCGCTGACGATCGGCGTGCCGTCCTTGCGCTTCTGCCGGTCGAAGGTCCACTTGTCGATCGCGACCGTCGTCATGTACGGCACGATCGGCGTTTCCTCGGCCCAGACGTGCGTGGTGCCGCCCGGCGCCTTGAACGACGGCTTCTCGCGGCCGTTGGCGATCACGCCCCACTCGTCGGGCACGGTGATCGCGAGGTGGAACGTGGCCTTGTCGAGCGGGGTGTCGTTGACCGGGTACCAGGTGGTGGCCGACCTCGGCTCGCCGGCGGCGAACGCGCCGCCCGCCCGTGCGTACTGCCAGCCGTTGTTGCCGAGCACCGGGTCGTCGATCGGCTCGGGAACCCCGTGGTAGCCGATCCGGACCTCGAAGTGCTCGCCGCGCCGCAGCGAGCGCGACGGCGTGATGACCAGCTCGTGGTCGCCGGTCCGGCTGAACTTCGCGTCGCGGCCGTCGACCTTCACCGAGTCGACGGTCAGGCCGCGGAAGTCGAGGTTGAACGAGCTGAGCGCCTGCGTGGCCCGCGCGGAGATGTCCTGCGCGCCCTTGAGCTGGTGCGACGCGGGGTCGTAGCTCACCTTCAGGTCGTAGTCGGCGACGTCGTAGCCGCCGTTGCCGTCCTGCGGGTAGTAGCTGTCGCCGGCGCCGTCGCTGCCCGGCTTCGCGGCGCCCCAGTCGTTCCCGGCGGCCGCGACCCCGCTGCTCAAGCAGATGCCGGTGAGCAGCGCGGCGGCGAGCACGACCGGTTTCTGTCCCCTCATGAACGCTCCTGTCTGGGGTGGACGTGAAATCGCAACGTATCGCCACAAAGGTGCCATCCGGCGGGGTGATGTCGCATTTGTCCGGAAGATCAGCACTTCCGTCGGTGCCGCTCCGGCCATCCGCCCCCGGCGCCCCGGCGTGGTCTGGAAAGCTGGACGCATGCGCGTCGCGCTGCTGGGCCCGCTGCGGGCGACCGATGACGAAGGCACGCCGATCGACATCGGCGGCGCCCGCCTCCGCATGCTCCTGGCCAGGCTCGCGCTGGACGCCGGGCGCGCCGTCCCGGCCGACGCGCTCGTCGACGGCCTCTGGGGTGCCGAACCGCCCGCCGACGCTGCCAACGCCCTGCAGTCGCTGGTCTCCCGGTTGCGGAAGGCGCTGCCGGTGGCCGTCGAATCGGGCCCGGGCGGCTACCGGCTCGCCGTGGCCAGCGAAGACGTCGACGCCGAGCGGTTCGAACGACTCGCCGCCGACGGCCGCCGGGAGCTCGCCGCGGGCCGGGACGCCCGCGCGGCCGAGCTGCTGGCCGAAGCCCTCGGGCTCTGGCACGGCGGCGCGCTCGCCGACGTCCTCGACGCGCCGTTCGCGCCCGCGCCCGCCCGCCGGCTCACCGAGCTGCGGGCCGAGGCGGCCGAAGACCGGTTCGACGCGCTGATCCGGCTGGGCGAGCACGCCGGCGTCCTCGCCGACCTGGCCGCCGCGGCCGACGCCGATCCGCTGCGCGAGCGGCTGGCCGGGCTGCGGATCCGCGCGCTCTGCGCGGCCGGGCGCCAGTCGGAGGCGCTGGCCGTCTACACCGGGATCCGCCGCACCTTGGCCGACGAGCTCGGCGTCGACCCGTCGGCCGAGCTGCAGGAGATCCACCTCGCCGCGCTGCGCGGCGAGTTCGCGCCGCCGTTGCCGGTCACCGACCGGCTGCCGACCCGGCTGACCACCTTCATCGGCCGTGACGACGAGCTCAAGCTGCTGGCCGAGCTGCTCGGCGGCGCCCGGCTGGTCACCCTGGCCGGCCCGGGCGGGGCGGGCAAGACGCGGCTGGCCACCGAGGCGGCGTCGCGGCACCCGGCGCACGCGCGCGGCCGGGTCTGGTTCGTGCCGCTGGCCGGCGTCCGCGATTCCGCCGACGTCGTCGGCGCGGTGGTCAGCGCGCTGGAGGTGCGCGACATCCGCAGTGCCGACACCGAGGTGCGGCGGCGGCCGGACCTGCTCGGCCACGCCGTCGAGGTGCTGGCCGGCGGGGAAGCGCTGCTGGTGCTGGACAACTGCGAGCACGTCATCGACGCGGCCGCGAACCTGGCCGACGAACTGCTGAGCCGGGTGCCCGGGCTGCGGATCCTCGCGACCAGCCGGGAGCCGCTGGCCATCACCGGCGAAGCGCTCTGCCCGCTCGGGCCGCTGCCCGTGCCCGCCGAACGCGCGGCGCCCGCCGAAGCCGCCGAGCTGGACTCGACGCGGCTGTTCCTCGACCGGGCGAGCGCGGTCCGGCCGGACTTCGTGCTCGATGAGTCCACTGTGGACGACGTTGGCCAGATCTGCCGCCGGCTCGACGGGATGCCGCTCGCGCTGGAGCTGGCGGCCGCGCGCCTGCGGTCGATGACGCCGGCCCAGATCGCCGCCCGGCTCGACGACCGCTTCCGGCTGCTGACCTCGGGCAGCCGCACGGCGCTGCCGCGGCAGCGGACGCTGCGCGCGGTCGTCGAGTGGAGCTGGGACCTGCTCACCGAGCCGGAGCTGGTGCTCGCGCGGCGGCTCGCGGTGTTCCCCAGCGGTGCGCCGATGGACGCCGTCGAGCGGGTCTGCGCGGACGAGCTGCTGCCCGCCGTCGACGTCCCGTACGTGCTCGGCACGCTCGTCGAGAAGTCCATAGTGGACACGGTGAACCGGGGCGGGGAGCCGCGGTACCGGATGCTGGAGACCCTGCGAGCCTACGCCGCCGAGCGGCTCGCCGAGTCCGGCGAGCGGGACGCGTTCCAGCGCGCGATGGCGCTCTACTACGTCGGCCTGGCCGAGTGGGCGGAACCGTTGCTGCGCACCGGCGAGCAGCTGTCCGCGATCGACGTCTACGAGGCGGAGTCGGCCAACCTGACCGGTGCCCTGCGCACGGCCATCGAGATGTCCGAAGTGGACATCTCGGTGCGGTTGCTCAACGGGTTGTTCTGGTACTTCACCATCCTCGGGCAGGGCGAACGGGCCGAGGAGTTCATCGACGCGGTGCTCGGGTTCGGTGACCGGCTGCCCCCGGACGTCCTGGCGGCGTACCGCGCGATCACACGGCTGTTCCACCAGATGCCGTCCCGGTTCCCGTTCGAAGGCGTCCGCGACCTGATCGACGAGTGCGTCCGCACCGGCGCGGTGGGGAAGTACCCGGGGCTGGCGGTGGCGCTGCCGATGCTGGCGTTCCTCGGCGGCGACCGCGAGCTGGCGATGCGGGAGGTGCGCCGCTCGCAGGCCGCCGACGACCCGTGGACCCGCGCGGGCGGGTTCTGGGTCGAGAGCTTCCTGCTCGACGACGCCGGCGACATCGAGGGCGCGGACCGGGCGCGGGACCTGGCGTACGCGGGCTTCCGGGAGGTCGGCGACCGCTGGGGCACGGCGATGACGTTGAGCTTCAAGGCGAACGCGTTGTCGCAGGACGGCGAGGGCGAGAGCGCGATCGAGGTGTACCAGCAGGGGCTGGCGCTGTCGATGGAGCTGCGCTCGCGGGAGGACGTCGTCCAGCACTGGTGGCGCCTGGCCGTCGAACGCGCCCGGGTCGGGGACATCGAGGGCGCGTGGCGCGACCACGAGGCCGCCGAGCGCTACGGGCAGGGGGTCGAAAACCCGCAGCAGCGGGCGATCCTGATGTTCGGCCGGATCGAGCTGTGCCTGCGCGGCGGGCGGCTGGCCGATGCGCGCGCGGCACTTGCCCGGCTCCAGGCACTGACGTGGGAGACCGCGTTCCCCGAAGGCATGGGCGTGGAGTGGGTCAGCGCGTTCGAAGGGCGGCTCGCGCTGGCCGAGCACCGGCCCGAGCAGGCCGAAGCGCACGTGACCAAGGCGATCCTGGCGACCCGCGACCGCGGCGACATGCCGGATCTCGCCGGCGCCGTGGAGCTGCTGGCGCTGGTGCGCGGGGAGCAGGGCCGGCCGGTCGAGGCGGCTCGCCTGCTGGCGACGTCGGCGCTGATCCGCGGCCGGTTCGACCTCGGCAGCCCGGAGGTTCGCGAGCTGATCGCCCACCTGCGCGCGGAGCTTTCCGACGCGCGGTACGAAGAACTGGTCGCGTCGGTGCGTGCCATGTCCAAAGAGGACGCCATCGCCGAGGTCTACACGGCAATAAGCTGAAGGGGACGTCCTCGCGGACGTCCCCTTCAGCTCCCCCTGGCGCGACTCACCCCCGTGTGCCGGCGCCTTCTCAGACCCGCCGGCGGTAGGCCCAGGTGGCCAGCGGGAAGAACACGATCACCGCGCCGGCCATCCAGGCGAGCGCCCCGGCCAGCGGACCGGCGACGGCGCCGCCGTTCATCAGGCCGCGCAGCGCGTCCGCCATCAGGCTGACCGGGCTGATGTCCGCCCACGCCCGCAGCCAGCCCGGCATCGTCGACGTCTGGACGAACACGTTGCTGCCGAACGTCAGCGGCATGATGAAGACGAACATCAGGGCCTGCGCCGAACCCGGCGACTTCATCACCATGCCGACGAACACCGAGCCCCAGCAGAAGCAGAGCCCGAACGCCAGCGCGAGCAGGATCGCCACCGCGAACTCGCCCGGGCTGGTCGCGATCCGGTAGCCCATGATCGTCGCGACGACCATCAGCACGACCAGGCAGACGACGTACCGCACGACGTCGGCCAGCACCGCGCCGATCAGCGGGGCCGACCGGGCGATCGGCATGCTGCGGAACCGGTCGAAGACACCCTTGGTGATGTCGGTGTTGAGGTTCGTGCCGACCGAGAGGCAGGCCTGCAGGATGTTCATCACGATGATGCCGGGCACGACCATCTGCAGGTACGCGTCGGTCGAGCCGGACAGCGCGCCCCCGAACAGGTACACGAACATCACCAGGAAGATGATCGGCATCAGGGTGACGTCGGCGAGCTGTTCGGGGTTCTTGCGGATCTTCAGGATGCCGCGCCAGGCCAGCGACAGCGCGTGGCCGAGTCCCTTGGCGGGGCTGATGTGCCGCGGCGGGGCCGGGCGGTCGAGCGCCAGCGTCGTCATGCCAGGCTCCCTTCGAGATCGCGGGTGATGTCCTCAGTGGACTCTTCGGCCGCATGTCCGGTGAGGGCGAGGAACACCTCGTCGAGGCTGGGCAGCCGCAGTGCCAGCTCGTCCGCGGTGATCCCCGCTTCGTCCAGCTTGCGGACCAGGGTGGACAGCAGCACCGGGTCGTTGACCGGCGCGGTGAGCAGCCCGGTCGCGTTGTCGCGGGTCGGGTGCACGCCGGTGAGGTCGCCGAGGATCCGGTTGACGGCGTCCATGTCGGACAGCTGGGTCGGCCGGACCTGCAGCGTCTGCCCGCCGACGCGGCGCTTGAGCTCGTCGGCGCGGCCGTCGGCGACGACGCGGCCGTGGTCGAACACGGTGATCTTGTCGGCCAGCTGGTCGGCCTCCTCCAGGTACTGCGTGGTCAGCAGCACCGTCGCGCCCTCGGCGACCAGGCCGCGGACGACGTCCCAGACCTCGTTGCGGGCGTGCGGGTCGAGCCCGGTGGTCGGCTCGTCGAGGTAGAGCACCTCGGGCCGGCCGACGAGGCTGGCCGCCAGGTCGATCCGCCGCCGCATGCCGCCCGAGTAGGTCCGGACCGGCCGCTTGGCCGCCTTGGCCAGCTCGAACCGCTCGACCAGCTCGACGGCGCGGGCCTTGGACTGGGCGCGGGAGTGGCCGTACAACCGTCCGATGAGGACGAGGTTTTCGATGCCGTTGAGGTCCTCGTCGACCGACGCGTACTGCCCGGTCAGCCCGATCAGGCTGCGGACCCGCACCGGGTCGGTGACGACGTCGAAGCCGCCGACGGTCGCTCTGCCGGCGTCCGGTTTCATCAGCGTCGCCAGGATGCGGACGGCGGTCGTCTTGCCCGCGCCGTTCGGCCCGAGCACCCCCACGACCTGCCCGAACGGGACCTCGAGGTCCACCCCGTCGAGCGCCTTGGTGTCCCCGAAGTGTTTGACCAGGCCCTCGGCCTGGATCGCGTGCGACATGGGCGTTCCTCCTTCACTGTCGCTATTGGCTTCACTGTGTCGGCCGGCGCTGGCAGGGCACGCACAGCGCGCTGGCAGCCGCTGGCAGCCGCTGGTGGAGATCTTGTGGAGGAGTTGCCGGCGCCGGGGCCGGGCCGCCGCGGTCTCGGCATACTCGGCACATGACCGTTGCGGAAGAGACGCGAGTCCGGCGGAAGTATCCGCTGGTCACGGCCCTGTTGGTGGTACCGCTGGTGCCGCTGGCGGCCCTGGTCGCGCTGCGCCTGATCGGCTACGACGGCGGCTGGTACACCCTCGTCGCGTTGTCGCTCACGCCGTACGTGGCGGCCGCGAGCGTGCTGCTCGGCGGGCTGGCGCTGGCGCTGCGGCGCTGGTGGGTCGGCGGGACCGCGCTGGTGCTGGCCATCGTGCTGGCCGTTTTGGTGCTGCCGCGGCTGTCGGCGAGCGAGCAACGCGAAGTGCACGGCAAGACACTGCGCGTGCTCGCCTCGAACCTCCTCTACGGTCAGGCGGACCCGAAAGCCGTCGTCGACCTGGTGCGCGAGCAGCGGATCGACGTGCTGAACCTGGTCGAGCTGACGCCCCGCGCGGTCGACGGCCTGACCGCGGCCGGGCTGTTCGAGGCCCTGCCGTACCGGGTGCTGCACCCGGCGCCCGGCGCGTTCGGCTCGGGGATCGTGTCGCGCTTCCCGCTGAAGGAGGTCAACCTGACGGGTGACTCGGCGGCCAAGCAGCCGGGTGCGCAGGCCGACCTCGGCGACGGCGTGGTGGCCGAGATCGTCGCCGTCCACCCGATCTCCCCGGACGTCGACACCCCGCAGTGGGAGCGCGAGATCAAGGACCTTTCCCGCGCGGCCGGCGAGCACGGCCTGCGCATCCTGGCGGGCGACTTCAACGCGACGCTGGACCACGCGGCGTTCCGGACGGTGCTGTCCCGCGGCTACAACGACGCGGCGGAGGAACGCGGCTCGGGGCTGGCGCCGACGTGGCCGTCGTCGTCGCCGGTGGTGACGATCGACCACGTGGTGGTCGACAACCGGGCGGCGGTCCAGGACTACCGGGTGTTCGACGTCGCGGGCAGCGACCACCGGGCGGTGTTCGCCGAAGTCCGTCTGCCGTGACGCCGGTCGTGAGCGGCAAACAGTGTTCGGGCGAACCGTCTTTTGCCGACCTGCGGCTCGCTCGCGGAAACCGCGAGCCGAACTGGCCTCAAGGCCTGATCCATCGGGCAGTAGGTCACCAAATGCCCGTTCGCTCTAACCCTGTTTTCCGCTCACGAGGGCCCGCAGCGTTTCCAGCGCCCCGGCCGGGATCGAGACGCCGCGATTGTGGCGGATCTCCGGCTCACGCGGGTTGATGCGGATCAGCGCGCCGGTCGCCGCGCTCGCCAGTTCGCTGTAGCGGCGGACCGTCGGGACCGCCTGGCCCGCGCCCAGCTCCACCACCACGAGGTCACGCGCGGTGCGGCGCCACGTCGTCAGCTCGTCGAGCTGGGCCTGGCTGCGGTCCGGGACCCAGTCGAAGTCCCCGAACATCAGGATGTTGGGCCGGGCGAGCCCGCCGCACCGCGGGCACGACGGCAGCGGCGGCACCGCCCGCATCGTCTCTTCGTCGATGGCGACTTCGACGTCGGCGGGCCAGATGTCCGATGTGCACCTGGAAAGGCACTGCAGGTGGTGGATCGAGCCGTGCGCCTCGGCGACGTGCTCGAAGCCCGCCTCCTGGAACTGACCGTCCACATTGGACGTGAAGACGCGGGTGCCGCCGGGCGGGCCGAAGCCGAGCAGCAGCCGGAAACCGTCGTGCGGCACGGTCTTCCGGTACAGGTTCAGCCGGTGGCCGTAGAAACCCCAGGCCAGCTCGGGGTCGTCGGCGAAGTGCCGCGGGTCGGCCAGCTCCTCGAACCGCAGCCCCAGCCGGGCGTACGGCGGGTACGCGCGCCAGAACCCTTCGCCGCCGCGGAAGTCCGGCAGCCCGGAGTCGACGCCCATCCCGGCGCCGGCGCAGATCAACAGCGCGCCGGCGCCGTCCAGGAGCTCCGCGGCCCGGCCGAGAGCGTCACTCACCCGGCTGCGAACCGAGGACGACCTCGAACTCCAGCAGGTTCGCCCCGGTGGACACGGGCTTGGCCCGCTCACCCGAGTGCGCCGCCGCGGCCGGGCCGCCCTTGGCCCACGCCTGGTAGGCCTCTTCCGTCTCCCACTTCGTGTAGACGAAATAGCGCGTCTCGCCGGAAACCGGGCGCAGCAGCTCGAACCCGAGGAACCCGGGCTGCTGGTCGACGGAGTGCATCCGGGCGGCGAACCGCTTCTCCAGCTCGGGGCCGGCGCCTTCGGGGACCTCGATCGCGTTGATCTTCACGACACTCATGCCGTCCAGCGTACGGATTCAGCCGCTCTGGTCATCCTGCCGGTCCGCGCGGGCCCGCGTGAAGAGCAGCGGCAGCCGCCGCACGACGTCGCCCATGAGCTTGACGAAGTTCCGCTCGGCGAGCCGGTCGTCGGCACGCAGCTGGAACGCGCCGACGACGGTGACCAGGAGCACGGCGCCGACGACCACGACCGGAAGGGCCCAGAGCGCGAGGACGCGACCCGCGACCAGCAGCAGGGCGACCACCACGACCACGACGGTCAGGTAGAACAGGCCGGAGAACCACGGCGACCGCAGCCGCCGGGCCTCGCGCCGCTCGAACGCGCTCGCCGACAGCTGCCGCGACACCGCCTCCACCTCGATGGCGTCCTGGCCGACGACGTGGATCCGCGTCGCGCCCCGCGGCGTGATCGAGATCGTGACGCCGCACCGGGGACAGCGCACGGCGTCCGGTTCCCCGATGGAGTCGCAGTGCGGGCACACCAGCTCGTCGTCGGCCATCGGTCCATCATGGCGACTTCGCGACGGCGGGAGAAGGCCCGTTCAGCTGCGCAGTGAGCCCGGGAAGAGGTCCGCGTCCGCCGGGAGCTTCGTGCCGCGGAACCACTCGTCGAAGAACGACCGCAGGTTCTGGCCGCTCACCTGCGTCGCCATCGTCTCGAAGTCGGACCACGACGCGTTGCCGTGGCGGTAGCGGGATGGCCAGTCGTGCAGGAGGCGGTTGAACGCCGGGTCGCCGAGGCGGCGGCGCAACGCGTGCAGCGCCAGGATGCCCTTGTTGTACACGCCCTCGAACTCGTGGCCCTGGCCCATGCCGACCAGCTTCTGCGCCCAGAAGTCCGTGCTGCCGCGGGTGATCTCGATCGCCGCGCGGTAGCGGTCGTCGAGGCTCTGGCCCTCGCGCTCGGCCCACAGCCACTGCGAATACGACGCGAAACACTCGTTCAGGCAGATGTCCGACCAGTTCCGCAGCGACACCGAGTCGCCGAACCACTCGTGGGCGTTCTCGTGCACCAGCGTCGGCAGGTCGGCCCACTTCGCGTACGTCGGCCGCGTCTGCGTCTCCAGCGAGAAGCGGACGTCCTCGTCCAGGAAGATCCCGCCCGCCGCCGACTGCGGGTACGGCCCGAACTTGCCGCTCAGGAAGCCGAGCACCTCGGGCAGGCGGCCGCCGATCGCGCGGCGGTCCTCGGTGCCGGGCGCGTACGCGGTGACGACCGGGGTGCCGTCCGGCAACGTCGACCTGTCGACAGCGAACTTGCCGATCGCGATCGTCGTCAGGTAGCTCGCCACCGGGTTGGGCTCCGTCCACGTCCCCGGCGGGCCCTCCCGGCCGTTCGAGACCACCGTCCAGCCGGCCGGGACGTGCGCGGTGAGCGTGAAGGACGCCTTGTCGCGCGGGGTCTCGTTCACGGGGTACCAGAACGCCGCCGAGTGCGGCTCGCCGACCATGTACGCGCCGCCGTCGGCCGAGTGCTGCCAGCCGTTCTCGCTGCCGCCGTCGTGGGGTGTCTTCGCCGGGTCGCCGCCGTAGCGGACGCGGGTGCGGAACGTCGTCCCGGCGCGGATCGGTGCCGCCGGCGTGACGACCAGCTCGAACGCCTTCTCGCGGGCGAAGTGCGCCGGCTGCCCGTCGACCTCGACGCTGTGGACGTCGAGCCCGCGCAGGTCGAGGTCGAACCGGCTCAGGTCCTGGGTGGCCTTCGCGGTGACCGTCGTGTCGCCGTCGAGGTGGCCGCTCGGCGGGTCGTAGGTCGCGTCGACGTGGTAGTTCAGGGCGTCGTAGCCGCCGTTGCCGTCGTCCGGGTAATACGGATCACCGGCGCCGGCCGCGCCCGGCGCCGGATGCATGTCGGGTGCCGGTTGTTTCAGCGGGAGGGGCGCCGTGACGGCGTCACCGCCGCAGGCCGCGGCGACGATCACCGCGGCGCAGAAGGCGAGGGCGGCGAGTCGGCGGCGCATACGGCCCAGCCTAGGTCATGCTCCGCGATCGTTCGGTCACGTTCCGCACCAGCGGTTTTGTGGTTAGGTGACCGCGTGCTCTGTTTCGGCGGCACCGGCGTGCCGATCGTTCTGCTCCACGGTCTGATGGGCCGCGCGCGGACGTGGCGGCGTGTCGCGGAGTGGCTCCGGCCCTACGGCGCGGTGTACGGCCTCGACGCGCGCGGCCACGGCAGCGCCCCGCGTGTCGGACCCTGGACGACCGAGCGGTTCACCGACGACGTCGCCGCCGCGCTGCGGACCCTGGATGCCGGCCCGGCCGTGCTCATCGGGCATTCGATGGGCGGCCTCCACGCGTGGACGACCGCCGCGAAGTACCCGGAGCTGGTGCGCGCGGTCGTCTCCGAGGACTTCGCCCCCGACCAGCGCGGCCGGACCGTCGAGACGTGGCGCGGGTACTTCGAGAGCTGGCCGGTGCCGTTCAAGTCCTTGGAGCACGTCCGGGAGTTCTTCGGCGACGCGGGCGAGTACTTCGCCGACTGCGTCGAGGAGCGTTCCGACGGGTTCCACCTGGTCGCCGACCTCGAGGACCTGTACGTGATCGCCGCGGAATGGGGCCGCGTCGACTACTGGCCCACGGTCGACAAGATCCGTTGTCCGTTGCTGCTGATCGAGGGCGAGCACACGGCGATGCCGCCCGGCCAGCAGGCGCTCGTCGCGTCCCGGGTCGCCGGCGCGAAGCACCTGGTGGTGCCGGGCTCGGCGCACCTGCCCCACGACGAGGCCCCGGAGACCTACCGAGGCGCCGTCGAAGCCTTCCTGTCCGACGTCTTCCTGCGCTGAAGCCGCATCTTTCTCGGGGAAAGTGGCGGTTTTGGCACCCACATGGGGGCGCTAGATTTGGGAAAGGTCGGATCGCCAGGCTGCGGTGGAGCGGCCGGCGGGGACGATCAGGGGCCAGACGTCGGCGCCGAGGAAGCCGGTCTCGTCGGACGCCTTCGCAGCGGTGCACGTGTGGCGTGGCAGCCCGGCCTGAACGGACAAAGCGGCCACCGCGTCCTTTGTGGACTTTCCGAACACCCCGTCGGTCGGCACGCCGAAGCCGGACGCGCGCAGGAACTGCTGCGCGAGCTGGACCCGACGGCCCGTGTCCCCCGGCTTCAGCAGCGGCCACTCGGCCTCCGACCGCGCCACCTGGACGCCGAGGACGCGGCCCACCGCCGTCCGCAGCTCCGGCAACCGGTTGTAGAGCACCTGGCCGGGGCATTCGGTCGTGTTGAAGTCGCGGTGGCCCTTGATGAACTCGGGCGCGATGCCGTACTGGTGCGCGATGTAGGCGACGAGCGAGACCAGCGAGTTCCACAGCGCCTGCGGCACGTCCACCGTGCTGTACAGGCCCTCGTTCTCGATGCCGATGACCTCGCTGTTGTGGTTCCCGACGTTCGCGCCCTGCACGTGCTGCGTGCCGCCGCGCAGGATCTCCAGGCTGCGGTGCCTGCCTTCGGTGACGAACCCGCCGCGGCTGTTCGTGAACTGCTGGCCGCTGTCGATCCAGCCGTTCTTGTCCATGTGCAGGTTCTGGATGAACCGCGAGACGTAGAACGCGCGCGCCAGCGAGAAGTCGTTGTTCATCGGCGGGTCGACCGCGTGGTGCACGACGATGTAGGTCGGTTTGTGGTTTTCGACGACGATCGGGCCGGTGGCGGCCCGCGCGCCCCACTCGGAGGTGGAGTGGATCGTCGGTGTCGGCACGGCCGCCGAGGCCGTCCCCGTGGTCGTCATCCCCAGTGCGCCGGCCGCGCTCGCGGTCATCCCCGCTTTGAACAGGGTCCGGCGGTCAACAGTGACCATGCGGGAAAGGTAACCCCGCATCGCGTCGATGACAACTATTGACCAACTTTGGTCGTAGCGCGTTAGTGTTCGCCCGGCAGTGCGAAGAGCCCGCCGCTGGTCTGTTCGAGCAGGCCGTCGGCGAGCAGGGAAGCCAGGCAGCGGTCGCGCTGCCCGCCGTCGTGCCACACCAGGTCGAGGCGGGCCTTCTCCACCGGGCCTTCCGAGCCGCGCAGGACGTCCAGCAGCAGGCCGCGGACCTGCCGGTCGGTGCCGGCGAACTTCTGCACCGGCTTGGCCGGGCCGGCGTACTCCGGGCGGCCGGCGAGCTGCCACGCGCACTCGTCGTAGACCGGGCAGTCCGCGCAGCGCGGGCTCCGGGCCGTGCAGATCAGTGCCCCGAGCTCCATGATCGCCGCGGAAAACCGGGCGGCCGGCTCGTCTTCGGCCGGGAGCAGGGCCTCGACGTCGTTCATGTCACGGGTGTTCGACGCGGGCCCGGCGTCCCCGGCCCCGTGCACGGCCCGCGCGACGACGCGCCGCACGTTCGTGTCGACGACCGGCGCCCGCCGCCCGTAGGCGAACGCGGCGACGGCGCGCGCGGTGTAGGCGCCGATCCCGGGCAGCGCGAGCAGGGTGTCCACATCGGACGGAACGACGTCGCCGTGGTCCCGTGCGATCACCCCGGCGGCCTCGTGGAGCCGCAGCGCGCGCCGCGGGTAGCCGAGCTTGCCCCAGGCCCGCACGACCTCGCCCTGCGACGACGCGGCGAGCGCGGACGGCACCGGCCAGCGGGCCATCCATTCGTGCCAGATCGGCTGCACGCGGGCGACCGGCGTCTGCTGCAGCATGATCTCGCTGACCAGCACGCCCCACGCCGAGCAGTCCGGCTCGCGCCAGGGCAGGTCCCGGCCGTGCGCGGAGAACCAGTCGAGCAGTACGTCAGCGTCCACAGCCACGCCGGGCAGGCTACTTCGCGTACTTCGGCAGCTCGCGGGCGACCTCGTCCGGCGACGGCATCGCGGCGATCTCCTCGGCGATCGCGCGGGCCGCGTCTCGGCAGGAGGACGCCTTGCGGGCCTGCTCGGTGACGGCATCCGCGGTCAGTTCGCCGGGTAGGAGCCGCAGTGCGGCACCGGCGGAGCAGAGCGCTTCGGCGTTGGCGAACTGGTCGGCGCCCTGGGGCAGGACCAGCTGCGGGACGCCGGCGGCGAGCGCGCCGAGGGTGGTGCCGCTGCCGCCGTGGTGCACGACCAGGTCCGCCTGCGCGATGGCTGCCGCCTGCGGTACCCAGGCCCGGGCCGTCACGTGGGCCGGCTGCGGCCCGAGGGCCACCCCGCCGGTGGCCACCACGACGTGCGTGCCGAGCGCGGCCAGCCCCTCGATCGCCGTCGTGAGGACCTCCGGGGTGCCGAACGCGGTGCCGAGCGTCAGGTAGATCAGCGGCCCCCGGAAGTCGCCTGGCTCGGCGAAGGGCACTGGGCGCAGCGCGATCCGCTCGGCGGTCGCGAGGAAACCCGCGTCCTGCAGGGACGGCGGGCAGATGTCCAGGTGCGTCCCGCCGTCCGGGCGCTCGAGCCCGATCCCGTCGGGGAACATCCGCCCGAAACCGTGCCAGAGCGCGGCAATCCCGGCGCGCCGCGCGGCGACGCCCACCTCCGGGACGCCCCACCCGTGCACGACGAGATCGGGCCGGAGCCGCTTCAGCTCCGGCTCGATGTCCTCGGCGTAGATCTCGTAGAACGAGTCCGCGGGCCGGAACGGGTTCAGCCCGAGCCGGCGCAACGGCGAGTGGACGTGCTCACCGGCGGCGAAGTGCACCTCGTGCCCGATGTCCCGCGCCGCGACCGCGAGCGGGACCATCGGGTAGGTGTGACCGGCCGACGCGAGCCCGGCGAAGAGGACGCGCACGAGATCCCCGTTCAGATGGTGACGACATCTGAACGGAAGGCTACTCGACCTCGGTGAGCTTCCCGGTCTTGACGTCGTAGACGAAGCCGCGGACGTTCTCCGTGTGCGGCAGGTACGCGCTGCGCCGCACCCGCTCCACCGACGTCCGGACGCTGTTCTCGACGTTGCGGAACGCCTCCACCGACCAGGTCGGGCGCAGGCCGGTGTCGCTCTCCAGCTCGTCCTTGAAGTCGTCCTCGGTGACCATCGACAGGCCGCACTCGGTGTGCTGGACGATCAGCACCTCGCGCGTGCCCAGCTTGCGCTGCGAAAGGGCCAGCGAGCGGATCATGTCGTCGGTCACCACGCCGCCCGCGTTGCGCAGGACGTGCGACTCACCCTGCAGCAGGCCGAACAGCTCGAACACCCGGATCCGGGCGTCCATGCAGGTCAGGATGGCCACCTGCAGTGACGGCTTGGGCGAGGACCGGTCGCCCGGCGTCACCTCGCCGAGTTCCTGGTTGCGCTTGAGCAGAACGTCGATCGAGGTCATCGGTCACCTTCCGGCCAGTGGCCCCGCGGCGCGGGCGTGCCACTCCATTTCACCTGGTGAGTACCCCGATGGGCAATGCACTACGAGCTATGTCACGGGTCAGCCCCCGAACCAGGGCTCCTCCACCGTTCTAGGGGGTCCCGACGTCCGCCCGACGCGCAGCTCGGTCGGCAGCGTGATCACCTTCGGCGCGCTCCGCTCGGCCGAACCGAGCAGCAGCCGGCCGGCCACCTTGCCCTTCTCGAGCACCGGCTGGTGCACCGTGGTGAGGCCGATCCGCTCGGCCTCGGCGATGCCGTCGAAACCGGTGACGGTCAGGTCCTGCGGTACTCGCAGCCCTCGCCGCTCGGCCTCGGCCATGGCGCCGAGCGCGAGGATGTCCGAGGTGCAGATCACGGCCGTGATCTGCGGGTACGCGTCCAGTAGCTGGCTCGCGGCGGACGCGCCGTCGTCCACCGTGTGGTCGAAGCGCTCGATCACGGGGACGCCCGCCCAGTCGACGCCGGCCGCGGAGAACGCCACGGCGAGCGCTTCGAGCCGGGTGCGCTGGACGTGGAAGTGCGCGCCGCTCTGGCGTGCCGGGGAGACGAAGTCGTCGTTGCGCTCGCGGGCGAGCCGCATGCAGATGACGCCGACCTGCCGGTGGCCGAGGCCGACCAGGTGCTCGGCGATCTTGCCGACCGCCGCCGCGTCGTCCGGGCCGACGCGGTCGATGCCCTCGATGCTCGGCTGGTCGATGATCACCGTCGGCACCGGACGTTCCAGCACGGCGGCCAGGCTCGGGTCGTCGTCGGGCACGGAGTAGACGACGAAGCCGTCGACGCCCGCGCGGTGCACCGCGGCGACGTCCTCACGGCCCGGGCTCGCCGGCACCAGGTGGAGGCCGACACCGGCGTCTTCGCAGGCCAGGGCCAGTCCTTCGAGCACGCCGACGGCGGCGGGGTCGCGGAAGGCGTAGGAGAGGTTCTCGGTGAGCAGCAGCCCGACCGCGCCCGCCCGGCGGGTGCGCAGGGAGCGGGCGACCGGGTCGGGACCGGGGTAGCCGAGGCGGCGCGCGGTCTCGAGGACGCGGCGGCGCAGTTCGGGGGACAGCTGGTCCGGCCGGTTGTAGGCGTTGGACACCGTGGTCCTGGACACACCGAGCTCCGCCGCGAGCGACGCCAGCGTCGCCTGCCTCCGGGTGCGAATAGGACGTCCCATCAGCAAACCGTAACGGTTCAGATCGAATTCATGAAGAGACACCCCGGGTGGTCGATGTCTCGATCCGCATGCGCGAAGACGCATACACCAAAACACGAACGGATGGCCAGGATGTCATCCGGATGGGGTAAGGTGAATCTGACAACGGTTTCCATTAGCGTTACGGTCTCGATCCAGGAGAGTCTTCGATGAGTTCCCGTCGCACCAGGAGCGCGCTCGCCGCCGCTTCGGCCCTGTCCGTGCTCGCCCTGGCCGCGTGCTCGGGCGGAACCTCCGGCTCCGACGGCGGCGGGCAGTCCGGCGGGTCGGACAAGGTCAAGGTCGTCGCCTCGACGGACGTCTGGGGCAGCGTCGTGAGCGCCGTCGGCGGCGACAAGGTCGAGGTCAAGTCGATCATCCACGACCCGTCGGCCGACCCGCACTCCTACGAGACGACGGCTGACGACGCGCTGGCGGCGAAGGACGCGAAGCTGCTGCTGTCCAACGGCGGCGGCTACGACGAGTTCTTCGACAAGCTCACCGCGCAGGCCGGTGACGCGAAGAAGCTCGTCGCCTACGACATCGCCGCGACCGGCGACGAGAACGAGCACGTCTGGTACGACCTGCCGGGTGTCGACAAGGTCGCCGACCAGCTCGCGGCGCAGCTCGGGGAGCTCCAGCCCGCGTCGAAGCAGGTGTTCACGGACAACGCGACGGCCTTCAAGGCGAAGGTCGACGCGCTGGAGAAGCGGCTCGGCGAGCTGGGCGCTTCGCACCCGGGCACCAAGGTCGTCGTCACCGAGCCGGTGGCGCACTACCTGCTCGAGAGCGCGAAGCTGACGGACGCGACGCCGAAGGCCTTCTCGGACGCCGTGGAGAACGACACGGACGTCCCGGCCGGCGCGGTGAACGAGTACAAGCAGCTCATCGCCACCAAGCAGGTCAAGGCGCTGATCAACAACGCCCAGACCGTCACGCCGCTCACCCAGGACGTCGTGGCGCAGGCGAAGACCGCCGGGATCGGTGTCGTCGACGTGACCGAGACGCTGCCGCAGGGTGTGACGGACTACATTGGCTGGATGACCGGGGAAGTCGAAGCGCTGGCAGGAGCGTTGAAGTAGCCATGCCTCCTGTCTCCGTCTCCGACGACGTGCGCCCCGCGGTCCGGGTCCGCGGGGCGGGGCTCGCGTTCGGTCCCCGGACTCTCTGGTCGGGGCTGGACCTCGTCGTCGAGCCGGGCGAGTTCCTCGCCGTGCTCGGCCCGAACGGCTCCGGCAAGAGCAGCCTCCTCAAGGCGCTGCTCGGCATGCAGGGCCTGTCGGCGGGCGCGGTCGAGATCGCCGGCGGCCGGCCGGGTGGCGCGAACCGCAAGGTCGGCTACATCCCGCAGCAGCGCGCGATCGACGAGTCGCTGACGCTGCGCGGCGTCGACCTGGTCGGGCTGGGGCTCGACGGCCACCGCTGGGGGCCGGGCCTGTTCGGCATGGCAGCACGCCGCCGCCGGGTCTCCGAAGCCATCGAAGCGGTGGGGGCGACCCGGTACGCGAAGCAGCCGGTCGGGCGCCTGTCCGGCGGCGAGCAGCAGCGGCTGCGGGTGGCGCAGGCCCTGGTCGGCGACCCCGAGGTGCTGCTCTGCGACGAGCCGCTGCTCTCCCTGGACCTCGCGCACCAGCGCGCGATCAGCGAGCTGATCGACTCCCGGCGGCGCACGGCCGGCACCGCGGTGCTGTTCGTGACGCACGAGATCAACCCGGTGCTGCCGTTCGTCGACCGGGTGCTCTACCTGGTCAACGGGTCCTTCCGGATCGGCAAGCCGGACGAGGTCATGACCACCGAGACGCTGTCGGAGCTGTACGGCACCCGCGTCGAGGTGCTGAAGGTCGGCGGCCAGATCCACATCGCGGGCGCGCAGAGCGCGTTGTGCGAGGAAGAGCCGCACCACCACGAACACGACGTCGAAGAGCAAGTGGGCTGAGTCTTGGATCTGTTCGACTTCGGCAAGACGTGGGAGCTGATCACCGAGCTGCCCGGCGTCCAGACCGCTTTGCTGGCGGCTCTCATTCTCGGCCTGGTGGCGGGCGTGCTGGGCCCGCTGATCGTGATGCGGCGGATGTCGTTCGCGGTGCACGGGACGTCCGAGCTGGCGTTCACCGGCGGCGCGGCGGCGTTGCTGCTCGGCATCGGCGTGGAGTACGGGGCGTTGATCGGCGCGGTGGTGGCGGCGCTGCTGCTGGGCATCCTCGGCGCGCGTGACGCGGACCGCGACTCGGTGATCGGCGTGATCCTGTCGTTCGGGCTCGGGATGGGCGTGCTGTTCCTGTCGTTCTACAAAGGACGGTCCGGGAACAAGTTCGGGATCCTGACGGGCCAGATCATCACGATCGATTCGACGAACCTGACGTTGTTCGTGGTGTCGTCGGTGGTGGTGCTGGCGGTGCTGGCGCTGGTCTACCGGCCGTTGCTGTTCGCTTCGGTGGACCGGAACGTGGCCGTGGCGCGCGGCGTGCCCGTGAAGACGCTGACCGTGGTGTTCGCGCTGCTGGTGGGCGTTTCGACCGCGTTGAGCGTGAAGGTGGTCGGCTCGCTGCTGGTGGTGGCGCTGATGGTGACGCCCGCCGCGGCGGCTGCTCGGGTGACGGCGTCGCCTTGGAAGGCGACGGTGCTGTCGGTGGTCTTCGCCGAGGTGGCGGCGATCGGCGGGATCGTGCTGTCGCTGGCGCCGGGGCTGCCGGTGAGCGCGTTCGTGACGGCGATTTCGTTCTTGATCTACGTGGTCTGCCGGGTGATCGCCTGGCAGCGCGACCGCCGCACGCGCGTCCGCGCAGTCGACCCGGCCCCAGACCTCGTCGCGGCGGCCTAAGGACGTCACTTTCCCTAGGAAAGATGCGTCCAGGGGTCCTCCAGACGCATCTTTCCCAGGGAAAGTGATGCTTTGGCGGTGTCCTGGCGGCCTGACCCAAGCGCCCCAATGTGGCGTTCGGTGCGTTGGACGCAACCAACGCCACATTGGGGCGCTGTTAACCAAGCATCAGCAAGACCTGGAGCTCACCCACCACGAACCCGATCACCCCGCCCACCGCGATCAGCTTCCACTCGTCCTGCCGGAACGCCGGGCGCAGCAGCCCCTCGAACTCCAACGGCGTCAGCGCCAGCATGCGCTGCTCGATCATCTTCGCGACGTCCATCGCCTCGGTCAGGTAGCCCTCGGCGTACCGGGCCGTGTCGGGTAGCCGCTCGAGGGCTTTCACCGCCGCCGCGTGCTTCATCGACTGAAGGCGCGTGCCACCCACCGCGAAAGACAACGGCAGCTGCGCGTCGACCGCTTCCGAGACGAGGTTCTCCACCAGCGCCGCCAGCCGGTCCGCCCGGGGCCCGCGCAACACCGCGTCCAGCAGGTTCTGGACCGTCAGGACCTCGTTCGCGATCAGCTCGCCGTACTGCCGGGCCACCTCCGCACGCCGGCGCTGGAACTTGCCCTGGAGGATCACCCGCCCGACGCGGACCGGCTCGCGCGGGACGAAGATCAGCTTGATCGCCAGCCAGTCAGTGCACAGCCCGATCACGCCGCCGAACGCCGGGAGCACCCACGGCTCGTGCGTGAACGCCCACACGATCGTCTGCACCAGGCCCAGCCCGAAGCCGAAGTAGATGCCCATCCGCGCGATGAACGCCATCTCCGGCCGGGACGTCTCGCGGATCAGCCGCACCAGCAGCGCCTTGTCCCGCGTCAGGCGCTGGACCGTCATGTGCTGGACGTCGAGGACCTCGTCGAGGTTCTCGCGGACGTCGTCGAGGAACTCCCGCACCAGCCGCGGTGCCGACGCCTGGACCTGCTTGATCAGCATCTCCTGGGCCAGCGTCGGCAGGACCTCCCACAGCCGCGGGTGGTGCTCGGCGAGCACTTCGCGCGCGATGTGGTCGACCGCGCGCAGCAGCGGCTGCTCCAGCTCGCTCGTGATGATCACCGGGTCGATCCGGCCGAACACCTCACGGAGGTCGAGCAGGTTCGCGGTCAGCAGCTCGGTCGCCACCGCCGCCATCCGCCCGCCGTGCTTCGGGACGACGCCCTGCCAGCCCAGCAGCGGCGGGATCCCGATGAAGTCGAGCGGCCGGAACATCATCTCGATCGCGACGCGCTTGGTGACGTACCCGATCAGCGCCGCGACGAACGGCATCGCCGCGTACAGGGGCCAGTTCAGGGCGAGGTCGTGCAGGACAGCGTCCACCCCGACCTCCCTCGCTCACCCGAGAGCGAAACCGTACCGGCTACCCGAGCAGGGCGAGCACCTGCAGTTCTCCGACGAGCCCGCCGATCACCGCGCCGACCGCGATGAGCTTCCACTCGTCCTGCCGGAACGCCGGCCGCAGCAGCTGCTCGAACTCCAGCGCGCTCAGCTTCTTCATCCGGTCGACGATCGTGTTCCGGACGTCGAGCGCGTTGATCGCGTAGTTCTCGGCGTACCGGATCGTGTCCGGGATGCGCTCCGCGGCCTTCGCCGCCGCCGTCTGCTTCATCTCCTGGAACTTCCTCGTGCCGACGGCGATGGCGACGAACGGCTTGACGACGCTCGCCTGCGCGTCGATCGTCTTCTGCACCTCGCGGGTGATCATCGCGAAGAGCCGGTCGGACTTCGGCCCGCGCAGCACCGCTTCCAGGAGGTTCGGGATGGTGATGATCTCGCGGGCGATCATGTCGCCGTAGTCGGCGGCGACCTGGTCGCGGCGCTTCTGGAAGACGCCCTGCCAGGTGTAGACGCCGAAGAACCGGCGAGGCTCGCGCGGCAGGAAGATCATCTTCAATGCCAGCCAGTCGGTGAGCCAGCCGATGCCGATGCCGAACAGCGGCAGCACGATCGGCGACCTCGTCAGGGCCCAGACGACCAGCTGGACGCAACCGAGGACGAACCCGAACCAGATGCCGGAGCGCGCGATGAACCGCATTTCGGGGCGGGAGATGTCGCGGATCAGCCGGTTCAGCAGCGCCTTGTCGCGGACGAGGTTCGTCACGACCATGTGCTGCAGGTCGAGGACGTCCTCGATGTTGCCGGCGATCTCCCGCATGATCTTGGTGATCGCTTTCGGCGCCTCGGCCTGGACGCGCTTGAGCAGCAGCTGCTGCGCGCCGTTCGGCAGCACCTCCCACAGCCGCGGCTGGTAGGTCTCCATCACCTCGCGGGTGACGTCCTCGACGACCCGCAGCAGCGGCTGCTCGATCTCCTTCGCGACCTGCGCCGGGTCGAGCCGGGCGAAGATCTCCTTCGGGTCGACGAGGTTCGTCGTCAGCATCTCGGTGGCCGTCGCCGCCATGCGCTCGGCGTTGGCCGGCAGCACGCCCTGCCAGCCGAGGAACGGCTTGATCCCGGTGAACTCGAGCGGCCGGAACATCATCTCGATGGCGACGCGCTTGGTGACGTAGCCGATCAGCGCCGCGATGAACGGCATGGTGACGTACACCTGCCAGTGCGTGCCGAAGTCCACCCGCGCACGCTATCGGCCCTCGATCGGGGCGGCAGGGGCAGCACCGGGAGTTCACCCTCCGGGACGTCCACTGTGGCCTCCTCGCGGCAACCGCTGGTCAACCGAGGTCGGAATGCCAAGTGTGACCGGGGGTTCCCGAATTCGTGATGCATCCGTTTGGCGGTACGTCCTTGAGGTCCCTTGCTCATTAAGGTGGCCCGATGGTCGCGCCCGAGAAGCCCCACTCCGCCCCGAAGACCGCTCAGTTCGCCGTGGGTGTCCGCGGCTACAACCAGCGCCAGGTCGACGAACGCCTCGCCGAGCTGACCAAGGAGTTCCGCGAGACGTCCCGCAGCCGCGACGAAGCCGTCGCGACGTCGTCGGACCTTTCCAAGGCCCTCGCGTACGCGCAGAAGGAGCTCGCCGAGACGAAGGCCGCGCTGGCCAGGATGAGCTCGAGCCCGTCCGGCGCGGGCGCCATGGCCGAGCGCGTCCGGATGATGATGCAGCTCGCCGAGGAGGAGATCGCCGACCTGCGTTCGGCGGCCGAAGCGGATGCTGCGTCGACTCGCGAGCAGGCCGACAAGTACGCGCACGAGACGCGCCGCACGGCCGACAAGCTGGCGAAGGACGCGGAAGAGGAGCGCGCCCGCCTGCTGTCCGAGGCGAAGGGCGAGATCGAGAAGCTGAACGCCGCAGCGGGCGCGAAGCGCGTCGAGCTGGCCGCGGCGGCCGAGCGGGCCCGCAAGGAAGCGGACGCGAAGGCCGAGGCGGCGGCGGCCGAGGCGCGGGCCGAGGCGGACCGGAAGGCCGCGGAGGAGCTCGCGGCGCGCAAGAAGGCGTTCGACGAGGAGATCGCGCGGAAGAAGCAGGAGACCGAGGCGGCGCTGGCGTCGGCGAAGTCCCAGCAGGCCACCGCCGACCAGAACCGGAAGCTGGCTCTGGACCTGCGGTCGAAGGTCGCCGAGCGGATCGCGGCGACGGACGTGGCGGTGCAGGAGGCCATGCGGTTGCTGGCCCCGGTCGAGGAAGCTCCCGCCGCCGGCAACGGCGACCGGAAGCCGGCCCCTGCTCCGGCCGCGAAGGCGCCCGCCGCTCCCGCTCCCGCGAAGGCCCCGGCTACCCCGGCCAAGGCCTGACCTTTCCCCGGACGCCGGCGCCCCTCGGATCTTCGAGGGGCGCCGGGCCATTTCCGCGGAAGCGGTGCCCGGCGCAGGGCCGGCGGGTGGTGAACCGCACAAATCCCCCGGGCGGGGAGGTGGCCGAAGCTCGTGGGTGGCTGGCAGTGTTCAGCTCAGCTGCCGATCACCACGAGACGACGGGACCCGCACATGATCCTCGAGACCGAGCGGGCCGCCGTCTGCGCCTACGCGCGCCGGATGGTCGGGGACGGCCTGGTCGTCGGGACCTCCGGGAACGTCTCCGTGCGCGCCGGTGACCTCGTCGCGGTCACCCCGACCGGCGTCCCCTACTCGAGCATGACCCCGGCCGACGTGACCGTCGTCGACCTCGGCGGCCAGGTCGTCGACGGCTCGCTCAAGCCGACCAGCGAGCTGCCGATGCACCTGTCCGTGTACTGGGACGTGCGCGATCCCGACCGCGAGCCCGTCACCGCCGTCGTCCACACGCATTCGCCGCACGCCACCGCCGTGTCGACCCTCGTGCGCGAGGTGCCGCCGATCCACTACATCGTCGCCACGATCGGCCCCTCGGTGCGCGTAGCGCGCTACGCCACCTACGGGACCCCTGAGCTCGCGGCGGCCGTCCTCGAGGCCCTGGAGGGGCGCCGCGGCTGCCTGATGGCCAACCACGGCACCCTCACCTACGGCGACGGCCTCGAGGCCGCCTACCACCGCGCCCAGCAGCTCGAGTGGGCCTGCCGGGTGTGGCTGCTCGCGCAGAGCGCCGGCCGGCCCAGCCTGCTGCCGCCGCCCGAAGTGGCCAACGTGGTCGACCGGCTGCGCGGCTACGGCCAGGACCAGTACGGCCCGGCCTAGGACGCCAGCGCGTCGACGGCGTGGACCGCGTCCAGCAGCTCCGCCACCGTCGGGTCGTCGACCGCCTCCTTGATGCACTGCCACAGCTGGAGGTTCGCCGTCGCCCAGCGCGAATACGTCGCCGCCGCGTCGGGGTTGTAGAAGTAGTACCCCTCGTCGTGGACGTCGCACTGCTCGCCGACGATCTTGTGCGCCAGCTCGCGCAGGCTCAGCCCGTTCTCGCGCAGGTACCGGTGCGCGAGCACCACCGGCGTCACCGGCAGTGCCTTGAACAGCGTGTCCGCGTCGCTCAGCGCCTGCGCCTCCAGCGAAATGTCGCGGCCGCGCGTGGCCATTTCGGCCTCGTCGATGATGTCGTCGATCCAGCGCGCCACGTCGCCGGGGACGCCGCACTCCGTGAGGAGCTCCAGCCGCAGGCTCCGGCCCGCCGCCGCGGGCGAGTTGCGGAGCACGAGGTAGTTGACGTCGTGCACCAGCGCCGCGACCTCGACGACGGCGCGGTCGGCGCCGTTGTGCTCGGCGAAACCGGCCGCCTTCGCGCGGACGAAGCTCACGTGGTGCCAGCCGTGGAACGGCAGCCGTTCCGCATAGCGGCGGCACAACCGGTGAACCCGGTCTTCGACGGCGTCGACGATGGCATGGTCGATCGTGCTTTCCTGCGTGCGCATACACCTCTCCCATCCCGGCCGTGGTGTTCAGACGGGTGGAGTAATGGTAAGCGCCGCTGACGCCGGTGTGTAGCTAGATGCGGTCGGCCAATTCCCCCAATCGGACCTCTACCGGAACGTGACGATGGCCGATTCCCGTGGCGGGATCGAAAGAAAGGCTGAAACTGCTCACCGGGCGTGATTTCACGAGGAACGTCATCGTGCCGTCGGCCGCTTCGGGGATGCGGTGGAATTCGTCGGCCAGCATGGTGATGCTGGTCCCGGCGCGGCACACGGTGCTGCGCCGCCGTCTCGCGGAACTGATCAAGCCGGTGCCGGCGTCGATCGTCGTCTCGTACTTCTCGTGGCGGTAGTCACCGCGGAGAATGGTGGTGCAGAAGTGGTACCTGTGGTTGTGCACGGAATCCGCGTACCCTTCCCGCCAGTCCTCCTGCGCCTTGTATTCGTGCAGCCAGAAGGAAAACGAGTCGGACGGCGAATCGAGCAGGCACCAGGCGAAGTGCGTCGTGGTCTCCCGGGACGAGCGCAGGACTTTCGCGGATTCCGCGGTGGAGAGCGTGCGAAGCTGCGAGCGCAGCTCCGCGCGCAGGCCGGACTGGGCGGCCCACGGGCGGAACCACTCGTCGACCGCGCGCCAGTCCGCGGCGAGCGGGTGCCGGGCCGTGCGCAGGCGCATGGCCAGTTCGGACAGGGGGGACAGGCGGGTGAGCAAGGTCAGCTCCCTAGCTCGGCGACTTCGGAGAACTCCGTGCGGAAGGCGTGGAACTTGCTTTCCAGCTCACGGAACTGCTCCTCGGACAAGGGGGATCCGGTGATCTTTTCGAACAGCGCCAGGAAATCCGTCCGCGTCGTCGCGGACGTGATGCGGAAGTGGCGGCCGGTCCGGGACTGCGAGACGCGCACGAACTCGGCGCGTTCCATGTTGTAGAGGAAGGAACCTTCGGTGAACCGCAGGGTCCGCGGGTACAGCTTCGTGGCGCCGCGGACGTCGCTGTAGAGCGACACCCACACGCTGTCGTCGAACATTTCCAGCCGGTCCAGCGGCGGGTCGGCGACCACGGTGATGTCGACCTGCGCGCAGCGGCTGCGCGCCAGGAAGAGGCCGACGAGGCCGATCCGGATCTCTTCGTCGAGCCGGGTCTGGATCTGGTCGGAGTCGACGTCGCCTGCTTCGCGGCGCAGCAGGTAGCGGGCGCGCCCGCTGATTGCGCCGGCGTCACGCGGATCGGCGATGACGGCCCGGAGCTCGCGTTCCGTGCGGGACAGCAGCAGGCGGGCGGCCGCGTGCCGGCCGGAGAAGCCGCGGAAGAAGTACTGCCGGGTCGCGTCGAGGTCGGCCATCAGCGCCCGGTTGAACGCGGGGTCGGGGTCGGTGGTCGCCTCGAACACGTCGGTGGGGAAGAACTCCTTGTTCAGCGCGCGGTATTCGGAGCTCAGGTCTTCCAGCGCGCGCCGGCTTTCCTCGATCACCGGGGTCACCAGCGCCTTCTGTGAAGCGCTGGCGGTGATCAGCGTGGTGCCGAACCCCACGATCGCGGAGATCAGGGTGCCGGTGCCCAGCGACGTCACCAGGTTCTTCCCGGTGCCGGGGTCCATCAGGCCGGCGAGCCACAGGCTGAGGCCGGCGACGACGACGAGCACCGTGAGGAGCAAGCTCGTCCTGGTCCAGAAGATCTCCTGCAGTGGGGTACGGCGGCGGGATCCGCCATCCGCAGCCACTTGCTTCACCTCCCTCGAACCACCCGAACGGACGTATGCTTACGGTGTCTGTTCGAGTGCGGGGAGTCACTTTACGCGCCTGACGGGACGCGCGAAATAAGAAGTTCGGGGGACGGGACTGACGGACGGACGTCACTCTCGGCAATAATTCACCAGGTCCGCGAGTTTTCCGAAAACCACGAAATTCCCGGCTCAAAGCGTGGCCGGGAGACCCTTTCGTACCAGCCCGGACCGGGTTCGGCCGTCATCAGGAAATCCACGACGACCGGTGCGGGCGCCGGGTGGATCTCCGGGTGATCACGTTCGCCGCGCGCGAAGTCCACCGGCCAGGCCAGTTTCTCCTCGCCGAGCGAAAACTCGCCGCCGGCACCCGTGCGGTTGCCGCGGGCGTCGAGGCGGGACCACGTGCCGTGCAGATACACGGCATTCAGCCCGTGCAGCGCGGAGAGCTCCTGGTAGCAGAACCCGGCCGGAATCCCTTGTGCCCGCAGCAAAGCGGCGAGCAGGTGCGCTTTGGCGTAGCAGATCCCGACGCGCTCGCGCAGGACGTCCGACGCCCGCCAGGTGACGCGCGGGTCGCGCGCGTCGATCACGTGGTCGATCTCGTCCCGGACGAAGAGGAACGCGGCCTTCGCGCGCTCGACGGGATCTTCGCTCGTGGCTGCCAGAGCTTCGGCGCGCGCTCGGATCGATGGGTTTCCGTGGTCGACGACGGTGTCCGCGGCGAGGTAGTCGCTCAGCCGAACGGACGTGGGCGACGGAACGGGACTCATCCGGCCATCGTGACAGGTTCGGCCATTCGGGCGAGACTCATTTTCGGCGTCGGCGACGCTCCGCGTTCACTGGTTACGGAAGGTAAAAATCGGGTGAGAAGCCGGTCCACCGCAGTTCCGCGGGCAGGTGGCCGACGTCGTTGTAGGTCAGCAGCGCGGCCGGCCGGCCGGGCGAGTAGCGGATCACGGTGAGCGCGGCGTTGGCGTGGTTGAGCGCGAGCCACCGCCACGGCGGTGCGTCCTGCGAGGCGCGCACGAGCCAGCCGGCGAGGAAGTTGTGCGTCACGAGCACTTCGAACCGCGCCTCGGTGCCAGGCACGGGCCCGGTGAACCGCCGCTCGGCTTCGGCGGCTCTTCCTTCGTCCGCGGGCGGAAGCTGCCGCGCGAACGCGTGCAGGAGGTCACCGGAGGTCTCGGGGAGCTCCTCGCGCATGGGCGTGTACGGGACGAAGTCGCCGGCCGCGTCGTCGACGTAGATGGGGACGCCGGGGAGCTGGGTGGCGAGGAGCGCGGCGGTTTGCGAGGTGCGCGGGAGAGGGCCGTGGTGAACGGCGGTGATGGGGACCTCGCGGAGCCGCCGTCCGAGCAGGACGGCCTGCTGCCGGCCGGCGTCGGTGAGGTCGCCGGTGGGTGCCGCTTCGCCGTGGCGGGTCAGGAAGAGGTACCGCGTCGCGAGCATCAGCCGACGGGCACGAGGGCACCCTGCGGGCCTTGGCCGGGCGCGAACTGGGCGAGCAGCCGGATCGGGGCGGGGTGCGGTGGGAGGACGGTCGAGGCGAACGGCGTGATCGTGTGCTCGCGGCCGCTGTTCGTGTGCAGGTGGACGCTCACGTGGACGTTCCGGTCGGCGGGGATTTCGAAGCTCACCGCGCCCCATGAGACGACGTATTGGCGGCCGTCGATGCTCGCGATCGGGGCGTAGGCGCGGACGGTGTGGCCGAGGTGCGGGATCTCGACGGAGAGCAGCCGGCGGGGGCCGGTGTGGTGGTCGACGTAGGGGATCACGCCGGGCACCTTGGCGAGATCGGTCGGCTCGGTCATCCCTGCTGCCTTTCTGACTGGTCGCCGATCATGCTGCCAGGTCGGAACCAGCGGCGTGTGCGTTCCCTGCCAGCCGGGGGCGCGACGCTCGGCACATGATGATCAAACTGCGGCCCGGAAGCACCGTGATGTTCACCGGCGACTCGATCACCGACCTCTGGCGGCCCCCGGGTGAGGACCGGTGCGGCTACCCGCTGCTGGTCGCCGGCTCGTGGTGCTTCGAGCACCCGGAGTGTCCGGTGACCTGGCTGAACACCGGGCGTGCGGGTGACAAGGTGATGGACCTCGAAGCTCGATGGCAGGCGGATGTGGTCGACGTCCGTCCCGACGTGGTGTCGATCCTCGTTGGGGTCAACGACATGGGGTGGCACACGTTGGACCCTCGCGGGCGGGTGATCTCTGCCGACGAGTTCGCGGCGGGATATGACCGGTTGCTGGTGCCGCTTGTATCGCTGGGGACGGAGCTTGTTCTCGTCGAGCCGTTTCTCTTGCCGGTCAAGGGAGTTGTCGAGAAGGTGCTGCATTTGGGGGATGGGGATCGTCTGGTGCGGATCGACGAGGGGGTGCGTGAGGGGTGGCGGGCGGATCTGGATGCGAAGATCCGGGTGGTTCGGGAGCTGGCTGACGAGTACGGGGCGCAGCTTCTTGCTGCGGACAGCATGTTCGCGGAGCTGCGGGATCCGGGGAGGTGGTCCGATGATGGAATTCACCCGACTTCGGCTGGGCATGGGGTGCTTGCGGAAGCCTGGTTGCGATTGGTCGCTTGACCGCTGAAGGCGCTGCGTATCGGTTCGGTGGGGCGGCTATCAGAACTGGTAGTACAAGAATGGGCTGAATGTTCCCGTTGCGATCAAGATCGCCGCGTACAGCAGTCCTGCCGTCATCACGCCGATGCGTAGCGCCGTTGCCGGCTTGCTTCTTGACGACTCCAGTAGCGGGCCCGTCACCGGGTGGGCCGGGAGTGCGAACACCGCCAGGGCTGCCAGTAGCAGCACCAGCCTCTGGTTCGTGAACGCCTCCTCGACGCCCGTGCCCAGGCCGTCGAAGTCGGGGAGCAGCATGTGGCCGATCATCGACAGTGCGTGGCCCAGGTCCGGGGATCTGAAGAACACCCAGCCGAACACCACCAGGAGCATTGTCAACGCCCGGCGCAGGTAGCGCTTCCACTTCACTGCCGGGTCGAGGTCGAGACCGAAGCGGCGCTCGATCACCAGGAGCGCTCCGTGGTAGCAGCCCCACACCAGGAACGTCCACTGGGCTCCGTGCCAGAAGCCCGTCAGCACGAACACGATGCAGAGGTTGCGGTACGTGCGAGCCGCGCCGTGACGGTTGCCGCCCAGGGGGATGTACACGTAGTCGCGGAACCAGCGGCTCAAGCTCATATGCCAGCGGCGCCAGAACTCCGTGATCGTCACCGATGAGTACGGGCGCGCGAAGTTCTCCGGGAGGCGGAAGCCCAGCATGCGGCCCAGGCCGATCGCCATGTCCGAATAGCCCGAGAAATCGAAGAACAGCTGGAGCGTGTAGCCGATCGCGCCTAGCCACGCCGTCGCGAACGTCATCTGGTCCGAGGGCACCCTGAAACACGCCTCGACCAGCGGGCTGAGCGAGTCGGCGATGATCGTCTTCTTGCACAGCCCGAGCGCGAACCGGGGGAAGCCCGCCGCGAGGTCGTCGAGGCGGTGGGAACGCAGCTGCGGCAGCTGGTCGGCGATCTCGCGGTACCGGACGATCGGGCCGGCCACCAGCTGCGGGAACATCGCGATGTACGCGGCGAACGCCACCGGGTTCCGCAGCGCCTGACGCTCGCCGCGGTAGATGTCGACCACGTACGAAATGTGGTGGAACGTGTAGAACGAGATGCCGATCGGCACCACCAGGCTCGCCACCGGCACACTGCCGCCGAACCAGTGCGCGACGGCCGCGATCTGCTGCGTCGCGAACCCGGCGTACTTCCAGATCAGCAGCACCGTGACGTCGAGCGCCACGACCGCGATGAGGATCTTGCGGCGGCGCCCGCCGTTCAGGTCGAACGGGTCCGGCGCCAGCAGCGGCCCGGCCAGGAAGTTGACGACCATGCAGCCGAGCAGCAGGAACACGAACGCGCCGGCGCCGATGGTGTAGAACAGCAGGCTGGCGACCGCGACGATGCCGTTCCGCCACGTCCGCGGGCACACCAGCACGGCGATGAGCACCGCCGGCATGAAGTACCACAGGAACAGTGGCGAAACGAACGACATCGGGTCCCCTCGAGTTATCCGACGGTGACCTTAACCCGACTGGGTGGGTGGTGTCAGACCCGACCGGCGAGACGCCGCCGCCGCGCCACCTCGGCCAGCAGCACGCCCGCCGCCACCGACGCGTTGAGCGACTCCACGCCCGCCGCCATCGGGATCGACACCGTCGCGTCGCACGTCTCGCGCACCAGGCGCGACAGGCCCCGGCCCTCCGAGCCCAGCACGATCACCAGCGGGTCCGCCGCCAGCGCGAGCTCGTCGATGTCCACCGAGCCGTCGGCGTCCAGGCCGACCAGCATCATGCCCTCGTTCGCCCACGACTTGAGCTGGCGGGTCAGGTTGGTCGCCACCGCGATCGGCAGCTTCGCCGCCGTGCCCGCGCTCGTCCGCCACGCCACCGCCGTCATGCCCGCGCTGCGCCGCTCCGGCAGCAGCACGCCGTGGGCGCCGAACGCGGCCGCCGAGCGGATCACCGCGCCCAGGTTCCGCGGGTCGGTCACGCCGTCGAGCGCGACGAACAGCGGGACCTCGCCCGAGTTGCGGGCCGCCGCCATCAGGTCGTCCGGGTGGGCGTACTCGAACGGCGGAACCTGCAGGCCCAGGCCCTGGTGCACGGCCCGGTTCGTCTTGCGGTCCAGCTCCTCGCGCGGGATCTCCAGAATCGAGATGCCCTTGTCGCCGGCCAGCCGGACGGCGTCGTTCACGCGGTCGTCGATCTCGATGTTCAGCGCGACGTACAGCGCGGTCGCGGGGACGCCCGCGCGCAGCGCCTCGACCACCGGGTTGCGCCCGGCGATCAGCTCCGGCTTGTCGGCCTTCTTCTGCCGCGCCTGGTCGCGCTTGGCCTGGGCGTTGTTCTGGCGGTAGGCCTTGTGCCCGGGACGGTCTTCCGCCTTCGGGGTCGGGCCCTTGCCTTCGAGGGCCTTGCGGCGCTGACCGCCCGAGCCGACGACGGCACCCTTCTTGGTGCCCGTCTTGCGGATCGCGCCCTGGCGCCGCGAGTTGCCTGCCATGGTGAAAGTTTCCTTGCTGTGTAACGGGATCAGTCGGACTTGACTGTCCACTGAGGACCGTTGGGGGTGTCCTCCACCACGATGCCCGCCTGCTGGAGGCGGTCACGGGCGGCGTCCGCGCGGGCGAAGTCCTTCTCGGCGCGGGCCTGCTGGCGCTCGGCCAGCAGCCCTTCGACGATCCGGGACAGCGCGTCCTTGGTGGGCGAGTCGGAACCGCCCGCCTCCGACCAGCGCGCGGACAGCGGGTCGAGGCCCAGCACGTCGGTCATCGCGCGGACGACCGCGGCGAATTCGAGTGCCTTGGAGGTGTCGCCCGCGTCGAGGGCGGCGTTACCGTCCCGCACCGTGGTGTGGACCACGGCGAACGCCTGCGGGGTGGCCAGGTCGTCGTCGAGCGCGTTGGCGAACGCGGCCGGGATCGTGCCCAGCGTCACCTCGCCCGACTGCGCGGCGCGGCGCAGGAACGTCTCGATCCGCCGGTAGCCCTGCGCGGCTTCGGACAGCGCGCCGTCGGAGTACTCGATCGTCGACCGGTAGTGCGGCTGCACCAGGTAGTAGCGCAGCTCCGGCGCCCGGTAGCGCTCCAGCATCGACGGGATCGAGACGGTGTTGCCGAGCGACTTCGACATCTTCTCGCCGGACATGGTCACCCAGGCGTTGTGCAGCCAGAACCGCGCGAAGGCGTCGCCCGCCGCGTTCGACTGGGCGCGCTCGTTCTCGTGGTGCGGGAAGACGAGGTCGATGCCGCCGCCGTGGATGTCGAACTCCGCGCCGAGGTACGCCGTCGCCATCGCCGAGCACTCCAGGTGCCAGCCCGGCCGGCCGTTCCCCCACGGCGTCGGCCACGACGGCTCGCCCGGCTTCGCGCTCTTCCACATGGTGAAGTCGCGCGGGTCGCGCTTGCCGCGGGTCGGCGTCTCGCCCTGCTGGACGTCCTCGAGGACCTGGCCGGACAGCTTGCCGTACTCGTCGAACGACTTGACCGAGAAGTAGACGTCGCCGTCCGCGACGTAGCCGTGGCCGCCCTCGATGAGGCGCTCCATCAGCTCGACCATCTGGGTGACGTGGCCGGTCGCGCGCGGGTTGATCGACGGCGGCAGGCAGCCGAGCTGCTCGTACGCCTCCTCGAAGGCGCGCTCGTGCGTCGCGCCCCACTCCCACCACGGCCGGTCGTGCTCGGCCGCCTTGGTGAGGATCTTGTCGTCGATGTCGGTGACGTTGCGGACCAGCAGCACGTCCAGTCCACTGTGGACGAGCCAGCGGCGCAGGACGTCGTAGTTCAGGACGCCGCGGACGTGCCCGATGTGCGGAACGCCCTGCACGGTGGCACCACACACGTAGATCGACGCCGTTCCGCTACGGACGGGGTGGAACTCCCGCACGCTCCGGGTCGCTGTGTCGAAAAGGTGAAGGGCCACCCTGAAAGGGTACGGGGTCGGCGTGAGCGAGGTCGCAGCCCCTAGCCGACGCCGTGCGTGCGCAACGCCGTGAGCAGGGCGTCCGGCCGTTCGGCGGTGGGCAGCGGGTCGACCAGCGCGAACTCGCAGCCGAGCGCGCGGGCGCCGCCGTCGGCCTCCTCGCTGTCGCCGACCATCAGCGTCTCGGTGGCCGGGACGCCGAGCCCCTGCACGGCCTTGCGGAAGATCTCCAGCTCCGGCTTGATGGCGCCGACCTCGAAGGACAGCACGAACTCGTCGACGTAGGCGTCCCACCCGCGCGCGGTGAAGGCCGGCCGGATGTCGAAGGCGATGTTGCTCAGCACGCCCACCTTGAGCCCCCGCTCGGCGGCGGCCTTCAGCGCGGCTTCGGTGTCCGGGTACGGCGTCCACTGGCTGGGATCGATGAGCCGGTTGTAGAGGGCCTCGGCCTGGTCGGCGTGCGGGACACCGGACTTCTTGAGGACCTCGAGGTAGACCTTCCGGTGCAGCCCGGGGTCGCGGTCGCGGTGCTGCCAGGCGTGCACGTGCTCGGCGTCCAGCTCGACGACCTGCCCGACCGGCGCGGTCATCCGGCGCATCAGCTCGGCCTGCGCCTCGATGTCGAGCGGCGTGCCCTCGTGGTCGGTCAGTTCGGCGAGCCACGACTCGTCCTGCTCGAGCCGGAAGAGCGTGCCGGAGTAGTCGAACAACACCGCCCTGATCGTCATGGGATTCAGCCTAACGGGACCGTCAGGCCGAATGCCCTGTGATGTGTTCGGGAACAACGCGCACGAGCACGCGCACGACCTCCGGCGGCTCGGGCGGGAAGGTCGTGCCGGTGTACTTGCGGGCCAGTTCGTCGTTCAGCTCCCGGCCGCCTTCGACGCTGACCTCGGCGCGGCCGCGGATCTCGACGTAGTTCTCCGGATCGGCCAGGTCGAAGACGGAGAGCGACACCCGCGGGTCGCGCCGGATGTTGCGTTCCTTGCGCCGGCCCTGGACGGTCACGAAGAGCACGGTGTCGCCGTCGCGGCGCGCCCAGACGACGGAGCTCTGCGGCGAGCCGTCGGCGTTGGTGGTGGCGAGGACGGGGTAGTTGGTGCCGTCGAGCAGGGCCTTGGTGGCTTCGTTGAACATGGTCTGGACCCTATGTGACGTTGCCCGCGATCTTGTCGGCTTTCAGTCGCACGACGACGCGCTCGGTGCTCTCGCTTTCCGGCGGTGGGTCCTGGGCGAGGTACTTGTGGCTGAGGATCTTCGGGAGGGTCTTGCCGGGGTCGGGCTCGATGGTGACGGTGCCGCGGAGCTGGGTGTGGCGGTACGGGTCGGCGGCGTCGGTGATCGAGACGCTCACGCGCGGGTCGCGGCGCAGGTTGCGGACCTTCCGGCGGTCTTCGGTCGCGCTGAAGACGAGATCGCCGTCGTCGAGGCCGACCCAGACGACGGAGGTCTGGGGGCCGCCGTCGGGATCGAGGGTGGCGACGGTGGCGAAGTTCTTGCCGTCGATCAGCGCGCGGACAGCGTCCGAAAGGGTGAGGGCCATATCACGCGAAACCGGCGCGGGCTGGGCCCTATTCCGGGTGGGCCCACCCTGTTGGCAGGTTCCGGCAACGGTGGTTGCCGATCCCGCGCCGGTCGCCTTCGGTGCAGTGAATGACTCATTACTGGCGTCCGGTGCAGTGAATGGGTCATTCACTGCGCCGGGTTCGGGCCTGCGCGGCCGGCGTGGGCGGGGTCCCGAGCGCCCCAATGTGGCCTTCGGTGCGTAGGACGCAACCAAGGCGGCATTCGGTGCGTGAGACGCAACCAAGGCCGCCTTGGGGCGCTGGCGAGCCGTCAACAGCGCGAGCCTGGACGCAGTGAATGACTCATTCATGTCGTCGGATGCCAGGAATGAGTCATTCACTGCGTCCGAAGCGCCGGCGGGGACCTAGTCCGCAGCGAGCAGGAGTGCCGTCGCGAAGGCTGCGATGCCCTCGCCTCGGCCCGTCAGACCCAAGCCATCCGAGGTTGTCCCCGACACGCTCACCGGGCCGCCCACCGCCTCCGACAGCACCTTCTGTGCCTCTTCGCGCCGCTTCCCCACCCGGGGCGCGTTGCCCACGATCTGGACCGACGCGTTCCCCACCCGCCAGCCGGTCGCCGAGATCAACCCGCGGACCTCCGCCAGCATGTCCGCTCCATGCGCGCCGTTCATGCGGGGGTCGCCCGTGCCGAACACCGCGCCGAGGTCGCCCAAGCCCGCCGCCGACAGCAGGGCGTCGCACAGTGCGTGGGCTGCCACGTCGCCGTCCGAGTGGCCCGCGCAGCCGTCCACGCCCGGCCACAACAGCCCGGCCATCCAGCACTCGCGGCCCGCTTCGACCGGGTGGACGTCGACCCCGTTGCCGATCCTCACAGCGTCTCCTCGTTCTTCGGTGCCGCCGCGATCGCCTCGGCCAGGGACAGTTCGAAATCGGTCGTGACGCGCATCGCGTCCGGGTGCCCGGGCACCGTCGCCGCGCCGGTGACGTCCCACGGCTCGGCCGACCGGAAGGCCTCGAGCGTGTAGCCGATCGGGGTCTGGGCGGTGCGCAACCGGTTCCGGTCCTCGGTCCCGGCGATGAACGAGGCGTTGGTCACCTTCACCGTGTCCGCCATCGGCAGCACCGGTACCACGATCGGGGAGTCACCGACCGCGTTGATGACGTCACGCACGGTTTCCGCAGGAATGAAGGCCCGCAGAGCGTCGTGGAGGAGTACAACTGTGTCACGGGCAAGATCGGGCTCGACCGCGGCGAAGGCCTGCCGGGGCGAGCCGGTGACGACCCGGCAGCCGAGGCCGCGAACCGCCTCGGAAAACGAAAAAGCACACCGCTGGGGGGCCGCTACGAGCACCAGATCGATCTCCGGTACGCCGAGCAGCCCCCGCACGGTGTGCGTGAGTAGCGCCTCACCATGGACCGGCGTGAGAGCGAGCTCTCCGTCGGAGGCATGATGTGCGACGGTCACGATCACGACGACGTTCATCGGTTCGCGATCGTAGAGGCACCCACCCGCCCGTCGGGCAGGATGCCCTGGGCTAGACCGTCGCGGTTTCCAGAACTTCGTCGAGGAGGACTTCAGCCTTGTCCTCGTCGGTGCCCTCCGCGAGCGCGAGCTCGCTGACCAGAATTTGCCGCGCCTTGGCGAGCATGCGCTTCTCGCCTGCCGAAAGCCCGCGGTCCTTCTCTCGCCGCCAGAGGTCGCGCACCACTTCGGCCACCTTGTTCACATCGCCGGAGGCGAGCTTCTCGAGGTTGGCCTTGTACCGACGAGACCAGTTCGTTGGTTCCTCGGTGTGCGGAGCACGCAGAACGTCGAAGACCTTGTCCAGTCCTTCTTGCCCGACGACATCGCGTACGCCTACGATCTCGGCGTTGTCAGCGGGCACGCGAACCGTGAGATCCCCTTGCGCGACCTTGAGGACGAGGTACTTCTTTTCCTCGCCCTTGATCACGCGGGTCTCGATGGCTTCGATGAGTGCGGCACCGTGGTGCGGGTAGACGACGGTCTCTCCGACCTTGAAAACCATGTGTCCTCTGCCCCTTTCGCTGACTCCATCCTATCACGGTCCGCCAGTGCCCACCTAGCGGGCCGGACTCGTCCTCGCAGGTCAGCGGCCTGAGCGGGGGTTGACAAACGTCCGACCCCCATGCTCATGCAGGTGACCGGGACGGGTTTCGCCGGCAAACGGAAATCCTTTGTAGACGGTTGATCTTGGGCGCAACGCGGACCGGTTCTGCCCGGGAGATCGCCCCCGGCTAGTCTTCGCGGGGACGAGGCCGTGAAAAGGGAAGGACTGCGACGTGAGGCTGCAGAATCGTCGCGTGCTCGGCGCGGGCGTGCTGGCGCTCGGTGCCGCGCTCGTGCTCGCCGGGTGCGGGGCCGGCCAGATCACCCAGACCGACACGCAGCAGCCCGCGGTCAACGGCACGCATGCCCAGGTCAAGACGATCGTCCTGCGCGACGTCGCGGTGCAGTACCCGACGTCCGGCCCGGGCTACCCGGCCGGCGCGACCCCGGCGCTGACCCTGACGATCGTGAACCAGGGCACCCAGGACGACTCCCTCGTCTCGGTGACGACCGAGGACGGCGCCCAGGCGACCGTCGGCGGTTCGAAGGCCGTCGTCGCCGGGCACTCCCTGGTGATCGGCCCGGAAGACGCCGTCGAGTCCACCAACGAGGTGCAGACCACATCGCCGGCCACGCCGACGTCGTCCACCCCGCCTTCGAGCCCGACCGCCACCAAGTCGGAGACCAACACCCCGGGCAGCCTCACCGCGACGTCCACCTCCGAGGTCCCGTCGACCGGCCCGGCCGCGACGCCGACCCAGCCCGAGGTCGTCGGCAAGGGCACCGTGACGCTCGCCGCGCTGAAGCAGCCGCTCTGGCCGGGCCAGACCATCAAGGTCACCTTCGTCTTCCAGGGCGCCGGAGCGGTCACCGTCGAGCTGCCCGTCGCGGCGCCGGCGCACGTCAAAGAGTAGGTCCCCGGTTTTGTCGGTGGTCGCCGATAGCCTCGCGGGGTGAAGAAGGGGACCACCTACCGCTGCGCGAGCTGCGGGTACGAAGCGGCCAAGTGGCTGGGCCGGTGTCCGGAGTGCCAGGAGTGGGGCACCCTCGAGGAACGCGGAGCCCCGGTCAAGCCGGCCATCCAGCGGGTCGCCGCCGGGGCGCCGAGCGCGCCCGCGCGGCCGATCGGCGAGGTCGACGTCGAGGCGGCGCGAGCCCGCCGCACCGGCGTCTCGGAGCTCGATCGGGTGCTGGGCGGCGGCCTGGTGCCCGGTGCCGTGGTGCTGCTCGCGGGTGAGCCCGGTGTCGGCAAGTCGACTCTGCTGCTCGAGGTCGCCTACCAGTGGGCGAAGACGGTCGACCGCTCCCTGTACGTCACGGGCGAGGAGTCCGCGGGGCAGGTCCGGTTGCGCGCCGAGCGAACGGGCAACGTCCACGACGCCATGTACCTGGCCGCCGAGAGCGACCTGTCCGCCATCCTCGGGCACATCGACGACGTCAAGCCGGGCATGCTGATCGTCGACTCGGTGCAGACGATGGCGTCCCCGCAGGTCGACGGCTCACCGGGCGGGGTGACGCAGGTCCGCGCGGTGACGTCCGGGCTGGTCGCGGTGGCCAAGGAACGCGGGCTGCCGGTGGTGCTGGTGGGGCACGTCACGAAAGACGGCTCGGTGGCTGGCCCGCGCGTGCTGGAGCACCTGGTCGACGTGGTGCTGCAGTTCGAGGGCGACAAGCATTCGACGCTGCGGATGCTCCGCGGCATCAAGAACCGGTTCGGCGCGTCCGACGAGATCGGCTGCTTCGAGCTGCAGGAAGAGGGCATCGTCGGGGTGCCGGACCCGTCCGGGCTGTTCATCAGCCGCACGGCGGAGCCGGTGCCGGGCACGGCGATCACGGTGTCGATGGAAGGCAAGCGGCCGCTGCTGGGTGAGGTCCAGGCGCTGGTGTCGTCGACGTCGGCGCCGCAGCCGCGCCGCGCGGTGAGCGGCCTGGACTCCGCGCGGGTGGCGATGGTCCTGGCGGTGCTGGAGAAGCGCGGCGGGCTGAAGCTGGGCGACAAGGACGTGTACACGGCCACGGTCGGCGGCATGAAGATCACCGAGCCGGGGATCGACCTGGCGCTGGTGCTGGCGTTGACGTCCTCGTTCGAAGACGTGGCGCTGTCGCCGCGGCTCGTGTCGGTGGGCGAAGTGGGGCTGGCGGGCGAGATCCGCCGGGTGCCGAGCGTGGGACGCCGCCTGGCGGAGGCGGCCCGGCTGGGCTTCACGCACGCGCTGGTTCCGCCGGACTCCGGGAAGCCGCCGGCGGGGATCCGGGTCTTGGAGGTGGCGAACGTCGCGGACGCGCTGAACGCGGCCAGTCACGCCCGCTGATCACCCCGAGGTCGGGGTGATCGCGAACGAGTAGACCGTCTCCAGGTCCTGGACGAGCTGCGGCGAAACCGGGGTGGTGGTCGTCGTGGCCGGTGGACCCGCGCCGCCGCTCGATCGAGGCGGATTCTTGGACGTGCTCGTGGCCACTTCGCTGCTGCGGGTGGTCACCGGTGTGGGCGGGAACCTGCCGTCCCAGGACAGCAGCTGTGCTGTCGCCGGGTCGAGGAAGAGCCGCTGGCCCGTGTCCTTCGTGCCCAGGATCGTGGCGGCGCGGCCGTCCCTGGTCCGGCCCGGCACCACGAACGCGCCGGTGACCCCGCCGAACGCGTCGCGCAGCGCGAGCCGGACGTCCTTGCGGACCAGGCCGGTCTCCAGCGCGGTCCGCACCATGTCGAGCGCTTCCGTGGCGGTGTGCGCCTTCCCGTCGTCGTGCACGCTGACGGTGTCGAAGTTCAGGCGCTTGGCCAGCTTGCCCCGGTCGGGGGTGAGCGAGGCGACGAAGTCCGCGTCCGGGGACAGCCAGTTCTGGAACGGCGTGTTCCACGTCGGGGCGGTCTGCCCGCCCAGGTTCTGGCCGGTTCCGAACCGGCCGCCCGGGCCGTACTCGTCGAAGGGCAGCTGGTTCACCTGGACGTGCTTCGGCTCGTCGGGGCCGCGGACGGCGCCCGTCCAGCTCGTGCGCCGGTGCCAGACGCCGGTGGGGTCGGCCGGGATCCACAGCTCGACCCGCTGCTGGATCATGACCGGCTTGTCCTCCAGGATCTCGGGCAGCCACGAAAGCCGCTGCGCGTAGTGGAACTCGCCGCGCGCCAGCGGGCGGTCGATGTCCTGGAGCGTCGCCGCCGGCCGTGCCGGCTCCGAAGGCGGTGTCCTCAGCGAGGTGACGATCGCGAGCCCGCCCACCAGCGTGACGACCGCGGCGGCCACCGCGATCCACCGCCAGGTCCCGGACCGGCGCGGCTGGGGCGGTGCCTCCGAAGAGCCGGCCGCGGCCATCAGGGATGCGCGGGCGAAGGCCAGCCCATCGTCCTCGTCGAAGTCGCCGTGGAGGTCCGAGAGCGCCGCGTCGAGTTCGGCGTCGGACCAGATCTTCCGGACGTTGTCTTCACGCAAGGTCCTGCACCTCCTCCTGAGCCGGGGCGTTCGTCCTGAGCCAGCGTCTGATCCGGTGCAGCCGGGACCGGACGGTACCCGGCGGGATGCCGAGCGCCTCCGCGACCTCGGCCGGTTCCAGACCGGCCCACGACACGAGGAGCAGCGTGTCGCGATCGGCGGGGCTGAGCTTGGCCAGCGCACCGGCGAGCTGGGCAGCGCGCACCTGGGCGTCGACCTGCTCGGCGACGCGGCCGTCGTGACCCGCGTGGCTGGTGTCGCCGGCGCGGGCGAGCCGCGCGGTGGCCTGCAGGCCACGCAGCTCGGAGCGGATGTGGTGGCGCAGCAGGTTGGTGGCGATGCCGTAGAGCCACGATCGCGCGGTGCCGAGCTCGGGCCGGTAGCTCTCGCGGCGCCGGAGCGCGACGAGGAAGGTCTCGGCGACGAGGTCGTTCGCCGGTTCGGTACCGACCCGCCGGGCCAGGTACCGGCGCAACGCCGCGGCGTGGGCGTCGAAGAGCCGGCCGAACGCCGGCCCGGGCTCGGCTCCGCCCAGGTCCGGGCGGTCGTGCCCCCAGATCTCCGATCCCTCGTGGATCACCTGCATGCCCCCAGTTGCCCGCAGCCCCCGCCGGCGTTCACGGTGAACGTACGCGAGCGGGGATTCGATGATCATCCGATGTGTGGTGGACTCCGGTGGGCAGCGGGTGGTGCCTGCCTGCGGCTTGACCTACGGCTTTCCGGCGGCGTTCCTCGTCCGGAACGACGACCGAGCCCCCGAGTGGTACGCGACGCGTGCGGCAGGACGCACTTCGGGCCTTCGCCCGGCAGGCGCAGGCCCGGACCAGTCCCCTCCCGGTCGACGCGACGCCTTCCTTCGTGGCCGAACTCGACGCGCTCTTCGCCGCCGGGATGGACGACCGCCACGGGGCTCGTTTCGCTGCCCGCGGTCGCGAGTGCCACCACCGAAGCCGTGCTCAACGTTCAGTACCAAGTGCAGGAGACCGGGTACTGCTGGGGCCCCGCCGCCACGCGGATCGCCCTGTCCGTGCGGACCGGGGGCCTGCCGAGCCAGGGCACTCTCGCGTCCCGGCTCGGCACCACCACTGATCCCGCCGAAGGGCTACTCCGCCTAGATCCCCAGCAGTCCCCAATAGACCGCCCAGGGGACGAACACCACGCCGCCGGCCAGCGAGACCGCGAGCCGCGGGGTGCGGTGCCGCCACCACGCCACCGCCGTGCCGATGGCGGCGGCCACCGCGCCCAGCGACAGCAGCTGCAGTGCCAGCCACGGCAACGGCCGTCCCGCGAGCACCGGGCCCAGGTTCCGGCCCGTCGTCACCTGGATCAGCACGTCGAACGCCAGGAAGCCCAGGACCGCGAGCAGCCCGGTCGTGGTCAGCCAGCGTGCCGAAGCGGCCGAAGGACCACGCCGGAACAGCGGGTAGAAAGCGAACGCCAGCACCAGGAACAGCAGCACGGCGAGCTGGAGCCAAGTCGACTCGTACCAGGCCAACGAGGTCACGACCGTGCTCGGCCGGTCTTGAGCCGGTGCCGCATCGGCGGAAGACGCGGCGGGCGGATCGTGCACCCACGTGCCCACCAGTTCCAGGTAGCCCGGCGCATAACCGGGCAGCTTGTCGTAGCCGTCCGTGGTGCGACGCAGCTGGTGCTGCGCGTCCGGGAAGACCCGCAACGTGTAGCGCGCCAACGAGTCCCGGAAGATCTGCACGGCTTCACCCGGCGGCGTCAGGACGTCCTTCGCGCCCCACAACCCGAGCACCGGCTGACGCAGGCTCTTCAGCACCGCCACCGGGTCGTAGTGCGCCTCCGGGAACACGTCGCCGCCGACGAGCTGACGCATCATCGTCGACGACGCCATCCGCACCATCGAGCCGTCCATTCCCAGGCGCCGCAACTGGTTCTCGATCGCCCACGCCTGTTGCCGCGACGGTTCGACGCCGTTCGCCCCCAGCGTCACGACGAAAGCGACGTCAGCGGAACGAGAAGCCGCCAATGGCGCGACCCAGCCTCCTTCGCTCAACCCCCAGACGCCGACCCGCGCCGGATCGACCTCAGGCCGCTTCCGCAACGCTTCGACCGCCGCCAGAGCGTCGTCGGCGAGGGTCGAGTACGACCGCGAGAACTGCGAGTAGCCCTCGGTGCGCTTGTCGTAGATCAGTGTCGCGATGCCCTGCCGCGCAAAGGCTTCCGCTTCGAAGCGGTGGTCGTTCCGGGTGTGTTCCCCCGACCCGTCGACCATCACCAGGCCCGGCAGCTTCGTCCCGCCGGGTGGCGCGACGACGGTGCCGCGCAACGTCACCCCGCCGTTCGTGAACGTCACGTCCGCGCTGTCCGCCGCCGATGCCGGTGGCGCCCCCGCCGTGACGGCCAGGATCACCCCGGCCAGTAGTAGAGCCCCTCTTCGCATGTGAGATCCCCTGTCATGTCATTCCCCTGGTTCCGGGAACGCGAGCAGGCGCACGAGCACGCGCCGCGCTTCCGGTGACCGGTCGTCCTCGGCTCGCCGGTACCGGCGGAACAGCTCCATGTAGTCGTCCCAGAACTGCTTCAGCTCCTCGGCGGTGAGCCAGGTGCCGCCGCGCGCGTAGAACAGCGCGTCCGGCCAGTCGCCGGGCAGCTCCGCACGCTTTTCCGTGAACCGGTTGAGCTTCTCGAGATCTTCCTCGAACCCCTGGCGCTGCATGTCGTCGAACAGCACCCGGGACTCGGCGCTCTGCTCGCTGCGGCGCGGCCAGCGGATGTCCCGCGGCCGCGTCCGCCACCACCGTTCCTTGCCCCGCGCGAGCTCCGGGACGTCCTCGACGAACCCGAACCGCGCCAGCTCCCGCAGGTGGTAGCTGGTCGCGCCGGTGTTCTCGCCCAGGGCTTGGGCGAGTTTCGTGGCTGTCGCCGGCCCGGCCGACAACACGCCGAGTATCCGGCGGCGCAGCGGGTGCGTGACGGCCTTGAGGGCGTCCGGGTCGAGCTCTTCCGGTGGTGGAGCGCTGGTCATGACCCCAAGATAGCCGTGCAAAGGAAATCATGCAAAGAAATCTGTGCACGTGGGATTCCCGAGCTGTCGTACCCCGCCCTTACTATCCGTGCCCATGTGGTTCCGAGGGGTCAGACGTCGTGGGTGAGCCGAACCTGCCCGCCCGGCAGATGGGGCGCCAGCTCAAGCGCATGCGCGAACGGCTCGGCATGACGCAGGACGAAGCCGGCGCGCCGTTGCGCATGTCGACGAGCAAGATGTCCCGCATCGAGATGGGGTACCTGCCGCCCTATCACGACTTCCGCGCGCTGCTGGACCGGTACAACGTGGTCGTTTCGGACTGGGACGAGTACATCTCCGCTTACGACCGCGCGAAGGAGAAGGGCTGGTGGCACCACTACGGCGTGGGCAATCGCGGGTTCCTGCCCATCGAGGCCGAGGCGAGCAAGGTGCGGGTCTTCCAGTTCGGCTACATCCCCGGGCTGCTGCAGACCGAGGCGTACATGCGTGAGGTCTTCGCCGCGGCGCGTGTGCAGATGAAGCCGAAGGTGCTCGAGAACCAGGTCACCGTGCGACTGCTGCGGCAGACATCGGGGCCTACCCCGGTCAGTTCGGCAACCTGATCGTCGCCAGTTTCAACGACTCGGAAGAGCCTGATATCGCCTACGTCGAGCACATCTTCGGCTCGGTTCACGTTGAGAAGGAGGCAGAAGTCTCCGCTGCTAGGCTGGCCTTCAAGGATTTCGCCGATCGGGCCCTGGATGCGGAGGATTCGATCGCGCTGATCGAACGGCTCTGAGCGGAGGCTGCGAATGTCCACTGTAGACACACGGTGGTTCAAGAGCAGCTACAGCGGTGATGGTCAGGGCAGCGACTGCGTCGAGGTGTCCGTGAACGCGCAGGTGGCCGTTCGGGACTCCAAAGCGCCCGAGGGCGAACTCCACCTGAGCGCCGCCGCCTGGTCGGCTTTCCTCACCAAATCGGGTGATTGCTGAACTTCCGGAGCGTCTGCATCGACGGCCGCACGTAGAATATCCCCGCCAGGAACCCCACGGTGGCGAAGGCGAACGTCGAGAACGTCGTGAGCAGGTCCGGCGCTTGGACGTGCGGGCTGTCGCGCCACACCCGGAACACGATCGGGACCGCGAACGACCCGAGGATCAGCACGAGCGTCAGCACGTACGTGAACACGAGCGCGTTGCGGGCGGACGCGGCGATCGCGACCACCAGGTAGTCGCCGCGCAGGCAGCGGCGGGACGAGAGCACCAGCACCGCGATCGCCAGCACGCCCAGCGGCGGCAGGACCGTCGCGGCCTTGCCGACCAGCGCGTCCGGGAAGGCGTGGCCGTGGACCACGCCCTGCAGGAACGTCGTCAGCCCGAACAGCAGCACCATCCCGGCGATCATCGAGCAGCCGACGACCACCGAGCCCCAGCGCACCCGCTCCGCGAACCGGGGTGGCAGCGGCACGAACTCGACCTGTCCGAACGTTCCCTGCATCCACCACCTCCGAACGCCGTCAAGGCCACCTTACGGGCGTCTGACGCCTGCAAGGTGGCCTTGACGGCAGTTCGGACCGAAAGGGCTAGCCGGCCGCCAGCAAGTTGGCGCACCGGATCAGCCCGATGTGCGAATAAGCCTGCGGATGATTGCCGAGGGACCGCTCGGCGATGGGGTCGTACTGCTCGGGCAGCAGGCCCGTCGGGCCGGCGGCCGCGACGATCTGGTCGAACAGCTCCTGGGCCTCGGTGCGCCGCCCGGTGAGCAGGTACGCCTCGATCAGCCACGCCGCGCAGATGTGGAAGCCGCCCTCGCCGCCCGGGAGGCCGTCGTCGCGGCGGTAACGGTACACAGTGGACCCACTGCGCAGCTCCGCCTCGATCGCGGTCACCGTCTGCTGGAAGCGCTCGTCCGCCGGGTCGATCAGGCCGGTGAGCCCGACGAACAGCGAGGCCGCGTCGAGGTCCGTGCCGTCATAGGCCGTGGTGAAGGCCTGGACCTCGTCGTTCCAGCCGTGGGTGAGGACGTCGTCCTTGATCGCGTCACGCAGCGACGGCCACTGGCCCGGCACGTCGCGGCCGTACTGCTCGCCGAGCTTGATCGCGCGGTCGATGGTCACCCAGCACATGACGCGGGAGTAGACCCGGTGGCGCGGCACGTGCCGCTCCTCCCAGATCCCGTGGTCCGGCTCGTTCCAGCGCCGCGTGACGGCTTCCGCCATCGCGCGGACCATCTGCCAGTCCTCGTCACGCAGGTCACCGCGCGCGCCGGCGAGCGTGCCGACCAGCTCGACGACCGGGCCGAAGACGTCCAGCTGCACCTGGTGGTTCGCCAGGTTGCCGACGCGAACCGGGCGAGAACCGGCATAACCGGGCAGTGACTCGATCACGGCTTCGGCGCCGATGACACCCCCGGACAGGGTGTACAGCGGGTGGAGCCGCTCGGGGCCGGCCAGCGTCGCGAGCACGCCGTGCAGCCACTTGAGGTAGCCCTCGGCCTCCTCGAGCGAGCCCAGGTGCGCGAGCTCCCGCACGGTCATCGCGGCGTCGCGGATCCAGCAGTAGCGGTAGTCCCAGTTGCGGACGCCGCCGATCTCCTCCGGCAGCGACGACGTCGCCGCGGCCAGCACGCCGCCGGTGTCGGTGTTGACCAGGCCGCGCAGGGTCAGCGCCGAGCGCAGCACGAGGTCGGTCTGCACCTTCGGCAGCTGCAGCTTCGACGTCCACTCGCTCCAGTAGCGGCCCGCGCGGTCGCGGCGTTCCACTTCGGACAGTTCGTGGTCGCCGAGGTCGGTGGTGCCGCAGCGCAGCTCCAGCACGACCGGCTGGGTCGGCGTCGGCTGGACCAGCGCCGTCGCGGTGTCGTGGAGGCCGTCGGAGGTGAGGGTCCACTCGACGCCCGGCGAGTAGAGCACGAACGGCTCCGACGTGCCGAGCACCCGCAGGCCGCCCTCGACGATCTCCAGCTTCACCGGCACGCCGCCGAACTCGGGACGCGGCGCGAACTTGACGCTCGCCGCCGCCTCGCCCGAGATCACGCGGACCAGGTCCGTCCGGTGCTGCGGGCTCTCCGGCTCGAGGTAGTCGGTGACGAGCAGGCGCGACCAGCGCGTCTCGACCGTCATCGTGTTCGGCAGGTAGCGCTGGCCGAGCGGGAGGCCGTTGCGGTGGGGCTTGATGGAGAAGTGACCGGCCCCCTCGCCGCCGAGCAGGTCGGCGAACACCGCGGGCGCGTCCGGGCCCGGGTGGCAGAGCCAGGTCAGCTTGGCGTCCGGCGTCAGCAGCGCGACCGACCGCTCGTTGGCCAGCATTGACAGCCGCTCGATCGGCGGGGCCGACTCGCCGTAGAGCCAGTTGCGCCGCTCCTCCAGCAGGAAGCCGAGGACCAGCGCGACGTCGACGGTGTCGGGCACGCGGAAGCCGGCGAGCGTCTCGCCGTCACCGACCTTGATGCCCAGGTCGGGGCCGGAAAGGCGGGCGAAGGCCTTCTCGTCGGTGACGTCGTCGCCGAGGAAGATCGCCGCGGTGGCGCCGACCTGGTGGCGCAGGATGTCGAGCGCGCGGCCCTTGTCCGTCTGGACGACCGCGAGCTCGACCACCTCCTTGCCGTCGGTGGTCGACACGCCCTCCCAAGTGGACGGTCCGGAGTGGACGGCCGCCAGCACGCGGCGCCCGGCCTCGTGCTCGGCCCGGCGCACGTGCACCGCGATGCTCGCCGGCTTGACCTCCAGGGACACGCCCGGGACGTCCAGCACGAGCTCTTCGAGCTCGGACTCCAGCCGCCGGTGCAGCTCCCGCGCCTTCTCGTCGAGGGCGTGGATGAAGCCGATGTCGAACTCCGAGCCGTGGCTGCCCACGAGGTTCACCTCGGAGGGCAGCCGCGAGAGCGTCGCGAGGTCACGCAGGGCGCGGCCGGAGATGACCGCGGTGGTGGTCTCGTGCAGACCGGCGAGCGATCTGAGGGCCCCGACGGACTCCGGCAGCGGGCGTGCCTCGTCCGGGTTGAGCGTGATGGGTGCCAGCGTGCCGTCGTAATCGCAGGCAACCAGCAGACGCGGAGTACGGGCGATCTGGACGATCGCGCGCCGTAGCTCGGCGGGCAGGGCCTCGGCAGTCAACACTCCTCCTCAGGAGCTCGTGCATGGTCGGGACTATGTCAGTCGACCGCTTCGGCACCCAATGCTTGGAGGAACGAGCGCGCCCATCGATCGACGTCATGAGTGAGGACCTGGCGACGCATGGCGCGCATCCGGCGACGGCCCTCAGCCGGGTCGAGCGTAATGGCAGCTACCAAAGCGTCCTTCACCCCGTCCAGGTCGTGAGGGTTCACGAGGAATGCGCTAGAGAGCTCGGCGGCGGCGCCGGCGAACTCCGACAGCACCAGCGCGCCCCCGAGGTCGTGCCGGGCGGCGACGTACTCCTTGCAGACGAGGTTCATGCCGTCACGCAGGGGCGTCACGACCATGACGTCCGCGGCGGAGAAGAAGCCGGCCAGCTCGGTGCGATCGACCGATTGGTGCAGGTAGTGGACGACCGGGTGGCCGACGCGGGAGAACTCGCCGTTGATCCGCCCGACCATCTGCTCGATCTCGCCGCGCATCCGCTGGTAGTGCTCGACGCGTTCGCGGCTGGGGGTGGCGAGCTGGACGAACGTGACGTCGTCCGGCTGCAGCCTGCCCTCGTGCAGCAGCTCGTGCAGCGCCTGCAGGCGCAGGTCGATGCCCTTGGTGTAGTCGAGGCGGTCGACGCCGAGCAGGACCGTCTTGGGGTTGCCGAGGTCGCGCCGCAGCTGCGCGGCCCGCTCCTGGACGCCCTTCGTGCGGGCCAGGGTGTCGAGCCCGGCGGCGTCGATGGAAATGGGGAAGGCGCCGACCCGGACGGTCCGGTCGCCGACCTGCATGGTGCCGGGCCGCGACCGGACGCCGACCGCGCCGCGCGTCGACTCGAGGCCGATCAGCTGACGGCACAGCCAGAGGAAGTTCTGCGCCCCGCCGGGGCGGTGGAAGCCGACGAGGTCGGCGCCGGTGAGGCCGCGGATGATCGCGGCGCGCCACGGCATCTGCATGAACAGCTCGACCGGCGGGAAGGGGATGTGCAGGAAGAAGCCGATGCGCAGGTCGGGTCTGAGCTCGCGCAGCATCGCCGGCACCAGCTGCAGCTGGTAGTCCTGGATCCAGACGGTCGCGCCCGGGGCGGCGACCTCGGCGCTGGCCTGCGCAAAGCGGCGGTTGACCTTGACGTAGCTGTTCCACCACACGCGGTCGAACACCGGGCGCTCGACGACGTCGTGGTAGAGCGGCCAGAGCGTCGCGTTGGAGAAGCCCTCGTAGTAGTCGCGGACCTCGTCGGCGCTCAGGGAGACGGGGTGCAGCACGAGGCCGTCGTCGTCGAACTCGTCCACGTCGACGTCGGGGATGCCCGGCCAGCCGACCCAGGCGCCCTTCCGCGAGCGCAGGAACGGCTCGAGGGCGGACACCAGGCCGCCCGGGCTGGCCGTCCAGCGGCGTTCGCCGTCGTTGCTGCGTTCGAGGTCGACCGGTAGCCGGTTCGCCACCACGACGAAGTCGGCCTGGTTCCCGTTCTCCTTCTTGTCACTCACGTCTGCTGCTCCTCGCGTCCTGGGTCGCGGCCCCAGAGTGAAACCCTATCGCGTGAGCGATGAACAGCCGGTGACCGCCGGGTTACTCCAAGCTTCGCTCGGTCGGTTCGAGCGGACCAGCCATGCGTGGTCCGGCGAACCGCCGCTCGAGCCTGCCCAGACCGGTCCGTACCGGCTGGGCGAGCCATTCGCCGAGTACCACGCCCGCTGCCAGCGCAAGCCCGATCGCGACGGCCGTCATGAGCGTCGAGATGTCACCACTGGGCTCGACCCCGATCTGATACAGACCACGGTAGGTCGAAAGGCCCGGAAGCAGCGGAGTGATCCCGGACACGGCGACCACCAGTGGAGTAACGCCGAGTCGCCGAGCGAGCACGCCGCCGCAGAAACCGACGAGTGTCGCGGCGATCGCGGACGAGCTGACGCCGTCGAGCTGGGCCAGCATCAGGCTGCCGTAGACGGCGGCGCCGATGGCCCCGGCGGCCGCGGCGACCAGCATGGCCCGCATCTTGGAGTAGCTGGCGAGCGCGAAGCAGGCGGCGGCGCCGGCGCCGCCGAGCACGACGAGCGGCAGCTGCTGCGGCGTCGACCCGCTGACCTCGGGCAACGGCGTCCGCGGCAGGCCGAGCATGACGGCGATCCGCAGGGCCAGCACGACCCCGGCGATCAGGCCGGCCGACATCAGCGCGGTTTCCATGGTGCGGCCGGCGGCGGTGACGTTGTAGCCGGTGATCGCGTCCTGCACGGCGGAGACGGTGGAGAGCCCGGACAGCAGCACGGTGACCGCCGCGGCGACCACGAGCGTCGGCTTGTCGGTGGTCAGGAGGTTGCTGCTCACGATGGCCATCGCCGACAGCGTCGCGACGAGCCCGCCGATGACCTGCTGGAAGAAGAACGGCAGGCCGTACCGGTTGACGAGCCGCCCGATCCGGTCGATGACCCCGCTGATGACGAACGCGACGAGCGCGATGTCGAAGCCGCCCCCGAGCAGGATGGTGATGAAGGCGGCGACCCCGCCCCAGGACAGCGTCGCGACCCAGCGCGGGTAGGGGTGCGGCGCCTGCGTGATCCGTTCGAGCTCGGTCTGCGCCTGCTCGGCCCCCATGTGGCCGCGGACGATCTTCCGGATGAGCTTCTCGGTCTCGGTCAGCCGGGTGTAGTCGAGGCTCCGGCTCCGCACGACGCGCAGCGCGGTGACGGGCGAGAGGTCGCTGCCCCGGTGACAGGTGACCGTGATCGAGGTGAAGATGACGTCGACCTCGCAGTGCGGCAGCCCGAGCGCCCCGGCGATGGCGATGATGGTGGCGGTGACGTCGGAGGCGCCGGCCCCGCTCGACATCTGGACCTCACCGATCCGCAGGGAGAGGTCGAGGACGAAGTTGACGGTGGCCTCGTCGGGCAGCTGAGGCCCCATGGCCTCATCGGCGTCGACGGCGGGGAACTCACCGGTGGGAGCCTCGAGCACCTGCCACGGGCGGCGCTTGAGGAGGTTCGGTCGGTGGATCCGCGGTTTCTGCTGAGGAGGTTCGAGCAGGGGCCATCTGGTCGTGGTGCCCCCGTTGGTGCGCTCGTTGATCTTCAAGATCCACCTCCTCGCTCTTCTCTCTCCTCACGGCACATCGACCGGGGTGTGCCCACCGTTGCAGTGGCGTGCACCACGTTGCTCCATAGTGGCCTGGAGCTGGGGATCGTGCCTATCGAGAGGATCTTGGCGAGGGCCCGATACACTGGGGTCGGCGCCTCGGGCGCCAGGCCGCTATAGCTCAGCTGGTAGAGCATCTGTCTTGTAAACAGAAGGTCAGGGGTTCGAGCCCCCTTGGCGGCTCAGCTTCGACCGGGGAGTCTCCGTGTCGGGAGACTCCCCGGTCGTCTTCTGTCTCGGTTGCAGTCTCGTTCGGCGGTTTACGCCGGTGCCTGCTGAGAGCGGCGCTAACGTGCGCCTCGCGGCAGTGGAAAAGACGGGGGCCAGATCCAGCAGAACGCTCGGATCAACAAGCTTTCCGACCGGCTCTTCGATGACTACGTAGGTCGCTTACGCGCACTGCCATCGTGATCGCCAGTTCAGCAACCGGGGGTCCGGAAGTGGTTCCGAAGGTCTGTCCACCCGAAGGTCAAGGGTTCGAGCCCCCTCGGCGGCTCAAGTGAAGGGCACTGCGGAGTGTGCGGGGACGGGGCCCTGGGCGCCCGCCCCCGCACGAGGGTGCTGCCGAGTCAGTTGCCCTGGCTGGTGCCGCCGTCGGTGATCGCGCTCGCGGCGCAGTTGTACGGGCTCTCGCCGTCGGCTTCGTGCTCGCCCGGCGACAGGATCGGCACGCCGATGCCGTTGAGCGCGTCGCGGACCGGGACCTGGACACCGAGGACGTTGACGTCGTTGCCGCAGATGCCCGGGGCCACGTCGACGTTGTGCAGGACGTCGGTGTTGTTCAGGTTGACCAGGCCGGCCTGACCGGAGTCGTCGACCGGGGTGTCGGCGGAGGCGATCCCGCCGGTGAGGAACGCGCCGGCGGCGAGGGCGGCGGTGATCAGGCCGATCTTCTTGATCATGGGGATCTCCTCGGGTGAGAGCGAAACGGGATCGACGACGTCGGATGACTGTGGGAAAGCGTCGTCGGTGGGGAGGGTGCACGCCGCGGCCGCGATTCACGCACGGATCCCCCGATCGTGTTGCGGGAAATCGTCGAAATCTTATCGCGTTGTAGCTGCATCGGGTGAATCGACGCCGTCGCACTCGTTCTGTTCCCGTTTGCCCGCGCGGACGAGTTTCCGCTGGTCGGCGGTATGGACATGGGGCTCGAATGGGCTCCTTCCGGCTCTCGGAGTGGGGTAAAGCGGAAGTGGTGAATGGCGGCGGTTATGGTGGAACGGCCGAATCGGCGTGATTGATCGCCGAGGGCAGAAGAGCCGGTGAACGGACGGGATCGAGATCGTGACGAGTGCGGCGAAGCGGGGAGGCGACCGGGTGAATGCCCGTCGGATCCTCGCGCGTGCGCTGGTCGTGATCGGCGGCGCTGCCGCGGTCTCGGCGATCGCCTGGCTGAGCGCCACGGCGTCGGCCAGCACCGTCACCCAGGACGTGGACGGGCCGATCGGTTCCGTCGTGACCACCGTCGGCGATCCGCGGCCGCCCGTGCTTGCGCAGGTGGCCGGTGCCGTCCCCGTCGCACGGCACGCTGACGGCGCGGCGACGTCCGCTCTCGCCCAGGTGCGTGACTTGTCCGAAGCGGCCGCGCAGACCGAGGCGCTCGGCGCGGGCGCGTCCCACGCGGTGGCTTCGGTTCCCGCTGCCGTCCTCGCGGTCGGACGCGTCGCCGTGGCGGCGACCGACCTGACCGATTTCGTGGCGCAGGCCGACAAGCCGAGTGACCACAACGAAAACTCGCCCGCCGGTTCGGCCTCCGCAGGACCGGGCGACAGCACGCCCGCGCCGGCGGACAGTGGCCCGCGGGAACGATCGGCCGGTTTCTCCCCGGCGGCGATGCCGGTTCACGCGGCCACCGCACGGATCGCCGGTCAGCCGCACGCCGACTCCCGGTCCGAGCACGGCGCGGGCGGGCTCCCCGGACGATCGTGGCTGCCGTCCTGCGTGGTCCCGGCCAATGCCGGTTTCACCGCCGGCCACGACCACGGTTGCGGTGACGCGGTGCAGGCCCCGGCCGCGGACCACCCGCAGCCGGCGAAGTCCCGGAACGGCGTGCTGCGCCGAGCGGTGACGTCGACGGAAATCCAGCCCGGTACCACGCCGGACTGACGCGCCTTCGGGCCCGCAAAACCCGCGCCGGCGGTTCGCCGGCCCACATCGGGTGTTCGTCCCGGCGTCATTTCCTATGCATTCCCTCCGGGGAAGCCTCGATTACCGGCGCTTCTTTGATTGCGCCCAGTCAACCATTTGTCACTTTCCCTTGTATCGATCGAAGGAGTATTTGTCATGCGCATCCAGACGAAGCGGACCCTGCAGGTGGCGTTGGCCAGTGGCGGCCTGCTGATGGTGGGCGGCGGCAGCGCCTTCGCGGCGGAGACCGTCGCCCCCGAATCGTCCGTCTCGCCGCTGGACCAGGTCGTCACCAGCCCCGGGCTCCACGACGCCGTCGACACGGTGAACGGGTCCACCGACGGCCTTCAGCCGCTGCGGGAGGTGACCGGCGTGGACCCGCGGCACCCGGTCCAGGCCCTCAAGGCGGTGCTGCCGGTCACCCCGCAGGCCAACCCCGCGGCGGTGCTGCACGCGGTGCCGGTGCACCTGCTCCAGCGCGACCCGGCGCCGAGCGCCGAGGTCAGCGGCGAGCAGCCGGAACAGGACCTCAACGCGCCGCTGGGCAGTGAGCTGGCGGCCACCGACCTGCCGATGCTGCCGGTCGCCGTGCCGCTGACGGTCGTGGCGCCGGACCTGACCGCGCTCACGCCGGTCGACGGCCGGCTGCCGGTGCGGGGCACCGTCTCCACCCAGCCGCTCGACCCCGAGGCGGGCACCCGGGTCACGGGCCTGCAAGCCGCGGCCCCGGCCGAGTCGGTTCAGCCGGCGGCGCCGGTCCAGTCGCCCGCGATGCCGGTCGACGAGCAGCGCGCGGACACGCCCGCGGCGGGGCTTCCGCTGGTGGGCGGGCTGCTGTCGAGCGCCAATCTCCCGGCGCTGAACGGGGTCCCCGACGTGACCCGGCTGACCTCGCTCTCCGGCCTGACCCAGCTGGCCGGGAGCACGCCGCTGACCCGCGGCGGGCGCTACAACACCGCCGCGGTCACCGCACCGGTGACCCAGCACGGTCCGGCGACCCTCGAGTCGGTGACCAGGCTCTTGGGTAAGTAGTCACGCTGATTCACCTTCAGGGCCGGACGCACTTGGGCGTCCGGCCCTGATTCGTTTCCAGGCTGGTGACGACCGATCCCCGCGCCAGGCGGCCAAAGCGTCGTCGGGCTGGCCGGGGATGAACAACCCCGTACGGGTCCGCGGTCGGCGTCGCGTGACCACCGCCTTGCGGGCCCGCGGCGGAAGAGGCGAACCGCGGACTCAGGACGCCTTTTCGGTCAGCCAGCCGGCGCTTCCTCCTCGTTCACCGGCCGCAGCCGTTGCCAGCCACCGCCCGAGTCCGGCCACGGCTCGTCCGCCGTGTCGAGCGGTGCCCAGCCCGGTGGCCAGTGCGAGCGGCTCGCCGGGCGGACCCACGCGCGTCTGAACATCTTGAGACGTCGCCCGGCCGGTCCGGTGAACGTCGCGTCGTGGAAGCGGGCGTTGCCCGTGAACACGGCGCCGTCGAAGCGGACGTCCTGCTCGAACTGCGTCTGGGTGAACCAGACGTCGCCCCGGAAGGCGGCCTCGCCGAACCAGGCAGTGCCGCGGAACCGGGTTCCGGTGAAGCGGGCGTCCCCACGGAAGGTCGTGCCCCGGAACCGGACCCAGCCCTGGAATTCCGCGGCCCGGAACCGGGCGCCCTTGACGAAGGACGCGTCGCTGAACCTCGCGCTGCCGGTGAACTTCGTGCCGTCGAAGCCGGCTCGATCGAGGACGCCGTGCCGCCCAGGTTGGCGTCGCCCTCGAACTTCGCGTCGGTGAACAATGCCGACCGGACCCGGCAACGTACGAACTCGAACTCGAAGAGAGTCGCGCCCCGCAGGTCCAGTTCGGTGTCCGGCCAGAAAGCACCGGCGTCGGATCGCGAATCCGAGCCGGGGCGCAAGTGCCGGGCGAGGATGCGCTGCGCGGCGATGCGCACGTGCCTTTCCTGCGCCCCACCGGGCTCGGCGCCCGCTTCGAACGGCATCCGCAGGTAGGCGCACAGCACATCGACCACGGTGTGCCGCTGCGACAGCGTGTTCTGGGCGAGCCGTTCGAGGGCGTACAGGCCACCCAACCGGACCGGTGCCTTGTCCGAACCGGGCTGTTCGACCGCTTTCGCGTACAGCTCGGTGATCCGCCGTTCCGCGGCGTCGGCCTCGGTCACGGCGGAAATGCGCTGCTGGTGAGCGAGGGTGTCGGCGGCGACGGCCTCCGTGTGACGCTGGACGTGCTCCTTGTGCGCGAGATCGCGCCGTTTCTCGACCAGGTCCTGCTCGGCGGTCTGCTGCCGGCGCGCGGCGAGCAGCAGGCCGACCGCGCCACCCGCGCCGAGCACGATCGTGCCGACGGTCCGGATCGCCTCGAGGCCGAGGCCGTACACGGCGAGCAGCGGCCACCCGATCCCGGCGGCGACCACCACCAGACCGGCCGCGCACCAGGCGATCACCCGGTTGGACAGCACCTTGCCCGGCTTCACTTCGGGTCGATCGTCGCCCATGCCCCCATCTTCGCCGAATTCCGATGCCGCTGTCCCCCTCGCGAGCTACACCCGACTGTCCACTCCACGGTGACGTTTCCGGCGCGCCGAATTCCTAACGTTCTCCCTGACCGCAGCACCCCGCCGCGGGTTCTCACCAAGGAGTCGTCGTGCGACTGTTCTTGCAGCTCGTGACCGTGGCCGCCGTGGCCGTGGCGGGCAGCCTGGCCGCCAGTGCCGTGCAGTGGAACACCCCGCTCACCCTGGTCATCGGGCTCGCCACGGCGGTTCTCGCCGTGGTCGCGTACCGGTGGATCGTGCGCAAGACCGAGGACCGCGTGCCCGAGGAGATCGTCAAGAACAACGCGGCTCTCGGCCGGGGGCTGCTCCTCGGCGGCGGGTTGTTCGTCTTGGTCATCGCAAACATCGCCTTGGTCGGCGGCTACGAGGTGCTCGGCTGGGGCTCCCTCGCCGGCGCCATCGCGCTCTTCGGGTTCAGCGCGGCCGCCGCCGTCACCGAAGAACTCGTCTTCCGCGGCATTCTCTTCCGGATCATCGAAGGCCGCATCGGTACCTGGGCGGCGCTGACGTTGACCGGACTGGTCTTCGGCATCTCGCACCTCTTCAACGCCCACGCCACCGTCTGGGGCGCCTTCGCCATCGCCGTCGAAGCCGGGGGCATGCTCGCCGCCGCCTACGCCGCCACCCGAAACCTCTGGGTGCCGATCGGGCTGCACTTCGCGTGGAACTTCGCCGAGGGCGGGCTCTTCGGCACCCAGGTCTCCGGCACCGACGCGCCCCAGGGACTGCTGCACGGCGTCATGTCCGGCCCGGCCGCGATCAGCGGTGGTGAGTTCGGGCCCGAGGCGAGCCTCTACTCGCTGCTGGCCGGTGTCATCGTGACGGTCGTGTTCATGCGGCTGGCCCGCCGCCGCGGCCACATCGTGCCTCGCCGGGGACGCGCCGCCGCGGCCGTTACTGTCCTCCCGTGATCGACCTCTGGCGGCGGCTCGACGTCACGGTCCGCGACCTCGCGTTCGGGCTGGTGCTCGCCGGCCTGGCGCTGACCCCGGCGCTGGGCGGCTACGGGACCCAGGTCGGCGGCCTGCCGTCGCGGCCGATGGACGCCTGGGCCCTGCTGGTGGTCGCCGTCGAGTGCCTGCCGCTGGCCCTGCGGCGGCGGTGGCCGGCGGGGTGCCTCGCGCTCGTGTCGCTCGGCTTTGCCGTCGACCAGCTCGAGGGCTACCACACGGTGGCCGCCTGCGCGTTGCCGATCGCGCTGCTGAGCGCGGCCGCCCACCTCGAACGCTTCCGGTGGACGACCGTGGCCGTGGCGTCCGCGGCATACGTCCCGCTGGCGATCGCGCTCGCCCGGCAGGGGGCGCCCGAGGGCGTGACCGGCTTCGTCACGTTCTACCTGGCGCTGGCTCTTGCCTGGGGCATCGGCGCCTGGCTGCGGCAGTCCCGGGCCGCGGAGGCGAAGCACCGCCAGTTCGTCGCCGAAACCACCCGCACCACCGAACGGACGCGCATCGCCCGCGAACTCCACGACGTCGTCACCCACCACGTGACGGCGATGGTCGTGCAGACCGAGGCGGCGCGCTACCTGACCGCCGCGCCGGACAGGCTCGACCGGACGCTGACGGCGATCACCGACACCGGCCGGCTGGCCATCGCCGACCTGCGGCAGCTGCTCGACCTGCTCAACCCCGACCACGGCGCCTCGCTGCGGACGCCGTCCGCCGGTTCGCTGCGGGACCTGGTGGAGCAGACGCGGCGGGCCGGCCAGCCGGTCGAGTTCACCGAGGACGGCGAGCCGGCGGGCGCCGGTGGTGCCGAAGCCGCTGTCTACCGCGTCGTGCAGGAAGCGCTGACGAACGCGCTCAAGTACGCGCACGGCCACCACACCGAGGTCCGGGTGCGGCGCGGAGAGGGGGACATCTTCGTGGAGGTGGCCACCGACGGCCCGAAACTGTCGGTGCCCTCGGGTAGCGTGGAAAACGGGGGCGCCCCCGCGCGCGCGTCCGTCGGGGGAAGCGGGCGAGGGCTGGCCGGGCTCCACGCCCGGGTCGACGCGCTCGGCGGCGAATTCACCTCGGGCGGTCGAGCGGGCGGCGGTTTCGTCGTCCGGGCCCGGATTCCTTCGGAAAGGTCGTCGTGATCAAGGTTCTCGTCTGCGACGATCAAGCGCTGATCCGCACCGGATTCGCGACGATCATCGACGCCCAGCCCGACCTCGAGGTGGTCGCCGAGTGCGCCGACGGGCGCGCCGCCGTCGACCTCGCCGGGGAGCTGCGGCCCGACGTCGTCGTGATGGACGTCCGGATGCCGGTGCTGGACGGCATCGAGGCGACGCGCCTGCTCGCCGGCGCGGGGGTCGAGCGGCCGGCCAAGGTGCTCGTGGTGACGACGTTCAACCTCGACGAGTACGTGTACGAGGCGCTGCGCGCGGGGGCCAGCGGGTTCCTGCTCAAGGACGCGCCGCCGGCGCAGCTGCTGCACGGGATCCGGACCGTCGCGACCGGCGCCGCGCTGCTGGACCCGGAGGTGACGCGCCGGCTGGTCGGCAAGTACGCGGCGCGGATCCGCCCGGCCGCGGCCGGCGAAGTCGCTTTGGCACCAAGGGAACTCGAGGTGCTGCGGCTGATCGCGGACGGGCTGTCCAACAGCGAGATCGCCGCGGCGCTCGTGATCAGCCAGGAGACCGTGAAGACGTACGTGTCGCGCATCCTGACGAAGCTGGATCTGCGCGACCGCGTGCAGGCGGTGGTCTACGCGTATCGCACCGGGCTGGTGCGTTAACGCGTTGACGCTCCCGGCGGAGTGGGCGATCATGTTTTCCATGCGAGAAAACAATCTTCGAAGGCTCCTCGTCATGGCGTAGGACATCGTCGTGTCATGGAGCCGCCCGTCGAGGAATCGATCCGGGCGGCTTTTTTGTGGGTGCCTTCTTCCTGCGCTCGTCTTCGCCGTACCGATGCGGTGGACGCGAGTGCGCTTTGCGGCCGTGGTGAACTCGGCGGACACGCCGGTCTTCCAAACCGGAGCAGTGGGTTCGATGCCCACCGGCCGCTCTCGCAGCACCCCCCTCGGCGCGTTGGTCCAGCGGTACGGATCCCCGGCTCTCATCCGGGAGACCCGGGTTCGACTCCCGGACGCGCTACGCACAATTTCGCCGCACAAGCTCATCCGGCTGAGCACCCGTCTCGTAACCGGGAGGTGCTGGGTTCGATTCCCAGGTGTGGCTCGAGGATCGCTGGCTCAACGGTCAGAGCAGCCGGCTCTTACTCGGCGGGTTCGGGGTTCGAATCCCCGGCGATCCACTCATTCCCCCGAAGCGCAACAGGCTGCGCGCCCGACTGTTGATCGGGAGGTACCAGGTTCGAGTCCTGGCGGGGGAGCGATGTCCGCCACCCCACGCGCGCGGTTCGGCAACCAGCGGGGTCTCATACGCCCCGCCCCCGTGGATCGACACCACGGCGCGCGACCACCTGCTCCACTGTGGAGAACGCCGGAATTGTCGGTACCCCCGGCTACGCTTCCCCCGAGTCCCGAACCCGGGGGAGGAACCCATGACCACCACCCACGTACTGGAAACACCCGAAGCCGACGTCGTCTACGACGTGCACGGGCCCGCGCCCGCCGATAGCCCGAGGCCGCCGCTGCTCATGGTCGGGCAGCCCATGGAGGCCGGCGGGTTCAGCACCCTCGCCTCGTACTTCCCCGAGCGGACCGTCGTCACCTACGACCCGCGCGGGCTCGGGCGCAGCGTCCGCAAAGACGGCCGGGAAGACCACGTGCCCACCACCCAGGCCGAGGACCTCCACGGCGTCATCCAGGCCCTCGGCGCCGGTCCGGTCGAGGTGTTCGGGAGCAGCGGGGGCGCCGTCGCCGCGCTCGCGCTCGTCACCGCCCACCCCGAGGACGTCAGCACCCTCGTCGCCCACGAACCGCCGCTCGTCGGCGTGCTGCCCGATGCCGCCGCGGCCGAGCGGGCCGGGAAGGCCTTCCGGGACGTCTACCAGGCCCGGGGCTTCGGCGCCGGCATGGCGGCCTTCATCGCGATGACCTCGTGGAAGGGCGAATTCACCGACGACTACTTCGCGCAGCCCGCGCCGGACCCGGCCCAGTTCGGCATGCCGGCCGAGGACGACGGCCGCCGCGACGACCCGCTCATGAGCGACCGCTCCCTGGCCGTCACGGCGTACCGGCTGGACGTCGATGCGCTGAAGGCGGCGCCGACGCGGATCGTGATCGCGGTCGGCGAAGAGTCCGTCGACGTCATGACCGGACGCGCCGCGCTCGCCACCGCCGAGCTTCTCGGCCAGGAGGCGACGGTGTTCCCCAGCCACCACGGCGGCTTCCTCGGCGGCGAGTTCGGCTACGCCGGCCAGCCCGAAGCCTTCGCGCGCAAGCTCCGGGAGGTCCTCGAAGCCTGAAGCTTTCACCTCGCTGACCAACCCAATCAAACAACTGGTTGACAGAGCATGTCGACTGGCTGATGATTGCTGCGCCGGAGTCGCCGGCGGAGCAAGGGGGACGTCGTGGAGAAGCACGCACTCAGGTGGTGGGCGCTGGCGGTCGTGGTGCTGGCCGTCCTGGTGGACATGATCGACAACCAGATCGTGGCGGTCGCGCTGCCGACCATCCGGCGCGAACTCGGCACCGGAGACGCCGCGCTGCAGTGGATTTCGGCCGGGTACGCGCTGGGGTTCGCGCTGACGCTGATCACCGGCGGCCGCCTGGGCGACCGGCACGGCGCGAAGAAGCTCTTCGTGGCCGGGATGCTCGTGTTCACCGCCGCGTCGCTCGTCGCGGGTCTCGCCGGGCACGTCGGCGTGCTGATCGCCGCGCGCGGGGTGCAGGGTGTCGGCTCCGGGCTGATGGTGCCGCAGGTGCTTTCGTTCATCCACGCGGAGTTCGACGAGCGGGAGCGGCCGAAGGCGATGGCCTGGTACGCGGGCGCGTTCCCGGTCGGCGGGCTCGCCGGCCCGCTGCTCGGCGGCGCGCTGACCCAGGCCGATCTGTTCGGCACCGGCTGGCGCGCGATCTTCCTGGTGAACGTGCCGCTCGGCCTGCTCGCGCTGGCCGGGGCGGCGGTCACCATGCCGGGCCGGCCCGGATTCCTCCGGCACCGCCTGGACCTCGGCGGCCTCGCGCTGCTGACCGCCGCGCTGTTCGCGGTGTTCTTCCCGCTGGTGCAGGGGCGCGAGCTGGGCTGGCCGGCGTGGTCGATCGGGCTGCTGGTGGCCGCCGTCCCGCTGCTCGGTGCCTTCGCGCTGCACCAGCGGATCCAGGCCCGCCGCGGCGGCGAACCGCTGGTCCCGCCGGACCTGGTGAAGCGCCTCGCCGGGAGCCAGGCGGTGCTGTTCTGCGTCAACACCGGGATCGGCGTCTTCTTCGTCCTGACCCTGCACCTGCAGCTGGGCCTCGGGTTCTCGCCGTGGGAGGCGGCGTTGACGTTCGCGCCGTCGACGCTCGGCATCGTCGGGGGCAACGTCCTGGCGATGCGGCTCGCCCCGGCGCTCGGGCGGGCGTTCGCCGCGGGGGCCGTCACGGTGCTGCTGGCGAGCCTGGGCGCCGTCGCGATCCTGGTGGTGCAGCAGGGTGCGGCGTTGAGCGGATGGGCGTTGCTGGCGCCGGTGATCGGCGTCGGGCTCGGCATGGGCGCCGTGCTGAACGCGCTGTTCGGCACGGCGATGGCGGAGGTCCGGCCGGAGCAGGCCGGCGCGGCGTCCGGCGTCGTGAACACCACCGTCCAGCTGGGTACGGTGACCGGGATCGCGCTGTTCGGCACGGTGTTCTTCACCCGGCTCGACGGCGGGTACGAGTCCGCGACGGCCGGCGCGCTCGCGGTCAGCGCGGGTGTGCTGGTGCTGGCGCTCGCGCTGACGGCGGCGCTGCCCGCTCGTCACCCTTCCGTTCCGCAGAGTCAAGCGGTTGGTTGACGTATAGTCGCGGGCGTGACCGCCTCGAAGCCTCGCCGTTCGCCGAAACCCCAGGAGCGGCAACGGGATCCGGAGCGCACCCGCCGCCTGATCCTGGAGGCGGCGGGCGCGGAGTTCGCGGCGAAGGGCTACGCGGGCGCGCGGATCGCGTCGATCGCGGGCCGCGCGGGCGTGAACCAGCAGCTGATTTCCTACTACTTCGACGGCAAAGAGGGCCTGTACCGGGCGTTGTCGGAGCAGTGGACCGAGCGGCAGCGCGAGCTCGTCGCACCGGACATGCCCCTGTCGGAGCAGGTGCGGCAGCACGCGCTGGAAGGTGTGACGGGCCGCGACGGGATGCGGCTGGTGGCGTGGTCGGGCCTCGAGTACGAGAGCGCGGAGACGGATCCCGACAACGAGGCGAGGACCCGGCGCCTGGCCGGGACGGTGGAGCAGATCGAGGCCATGAAGGCCGGCGGCCGCCTGCCCGAGTGGGTCGACCCGGCCTGCCTGACGATCCTGCTGATGGCGGCGGCGATGGCACCGGTGACCCTCCCGCACATCACCGAGGGGCTGACGCGGTCCGCCCCGGATTCCCCGGACTTCGTGCGGCGGTACGCGGACCAGCTGGCCAGGCTGGTCGAGCACCTGGGAGCGGAACGGCCGGCCTGAGCCCGTCCGGCGGAAATCGGGACAATCGGCGGACAAAAAGCGGACAGTGCACCGCGGCGGCCTTCTCGGCTCACGGCCTGAGGTTCAATCGGCTGGACCACCCGTGGCCCGAGGGAAACGTCATGACGATGGAGCAGCAGGAAAGAACCACGCCGGACGCGGGAACGCCGCCCCGGGTTTTCATCACCTATTCCCACGACGACAAACGGCACTTCGATCTCGTCCGCGAATTCGCGACGTTCCTGCGAACAGGGGTGGGAATCGACGTCCGGCTCGACCAATGGGCTGATGACGGTCGCCGGGATTGGTCGCTGTGGGCGATCGAGCAGCTCGCCGAAGCGGACTTCGTGCTGGTGATCGCTTCGCCGGACTACAAGCGGCGGGCGGAGGGCACCGAGGTGCCGCATCTGGGGCGTGGTGCGCAGTTCGAGGCCGCGATGATCCGGGACAACCTCACGCAGGATCTGCCTCGGGCGACGCGGCGGATCCTGCCTGTCGTGTTGCCGGGTCGGCGGGTCGAGGAGATTCCGTCGTTCCTCAACGCGCATTCGACGACCCGGTACGAGATCAAGGAGTTCACCCCGGCCGGTGTCGCGGAACTGCTCGTCGCGTTCACCGGAGTGGCTCGCTTCACGCTGCCCGAGATCGGCACCTTCGTGGGCGTGCCGCCCGAAAGCCGTACGGCGAAGCCGATTCTGCTGACCTCCGCCCTGAGCCCGGCGAGCCGCGGTTCGGATATCCGCATGACCGGCGCGGAGATCGACGGGATGCATCGGGGCGACAGCATCGTGTACCGGCCTTCCCTGTTCGCGAACGAACCGCGCGCGGTCGTCGAGTACAACCTCGGCCGCCGCTACACGGGTTTCGAGGCCGTCGCCGGCGTGCTCGACGACGCGGCCGATGCCGACCAGGTCGGCTACTTCCAGGTCTTCCTCGACGGTGTTCCCCAGGACCAGGTCGAGGTCCGGCTGGGCCGGCCGGCCTGGCTGCGGTACGACGTCGTCAACGTGCTGCGCCTCAGGCTCGTCGCGTACCGGCCGGGTACCACCGCGAGCCCGCTGCTGGCGGGGGTGCTGGCCGCCGGCGGCCAGTCGAACAAGCTCCCCGCGCTGGCGTGGGGGAACCCGGTGCTCTTCGAGTAGCGGGTCCCACGACCGGGTCAGTGTTCGACGGGCTCGCTGGTGGTGGCGGCCGCCGGGCCCTGGCCGGGGGTGCTCGTCGGCGCGGTGGGGCCGGCCAGGACCACGCCGGCCACCAGCGCCAGCGTGACGAGGAACAGTGCGGTGCGGACCAGAGCGGAAAAAGAACAGACGACCATCATGGCAGGCTCCTCGTAATTTCCCGGATTTGCCGGGGGATTCCGACGGTTCCGTGGAATGCGGACTGCATCAATGGTGCGCGCCGGGACGGTGTTGCCACCAGGCGTTTCCGTTGCCGGAAAGGGTGTGCCCGGGAAACAGGATCCGGCGGTGAGAACCCCACCGGCCGGGGGTCCGGTGCCTGCCGGACGCGTCAGAATCCCGACAATGCGCGGTCCGTCGCAACGCGTTTCGCCCGCGCGGCGACTGGTGGGCAGGAATGCCGAAACCATCGTGCGGAGGAGAAGACCATGAGTTCGGAAACGCAGCCGGCCGCGGGCCCGGCGGCCCGAGTCCACCCCTACAGCGAGGGCCGCCGAGCCGGCTACGGTCTCTTGTGGACGGCCTGGACCATCGTCCTGACGATCGGCGGGTTCACCCTGCTCGGGCACGGCTCGGTCCTCAGCGGGCTCCTCGGCCTGGCCCTGGCCGCCCTGGCCCTCCGTTACGCCTGGCGGATCTGGACCTGGCAGGCGAAACGGCTCATCTTCTTCATCGTCTTCTGAGCCTTTATCAGTCCGTGCTCGCGAGGCGGTTCCGGTACGCGGCCTCGCCGAGCACGGTCGGATCGAGCGTGACCCGGTACGCGGCGGCCTCCGCCCACCAGCGCGCCGCCGCCTGACGGTCGCCGCGGGCGGCCGCCGTGTTGCCCAGGCCCGTCAACGCCCGGGCGCGTTCGTACTCGCTCCCCGCGTCGTCCGCCAGTTCGGCCGCGCCGCGATAACCGCGCTCCGCGTCGTCCCACTGCCCGGCGCGGAAGCGCACCCACGCTTCGCCGTTGGCCGACATCGCCCGGTCGACCGGCAGCTGGGCGAGCTCGAGCGCCTCGCGTGCGCTGGCGAGCGCTTCCGGAAACCGTTCCAGCACAGCCGAAGCGAGCGCGATACCGCGCAGCGCGATGACCACGTTCCGGGTCCGCCCAGTCCGGCGGTAGACGTCCAGCACCGTCGTCAGGTCCGTCAACGTCGCTTCGGCTTCGCCGCGGTACAGGCGCGCCCACGCCAGGCTGGACAGCGCGTCGATCGCGCCGCGGTCGTCGCGGGCCTGCGCGAAGCACTGCTGCGCCTGCTGGTGGAACCGGATGGCCTCGTCGACGCGACCCGACTCGATGTGGGCCATGCCCAGGTTGTTGAGGATCATCCCGGTCGCGCTCGGGTCGCCGATCGCCCGCGCCGCCTCGAGCGCGCGCTCGTGCGTCCGGATCCACGGCTCGAACAGCTTCTCCCGGAAGAAGAACGCGCGGAGCACGAAAGCCAGCTGCCAGCAACGGTCGTGGAACCCGTGCCGGAACGCCGAATCGACGATCTCGACCAGCATCGGCCACTGCGCGGTCAGCCAGGCGAGCGCGCCGACCGCGTCCGCGAACGGAACCGTGGACGACGTGGCCAGTCCCGTGTCCGGGCGGAACCGGTACGGCTCCGCGAGTTCGTCGGCCGCGAGCGTCGTCATCAGCGCGTGGTCGACCAGCCGGCGCACGGCGACTTCACGGTCGTCCGGCTCGACGTCGGGAAGCGCGTGCGTCGAGGCGAACATCCGCATCAGGTCGTGGAGGTCGACGTAACCCCGATCGTCGCGGACGACCAGGTGGGCGTCGTGCAGCCGGTCCACCAGCCGATCCGCTTCGCCGGGGCCGAGGCCCGCGAGCGCTTCGACGGCGGCCGCCTCGGCGGCGGTCGCGGGGTGGAGGGCGAGCAGGCCGAGCAGCCGCCGCTGGTCGCCGGGCAGGGAGTCGTAGGAGACGGTGAACGCGGTGGCGACACTGCGCTCGCCGTCGTCGAGGGTGCCGAGGCGGGTCCTCTCGTCGGCCAGCCGGTCGCGCAGCCTCGTCGCCGTCCAGCCGCCGGCGACGAGCCGGGCGGCCACGATGCGGATCGCGAGCGGAAGCCGGCCGCAGTGCCGGACGAGCTCGGTCGCCACGCCGTCGTCGCCCGGTCCGTGCTCGCCCGCGACGGACCGCAGGAGCCGCACGGCGTCCTCGAGCGGGAGCACGTCGACCGGGAAGTGCCAGGCGTCGTCGAGCGCGGGGAGCCTGCCCCGGCTGGTCACCAGGATCCGGGACGACGTCTCACCCGGGACGATCGCGCGGATCTGTTCGGCGGAACGCACGTTGTCGAGCACGAGGATCATCCGCCGGCCGCGCAGCTGGTCGCGGACCAGGTTGGCCCGGCCGTCCTCGTCGGCGGGCAGCTGGTCGGCCGAGACGTCCAGCAGCCGCAGCAGCCGGCCGAGGGCCTCACCGGGGGAGAGCTCGGCCGCGCCCGGCGTGTGCCCGCGGAGGTCGAAGAAGAGGCTGCCGTCCGGGAAGGCGCGCTCGACGCGGCGGGCCGCGGCGACGGCCAGCGCCGTCTTGCCGGCCCCCGCCATCCCGTGCACCACGCCGACCCGGCTGTCGTCCGGGTCCAGCAGCAACGCGGAAAGCGCGTCGAGCTCGGTTTCCCGTCCGACGAAGTACCGGCCGCCGTCCGGCAGGCCGACGATGCCGCCGGCGTTGCGGCGCGCGGGCATTCCCGGTTCCGCGGCGAGGGCGAGCAGTTCTCCCTTGGCGTCGAGTGCTCGGTCGCAGGCCTTGGCCAGGTCCCGGTTCACGCGGGCCTTGCCGTTCTCCACCTTGCTGAGATAGCCCTTGGTGAAATGCACGGCGGCCGCGAGTCCGGTCAGTGACATACCGACCGACGTCCGTCGACGTTTCAATTCCGCTCCAAAGTCCTGCATCGGTCAATCATCCTGTATTCGGCGATGGGAGGGAAGGACGGCCGGCGGCCCGGGCCCGCCGGCCTGTTCCTGGTCAGCCCAGCAGGGAGACCAGCTGGCCCAGCACGATGATGAGGTGCGTGTGCATCGATTTCACCTTTCCGGATCGAATTCCTGGTTTCACCGAATGATTTCGGTGATCCCAGCTTCGCCCGGTGAATTCGCCTGGAACAGGCGTTTCGCGTTGCCACTCGGGAGGAAACGGTGCTGACCGGTTCGACCTGCGCTGTTTCCCGCTTCCGGAAACAGGCCGGAAACGGGTGACGGCTCCGCGGCGCGCGGAGGACCATGAGTACACTTCCCCGCAGCGACCAACACGGAGGTGGCGGCTTGGCTCAGGAGGCGGCCGACGCGAAGATCAACGCTCTCTCAACGGAGCTGAAACTGCTTCGCAAAGGCCTGGGCGTCCAAGCGAAGAACCTGCCCGGTGTCGTCGGCGAAGAACTGCGCGCGGTGTGCGGGATCCACGAGGACGACAACCCGGGGACGGTCCGCGCGAGAGTGGTCGCCACGCTTCTGTCCTTGATCGAAAAGCTGCCCGAGCCGCAGCGGGAAACGGCACGGATCGTGCTGGGTTTCGGCACCGGCGCGAACGAGCGGTACACCGCGCGCCTCGAGCTGCTGGGCAGCGGAGCCGACCGCAACATCCGCACTATGCAGCGCCGCGCCGACGACGTCGTCTACCTCATCGCCGAGGCGGCCTACGGGGCGCCGGCGGCCTACGGGAGCTCGTCGGCGATCAGCAAGGGTCCGTGGCACACGTCCGCGCTGGCGGTCCGGCTGACCCTGACCGGTGCCGCCGCCGAAGTCTTCGAAACCCGGCGGATCGTCAGCCACGTCGCCGGGCTCGCGGAAATCGAGCACGGGGTCTCCCTCGCGCGCCCGGCCAGTCCGGCCGGCGAGCCCGAGCTCGCCGGCCTCGGCATCGACGTCCTCTCGGGCGGGGAGGTGCATTCCGTGCGCATGGTCTCTTCCACGCGGGTGGCGTTCCGCCTGCGGCCGCCGCGGGTGCTGGATGCCGGTGACCAGCACGAATTCTTCTTCCGCGTGCGGCTGGAAGAGATGCCGGCGCCGTTCTACTGCTGCACGCCGGAATTCCCGTGCGAGAGTTTCGACCTCAATGTCCGGTTCGATCGGCGTGAGCCGCCGCACCGGATCTGGCGCATCGACGGCGACCTCTCCAAGGACGCGGGAGACCCGGTGCCGGCGCGCAAGCCGCTTTTCCTCGACAACGCGGGCGAGGTGCACACCCGTTTCCAGGACCTCCAGCCCGCGAGGTCCTACGGAGTGGGCTGGCAGCCGGCCGCCCCCTGACCGGCCGTGCCCGGTGCGCGTCATGCTCCTCCTCGGCGTGAGCGTCTTCTTCCAGAATGCCCTATCCGGCGGGGTAAAGCCGCGTCGTAAACACGACAGAAGCGCGACACTTCCCCCGTGGCTGCCCCGGCGCCGGTGCACGCGCTGATTCGGAATCGGTGACGATCCGGTCAAGCACTCCGCTGCCGGTAACGTGCCGAGCGGATCCGGCGACTGGTCGTGGTATCCACTGCCGATCGGTGGCACCCGGAAAAGCGAAAACGCCATCCGGGGTGTAACGGAAACCATTCTTTTGCCGACCCCCGGCGGACACCGCGAATTTCCGCGGTGCCGCGGGTGAATTCTCGGCGACCGAGGAGGAAAAATGGGCGTGAGCCTGAGCAAGGGTGGCAATGTTTCGCTGACGAAGGAGGCGCCCGGCCTGAGCGCGGTCACCGTCGGCCTCGGCTGGGACGAGCGGACCACGAGCGGCGAGGAGTTCGACCTCGACGCCAGTGCGATCGCACTCGGTGCGGACGGGAACGCCTTGTCCGACAAGCACTTCGTCTTCTTCAACAACCTGGCCACGCCGGACGGCGCGGTGCGGCACACGGGCGACAACCTCACCGGCGGCGGGGACGGCGACGACGAGCAGATCACCGTCGACCTCGCGAACCTGCCGGCCGAGATCGACAAGATCGTGTTCCCCGTTTCCATCTACGAAGCCGAAGCCCGCGGCCAGGCCTTCGGCCAGGTGCGCAACGCGTTCATCCGCGTCGTGAACCAGGCGGACGGCGCCGAGCTGACCCGGTACGACCTTTCCGAAGACGCGTCCACGGAGACCGCGATGGTCTTCGGCGAGCTCTACCGCAACGGCGGCGACTGGAAGTTCCGGGCCGTCGGCCAGGGCTACACCGCGGGCCTGGCCGGAATCGCCAAGGACTACGGGATCAACGCCGCCTGACCGGCCGCGGCCGGTGACGCACGGACAGAGGAGGGAAATGGTGCTGAAGACATTCGGCGGATCGTTCGCGATCACGGTGGCCGGCCTGCTGCTGGCGTTCTGGTACGGCGGAACGCTCGGCCTCGCCGTCGTCGGCGTGCTCGCGGTGCTGGAGATCTCCCTGTCCTTCGACAACGCCGTCGTGAACGCCGGTGTGCTCGCGCGGATGAACCGGAAGTGGCAGCGGCTGTTCCTGACGGCCGGCATCCTGGTGGCGGTCGTCGGGATGCGGCTGCTGTTCCCGGTAGTGGTGGTCTGCCTGACCGCGAAGCTGTCGCCGGCCGAGGCCTACCACCTCGCGATGGCGGGCGGCGACCTCCACACCCCGGGCACGTACGCCTTCGTCCTGCACGAAGCGCACCCGGCCATCGCGGCCTTCGGCGGCGTGTTCCTGCTGATGCTCTTCCTCAACTACATCTTCGAGGAACGCGAGCTCACCTGGCTGTCGTGGCTGGAGCGCCCGCTCGCCCGGATCGGCCGCCTGAAGCAGATCTCGGTGATCGTCGCGGCCGGCGCGCTCCTGCTGACCGCGGACTTCCTGGCCCCGGCGGGAAAACCGGTGAGCGTCCTCGTCTCCGGTGCGCTCGGCCTCATCACCTACCTGCTCGTGAGCGGGCTGAGCGACCTGTTCGAACCGGCCGAGCCCGACGGGCACAGCGGACGTCCGATGGCCGTCGCCGGCAAAGCGGCCTTCGTCCTGTTCCTCTACCTCGAGGTGATGGACGCGAGCTTCAGCTTCGACGGCGTCGTCGGGGCGTTCGCCATCACGTCCGATCCGGTCCTCATCGCGATCGGGCTGGGCATCGGCGCCGCCTACATCCGCTCCCTGACGGTGTTCCTCGTCCGCAACGGGACGCTCAACGAATACGCCTACCTCGAACACGGCGCGCAGTGGGCGATCGGCGCGCTCGCCGTGCTCCTGCTCTGCACCATCCGCTACGCGGTGCCCGAGATCGTCACCGGGCTGATCGGTGTCGGGTTCATCGGCATGGCGCTGCTGTCGTCGGTGGTCCGCAACCGGCGGCTGGCCCTCACCCCCTGAAAGGACACGGAAATGACTGTGACACTGAGCAAGGGCGAGCGCGTCTCGCTGACCAAGGCCGACGGCCACACGCTCACGCGGGTCCGGATGGGCCTCGGCTGGGACGCGATGCCCAAGCGCGGCCTGTTCGGCAGCCGGGCGCAGACCATCGACCTCGACGCGTCCGCGCTGCTCTTCGACGCCGGCGACCGGCTCGTCGACCAGGTCTGGTTCAAGCAGCTGGCCAGCATCGAAGGCTCGGTGCGGCACACCGGCGACAACCTCACCGGCGAAGGCGAGGGCGACGACGAGTCGATCCGCGTCGACCTCGGCCGGGTCCCCGTCCAGATCACCACGATCGTCTTCACCGTCAACTCCTTCACCGGCCAGGACTTCTCGCAGATCGAAAATGCGTACTGCCGGCTCGTCGACGAGACGAACGAGAGCGAGACCGCCCGCTACGACCTCTCGGGATCCGGCCGGCACACCGCCCAGATCATGGCGAAGCTGACCCGCGAACCCGGCGGCTGGGCGATGACCGCCATCGGCGCGGCCGCCACCGGCCGGACGTTCCGCGACCTGCTGCCCGCCGTGTCGCGGCACCTCTGACCGCGAGCGGCGACCCAGACCCCAGACCAGGAGGTGTTCCGATGTCGGATCTCGAGCTCGGCGGGCCGCCGTCGGCCGCGGCGCAGTCCGGGAACGGGCTGTTCCTCGCGCCGCCGGCCCCGGTCCGGGTCGTCGAACAGCAGGAGGCGGCCGGCGCCGTGCCGATGGACCCCGCGAAACGCGCGGAGCTGCAGCGGAAGGCCCGCGCGTTCGTCGAGGAGCTGGCCGGGCTGGACTTCCATTCGCCGGTCTACGCCCAGAAGATCCAGGGCATCACGGCGATGGGCGACCGGGAGATGCGGGCGGCGGCGGGAATGTCGAACCGGATGCTCGACCGGCCCGCCGCCAAGCTGCCCGGCCGGGGCGCCCCCCGCGACGACGCGCAGACCCGCGTGTCCGCGACGCTGATCGACCTGCGCTCGACGATCACCGAGCTCGACCCCAACCGGGCCGATCTCAAGGGCGTCCGCAGGCTGCTGAAGTTCCTGCCCGGCGGCGACCGCGTCGACCGGTACTTCGCCAAGTACCAGACCGCGCAGTCGCACATCGACGCGATCATCCGGTCGCTCGACTCCGGGCAGGACGAGCTCCGCAAGGACAACGCGAGCATCGACACGGAGAAGGCCAACCTCTGGGCCACGATGGGCAAACTCACCGAGTACAACGAGCTCGCCGGCGCGCTCGACGCCGAGATCGAGCGGAAGGTCGCGGACCTCCAGGCCCTCGGCCGGACCGAGGAGGCGGACACGCTCAAGTCCGACGCGCTGTTCGGCGTCCGGCAGCGGCGGCAGGACATCCTGACCCAGATGGCGGTCGCCGTGCAGGGGTATCTGGCCCTCGACCTGGTGCGGCGCAACAACATCGAGCTCATCAAGGGCGTCGACCGGGCGCAGACGACCACCATCTCGGCGTTGCGCACCGCGGTCATCGTCTCCCAGGCGCTGGCCCGCCAGAAGCTCGTCCTGCAGCAGGTCACGGCGTTGAACGCGACGACGTCGGACCTGATCGAGGCGACGTCCCGCCAGCTCCAGCAGCAGGGCGCCGAGATCAACCAGCAGGCGGCGTCGTCGACGATCGAGATCGGGAAGCTGCAGGCCGCGTTCGACAACGTCTTCGCGACCATGGACGCGCTGGACACGTTCCGCGCCCAGGCGACGGACTCGATGGCGGACACGGTGGCGGCGTTGCAGGGCCAGCTCGACCGCGCCCAGCCCTACCTCGAGCGCACCCGGCGGCACGAAGGCACGAGGTGAGCCGATGGCCTGGCTGCGCAGGGAAACCGGGCTCGTCCCGGTGCCCGCCGAGGCGCCTCCGGACGACACGCCGGAGGCGCTGCGGGCCGGGCTCGCGTCGCTGATCCGCTCCGTCAACGCGCGTTCGGGCCGGCTGCCGCCCGCCGCCGTGGTCACCGCACGGGAGATCACCGACGTGCTGGCCGAGCTGGTCGGCGAAAGCGCGACGCCGGACATCCACACGCGGGTGACGGTGGCCGGGATCGTGACCGATCACCTGCCGACGACCCTGGAGGCGTTCCTCCGGGCCGGCGGCACCGCGAGCGGATCCCTGCTCGAATCGCTGCTGGACGAGGTGATCTCGCTCCAGGACGCCGAGCGCGGCCGGGCCGCGGACGCCCTGCGCACCCAGGAAGCGTTCCTCCGCACGAAGTTCTCGAACTCCGACCTGGACCTGTGATGGCTGCTCTCAGACGCGGCTCGAACGTCGAGCTGACCCGCGAAATCCCGGACCTGCCCGGCGTCGTCCTCGGCGTCCGGTGGGAAGCGGGCCCGGAACCGGCGCTGGCCGACAGCCTGGTCCTGGCCGCGATCCTCTGCGACGGCGCCCGCCGGGCCCGCTCGGCGGAGCACTTCGTCTTCTTCAACCAGCTGACCGAGCCGAGCCGGTCGGTGGCACTGACCGGGGACGACGCCGAGCAGGTCGAAGTCGTGTTCGGCGCGGTGCCCGACGAGGTTTCACGGATCGTCGCGGTGCTGTACGTCAACGAAGGCAACGGACTGCGCCGGGGACTCGGGCGGCTCCGGACGCTGACCGTGCGCGGGCTCGACCCGCGGGACGACCGGGAGCTGGTCCGGTCGGACAACCTCGCGCCCGCGCTCGACGGCGAAACGGCGTTGGCGCTGGGTGAGGTCTACCGGCACAACGGCGGCTGGAAGTTCAAGGTGCTCGGCGAGGGCTACCGGGCGGGGATCGCGGCGCTGGCCGAGGACTACGGGGTGCTGCGATGACCCTCGACTTCACGACCCCCGGCCACGCGGGACCCCGAGCCGATCTGCCGTTCCTCCGACGGCGAAGGCCAGCAGGCAGCGCCTCGCTGGATCTCGCCGGCGGCGAACCGCCCGCACTTTCACGTGAAAGTGCGGGGCTCGAGGGTGGTGCGCCGGCCGCACTTTCACGTGAAAGTGCGGGGCTTGGTGGCGCGTCGCTGGACCTTGGTGGTGGGGCGCCGGAGCGCGTTCCGGTTGCCGCGCGAGCGGTGTTGGCGGATACCCGGCCCGCGTTGCCGGCTCGGCGGGCCGGGCGGGCCGGGCGGCCGGTGGTGCGGCTCGGGGCCGGACGCCGGCTTCAGCTCGGGCCGAAGACGCCGGCCGTCACGCTGGACCGTCTGCAGAGCGCCATCGGCCTGCTGACCGTCGAGGCCGCGAGCGGTTCACCCGAACTCGGCTGCGCCTACGACCTGGCCGACGGCCGGTCCGCCTACCTCGGCTCCGGGACGACCGCGTCCCGCACGCCGTTGCTGGCGGTGCGCCGGCGTGCGGTGTCGGCCGATCTGCGGCAGGTCCGGCAGCTCGTACGGCTGGCCGTGCTCGCGGTGTTCCCGCCGGCCCGGACGCCACCCGGGCTGCTCGTCGTGTCCACTTGGGACGGCGGCAGGCTCGAGCTTCCGCTCGGGAGGCCCGCCGGTGGCCGGGTGACGGTGCCGCTCTCGATCCACAACGTCGGCGGAGAGCTGGTTCTCCGCGCGGAAGCGCCGGAAGCGTTTTCGACGCCGCACGCCGCCGTCGACGCGTTCGGTTTCCACCGGATCAGCTGGCTGGACGACTTCACGTGCGCGGGAGGTGTGGCGTGACCGGGCCCTACGACATCTTCCTCAGTTTCACCTGGGCGGACAGCGTCGAGGTGAACGCGCTCCAGGACGCCCTCGAAGCCGCCGGGCTGCGGGTCTTCCGGGACAAGGAAATCCGGCGGTTCGAGGGCATCACGGAACGGCTCGACGACGCGCTCGCCGCGTCGAAGGTGCTCCTCGCCTACTATTCGCGCCGGTTCCCGACGCGGTACGCCTGCCAATGGGAGCTGACGTCCGCCTTCCTCGCGGCCCAACGCCACGGCGACCCCCGGCGGCGGGTGCTCGTCGTCAATCCCGAGACCGACGGCAACCACATCGCCCCGATCGAACTGGAAGACGCCGCTTACGCCGGCCGGCCGAAGGACGACCGGGAACGCGCGGCCACCGTCCAGCGGATCGCCGAAATGGTGCGCGCCGCGGACACCCCGCTGGGCTCGGTGCGCAGCACGGCACCGGTGCTGCCCCGCCTGCTGCGGCCCCGGCGGTTCGTCGGGCGGTACCGCCGGCTCTGGGCGATCCACAGCGCCCTGCACGCCCGCGAGCTGCCGGCCACGACCCCGCGGACGTCGGCGGCGCTCGCCGTCGTGCGGGGATTCGCCGGGCTCGGGAAGACCAGCCTGGCCGAGCAGTACGCGTTCCTCTTCCGAGACGCCTTCTCCGGCGGGGTGCGGTGGCTGGGCCTGTTCGGCCAGGACGATCCCGTCGGCGCGCTCGCCCGGTTCCACGAGCACCTCCGCGCGATCGCGGCCGACCTCGGTGCCGACGTCGGCGACCTGCCGCCGGACCAGGTCCGGGCCGTCGTCGCCCGGCGCATCGAGGCCGCCCGGGAACCGCAGCTGTGGATCATCGACGACGTCCCGTCGGAGCTGCCGGCCGAGGTGCTCGACCAGCTCGTCATGCCGACGTCGTACGTCCGGACGGTGCTCACCACGCGGTCCGGAAACCCGGACTGGCCCGCTCCCGTCGTCGAGCTGACCGGCTTCTCCGAGGACGAAGGTTCCGCGCTGTACACGGAAATCGTCGGCTCCGACGATCCCGAAGAGCTCGCGGCCGTGCGGCGGCTCGTCGAACGGTGCGGCGGCCACCCGATCGTCCTGACGAGCGCGGTGACGGCGTTGCGTGACCGCCGGGGCGCGGTCGACGCGGCCGGTTTCGCCGAGGTCCTGGACGAGGTGACGGGCACCGGCGTGCTGGCGGACGCGGTGGCTGCCTGCCAGCCGACCGCACAACGGATCCTGCGCATCGCCGGGGCGATCTCCCGGGCACCCGTGCCGGCCGAGCTGGTGCGGCGCGTGCTGCCGGGCGAACCGGTCGAGAAGGCGGTGGCCGAGCTGGCCCGGCGCGCGCTGCTGATCCACCTCGGGACCGAATGGGACATCCACGCCCTGGTCCGCGACGCCGCCGGGCTCGACGACGACCTCACGCGCAGAACCGCGTCGGCCGTGCTCGAGCCGGACGGGGACCCCGGGCGCCTGCACCGGCACGCCGCGGCGCTCGCCGCGCACGACTGCGTGCCCGCCGACCAGCGGGCCCGGCTGCTGCGGATCGGGCTGGACTGGTTCCGCGGCCAGGGTGACGTCGTGGCCGCGCGGGAAGCGGCGAAGCGGATCCTGGCCGCGGACGCCGGCCCGGCCGACCGCGTCGCCGCGGCCGAGGCGCTGCTCGACGCCGGCGACTTCGCCGACGCGGTCGAGGTCTGCCGCCCGCTCGTGAATGACGCGTTCCGCGCCCGGCTCACCTGCGCCCGCGCGCTCGACCAGCTGGGCCGGTACGCGGAAGCGGACCCGATCTGGCCGGAGTCGGTGCCGGACGGCGAAGAGGCCGAGGCGCGGGTGTTCCTGGCGGTCGCGAAGCGAATGCGGGGCCGGTTCCGGGAAGCGCTCGCGTTCCTCGACGTCGACGACCCGGACCCCCGGGCCCGACTCGAGCTGGCTCGGCTGCGGATCATCTTCGGCGAGCTCAAGCTGGCGCGGAAGACCGCCGAAGCGATCATCCGCGAGCACGATGCGGCGGACCACGAGCGGCACCCGCTGCGGCTGGAGGCGATCGGCGTCCACGCCGAAGCCGAGATGTCGCTGGAACTCACCGAACTCAAGGTGCGCGACGAAAACTGGGACGCGCTGGAAGCACACCTGCGCTCCGCCCGCGACGAGCTGACCGGGCTGCTCGGGCCCGAAAGCCCGCTGGCCGTGGCCGCCGGGGTCCGGTGCGCGCGCACGTCCGTCACGCGCGGCCGCCCGAAACGAGCGTTGCGGGAGTTCGCGGAGCTGGAACCGCGCGTGGGCAAGGTCTTCGGCGCACACCACCCGCTGCACCACTGGCTCAGCTACTCCACTGCGCAGGCGCACGCCCAGCTCAAGCAGTACGACAAGGTCGCCGGGATCCTGCGGCCGTTGCTCGACCGGCAGCGGAACTCGATCGGCCCGCACCACCCGGACACCATGCGGACCCAGCTCGACCTCGGCATCGCGCTCATGCTCACCGGCGACAAGGCCGCCGCCGTACCGCTCGTCGCCGAGGCCGAGCGGCGGATCGGGGACGCCCTCGGCTGGCGGGCCGAACTCCGCAACCGCGCCTGGGTCACCGGGCTCCTGATGAACCTGCCGGTGCTCGTCTGGCAGCTCTTTCCCCACCTCGACAACCTCTTCGGGAAGAAAAGTCCCGAAGACTGAACGCTCTGGAGGTCTTCGACATGGAAAAGGCGCTGGGCAGCCGATATCGGCTGGGTGACCAGCTGGGCACGGGTGCGATGGGGCGGGTCTTCGCCGGCTCCGACGAACAAGGGAAGGCCTACGCCTTCAAGGTGCTGCGCGACGAGCTCGTCGAGGACCCCGAGCTGGTGGCGCGGTTCCTGCAGGAACGGTCCATCCTGGTCGGGCTGCGGCACCCGAACCTCGTCGGCGTGCACGACCTGGTCGTCGAGGGCGAGACCGTGGCGATCGTGATGGACCTGGTCGGCGGCGGTGACCTCCGGGCGCGGCTGACCGCGGAGAAGTCGTTGCTGCCGGCCGAAGTCGCGCGCATCGGAGCCGGGGTGGCGGCGGCGCTGGCGGCCGTGCACCGGGCCGGCGTCGTGCACCGCGACGTCAAGCCGGAGAACGTCCTGATGGACGGGACCGTGCCGCGCCTGACGGACTTCGGCATCTCCCGGCTCGCGACCGCCACCGACCTGGGCCGCCGGTCGCTGCTCGTCGGGACTCCGCAGTACCTCGCGCCGGAACTGGGCAAGGGCCTCGAGGCGACCCCCGCGTCGGACCTGTACTCACTCGGCATCCTGCTCTACGAACTCTGCTGCGGGGTGACGCCGTTCGCCGGGCAGTCGACGTTCGCCGTGATCCGGCTGCACGAGAGCGCGCTGCCGGGCCGGCCCGCCGGGGTGCCCGACCAGCTGTGGGACGTGCTCGCCTGGCTGCTGGCCAAGCGGCCGTCGGACCGGCCCGAATCGGCTCAGCAGGTCTCGACCGTCCTGGACGGGCTGGTGCTGGAGCTGATGAAGGAACCGCTCGTCCTCCCGCTCACCACGCCGCCGCCCCCGGTGGCCCTCAACGAAACCGGCCTGGGCACCGAGACCGTCTACGGCACTCCGCCGCCGCCGCCGCCGCGCCGTCCCGTCGCGACCACCTCGCCGAGCATGAGCACAGGAGTGACCGTGTCCCCTCCGAAACGCCGTCGCCGAGGCCGGGTCGTGCTGACCCTGTTCGTCGTGCTGGCCCTGCTGGCCGGTGGCTGGTTCGTGTTCCGGCCGTCGTCGAACGCCGGTCCGGCACCGACGATCGCGGCGCCGACGACCTCCCCGGCGGCCAGTGTCGCGCCCGCCGTCGACTCACCTTCGGTGACCACGACGGCGAAGCCGAGCGTGATGCCTCAGGTCGTGGGCAAGAAGCTCGCGGACGCGCAGGACGCGCTGCCGGGTATCCAACCGACCATTGTGGACAAGATCGACGCGACGGCCGGTGACGGCACGGTGATCGAGCAGGACCCGGCGGCCGGTGCGGCGATCGGCGACGCGGTGAAGCTGACGGTCGCGCGCCAGGCCCAGCTGGTCTACCTCGACTCGGTCCAGCCAGCCAGCGGACGCTGGGAGGCCAATCAGAACGCCAACATCGCAGGCAAGAACTACCTGCACTCGCTCGGGGACTCCGTGGAGGCCAGGACGAGCACCCAAGGAGTCGAGTACAACATCGCCAAGGGGTTCCGCCGGTTCACCGCCACGGCCGGGATCGACGACAACGCGGGCGACTCTTCGCTGAAGATGCAGCTGGAGATCTTCGCCGACGGCCGGGAGATCTTCAACAAGCCGGTGGCCTTCGGAACACCGACGCCGATCGACCTGGACGTCAGTGGTGTCCTGCGGCTGCGGTTCCAGTACGAAGGCGTGTCGGGCGACAGGGAATGCTGCAGCAATAACTACCTCGTGCTCGGTACCGCGGAGCTGCTGGGCCTGCCCGGCGAGGTGCCGACGTCCCCGACCACGACCGGCTGACCGGCGTGTGGATCGGCAACCGGGTGCGGATCACGATCGGCCGGGCCTCCGACAACGACATCGTGCTGAGCGATTTGCAGGTCTCCCGCCGGCACGCCCGGCTGGAACGCGTCGGCGGGGCGTGGCGGCTGACGGACCTGGGCAGCCGCAACCCGACGCTGGTCAACGGCGTTCCGGTCGCCGGGCGGTCGCCGATCGCCGATGGGGACCGGATCACCGTCGGGGCCACCGATCTGCGGGTCGACGGCGACAACCTCGTCGCCACCGGCGGGGAACGCACCCGGCTCGTGGCCGACGACGCCGGGTTCGCGGTCGGGGGCCGGTCGCTGGTGTCGGGCGTCTCGCTCGACCTGCGGCCGGGGCAGCTGGTCGCCGTCGTCGGGCCGTCGGGCGCGGGGAAGTCGACGCTGCTCAGGGTGCTCTCGGGCGAGGTCGCGCCGACCAGCGGGCGCATCACCTACGACGGCTACGACATGCACCGGCAGCGGGCGGCGGTGGCGGGGCGCGTCGGGGTCGTGCCGCAGGACGACGTCGTCCACACACGGCTGACCGCCCGCAGTGCCCTGTCCTACGCGGCGAAGCTGCGGTTGCCCGACGACACGGGCGCGGTGGCCCGCCGGCGCCGGGTGGCCGAGACGCTCGCCGAAGTCGAACTCACCGAGCACGCGCGCACGCCCATCCACCGGCTGTCCGGCGGGCAGCGCAAGCGCGTGTCGATCGCGCTCGAACTGCTGACCGCGCCGTCGCTGCTGATGCTGGACGAGCCGACCTCCGGCCTGGACCCGGCGCTCGACAAGCAGATCATGGGGCGGCTGCGCGAGCTGGCCGACGCCGGCCGGACGGTCGTGGTGGTGACGCACAACGTCACGCACCTCGACGAGTGCGACCTCGTGCTGCTGCTCGCACCCGGTGGGGTCCCGGTGTTCAGCGGGCGGCCCGCGGAGCTGCGGGCGCGGTTCGGCACCGCCGACTGGGCCGACATCTTCCACCGCGTGGTCGCCGGGACCGCGCCGCCGCACCAGCCGGCGCCGGTGGGGCCCGCGCCGCCGCCCGAGGCGACCGCCGAGCCGCCGGCCGTGCACGCCGGGCTGGGCCACCAGGTCGGCACGCTCGCCGCGCGGCACCTGCGGCTGATCCTCGCCGATCCCGGATATGCCCTGTTCCTGCTGCTCGTCCCGGTCGTCCTGGCTGTGCTCGCCTTGGCGGTGCCCGGGCACGAAGGGCTGCGGCGGTCGGTGCCCGAGCATCCGGCGGAAGCCGCGCAGATGCTCGTGCTGGTCTTCGTCGGCGCGGCGTTCATGGGAGCGGCGGCCTCGGCGCGGGAAGCGATCGCCGAGCGGGCGATCTTCCTGCGGGAACGGGCCGTCGGCCTGCGGCCCGGCGCGTACGCGCTCGCGAAGACGCTGGTCTTCACGCTGGTCGCGGCCGTGCAGTCCGCGGTGCTCGTGGGTGTCGTCACGACGGTCAAGCCGGGGCCGGCCGACGCCGTCGTGCTGTCGCGGCCGGTCGCCGAGCTCGCGGTCGCCGTCTGGCTGACCGCGCTGGCGTCCTGCCTGCTCAGCCTGCTCGGTTCGGCGCTGGTGCGCTCGCTCGAACAGACGACGCCCGTGCTGGTCGTGACGGTCATGGCCCAGCTCGTGCTGTGCGGCGGGATGATCCCGGTCGCCGGGCGGCCGGTGCTGGCCCAGCTGTCCTGGTTCGCGCCCGCGCGGTGGGGCTACGCCGCCGGAGCCTCCACAGTGGATCTCCCGCAGACCGGGCCGGCCGATCGCCTGTGGACCCACGACTGGCCGTGGTGGCTGGGCTCGACCGGCGCGTTGCTGCTTTCGGCGGCCGCCTGCACGGCGCTGTTCGCGGTCCGGGCGCGGCGGGTGCGCCGGGGCTGAGCCGGGGCGGCGAACCGGCTGTTCAGCACCCTGCGTGCCATCATCGGGCATGGCCACTCTGCGCGACGCGCGCGAGCCGGAGCTCAACAGCGGGATCCTGCCCGGGAACGTGCGGGCCGACGACTGGATCATGCTCGTCCTCGCCGCCGGCTCGGTCGGGCTGCTCGGGTTCATGCTGATCAGCCCGCCCGCGCGGGACGCCGCGCTGGTGATGTTCTACGTGGACTGCGGGATCTGCGGCGTGTTCCTCGCCGAGTTCCTGTGGCGGTGGCGCAAACGCGGCTGGTCCAAGAAGTTCCTCGTGCGCAACTGGTACGAGCTGTTCGCCATGATCCCGGTCGCGCACCCGGTGATCACCGGGCACAGGTTCATCGGCGTCGTGCTGCTGCTGATCCGGATCGGGCGGGCCGCGGACCGGGCCGTCGGGGAGCAGTTCACCTACCGGCTCGTCGACAAGCTGTCCGAGCCGATCGTCAAGGCCATCAAGAAGCCGGTGACCATCGCCGTGCTCGACGAGGTCGTCAAGGTGCTGGAAACCGGCAACTACCCCGAAAACCTCGCCAAGTCGCTCGAGGGGAACAAGGCCGAGCTGCGCACGATCATCGCCGAGAAGATCGCCGAGGACCCGCAGCTCGGGAAGCTCAAGCGGCTCCCGTTCCACGACGAGATCGTGCGGACCGTCGTCGACACGTCGTTCCGCGTGCTGCTCGAGGTGCTCGTCGACCCGCGGATCGACGACTTCTTCTCCGCCGTCGTGCGCGACAACCGCGAGCAGATCCGGCAGGCCGTGCAGCTCGGGCTGCACGAAACCGACGACGAGGAGCAGGAGAAGGCCCTGCGCGTGCGCACCCAGCACTCGGCCGCGCTCGAGTACGACCGGCTGCACCCGAGGTCACGGCCGTGACCGCAGGTACGCGCCGAGCAGGCCCGCCGCGTCGAGCATGGCCACGCCCCGGGCGGTGAGCCTTCCCTGCCAGGTTTCCAGGGCGTCGGCCAGTGACTCCGTGCCGCCGGCCGTGCGGACCTGGCCGACCACCGTCGCGATGTGCTCCAGGGGGTAGCCGCCGCGTCGCAGCAGGTGCGCCAGTTCGGCGTCCCGGATGTCAGCCGCCCGGAAGACCCGGTACCCCGTGGCGGGGTTGCGCTCCGGGACCAGGATGCCCGCGCGTTCCCACGCCCGGATCGTCGCCGCCGTGACGTCGAGGCGGTGGGCCAGCTCGCCGATGGACCAGTCGACCGCGGCGGGTTCGGGGGCCGGTTCGGTCGTCAGGTCGCCGATCGCCCGGCGCACCGCGTCGAGGGTTTCGCGGTCGCGGAGCAGCCGCAGGTGCCCGCGGTCGACGAGGGTCAGGGCGCGGCCGAGGTCGTCGTCGTGGACGGCGGTCATGATCCCGCCGGCCGTCGCGTGCCCGCACGCCGCCACCAGCGCGAGGAACGCGCGCAACGCCGCCGCGTGAGCCTCCGTGTAAACCCGGTAGCCGCTTGCGGTGCGCGCGGCCGGCGGGAGGAAGCCGTCCCGCTCGTAGTTGCGGACCGCCTGCGTGGAGATGCCGTGCTCACGGGCGAGGTCAGCAGGTCTCAACCGAGTCTTCAAGGATACGATTCAACCACATGGACCTCACGGACTTCACGGCCGAACTGCTCGCGTTCGGCGAGCCGACCCACTTCGAACCGGCCTTCGCGCGGCTCCGGAACGACTTCTTCGCCCAGCTCGTAGAGCACGGCTTCCGCTCGATCGCACTGGAAACGGACCGCGTGGCCGCGCTCGACGGCGAGTTCTCGCACGGCTTCGGCGAGGTAGCCGCGAACCGGCAGCTGCTCGATTGGCTGCGCGAGTACAACGAGACCGCCGGCGAACCGCTGACCTTCCACGGCTTCGACGCCCCGACGGAGATGTTCAGCGCGCCCAGTCCCCGTGCCTACCTCGAACACGCCCGCGACCACCTGGGCCTCGACGTCGACATCGCGGCGCTGACCGGCGACGACGAACGCTGGAGTCGCTCGGAAGCGATCCTCGACCCGGCGGCGTCGCCCGGCGCGTCACCCGAGGCCCGTGAGCTGCGGGTCATCGCGGACGACCTGCTCATGGCCCTCGACGCCCGCGTCGAGCCGGCCGCAAGCGCCGCGAGAATCCACGCGAGCGCCGGGCTCGATCTGCTGCGCTACCACGCGGCGTCGGCGTTGCCCGGGGACCGGGACACGAGGATCGCGCGGCTCGCGAGCGCCCGCGCGGTCATCATGGCCCGGAACCTCCTGGACATCCACGCTTCGCAGCCCGGCCGGACCCTGGTGTTCGCGCACAACGCCCACCTGGGGTCCGGTGCGGGGGCGATCGTCGCGTCGCGGCTCGGCGACCGGTACGCCTTCATCGCCGGCAGCCTCGGCCACAGCGAAGCCCTCGGCCTCGGCGAGCCGGCCGCGGACACCTACGAAGGCCGCCTGCAGCGCGACACCGGTACCTGGAAGCTGACCACGGAAATCCCGGCCGGCCGCACCCGGGACGACGCCGACCACCGGTACGCGCCGCTCACCCGGGAACTGCTCGAAAACGCCGACGCGATCCTGCACGTCGCCTGAAGACACAGCAGCCCCCGCACCGGGGTCGGGTCCGGTGCGGGGGCCGCCGTTCACCCGGTCACGGGTAGCTCACCACGTTCACCGGCACCGTGCCCGAAGGCGTGACGCCGCCGGTGTCGTTGATGACGTGGGTGATCGTGCCGCGGTAGTTGAGCGACACCGTCAGCAGGCTGTGGAACCGGACGCCGCTGGTGTTCGGCACCTCGAACGCGTGGTAGCTGGACACCGCCGGGTTCGTGTCGAAGAAGCAGTAGCTCCCGAGACCCCACGCCTCATGGGACGTCACGTTCGCCGCGACCTTGTAGGCCGCGTACCCGGCGACTCCCGATGGCGCGTTCCACGACGCCTGGTTCGGCACGTCGTAGGGCATCTCGTTCTGGAAGAAGATCGTCTTCCCGCCCTGGCCGTTCCAGATCACCTGGTACTTCTGGTAGTGCTCGACGAACAGGCCGGTCGCCAGCACGTTCGCGCCGTTCACCACGAGCCCGGTGTCGGCCGTGTTCGTGTTCCAGCCGACCGTGCCGGCGTTGCCGTGGTCGGCCCGCCACGCCCAGATGTGGTCGATGATCGTGTCGGAGCTGTTGACGATCAGGCTGTTCGTCGCCTTGCCGGCGATCGCGCCGCCGATCCGGAAGAACACGTCCTGGACCGTCGTCGGGTTCGCCGCGTGGTTCGCCGACGAACCCGACTGACCCACGGTGAGCAGCGCCTGCGAGTTCGTCGTGCCCGCGTCGAAGAGCAGGCCCTTGAGCCGCACGCCGTCCACATCGGACACCTGCATCGCGTTGACGCCGTTGTCCGGCACCAGCGTCGGGTAGCCGATGCCGAGGATCGTCGTGTTCGCCTTGGTCACGTTGAGCGTCTGGTTGAGGTGGTAGATGCCCGGCGTGAAGAACAGGTTGCAGCCCGCGGCGAGCGCGTTGTTGATCGTCGCGGCCGTGTCACCGGACTTGACGACGTAGAACTGGCTCATCGGCGCCGACGTGCCCGGGGTGCTGCCGTTCGCCCAGCTCGGGCCGGACGCGTTGGTGCGCAGGGAAGGCAGGAACACGCGGTACTTGCCGGTGCCGTCGACGTAGAGGTAGGGCACGTCGCGTGAGACCGGGGTCGTGGCCAGCGTCGTCTCCGGCGGGTTCGGGAACGTGTTCGCCGGCGCGCCGCTCGTACCGGAGAAGACCATGTTCCAGACGCCGCCGTTCCAGCTGCCGAGCTGCGAATCGCGGGTGTACCACTGCTGCTGCGACACCGACGCGGCCTGGCCGGCCACCTTCGAGTCGGCGATGTAGCCGCCGCTGGCGAAGCCGTAGCTCGCCGGGTACAGCTGCAGCCCACCGCGGACGTCCATCCGGCGGAACGGCGCGGCCTGCGCGACCGCCCAGCGCTCCTGGCCCCCGGAGGGCACGACGGCCAGGTTCTCCGCGGAGCGCCAGAAGTTCTGCAGCGCGACGCCGTTGTCGGAGGCGTTGAAGGCGTCCACCGTGACGTCACCGTTGATCACGACGTCACCGGGGTTCTGCCCGAGACCGGCGACCGAGGTGTAGAAGCCGACGTTGTCGTGCACGTTGTTGTACGTGCCCGGCTTGAACAGGTGGGCGACGCGCCGGTCCGCGAACTGCGCGGTCAGCGTGTCCTTCTGGTTGTTGAAGTCGGTGTCGAGCTGCGCCTGGATCGTCGCCGCGGACATGCCGGGGTCGAAGATCCGCACGTTCGGCCCGAAGTTCGGGGTGTCGGACTGCGTCGGGCAGCCCGCCTGGGTGCCGATCGTGTAGCTCGCGCTGGACACCGGGGACGTCGTCGATCCGGACTTGAGCGCGATCGCGTTGACCGTGCGGGAGTTCGGGACGCTGATGGGTCCACTGTAGAGCGGCGAGGATGCGGTCGGCGTCGAGCCGTCCACTGTGTACCGGATGGTCGCGCCGGAGGTGGCGCTGCTGATGGTCACCGTCTGGGCGGACGAGTACGTGCCGCCGGGCGGGCTGAACGTCGGCGCGGCGACCGTCGTCGAGCCGCCGCCGACGGTGTAGGAGAAGTGCGGGGTGTCGTACTGCGGGCCGCTCTTCTCGTAGGTGAACCAGTAGTCGAGCGTGTTCCCGGTGCTCAGGCCGTTGACGGTGGTCCGCCAGGTGCCGGAGCCGTTGGTCATCCGCACGTTCTGCTGGCCGACGCCCGGCACGCCGGTGTAGTGGACGTCCACGTACACCGCGGGGGTCGTCGGGGTGAAGTTGAGCTGCAGCTGCGTCGAGCTGAGCTGGGTGACGCTCTGTGTGTAGTCGTCCGCTGCGAGCGCGGCGGGGGCGCTGAGCCCGGCCGCCACGAGCAGTGCCGATGCGACGAGCGCGAGCCTGGGGCCGCGTCGTCGAAGCTTGTCCAGGGTCCGGTTCACGCCGTGACACCTCCGCCGTTGGGGATCCACGAGCATTCGTTGTGAGTCACAACAAATTAGCTCCCGCTCAGCGGTGCTTCGGTCTCTTTTTGGTAACACTTGTCTGGACCAATGCCTCGGCCGGTGCAACAGGACGCGCCGGGCCCTTGCGGCGGTGGAGCCGGCCGCGGCGGCGGTCGAACTGTGCCTCCCGGCGTAGGCGGGAGCTACCGCGGTCAGAGCTCAGCGCGCCGTCCACGAAAACGGCTCCACGGACGGGTGACGTTCGCGCACGGCATTTTCGCGGGTCACGGCACCGGGTAAGGATGTTTGCATGCTGGACACGGAAGTCCTGTCGCGGACGCCGCCGCGAGCGCTCGACGTCGTCACGCCGCTCGGTGACGTGCGGTTCGCCGTCCGCGTCGGGGGCTGGGACGTGCCCGCGAAACCCGACCACACCTGGGGGCTCGGCTCCGGGGCGGCGCGGCTGTGCCGGTGGCGGCACCGGTCCGTGCGGCTCGACGTGGTCTCCGGGGCCACCGCACCCGAGCAGCCCGGTGTCACCCGGGAGACGCTGATCTTCCGAGTACTGGCCCGGGAACCGCTCAGCGAGTTCGCCGTGCAGGCCGAGCTCACCGACCCGCCGGCGGAGGCCCGCGGTGGTGATGGCGCCTTCACGGTGGAGACCGCTGACGCCGCGGTGAGCGTCGGCGGTCCCGGCGCCGAGATGCTGCGGTACTGCTCGCGGATCGGGCAGCACGTGCCGCCGTACTGGTCGGCGCAGCTGGCCGGCGCCGTCGAGCTCGACGGCGCACGGCTCACCTGGCAGCTGCCCGCCGTCGACCGCGGGGACTACGCCGAGCTGTGGGTGTCCGCCGCCTGGAGTGCGGCGGGCGGGGACCCGAGCCGCGCCGTCGACATCGACCCGGCCCGGATCCTGCGCGAGCTGACCCAGTGACACCCGGTCCGGATCCGGAGCCGCCGGCCGGTCGTTGCCGAGCCGGATCGAGTTGGCGCCCGCGTTCAGCGTCAGCGGGACCGAAGTGGTGTACGGCGTGCTGTTGCCGACGCCGCGACACGCGGTAGTCGCTGCCGCACAGGCGGACCAGGTAGCCGTCCGATCTGTCACATCGTGGCCTTGGGATACGTCAGGGTGGTGACGTACGCGAAAGGACGAGCCCGTGAACGACGATCTCTTGGCCCGCAGCTTCGAGACCCATCGAGACCATCTCCGGTCGGTCGCCTACCGGATGCTGGGTTCGCTGACCGAAGCCGAGGACGCCGTCCAGGAGTCGTGGCTGCGGCTGAGCCGGAGCGACTCGGCCGCCGTCGAGAACCTGGGCGGCTGGCTGACGACGGTCGTCGGACGCGTCTGCCTCGACATGCTGCGCTCGCGCAAGGCCCGGCGCGAGGAGCCGTGGGACGGCCTGGTGCCCGACCCGATCGTCAGCCGCGACGAAGCCGGGCCTGAGCACGAGGCGCTGATGGCGGACTCGGTCGGCCTCGCGCTGCTGGTCGTGCTCGACACGCTCACCCCGGGCGAGCGGCTGGCGTTCGTGCTGCGGGACATGTTCGCGATGCCGTTCGAGGAGATCGCCCCGATCGTCGGCCGCTCCGAAGCGGCGACCCGGCAGCTGGCGAGCCGCGCCCGGCGGCGGGTCCAGGGCGCCCCGGTCGCGCCGGACCCGGACCTGTCCCGGCAGCGCGAAGTCGTCGACGCGTTCCTGGCAGCGGCCCGCGGCGGCGACTTCGACGCGCTGGTCTCGGTCCTCGACCCGGAGGTCGTGCTGCGCGCCGACCGCGGAGCGGCCCTGGGCGGCTCGATCGAGGTCCGCGGCCCGTCGGCCGTGGCGAACCAGGCGCTGACGTTCTCACGGCTCGGCGCGGGCGGCGGCGTGGTCCACCGGGCCCTGGTCAACGGAGCGGCGGGCGTGGTCGGAACCCGGGACGGCCGGCCGTTCTCGGTGCTGGGCTTCACGGTGGCCGGCGGGCGGATCGTGGAGATCGACATCCTCGCCGACCCCGACCGCCTCAGCCGGCTGGACCTGGCGGTGCTCGACTGACCCCGGCGCGGTGAATGACTCATTCCTGGCGTTGGGTGCGAGGAATGAGTCATTCACCGCGTGCGAACCCCCGCCGGCGGAACCGTTCATGGCGTTTCCGGGACCACCGCACCCCGCTCGTCGGTCACCAAAGCGACGCCGTCGGCCGAGTCGAAGTGCAGGTACTGGCGCCGGCCGTCCGGGTAGCTGCGGACCGTGCCCGCCACCACGACCACCAGCTCGCCGTCCTCGACCGCGTACAGGTCGTCCGGGCTCAGGACCTCGCGGATGCGCGTGCCGTTGGTGACCAGCGTGCGGACCCGGCGGCCCGTGTGGTCGTAGCCGTACAGCGTGTTCACCCCGTCGTCGCCGTGGACTCCGCGCAGGCGGCCGAACGCGTCGTGGATTTCGCTGCCCGCCCGCGGTTCCGCGGGGGCGCGGAGCGCGACTTCGTGCAGCAAGCCGCCCGGGCCCGTGATGACGTGCTTCGGCGAGAAGTGCTCGCTGACGCCGCTCGCGTAGTGCACCGCCGTGCGACGTCCGTGCAGGTCGTACTGGACGGCGTCGACGAACCCGGGCACGCACACCAGCCGCCCGACCTCGTCGTACTGGTGGTGGACGGTCAGCCGCCCGTCGCCCGCGTCGGGGTAGACCACTTCGGACAGTCGCCCGTCCGCGCGGCGCACGACGTCCAGCCGGTACTCGACGGCCACGTGCGCGGGCCGCCAGCGCCGTTCGACCGGGTGGCCGAGCGCGTCGTAGCCGAACAGCGTCACGCCGGATTCGTCGGCGACGCGCACCAGCCGCCCGCAGCTGTGCGGCCCCGCCTCGAGCGGCACCGGGAGCCCGCCGTCGTGGTAGGTGAACGTCGTGACCGGGGTGCCGCCCGGATCGTCGACCAGCACCGCGACCACCCGATCGGCCGCGTCGTGCACGCGGTACACCGTGTGGCCGCCCGCGGTCCGCGTCTCGACCGGGTTGCCGGCCGCGTCCCGCGCGTGCACGACGCCGTCCGCGTCGCGGATCTCCCGGCCGAGCAGGTCACGGACACTCCCGGTCGCCGCGCTGTCCGATGTGGACGCCCCGAGTGGACGGCCGAGCGCGTCGTAGCGGAACTCCTCCGGCGCGACCGGAGGGTGGCCGTCGCGGAACGCGCGGCTCGTCCGGCACACCAGGCCGCGCGCGCAGTAGTCGTGGTGTTCGTCGACGACGTCGCCGAGCAGCTCGGCGTGCCGGCGCCGCAGCAGCCGGCCCGCGCCGTCGCGCAGCTCCGACGTCACGATCACCTCCGCCTCGCCGGAGACCGCCCGCTGCTCGGTGGTGATCCGCGTCCCCTCGTAGCGGTACCGGACGGTCGGCAGCTCCGCCGAGTCGCCCGGCCGCACCACGGTTTCGGGGCGCCCCAGCGGATCGAGGGTCACCGTGGTCACCGCGCCCGCCGGATCGGTCACTTCGCACACGCGTGCCGTGCGGATGTCGTAGCGCGTCGACGTCACGTTCCCGAGCGGGTCGACGGCGACCTCGGGGAAGCACCGGTCGGCGGAGTAGCGCACCTCGTGGGTGTGGCCGTGCGGCCCGGTCGTCGTGGTGCGCAGCCCGGCGACCGTGTCGAGCCGCCCGTGGAACGTCGTCGTCCACCAGCCGTCCTCGCCGGGGCGGCGGTGGTAACCGTGGTGGCGGAAGTCCGGCAGGACCGGGCCGTAGACGTCGGCGACGAGCGCGTCGGTGAGCACCAGCTCCTCCTGCGCGGTCAGCAGGCCGTGGGTTCCGGCGCTGCCGTCGGGCCGCTCGTCGTAGCGGAACACTCTGTCCGACAACACTTTTCCGTCGCCGTCCAGCTCGCGCACGCGGGCGGGCAGGGCGACGAACCGGCGCTCGGGGGCGGTCGCGTAGGTCGTGCGCGTCTGGCGGACCACCGGTTCGCGCCCGGGCCGCTTGGTGGTCTCCACCTCCCGGGTCGGGTTGCCGTCGGTGTCGAAGGCCGTCTCCGTCGTGGTGACCGACACCGGCCGCTCCCGGCGCTCGAACACGGTCACCACCGAGCGCGTCCACTTGGGACGGCGAGCGTGCTCCACCCGGCGGTAGGGCCGGTCCTGCTCGGGGGAGCCGTCGAGGCCGTAGGTCTCTTCCTTGTCGAGCAGGCCGCCGTCGCCGAACCAGCGGACGGTCCGCAGCGTGGGCGCGTACTCGTCGCCGAGCTCGTCCTGGACGACGCGGCCGAACCCGGTGGTGCGCCGGTCGTGGTATTCGAGCTCGGTCACGCCCGTCTGCCCGGTGGCCGTTTCGCGCCGCGTGACGCGCCGGACGACCGGGACCGACTCGACGGTCGCGTACTCGACCGACGTGTGCAGCCCGATCCCGTTGTCGATCTCGCTCAGCCACCCGGTGCGCGGGAAGTCGGCGGGCTCCGGGGAGAAGTAGGAGACGACGTCGTCGAGCAGCAGCACACCGCCGCCGCCGGTCCGGGCCTTCGCGGCGACCTGGACCCGCTGCGGGGCCGGCGGTTCCGTGCGGGCGTAGGCCAGCCGCAGCGCCGGCGCGGCCGCCTCGGCGCCGTGCACGTCGAACCCGGTGAGCCCGATCGACGTCAGCAGGGAGGCGCCGGTGACTTCGTCTTCGTCGTAGCCGAAGCGCCACCGCCGGACCAGCGGCCGCGCGTCCCCGGGCACCCGCAGGTCGGCCCGGGCGCACCGCAGCGCCGTCGTCACGAGGGTGCCGCCGCGGCCCCAGCGCAGGACGTCCGGCCGCGGTTCGTAGGTGAAATCCACTTCGTACGGTCCGTAGGCCGCGCGCGCGAGGTACGCCTGGCCGCTGTGGTGGACCCAGTCGAACGCCGCGGTGTTGCCGAACGCGTCCTCGGTCCGTTCGAGGTACCAGGCGGACCCCGCGGACCGGCCGCCGTCGGTCGTCCCGAGGACGTGGCGGATTCCCGATCGGGTGGTCAGCACGAAGCCGTCGCCCCGGCGGCTGAGCCGGCCCTCGGCGCCGGAACGCGCCTGGCCGCCGGTCAGCCGGACGTGCGGCAGCGGCAACGCGAACCCGCCGCCGAAAGCCCCGTTCGCCGCGGCGGTGGTGTAGCGCAGCGCCAGCGCGGGTGCGAGGCCACCGGGACCCGGCGGCAGGTCGAGCGGCACCGTGAAGCTGCCCCCGCCGGTCGCGGGTTCCGGGGTGAACGCGCCGCCCAGCGCCCGCACCGGCGCGGGCCGGCTTGCCTCCTGCGCGCTCACCCGGAGCGGAACCATGCTGATCTCCCCGACTCGATTCGTGACTTCGGACGGCCAAGTGGGTGAGGCGGGGGTGCCAGATACGTCGTCACCCGTTTGCTTCGTCCGTTACCCATTCGTGACGTCCGTGTCGTATCCCGGTGGCGGCTCACCGGTCTTTCCCGGGTGCCATCAGTGATCAATGGCGGAGGGTGGACCCGATGGTCGTCAAGTTCGTGCGGGACGAGACCGCGGAAGCTGAAGTCTTTTCGGAGGACGCGAGCACGCTCAACGAGCTCCCGACCCCGCCCAGACAATTGCTCGACCGGCACGGCGCGCGAGTGCTCGACCCGGCGACGGCGGTCGTCGCCGCCGGGCAGCCGGTCCCGCGCACCACCGTCTACCGGCCGGGCACCTTCCTGCTTCCCCACCGGTACCTGCGCGACCAGGAGGCCCTGGCCGCGATCAACCGCGTGCTCGGCCGCATCGGCATCTACGCCGAACCGGCCGACCGCGGCGGCGACAGCAAGGCCTACGCCCGCGCCCGGCAGCTCGACGACGTGCCGGTCCGCGCGCTGCTGCACGTCCGCGAGGACTCCGACCCCGTCGTCGTCGACTGCTGGAAGGCCCTGCAGCTGCTGCGGTCGGCCGCTGCCGGCGAGAAGCCCGAGATCGACCCGGAGATCGTCCGGCACGTCTCCGTCGAGCACCTGCTGTTCACCTCGCCGGTGTTCGGCGGGGTGCCCTGGGAGACCAGCGGTCTCGGCGGCACGCCGTGGGAGACCAGCGGGTTCGGCGCGGGCAGCTCGTACGGGCGCACCCACGGGGCCAACCGGATCCCGGTGACGCTCGCCGCGGACCCGCCGTTCCGCAGCGAGAAGCCGGCGCACCGGCGGCCGGTCGTCGCCGTGCTCGACACCGGCATCGGCCCGCACCGCTGGTTCGGGCTGGCCGACCGCAGCGGCCCGCCGCCCGCCGGCTCCGGCCTCACCGTCGCCCCCGACATCCAGGCGGCGATCCTGCAGGCCCAGCAGGACGCGGGCACCACGCTGCCGACCCAGCTGCTCACCGACTACTGGGACGCGCCGACGACCGGCCAGCCGCTGATCGGCGACGTCGACACCGACACCGGGCACGGCCTGTTCATCGCCGGCATCATCCGGCAGGCCTGCCCCGAAGCCGACACCCTGGCGATCCGCGTCGTGCACAGCGACGGCGTCGCGTACGAGGCCGACGTGCTGCTGGCGCTGCACCTGCTGGCCGACCGCGTCCGGAACGCGCAGGCGAACAACCGGCCCGAGGACATGGTCGACGTCGTCTCCCTCTCGATGGGCTACTACGTCGAAGACCCGGCGGACGTCGCCTTCACCGGCCAGTTCGGCGCGGCGATCGCGGACCTGCTCGGCCTCGGCGTGCTCGTCGTCGCGGCCGCCGGCAACGACGCGACCACCCGCCGCTTCTACCCGGCGGCCTTCGCCGACCAGCCGCTCGGCGGCGGCTGCGGCCCGCAGGTGATCAGCGTCGGTGCGCTCAACCCCGACGTCGGCACGAGCAAGGCGCTGTTCTCCAACGAAGGCCCGTGGGTGACGTGCTGGGCGACCGGCGCCGGCGTCGTCAGCACCTACCCGGCCGACGTCCGCGGCAGCGCGGCCGCCGACCACGAGCTGCCCGGCCGCAACTCCTTCGACCCGGACGACTACAGCGCCGGCTTCGCGGTCTGGGACGGGACGTCGTTCGCGGCGCCGCTCGCCGCCGCCGAGATCGCCAAGGCCCTGTTCCAGTCCGGCGACCTGGCCACGGTCGACCGCGACACCGTCGTCAAGCGCGCTTGGAGCGCGCTGGGCTCGCTGTGACCGTGGCCAAGACCGACCACAGCCGGGTAGCGGCCCTGTTCGACGCCGCGCGGGAGGGCGACCGCGCGGCGCTGGACGAACTGGTTTCCCTGCTCACGCCGCTGCTCTGGCAGGTCGCGCGGGATCAGGGGCTGGACGCCGACCAGGCCGCCGACGTCGTGCAGACGACGTGGCTGCGCCTGCTCGGTTCGTTCGCGGAGATCCGCTCGCCGGTCGCGCTGACCGGCTGGCTGATCACCGTGACCAAGCGGGAAGCCTGGCGCACGGGGGAAAAGCGCCAGGTGGAACGGCCGCTGCCGGAGCTTCCGGAGCGGCTGTCCGAAGCGTCACCGGCACCCGAGGAGGGGGTGCTGCGCGATGACCAGCGCGCGAGGTTGTGGCGCGCGGTCGACGCACTGCCCGAACGCTGCCGCAGCCTGCTGCGGATCGTGGCGTTCGTGCACCGGCCGGACTACGCCGAAGTGGGCGCCCGGCTGGGAATGCCGAGGGGGAGTATCGGCCCGACCAGGGGACGTTGCCTCGCGCGCCTGCGCGAGCAGCTACTCGCCAACGGCGAAGGAGATTGGCTGTGACCACCGTCGAACCACCCGGCGCTGACGAGCCCTTGGACGAGCTCGACTTCCGGTTGCTGACCGGACTGCGCGAGCTGTGGGAAGACGCCGACCCGATGCCCGAAACGCTGGTGGAGCAGATCCGCTTCGCGATCCAGCTGGAGGACGTCGACCTCGAAGTGATGCGGATCCGGGAACAGGAGGGGCTCGCCGTCACGCGCAGTGCGGCCGAGCAGGGCCGGCTCATCACGTTCGACAGCGAAAGCCTGACGATCATGGTGAACGTGAGCCACGAGCCAAGTGGGACGATCCGCCTGGACGGCTGGCTCACGCCACCGGCCGAGCACCCGATCGAGGTCCGCACCGCGAACGGCCCCTTGACGACCACTTCGGACGCCGAGGGGCGGTTCGCGGTGAACGGGGTGCCGCACGGGATGGTGCAGGTGCTGGTGCGGACCCTGGGCCGCTCGAGGACGGTGAGCACCCCGGCCATCGAACTCTGACGCGGTTGCTCACCGGATACCGCGCCCCGGCGTGAAAAACCGCCCACCCGGCAAGAACTCCCGGACCGACCGGACCCGGAGGTACGATCCGGGACGTCCTTCTCGGCCGAGGGGGACGGCCCCGGCCGGGAGGGCAGCCTGTGGTCGCGTCGCCGAGGGCGGAAGACCGGGTACGCGACCTGCATCGGCGTGCGGTCGCGGCGACCAACAACGGCCAGCCCGTCGTGGGCGGCCGCCTGATCCGGTCCGCCGCGCGGCTTCTCGGCCTGCCCGCCACCGAACCGCCGCCGGACTGGCCGTCGTGGCCCGACCTCGCCACGCGCGTGCTCGGCACGTACGCCGCCGTCGAAACCGCGCTGGGCAACAGCACCCGGGGGCTCGCGCTGCTCGACGAAGCCGACGTCCTCGTGTCCGACGCCGGGCGCGGGATCCTGCGCCAGCAACGGGGTCTCGTCCTCATCCTGATCGGCCGGATGGACGAAGCCCTGACGTGCTTCGACGAGGCGGTCCCCTTGCTGCGGCAGGCCGGCGAGTTCGTCGTGCTCGCCCGCACGCTGCTCAACCGCGCCATGCTGCACCAGTACGCCGGGCGCGTCCGGCTCGCGCTCGCCGACCTCGACCAGTGCGAGCAGATCGGCGCCGGCCAGGCTTCGGAAGAAGGCCTGGAGCGGATCTTCGCCAAAGCGGCGCACGGACGCGGCCAGGCGCGCGTGCTCACCGGCGACATCCCGGGCGCCCTGCGGGACTTCGACGCGGCCAGCGGGTTCTACGCCGAACAGAGCGTCGGGATGCTGCCGGTGCTGGCCGTCGACAAGGCCCGCGCGCTGCTCGCCGCCGGGGTGCCGCAGGAAGCCGCCGCCGAACTCGACGCGGCGCTGGAACAGTTCCCGCGCCTGCGGATGAACCAGGAACACGCCGAAGCCGAGCTGACGCGCGCCTTGGCCGCGCTCGCGAGCGGCGATCCGGCGGCCGCGCGGAGCTGGGCCGGCCGCGCCGAACGCCGCTTTCGCCGCCGCGGCAACGAAACCTGGGCGGCGGTCGCCCAGCTGACCGTGCTGCGCGCGGACTTCGCGGCCGGACGGCGGATCGCCCGCGTCGCCGCCGAGGCGACCGCGCTGGCCGGCCGGCTCACCGGGCTGGGCCTGCGCAACGACGCCGAAATCGCCGCGCTGCTCGCCGCCCGCGCGCGCATCACCCTGGGCGATCTCGACGACGCCCGCACCGGCATCGCCCCGCGCGACCGCCGGGCCGCGCCGCTGGAAAACCGCCTGGTCCGGCGGCTCGCGCTGGCCGAACTCGGTGCCGCGAGCGGCAATCGGCGCATCACCTTCGCCAACGCGCGCGCCGGGCTGACGCAGCTGGAACGGCACCGCGGCCGCTTCGGCAGCATCGACCTGCAGACCGCGACGACGTCACTCGGCAAGGAGCTCGCCGACGCCGGCCTCGCCGCCGCGCTGGCCCAGCGCTCGCCCGGCGTCGTCTTCCGGTGGCTCGACCGCTCGCGCGCGCAGGCGTTCCGGTTCCGGCCGGTGCGGCCGCCCGCGCACCCGGAGACCGTCGACGCCGTCGCCGAGCTGCGGTACCTCTCGATGCAGATCCGCGCGGGCGAGCTGTCCGGGAAGCCGGACACCCAGGCCGTGAAGCGGTGTGCCGCCCTGGAACGCGAGATCCGCGCCAAGGGCTGGCAGGCCGAGGGCACCGACGTCGACCACCCGGAGGCGCGGCTGCGCGAGGTCGGCGACGAGCTCGCCGAAACCGGCAGCGCGCTGGTCTGCTTCCTCGCCGACCACGGTGCGCTGTGCGCACAGGTGATCGCGAACCACCGGGTCGCGCTGATCGAGCTCGGCCCGGCGTCGGCCGTCGCCGAACCGGTCGCGCGGCTGCACAGCGACCTCGACGCCTTGTGCGGGCGCCAGCTCCCCGCCCAGCTCGACCGGGTCATCCGCCGTTCGGTGCGGACGCAGGTCACCGCGCTGGACGGGATCCTGCTGGCGCCACTGGCTTCCCGGCTCGGCGACCTCGACGTCGTCGTCGTGCCGACGGGCGCGCTTTCGGCAATCCCGTGGGGGCTGCTGCCCACGGTGCGCGGCCGGCCGGTGACAGTCACGCCGTCGTCGTCGGCCTGGCTCGACGCGGGCCGCCGTCCGCGCCGCGCGGCCGGGGCACCGTTGCTGGTGGCGGGCTCGGACCTGACGCACGCGGAAACCGAGGTCTCCCTGCTGGCGCCGCTCTACCCGGAGGCCGAGGTGCTGACCGGGCCGGACGCGACGGTCGCGGCGACGCTCAAGGCGTTCGACGGCTGCCGCCTCGCGCACTTCGCCGCGCACGGCCACCACGAACAGGAAAACGTGTTGTTCTCCCGGCTGAACCTGGCCGACGGGCCGCTGATGGCGTACGACGTCCAGCAGCTTTCGACGGCGCCGGAGCAGGTGGTGCTGTCGTCGTGCGACGTCGGCCAGGCGGTGGTCCGCGACGGCGACGAGGTCCTCGGCTTCACGGCGGCGTTGCTCTACGGCGGGAGCCGGACGGTCGTCTCGAGCGTGGCGCGGGTCGACGACCGGACGGCCGGCGGCGTGATGCTGGCCTACCACCGGGCGCTCTCGTCGGGGACACCGCCGGCGCGTGCCCTGGCCGACGCGGCCCAGGCGGAACCGCTGATGCCGTTCGTGTGCTTCGGCCGTGGTTGACAATTGTCTGGACGTCTGACGTCGCCGTGGGTTGCTTTCTGGTGATCGACCCCATCGCGGCGCATCCCCGGAGGGCCGCCGGGCATCTTTCCCAGTGAGTCCAGTTGATCACGTCACGAGGGAGGATGACCATGAAGCGAACTGGTATCGCGCTGATCGTCGGGGGTCTGGCAGCGGGCGGGGTGTTCCTGACGGCCGGGGCCGCGAACGCCATGCCGAGCGACACGCCGTGCGCGGCGTCGGACGTCCACGTGACGGTGGCGCCTGACCCGTCTCACGCCGCCGGGCACGAGGCCTACGTCCTCACCTACACCGCGGCTTCGCCGACGACGAACTGCAAGCTCGAGGGCGCGCCGACGGCGTTGACCTTCATCGCCGGCGGGCAGCGGCTGCCGGTCACCGCGACGCCGGACGGTTCGGAGGCGGTCCCGGTGAACCTGCGTTCCGGGCACCCGGCCGTGTCGCGGATCGTGCAGCGCTCGGCGGCGGCGCCTTCGGCCGCGCCGAACTTCGTGACGTTCGACCTGCCGACCGGGCCGTACGGCCAGCCGGTGAGTGTCGCGTGGCCGGCGGGGGCGCCGCTGAAGGGCGACACCGTGCGGGTCACGCCGGTCAGCAGCTGAGCTTTTCCGACACCGGGAGGAATGTCATGAAGCGCATCTTGATGGGGATCGGCACGATGGCGGGGGCCTTCGCGCTGGCGGCGTGCGGGACTTCGACGGCTGCTCAGGCGCCGGCCGCGGCTCCCGCGCCGGCGGCCGGCGGGTCCGGGGGCGGGGTGGCCCCGGCGGCGGTGAGCACGCCGCGGTGCACGACGGCGGACCTGGAGGTCCTGCTGGGCAAGCCGGCCGAGAAGACCGACGCGCCGGGTCAGGTCGACATCCCGCTGACCTACCGCAACACCTCGGACCACACGTGTGGCCTGTACGGCGTGCCGGGCGTCGACCTGGCCGGCCCGGACGACGCGACGTTCGGCCCGGTGTACCACCTGCCGCGCGTCGACAACGGCGTGAAGTACAACGAGGTGCCCGCGGGGACGACGGCGTCGGCGACGATCACGGTGCTGACCCCGGCCGAGGGCGGCGCGTCGTGGACGCCGGCGAAGCTGAACACGATCCCGCCGGGCCAGACTTCGCCGCTGACCGCGGAGTGGCCGGCCGACCTCCCGGTGCTGCGCCAGGACGCGGCGACTCACCCGGGTTCGTACGTGAACGGCATCCTCGCCGACCCCGCCTAGGTCGTCACTCGATCGGGTGAAGCGGCGGGCCGCGCGTCATTCCTGGCGTGGGGGTCCCTCTTCCTCCATGCGGTGGTAACCGGCCGGCACGCCCCCCGACCGGCCGGTTACCGCTGCGATGTCTTCTACTCACGGTGGAGCAGCAGGAGCCGGATCATGAGCAGAAGACAACCGCACCTTCGGAGACCCGGGACGCCGTCCGGCCTTCTACCGTCGACTGCGTGACGCTCGAAAAGTGGGACGCGGTGCGCGCCGCGCTGCCGGAGACCGGCGCCCGGTTCGCGGACCTGGTGGCCGGCGTGCGGCACGGGGACGTGACGTCGCTCGGCGGGTGGACGATCGCCGAAACGGCGGCGCACGTCGGGATGATCGCGCTGATGTACACGTCGATGATCCGCGGCGACGGCGGCCCGCTGCCGCTGCCGGGCCTGAAGGAGCCGATCGGCACGGCCAGCGTCGACACGATCTCGGACATGAACGCGCTCGCGCTCGAGCTGTACCCGGAACGAGACCCGGCCCGGCTGGCCGAGCGGCTGCGCGCGGACATCGCCGAGGTGCTGCTGATCAGCGCGGACCTGGATCCGGAGAAGCCGGTGTGGTGGCTGGGCGGCTCGCGCGTGCCGGTCGCCGGCGTGCTCGCCCACCTGGTCAACGAAATGCTGCTGCACGGCCTCGACATCGCCCGCGCGACCCGGCGGCCATGGCCCATCCCAGCGGCCCACGAGGCATTGTTCCTGGAGCTGTTCCTGTTCGGCATGGTGCGCAACGACATGGGCCGCCTGCTCGACGACGCGACACCGTCCCCACGCCGGATCGCGGTCGAGTTCCGGTCGGCGCACACCCACCCGGCGGTGCTGGCACTGCGGCACGGGCAGTTGCGTCTCGAGGAACCGGACGGGACAGCGGACGTACGGCTGCGGTTCGACCCGGCGGTGCTGGTGCCGATGATGTTCGGCCGGATTTCCCGGATCCGTGCGGTGGTGAGCGGTGGCGTGCGGATCGGCGGGCCGCGGCCGTGGCTGCTCCCGGCGTTCCTGCGGACCGTGCGGATGCCCTAGTTCAGCACCCGGTAGGTCAGGTGCGTCAGTGTGGTGACGAGGTCCCGCTAGTGCAGTGAATGACCCATTCACCTCGTCCGATGACATGAATGACTCATTCATGTCATCACGAACCGTCAACGAACTCCGTACGCGCGGCGCTAGTTCGGCACCCGGTAGGTCAGGTGCGGTCTACTCGGCCGGACTGCTCGAACATGCTTGGGTGGCCTACGAACCAGCCGGCGCCGTCGGAAACCGGCCGTAGGCGCGCTGTCGGGTTCAGGTGCGTCTCAACACTCACTGGTGCAGCAGATCGCCGTCCTTGCCGAGGCGGTGCTCGGCGCTGGTGTCCGGGCCGGCGACGATTCCGTCCGCCGACATGCTGATCTCCGCGATGACTTTCCCCATGGGCCCACACCCTGCCACCGGGTCAGGCGGAGAACCAGCCGTCGCCCCATTCGGCGTCGCGGGCGGCGCGGTATCTCGGGCCCTGCTTCTTCGAGACCGCCACGCCCGGCTTGAGCCCCTCCGAAGACGTGCACAGGTCCAGCGCGACCCAGCCCTTGTGCTTCTTCGGGTGCCGGATGACCCGCGCGTCCGGACGCTCCGGCGCCGTCCGCGACGCGACGACGTACGCGAACTTCTCGTCTTCGAACCCGAGGGTTGCCGCCTTGAGCCGCCGGTGCAGGCCCGACCGCGGCAGCCGCGCGGAGAAGTGGCACCAGTCCTCGCCGGGCACGATCGGGCAGGCGGCGTCGTGCGGGCACGGCGCGACGACGTGCAGGCCCAGCTCGATCAGCCGCGCGCGGGCGGCGCGGATCCGTTCGTAGCCCGCGGGGGTGCCCGGCTCGATCAGCGCGACCGCGCCGGCTTTCGCCGCCAGCCAGCGCACGACGTCGTCGCGGGTGGCGTCCGGCAGTTCGCCGAGCACGTAGGACAGCGTGACGAGGTCGGCCTCCGGCGCGGGCGCGGCCGGGTCGACGAGCCCGCGCCGCCATTCCGCGTCCCGGACCGCCGCGTTCTTGGCCCCCGCGGCGAGCCGCTTGCCGAGCCCGATGGCCCCGGCGACCTGCTCCAGGACCGTGCAGCGAACCAGCGACGGCCACACGGTCGCGGCCGCCCAGACCGCGGCCCCGGTGCCACCACCGACGTCGACCTGCGTACGCGGCTCGAAACCGGGCGCGCGCGAAGCGGCTTCGGCCAGCACAGCGTGTACGGCGGCGTAGGTGGCCGGCATCCGGTAGCCGGCGTACGCGGCGACGTCGGCTTCGGAGCTGAGGATGGGCGAGGTCGCCGCGTCACCCTGGCGGTAGCGCGTGCTGAGCCGGTCGACCGACTGCGCGAGCCGCGGCACGGGGTGCCGGGCCAGCTCGTCGTCGAGCGCGGAGGAGAGGTCGTCGGGGAGTACCGCCACGACGGCAGGTTAGCCGGGCGCTCACCACGGTTTGGCGTCGCGGTTGCGGGTCCAGCGCCACGCGGACGCCGCGCCCCGCCGCACCAGCCGGCCGGTCCGCACCAGCCGGGGCGGGATTCGAGGCCGGTCTTCGGTGGCGCGCCAGATGGCCTCCGCGCGCGGGAACCGCTTCCGGACCCGCCGCAGGGACGTGTCCCACACCGGGAAGCCGGGCTCGTGTGCTCGGCCGCCCCGGCCGGACGGAAGCCGGACGATGTATCGCCGCACTCCCTGGCGCGTGCTCTGGTCCACTGGGCCCTCTCGCCGCGGGCCGCCAGCCTACTGTCCCGGCGCCCCGCCTGTCCGAATTGCCCCACCCGCATGACCCTGAGCTGCTAGTTTTCCGGCGCGAAAACTTTTCGCCGGAGCTGTCGATCCGGGGCGGGGCCGTTCGACGCGTAGGCAGGACCGACCGAGAGGAGACCGCGATGCGGTTCATGGTGATCGTCAAGAGCAACGAAGAGTCCGAGGCGGGACAGGGCCCGAGCGCCGAACTGCTGGCCGAGATGGCGAGCTTCAACGAAGAGCTGGTCAAGGCCGGTGTCCTGCTCGCCGGGGAAGGCCTGACGCCGAGTTCGCAGGGCGCGCGTGTCGTGTTCTCCGGGAGTGAGGAACCGAAGGTCGTCGACGGGCCGTTCGCCGAGACCAAGGAGCTCGTCGGCGGCTTCTGGATCCTCCAGTGCCGCGACCGCGACGAGTGCGTCGAGTGGGTCAAGCGGATGCCGAACCCCGAGGGGCAGGCCGGCGTCGTCGAGATCCGGCGGGTCGCCGAGGCGTCCGACTTCGAGAACATGACCCCCGAGGTCGAGGAGCTGGAGGGCCGGCTTCGCGCGCAGAGCGCCCAGGAGTCCTGATGCGGTTCCTGGTGATGGTGAAGGCCTCTCCGGAGTCGGAGGCCGGCATCGGACCCAGCACCGAAGAGCTGGAAACGATGGCGAGGTTCAACGAGGAACTGGCGAACGACGGCCGGATCGTGTTCGCCGAGGGCCTCACCCCGAGCTCGGAGGGCGTGCGCGTCCTCTTCGAAGGCGACGCCGAACCGAAGGTCATCGACGGGCCCTTCGCCGAGTCGAAGGAGCTCGTCGCCGGGATCTGGGTGCTCAACGGCGAATCCCTCGAGGACGTCGTCGCGCTCATGCGGCGCGCACCGAACCCCGAAGCCAAGGGCGGCGTCATCGAGATCCGGGCCATCGCCGAGTAGTGGGTTGCACCGCGCCCGATCACCCTGTCTGATGACCGGGTGACGGTTGCGGACACCCGGAGCACGGTCGAGACGGTGTGGCGGATCGAGTCGCCGCGGCTCATCGCGGGGCTGGCCCGCATGGCCCGCGGCGACGTCGGTCTCGCCGAAGAGCTGGCCCAGGACGCGCTCGTCGCGGCGCTGGAGCAGTGGCCGGAGTCCGGCGTGCCGCGCAACCCCGGCGCGTGGCTGATGACCATCGCCAAGCGCCGCGCGGTCGACCAGTTCCGCCGCAACGAGCGGTACGCCGAGAAGCTCGAAGAGGTCGGCCGCGACCAGCAGCTCGGCGAGGGCGTGCTGCCCGACTTCGACGCCGCCCTCGACGACCACATCGAGGACGACGTCCTGCGCCTGCTGTTCGTCGCGTGCCACCCGGTGCTGAACACGCAGGCCCGGGTCGCGCTGACGCTGCGGATGCTCGGCGGGCTGACCACCGACGAGATCGCGCGCGCCTTCCTCGTCCGCGAGTCGACGATCGCCCAGCGGATCGTCCGGGCGAAGAAGGCCCTCGCCGCGGCGAAGGTCCCGTTCGAGGTGCCCGAGGGCGAAGAGCGCGTCGCCCGGCTGTCTTCGGTGCTCGAGGTCGTCTACCTCGTGTTCAACGAGGGCTATTCGGCGACCCGCGGCGACGACTGGATGCGCCCGGCGCTCTGCGAAGAGGCGATGCGCCTCGGCCGCGTCCTCGCCGCGCTGATGCCGGGCGAGTCCGAGGTGCACGGCCTGGTCGCGCTGATGGAACTGCAGTCTTCGCGCGCGAAGGCCCGCACCGGCCCGAAGGGCGAACCGGTGCTCCTGCTCGACCAGGACCGCACCCGCTGGGACCGCTTCCTGATCCAGCACGGCCTGGCGGCGCTGAGCCTGTCCGAGCAGATCGCCGAGGGCGCGTACGGCCCGTATTCCGCCCAGGCGGCGATCGCGGCGTGCCACGCCCGCGCCCGGACGGCGGACGAGACGGACTGGGCCCGCATCGCGGCGCTGTACGAGGGGCTCGGCAAGCTCCAGCCGTCCCCGGTGATCGAGCTGAACCGCGGCGTGGCAGTGGCGATGGCGTACGGCCCGGCGGCGGGCCTCCAGGTGGTCGACGCGGTGGCCGACGAGCCGGCGCTGAAGGACTACCACCTCCTCCCGAGCGTCCGCGGCGACCTGCTGCAGAAGCTGGGCCGGCTCGAGGAGGCGGAGCAGGAGTTCAGACGGGCGGCGGAGATGACCGAGAACGCCCGGGAGCGAGCGTTGCTCCTGGACCGCGCGACGGCGGTGGGTCGCTAGCTAGCGGTCCCGCCAGGCCATCGGGGACAGCGTCAACGCCGCTTCCGCGATCTTCTTCGCCGTCTCCGTCGTAAGCCCCTTCTGCGCCGACTCGATCCATTCGTCGACCGGCCGCACGCCGATGTCCCGGTACTCCAGCGCCTGCAGCAGCATCTCCAGCTTGTCGGCATCCTTGGCGCACAACGCCTCGGCCGACGAGCGGGTCTCGTACTCGTCCACCGCCTCGCGCACGAGCGAGCGCGACCGGTCGGGCAGGGACGCCGTCTGGTCGGCCGTGATCTCCCGCGGCTCGGGCTTGCGCAGGTAGTCCGCGGCCGTCAGCGGAAGATCACCCGTCCGGGTCTCCTGCGTGTCGTGCCAGACGGCCAGGAACGCCGCCCGCTCCGGCGACGCCCCTTCCTCCGCCGCGATCAGCGCCGCCAGCTGGGCTGCTCGCAGGCTGTGCTCGCCGACCGACTCCGGGTCGCGCACCCCCGCGTGCCACCAGCCCGACCGCCGGACGCGCTTCAGCAGACCCAGCTCGTACCCGAAGGACGCCAGACCATCAGAACTCATGCCGCCCAGCCTAGGGCGACGGGATCATCGCCGTCAGGATCGTCGCCTGCAGCAGGGAAATCACGCCGACCACCGCGGTCAGCAACAGCGACCACAGGAACGTCTGCCGCAACAGTGACCCCTCCTTGCCGCTCTGCCCGATCGCCGTCGCGCCGATCGAGAGGTTCTGCGGCGAGATCATCTTGCCCATCACGCCGCCCGACGTGTTCGTCGCGCCCGCCAGGATCGGGTTCAGGTCCAGCTGCTGCGCCGAAATCACCTGCATCGGGCCGAACAGGCTGTTCGTCGACGCGTCCGACCCCGTCAGGAACACGCCCAGCCAGCCGATGTACGCCGAGAACAGCGGGAAGACCGCGCCCGTCGTCGCCAGGGCCAGGCCCAGCGTCTGCGTCGCGCCCGAGTAGTTCATCACGAACGCGATCGCCAGGATCATGAAGATCGTCGCGAGCGCCCAGCGCATCTGGTGCAGCGTCTTGCGGTACGTCTTGACCAGCAACCCCGCCCGGCCGCCCATCGCGAACCCGGCGATCACCGCCGCGATCAGGGCGATCGTGCCGGGCGAGAACAGGAAGTCCACCGTGAGCGTCGCCGCGTACGGCGCGTCCTTCGCGGTGATCGGCGGGTGCTGGACGACGTGGTTGTGCAGCCCCGGCCAGGCGAAGATCCAGTCCGCCTTGTGCAGCAGCTTCGTCAGGTCCAGCCAGGCGGGGAGGTTCTTGAAGATCGTGCCGATCCGCGACAGGAAGATCGCCAGGATCAGGATGATGTAGGGCATCCACGCGTAGAGCGCGCCGCGCTCGGGTTTCGCGGCGCCCAGGCTCTTCGGCGCGGCTTCCTCGTTTTCGAAGCGCCACACCGACGCCGGCTGCCAGAACCGCGTCAGGATCCACAGCGCGGCCATCGCGGTGAGCGCGGCGACGACGTCGACCAGGCTGGCGCTGATGTAGTTGGACACGACGAACTGCATGACCGCGAACGCGAGCCCGGCGGTCAGCACCGCCGGCCACACCTCGAGCATGCGCTTCCAGCCGGCCAGGACGACGACCAGGAACGCCGGGATGATCAACGCCAGCACCGGGACCTGACGGCCGACGGCCGCCGAGAACAGCTCGGTCGCCTGGTCCGGCTTGAGGTGCATGATCGGCGCGGTCAGCCGGCCGAGCACGATCAGCGGGTTGCCCAGCCCGCCGAACGCGACCGGCGCGGTGTTCGCGAGCAGCGCCAGCACGACGGCCTTGACCGGCGGGAACCCGAGCGCGGCCATCATCGCCGCCGTGATCGCGATCGGCGACCCGCCGCCCGCGACGCCTTCGAGGAGCGCGCCGAAGCCGAACGCGATCAGCAGCGCCTGCAGCCGCCGGTCCTCGCTGAACCCGGCGAGCACGCGCTTGATCGCGTCGAACCGGCCGGTGGCGACCGTGACGTTGTGGAAGTAGACGGCGTGGAACGCGATCCAGGCCACCGACCACACGCCGAAGACCACGCCCATCGCCGCGGAGTCGAACGCCAGCGCGGCCGGCATCCGGTACAGCAGCAGGGCGACACCGAGCGCGGTGACGAGCGCGAGCGCCGCCGAAAGGTGCGCGGAGAAGCGGACCACGCCGAGCGCGACCAGCAGCACGATGATCGGGAGCGCGGCGAGCAGCGCGGAGACCCACAACCCGCCCGCCGGCTGGTAGTCCTGTGTCCAGGTCATCCCCGCTGCCCCCGGACGTATCCGAGCCGCAGCGACAGGGCGGCGGCGGTTCCGGCGACGGAGGCCCCGAGCTCGTCGAGCCGGCGCAGCACGCGCGGCGCCGGCCCGGCGATGCTGATGGCGGCGATCGGCCGGCCCGAGTGATCGCGCACGGCGGCGGCCACGCACCCGACGTCCGGCTCGTTCTCGACCTCGTCGACCGCCCAGCCGCGGCGGCTGGTCCGCGCGAGGTCGTCGAGCAGCCGGAGCGGGTCGTTGATCGTCTTGAGCGTGAGGGAGTCGAGCTTCATCCGCCGGACGCGCTCGGCCCGGTCGGCTTCGGGCAGCGCGGCGAGCCAGGCTTTCCCGAGCGACGTGGCGTGCTGTGGCCGGCGCGTGCCCAGCCGGCAGGCGAGGGTGACGGCGCTGGCACTGCGTTCGGTGGCGACGTAGACCATGGTGTCGTTGTCGGGCACGGCGAGGTAGGTGGTCTCCCCGGACCGTTCGGCGAGCGACGCGAGGTACCGCGGCGCGCACCGGTGCAGATCGGTGGCGGCCATGGCCCGGGCCCCGAGTTCGACGAGCCGGGTCCCGAGCCGCACCCGGCCGGTGACCTGGTCGGCTTCGAGGTATTCGAGACTCTTCAGGGTGCCGACGATGCGGTAGGCGGCACTGCGGGAAAGCCCCAGTTGCCGCGCGATCGCGTTGGTGGAAATCTCCTGGTGCCGACCCACGTGCTCGAGCACCGCGAGGCCGCGTTCGAGAGTTCCGCTGTTCTCCAGTGCGCGCTCCGGTCCCACGTTGCCCTCCGTTGGACGTTCCCGGTTTCCGCTCAGCGGTACGCATTTCCGCTGGGTGGGGTTGGACGGTAACACCTCCGATGTATGTGTGGAAGATCTTGAAACGTCTCAGAGCAAGACGCGGAGAATGCGGTTACTTGCGCGAGCTAATTGGTACAACCTCCGATGGTTAAGTTTCCTACCTATGGCGGTTGCGGAGCTTGTGACGGCCTCGTTCGACAAGTTCGACTGCGAGTGATTCAGATTCGTGAATGGGTTGTGAAGGGAGTAGAGACCGTCGCCGAACGTCTTGAATGAGTCATTCAGGACCCGCGAAGACCTGAATGACTCATTCAGGACGTCCCGCCCGGCACCGCCGGCGGGGCTCGGTGGCCCGGGTCACGGACTCAGCGAACTCACAGCGCCCACCGAGCACCATCCAGCCGGTGACCGCCCGCAGCCCCCTTCGTACCCGCGCGTCCGTGACCGCCGGCCGGATCACCGCCTGGCTCTCCCGCCACGCCGGACTCGGCCAAGGTGGCGTCATCGGCGGGCGCGTCACTCTCGCGCTCGATCCGAAAGCCCTTCGCGCGCTCGGGCGGGACCGCACGGTCGTGCTCGTCACCGGTACCAACGGCAAGACCACCACCGCCCTGATGATCACGCGGAGCCTCGAAGCGCTCGCCGAAGTCGCCGCCAACAGCGATGGTGCCAACATGCCCGACGGCGTCCTCGCCGCCCTCGCCGCGAACCCCGACGCGCCCTACGCCGTTCTCGAAGTCGACGAGACCTACCTGCCCTGGGTTGCCGAGCAGCTGGAGCCGGCGGTGCTTGTGCTGCTCAACCTCAGCCGCGACCAGCTCGACCGCGTCGGCGAGGTCCGCTCGACCGAGCGCGATCTGCGCGCCGCGATCGCCGGACATCCCGGAACCACGATTGTCGCCAATTGCGACGACGTTCTCGTCACCTCTGCGGCGACCGCGGCCGCCAAGCCGCCGCTCTGGGTCGGTACCGGTCGCCGCTGGACCGGCGACTCGACCGCCTGCCCGCGCTGCGACGGCCTGATCGAACACGCCAATGACCACTGGAGCTGCGCCTGCGGGCTCGCCCGCCCCGAACCCACCTGGACCCTCGGCGGCGATCTCGTCCGCACGCCCGGCGGCCGCCAAGTCGACCTGGACCTGCGGCTGCCCGGCGACGCGAACCGCGCGAACGCCGCCTTCGCGCTCGCCGCCGCGCACCGGCTCGGCGTGCCGCCGCACACCGCCGCCGCCCGGCTGCGGACCATCACCGACATCGGCGGCCGCTACCGGACGATCCGCCGGTCGCGGCACTCCGTGCGGCTGATGCTCGCCAAGAACCCGGCCGGCTGGGTCGAAACGCTGCGCGTGCTCGACGAGGACACGCCGGTCGTCGTCGCGGTCAACGCCCAGGAAGCCGACGGCCGCGACCTGTCCTGGCTGTGGGACGTGCACTTCGAACGGCTGCGCGGCCGCCAGGTCGTCGTCACCGGCGAGCGTGGCGCCGACCTCGCCGTGCGGCTCTGCTACGCCGAGGTCGCGCACTGGGCCGAGCCCGACCCGGTCGCCGCGATCGACGCGCTGCCGCCCGGCGGCGTCGAGGTCGTCGCCAACTACACCGCCTTCCGCGAGCTGGTCGGCAGGCTGCCCGGTGCGTGACTCGATCGTCCACATCGGACTCCTGCTGCCCGAGGTGCTCGGTACCTACGGCGACACCGGCAACGCGCAGGTCCTGTGCCAGCGGCTGCGCTGGCGCGGGATCGAGGCCGAGGTCGTGCCGGTCGGGCTCGGCGTGCCGGTGCCGTCCACTTTGGACCTCTACCTGCTCGGTGGCGGCGAGGACGGCGCCCAGGCCCTGGCCGCGGCCCACCTGCGGAAGCACCGGCGGGCCCTGACCCCCGAGGCGGTGGTCTTCGGCGTCTGCGCCGGCCTGCAGGTGCTCGGCACCCGCTTCCGCGGCCTCGACGGCGTCGACCACGACGGCCTCGGCCTGCTGGACGTCACCACCGAACCCGGCGAGCGCCGCGCGGTCTCCGAGCTGGTCGCGACGTCGTCGGAAATCCTGGACGACGCCCCGCTCACCGGCTTCGAGAACCACCTCGGCGTCAGCAAGCTCGGCGCCGGCAGCGACCCGCTCGGCCAGGTCGTGCGCGGCACCGGCAACGGCGACGGCACCGAAGGCGCGGTGACCGGCCACATCGTCGGCACCTACCTGCACGGCCCGGCGCTCGCCCGCAACCCGGCGCTGGCGGACCTCCTGCTGACCTGGACGGCCGGGCACCCGCTGCCGCCCCTCGAACTGCCCGAAGTCGACCGCCTGCGCGGTGAGCGCCTCGCGCGCCGCCGCCGGACGTCGTGATGGCCGGTTACGCTGAGTTGGTGAAACTGGGCAGCGTGATCGCCGCGACCGGCGTCCGGATGCGGACCACCGCGGTGGCCGTCTTCGCGCTCGCGCTGGCCATCGCCGCGGCGCTCGCCGTGGTCGTCGTGCTGCTCGAAGAGTCGCTCGACCGCAGCGTCACCGAGAGTGCGCGCAGCACCGGCCGCCAGGTCGCCATCCAGCTCGTCCGCGAGGGCGCGCGCGACCTCAGCGCGTCCGACGTCGCCAGCACCGGCGACACCGAAGCCGTCACCCAGGTGCTCAACGCGCGCGGCGTGCCGATCGCGAGCGACCCGGCGATCGTCGGGCGCCCGCCGCTGACCGCCGCCCGCCCGGCCGTCGGGCAGGAGACCATCGAAACCCTCCCGCTCGGGCTCAACGGCGACAGTGACGACTACCGCGTCGTGTCACAGCAGGTCAACGGGCCGGGCGGGCCGTACACGGTGGTCTCCGCGCGTTCGCTGGAGCCGGTGACCGAGGCGTCGACCCGGCTGACGCTGCTGCTCGGGCTGATCGCGATCCCCCTGCTGGCGATCTCCGGGCTCGCGGTCTACCGCGCGGTCGGCTCGGCGCTGCGGCCGGTGGAGCGGATGCGCCGGACCGTCGCCGAGATCTCGACGCGCGACCTCGCCGCCCGCGTCGCGCTGCCGCCGGGCGGTGACGAGGTGCACCGGCTGGCAGTGACGCTCAACGAGATGCTCGGCCGGCTCGCGTCGGCGCAGGCGGCGCAACGGCGGTTCGTCGCGGACGCCAGCCACGAGCTGCGCTCGCCGCTGTCCACGATCAGCACCGCGCTCGACGTCTCCGGGCGGCACCCGGAGAGCACCGGGGACCTGGTGCCGGTGATCGGCCGGGAGACCGCGCGGCTGCGCGAACTCGTCGACGACCTGCTCATGCTGGCCCGCACGGACGACACGACCGACCGGCCGTCGCGCACCGAGGTCGACCTCGACGACATCGTCCGCGCGGAGGCCGAGCGGGTCCGCGGCGAGTGCGCGCTGGAGGTCGAGGTCCGTGCCGGGCCGGCGAAGGTGCGCGGCAGCGAGACCCAGCTGCGGCGGGCGGTGCGGAACCTGGTCGACAACGCCCGCGGGCACGCGCGCTCGCGCATCCGCGTTGCCAGTTCGGTGCGCGGCGACGTCGCCGTCGTCGAGGTGAGCGACGACGGCCCGGGCGTCGCGGAAGCCGACCGCGAACGGATTTTCGAGCGGTTCGTCCGCCTCGACGCGTCGCGCCAGCGCGGGCACGGCGGCACCGGGCTGGGCCTGCCGATCGTGGCGGGCATCGCGGCGCGGCACGGCGGCCGGGCGTGCTACCGCACGTCGGACGAGCCGGGCGCGCGGTTCGTGCTCGAGCTGCCGGTGCTGGAACTGCCGGAGGAGGAGTAGTGCGCCTGCTGATCGTGGAGGACGAGCGAGAGTTCGCGGAGACGCTGCGGCGCGGCCTGGTCGCCGAGGGGTTCACCGTCGACGTCGCGCACACCGGTCGCGAGGGCCTCTGGCGGGCCACCGAGCAGGAGTACGACGTCGTCGTGCTCGACATCATGCTGCCCGAGCTGTCCGGCTACGAAGTGCTCAAACGCCTGCGGGCGGCCGAAAACTGGACGCCGGTGCTGATGCTCACCGCGAAGGACGGCGAGTACGACGAAGCCGACGCGTTCGACCTCGGCGCCGACGACTATCTGTCGAAGCCGTTCTCCTTCGTCGTCCTCATCGCCCGGTTGCGCGCGCTGCTGCGCCGCGGGGCGCCGGCCCGGCCCGCCGTGCTGGAGGCGGGCGACCTGCGGCTCGACCCGTCCGCCCGAACCGTCCACAGAGGACAAGAGCGGATCGAGCTGACCGCGCGGGAGTTCGGGTTGCTGGAGTTCCTGCTGCGGCGGCCGGGCACCGCGCTGACGAAGAACGAGATCCTGAGCCACGTCTGGGACGCGCACTACGACGGCGACGAGAACGTCGTCGAGGTCTACATCGGCTACCTCCGGCGCAAAATCGACGTGCCGTTCGGCACCCGCACCATCGAGACGGTCCGGGGCGTGGGGTACCGGCTGGTGGACGTTACCCGATCGTGATTTGCCGGGCGAAATCGGCGAAGGGGGTCCGCACGGTGTCCGGCGCTGGTCCGTTTGCCGCCGCCGGTTGCCGCGGATCGCCCAGCCGTTCCCGCGAACCGGTGAAATTCCAAGTGTCGTGGATCATCCACCGGCGGTTGTGCGCGTTGCTACGGTGGGCAATCGGCCGGAGGGGAAAAGCGATGACGGAATCGCCGAAACCGTCTCTCGCCCGAAGTGAAAGGTGAACCGGAATTTCGGAGTAATCCGTTTCCCGGGTTCACGCCACCGATTCCCGAGAGGCTGCGAGAATGGGCATGGACACCTGCGTCCGGTACGCCGAGGCGATGCGGCGGCCGCTGAACACGCCCGGACAGCCGTGACGCTGCAGCTCTACGGCGTCGTGCGCGCCGGGCACCCGCGGGCGCCGCGGACGGTGTGCTGGGAGGACCTGGCGATGGTCGTCGGCGAGCCCGAACCCGATCCGGCGGTGCACCTGGCGGTGGTGTCCGCGCTCGTCGAAGGCGGCCCGGTGCTGCCGGTCCGGTTCGGCACCGTCGCCGACGACGAGGAAGCCGTCCGGGACGAGGTGCTGGCCCCCGCGGCCGCTGGCTACCGCGCCGACCTCGACCGCCTCGACGGCCTGGCCGAGGTGCACGTCTGCCTGCGGTTCACCGAGCCGGGCTCGGCGTCGCGGGCGGCTCGTTCCGACGTGCTGCTCAGCGAGGTCGCCGAACGCGCCCGCGATTCGGTGTCGCTGCCGGCGGGCGAGTCCGCCGACGAGCGGTGGGCGTTCCTGGTCGGGATGGGCGACCTGCTCGTCGTCCGCGACGCGGTCACCGGGCTGGCCCGCGGCGACGGCGTCCAGGCCGACTGGATCGGGCCGCTGCCCGCGTACAGCTTCCTGGAGCGGCGGGCCTGCCCGCGGTGGAGCTGGTGAGCGACGGCGAAACAGTCGCTGAACACTCTTTTCGGTACTGGCCGCCGTGGCTCGCGGTCGGCGATCCTGGCGTCGTGGTCACCAGTGAACTCGCGGCGCTGCCCCGCGCTTTCGGCGGGCCCGGCTCGGGGCCGGGCCAGTTCCGCGCGCCGTCCGGAATCGCCGTCGACGTCCGCGGACGCGTGTGGGTGGCGGACACCGGCAACGACCGCGTGCAGGCGTTCACCCGCGACGGCGCGCTCGTGCGCGTGCTGTCCGGGCGGCTCAAGGCGCCGGAAGGGGTCGCGGTCGACGCGGCGGGCAACGTCTACGTCGCCGACACCGGCAACCGCCGGGTGGTGCAGTTCTCGTGGTGGGGCGGGTTCGTGCGGGAGTTCGGCGGCTTCGGCCGGCCCCGCGCGGTCGCGCTGGACCCGGCCGGCCACCTGCTGGTCGACGACGCCGGGCAGCGGCGCTTCGCGCGGTTCGACACCCGCACGGGCGCGGCGCTGGCCGACACGGCCGAGCCGATCAGCTCACCCCGCGACGTCGCGGACGACGGCCTGGGCGGAGTGTGGGTCGCCGAGACCGGCAACCACCGCATCGTCCACTTCGGAGCTTCCGCCTAGTTCTTCGAGATCGCGGCCGTCGCGCGGACGACGGCGGTGCAGCGGTTCTCGACGTACTCGAGCCCGCCTTCCTCGGCGATGCGGCGCGCTTCCGCCGAGACGATGCCCTGCTGCAGCCACAGCGCCTTCGCGCCGATCTCGACGGCGTCGCGGGCGATGCCGGGCGCCTCGGGGGACGGCCGGAAGACGTCTACGAGGTCGACGGGCTCCGGGATGTCCTTCAGCGACCGGTAGACCTTCTCGCCGAGCAATTCGGTCGCGGTCGGGTGCACCGGGATGATCCGGAAGCCGTGCGCCTGCAGGACCGCCGGCACGCCGTGCGCGGCCTTGGCCGGATCGCGGCTCAGGCCGACGACCGCGATGGTCTTCGCGTCCGCCAGGATTTCTTCTGCCTTCATGTGGGTGGAACGCGCGGCGGGCGTCAAAGCTTCCAGAGCCGCAGGCCCCGGACGCGGTAGACGGGCCAGATCACGTGCCACGGCTTGCGGCGGGCGAAGGTCGCGGCGCACGTCAGGATGTTGCGGGCGGACGTCGTCGTGACCTCGTGGCGGTCCGGCCAGACCTCGCCCTTGGCGCCGACGGCGATGCGGAACACCGTCAGCAGGCCGCGGCCCTGGAGGTCGTACTTCGCGCCGGTGTCGCCCGAGTGGGGGGCCAGTTCGGCGATCTCGGCGCCGAACGCGCGGGCCGCTTGCGGCGCGACCTCGGCGGGAACGACGCCGACACTGCGGGTGATCGCCTTGCCGTGCAGGCGCCGCGCGTACCGGTGCAGCAGCGAGCGCTCCCACCACGGCAGCAGCCGCTGGTGGGCCAGCAGCGCGGCGCATTCGCCGTGCCCGATCGCGAAGATGCTCGTGAGCTCGTCGTAGGCGCCGTTCGTCGCCGGCTCGTTGAGGTGCAGCCGGACCTCGAACCGGGTGCGGGCGGTCAGTTCGTCGAGCCGCTCGCGGTGATCGAGCCGCGCTTTCGCGCGGGAGAGGGACCAGTCGCTCATCGGACCTCCAGGCGTCGGGCACAGGCTAAACGGCGCGCGCCGCCCGGAACAGGAGTTTCAGCCGATCTTCTCGCCGTACATCTCGCCGAGCGGGTCGGAGATCAGCTCGACGCGGGCACCGTCCGGATCGGACAGGTAGATGGAGGTCTCGCTTTCCAGCAGGTACTGCACGCCGGCTTCGTCGAGCTTGTCCTTGATCACGCTCCACCGTTCGGGCGTGACGGAGAGGGCCAGGTGGTGCAGTCCACCGAGGACTTCCGCGTAGGGGCCGAGGTCCAGACCGGGCAGGTCGAAGAAGGCGACGGCGTTGCCGTTGCCGACGTCGAAGAAGAAGTGGCTGGAGCCGGGGTAGTCGCGGTTCTCGATCAGCTCGGTGAGCGGGAAGCCGAGGATGTCCTGGTAGAACTCGATCGTCCGCTCGACGTCGCTGGAGATCAGCGCGGTGTGGTGGATGCCGCGCCCGTTCGTCGCCGGGCGGTCGGCGGCCGGGCGCAGGTGGCGCTCGCGCAGCTCGTCGCGGATCTCGGCGAGCTTGGTGACCTCGGCCTGGGTCGGTGCCATGTCCCTCACGTCCCTTCTTGCTGGTGCCCCGAACGGTACGCGTCATTTATCTTGCGCGCAAGAGATTGACTGGCGAGAGGTCCGCTGGGCGGAACATCGAGGCTTGTGTGCGGGATGCGCGCACGGCAGAGTTCCGGGAGTGGACGTCAGCAACGTGCAGGAGGCCGCCGCCGCACTGGCGCGGGCCTACGCGACGCGCGAACCGATCGAGCCGCTGATCAAGACCTACCCGGAAGCCGGGGTCGAAGACGCGTACCGGATCCAGCAGGAGCAGGTGCGGCAGTGGGTCGAAGGCGGCGACGCCGTCCGCGGGCACAAGGTCGGGCTCGCGTCCGCCGCGATGCAGCGGCAGATGGGCGTCGACCAGCCCGACTACGGGCACCTCACCGGCAGCATGTTCCACCTCGAGCACCAGCCGATCCCGACGGCGGCGTTCCTGCAGCCGCGGATCGAGCCGGAGATCGCGTTCGTGCTCGGCTCGGCGTTGCGCGGCCCCGGCGTCACGGTCGCCGACGCGGTGGGGGCTGTGTCATTTGTGCTGCCGTCGCTGGAGATCGTCGACTCGCGGATCCAGGACTGGAAGATCTCGCTGTTCGACACGATCGCCGACAACGCGTCGTCCGGCGGCGTGGTGCTGGGCAGCAGCCCGACGGCGTTGGGTTCGGTGGATCTGCGGCTGGCCGGCTGTGTGCTGTACCAGAACGGCGCGGTGGCGGCGACGGGGGCGGGCGGCGCGGTGCTCGGCTCGCCGCTCAACTCGCTGGTGTGGCTGGCGAACACGGTCGGACCGCTGGGCGTCACCCTGGAACCCGGGCACGTCGTGCTGCCGGGATCGATGACCCGGGCGATCCCGGTGTCGCCGGGCGACACGATCGTCGCGACCATCGCCGGCCTCGGCAGCGTCACCGCGGTCTTCGCTCCTGCTTTGGAGGAATCATGAACGTGCGCGAGGCGGCCGCCGCGCTGTTGGGGACGGTTTCTGAGCGGGCTCCGCTCTCGGAAGACTGGCCCGGACTCGACGTCGACACGGCGTACGCGATCCAGGACGAGGCCCTGCGGCTGCGGCGGGCCCGCGGCGAGACGCTGGTCGGGCTCAAGCTGGGCCTGACGTCCCGGGCCAAGCAGCAGCGGATGGGCATCGACTCGCCGCTGCTGGCCTGGCTGACGGACGCGATGGTCCTGCCGGCGGGCGCGCCGCTGCCGCACGACTCGCTGATCCACCCGCGGGCCGAGCCGGAGCTGGTCTTCGTGCTGGGCCGCTCTTTGGCGGGGCCGGGGGTCACCGCGGCGACCGCGCTGGCCGCCGTCGACCGCGTGTACGGCGGCATGGAGGTCATCGACAGCCGGTACGCCGACTACCGCTTCACGCTCCCGGACGCCGTCGCGGACAACGGCTCGTCGGCGTACTTCGGCGTCGGCCCGGTGGGGCTGCCGCCTTCGGCGTTGGACTTGTCCCTGGAAGCGGCGCTGCTGGAGGTCGACGGCCAGATCGTCGACACGGCCACCGGCGCGGCGGTCCAGGGGCACCCGGCGGAAGCGCTGGCCCTGGCGGCGAACGCCCTGGGCGCTCGGGGCCTGGCGTTGGAGCCGGGCTGGCTGGTCCTGACCGGCGGCATGACGGACGCGGTCCCGGTCCGCCGTGGCTCCCGCGTCGCGGCCCACTTCTCCCACCTGGGCTCGATCACCCTCTCCACCTGACCCGTGTCGCCCTTCCAATCACGCGTGATGCCCTTCCAATCACGCGAGATGCCCTTCCAATCACGCGAGTTACGTGCTCAATCACGCGAGATCGGCGTTTCCGCCCGGTCCGCGATGCGCGTGATGCCCCTGATCACCCGCGGCCAGACCGCGCGGGGCAGGTCGTGGCCCATGCCGGGGACGATGTCGAGGTCCGCGCCGGGGATCGCGCGGGCCGTCGCGCGGCCGCCGGAGACGTGGACCAGCGGGTCGCGGGCGCCGTGCACCACCAGGGCCGGCACCCGCACCCGGCGCAGCCGGGGCCCGCGGTCGCGGTCGGCCATGACCGCCGCGAGCTGGCGCGCCGTGCCGCCCGGGTCGACGCCGCGGTCGAACGTGCGCTCGGCGCGGTCACGCATGCGCGCCTCGTCGAAGGGGTAGCCCGGCGAGCCGATCAGCCGGAACGTCCGCACGAGCATCTCGACGTAGGCCGCCCGATCGCGCGGTGGGGCGCCGAGCAGCAGCGACATCGCCCGGCCGCTCGGCCGCCCGACGAGCCGCCCGCCGGTGCTGGACATGATCGACGTCAGCGACAGCACCCGCGCGGGATTCCGGATGGCGAGGGTCTGCGCGATCATCCCGCCCATCGACGCCCCCACGACGTGCGCGGCCGGGATGCCCAGCACGTCGAGCAGGCCCGCCGCGTCGGCGGCCATGTCCGCGAGCGAGTACGGCGCGCGGCGCAGCAGGTACGCCTGCGCGAGGTTGGCCCGGCCGTGCATCCGGCTCGACCGTCCCGCGTCCCGGTTGTCGAACCGGATGCCACGAAATCCTTGCGCGGCAAGGTTTTCGCAGAACTCTTCGTCCCACCAGATCATCGGCGCGCCGAGGCCCATGACGAGCAGTAGCGGTCGGCCGCCCGTGTCGCCGAACGTCTCGTAGCAGAGTTCGACGCCGTTGACTTCCGCCAGCTGTTCCGCCATCAGGCCTCCCGGGTGTGCTCGGCAGGCAACGAGCCCGAACTCCAGTTTGCCACCGTCCCGCTGTTCACGGTGCGCGCCCCGGGGCTCCCGGTGCCGGGCGGCGCGCGGCTCGGGGCGCCGGGACCTCCGTGCCGTTGCGGTACGCGCGCGCCTGGATTTCGTACAGCTCGTGGTACAGCCCGCCCTCGCGGATCAGCTCGTCGTGGGTGCCCTGCTCGATCAGCCTTCCCTTCTCCAGTACCAGGATCCGGTCCGCCGAGCGGATGTTGGCCAGCCGGTGGGTCACCAGGACCGTCGTGCGGCGGCCGTCGTGGGATGCGGTCGCGTGCTGGAGACCCGCGAACACCCGGGCCTCCGCGCGGGCGTCCAGCGCCGCCGTCGGTTCGTCGGCCACCAGGATCGAGGCGTCGCGGTAGATGCCGCGGGCGATGCCCATGCGCTGCCACTGGCCGCCGGACAGGTCGTGGCCCTCGTCGAACTTCTTCGACAGCACCGTGTTCTCCTTGGCGGGCAACGACTCGATCACCTCGTCCGCGCCCGAGTAGCCCACCGCCTCACGCCAGGCCCGGCCGTCCGGGTCGGCACGGCCGAGGCGGCCCACCGTGATGTTGTTCGCCGCCGTCATCGGCCACTCCGCCGGTTCCTGCGCGATCACCGCGATGTTCGCGTGCACCGATGCCGGGTCGGCGTGCGCGAGGTCGACGTCGTCCCAGCGCACCACGCCTTCGTCCGGCGGGTAGAGCCCGGTCAGCAGCTTGCCGAGAGTGGTCTTGCCCGAGCCGTTCTCGCCGACGAGCGCGACCACCTCGCCGCGCCGGATCGTCAGCGAGATGTCCTTCAGTGCCGGGCTTTCCCGGCCCGGATAGGTGAACGTGACGCCCTCCAGCCGGATCTCGGCCGGGTCGGCGGGCGCGGCCAGCGCGGCCGGCGGCGGCTGCAGCTTGACCGACTCCGCCAGCAGCTCGTTGTAGAACCCGATGTAGAACGAGTCCTCGTACAGCGAGTTGACCGCGCGCATGGTGTTGGACAGCGCCGTCGACGCCGTGCGCATCGCCAGCACCGCCGTGCCGGCCAGCGCCAGCTCCATCCCGCCGGAGTAGAGCAGCCAGCCCAGCACCAGGTACGCGACGGCGGTGCCGAACCCGGCCGCCGCCCGGCCGGTGGTGCGCACCAGGTTGCTGCGGTGCGCGAGCCGGACCTCCTCCCGCGTCAGGCTGCGCGAGATGCGCCGGTACTCGCCGAGCAGCGGCTCCTGCAGCGTCAGCGCGTGCCGTTCGAGGGCCATCGACCGCCAGGTGGCGACCTCCTCGACGACCGACTTGCGGATGTTGCGCCCGACCGTGTCGAGGAAGTGGCGGTAGTTCAGCTTCGCGACACGGGCGGCGGCCCAGCCGTCGGCCGCCGCGGCGAGCAGCAGCACCGGGGCCAGCCACGGGTTGAGCAGGCCCGCGGTGAGCATCGCCGCCGCGAGCGAGATCGCCGACGACGTCAGGTCGGCCACCCGGCGCAGGCTCGTCTCGATCGCCCGGACGCCGAACCGCGCGCCCTGCCTGGCCAGCTCCCGGAAGTCCGCGTCCTCGAACGCGATCAGCCCGACGCGCACGACCGAGGCGGTCACCGCGTCGTCGGCCGCCGCCGTGACGCGGGGCCGCAGCGCTCCCTCGACGGCCGCGACAGCGGCGTCCAGCAACGCGCGCGCCGCGTACGAACCCATGACGACCGCGATCGCCGGCAGCGACTGCAGCACCCGTTCCGGGGTGGGGCCCTGTTCGAGCAGCGCGGTGAAGACGTTCGCGGTGGCGAGCAGCCCGAACGCCGTGACGCAGCCCGAGACGACGTGCACCAGGCCGGCCAGCAGCGTCAGCCGCGGCGACGTCCGCCAGGCCAGCCGCAGCACGACGGCGATCGCGGCCGGCAACGCGCGCACGGCTTGACCGAACCCGGCGTCGGCCACGCGTTCGTCGACGCGCGCCCACTCGGGCATCTTGAGGTTCTCGACCCCGATCAGCGGGGGCGATTCCGTGGTGTCCTGGGGTGTTCCGGCGGATCCGCGCACACCTGCAGTTGTACTCCGGGGGTCCGACAATTCCGGGCGATCGCGTCCTCGTGCCGGAGAAAGGAGCCCGCTACTTGTCTTCCCGCGTGTACCGCGCGCGCAGGAACGGGCTGAATTCGCAGTCCTCGCCCAGCTTGACGTCGATTTCGTGCGTCAGCGTGTCTCCGTCCGGGGTGAGCCGGTGCCGGGCCACTCCGCGAGGGGTCTGCTTGTCCAGGACGAGGGTGGCGCCGTCCCAGCCGCCGCGGGCGGGCGACTCGGGCGGGAAGCCGTAGCTGTCGAAGCCGTACCAGAGCGTTTCGCCGGTCTGCGGGTCGACGGTGAAGACGTTGTGCCCCAGGAACTCCGAGCCGTCTTCGCGGTGCTGGCGATACTGCTGGACCAGGGCGAAACCGTTGAGCGACACGCGGTATTCGCAGACGGCGCGCGCCGTCGAAGCCGGCGCCCACGGCGAAGCGGCGAGATCTTCGGTGCCGGTCCAGTCGCCGGCGAAGGCCTTCAGGGCGTCGTGCGCGGGACCGAGAGTGGGCATGTCCATGGTCGTCTCCATTTCGACAGGTACCTGTCGATGTGCGAGACTAGCACGCATGCGGTCCCTCCGAGCCGAAACTTTCACCCGGGTGATCGACGCGGTCTTCGCGTGCAACGGCGGCTTCCTGGCCGCGGGCGACGCGCTGACGGAGCCGGTCGGGCTGACGGCGGCGCAGTGGCAGGTCCTCGGCTTCCTCGAGGACGGCCCGGCGACCGCGGCGGAGGTGGCGCGCCGCCGCGGGCTGCGCCGGCAGAGCGTGCAGGAGACGGTGAACCGATTGCTGCGCAACGGAATGCTCGACCGCCTGCCGAATCCGGCCGACGCGCGGGCGCCGCTGTTGTCGGTGACCCGGCGGGCGAAGGAGGCGCTGCGCGAGCTGGGGGTGGCGCAGGTCGAGTGGGCGGAGGACGTGGCGGAATCGGTGTCCCAGGAAGATCTGGAGACGACGCTGCGCACGTTGCGGCGGCTGCGGGAGGCCGCGGCCCAGCCGAGGTTGCTCTGAGGATGCGGATCAGTTCGCCGCGCCGGGGCCGGGGAGCGGGTCGATGTCGCGGGCGTGCATCGGCTCGCCGCAGTGGGTGCAACGGAGGTCGACGGTGGTGATCTCACCGCACGCGTGGTGCCGGTAGAGCACCGGCGGACCGGCCTCGCCGGCGAGCCACTTGTCGCCCCAGCGGGTCATGACCATGAGCATGTCGACGAGTTCGGTGCCCTTTTCGGTCAGGACGTACTCGTAACGCGGCCGCCGGTCGTACGGCCGCCGCTCGACGATGCCCTGCTCGACCAGGTGGTTGAGGCGCTCGGTGAGGACCTTGCGCGAGATGCCGAGGTCGTCCTGGATCTGCTCGAACCGGCTGATCCCGACCCACACGTCCCGCAGGATCAGTGGCGACCAGGGCTCGCCGATGACGTCGAGCGTGCGCGCGATCGAGCACGCGGCCAGTTCGCTGAAGTTCGTCCGCTGCATGAGGCCACTTTAGCACTTGGGGTTCCCTTAAGGAACTTCAACTGCTACGGTTTTGGAGTCTCCTCAAGGAACTCCGAAAGGATCGCGGCGATGAGCAAGGTCTTCAGTGCCCACGCGGTGTCGGTGGACGGGTACATCACCGGCCGCGGCGCCGGCCCCGGGCACGGCCTCGGCGACGGCGGAACGCTGTTCGACTGGTACACCGACGGCGACACGCAGAGCCGGGTGTTCGACTTCTTCAAGCTCAGCGAATCGAGCGCCCGCGTCTTCGACAGCCTCGCCGGCCGCGTCGGCGCGATCGTGGCGGGCCGCAACACCTACGAGGACTCGGACCACTTCGGCGGCGGCAGCCCGCACCCCAACGCCCCGCTCTTCCTCGTCAGCCACCGGCCGGCGCCCGAGCTGACCTCGCGGCAGACCCTGTTCGGCGACGTCGGGGAAGCCATCGAGGCCGCGAAGGAGGCGGCCGGAGGCAAGGATGTCGGCCTCATGGGCGGCGGTGTCCTGACCGCGGCGCTCGCGGCGGGGCTCGTCGACGAGTTCGTCCTCCACCAGGTGCCGGTCCTGCTCGGCGGAGGGCGGTCGTTCTTCCGGGAGCTGCCCTCGCACGTGCGGCTGCGGCTCGTCGAAGCCGTCGCCGCACCCGGCGTCACCCACCTCCACTACGCAGTCGACTGAACAGCGGTCACCTGAGCAGCAGTCACCTCAACTCGAAGGAGAACACCATGATCGACGCCGACATCCGCCGCATCCTCGAAACCACCGTGGTCGCCCACCTCGCCACCGTCCTGCCCGACGGCGCCCCGCACTCGATCCCGCTCTGGGTCGACCCCGAAGGCGACCACATCGCGATCATGACCGGCCCGGATTCCCGCAAGGCCCGCAACCTGCGCCGCGACCCGCGGGTGGCGCTCTCCCTGACCCCGGCGGACAACCCGTTCGAGCCGGTGATCATCCGCGGCCGCGTGGTCGAGTGGATCGAGGGCGACGCCGCTTGGGAGATCGTCGACCGGATCGCGGTGAAGTACATCGGACAGCCCTACTCGCGCGACCAGCTGCGCGTCGTCGGCCTGATCGAGGTCGACCGGCAGAGCATCGGCATGGGCTGACGTCAGTCCGGTTTGATGCCCAGCAGCGTCAGGAACGTGCGGAACCCGGCCGGCATGTCGACCCGCTCCGGGTCGAGGAGCCACTGCAGCTGCAAGCCGTCCAGGACCGCGATCGCGACCGGCGCCAGCTGTTCCGGCGTCGCCCCCGGGGGAAGCTCGTCGCGGTGGCGTTCGAGCATCTGGGTCATGCCCGCCCGCACGCGCTCGTAGCGATCGCGGAAGTATTCGCGCGCCGGGTGGTCCTCCGTGACGCTGTCCGCCGACAGCACCGTGTACGTCTGGACGATCCCCGGCCGGGTCGCGTTGTAGTCGACCAGCTCGGCCAGCTGGTTGACCGTCATCGACGACTCGTCGCCCGGCGGGGCGTGCCCGAAGTGCAGCAGGTCCCACTCGTCGCGGGTCTCCAGCACTGCCGTCAGCAGGTCCTCCTTCGTGGGGAAGTAGTGCATCAACCCCTGCTGGGTCAGCCCGACGCGGTCGGCCACCGCCGCCAGCGAAGTGCCGCGATAGCCGCGTTCGGCGATCACTTCGAACGCCGCTCGGACGATGCTCGCTCGGCGGTCGGCGCCCCTGGCCCAGGTCATGATCCCGAGCCTACGGGACAAGTCGTCACGGAACCATAACGTTCACTACCCATCGCCAGGTAGAGTACGTCTCATGAGCTTCGACGTCGACGCCCTGCTGGCCGAGCTCGACCTGGACGCCAAGGCGAGCCTGCTCGCCGGCCAGGACGTCTGGAGCCTGCCCGCGCTCCTGCGGATCGGCCTGGGCTCCCTGGTGCTCTCGGACGGCCCGGTCGGCGTCCGCGGGGTGCGGTGGAGCCCGGACGACCCCTCGGTGACGCTCCCCAGCCCGACGGCCCTCGCCGCGAGCTGGGACCCGCGCCTGGCCGTGCGCGCCGGCCGGCTGCTCGCACAGGAGGCACGCCGCAAGGGGGTGCACGTCCTGCTCGCCCCGACCGTCAACCTCCAGCGCTCGCCCCTGGGCGGCCGCCACTTCGAGTGCTACTCGGAAGATCCCCTCCTCACCGGGATGATCGGCGCCGGCTACGTCACCGGCGTGCAGGACGGCGGGGTGGCCGTCACGGTCAAGCACTTCGTCGCCAACGACTTCGAGACCGAACGCTTCACCGCCGACGTCCACGTCGGCGAACGCGCGCTGCGCGAGCTCTACCTGGCGCCGTTCGAACTCATCGTCCGGCGGGCCAAGCCGTGGGGGATCATGGCGGCCTACAACAGCGTCAACGGCACCACGATGACCCAGCACGCCGAGCTGCTCAACGGCGTGCTGCGCGACGAATGGGGCTTCGACGGCTTCGTCGTCTCCGACTGGCTGGCCGCGCGCGACACCGTCGCCTCCGCCAACGGCGGCCTCGACGTCGCGATGCCCGGCCCCCGCACGGTTTTCGGGGAACAGCTCGCGGAAGCCGTGCGCGGCGGCGAAGTCGACGAAGACGTCGTCGACGAGATGGTGCGCCGCGTGCTCCTGCTGGCCCACCGGACCGGCGCGCTCGGCGGCAGCCCCGTCGGAGTCCAGTCCACTGTGGATGGCGACGCGATCGCGCGCGAGGTCGCGCACCGGTCGTTCGTGCTGCTCAGCAACGAAACCGGTGTTCTCCCGCTCAAGCAGCCGCAGAGCATCGCCCTGATCGGCGCGCTGGCCGAGGACCCCAAGATTCTCGGCGGTGGCAGCGCCACCGTGTTCCCCGAACACATCGTCTCCCCTCTCGACGGCCTCCGGAAGGCCGTTCCCCCGGGCACCGACCTGGCGTTCGCCATCGGTGCCGATCCGCGAACGACGCTACCTCCGGCCACCGACAATTTCCGGCTCCGCGCGACCGCCAAGGCGGCCGACGGCACCCGATTGGCTGAATTTCCGCTCAGGGAAGCGAAAATAAACTGGATCGGCGAGCTCCCGAAGGGACTCGACATCGCCACGCTCGCGTCGGTCGAGATCGAGGGCACCTACCTGCCGGAGCGGAGCGGCACGCACACCTTCGCGGTCACCGGCCCCGGCGACCTCCGCCTCGACGTCGCCGGCCAAACCCTCTTCGACGGCGTCAACCTGCCCGAAGGCGGCGACGTCTTCACGTCGATCATGCAGGTGATCGAGCAGCGCCGGGAGGTCGAGCTGACGGCGGGCGAGCTCGTCGACGTCAGCCTGACGTACTGGATCCCGTCGGAGATGGCGGAGTTCGCCCGCGGCACCTTCGCCTGGATCACCTTCGCGCTCGGCCACCGCGGCCCGGTCCTCGACCCGGAAGCCGCCCTCGACGAAGCCGTTGCCCTGGCAGGGAAGTCGGACGTCGCGGTCGTCGTGGTCGGCACCACCGCCGAAGTCGAGAGCGAAGGCTTCGACCGGACTTCCCTGGCCCTGCCGGGAAGGCAGGACGAACTCGTCACCCGGGTCGCGGCGGCCAACCCGAACACCGTGGTCGTCGTCAACGCCGGCTCCCCGGTCGAACTGCCGTGGCGGGACGACGTCGCCGCGGTGCTGCTCACCTGGTTCCCCGGCCAGGCCGGCGGCGACGCGCTCGCCGACGTCCTCTTCGGTCGCGAAGAGCCCGGTGGCCGGTTGCCGACGACCTGGCCGGCGCGGCTCGAAGACGCACCGGTCACCGACGTGACCCCCGAAGAAGGCGTCCTCGAGTACGGCGAAGGCGTGTACATCGGTTACAGCGCCTGGGCGCGCACAGACGCACAACCCGCGTACTGGTTCGGCCACGGCCTCGGCTACACGACCTGGGTGTACGAGGAACTCGACGTCTACCCGGACGACGAAGGCGGCGCGCGCGTCCGGGTCCGCGTACGCAATTCGGGGACGCGCAAGGGCCGCGAAGTCGTCCAGCTCTACCTGGCCCCGACCGAGCGCGGTGACCGGCCGCCCCGCTGGCTCGTGGGCTTCGCGAGCGTCGAAGCGGGACCCGGCGAGGCCGTCGAGACCGACGTCGTCGTCACGCCCAGGTCCGCCGAAGTCTGGCGCGACGGCTGGCGGCACATCGCCGGCGAGTACGTCCTGGAGGCTTCGCACTCCTACGCGCAGCCGCGGTTGAGCACGCGCGTCGTCCTCCAGAAAATCCGTTGACGGCCGCAGCGGGAAGCCGCTAGCTTCGGCCGCGCACCCCGCAACGAGCGAAAGGGAGGTGGGTCCGATGATCACGCAACCGATCACGCGCTCCCACCTCGCCTCGAGGGTGCCGGGTTTCTGACCGGGAGCGCGTACTCCCGGAAGGACTTCCATGACCGATCTGGTCGTGCGCCCGCTCGAAGCGGGCGAAGAAGCACTGTTCACCTCCCTGCCCGACCGCGGCCTCGTCGGCCGCAAGCTGTTCGGCAACGACTTCGCCGAGATGGCGGCCAAGGGCGAATACCGGCCCGGGTGGGTCTGGGTCGCGCTGCGCGACGACGTCGTCGTGGCGCGAGCCGCGTGGTGGGGCACGCCCAAGGACGAGACGCCGATCGCGCTCGACTGGTTCGACTTCACCGACTTCGACGCGGGCGTCGAACTGCTGAAAAGGGTGCCGCTGCGCGCGGAGTACGCCTTGACCACGCCGCCCGGCTGGCAGGACGACCCGGACGTCGCGCACGAGGTCACCGTGCGCGTCGAGGCGGCCGAGAAGGCGGGTTACCGCAAGCTCGTCGAGCGCTACCGGTTCTGCTGGACGCCGGAAAACGGCCTGCCGGAGCGCCCCGGCAGGCTCGAGTTCCGGCCCGAACCGGACGACGACGTGCTCCTCGACGTCTTCAAGCGGGTGCACGTCGGCAGCCTCGACGCGCACGTGCGGAAGACAGTCGAAGAGCACGGGCTCGACGCGGCCGCGCGCGAGGACCTCGACATCATGCGGTGGATGCCGGCGCCGCGGGACTGGTGGCGGCTGGCGTACACGCCCGAGGGTGAGCTCGTCGGGCTCACGCTGCCGAGCCGCAACGCCTACGACCCGGTGGTCGGCTACGTCGCCGTCGTGCCGGAACAGCGTGGCCACGGGTACGCGTACGACCTGCTGGTCGAGGCCACGCACGACCTCGTCGCGTACGGCGCGGAGAAGGTCGTCGCGGGCACCGACGTCGGCAACATCCCGATGGCCAAGGCGTTCGCCAAGGCGGGCTACCCGGTGACGCACCACCGCATCGACCTGGTGTGACCGGAGCTTTCACGTGAAAGTGCCACTCGGCACTTTCACGTGAAAGTGCGGCGCGGTACCTTCGCTAGAGCGATCTATCAAATCGTCGACAGGGGGCCCGCGATGGACGTTCTGCAGGACAAAGGCCTGACGCCGCTCCGCTTGATCCTCGGCTTTTCGCTGCTCAGCACGACGATCCACTACGCGCACAACGCCATCCGCGTCGCCGACTACCCGCAGCTGCCGGGTGTCCCGGCGACGGTGGCGGGGATCGTGGTCGCCTTCGGCTGGGTGCTGTTCACGATGTTCGGCTGGCTCGGTTACCGCGCGTACCGAGAGGGCCGGTACCCGCGGGCGCTGGCGCTCCTGCTGGTCTATTCGCTGGCCGGGATGATCACGCTCGGCCACTTCCTGACCGGCGTGCCGCGGATCCCCGGGTTCTTCTTCGCGACGATCTTCACGGATGCCGCAGCGGGGCTCGCGCTCTGGGTTTTCCTCACCTGGGCCTGGGCGACCCTCAACCGGGTGACCTCGCGAGATCAAGTTTCTACACAACATTGACGTTCGTCGGAACTATGTAGACACTCGGACGAGTGACCACCACCACACCGGTGACCTTCGACCGCCGTCCGGACGAGTACCGCCACTGGCGCCTCCAGCTCGACGGGGAGGTGGCGTGGCTGGAAATGGACGTCGACGAACAAGGCGGGCTGGTGCCGGGGTACGAGCTCAAGCTCAACTCCTACGACCTCGGCGTCGACATCGAGCTGTACGACGCCACCCAGCGGCTGCGGTTCGAGCACCCCGAGGTCCGCGTGGTGGTGGTGACCAGCGCGAAGGACAAGGTCTTCTGCGCCGGCGCGAACATCCGGATGCTCGCCGCGTCCGAGCACCACTGGAAGGTGAACTTCTGCAAGTTCACCAACGAGACCCGAAACGGCATGGAGGACGCCACGGCGCACTCCGGCCAGACCTACGTCGCCGCGGTGAACGGCACCTGCGCCGGCGGCGGCTACGAGATCGCGCTGGCCTGCGAAAAGATCCTGCTGATCGACGACAACTCCTCGACCGTCGCGCTGCCCGAGGTGCCGCTGCTGGGCGTGCTGCCGGGTACCGGTGGCCTGACCCGGGTCGTCGACAAGCGGCGGGTGCGCAAGGACCTCGCCGACGTCTTCGCGACGCGCTCCGACGGCGTCAAGGGCAAGACCGCGGTCGACTGGCGGCTGGTCGACGAACTGGTGCCGCGACAAGGGTTCCGCGAGGCCGTGGCGAAGCGGGCCCGGGAGATCGCGCGCGAGTCCGACCGGACCGGCGAGGGCGGCATCGAGCTGACCCCGCTCGAACATCGCTATGTCGACACGGAAGTGACCAAGGACCAGGTCACCATCACCGTCAAGGGACCCGAGAACAATCCCGGTGACCTGCACGAAGAGGGCGCGAACGGCTGGTTCCTCGCGATGACCCGCGAGCTGGACGACGCGATCCTGCGGCTGCGCACCAACGAGGTCGAAGCCGGTACGTGGATCCTGAAGACCCAGGGCGACCCGGAGAAGGTGCTCGCGCACGAGCAGGCCGTGTTCGGCGCGAAGGACTGGCTGGGCAACGAGATCACGCAGTACTTCAAGCGCACGCTCAAGCGGCTCGACGTCACCAGCCGCACGCTGATCGCGCTGATCGAGCCCGGCAGCTGCTTCGCCGGATCGCTGCTGGAACTCGCGCTCGCCGCCGACCGCCAGTACCTCCTCGACGGCCCGCCGATCGACGACGAAGAGTCCGGCGAACGCGCGACGATCAGGTTGTCCGAAGCCAACTTCGGCCCCTTCCCGATGGGCAACGGCCTGACGCGCCTGCAGACGCGCTTCTACGGCGACGACGACCACCTCGCGTGGCTCGCGCGGGAGAAGAACCACGAGCTGAGCGCGGCCGAAGCCGTCGAACTCGGCCTGGTCACCGACGCCCCGGACGACCTCGACTGGGAGGACGAGATCCGGATCGCGCTGGAAGGCCGGGCGTCGCTGTCCCCGGACGCGCTGACCGGCATGGAGGCCAACCACCGGTTCGTCGGTCCCGAGACCATCGAGACCAAGATCTTCGGCCGGCTGGCGGCTTGGCAGAACTGGATTTTCACCCGGCCGAACGCATCCGGGCCCGAAGGCGCGCTGCGCCGATACGGTACGGGGCAGAAGGCCGTCTTCGACAGGAAGCGGGTCTAGCGCAGATGCCCGAGAAGATCGACTACGACGCCAAGATCCCCAACAACGTCAACCTCTCCGAAGACCGGCGGCTGCAGCGCGCGCTGGAGGGCTGGCAGCCGAAGTTCATGCACTGGTGGGGCGAGATGGGCCCGACGCTGGAGACCCAGGGCGTCTACCTGCGCACCGCCGTGAGCGTCGGCCGGGAGGGGTGGGCGCACTTCGACCACGTCAACGTCCCGGACTACCGGTGGGGCATCTTCCTCGCCGAGCGCGACCCGGACCGGCGGATCGCCTTCGGGGAGCACAAGGGCGAGGAAGTGTGGCAGCAGGTCCCGGGCGAATACCGCGCCGACCTGCAGCGGCTGATCGTCATCCAGGGCGACACCGAGCCGGCGTCCGTCGAGCAGCAGAAGCTCCTCGGGCTCACCGCGCCGAGCCTCTACGACCTGCGGAACCTGTTCCAGGTCAACGTCGAAGAGGGCCGGCACCTGTGGGCGATGGTGTACCTGCTGCACGCGTACTTCGGCCGCGAAGGCCGTGACGAGGCCGAGGGGCTCCTGCTGCGCAACTCGGGCAGCCCCGACGCGCCCCGCATCCTCGGCGCGTTCAACGAGGAGACCGCCGACTGGCTGGCCTTCTACATGTTCACCTACTTCACCGACCGCGACGGGAAGTACCAGCTCGGCACCCTCAAGGAGAGCTCCTTCGACCCGCTCTCGCGCACCTGCGAGTTCATGCTGAAGGAGGAGGCGCACCACATGATGGTCGGCACCACCGGCGTCGACCGCGTGGTGACCCGTAGCGCCGAGCTGATCCGCGAGCACGACACGCACGACATCGGCCCGCACGGCGGGATCCCGCTGACCGTCATCCAGAAGTACATCAACTTCCACTACACCGTCTCACTCGACCTGTTCGGCAGCGAGACCTCGACGAACGCGGCGAACTACTACACCGCCGGGCTCAAGGGCCGCTGGCAGGAGACCCGCCGCCGGGACGACCACAAGCTCACCGACGACGCCCGCACGCTGGAGAAACCGGCCGCCGACGGCACCTGGACGTCGGAGGAGATGCAGGCGATCCTGCTGCTGAACCTCGACCTGCGCAGCGAGTACGTGACCGACTGCCAGACCGGCGTGAAGCGCTGGAACAAGATCCTCGCCGACGCCGGGATCGACTTCACGTTCCGCCTGCCGCACCCTGGCTTCAACCGCGAAGTCGGCATAAACTCCGGCCACCACGTCACTCCCGACGGCACCATCGTCGACGAGGCGACCTGGCAGGCGGGCAAGAGCAAGTGGCTGCCCACCACCGAGGACCTGACGTTCGTCCGCTCGCTGATGCACCCGGTCTACGAGCGGGGGAAGATCGCGAGCTGGGTGGCGCCGCCGCGGCAGGGCATCAACGGGAAGCCCTTCGACTACGAGTACGTCCACCTCACGTAGGAGGTCCGGTGCCGACAGGGTTCAACGCCGCGGAGTACCTGCTTTCGGCCGGGCACCCGGACGCGACCGCGGTCGTGTCGCCCCGCCGCACGCTCACCTACGCCGAGCTGGCGGCCGAGGCGCGCCGGGTCGCGGGCGGGCTCGTGGAGCTCGGCGTGCGGCCCGAAGAGCGCGTCATGTTCTGCATGGTCGACGACGTCGAGCTGCTCACCGGCATCCTCGGCGCGATGCTGGCCGGCGCGGTCGCCGTGCCGGTGTCGACGATGGTCACCGGGCTCGAGCTGGGCAAGATGCTGGCCGACTCGCGGGCGCGCCTGCTGTGCGTGTCCGGCGAGTTCGCCGAGCAGGCGGTGATCGCGCTCGGCTTCGCGCCCGAGGTCACCGACGTCCTGCTCGACCGGTCGGACGCGGCCGGCTTCGGGGTCCGGACGCACGAGTGGTCGTCATTGGGCGGGACGTTCCGAAGTGGACAGACGTGGGAGGACTCGCCCGCGCTGTGGCTGTACACGTCCGGGACGACGGGAAAGCCGAAGGGCGCGATGCACCGGCACGCGAGCATCCGCGCGGTGTGCGAGACGTACGCGCGCGGCGTGCTGGCGACCACCTCGGCCGACCGTTTCCTGTCGGTCCCGAAGCTCTTCTTCGCCTACGGCCTGGGGAATTCGTGCTTCTTCCCGCTCGGGGCGGGCGGGACGACGCTGCTCGAACCCGCACGTCCGGCACCGGCGCTGTTCGCCAGACGGGCTCGTGAAGAAAAGCCTTCGCTCTTCTTCGCCGTCCCGACGTTCTACGCGGCGTTGCTCGCGAGCGACGTCCCGGACGACTCGTTCGCTTCGGTGCGGCACGCGGTTTCGGCCGGGGAGCCGCTGCCGGCGTCGCTGTTCGAACGGTTCCGCGCCCGCTTCGGCCTGGAGATCCTCGACGGCATCGGGTCCACCGAGGCGCTGCACATCTTCCTGTCGAACCAGCCCGGCGCGGTGCGGCCGGGCACCACCGGCGTCGCGGTGCCGGGGTACTCCGTCCAGATTCGCGACGAGGCGGGCGCGGTGATCGACGCCGCGGGCCGGCCGGGCGAGCTGTTCGTGGCCGGGCCGTCGACGGCGACCGGCTACTGGGCCCGGTACGACGCGACGAAGCTCGTGTTCCAGGGCGAGTGGCTGCGGACCGGCGACAGTTACGTCCGCAACGAGGACGGCACGTATTCCTGCCTGGGCCGCTTCGGGGACATGCTGAAGGCGGGCGGGATCTGGGTGTCACCGTCCGAAGTGGAGGAACGGCTGCGCCGGCACCCGGCGGTGGCGGAGGTGGCGGTGGTCGCCGCGCCGGACGCCGACGGCCTCGACAAGCCGGTGGCGTGCGTGGTGGCCGCGCCCGGGTTCGCGGTGGACCCGGACGAGCTGATCGAGTTCTGCCGCGAAGGCCTCGCGGCGTTCAAGCGCCCGCGAGGAGTGGTCGAACTGGCGGAACTGCCGAAGACGGCGACGGGCAAGATCCGCCGGAACGTGATCCGCGAGCAGGTCCGGGACGTCCTGCGGGTGGTGCCCAGCACGTGATCGACGGCTACTTCGTGGTGGACGCGCACGTCCACACACCTCGCCTGCCCACGCTCAAACCCGCCTGGACGCAGTGGGCGCACGACTTCGCGGGGTCGTACCCGTGGCGTTCGGTGTACTCCTCTTCGGGGGAGGTGATCCCGTCGGCGATGGACGAGCTGATGGAGTCCGAGGGCGTCGACCGCGTGCTGCTGTTCTGCGAATACAGCCCACGGGCGACGGGGATTCAGCCGATCGAAGACAACTTGCCTTTGGTTTCTCACAACCCCACGCGGTTCCGGCTGGTGGCGAACGTCAATCCCCATCTGCACCACCCGGCGGCTTCCGAAGTCGCGCGGCAGCTGGACCTGGGGGCGGTGGCGTTGAAGATCCACCCGGTGCACGGCGCGTTTTCGCCGGCGGACAAGGAGCTGTACCCGGTCTACGCATTGTGTGCCGAGCGTGGGGTGCCGGTGATCCTCCACTCGGGAACGTCGAGTTTTCCGGGGTCCCGCACGAGTTTCGGGAATCCCGAGCTGATGTCCGATGTGGTCGAGGACTTTCCTTCACTGCAGTTCGTCTTCGCCCACGGTGGCCGCGGGTGGTGGTACGACGTGGCGGCTTTCCTCGCGCTGGCGCGGGACAACGTGTGGCTGGATCTCGCCGGCCTGCCGCCGAAGAAGCTGCCGGAGTACTACCAGCGCTTCGATCTGGCTCGGCTGGCGGGGAAGTTCGTGTTCGGGACGGACTGGCCGGGGGTGCCTTCAGTGGCCAAGAATGTGCGGACGCTGGCCTCGCTCGGGCTGCCCGAGGACGTCTTGACCGGCGTCCTCGGGGGCAACGCGGTGAAGCTGATGCCGGGCCTGGCCTAGAACTCAGGCGTTGAACGCGCGCAGGGTCCGCATGGCTTCCGCGAGTGCCGATGCGTCGTCACCCAGCGGAGTCAAAACGATGCGGCGCAGGATCTCCGCCGCCGCGGTCCGGGCCTTCTCCGCCATCTCCAGCCCGTGGTCGGTCAGCGCCGCGAACGTGACGCGGCGGTCGTCCGGGCTCGGGACGCGGCAGATCAGGTCCGCCGCCACCAGGCGGTCGGCCACCTTCGTGAAGCCGCCGCTGGAGAGGGCCGCCTCCGTGGCCAGCTTGGTCATCGGCATCCGGTGGTCGGGCGAGCGGACCAGGCGCAGCAGGATGTCGAACGAGGCGGGCGCGAGCCCGAGGCGGTCGGCGATCTCGCCCATCAGCTTGTCCTGCGTGGCCAGGTAGCCCTCGATGACCAGGCCCCACCACGTGACGATCTCGTCGTCGTCGGTCTTCGGATCCACCCGGTCAGCCTACCGGAAAGTCTGTACGGAATATATCTTGCCCGCGAGAGGTTCTGTGGTTACCTTGAATCCAGGAGGCAACCATGGCGATCAAGACGTCCGGCCTGCACCACGTCACCGCGATCGGCGGCGACCCGCAGCGCAACGCCGACTTCTACCTGCGGACCCTGGGCCTGCGGCTGGTGAAGACCACCGTGAACTTCGACGACCCGGGCACCTACCATCTCTACTACGGCGACAGCGCCGGCAAGCCGGGCTCGCTGATGACCTTCTTCCCCTGGCCCGACGCGCCGAGCGGCCGCCACGGCACCGGCCAGGCGACGACCACGTCGTTCTCCGTCCCGGAAGCCTCCATCGGCTGGTGGAAGCAGCACCTGGCCGCGCAGAAGATCGAAACCGGCGAAGTCCGCAACGCCGACGACGAGGACACGCTGACCTTCCGTGACCCCGACGGCCTGAAGCTCGCCCTCGTCGCGCACCCGCAGGGCGACCCGCGCGACCCGTGGGACACCGAGCTGGTCCCGGCCGAGCACGCGATCCGCGGCCTGCACTCCGTGACGCTCTCGGTGACCAAGGAGGACGCGACCGCCGGCATGCTCACCGACGGCCTGGGCCTCAGCTTCGCCACCCAGGAAGGCAACCGCCTGCGGTTCGCCGCCGGTGAAGGGGGGCCGGGCGCGCTCGTCGACGTCCTCGTGACGCCGGACGCGCCGCGCGGGCTGGTCGCCGCAGGCACCGTGCACCACGTTGCCTGGCGCGCGCCCGACGAGCCGACCCAGAAGGCCTGGCGCGAGGAGCTCGTCGACCAAGGCGTGCACGTCACGTCCATCCTGGACCGCCAGTACTTCCGCTCGATCTACTTCCGCGAGCCGGGTGGCACGCTCCTGGAGGTCGCGACCGACGAGCCCGGGTTCGCCATCGACGAGCCGCTGCTGGAGCTGGGCCGCGCGCTCAAGCTGCCGCCGTGGCTGGAGCCGCGCCGCGAAGAGATCCAGCACATGCTGCCCCAGCTGAACCTCCCCGCCGAGAACAACCCGGAGCTGTCATGACGCTCGAGCACAAGTACGTCGAGGGCTCGCCGGACGCGCCGCTGCTGCTCCTGCTGCACGGCACCGGCGGCAGCCCCGACGACCTGCTCGGCCTGGCGCGCGAGCTGAGCCCGGACTCCGCGGTGCTCGCCCCGGCCGGCCCGGTGACCGAGCACGGCGCCGCGCGCTGGTTCCGGCGGCTCGCCGAGGGCGTGTTCGACCACGAAGACGTCGTGAAGCGCGCGCACCAGCTCGCGGACTTCGTCGTCGAGGCGCGGGAGAAGTACGGGCTGGGCGACCGGCGGCTGGTCGCCGTCGGCTTTTCGAACGGTGCCAACATCGCGGCCGCGGTGACGCTGCTGCGGCCGGAGGTCGTGCGCGAAGCCGCGCTGTTCGCGGCGATGTCGCCGGTCCCGGCACCGCCTGACCTGGACTTGTCGGGTTCCCGTGTCTTCCTGGCCAACGGCGAACGCGACCCGATGGCGCCCCTGGCGTCCACCGAGGACTTGATCGGGCTGCTGCGCGAGCGCGGTGCCGACGTCGTCACGCAGCGCCACCCCGGCGGGCACCAGATCACGGCGGACGGCGTCCGCGCGGCCGCGAAGTGGATCACGCCCTGACGTTTGTACGGACCGTATATCGGCTCGCCCTACGATCAGGTGATGACTAACGAGGCACTGCAGCGTGCTACGAAACTGCTGGACGCCGTCATCCTGGCCGACGGGCACAACGACCTGCCGTGGGAGCTGCGGCAGCACGGCGGCCCGAACCCGGTCGAGGCGGTCGCGTCGCTCGACCTGACCGTCCGGCAGCCGGCGCTGCACACCGACTTCCCGAAGCTCGCCGACGGGAAGCTCGGGATGCAGTTCTGGTCGGTGTACGTGCCTTGCGAGTTCGAAGGCCACAGTGCCGTCACCGCCGTCCTCGAGCAGATCGAGGTCGTCCACCAGCTGGCCGAGCGCTACCCCGACCGGCTCCGGCTGGTCGACACGGCGGACGAGGCCGAGGCCGCGTTCGCCGACGGCCGGATCGCGTCGCTGCTGGGTGCCGAGGGCGGGCACAGCATCGCCGAGTCGCTGGGCGTGCTGCGGATCCTGCGCCGGCTCGGCGTCCGCTACATGACGCTGACGCACAACTTCAACACCACCTGGGCCGACTCGGGCACCGACGAGCCGGTCCACGGCGGGCTCACCGAGTTCGGCCGCGACGTCGTGCGCGAGATGAACAAGATCGGCATGATGGTCGACCTCTCGCACGTCGCGCCGTCGACGATGCGGGCGGCGATCGAGGTCAGCTCGGCGCCGGTGATCTTCAGCCACTCCTCCTGCCTCGCGGTGAACGACCACCCGCGCAACATCCCGGACGACGTCCTGGCGCTGCTGCCCGGCAACGGCGGCGTCGCGATGACCACGTTCGTGCCGGCGTTCATCTCGCCGAAGGTCACCGCGTGGGACCACGAGCTGAAGGCCGCGATGGAGGCCGCCGGGCAGGAGTACCGGAACCTGGCCCAGCGCGGGGAGTTCGTGAAGCAGTGGGACGGCCCGGTCAAGCCGAAGGCGACCGTCGACGACGTCGTCGCGCACGTCGAGCACGCCCGCGAGGTCGCCGGGATCGACCACATCGGCCTCGGCGGCGACTACGACGGCGTCGGCACGCTGCCGGAGGGCCTGGAGGACACGTCCAAGTACCCGGTGCTGTTCGCGGCGCTGCTCGAACGCGGGTGGAGCGACGAGGACTGCGCGAAGCTGGCCGGGAAGAACACGCTCCGCGTACTGCGCGAGGTCGACGGCTTCGCCCGTTAGGGGGTTTGACAGAGCGCTCCCCGCGTGCCGGACGGACACTGGGTACATGACGCACGCGCGCGGGGACGCGGCCGGCCGCCCCACCGGCCCGACCAACCACGACCTGCCCGGGAACGAGGTGCCCGAGGGTGCCCTCGAACCCGCCGAACTGCGTGCCGGTGACGTCCGGCCCGGCGCCGAGGAGGTCACGCCGGTACGTCCGGCGCCGGCCAGGACCGGCGCGGCCGCGAAGAAGCGGACGCGGCCGACGCGGATCAGCGGCACGTGGGTCGCGGTCATCGCCGGCCTGGTCGTGCTGGTGGTGCTGCTGGTCTTCATCCTGCAGAACCTCGACCCGGCGACGGTGCACTTCTTCGGCGCGGAAGGCAGCCTGCCGCTGGCCATCGCGATGCTGTTCTCGGCCATCGGCGGCGCGGTGCTGGTCGCGCTGATCGGCGGCGCCCGCATCCTGCAGCTGCGCAAGCAAGCCCGCCGCCCGCGCTGAAGCGCCACTTTCGCCGAGAAAGTGACGCTCTGAAGGTCCCAAGGCGTCACTTTCCCTAGGAAAGATGCGTCCGAAGGCCCTCCGGACGCATCTTTCCTAGGGAAAGTGATCCGGAGATCGCTCCTCCGTTGCACTTTCACGTGAAAGTGCGCTCCGGGGTCAGGCGATGATCGAGGTCATGCCGAGGATGACCTCGCAAACGTTTTCGTCGCCCGAAGTCTTCACGCGGCCGAGGTCGGGGGCGTTGCGGGTGCAGAGCCGCCAGAACGTGTCCAGGTCCGTCGTCACCGTGGCCAGCGGTGTGCGGGACGGCGGTGCGCCCCGGTCCAGGACCCAGCCGTCGCGCTCGCGGCGGGCGTGCCACTTGCCGGCGCCGGTGACCGTGTATCCCACTTGCTTGCCGACGCGCGCCTCGACGTCGCGCAGCGTGTGCGGCAGCGCGCGGACGAACGTGTCGGCGATCGGCTCCGCGTACTCGGCCTCCAGCGGCGTGTGCTCGAGCGCTTCGCGGATCTGCACGTGGTGGACCCAGAACTCCGAATAGTCGCGGGCCGCGTCGAGCCAGCGCGGCGCCGGCTCGTCGCCCGCCCACGTCACGGGCTCGCCGTCGGCGTCGAGGTCCACCTTCGCCCAGTACTCGGTGGTCTGGCCCATGAACTCGTACATCATCGTGAGCAGGACGTCGGTCGAGAGCCGCCGGCAGGCGATGACCCACTCCTCGTTGATCCGGTCGATGAAGCGGGGGAAGGACTCCCCCAGGCGGGGGGCTTCGGAGGCGTGCCCGTCGCGGCTCCGGGACAGCCGGCCGACCTTGCCGCCCAGCAGGTGAGCGGCGAGGTCCTTGACCGTCCAGCCCGCGCACCCGGTCGGGCGCTGCCAATCCTCCTCGGTCAGCGCGCCGAGCAGCGTCATCAGCGCCTGCTCCTCTTTCGAGAAGTACGGAAGGACGTCGATCGGCGGGCCCCAGCGCGTCGGACTCATGCCTGCATCCAACACGCACATCACACCACCGTTCGGCCTACCCGCAGGTAGCATCACCGCGTAAGCAGAGGGGAGCCGACCCGTGAACGCAGAGCGACCGAACGGCCGGGGCACCGGTGACGAGGTGGCCGACCTGGCGCGGCGTGCCGGGCAGCTGGCGGGCTGGGCCGCGCGCACCGGCTTCGCGCTCGGCCGCAAGCTCCCCGGCGTCGAGACGGCCGAACGCACGGTCCGGCAGGTGGAACACCAGCTGCTGGCCGAACTGCGCCGTCGCCTCGACGAGGTCGACGACCCCTACCACGCGGCGCTGACGGCGGCGTCCGCGATGAACCGACCGGCGGTGCCCGGGAAGGTCGAAGCGACCGTGACGCTCGTGCCGGCGCGCGACAACCACACCGAGCCGCTGCGCGCCGCGATGGCCGAACTGCTCAACCACTCCATCGGCTTCGGCCGCGACCGGGCCCGCGAGTACTTCTACGCGATCATCCTGCGCCAGCTGACCCCGGACGAGGCCCGCCTCCTGTCCGCGCTGTCGGACGGGTCGCCGTTCCCCGTGGTCGACGTCGTCGAGCGCACCGGCCTCGGCAGCAGCGGGCGCGTCGCGCTGCGCAACGCGTCGACGGTCGGCAAGGCGGCCGGAGTGTCCCTGCCCGACCAGGTGCCCGGGTACGTCACGCGGCTGATCGCGCTGGGCCTGGTCGACCTCGACGAAGAGGTGCCGTCGCTGGAGACGCAGTACGAGATCCTGTTGACCGACGAAACCGTGCGCGACGCGGAGAAGCACGTCAAACGCGCGAAGTACGTCCGGCGGACGATCCACATTTCGCGCCTGGGCGCGCAGTTCTGGCTCGCCTGCGACCCTGCTGCCGATCCACGCAGCTTCGGCTGACCCGGATGGGGTCGTTCCTCGCCGGCATCGTCGCCGACTTCGCGCAGCACTGGCCCCTCTACGTCTCGATCCCCGTCGTCGCCGCGCTGATCGGCTACGGCACCAAGCTCGTCGCGATCCGGATGATGTTCCACCCGGTGGAGTTCATCGGCGTCAAGCCGTTCCTCGGCTGGCAGGGCATCGTGCCCAAGCGCGCGGCGCGGATGGCGAGCATCGCCTGCGACACGATGACCGAGCAGCTGATCGAGCCGGCCGAGGTCGTCGCGCGGCTGGACGCTTCCCGGATCGCGAAGGAGATCGAAAAACCGCTGCTCGCGGGGGTCGAGGACATCGTCCGCGAGGTGGCGGGGCACTACCGGCCGGGGCTGTGGGAGTCGCTGCCGGTGCGGGTTCAGCGGCTGGTGATCGAGCGCGTCCAGCACGAGTCGCCGCGGATGGTCGCGGCCGTGCTCGACCTGATCAAGTCCGATGTGGACAATGTGTTCGACCTCAAGGGCATGGTGGTCACCAGCCTGGTCAAGGACAAGCGCCTGCTGAACCGCATCTTCCAGGAGGCGGGCGCGAAGGAGTTCAAGTTCATCGCCCGCTCGGGTCTGGTGTTCGGCGGCGCGATCGGCGTGATCCAGATGGTGGCCTGGGTGCTGTTCAAGTTCCCGCTGATCATGCCGCTGTTCGGCCTGTTCACCGGCTGGTTCACCGACTGGCTGGCGCTGCGGATGATCTTCTTCCCGATCGAGCCGCGCAAGTACTTCGGGGTCACGTGGCAGGGGCTGTTCCTCAAGCGGCGCGCGGAGGTCGCGGAGGCGTACGGGGCGCTGATCGCGCAGGAGATCATCACGCCGCACAACGTCATCGAGGCGATCCTGCACGGGCCGCTGTCCGACCGGGTCCTGGCGTTGATCCAGCGTCAGCTCGACCGGGAGCTCGGGAGCGTCGCGAAGCCGCTGCTGGTGTTCGCGGTCGGCAGCCGGAAGTACCAGGACGTCAAGCTGGCGATCGCGGGGCAGATCATGTCCCGGCTGCCGGAGACGATGCGCTACATCGAGGACTACGCGACGGACGCGATGGACATCCGCAACGTGCTGGTGTCGAAGATGAAGGAGCTGTCCCCGCACGAGTTCGAGCGGCTGCTCCGGCCGGCTTTCGAGCAGGACGAGTGGATCCTGATCGCCACGGGCGCGGTGCTGGGCTTCGCGGTCGGTGAAGGTCAGGTCCTCCTGCTGGAGCACCTGGCGGCCTGAGCACGGCCGGGCGAGCAAATCCACCCGAACGGCCGTACACCCGGACGTATCCCCGCGCTCACCTTGCGCCTCTACTCTGCGTCAGGACGACGACGGGCGGGGGAGCCCCATGCCTCAACCAGCCGAACCGTGGCAGCAGGAGATCCGCCTGGCGATGACGATGGTGGGTGGCGCCAGCCTCGCCATCTGGATGGGCGGGGTCGCCACCGAGACGTCGCAGCTGCTGCGCGAGTCCAGGGGTGACGCCGAGCCCGGGCTCTATCGCAAGCTGCTCGATCTCCTGCGCGCGACGGTGTCGATCGACGTCCTCACCGGGACCAGCGCCGGCGGGGTCAACGCCGCCTGCCTCGGCCTGGCCGAGGCCTTCGGCTCCACGCCGCAGGTGCTGCGGGACACCTGGATCGAGGTCGGCTCGCTGGAGAACCTCGTCCGCGACCCGGACGAAGCGCAGCCGCGGTCGATCCTCGACGGCGATCGCGTGCTGCTCGCCGACTTCGAGCGGGCGCTGCACCGGATCACCGACGCCGGCTCCGCGCCCGTCGAGCCACCGGACGTCACCGTGCTGCTCACCGGCACCATGATCGACGGCGAGACCACCCGGTTCGACGACGCGCTCGGAAACCTCGTGCGGGACACCGAGCACCGGATGCTCTTCCGCTTCGACGGTCCACTGTGGACGCAAGGCGTGCAGGGCCCGCTGGCGCTGGCCGCGCGCTCCACGGCGTCGTTCCCGGGCGCCTTCGAGCTGTCGCGGCTGCCGATCGGCGACGCCGCCGCCGACGAGCTGCACCCCGACATGACCGCCTACACCGACCTGACCCGCTCGCACTGGCTGACCGACGGCGGGGTGCTGCTCAACAAGCCGCTGCGGCCGGCGCTGCGGGAGATCTTCGAACGCACGTCACACGCCGATGTCCGGCGGCTGCTGCTCTACGTCGTGCCGACCGGCGAGCGGGAGGCGACCGAAGTCCCTTGCGACGCCGCGAACCCGCCGTTGCTGTCGAACGCGATGAGCAAGGTCGTCGCGACGGTGATGAGCCAGTCGATCAGCGCCGAGCTGGAGGACCTGACCCGGCACAACGACGCCGTCGTTCGGACCCGAGACACCCGAGTCTCGCTGGCGGCGCTGGGCCTGCGCGGCGGTCCGGAGTGCCTGATCGACCAGGGAATTGCCACGTCCTACCTGGAGCGGCGGACGGCCGAGGACGCGGCCGAGCTGGTCGGCGTCGCCACCCGCCGGTACGCACTGTCCGGTGTGGACACCGAGGACCGGGAGTGGGCCTCGGGAATGTCGCAGCAGCTGCGCGCGGTCGCCGTGGCCGGGCTGAGCAGCGGCATCCCGCCCGAGCCGCCGTCGGCGAGCATGACCGTGGCGGACCTCGTCGCGTACCGCACGAGCGCGCTCGACGACGCCGTGGCGACCGGGCTGCAGCTGATCAACGCCGGGTTCCGGCTGGGCCCCGATCCCGCGCAGGCGAAGGAGCTCAACAACGCGCGAACGGGGCTGCACGCGGCGCGGAAGAAGTCCGCGCGGGGCACGCGGCTCGCGCAGTGGGTCGCCGGGCACGACGAACCCGGCGCGAGCAGCACCCTCGAAACCTGGATCCGCGAGCTCGCCGAGGAGTGGGCCGGGCTCGGCCGCTCGGACGTCGTCGCGCAGGCCTGGCCGATGGTCGTGACGGCGCTGCGGGCGGCGGCGCCCACGTTGCGGACCCTGAGCGACGAGTCCCCCGGGACGGTCAAGACACTGCTCGACTGGCTGGCGCTGCCCGACGGCGGTGACGACGTCGTCCAAGCGCGGCTGCTCGGCCTGCACGTCGCGACGCGGGGGCTGCTCGCACAGGCGCCGTCGGTCGACCAGAGGGTCGAGCTCGTGCAGGTCAGCGCCGATTCGCGGACGCTGCTGGACCTGAAGCGCCGCCGGTCGGGAGACAAGCTGACCGGGATGCAGGCCGACTACTTCGGCGCGTTCTACAAGTCGTCGTGGCGGGCCAGCGACTGGATGTGGGGCCGGGTCGACGGCGCCGGCTGGCTGGTGCAGTGCCTGCTCGACCCGCGGCGGCTGGAGACCCTGCGCGACCTCGTCGGGGCGGACACCTTCCGCGACGAGCTGGTCGCCGCGCTGAAGCCGCTCTGGCGAGGGCCCGGTCGCGACGACAACGCCGAGCCCGCCGAGGTGGCGGAGCTGACCGGCCAGCTCGACGCCGAGCTGGCGTTCCTCGGGCTGGACTCGGCGCTGAACGCCGTGGACTTCGCCACCGGGCGGCCGGTCAGCATGCCGGTGACGGCGATGGTGCTGGCCCGCGGCCGCCAGGCGGAGATCGCCGCGGAGGAGTTGCCGGTCGTCGCGAAGCAGGCGGCCGCCGACGTGAAGGTGAGCGGCTGCAGCGGCGCGGCGTCGGCCGGGTTCCGCGCGCGGGCCGCGCAGCCGATCGCCGACGCGGCCGCCACCCAGCGCGTGTTCCAGACGTGCCGGGTGTCGGCGGAGAAGCTCGCGGGCGAGCAGGGCACGGCCCAGCTCACGCGGACGCTGGTGAAGCTCGGCGCCGCGACGGTCAACGCGGGGACGGTGGCGTTCCGCCTGCCCGGCGGCTGGCCGAAGACGGTCGCGGGCATCCTGCGGACGGTCGCGCGCAGCACGGCGAAGGTCACCCGGAGCGCGTCCAAGCTGGGCACGCCGGGTTCGCTGGCGGCGGGTGTGCTGGCGCTGCTGGCCGGCCTGGTGATCGGCGACAGCGGCGGCGCGATCCTGCAGTGGATCGGCCTCCCGGTCCTGGCGGGCGCGGTCATCTACCTCGCGACGGCGCTGCTGACGATGGGCCGCACCGCGCGCCGGCTGTTCGCGGTCCTGGGGGTGCTGGTCGTGGCGGCGCTGCTGCTGGCCGCGTTCCTGCCGCCGATCGCGCGGCCGTTCTTCGGCTGGCTGGGGAACGTGGTGGCGGGCTGGCGGCGCGGGGACGGCGCGGTGTGGTGGCTCGTGGTGTCCGGGCTGCTGATCCTGCCGGCGGTGGTGATGCCGGTGAGCGGGATCCGGCGCCGGCTCCGGAGCCGGCGCCGCGCCTGACCGGACGAATCCGCGGTCCGCGGGCCGCTGGGAGAGAAGCGTCCGGTGGCGGGCGCGCTCGTGCGGACCCGTGCGGAATACGGCCCGTCGTCTTGCGATCACGGCTTCGAAGGTTCATGGTTCGGGTAGGTCGCGAACCACGGGTGTGCGACTGAGGCAGGCCTGTGCCCTGCTCGCGTCCGCGTCAAACATGTTTGTGGGACTCCTCACCGGGTACCCCGCGTCGTCCCAGGTCATTGCGGGGGTCGTGAGCTGCGTCGCTGGCAGGTCGAAAATTCTCTGTTACGTTTCCTGAGTATGTCCGTAACGCACTTGATCGAATCGCCGACCAAGGCGGACGGCGCGGAGCTGTGGCGAATCGCGCGCGATTCCGCCAAGCTCGATCTCAACTCGCCGTACGCATACATGCTGTGGTGCCGCGATTTCGCCGAGACATCGGTGGTCGCGCGCGAGGACGGCAAGGCGGTCGGGTTCGTGACCGGCTACCGCCGGGCGGAAGAACCCGACGTCGGGTTCGTCTGGCAGGTCGCGGTCGACGCGTCGCAGCGGGGAAAGGGCCTGGCCGGCCAGCTGCTGGACGCCCTGTACACGCGGCTCGTCGCCACCGGGGTGCGTTACCTCGAGACCACCATCACCCCGGACAACGAAGCGTCCATCCGGCTGTTCACCTCCTTCGCGAAGCGCTGGGAGGCGTCGGTGGAAACCACGGAGCTGTTCGCCGGCGCGGATTTCCCCGGCGATGGTGAACATCTGCCGGAAGAGCTTTACCGCATCGGTCCGCTCTCAGTACGCAAAGATCCGGGCGAGTAGGAGAAAAGAACCGTCATGAGCATCTTCGAAGAGCTCGAATCCGAGGTCCGCAGCTACAGCCGCGGCTGGCCGGTCGTGTTCGACCGCGCCCAGGGCAGCCACCTCTACGACGAGAGCGGAAAGCCCTATCTGGACTTCTTCGCCGGGGCCGGCGCGCTGAACTACGGGCACAACAACCCGCACCTGAAGCAGGCGCTGATCGACTACATCCAGCGTGACGGCGTCACCCACGCGCTCGACATGTTCACCGTGGCCAAGCGCGACTTCCTGCAGACCTTCCGCGACAAGATCCTCGATCCGCGCGACCTGAACTACAAGGTCGTGTTCCCCGGTCCGGGTGGCGCGAACGCCGTCGAGGCCGCGCTGAAGCTGGCGCGCAAGGTGACCGGCAAGGAATCGGTCATCAACTTCACCAACGCGTTCCACGGCATGACGCTGGGCGCGCTGTCGGTCACCGGCAACTCGATGAAGCGCGGCGGCGCCGGCGTCCCGCTGGTGCACGCCACGCCGATGCCGTACGACGCCTACTTCGACGGCGCCATGCCGGACTTCCTGTACTTCGAGAAGCTCCTCGAAGACTCCGGCAGCGGGCTCAACGAGCCGGCCGCCGTGATCGTCGAAGGCGTGCAGGGCGAGGGCGGCATCAACGCCGCGCGCCTGGAGTGGCTGAAGGGGCTCGACGACCTCTGCAAACGCCACAACATCCTGCTGATCCTCGACGACGTCCAGATGGGCTGCGGCCGCACCGGGCCGTTCTTCAGCTTCGAGGACGCCGGGATCAAGCCGGACATCGTCTGCCTGTCGAAGTCCATCGGCGGCTACGGCATCCCGATGGCGCTCACGCTGATCAAGCCGGAGCTCGACGTCTGGGAGCCGGGCGAGCACAACGGCACCTTCCGCGGCATCAGCCCCGCGTTCGTCACCGCGACCGAGGCGATCAACGTCTACTGGAGCGACGACGAGCTCGAGAAGTCGACCAAGGCGAAGGGCGAGCGCATCGCCGCCGCGTTCTCGGGCATCGTCGAGGCCTACCCGGACGCGAACCTCGTCGCCAAGGGCCGCGGCCTCGCGCGCGGCCTGGAGTTCGGGGACGGCGAGCTGGCCGGCCGCGTCTGCGCGGAAGCGTTCGCGCGCGGCCTGCTGATGGAGACCTCCGGCCCCGACGGCGAAGTCATGAAGCTGCTGCCGCCGCTGACCCTGACCGACGACGAGCTCACCCAGGGCCTGTCGATCATCGACGAGTCCATCAAGGCCGTCCTGAAGAAGTAAAGGAGTACGACGTGCTCGTCCGCACCCTCGACGAGGTGACCGACACCGACGCCGACATCAAGACCCCGAACTGGCGCAGCAAACGCATCATCCTGGCCAAGGAGGGTGTCGGCTTCTCGGTGCACGAGACCACGCTCTACGCCGGGACGGTCAACGACTTCTGGTACGCCAACCACATCGAGGCGGTGTTCATCACCTCCGGCGAAGGCGAGATCGAAGACCTCGCCACCGGTAAGGTGTACGAGCTCAAGCCCGGCACGCTGTACCTGCTCAACGACCACGACAAGCACCAGGTCCGGCCGAAGACCGAGATCAAGTGCGTGTGCGTGTTCAACCCGCCGGTGACCGGCCGCGAGGTCCACGACGAAAACGGTGTGTACCCGCTGATCACCGAGGGATGAGTACCGGAAAGGAAAACAGGAGGCGAAGCCCGTGACGCTGATGGACACCCGGGTCGACGACGGTTACCCGACCCGGATCACCGGTACGCCGGCGCAGCTGCCGCGCGTGCACCCCACCGTGTGGGGTACCGAAAGCGACGGTCCGATCGACGCCGCCACCCTGGCGAACCACGAGACCAAGGGCTACACCGTGGTCGAGGACATGCTTTCCGTCGGGGAGGTCCAGACGTACTGGCAGGAGCTGGTGCGGCTGTCCTCCGACGAGGAGCTGGCCCGGGACGAGCGCGTCATCACCGAGGCGAAGACCGGTGAAGTCCGGTCGATCTTCGACGTCCACGAGATCTCGGACCTGATCGCCGAGCTGGTGCGCGACCCGCGCGTGCTGGACCGGGCCCGGCAGCTGCTCGGCTCCGAGGTGTACATCCACCAGAGCCGCGTCAACTACATGCCGGGGTTCAAGGGCACCGGGTTCTACTGGCACTCGGACTTCGAAACCTGGCACGCGGAGGACGGCATGCCGGCCCCGCGCGCGGTCAGCTGTTCCATCGCGCTCACGGACAACTACCCGTTCAACGGCGGCCTGATGATCATGCCGGGCTCGCACCGGACGTTCGTCCAGTGCGCCGGCGAGACGCCGGACGACAACTACAAGTCGTCGCTCAAGGACCAGCGGGTGGGCGTGCCGAGCGAGGACGACATCACGAAGATGGCGGCCGAGCACGGCATCGACCAGTTCACCGGCCAGGCCGGCTCGGCGCTGTGGTTCGACTCGAACATCATGCACGGCTCCGGCAACAACATCACCCCGTACCCGCGCTCGAACATCTTCCTGGTGTTCAACAGCGTGGAGAACGCGTTGCAGGAGCCGTTCGCGGCGAGCGCCCCGCGGCCCGCGTTCATCGCCGGCCGCGACTCGACCCCGATCTCGCGTTGAGCCGGTCTGCCGCGGCTGGTCGTGAGTGGGAAACAGGGTTGGAACTCTGTTTCCCGCTCACGAGCCGGTGGCCCGGCGGTGACCGGCCCGATGCGCTTTGTTACCGTGTCGCCACCGCGCGGGCGTGTGGCTCGCGCAACAAACGTCTTCGCTGACGACCGGCGGGTGCTTCGCTCGGGGTGAGCCCACCCGCCCGGTCGCCGGTGGTGACGGACGGGCGGACCGCGCCCCCTGGCGGCCCGGCCGGGAGTTCCACCACGACCCCGTACCAGCGGCTCGGGACCGCCGGTACGGGGTCGTGGCATGTCCGGGGTGACGGATCGCCGGTGGATGTCGCACCGCGTCCCACTCGGCGCTGCGGAATCCGCAGAACCGCCAAAACTCCTGGTACCGGCCCTGCTCGACAACCGGTCACCACGGTAGGTTGATTTCGCGGCGAGGGAGACCCCGGGGAGGTGGGCGCGAGCATGGCCGAAACCCGGTTGCAGCTGCTCGGGCCCGTCCAGCTCTTCGACGGCGACGTCGCCGTCCCGATCGGCGGTCCCGGCGTCCGCGGCCTGCTCGCCCTGCTCGCGCTCAAGGCCGGCAAGGTCGTCGGGCTCGACGAGATCATCGACGCCCTCTGGGGCCACGATCCGCCCGCCACCGCCCGGACCATCGTCCACGGCAACGTCTCCCACCTGCGGCGGATCCTCCGGGACATCGACGGCCCGAGCATCCTGACCACCCCGCCGGGCTACCGCCTGGCGATCGAACCCGACCGGATCGACGTCCACCGGGCGCGCAGCCTGCTGGACCGCGCGTCGCAGGCCACCCCCGACGTTGCCGCCGCGCTGCTGGCCGAGGCGCTCGCGCTCTGGCAGGGCCCGGCGCTGGGCGGGGTGCCCGACTCGCTGCGGGCGCCCGAGCTGGAGGACCTGCGTCTCGCCGTGCACGGCGCCCGCGTCGACGCCGACCTCGGCCTCGGCCGGCACGCCGAGCTGATCGTCGAGCTGAGCCCGATCGTCCGCGCCGACCCCCTCGCCGAGCGGACCGCCGGCCAGCTCATGCGGGCGCTGTACCACGCCGGGCGCCGCGGGGACGCGCTCGAGCTGTACCGGACCGTCTCGCGCGCCACCCTCCGCACCCTGGGTGTCGAACCCGGCGCCGAGCTGCGCTGGCTGCACGAGCGCGTGCTCAACGACGACCTCCCGGCGCGCACCTCCGCCGTCCCGGCCACCGCCGAGGAGCCGGGCAAGCCGATCTCGCAGCTGCCCGCCGCGGTGCCGAGCCTCGCCGGGCGCGCCGACGAGCTGGCCTGGCTCGACAGCCTGGTCACCCGCGCCGAGGCCGGCGAAACGACGATCGCGATCGTCACCGGGACCGCCGGGGTCGGCAAGAGCTCCCTGGTCGTGTGGTGGGCGCACCGGGTCGCGCCGCGGTTCCCGGACGGCGTTCTGTTCGCCTCGCTGCGCGGCTTCGACCCGCACCACCCGCCGCTGGAGCCCGCCGAGCTGCTGACGCAGTTCCTGCTCGGCCTCGGCGTCGAGACCGCGAAGATCCCGGAGCTGCTGCACGAACGCGTCGCGCTGTACCGGTCGCTGATCGCCCAGCGGCGGATGCTCGTGCTGCTCGACGACGCCCGCACCGCCGAGCAGGTGCGCCCGCTGCTGCCGCCGAGCGCGCGGACGATGACCGTGGTGACCAGCCGGTCGCGCCTCGACGGGCTGGCCGTGTCGAACGCGGCCAAGCAGCGCGTGCTCGGCACGCTCGCGCCGGACGACGCCGTCCGGCTCATCGAGGAGCTCGCCGGTCCGGCCGACCTCAACCACGCCCTCGCGCGGCTCTGCGGCTACCTCCCGCTCGCGCTCCGGATCGCCGGCGCGCGGCTTTCGGCGAGCGCCCAGCGCACGGCCGAAGAGCTGGTCGACGAGCTGGGCAACGAGCGCACCCGGCTGGCCGGGTTGCAGGTCGACGGCGCCGAAGAGGGTGTGCGCGCCGCCTTCGACGTCTCGTTCCGCGGTCTGCCCGGTGAGATCGCCGAGACGTTCCTGCAGCTCGGCGCGGTGCCCGGCGTGCTGGTCGGGCCGCACCTGATGGCCGCGGTGGCGCAGATCCCGGTCGTCGAGGCCCGGCGGCGGCTGCGGGTGCTGGCCGCGCACAACCTGATCGCCGAGACCGCCCGGGACGTCTTCGTGCCGCACGACCTCGTCTGGCTCTACCTGCGGGAGCTCGCGGAGCAGGAGCTCGGCGAGAAGGAACGCGACGAGGCGTTCGGCTGGACGGTCCGCTACTACCAGGCGGTGGCCGACCGGGCGCGGCGCCGGCTGGGCCACGTCGCCGACCCGCTGGACTTCACCGGCGTGCTCGCCGACGAGGCGATGCCGCCGCTGACCGGCTTCGACGAGGCGCAGGACTGGTTCGCGGCCGAGTGGCCGAACCTGCTCGCGGTCCTCGACGCCGCCTACGCGGCCGGTCGCCACGACGACGCCTGGCGGCTGGCACTGCTGGGCCACACGTACCGCGTCGCGTGCCCGCTGCCGGACGAGTGGTCGCGGATGGCCGACCTCGGCGTGGCCGCCGCCGAAGCCGCGGGCGACGTCGCCGGCCAGTGCTGGCTGCGGCTCGCGCGGTGCGAGATCGCGTTGACGTTCGAGCTGCCGGGCGCGGGTCTGGCCGACGCCGAGCGGGCGCTGGAGCTGTCCGCGCGCGTGCCGGACGCGGCGCTGAGCACGTCGGCCGGCCTGCAGCTCGGCCGCGCCCTGAGCCGGCGCGGCGAGCACGAGAAGGCCATCGACCGGCTGACGCGGGCGATCGCGGAGGCCCCGGACGTCACGCTGCGCGGGCAGGCGCTCAGCAGCTGCGCGCAGGCGGAGAAGCGGGCCGGCCGCCTCGCCGACGCGCTCGCCCACCAGCTCGCGGGGCTGGCGATCGACCGCTCGCTCGGCGACGACGACCGGGTGGTCGTCTCGCTGGACAAGCTGGCCGGGCTCAGCCTCCGGATCGGTGACCTGGAGGCGGCGGAGCGGTACGTCTGGGAGGCGATCGACCTGGCGATCAGCCGCGAGTTCGCGGCCCGCGAGGGCGCGCTGCGGCTGACGCTGGGCCGGGTACTGCGGGCGCGCGGTGATCTCGACGGTGCGCGGGAGCAGTTGGCGTTGTCGGTCCGCATTTACGAGCGGGTGCATCCGAAGCTGGTCGGTGAGGTGCGGACCGAACTCGCCGAACTGCAGTGAAGATTTCGCGCGACAACTTTCCGGCGGTGATCCACATTCGTGGCGAGAATGCCGGTTGCGAATGGATCACGACGCGGCTCCGGCGGTGAATCCTCAGTGGATTCTTAGTGCCCCCGGACGGCGTCCGCGTAGGTTCGGCAGTGCCGGCTGAGCCCTAGGGGAGGGGCAGGCTGAGACGCCGGCGCCGGGCCCCGTGCGGGAAACCCCCGCCGGGGCCGGGAGCCGCCAGGAGCGGCTCGTGGCGGCCCGGCCGGCCGACGTGGGGGTGGGCCGGCCGGTCGCCAGGCTCGGCGGAAACCCGCGGCTCAGCCCACGTTCGCCGTGCAGAGCGCGATCGTCGTCCCGCTGTTTTCCGCGACCTTCTTGCCGTCGACCAGAATGGCGCAGCTGATTATGTTGTTGAGCTGCGCATTGCGGGTGTCCGCGGTCAGCGTCAACAGGTAGGAACCATTGTTGAAGGACGCCGCGCCCTGCCACGCGTCGGTGCTGGCGGGCGCGTTTTCCGTCCGCTGGTCCGACAGGCTGCCGTACCGCACGGTCGCGCCGCCGGCGGAGGTCACCTGGAACGTCACGGAGTGCTTGTCGCCGGCCACCGCGGGCAGGTGCAGCCCGGACTCGCCGCCGCCGAGGAAGGTCGAGTACAGCAGCATCCCCGCCGTCGTGAGCAGCGCCGCGACCGAGACCGCCGCGGCGGTGATCGCCAGCCCGCGGTCGCCCGCCGTGCCCTTCTTGACCTGGACCAGCCCGATGACCGCCAGAACCAGCCCGATTCCGGCCAGCGGCCACGCGACGAACTCGATATCCGGGACGAACGCGACAACCAGGGCGGCCACGCCGAGCAGCAGGCCGACGATCGCGAGGATGTTCCGCCCGGGCTTCGCGTTGGCCTGACGACGCTCCGTGGCCGTCACCGGTGGCGCGGGCCGTCCGTGGCGCGCGGTGGCCGGCGGCGGGTACTGCGGGTCGGTCATCATGCGAACCCCTTCGGGTGGGAGTGCGACGACGTTAACCCATAAGAGTGCCCGCGAGCGAAATTGTTACATTCTGGAAAAAGTCATTGTCCCACCGTTTTGCGCCGGGTATCGGTATTTCCTGACAACGCGCGCAGGGTGTGGCCCGGTGATCAATGGGAAGAATATCGGAGTTCCCACTGTTCGAGGGTCGGTTTGCCGACCTCACGGCAGGTAGCGTAAATACCGCACGAGCGTCCGGGCACCGCCGTGAGGCCTACGACGACCGTCGGTATCGGCGTTCAAGACGAAGGTCGTATATCGGACTTCTCAGTCGAAAAGGCTGACCTCGGGAGTGATTTCGAGGAGTTCGAAAACGGGCCGGCCGCGGCGGCCGTCGATCGTCGTCGTCCGCACGACGCGCAGCCGGGCCGTCACCGGGCGGTCGAGGTTCTCCTTGATCTCGTCGAGCAGGTCCGGCGCCACCGCGCCCTGGATGGTCCCGCCCGACTCGCGGTCGAGGTAGAAGATCCGGCGGCGGGTGCGGACGCCGTCGAGCCGCCCGCGCACCGTCTCGTAGCCGACGGCCTCACGTGACTCCCGGAGGCTGCCCTGGAGGATCCGGGCCTGTTCGGTGGTCATGCTGCGGGTGACCTGCTCGCCCGCGGTCGGGGTCAGCGCCATGCCGATGCCGGCGTTCTTCGCGACGGCGTTGACGATGTCGCTCACGGCGTTGCGGACGGTGTCGCGCTGCAGCAGCACGGCGTCGAGCGCGCCGTCGTCCGAACCGTTCGCCGGCAGGAAGTCGCAGAGCTCCTTGACTGCTCGTTCCGACAGCGTCTCGATGCCGTCGACGATCAGCGCGTCGTCGGAGACGTCGAGCTCCGGGAAGCCGAAGAAGATCGCGTTGCCCGCCTGGCCGCGCTGGATCAGGGGCGCCTTGTCGCGGTCGGCCTGCTGGACCTGGGTGACCTCGCCGGACGGGTTCCGGATGATGTGCCCGATCTTCGCCGTCGCGTCCTGCAGCGCCCGGCTGATGTCGGAGAAGGTGTACGCGTCGATCGTCTGCTCGCCGATCACCGAGACGTGCAGCAGCGGCGACCGCGAAGTCCGCTCGAACTTGGCGTTGGCCGCCATCGCCGAGGCGCGCGCGAGGTCGTCGAGCCACGTGCCGCCGGGGATCTCGTCGGCGATGCGCCGGAACTCGTTCCTCACCAGATCATCTCCGGGTAGCCCTTGCCGCCTTCGGCCCAGACCTCGGCCCAGACGTCTTCGTCGCCGGGACGGCACAGGAAGCCGTCCAGCATGCCCCCGACCGGCTGCACCTGGTCCAGGTACATCGCGGGCTGCCCGACGATCACGCCGCGCAGGGTGAGCAGGCCGTACAGCGCCGACCGGCCGGCGTCGTCGAGCCGCTTCAGCGCGCCCCACTCGTCCGGGATGAGGACGACGTCGAGGCCCTGCGGCGGGTGCGCGGTGCGCGTGACGAGCTCGCCGCCGATCCAGGCGCGGCCGGACGAAATGATCCGGCGGGCCACGCCGAGGTAGCTGTTGAGCGCGCTGAACAGGATTTCGCGGTCGTTCTGGTGCGGGGCGTCGAAGACCAGGCGTTCGTAGACGTCGGCGAGGTCACAGGGGTGGCGGCCCGGCGGCAGTACCTGCTGGGGCGTCCAATGGGGGAGCGCCACGCCACCCCTCCTCAGGCCTCGCTCACAGTGCGTAGCCGAACTTACCAGGATGGGTGTCAGCCACCGCGTCCAGGCTGGTGCGGCCACTGCGGGGTGACCTCGTCGGCCTCCGGCCAGGCGGGTTCCTCCTCGGTGGGCCAGTCCTCGTCCTGCGCGCCGCGCTGCGGCGGCAACGGGAGCCGGCCTTCGCGGTGGCCCACGGGCTCGGGTTCTTCGTCGTCGTGGACGCTTTCCGGCCGGTCGGTCCCGGGCTGCATCCAGGCCGCGGGGATGAACTGCGTCTGCTCGGTGGCCAGCGGTTCGGGCTCGGGCTCGTACGGTGCCGGCTCGTACGGCTCGGGTGCGGGGTCGGCCTTGGGGCGTTGGGCGGTGCGCAGGACGAGCCACGAGGTGAGCGCACCGAGGGCGAAGGCGATGATCAGCCACAGCCAGATCTGCCCGAACAGCCACACCATCTGCTCACTCACCCCTCAAACGACTGTGATCTCGACGCGCCGGTCCTCTTCGCCGCCGGTGGCGGGCCGGGCGTCGCCCAGCCCCCGGTAGGTCACGCGCTTGGCCGTCAGCCCGTTGGTGGTGAGGATCCGCGTGACGGCCCTGGCACGGTCCCGGGAAAGCTTCAGCGCGCCGCTCGCGCTGCCGGACCCGCGGGCGGCGTGGCCGGTGACGCGGTACCGGAAGGTGCCGGGCGACTTCGTGAGGGCGATCGCGACGGCGCGGGCGGCCTGTTCGCCTTCGGGGGTGAGCCGGGCGGTGTCCGGCACGAAGGTGATCGGCGCCTCGACGAGCATCCGGTCGATCTCGGCTTGCACGCCGGCCTTGTCGGTGGGCGGCGGCGGAGCGGTGGCGCTGGTGGTCGGAGGTGGGCTGCTGGTGCTCGAGCTGGGGGCGGGGGTGGTGGGTGCCGGGCTGCTCGGGGCCACGGGGGTGACATCGCCTTGGAGCTGGGCGGCCCGCACGCCGTCGACGTTCTGGACGACTTCGAGGGCCCTCAAGGCCTGGTCGGGCGCGAAGCCGCTGAGGGTGGCGTCCCGGCCGTCGAAGGTGACGTTGCCGTTGCCGAGGCCGGCTTCAACGAGCGCGGCCTGGGTGTCGGCGGTGAGGTCACGCTGGATGTTCCCGCCCTGAGCCCAGGTGACGACCCCCGCCAGCAAAGCGGTGACCAGCACCGCGATCGGGACCACGAGGATCCAGCGACGACCACCGGACATAAGGGGACTGTAAGCCGGGCGACGCGGGTTGGCGAGCTGGGGAAGAGTGGTCGTCCACAAGTTGTCCCCAGGGGAGTCGACATGTGGACAACTGACGGGCCGGTGATCGTTTCAGCACTTTGCGTCGGGGGTGGCCGATACGATGGACTCGGGGCAGCCCCCTTGGGAGCGGCGGGGGATGCTTGGGGGCGGGGCTTGGTGGGCGGCAAAGTCACGGGGTGCGGTCGGCTCGGTGGTGGCGGCCTGGGTGTCTTGAATGACTCATTCATGGCGTCGGACGCCGTGAATGAGTCATTCACGGCGTCGCGGCGGGCGGCCACGGAGCGGCGGGGGACTCAGCCCGGCCTGGTCACGGAGGTCATGAACGACCCGCTCACCTCGTCCGGCGACGGGAAAGAGTCGTTCATGACGTCCGCCGCCCGGCCCGTGAACGGCAGTGGATCCAGGGCCCAGGAGACCCGGCGGACCTCAGCTGGCCTGCTGCCGGGCCTGGGCGTTGTCCGGCACCTCGAGAACTTCCAGCGGAACGAACGGCGCGAGCTCGGGCCGCTTCGGTGACAGCCCGTCCCCCATGGACTGCCCCCGCAGCTGCCGCCGGATCCACGGCAGCAGGTGCATCTTCGTCCACGTCAAATCCGATCGCCGCGAGTCGATCCAGCGGCTCGGGACCAGCTCCGGGGGCCACGGCTCACGCCAGTCGCCCTCGATCGGCATCCCCAGGACCTCCGCCGCCTTCAGGGCGATGCGCCGGTGGGCCTCCGGGGAGAAGTGCAGCCGGTCGTCGCTCCACGCGCGGCGGTCGTGGAGGGGCGCCATCGTCCACAGGTCGACCACGCGGGCGCCGTGGCGTTCCGCGATCGCCCACAGATGAGTGTTGTAGATCCCCACCTTGCCGCGCAGAACCGACATCACGGACAGCACCTTCGTGTCCGGGCCGTTGAAGATGAGCACCGGGATCCCCGCCGCGCGCAGCTTCGCGACGCCCTCCTCCAGGCGCTCCGCCACCGCGTCCACGTCCGCCCCCGGGACGATGATGTCGTTGCCGCCCGCGCACAGCGTGACCAGGTCGGGCTTCAGCTCCAGGGCGATCGGCAGCTGTTCGTCCATGATCTCGTCGAGCATCTTGCCCCGCAGGGCCAAGTTCGCGTACTGGAAACCGGGCCGGCCGGCCGCCAGGATCTCGGCGAGCCGGTCGGCCCAGCCGCGGAACGAGCCGTCCGGCAGCCCGTCGTTGAGCCCCTCGGTGAAGCTGTCCCCGATCGCCACATAGCTGTCGAATCCGTACACGTTGGGTCCCCTTCCCGTCCTGCGACCGACTCCCCGACATGTAGTTGTACACCACAACTAACCATCCGGGCCCCACCGGTGTTCAGCCTGCGGTAACAGTGTCTTATCTTGTCGGCCTTCTCCGCCTCTCTATTACGTAGTCTTCACCTTCTCCATGCCGTGAGACAGCACACTCGAAGGCAATCACCAGACTCTTGTGGCGAACATCTCCCTGCTTGGAGCCTGCGCGGCCGGATCCGGCACGCTGGACACGTGTCCGCAGAACCCCGCGAGTCGCTCGCGCAGATCCTCGGTGGCCGCCGGGGCGCGCTCGACGCCAGCATCCCGCCCGCCGGCTTCGTCGTCGGCTGGCTCGCGGCCGGGCAGTCCATCGCCTGGGGGGCCGGCGTCGCCATCGCGGTCGCCGTGGGCCTCGGGGTCTACCGCATGGTCCGCGGCGGGAAGATCCGCGCGCTGGTCGTCAGCCTCGCCGCCGTCGTCGCGGCCGCGCTGATCGCTCTGCACACCGGCCGGGCCCAGGACTTCTTCCTGCTGCAGCTGATGTCCAATGTGGCCAGCGCGCTGCTCTGGGCGGCCAGCATCGTGATCCGCTGGCCGCTGCTCGGCGTCGTCGTCGGCCTGGTGCTCGGCCAGAAGACGCGCTGGCGCCGCGACCCCGTGCTGCTGAAGGCGTACTCGCGCGCCAGCTGGGTGTGGGTGTTCGGCCAGTACACGCTGCGGGTGGTCGTCTACGGCCTGCTGTGGTGGTCCGGCCAGGTGATCGCGCTCGGCGTGGCCCGCACGGTGCTGTCGTGGCCGCTGGTCGCGCTGACTGTCGCGGTGAGCGGCTGGGTGCTCTACCGGGCGTTGCCCCCGGAACACCCCGGTCTGCGATTGGCCCCGGAAACCGCTCCGGACGACGTACCCAGGACATAAGGCGGCCCCCGGCGAGGGGGGAGGGTCCGGGGGCCGATGACTACGTTACCCGGCCGACCGGGGTTCAGTCGACGTTTTGGCGTCTTCCCGTCGTGTTTTACTCAATTTTTTAGGGAAATACTGGTCTAGCCACCCCTTCGCCGAAGGCGTCCAAGGCCGCGAGCCAGGCTGCCCCGAGCACCCCATCGGAGCTGGTCAGCACCTCGAGCCCGGCCAGTCCGCGGCGCACGAGAGCGCCGACCGGGCTGGTTCCGGTGAGCACGGAACCCACGAGCACGACCGGGGTCGACTCGCCGGGTTCGCGCGCGGCGAGGGCGTTCTCGACCAGAAGTTCAGCCGCCCGGGTGACGATTTCGCGTGCCGCGGGCTCACCCGCGTCGTGCGCCGCGCTCACCAAAGGGGCGAATCGGGCGAGCCGCACTGGCGCTTCGGCGTTGGCCGTCGTGATCAACGCGCGTGACGCCGCGAGCCGCTCCGCGTCCGTCCGGACGTCCAAACCGGACAGTCCGAGCGCGGCGGCGAGCACCGCCGACGGCAACCCGTCGAGGGGCCGGTCGCGCCCGAGAGCCTCCAAAGTGGATCGGACGGCTTCGCGGCCGAGCCAGAAGGCGGATCCTTCGTCGCCGAGCAGCCAGCCGTAGCCGCCCGCGGTGCCGGCCAGCCGGCGCTTGCGGATCCGGCCCGCGATGGAACCGGTGCCGGCGACGAGCACGGTCCCGTCCGGCGCCGAGGTCGCGGACGCGTACGCCACTTCGGCGTCGGCCACGACCCGGACGCCGGTGAGCCCGATCCGCGCCCACGCCGCGTCGAACACCGCCGCCACGCGCACGTCGCTGAGCTTGCTGACCCCGGCCATGCCGACGACGGAAGCGCGCACGTCGCCCGGATCGCGCGTGCCCAGCGCCGCGGTGATCGCGTCGGCGATCCGGCCGGCCGCGACTTCCGGCGTGTGCGCGTTGGGGTTGGCGCCTTCGCCGCGCCCGGTGCCCAGCACCGCGCCGGCGGCGTCGACCAGTGCGGCCCTGGTCGACGTTCCGCCGGCGTCGACGCCGATCGCGTAGCTCACCTCGTCTTGGTCACCTTCAGCAGGCCGCGCGGGCTGTCCGGGTCGCCGCCGCGGGCGAGCGACAGGCCGAGCGCGATCCGCTGGATGGGCAGGATCTCCAGGATCGGCGCCAGCTCCTCGGCCGTCGGGGCGACGTCGATGCGCAGCGCCGCCGGCACCTCCGAGGCGGCCGAACCGACCGCGAGGACGTCCGCGCCGCGCTTGCCGACGGCGTCGAGGACCTCGTGCATCGCCAGGCCGCCCTGGCCCTTGCTGGTCACCGCGAGCACGGCGGTCTCGCCGTCCACCGCCGCGACCGGGCCGTGCAGCAGGTCCGCGCCGCTGTACGCGCGGGCGGCGAGGTAGCTGGTCTCCGCGAGCTTGAGCGAGCCTTCGAGCGCGGTGGCGTAGGAGTAGCCGCGGCCGGTGGTGAGGACCCGGTCCACGAAGCGGTACCGGTCGACCGCGCGCTGGACGCCCTCGGCGGCGCCGTCCAGGGTCTGCCGCGCCAGCTCGCCGATCTTCTCGGCGTCGGCGGCCTTGCCGCCGCGCACCGCGTCGATCAGGAGGTAGAGCGCCATCAGCGTCGCCGAGTACGTCTTGGTCGCGGCGACGGCCTTCTCGACGCCGGCGCCGATGTCGACACCGAGCTCGGACGCCGCCCGCAGCGGCGAGTCCGGCGTGTTGGTGACGGACACCGTCAGCGCGCCCTGGCGGCGCGCCGTTTCGGTGACCTCGATCAAGTCAGGGGAGCCGCCGCTCTGGCTGACCGTGACGAACAGCACGTCCCGCAGATCGGGCCGCGCGCCGTACAGCGTCGCCGTGGACGGGGAGACAAGACCAGCCGGAAGGCCGAGCAGTACCTCGATCAGGTACTTCGCGTACAACGCTGCGTGGTCGCTCGATCCACGCGCGGCGAGCAAAGCGAAGCGCGGAGGCCGTTGTGAGATCTTTTCCGCCACCTCGGCGATTTCCGCCTGACGCCCCACCAGTCCGGCCAGGACGTCCGGTTGCTGGTCGATCTCCGCGGCCATGTGCTCGCCGGGCCGTTGTTCGGTCATCATTTTCCTCTCCACCTCCGGCATTATGTACCGGACTCAGGCGGCGTCGGTCAGGTCTAGACCAATCTTAGTGGGGCGGCGCGTTTGGGGAAAAGGGTACGTTTCTTACGGGGACGTGGCGCGCAATGAGGGAAGACATAGGGAGTCGGGCATGTTGGAGACCACCACCACGGGCGAGGCGGGCGCCGTCGCCGGGATGCGCGGGCAGCGCGAGCCCAAGTACTGGGCGCTGAAACAGCACCTGCTCGACCTCTTGGACGTACTGCCGCCCGGTTCGCCGATCCCGACCGAACGCGCGCTCGCCGGGGAGTTCACGGTTTCCCGCACCACCGTGCGCCAGGCGCTGGCCGACCTCACGGCCGAGGGCCGGCTGCACCGTGTGCAGGGCAAAGGCACTTTCGCGGCCGAACCGAAGCTCGCGCAGCGGCTGCAGTTGTCGTCCTACACGGAGGACATGCGCCGCCAGGGTCTGAAGCCGTCTTCGAAGCTGCTGGAGCTCGAGGAGCTGCCGGCCGAAGGCGACCTCGCGAAACTGCTCGGAATCCGCACGGGCGCGAAAATTCTTCGCCTTCGACGGCTTCGACTGGCGGACTCGCAGCCGATGGCGCTGGAGACTTCGCACCTGCCGGCCGGCCGATTCCGCGGGCTGCGCAAGCACGTCTCGGCGGGCGGTTCGTTGTACGCCGTTCTACGCGAGTATTACGGAGTGGAACTGGAGCGCGCCGAAGAGTCGATCGAGACCTCGCTCGCCGGTCCCGAAGAGGCGGAGATGCTCGGCGCGGACGTCGGCATGCCGGTGCTCCGGCTGACCCGGCACTCGTTCGCCACGGACGGCAAGCCGGTCGAGTACGCGCGCTCGGTCTACCGCGGCGACCGGTACAAGTTCGTCACCACGCTGATGCCGTGACCCGGTGTTGACGGCGATCACCCCGCACTGTGAAGTGGCGGGGTGACTGCCACCGAAGACACCGGGATCCAGTGGGGGACGCACGCCGCCCGCGGCGTGCTCGCCACCACCATCCTCGGATCGGGCATGGCGATGCTCGACGGCACCATCGTCAACGTCGCCCTGCCCCGCATCGGCGCCGAGCTGAACGCCTCCGTCGCCGGGCTCCAGTGGATCCTCGACGGCTACCTGCTGGCGCTCGCCGCGCTCATCCTGGTCGCCGGCTCGCTCGGCGACCGGTACGGCCGGCGCCGCGTGTACCTGATCGGCGTCGTCTGGTTCGGCGTCGCGTCCGGCCTGTGCGCCGCCGCCACGTCGACCGAGATGCTGGTCGCGATGCGGATCCTGCAGGGCATCGGTGGCGCGCTGCTGACCCCGGGGTCGCTCGCGATCCTCCAGTCGTCCTTCGCGCACGACGCCCGCGCCCGCGCGATCGGCGCCTGGTCGGGCCTCGGCGGCATCGCGGCGGCCGCCGGGCCGCTGCTCGGCGGCTTCCTCGTCCAGGTCTGGTCGTGGCGGCTCGCGTTCCTCATCAACGTGCCGATCGCGATCGCGGTCGTGCTGATGGCCCGGAAGTTCGTCCCGGAGTCCCGCGACCCGGAGGCGACCGGGCACCCGGACTTCGGCGCCGCCGCGCTCGGCGCCATCGGCCTCGCCGGGGTCACCGGCGCGCTGGTGGAGGCGCCGGCGCGCGGCATCGGCGACCCGATCGTGCTGGTCGCGGGCGTGCTGGGGATCGCCGGGCTGACCGCGTTCGTCGTCGTCCAGCACCGCTCGCGCGAGCCGCTGGTGCCGCCGTCGCTGTTCCGCGACCGGACGTTCACCCTGGCCAACGCGCTGACCTTCGCGATGTACGCGGCGCTCGGCGGTGTGATGATGCTGCTGGTCATGCAGCTGCAGGTGTCGCTGCACTACTCGCCGACGGCGTCCGGGCTGGCCGGGCTGCCGCTCACGGTGATCATGCTGCTGCTCTCGGGCCGTTCGGGCGCGCTGGCCCAGCGCATCGGGCCACGGGTGCAGCTGGTGGTCGGCCCGATCGTCGTCGGCATCGGGATGCTGCTGATGCTGCGCATCGCGCCCGGCGCGTCCTACCTCGGCACGGTGCTGCCCGCGGTCGTCGTGTTCGGGCTCGGCCTGGCGACGGTGGTGGCCCCGGTGACGGCGACGGTGCTCGCCGCGGCCCCGGACCGCTACGCCGGCGTCGCTTCGGGGGTCAACAACGCGATCGCGCGGTCCGGTGGGCTCTTGGCTGTCGCGGTGCTGCCGGCGGCGGCCGGGTTGACGGGCGAGGCGTACGCCGACCCGGTGGCGCTCACCGCGGGCTGGCGGATGGCGCTGGTCATCTGCGCGGCGCTGGCGATCGCCGGCGGGCTGATCGCGCTGGGCATCCACAACGGGGTCCTCGAGCCCCCTTCCGAACCGCCGTCTGCCGACGGGTTCCCGGGCCAGGCGTCGGCCTCGGCCTCGGACGAGTGCCCCCACCTGGGCGAGTGCTACCACTGCGGAGTCGAGGGCCCGCCGACGCACATCCGCCGCGGGTCCCCAGTCGCCGGCTCCTGACCTGACCTGGTCCCCAGCGCCCCAATGTGGCGTTGGGTGCGTCAGACGCACCGAACGCCACATTGGGTGCGTTGGACGCACCGAAGGCCACATTGGGGCGCTTGAGTCCTAGCCCGCGAGGATCTCGGCGAACAGTGCCGGGTCCGCGTTGCCGCCCGACACGATCGCGACCGTGCGGCCGGCCGGCAGCTCGCTCGCGTGGAACAGGTACGCCGCCGTCGTCACCGCGCCGCTCGGCTCGGCGACCAGGCGGGCCTTGCGGGCGAGGGTGCGCATGGCCTCCCGGATCTCGTCCTCCGAGACCGTGACCATGGTGTCGACGACCTCCCGCAGGTGCGCGAAGGTCAGCTCGGACGGCTGCGCGCGCAGGCCGTCGGCGATCGTGCGGGCGCGGTCGGCCTGGGGCCAGTCGACCTGACGGCCCAGGCGCAGCCCCTCGGCCGTGTCGCCGGCCAGCGCGGGCTCGACGCCGATGACCTTCGCGCGCGGCGCGCGGGCCTTGATGGCGGTGCCGACGCCGGAGGCCAGCCCACCGCCGCTGACCGGCACCAGCACGACCTCGACGTCGGGGAGGTCCTCGGCGATCTCGAGGCCGGCCGTGCCCTGCCCGGCGATGATGGCCGCGTCGTCGTAGGGCGGGACGAGGGTCAGCCCGCGTTCGGCGGCCAGTTCGTGCGCTTTGCCCTCGTGTTCGCCGATCGGCACCTCGATCACCTCGGCGCCGTACCCGCGCGTGGCCTCGACCTTGATCCGCGGCGCGACGTCCGGCACGACGATCACCGCGGGCACTCCGTACTGCTGCGCGGCGTAGGCGACTGCCTGCGCGTGGTTGCCGCTCGAGTAGGCGATGACCCCGCGGGAACGGCTTTCCTCGTCGAGGGCGCCGATCGCGTTGAACGCGCCGCGCACCTTGAACGCGCCGACCGGTTGCAGGCTTTCGGGTTTGAGCCACAGGGTTCCGCGGGGATCCCACGTCTGGAGCAACAGGGGCGTGCGCACGGCGACACCTTGGACGCGCTTCGCCGCGGCCTCGATGTCAGAGATCGTCACCAGTTCCATGTGCCGAGTATGTCAAGAAAACGTTCGATCAGCACTGTCTATTATGGACAGTCGGAGTGGCCCTCCTCACGTCGTGGCAACGTGGGGAGTCCTTCGCGCGCCCTACACGTTGGACAAGGGGAGAAGACTCACTACCGGATCGGGATCATGAGCAAGGAGAACGCAGCGGCTTCCGAGTTGGACACAGCGAAGGAAGAGAAGTCAGGTTTGAGGATCGCGCAGGTGCTGGCGACGGCGCTCGCGGCGGTGACCGCGGCGCTGCTGGGGTCGACGCTCGGCGTGGCGGGCACCGTGGTCGGAGCCGGCGTCGCGAGCGTGGTGTCGACGGTCGGCGGCGAGCTGTACCTGCGCTCGCTGCAGCGCACACGCGAGGCGGCGCTCAAGGCGCGTCAGCTGGCGACGTCCGGGATCCGGCGGCGGGGGCACGCCGGGCCGGAGGTGCCGATCACCGACCAGCCGACCGTGCAGCTGGCCAAGCCGCCGGAGGAACCTTCACGGCTGTCCGCGCGGCTGCGGAAACTGCGCTGGCCGTTGATCATCGGGACGAGCGTGGTGGCGTTCGCGGTGGCGATCCTGGCGGTGGTCGGCGTCGACGCGGCCACCGGCGGCAAGGTGGCGGGCGGCACGGGCGCGAGCATCGGCAAGATCTTCGGCGGCGGTGCGGGGAGCAAGGATCCGGCCCCGTCGACCAAGCCGACGACGACCGGCACCGACGACACGCAGGTGTCCCCGAGCGAGACCCCGTCGACCCCGACGGACACCACGAGCCCGCCGACCACGTCGAGCACGCCGACGACGACCCCGAGCACGACGACCCAGCAGCCGTCGACCTCGGCCCCGGCCACGACGACCCCGCCGACCAGCAAGGGCGTGACGGCGACGCCGACCCCTTGACGTCCACGCTGTGACGTCCTGAAGGGCACCTTGGGGGACTTCGAGTCCCCCAAGGTGCCCTTCATGGCTTTCAGTACAGCGGCGAGATCCACTCGATCAAGGCTTGTGCGGTCTCCGTCGAGGGGAGAGCCACAGCCGGCGCGAACCACGCGGTCGTGACTGTCGCCACGGCTGTCGCCAGTGCTCCGGCGAGCATCAGCCGGTGCGGCGGTTTGGGCCGTTCGGGAATCTCGACAAGCGCGCGACCGATGATGACCACTTTGTTGCCTTCCGGCCGACGGGCCGGCGACACGGATTCATGCTGCTCGCTCGCCTGGTCAGCGGTGATTTGGGGTATCCCGGCCGAGGCGGCCGGGTTGAAGATCGAGCCCCGGTCGGCGAGCCACTGGTTCACGATGTCGAGCCGGGCCAGCAGCGCGTCACGCTTCGCAGACGGCCCCTTCGCTACGGGCTGTGCCCGCCGGATGAAGTCCTCGTGGTCAAGCTCGCCCGGGGGCAACCCGAACCAAGTCCAGGCGAGCTCGACTGCGCGTCGGTAGTCCGCCAGGGTCAGCTCGCGGAGAGTGGCGGCGTGGTTGGCCAGCACTTCCGCGGCGGCCAGCGCGTTGTGCGCGGCCTCGCGTTCGCTCGACACCCGGCCTCGTGCCCGCTTGAACCGCCCACTGATTGCTTCGAGCGCGTCGCTCTCGATCTGCAACCGGTCGCCCAGCAGGTTCCCGCGGCAGTACAGGCGCGCCATCTGGACCACGACGCAGCCGAGGACCAAGCCGATCACGATGCCGAAGAGGGTCGCCTCGTAGAACGGCAGCTCGGCTTGGCGGCCGAGCCAGGCGACCCGGACTCCTCCCACCAAAGCCACACCGGCGGCGACGCCCACCAGAGCGTGGTAGCCGTGCGAGTACTGCCGGTCCGCTTCCGCGATGTCGTCCGTGGTGGGCGCGGCGTTGTCGCCGAGGAGCCGGCTCGTCAGGGGGCGATTGTGATCACCCGCCGCACCGCGGCGGTCCACGCTGAGCCGTTCAGCGTCGACGAACGTGCGGGCTGCCCATTCGATGGCCAGCACCTGGAGGCTCACCATACCGACGCCGATCGCCCAGCGGAACGTGTTGTCGGCACTGCCTTCGAACGACAAGTTCAGCAGCGGCTTCCATAGCAGCAAAGCGTCCATCACCCCCAGCAACGTGGCGGCGATGAGGCGCCAGCTCTTCTCCCAGCTGTGCTGGGTGTGGCGGGCGTCACCTTCGGAGCTGCGTTGCCGGGCCAGCGCCTCATCCCGCTGATGGATCGCCTGCATCTGCCAGCCGTCGAGTTTCTCACCATCGGGTCCGGTCACGAGCTCGTGCATGATCCCGCTCGCGTGCTCGATCGTGTCGACCGCCTCGGCGATATGCTTCGCTGCCTCGACCTCTTGGGCAGCGGCACGGTCGTCGGTGCGAGCCGAGTAGTCGAGAGCCACCGCCTGGCATGTGGCAGCCGCGTTGTGGACCGCGCCGGCGGCCGCGTCGGCCAGCGGCCGGTCGTGATCGGGGCTGCCGGTGCTCGGGTCGATCACACTCAAGTACGTCTCGACGGCCGCCGACCAGACTCCTTCATCGGCGATCCCGAGCGCCATGGCGGCCGGGCGGGGCAGGTCCTGCTTGTGGAAGGCTCCCTTCGGGAGGCCTGGGTAGGCGTCCAGTGGGAGTTCGGGCGTTTCGGTCACGGATTCTCCGTTCAAGGACGGTCGATGAGCTTGATGACGACGACGCGTTGGGCGGGCGACATCGCGTCCTGGTCGGGTGCGGCGAGCTGGTCGAAACCGACACCGGTGGCGTCGATGTCGCCGGGTGGGATCCCCTGTTCGCGCAGCAGGGCGGCGATCGCCTCCGCGCGATCGGCGGATGTCTTGCGGGCGCCCGCAGCATCACCGAACTTGGCGCAGTAGCCGGTGACGACGATCCGGCTCTGCCCGTTCTTGGCGCGATACTGCTGCGCGGCTTGCGCAGCCGCTGCTGCAGCGGCGGGCCGATCGATCAATTCCGCGCTACCGGGGACGAATGCGGCGTTGTCGATCCTGGGCTCTTCCGGATCGGGCACCGGGGGTAGCGGGACAAAAGGAGTGATCGGCGGGACCTGGGAACTGTCCGGCCAGGCCGGGGACGTCCCGTTGTCGTGCACTGGTTCATCGACGTCCGCGCCGAGCCGTTCGCCGAGCGCCGTCACGAACTTGCCGCGCCACGATTCCGACCTCGGGTCGAGGGGCCGCTGTTCTTCGCCGACGGGGGTCAGTAGCACGACGTGGAGTTCGACACCGTGTAGGTCAAGGTCCTTGAGCGGGGTTTTCATCAATTCGTCCACCGCCTGCGCCGGTTCCGCTCCAGCGCTCAGCGACGAGATGGTGAGCGGATCCGTCGATCCGGTCAGCACCGTGCTGGTCAGCCACGCCTCGGCGTGCCCGGCGCGTTCGGCCTCGTCCGCGGCCGCGTGAAGGGCGGCGTACAGGGAGAAACCGGTCTTGCTGACGGGCACCTTTTCGAGTCGGCTCCGGACACTCTTGAGGAGCTGGTCCACATTGGACTTCTGCTGCTTGGTGTCGGCGACCTTGCCGTTGCCCCGGTCGAGGTCGAGTCCTTCGGCGTCCGCGACGGAGATCGCCTGCTCGCCGACGGCGTAGGCGCTCAGCCGGCCGCCGCCCTCGGCGCCGACCGTCCTGATTCGATCACGGAGAACGCGCGGAATCGTACCCGGTGCGCGGTTGGTCTTTTCCGCGAGCCATACGAGATCTGTGCTTGACGCCGTCGGCTGGCACTGGCTGAGGACGATCAGAAGGGCGACGAAAGTCAGAATCACGCCGGCGAAGGAAAGCATGATTTTGTTGCCCTTGGTCAGGGTCATTCTCGGTCGGGCGGTGCTTTCTTCGGGTTCTTTGTACATCGTCGCGAATCCTCCGTGCGGAACCAGTTGCTGAGGTTTCGAGGTTCCGCACGAGGGTCGCTGTTCGGCCGAACGCCGTTACTCCGTGCTGTATGCAGTTGGCCCGATCGGGTAAACCTGACGTGCGCAGGATGAAGATCTGATTTCGGCCGTAACAACTGCGCGGGTTCGACCGAACCCGTTCTTTCAGGGGAGGCGGGCGCGCAGCTCGCGAGCGGCGGCTTCGGGGTCCTCGGCCTCGGTGATCGCCCGGACCACCACGATCCGCGACGCCCCCGCCTCCAGCACCTCCGGGAGCCGCGGACCGTCGATGCCGCCGATCGCGAACCAGGGCCGCGAGACGGCCGAGGCGGCGACGGAACGGACCAGGTCCAGCCCGGGCGCCGAACGTCCGGGTTTCGTCGGCGTCGGCCAGCACGGGCCCGTGCAGAAGTAGTCCACCCCCGGCTCCGACGCGGCGGCCGCAGCCTGCGAAACCGAGTGCGTCGAACGGCCGATCACCACGTCGTCACCCAGGATTCGCCGGGCCAGGGGTACCGGGATGTCGTCCTGGCCCAGGTGGAGCACGTCCGCACCCACCGCCAGCGCCACGTCCGCCCGGTCGTTCACCGACAGCAGCGCACCGTGGCGGGCGCACGCCTCGGCCAGTACCTCCAGCGCCGCTATCTCTCCCGCGGCTTCCAGCGCGCCGGTCTTGTCGCGCAGCTGGATGATGTCGACGCCGCCCGCCAGGGCCGCGTCGGCGAAGGATGCCAGGTCGCCGCGGGTCGTGCGGGCGTCCGTGCACAGGTACAGGCGCGCGCTGTCGAGGCGGGCGCGGATCTTGTCACCGGAGAGGGCGGGCATAGCGGCGACCGTACCTCCCGAGCTAGGGTGGGGTGGTCCGCACGGGAGCCCGAAGCACGGGCTGAGAGGGAGCTGCCGCTCCGACCGTGGAACCTGATCCGGGTCATGCCGGCGCAGGGAGCGTGATTCCCATGACGAACACCTTGGCCGTCGTCGGCGGCGGCGTGATCGGCCTGTCCGTCGCGTGGCGCGCCGCGCAAAGCGGGCAGAACGTCACCCTTTACGACCCCGAACCCGTTCGCGGCGGCGCGTCCTGGCTGGCCGGCGGCATGCTCGCCCCGGTCACCGAAGCCTGGCCGGGCGAGGAGGACGTCCTCGCCCTCGGTGAGGAGTCGCTCAGGCGCTGGCCCGGCTTCGCGAGCGACCTCGCCCAGGAGGGCGTCGACCCCGGGCTGGCCGAGCACGGGACCCTCGTCGTCGCTTTCGACAGCGCCGACGCCGGTCACCTCGACATCCTCGCCGGCCATCTGCACTCGCTCGGCCGCGCGGCCGAACGGCTGACCGGCCGGGAGGCCAAGCGGCTCGAACCCGGCGTCGGCTCCGTCCGAAGTGGACTCCACGTGCCCGGCGACCTGGCCGTGGACAACCGGAAACTCCTCCACGCCCTGTACGCGGCCTGCCAGGAGCGCGACGTCCGGTTCGTCCGGGAACGCGTCGAACGCATCCCGGACGCCGGCGCCGTCGTGCTCGCCGCGGGCGCCTGGACCGGCCGGCTGCACCCGCAGCTCGCCGACGCCGTCCGCCCGCTCAAGGGCGAGATCCTGCGCCTGAAACCCCGCCGCGGCTGCCTGCCGCCGCCGGCGCGCACCGTGCGGGCCGTCGTCGAGGGCCGGCCGATCTACCTCGTCCCGCGCGGCGACCAGGAGCTCGTCCTCGGCGCGACGCAGTACGAGGCGGGCTTCGACCGGGCCGTCACCGCGCGCGGCGTCCGCGAGCTGATCGAGGGCGCCGAGCGCGTCTTCCCCGCGATCACCGAGTACGAGCTCGTCGAGACCGCCGCGGGCCTGCGCGCCGGCAGCCGGGACGTGCTGCCGTACATCGGCGTCCTGGACGACGGCGTCTTCGCCGCCACCGGGCACCACCGCAACGGCCTGCTGATGGCCCCCGTGACCGCGGACGCCGTGGTCGCCTGGCTCGAGGGTGAGAAGCCGCCCGAAGGCGTCGAAGCGGCTTCACCCGCCCGCCTGCACCAGAAGGAGCACGTGTGATGGAGATCAAGCTCAACGGGAAGTGGACCGAGTTCCCGGACGGCGCCACCGTCGCCGACGTCCTCGACGCGTCGGGCGGGCAGCGGCCCGGCATCGCCGTCGCGGTCGACGGCGTCGTCGTCCGCCGGAGCGACTGGCCCACCACCGCCGTGCCCAAGGGTGCCGGCGTCGACGTGCTCACCGCCGTCCAGGGAGGCTGAAATGGACGAAGAACCGCTGGTCATCGGCACCTGCAAGCTGACGTCCCGGCTGATCATCGGCACCGGCGGCGCGGCGAACCTCGCCGTGCTCGAACGCGCGCTGGTCGCGTCCGGCACCGAGCTGACCACCGTCGCCATGCGCCGCGCCGACGCCGAAGGCGGCTCCGGCGTCCTCGAGCTGCTGAGAAGGCTCGGCATCGAGCTGCTGCCGAACACCGCGGGCTGCCGCACGGCCGCCGAAGCCGTGCTCACCGCGCAGCTCGCGCGGGAGGCTCTCGGTACCGATCTCGTCAAGCTCGAGGTGCACGCCGACGACCGGACGCTGCTGCCGGACCCGTTCGAAACCCTCGACGCCGCCGAACGGCTGGCCGCCGACGGGTTCACCGTGTTCGCCTACACGAACGACGACCCGGTGCTCGCGCTGCGCCTCGAGGAGGCCGGCTGCGCCGCCGTCATGCCGCTGGGCGCGCCGATCGGCACCGGCCTCGGCATCCGGAATCCGCACAACATCGAGCTGATCGTCTCGCGGGCGGGCGTGCCGGTGATCCTCGACGCCGGAATCGGCACGGCGTCCGACGCGACACTGGCGATGGAGCTCGGCTGCGACGCCGTCCTGCTGTCCACCGCCGTCACCCGGGCGACCGACCCCGAACGGATGGCCGCGGCGATGCGGTCGGCCGTCGTCGCCGGTCACCTGGCCCGGAGCGCCGGGCGCGTGCCGCAGCGGTTCTGGGCGCAGGCGTCGAGTCCACCCCGGTGAACCCGGGTGCCTTAACGCCGAACGTGCACGGCGAACCCGTAAGGTTGACGGCACTTTCCGGCGCACCCGCGCACGCGTGAGGCATAAGGAGCCAGCCGTGACCAGCACCTCCGTCCAGGACGTCTCGGGCAGGTTGTACCTCGCCGTCGGCAGGCTGTCCCGGTCCCTGCGGCAGGCCGGGGTGCCCGGCCCGGGCCACGGCGCCATCTCGGCCCTCGCGACGCTGGTCATCTCCGGCCAGCTGCGCCTCGGCGACCTCGCCGCGAAGGAGGGCGTCGCCGCGGCGACCATGTCGCGGATCATCGCGTCCCTGGTCGAGGCGGGGTACGTCAGCCGCGAGTCCGACCCGGTCGACCGCCGGGCGTGGCTGGCGAAGGCGACCGAAGAGGGCGAGCGGCTCGTGTCCGGCGTCCGGTCGACGCGGGTGCAGGAGCTGAACCGGCGTCTCGACCGGCTGACGCCCGAGCACCGCGAAGCCCTGACGGCGGCGCTCCCGGCGCTGGAGGCGCTGATCGCGGATGATCAGGACCCGCCTCGGGTGTCGCGCGCCGGCTGAGCGGGTACCCCCCGCTACGACGGTCGACCGTAGACCGGAACACCTGGGGAGGTAAGCGTGGTGGAATCGACGCTGGCCGCAATTTGGTTTCCCGACGGCCCCATGGGCGGCGTGCTCGTGGTGATCGCTCTCGTGGCCGTGATCGGGGGAACCATCATGGGCCGCCGGGCCCGGAAGAAGCCCTGATCGCGGACGGCTAAGCCGCGTTCTGCCGCAGTTCGGCGAGCTCCGCGCGCAGGGCGCGCAGCTCGTCGAGGATCTCCTGGTTCGCGGCGGCCTGGGTCTCGGCCTGCTTCGCCTCTTCCTCGCGGATGTCCTGGCGCAGCTCGTCCTCCATGCCGCTGACGACCACGGCGATGAAGAGGTTCAGCACCGCGAAGCTCGACACCAGGATGTAGACGACGAAGAAGATCCAGGCCATCGGCGCCTGGACCATGATCTCCTTCGCGATGTCCGGCCACGCTTCGCCGGTCATCACCTGGAACAGCGTGAACAGCGAAGTCCCGAGGTCGCCGAAGTTCTCCGGCGAGATCACGCCGAACAGCTTCGTCGCCATCACGCCGGCGACGAAGATGATCAGCGCGAGCAGCGCGGCGATCGACGCCATGCCGGGGATCGCCGCGAGCAGCCCGGAGACGACCTTGCGCATCGACGGCACGACCGAGATCAGCCGCAGCACCCGGAGCACGCGCAGCGACCGCAGGACGGCGAACGGCCCGGTCGCCGGGATCACCGCGATGCCGACGACCAGCAGGTCGAAGACGTTCCAGTTGTCGCGGAAGAACGCGCCGCGGTAGGCGTAGAACTTTGCGAGCAGCTCGGCGACGAAGATGCCGAGCGCGATGTGGTCGAGCGCGTGCAGGAGCGGGCCGTAGCCGTCGACCAGCGACGTCGACGTCTCCATGCCGAGGGTGGCCGCGTTGAACACGATCACGGCGATGATGAAGTTCTGGAAGCGGCGGTCCTCGAGGACCTTCGCCACCCGCTCGCGCCCGGTCAAGGCCGCCCCCTGCTCAGTTCAAGGATGAGTAAACGCAGGGATCGTAACCGGGCGAGTGCTCAGTGCTCCTCGGGCGCCAGCCGCCAGAAGGCCGAGACCGGGCCGACCTTGGCTCCCATCGGGTAGGCGTGCTCGACCGCGTGCGAGACGAACCACTTGCCGTACCGCGCCGCCTCCACCACGGACATGCCCTTGGCCAGGCCCGCCGTCAGCGCCGACGCCATCGTGTCGCCCGCGCCGTGCGTGTGCGGCGTCGCGTACCGCCGCCCGGGGAGCTCCACGAACGTCGAGCCGTCGAACAGCAGGTCCACGCACTCGGGGTCGGCCTGCAGGTGGCCGCTCTTCACGAGGACATAGCGAGGCCCCATCCGCTGGAGCACCACGGCCGCGGTGTGCATGCCTTCGCGGTCCTTGACCGTCATGCCGGTCAGGAGCCGGACCTCGTCCAGGTTCGGCGTGAGCACCGTCGCGCGGGGGAGCAGCTCGTCGCGCAGGGCGTGCAGGCCGGCGTCGTCGAACAGCGGGTGGCCGTGCATCGAGGCCGCGACCGGGTCGACGACGAACGGGATCTCCTCGTCGCGCCCGATCCCGGCCTGGTCGCACGCGGCGGCGACCGCGTGGATGATCCCGGCCGAGGCCAGCATGCCCGTCTTGGCCGCGCCGACGCCCATGTCCGCCGCGACGGCCTCGATCTGCCCGGCCACGATGTGCGGCGGCAGGTCGGCGCGGTCGTGCACGCCCAGCGTGTTCTGCACGGTGACGGCGGTGACCGCGACCAGGCCGTGGACTCCGCAGGCCAGGAAGGTGCGCAGGTCCGCCTGGAGCCCGGCGGCACCGCCGGAGTCCGATCCGGCGATGGTCAACGCGGTGGGCGGGCTCGTGGTCATTCTCTTCCCGACTTCTGGTCTAGGCCAATCGGCCGCTTTTGCTTCATCAACAGTCCACCACGGTGGCACATTGTGTGGGCTACTCACCAGTTCATGGGCGAAGGAGCCTGGATGAAGCTCTTCTCGGCGGCGTTCCTCACGGCAGCTCTCGTGCTCTCCGGGGCGACCGCGGCCAATGCGGACAGCCCGAAGCTCTCCCACGTCACGACGGTCGGCGTGCACAACACGTACGACCCCGCGGCCTACGACTACCTGGCCCGCGCGCTCGACGCCGGGTCGTCGCTGATCGAGCTCGACGTCTGGCCGGACTTCTTCACCCACGAGTGGAAGGTCAGCCACTCGAACCCGCTGGGGAACAACAACAACTGCGTCGCGGCCACCTCGGCGTCGCAGCTGTACACCGGCGGGAAGAACAAGAACCTCGAGTACTGCCTCGACGACATCCGGATCTGGCTGGCCGCCCACCCCGGGCACACGCCGATCACGCTCAAGCTCGAGATGAAGACGGGCTTCTCGGACAACACGGGCATGGGGCCGGACGAGCTGGACGCGACGTTCCGCTCGCACCTCGGCAGCGTCGCGTTCCGCCCGGCCGAACTGCTCGGGAGCTACGGCACGCTCGACGACGCGGCCAAGGCGGACAACTGGCCGTCCGTGGACGCGTTGCGGGGCCGGGTGATCACCGAGATCATCCCGGGCACCGTCGAAGAGCAGAACCCGACCGACACGCTGAAGACGGACGTCGAGTACGCGAAGTACCTGGTCGGGCTCAAGAACGCGGGCAAGCTCGGCGACGCGAACATCTTCCCGACCGTGCACGGCGCGGCCGGCGGTGACCCGCGGGACAAGTACGCCGCCGACCTCAAGCCGTGGTTCGTCGTGTTCGACGGCGACGCGAACGCGTGGGTGACGCAGACCGGGCCGTGGTGGTACGACGCCAACCACTACTACGTCGTGATGACCGACGGGCAGAACGTCGCGCCCGCCATCGACGCGCACAACCCGACGGTCGACCAGGCCAGCCAGCGCGTCGCCGACCTGGCGAAGCAGCACGCGTCGGTGATCACGTCGGACTGGACCGGGCTCACGACGGTGCTGCCCCAGGTGCTGCCGCGCGGCTGAGTGAGCGGTCGTGAGTGAGAAACAGTGTTAGAACCACCGTTTCTCACTCACGACCGGGCAGCACCCAGAACGGCGAGACCGGCCCCACTCCCGCACCGAGCGGGTAGGCCTCCGCCACGCAGCGCTCGATGAACTTCTTCCCCGCCGCCACGGCGTCCGGCATCGAGGCGCCCTTCGCCAGGGACGACGTGATCGCCGACGCCAGCGTGTCGCCGCCGCCGTGGGTGTTCTCCGTCTCGTAGCGCGGGCCGGTCAGCGAGATGAACTCGTGGCCGTCCGACAGCAGGTCGACGCACTCGGACGTCCCCTGCATGTGGCCGCCCTTGACGAGCACCCACTGTGAACCGAACTCCAGCAGCGCCTCGGCCGCTTCGCGCTGGGAAGCCGCGTCCACGACGGAGATCCCCGTCAGCAACCGGACTTCGTCCAGGTTCGGCGTGACCAACGTCGCGCGGGGGAACAGCTCCGTGCGGATCGCCTCCAGGGCGTCTTCGCGCAGCAGAGCGTGACCCGTCATCGACGCCGCCACCGGGTCGACCACGAACGGGCCGATCTCGACCTCGTCCAGCGTCTTCGCGACCGCGCGGATGATCTCGGCGGACGCCAGCATCCCCGTCTTCGCCGCGTTGACGCCCATGTCGGACGCCACCGCCTTGATCTGCGCGGTGACCACGTCGGCCGGGATCTCCGTGAAACCCTGGACGCCCAGCGAGTTCTGCACGGTGACCGCCGTCAGCGCGACGAGCCCGTGGACACCGTGCGCGAAGAACGTCCGCAGGTCCGCCTGGATGCCCGCACCACCGCCGGAGTCGGATCCGGCGATGGTGAGGGCGGTCGGCGGAGTCACGGCTGCACCACGGGCAGGTAGACCTTGTTGCCGGCGTCCGAGAACGCGGCCGACTTCTCGGCCATGCCGGCTTCGATCGCCTCCACAGTGGACAGACCGTGCTCCTCGGCGTACTTGCGGACGTCCTGCGTGATCCGCATCGAGCAGAACTTCGGCCCGCACATCGAGCAGAAGTGCGCGGTCTTGGCCGGCTCGGCGGGCAGCGTCTCGTCGTGGAACGACCGCGCCGTGTCCGGGTCGAGCGAGAGGTTGAACTGGTCGTTCCAGCGGAACTCGAAGCGCGCCTTCGACAGCTCGTCGTCCCACTCCTGGGCGTACGGGTGGCCCTTGGCGAGGTCGGCGGCGTGCGCGGCGATCTTGTAGGTGATCACGCCGGTCTTGACGTCGTCGCGGTTCGGCAGGCCGAGGTGCTCCTTCGGCGTGACGTAACAGAGCATCGCCGTGCCGTACCAGCCGATCTGCGCCGCGCCGATGGCCGACGTGATGTGGTCGTAGCCCGGCGCGATGTCCGTCGCGAGTGGACCGAGGGTGTAGAAAGGTGCTTCGCCACAGAGCTTTTCCTCGAGCTCTACGTTCTCCTTGATCTTGTGCATCGGCACGTGGCCGGGGCCTTCGATCATCACCTGGACGTCGTGCGAGCGCGCGATGTGCGTCAGCTCGCCGAGAGTTTCCAGCTCGGCGAACTGGGCGCGGTCGTTGGCGTCGGCGATCGAGCCGGGGCGCAGGCCGTCACCCAGGGAGAACGTGACGTCGTACTGGCGCAGGATCTCGCAGAGTTCCTCGAAGTGCGTGTACAAAAAGGACTCTTGGTGGTGCGCGAGGCACCACGCGGCCATGATCGAGCCACCCCGGCTGACGATCCCGGTGACGCGCCGCGCGGTCAGCGGGATGTAGCGCAGCAGCACGCCGGCGTGCACGGTGACGTAGTCGACACCCTGTTCGCACTGCTCGATGATGGTGTCGCGGTAGATCTCCCACGACAGCTTTTCCGGTTCCCCGTCGACCTTTTCCAGCGCCTGGTAGATCGGCACGGTGCCGACCGGGACCGGCGAGTTGCGGATGATCCACTCGCGCGTCTCGTGGATCCGCTTGCCGGTGGAGAGGTCCATGATCGTGTCGGCGCCCCAGCGGGTTGCCCACACCATCTTGTCGACCTCTTCCTCGACCGACGACCAGACGGCCGAGTTGCCCATGTTGGCGTTGATCTTCACCAGGAAGTTCTTGCCGATGATCATCGGCTCGGTCTCGGGGTGGCGGCGGTTGACCGGGATCACGGCGCGGCCGCTGGCGACCTCCGCGCGCACGAACTCCGGCTCGACGCGCTCACGGGCGGCGATGTACTCCATTTCCCTGGTGACGACGCCTTGTTTGGCCCAGCCGAGCTGGGTGTTGTGCTCACGCCCGTCGGCCCAGCCGGCCCGCAGCCGGTGGAGTCCACTGTGGACGTCGATCTCGGCTTCCGGGTCCGTGTACGGGCCCGACGTGTCGTAGACGTCGAAGTGTTCGCCGTTGGAGAGGTCGATCCTGCGCGCCGGAACGCGGAGTCCCGATTCGGTCTGGTGGTACACCTTGTGCGAGCCCGTGATCGGGCCGGTCGTGACGGAGACGTGCTTGTTCTCGAGCGTGGTCAACGACTTTCACTCCCTACGCCGGCATTACCCGGTCAGGTTCATGCGGTCGGTGACGCCTGCGAAACGCAAGTCACCCTCTCAGCCCGCCATGGCGCGAGCTCCCGCGTTGGTGTTGTGCCACCGACCATGCCACGCCGGGGCGACATACTCAAGCCCGCTCACCTCACCCGACCAGTTCGGCCGGGGTCGCGTAGACGTCGACCATGGCTCCGTTGCGCAGCACGGTGATCGGCAGTGCGGTGCCGATCACTTCCGCGAACAGCTGCCGCTGGATCCCCTGCGCGTCCGACACCCGGGTGCGCCCGACGGTCAGCACGAGGTCGCCGGCCTTGAGACCCGCCCGGTCCGCGGGGCCGCCGGAGACGACTTCGTGCACCCGCAGCCCGGCGCTCTGGCCGGTGCGCCCGGCGACGTCGTCCGGCAGCGGCGCGGGCACACCGACGACGCCGAGGTACGCGCGCCGCACCCGGCCCTCGACGACGAGCGTGTCGATGATCCGCCGGGTGGTCGTGTTGATCGGCACGGCGAGCCCGAGCCCGAAGCCGGCGACCGCGGTGTTGATCCCGACGACGCGGCCGGCGGAGTCCGCGAGCGCGCCGCCGGAGTTGCCGGGGTTGAGCGCGGCGTCGGTCTGGATGACGTCCTCGATCACGCGGGTGGCCCGGCCCTGCCGCACCGGGAGCGCCCGCCCGAGCGCGCTGACGACGCCGGCGGTGACGGTGCCGGAGAAGCCGAGCGGGCTCCCGACGGCCACGACGAGCTGCCCGACGACGAGCTGGTCGGCATCGCCCAGCCGGGCGGCGGACGGTGTCTCACCCCGCGCCCGCAGCACGGCGAGATCGGACAGCGGATCGGCCCCGACGACGTCGAAGGGCACCTCGCTGCCGTCGGCGAAGGTCGCGACGCCTTTTCGGTTGCCGTCCACGACGTGGGCGTTGGTGAGCAGGTGGCCGTCGTCGGCGAAGACGACCGCCGAGCCGCTGCCGCGCGCGAGCTGCACCCCGGCGACGTGCGGGGTGACGGTCTTGGCGACCGTGCTGACGGCGCGCGAGTAGGCGTCCATCGCGTCATCCATGAGGGCACCTCGATTACACCGTTGCAGGTACTACAAGTGTGCGCCCGGTCGAGCGGGAAGTCCGTTCGCTGCTGGTGAACCGGCGCCGTGACCGGACCAGTGACGGTCGGTGGTTCACCGGATCGGACCATGCGCCGGTGAAGGATCGGCGAGAGACTTCCAGGCGCTTCTGTAACGGTGCAGAAGTGACTTCTGTGGGGTTGATATGCGAAAACTCATGTTCGGCGCCCTCGCCGGGCTGCTGGTCACCGGCCTGATCCCGGGGATCGCGGCAGCCGCGGGAGAGGCTCCCGGCGCCCCGGGCGCCCATCCCGGCTGGCTGCCCGCGAACAAGACCGGTTTCGGCACCGCGCACGACCGGTCGAGCAACGTCTGGTTCACCCTCCAGGGTGGCCAGATGTCCGAGGTCTACTACCCGGACCTGTCGACGCCCAGCGTCCGGTCGATGAACTTCGTCGTCACGGACGGCCGCAGCTTCGCCGTCGCCGACTACACGGCCAAGTCCCAGCAGGTGCGGCGCACCGACGACGACAGTTTGGTTTACGAGCAGACCATCACCGACGACCAGCACCGCTGGCGCCTGCGCAAGACGTACGTCACCGACCCGGCCGCCACGACGGTGCTGGTGGACGTCGACTTCCAGTCGCTCACCGGACGGCCGTACCAGCTCTACGCGGTCGCCGATCCGGACCTGACCAACGACGGTTCCGACGACTCGGCCGCGCGGAAGGGCGACGCCGTCACCGCGCAGGACGCCACGAACGCCGCCGCGTTGACCGCGAAGCCGGCTTTCACGAAGACCAGCGTCGGCTACGCGGGCGCGTCCGACGGGAACACGCAGCTCACCCAGACCTTCAAGCTCACGACGTACGACTCCGCCGCGAAGGGCAACGTCCTGCTGACCGGGCAGACGAGCGCCGACGGCGTCCGGAACCGGCACGTCACCCTCGCCCTCGGCATGGGCGCGAAGGCCGCCGACGCGCTCGGCAGCGCGCAGGCGTCGCAGCGACGCGGCGTCCGTGACATCACGCGCGCGTACGACCGCGGCTGGGAGCAGTACCTGCGCGGGATCAGCAAGCCGCCGTCGTCGCTGAAGACCGACGCCGAGCGCGACCTCTACAAGGCGTCGATGCTGACGCTCGCCGCGAGCGAGGACAAGCACCACCCGGGCGCGTTCATCGCGTCGCCGAGCATGCCGTGGCGGTTCGGGAACAACGACCCGGAGTGGTCGCCGTCCGGCACCTACCACCTGGTCTGGCCGCGCGACCTCTACCAGATCGCGACCGGTCTGGCCGCCGGCGGCGACAAGGCCGCCGCGAACCGCTCGGTCTCGTACATGTTCGGCACGCAGCAGCAGGCCGACGGGCACATGCCGCAGAACAGCCGGGTCGACGGCGTGCCGTACTGGACGTCGATCCAGCTCGACGAGACCGCCTTCCCGATCGTGCTGGCCCAGCAGCTCGGGCGGAACGACCTGTGGCCCGGCGTCCGCAAGGCCGCCGACTTCATCCTCGGCTACACCGGCCCGGGCGGGCAGCCTGCGCCGTACACCCAGCAGGAGCGCTGGGAGGAGCAGGACGGCTGGTCCCCGTCGACCATCGCCTCGGTGATCGCCGGGCTCGTCTGCGCCGCGGACCTGGCTTCGCACAACGGAGCTCCGGCCGACGCCGCCCGCTACCTCGCGGCGGCCGACAAGTTCAAGGCCGACCTGCCCAAGCAGACGATCACCACGAACGGGCCGCTGTCGAAGGACCCGTACTTCGTCCGGCTCACGAAGGACGCGAACGCCAACGCTCCGACGACGTACAACCTCGGCAACTCGAGCGTCACGATGGACCAGCGCGCGGTCACCGACGCGGGCTTCCTCGACCTGGTCCGGCTCGGCATCTACCGCGCCGACGACCCGGTGATCCGCAACAGCGTGCGCGTGACGGACAAGGACATCGCGTTCACCACGCCGACCGGCCAGTTCTGGCACCGGTACACCAAGGACGGCTACGGCGAGCAGGCCGACGGCTCGCCGTGGGACTACACGTTCCCGGCCGAGAGCCGCACGACGTTCGGGCGGCTGTGGCCGCTGCTCGCCGGTGAGCGCGGCGAGTACGAGCTGACGCTCGGCGACCCGGCGTCGGCCGCGCGGCGGCTGCGTGACCTCGGCCGGGTGAGCAGCTCGGCGGAGACCATGCCGGAGCAGGTGTGGGACGAGAACCCGCCGTCGGGGCAGACCGGCTTCCCGGCCGGGACGCCGAACAACTCGGCGACGCCGCTGGCCTGGACGCACGCGCAGTACGTCCGGCTGGCTTGGGACGTCAAGGCGGGCTCGGTCCTGGAGACGCCGCGGGTGGTCCGCTGCCACTTCCTCGGCTGCTGACCCACCGCTCAAAGCCGTGAATGTCGCATTGAGGGACTTCAAGTCCCTCAATGCGACATTCACGGACTTCCGAGATCAGATGACGGCGCCGTCGTCCTCGGGGGTCTTCGGGGGCAGCCACGACAGGCCGGGGACGCCCCACTTGTTGGACTTCAGCATCTTCTTCGCCGCGCGCGCGTGGCGGCCGACCAGGCGGTCGAGGTAGATGTACCCGTCCAGGTGGTCGGTCTCGTGCTGCAGGCACCGCGCGAAGTAGCCGGTGCCCTCGACCTCGATCGGGTTGCCGTCAAGATCGAAGCCGGTCACCTTCGCCCACTTCGCGCGGCCCGTCGGGTACGACTCGCCGGGCGCCGACAGGCAGCCCTCCCAGTCGTCGTCCGGGTCCGGCATGGTCTCCGGGATCTCCGACGTCTCGAGCTTCGGGTTCACGACCAGGCCCTTGTGGCGCACGCCTTCGTCGTCCGGGCAGTCGTACACGAACACCCGCAGGTCGAGGCCGATCTGGTTGGCCGCGAGGCCGACGCCCTCGGCGGCGTACATCGTCTCGAACATGTCGTCGGTGAGCGTGCGCAGCTTCTCGTCGAACTCGGTGATCTCCCGAGTCGGCTGGTGCAGCACGGGTTCGCCGGCGATCACGATGGGGTGGATGGTCACGGCGGCACATTTTAGTCGGACCCCTCTGGTAGACCTGCATCAGACCGTGACGCGCCGAAGCGGATGCCCACGTCGGCGTGCGCTTCCGTGGTTCAATGACGCCCGCGGAAGAGCTTGATCCGATTCGCCAGAACCCCGATTGAGAGGGACCCGGATGGACGCCGCGGAGTCGATGGCTGAGCCGCAGCCGTCGCCGCCGAAGCCCGTGCCCGGCCTGACCGAACGCGAGGTCGAAATCCTCGCCTTCGAGCGCCAGTGGTGGCGACACGCCGGGGCGAAGGAGAACGCCATCCGCGAACGCTTCGACTTGTCCGCGACGCGCTACTACCAGCTGCTGAACAAGCTGCTGGAGAAGCCGGAGGCGATCGAAGCCGACCCGATGCTGGTGAGGCGGCTGCAGAAGACGCGTGCCGCCCGTCAGCGCAAACGTGGTGCCCGGCGACTGGGGATCGAGCTGAAATGAGCGTGTTTTCGGGAATGTCCCGGCCGATGAAGGCCGCGGGCGTCGCCCTGATCGGGGTGGCCATCATCGCGGCGGTGATCGGCGGCGTCTCCGCGCTGAGCGGCGGCGGGTCGAACGAAGCCGGGCCGAGCGGCACGACCACCCCGCCGGGCACGTCCGGCAGTGCGTCGCCGCCGACCTCGCCGTCTTCTCCGCCGCCGAGCTCCACGTCGACGAACCCGACGTCGCCCGCGCCGCCGTCGACCTCGCCGACGCCGGGCCAGCCGACGTCAGGTCAACCGGGGCAGCCGGGCCAGCCGGGCCAGGGTCAGCCGGGTGACCAGCAGGCGTCGAACAAGTGGGTCACCGTCCGGGTGTTCAACAACTCGACGATCAAGGGCCTCGCCGCGCGCGCCAAAGACGACTTCACCGGCGCGGGCTGGAACGTCACCGAGGTCAGCAACTATTCGCAGGGCGTCATCCCGGCGACCACGGCGTACTACCGCCCGGGCACCGACGAGGAAGCGGCGGCCAAGCAGCTCGCCCAGGAGTTCGGCTTCAAGGCCGAGCCCCGCTTCGCCGGGATACAGGACGCGACGCCGGGCGTGATCGTCATCGTGACGAACAACTACGAGTCGGGCCACAAGGGCAGCTGACCCTCACTTTGCAGCGCAAAGCCGCACTTTCACGTGAAAGTGCGGCTTTGCTGCGCGAAGTGGGTCAGTCGCCGGCCTGGGCGTGAGCGTAGGCCTCCAGCGTCGCGAGCTGGGCCGGGTCGAGGCTCGGCCGGACCGTCTTGCGCGCCGCGTCCAGGTGCGCCGCGGTGACTTCGCGGGCCTCCAGGGACTCGCGCATCGCCGTCAGCGCCGCCTCGCGGATGAGCGCCGCGCAGTCGGCGGCCGAGTAACCGTCCAGAGTGGACGCGACCTCGGCGAGGTCCACATCGGAACCCAGCGGCGTGTTCTTCGAGCTGGCCACGAGGATCGCCGCGCGGGCTTCGGCGTCCGGCGGCGGCACGTAGACGCGGCGCTCCAGCCGGCCCGGCCGCAGCAACGCCGGGTCGACCAGCTCCGGCCGGTTCGTCGCGCCCAGGACGACGACCTCGCGCATCGGCTCGACGCCGTCGAGCTCGGTCAGCAGCGCCGCGACCACGCGATCGGCGACGCCGGAGTCCGACGACTGGCCGCGGCGCGGGGCCAGCGCGTCGATCTCGTCCAGGAAGATCAGCGACGGCGCGGCCTCGGCGGCCCGGCGGAACAGCTCCCGCACCGCGCGTTCGGACTCGCCGACCCACTTGTCCATCAGCTCGGCGCCCTTGACCGCGAAGACGTTCAGGGCGCCGGTGCCGGCCAGCGCGCGCACGAGGAACGTCTTGCCGCCGCCGGGCGGGCCGTACAGCAGCACGCCGCGCGGGGGTTCGACGCCGAGACGCGCGAACGAGTCCGGGTACCGCAGCGGCCACAGCACCGCTTCGGTGAGCGACTGCTTGACGTCGACCATGTTCCCGACGTCGTCCAGGGTCAGGCCGCCGGTGGCCAGGTTGTCCGAAGTGGACATCGACACCGGGCGGACGGTGGCCAGCGCGTCCAGGAGATCCTGCTGCGAGATCCTCGGTTCATCTGCGTCGCGCTGGCGCAACGCCGCTCGCAGCGCCGCGTCCCGCCGCAGCGCGATCAGGTCCGCGGCGACGAACCCCGGCGTCCGTTCGGCCAGGACGCCGCAGTCGATGCCCGTGTCGAGCGGGACGTCGCGGAGGAGCACGTTCAGCAGCTCGCGGCGCGTCTTCGCGTCCGGCAGCGCGAGGCCGAGCTCGCGGTCCAGCAGGTCGGCGGCGCGCAGCCGCGGGTCGGCGGACTCCGCGCGGGCCGTCGTCGCGACGACGGCGAAGCGCTCGCGCCGCAGCGCCGTCCGCAGCTCCTCCAGCACGACAGTGGCGACCGGCGGCGGCGTGGCCGCGGGCAGCAGCGCGTCGACGTCGGTGAGCAGCAGCACCGTGGGGCCCTCGGCCTTGCGGATCGCCTCGCGCAGGCGCGCGACCGCGACGTTCGGGTCCAGCACCGCGAGGTTCGGCGCGGCCACCGGCACCACGCGGATGTCGGATTCGTTCGCGACCGAGCGGACGAGCGTCGCCTTGCCGACCCCCTCGGGGCCGGACAGCAGGACGCCGAGGTGGGCGGGCGCACCCAGCCGGGCGAGCAGTTCGGGCCGGTGGAACGCCAGGTCGAACCACTCGGCGAGCTTGCGCGCGGTCGCTTCCGTGCCGATGAGGTCGGCCAGCGGCACGGCCGGTTCGACGGCCTCCTCGACCACCACCACCTCGTCTTCGACGATCTCCGCGTCGATCCACTCCTCGGCCGCGGTGACGGCGGAGGTGCGGACGAGCGCGGTCGCCGCCCGGGGCGCGGCCGGCTCGGGCGCCGGCCGCGCGCCGTCGCGCCAGACGACCACAGTGGACGGTCCGACCGCGACGGTGCCGGCCGGCTCGGTCGCGGTGACGGTGAGCAGCTCGTTCGTCCAGGTCGCGCCGATCGCCCGGGACAGCTGGCCGCGCAGGCCGGCGGGGTCGGACCCCGGCGTCGGCGCGAGGTCCTGCGGCAACAGCGAAACGGCGTCGCCGACGGTCAGGACCTTGCCGATCAGGGCGAGCCGCAGCATGTGCGGGCTGACCGAGACGCTGGCCAGCCGCGACCCGGCGACGGTGACCGTCTTCGCCGCGGAGACATCGGCCGGCGCGACCACGATCTCGGCGCCTTCGGTGACGCCGAGGTTCGACATGGTGACGTCGTCGGTGAGGACGATGCCGGGCACGTCGGCCTCGTCGGTGGGCGCGGCGAGGGCGGCGCTGACCCGGGCACCGGTGAGGTGCACGGCGTCCCAGGCCCGCAGGCCGAGCGCGTCGAGGACCTCGGGGTGCAGCCGGACGACGCCGCGGCGGGTGTCCAGCGCGGACGGCGTGTGCCGGACGGTCAGCGTGATCTGCGGGTGGCTCACGCCGTTCACCCTAGCGATCCGGCGGCCCCGCAGGAGGAGGAAGCCGTGTCGTCTCTTCAATCACGCGTGTCGACCCTCCGATCACCGGTGATGCCCCCTCGATCACACGTGATGCCCGGCTGATCACGGGTGATGCCTCTCGGATCACGGGTGATCGCCGTACCGGAACGGCGAACTCGCGTACCCAGAGGGTCGGCTCACGTCATCAGGGGCCGGGACTCGCGTGATTGGGGAACGATCTCGCGTGATTGGGGACGGAACTCGCGTGATTGGAGGGGCATCACGTGTGATTGGAGGGGCATCGCCCGTGATTGGAGGGGCATCACGGCCTTACTTGCGGCGGAGGCCGATCTGGCGCCACGAGCGGCGCCGCGGGCCTTGGCCGTTTTCGCTGGCGCGGGGGGTGCGGACCGTCTCGCCGGTGCGCGGCAGGCGGACCGCGCGCATTGCCGCGCCCGCCACCCGGCGGCGCAGCGGACGTCGCAGGCCCAGGCGGCGCGGGGAGGCCCGGCGGATCGCGCGGCGCTCGCGCGGCGGGACCGTCCAGGCCTCGGGGTGCGCGGCCAGCCAGCGGTGCCGGTAGACCGAGTACGGGATGTGCGCCAGGTACAGGATCATCGCCGCGATCAGCGCGACCAGCGGGAACTGGATGATCGCCGCGGCCAGCAGGGCGACGCCGAGCAGCAGCGGTGCGATCGCCTTGGCCGGCGCCTTGACCGTCTTCAGCGAGAGCGTCGGGATGCGGCTGATCAGCAGCGCCGCGATGGCGACTGTCCACGCCCACACGACCCACTGCGACGACCACCAGCCGGCACCCCACTGCAGCCACGCCACCAGCGGCAGCATCGCCAGCAGGCCACCCGCGGGCGCCGGGACGCCGACGAAGAACTCGCCCGCGTACGCCGGCTGCTCGGTGTCGTCGAGCAGCGTGTTGAACCGGGCCAGCCGCAGGATCATGCAGACGGCGAAGATCAGCGACGCCACCCAGCCGATCCGGTCCGCGCCGGTCTGCCACACGTAGATCACCAGGGCCGGCGCCACGCCGAACGAGATGCCGTCGGACAGCGAGTCCAGCTCCGCACCCATCTTCGACGTCGCGTCGAGCAGGCGGGCGATCCGGCCGTCCAGGCTGTCGAGCACCGCCGCGATGCCGATCGAGGCGATCGCCATCGCGTAGTTCTTGGTCAGCGCGAACTGCACGGCCGACAGGCCCGCGCACAGCGCGAGGACGGTGATGGCGTTCGGGAGCAGCCGGACGCCGGGGGTGGTCACGCGGACCATCGATCAGCCTTTCGCAGGCGCGGCAGGGAGTTCGGCGATCACGGTCTCGCCGCCGACCGTGCGCTGGCCCTTGCTGACCAGCACCGTCGAGCCCGGCGGCAGGTAGAGGTCGACCCGCGAGCCGAAGCGGATGATGCCGTAGGTCGAGGCGGCGCCGACCTTGTCGCCCTCGCGGATCTCGCAGAGGATGCGGCGCGCGACCAGCCCGGCGATCTGCACGACGACGAGCTCGTGGCCGTCTTCGGTGCGCATCAGCACGGAGTTGCGTTCGTTGTCGTCGCTGGCCTTGTCCAGGTCGGCGGAGAGGAACTTGCCCGGGCGGTAGGCGACGCGCTCGATCACGCCGTTCGCCGGCACGCGCTGGACGTGCACGTCGAACACCGAGAGGAACACCGACACGCGCATCCGCGGCTCGGCGGGCAGGCCGAGCTCGGCGGGCGGGACGGCTTCCTCGATCAGCGACACGATGCCGTCGGCCGAGGCCAGCGCGACGCCGTCACGCGGCGGCGGGACCCGCTTCGGCTCGCGGAAGAACGCGGCCATCGCCACGGTCGTCAGGGCGCCCAGGACGCCGAGGCGCTTGGAGAACCGGCGGGCGAGCAGCGTCGCGACGGCGCCGCCGGCCACGAACGGGCGGCCGGCGGGGTGCATCGGCGGCAGCGTTTCGCGGGCGAGCTGGAGGGCGTGGGCGACGGGGTTGGCGCCGGGCTCCGGCCGGGTGCCGCTCATGGTCGGGTCCCCTGGTTTCGTGTCGGAAGGAGGCGTCGCCGCCGGGGTCCGGCGGCCGCGTACGGGCGCCACCACGCTACCGCTGCCCCAGGTGAGGGTCGGCGCGCGCCCCTGGTCGGCTCCCTCGTGAGGGTGTCCCCGGCGCGGGTGGGAGCGGCCACATCCCGGTAACGCAAAGTCGAATCCGGCGACAACACCGAGTAGTCGACGCCGTTCGGGGCGCTGCCACGAGACCTTGTGAGGGGACCGATGACCGAGCACCGCGATCCCGCCGAGGCTCGCCTGGACGAGCTGCTGGGTGCGTGGTGCCGGGAGATCGAAGAGGTGCCGATGCCGCGGCTGGTGGACCCGGAGCACGCCGTCGACGTCGTCATCGAGGCGAAGAAACGCGGCCGGGTGCCTCCGCCCCCCGACGGCGCAGGCACCCGGCCACCGGGCGATGCGCGTGAGGCAGCATTTTAGCTCCCGAAACGGGCATGGATGACGATTCGTCCGGCAAAAGTTACGAACGGTCGCCCGGTCGACGGCCGAGACCGCTCACGAGCCGCAGGATCGCCAGCAGCACGACGGCGCCGAGGACGGCCACGCCGAAGCTGGGGAAGTCGAAGTCGAACGTCTTCGCCTGGCCGGTCGCGAGCCGGTAGACCAGCCCGCCGAGCGCCGCGCCGATCACGCCCACGACCACGCTGACCAGGCAACCCTGCCGGCGCCGGTCGCGGCCGCCGACGACGAGGTTCGCGGCCCAGCCGACGATCGCGCCGAAGATCACCCATGCGACGAAACCCATGGCGGGAGCTTACGCGAGAAGACGTACAAGAGCCATTGCACAAGAAGTCTTGTACAACTACTCTTGTGCGTCATGAGCGACGAGGTCCGGGACATCCGGGATTCCAAGGTGCTGGCGGCGGTGTCGCACCCGCTGCGGCGGCGGTTGATGGAGCTGCTCCACCTGGACGGCCCGGCCACGGCGTCGATCCTGGCGGGCAAGACCGACCAGGCGGTCGGCAACATCAGCCACCACATGAAGGTGCTGGCCGCGGCCAAGCTGGTCGAGGAGGCCCCCGAACTGGCTCGTGACCAGCGAGAACGCTGGTGGAAGCGGTCCGCGAAGACCCTCCGGTGGGCATCCGCGGACTTCCCCGACGACCCGATCGCCGAGGCCGCCGAGGTGCTGACCCTCGACCACCAGATGGCGGTCGCGCGCGAGTGGATCGCGACCCGTGACACCTACCCGCCGGAGTGGCGTGGCGTGGCGTTCAGCACGGACACCTGGATGCGCCTGTCCGCCGCCGAGCTCGAAGAGCTGAACGAGCGGGTCCTCCTGCTGCTGGCCGAGTTCGAGAACCGCACCGAACCCGGCGACGGGGTCGAACGCCGTCCGGTCTTCTTCGCCGCGCGGGCTTCGCTGGGCAAGCCGTGAAGGGGCTCTGGGGGAACAGGGACTTCCGGCTGCTCTGGGCCGGCGAGACCACGAGCATGCTCGGCAGCATGGTCGCGAGCACGGCGTTGCCGCTGGTCGCGGTACTCACGCTGCAGGCAAGCACCTTCGAGGTCGGTGTGCTGACCGCGGTCGCGTGGCTGCCGTGGCTGGTGGTCGGGCTGCCCGCCGGCGCGTGGGTCGACCGGCTGCCGAAGCGGCCGGTGATGCTGGTCTGCAACACGGTGTCGATGGCGGTGTTCGGCAGCGTCCCGGTGGCGGCGGCCTTCGGCGCGCTGACCATGCCGTACCTGCTGGGCGCGGCCCTGCTCGGCGGCACCGCCAAGGTCTTCTTCAGTCTCGCCTACCGCGCGTACCTCCCCGCGCTGGTGGGCCAGGACGAACTCCTGGGCGCCAACGCCAAGATCCAGGGCAGCGAGTCCGCGACGCAGGTCGCCGGGCCGGGCCTGGCCGGGCTGCTGGCGCAGGCGTTCGGCCCGGTCAGCGGAATCCTCGCGGACGCGGTCAGCTTCGGGATCTCCGTGCTGTGCGTCGGAGCGATCCGGGTGCGCGAGGCCGTCGTCCCGCCCGCGCGCACGCCGTTGCGCAGCCAGATCGCCGAAGGGCTGCGGTTCGTCGCCGGGGACCGCTACCTGCGGTCGATGATGGCGTTCGCCGCCGCCTCGAACCTCGCGCTGACCGGGTACACCTCGATCCAGATCGTCTTCCTGTCCCGCACGCTCGGCGCCGGGCCCGGCCTCGTCGGCCTGGTCCTGGCGCTGGCCGCGGTGGGCGGGGTGGTCGGCGCGGCGCTGGCCGGCCGGCTCGGCGCGCGCTTCGGCGCCGCGCGGGCGTTCCTGCTCTGCGAGGCCTTCGCGGCCCCGATGATGCTGCTCGGCCCGCTCGCCGGCCCGGGTGGCGGCCTGGTGCTGTTCGTGCTCGCCGACTTCGGCGTCTGCGCGGGTGTCGTCGCTTCGAACGTGCTGACCGCGACGTTCCGGCAGCGCTACTGCCCACCCGAGCTGTTCGGGCGGATCACCTCGAGCGCCTCCCTCGTCGCCTACGGCACGATCCCGCTGGCCGGGGTGCTCGGCGGCGCGCTGGGCGAGGCGATCGGCGTCCGCGAGACGCTCTGGGTCGCCGCTGTGCTGCTGATCGCGGCGCTCCCACTGCTCGCGCCGTACCGGAAGCTGCGCGACTTCCCGGTCAGAGCAGCAGGACGTCCACCTCGTCGCCAACCGCTGCCGACGTGACGTCCTCCGGCAGCACGATCAGGCAGTTGGCCTGCGTGAACGCGGCCAGCAGGTGCGAGCCCGGCCCGCCGCGCGGTCCGACGATCCCGGTGACCTCCCGGTCGGACGGCGTGAACACGCCCCGGCGGTACTGGCGGCGCCCGCCCGGGGAGGACATCGCCTCGGTCAGCCGGGCCCGCACCCGCCGGCGCGAGACGTCGGTGTGGCCCATCGCCGCCAGCAGCGCCGGGCGCAGGAACGCCTCGAACGACACGAGGACGCTCACGGGGTTGCCGGGCAGCGTCACCACCGGCACGCCCTGCCAGCGGCCGCAGCCCTGCGGCCCGCCCGGCTGCATCGCGACCTTCGCGAACTCGACGCCCTGCCCGGTCAGCGCGTCCTTCACCACTTCGTACGCGCCCGCGCTGACCCCGCCGGAGGTGACCAGCAGGTCGGCACCGGCCAGCTTCGGCTCGATGACCTTGCGGAACTCCTCGACGTCGTCGACGACGCTGCGGACCACCTCGACCTCGCAGCCGAGGTCGCGGACCGCGGCGGCGAGCATCACGCTGTTGGACTCGTAGATCTGGCCGTGCCGCAGCGGCGCCGGCGCGTCGATCAGCTCGGTGCCGGTCGAGGCGACCACCACCCGCAGCGGCCGGTGCACGAGGACCTCGGCGAGCCCGACCGCGGCGGCCAGGCCCAGCTGGGAGTGGCCCAGCACCGTCCCGGCGTGCAGCGCGACGGTGCCTTCGAGGACGTCTTCGCCGGAGTGCCGGATGTGCGCGCCCTCCTTGGCCGCGGCGGAGATCGTCACGGTCTCGGTGCCGCCGTCGGTGTCCTCGACCATCACGACGGCGTCCGCGCCGGGCGGCAGCGGAGCGCCGGTCATGATCCGGTGCGCCGTGCCCGGCTCCAGCGTCCCGACGTCGACGCGGCCGGCCGGGATGTCGTCGGCGACCGGCAAGGTCACCGGCACTCGCGAGACGTCGGCGGCGCGGACCGCGTAGCCGTCCATCGCCGAGTTGTCGAAGGGCGGGAGGGAAACGCCGGCCCGCACGTCCTCGGCCAGCACGAGGCCGGCCGCGGCGGCGAGGGGCAGGGCGGTCGCGGGGGAGGTGCCCAGGAGCGCGGCAACGCGGTCGCGGTAGTCGTCGACGGAGATCACCGGACCATCCTCCACCCCCAGGAGGGGCGTGCAAGACTCTGCGTCGTTCGAGAGCACGCCACAGGGGAGCACGCATGCAGGTCGGAGTCCGTCAACAGCCCTCGTTCGCCGTCGCCCGGCTGATGCTGGCGCCCGGCGAGCCGTGCCAGGTCGAGTCCGGCGCCATGATGGCCACCAGTTACGGCGTGCAGGTCCAGTCCCAGTCGCAGGGCGGGATCATGAAGGGCCTGGGCCGCGCGTTCCTCTCCGGCGAGTCCTTCTTCATCTCCACCTTCACCGCGCCGCAGAACGGCGGCTGGGTCGACGTCGCGGCCAACCTGCCCGGCGACATCCAGGTGATCCCCCTCGACGGCCGCACCGGCTGGGCCGTCACCCGCGGCTGCTGGCTCGCGTCGTCGCACGGCGTGCAGACCGAGACCAAGTGGGGCGGGATGAAGAACCTGATGGGCGGCGAAGGCGGGTTCCTGACGCACGCCACCGGCCAGGGCCAGCTGCTCGTCGCCTGCTACGGCGCGGTCGAGACCATCACCCTGCAGCAGGGCGAGATGGTCACCGTCGACACCGGGCACGTCGTCGCGTACGCCGACACCGTGCAGTACCAGATCCGGAAGGTCGCGACGGGCATCATCCAGTCCATGAAGAGCGGCGAGGGTCTCGTGTTCGACTTCGTCGGTCCCGGTCAGATCATGACGCAGACGCGCAACCCGTCCGCGCTGGTCAGCTGGATCGTCTCGCACGTCCCGTCCCGCTGATGCGCGTCCAGACCCGGCACACGCCCGGTTTCGGCGTCGCCCGCGTCCTGCTCGACCCGGGCGAGTCCGTGCAGGCCGCGCCGGAGACGCTGCTCGCCAGCCGCTTCGGCGTCACCGAGGCGCCGGCGGGCCGCGGCGGCGTCCGCGCGGGCAAGTCCACGGCGGTCGTCTACACCGCGCCTTCGGACGGCGGCTGGATCGACTTCGCGCCGCTGCGCCCCGGCGACGTCTACCCGCTCGACCTGGGCGGCGGCACCGGCTGGTCGGTGCACCGCGAGGCCGTGCTGGTGCGGCCGTCGTCGGTCCGGCACGACCCGAACTGGGTGCCGCTGCAGCAGCTCTTCGGCGCCGACTCCGGGTTCCTCGAGCACTACAGCGGGACCGGGCCCCTCGTGCTGGCCGCGCCCGGCCCGGTCGACGCGTTCGAGCTGGGCAAGGGCGAGCTGGTCACCGTCCGGCCGGACTACCTGCTGGCCTACCCCGACACCGTGCAGTGCCGGTTGCGGGCGCTCGACCCCGGCGGGCCGCAGTCGCTGCGCACGGGTGAAGGGCTCGCGGTCGACTTCGCGGGTCCCGGGACGGTGCTCGTGCAAGCGCGCAACAGCCGCCTTTCCCGCGTGTGATCTTCGGACGAATTGCCCATTGCCGAGGGGAATAATTCCGGTAGCGTGATTGGCACTTCCGCCGCTGGCATCCGCTCGGGCCAGCGGATCCTTTGTGCTGAGGGAGGGCGCCGTGGCTGTCGGCACCGTCAAATGGTTCAACTCGGAAAAGGGCTACGGGTTCATCGAATCCACCGAGGGGCCGGACGTGTTCGTCCACTATTCGGCCATTCAGGCCGACGGATTCCGCACTTTGGACGAAGGCGATCGCGTCGAGTTCGAGGTCCAGTCCGGGCGTGACGGGCGGAGCCAGGCTGCCGAGGTGCGGAAGGTCTCGTAACGACGCGCATCACCCGATTGGCGAACCCCCGGCAGGCTCCGAACCAGGGACGTTAGGCTGCCGGGCGTGACAGGCGATGTGTCGGGGGACCTCACCGGTCGCCGGCTGGGCAACTACCGCATCGACGGCGTGCTCGGCAAGGGCGGCATGAGCGTGACCTACAAGGCCACCGACGTGCGGCTGGGCCGGAAGGTGGCGCTCAAGGTCATCGGTGACCACCTCGGGACCGACGCCGAGTTCCGCGAACGGTTCGTCGACGAGGCGCGCAACACGTCCGCGATCGACCACGCCAACGTCGTGCCGCTGTACGACTTCGGCGAGCTCGACGGCATGCTCTACATCGCCATGCGCATGGTCGACGGCGGTGATCTCGCCGACCTGATCGCGGGCGGTCCCATCGCGCCCGCGCGCACCCTGACGATGCTCGACCAGGTCGCGGACGCCCTCGACACCCTGCACAACCGTGGTCTGGTCCACCTCGACGTCAAGCCGGCCAACGTGCTCGTGACGAAGAAGGAGACCTCGCGCGAGCACGTGTACGTCGCCGACTTCGGGCTGACGCGCCGCGGCGCGACGGGACACCGGACGCGCGGCGGCGACTTCCTCGGCTCGCCGACGTACGCGGCGCCCGAGCACCTGCGCGGCGAGCCGCTGGACGGGCGCACGGACCAGTACGCGCTGACCTGTGTGCTGTACGCGTGCTTGACGGGGAGCCCGCCGTTCAAAGGCGACGTGCCGACGGTGATCAAGGGCCACCTCAACGGTGATCCGCCGGCGATCTCCCGCGCCGTCGCGCTGCCGCCGGCGATCGACGAGGTCATCCGCCGCGGCATGGCCAAGAACCCGGCCGACCGCTACCCCAGCTGCGTCGAGCTGATCGCGGCCGCCCGCCGCGCGCTCGGCCCCCAGGCGGCGTCCGACACCCCACCGGGGCCTGCCGGCTCCAATTCGGGTGGAATCCCCGCGCCGCAGCGCTCCGGTCAGGTACAACAGGGGCCGCACCAGAACAGCGCACCGCAGGGAGAGGGGGCCCCCGTGCAGCCGTACGGAGGACAGCAGCCGGGCTACGGCCAGCAGCCGGGACCGCAGGGGCCGCCCCAGGGGATGCCGCCGCAGGGCATGCCACCGCAGGGGCCGCCGCCCGGCTACGGCTATCCCCAGCAGGGCCCGCCCCAAGGGATGCCACAGGGGCCGCCCCCGGGGTACGGCTACCCGCAGCAGCCGGGGATGCCCCCGCAGGGCTACGGCCAGGACCCGATGCGGCTGCGCCCCCCGATGCCCGCGGGCGGCGCGGGCGCGTTCCACCAGCCGACGAGCGGCGGTGGAAAGAAGTGGATCTTCCTCGCCCTGGGCCTGGTCGTGGTGGCCGGCCTGATCGTGGGCGCGATCTTCCTGTTCAGCGACAGCGGCAGCGGGGGTGGCGGCCAGACGACGGCCCCGAACATCCCGGTCGGCCCGGGAAACTCGGAGACCACCCCGACGTCCTCGCTGAACGCCCCGCCGACGTCGATCTCCATCAAGCCGGGCAACTGACCCGCCTGGCCGAGTCCGGGCCTCGTTCACTACTCCGTGAGGGTCGCGAGATCGTGCCGCGCTGAGCTGGCCTTCTTGCACTCTCCCCCGCAGAGTGCTAAACACGGACTTGGCACTCGACGCCGTTGAGTGCCAAGTGCGCGGCCACCGGCCGCGTGCTTGAAGGTCGGGACGGTGAGGCTGGCCCCCACCCGGGTCCAGTCGTCCGTCGCGGGCACCGAGCCTGGCCGAGGAAAGAGTCCTGCTGCCGCCGCTGCAAGCAACACAGCGCGGCGGTGGCGCCCAATACCGGAGGACCACACCGCAATGGCCAAACTGATCGCGTTCGACGAGGACGCCCGCCGCGGTCTCGAGCGTGGCTTGAACATCCTCGCCGAAGCCGTCAAGGTGACCCTCGGCCCGCGGGGCCGGAACGTCGTGCTCGAAAAGAAGTGGGGCGCGCCGACCATCACCAATGACGGCGTCTCCATCGCCAAGGAGATCGAGCTCGAAGACCCGTGGGAGAAGATCGGGGCCGAGCTCGTCAAGGAAGTTGCCAAGAAGACCGACGACGTCGCGGGTGACGGCACCACCACCGCCACCGTGCTCGCCCAGGCCCTGGTCAAGGAAGGCCTGCGCAACGTCGCGGCCGGAGCCGACCCGATCAGCCTGAAGCGCGGCATCGAGGCGGCCGTCGAGGCCATCACCGAGCAGCTCCACAAGGCCGCCGTCCAGATCGAGACCAAGGAGCAGATCGCTGCTACCGCCTCGATCTCGGCCGCTGACCGCACCATCGGCGAGCTGATCGCCGAGGCGCTGGACAAGGTCGGCAAGGAAGGCGTCGTCACCGTCGAGGAGAGCAACACCTTCGGCCTCGAGCTCGAGCTCACCGAGGGCATGCGCTTCGACAAGGGCTACATCTCGGGTTACTTCGTCACCGACCCGGAGCGTCAGGAAGCCGAGCTGGAGGACCCCTACGTCCTGCTCTTCGGCTCCAAGATCTCCACCGTCAAGGACGTCCTGCCGCTGCTGGAGAAGGTCATCCAGTCCGGCAAGCCGCTGCTGATCATCGCCGAGGACGTCGAGGGCGAGGCCCTGGCCACCCTCATCGTCAACAAGATGCGCGGCACCTTCAAGTCCGTCGCCGTCAAGGCGCCGGGCTTCGGTGACCGCCGCAAGGCGATCCTGCAGGACATCGCGATCCTGACCGGTGGCCAGGTCATCTCCGAGGACGTCGGCCTCAAGCTGGAGAACGCGGACCTGTCCCTGCTGGGCAAGGCCCGCAAGGCCGTCATCACCAAGGACGAGACGACCATCGTCGAGGGTGCGGGCGACGCCGACCAGATCCAGGGTCGCGTCAACCAGATCCGCGCCGAGATCGACAACTCGGACTCGGACTACGACCGCGAGAAGCTGCAGGAGCGGCTCGCGAAGCTGGCCGGCGGCGTGGCCGTCATCAAGGCCGGCGCCGCGACCGAGGTCGAGCTCAAGGAGCGCAAGCACCGCATCGAGGACGCGGTGCGCAACGCCAAGGCCGCCGTCGAAGAGGGCATCGTCGCCGGTGGTGGCGTCGCTCTCATCCAGGCCGCCGAGGCTGCCTTCGCGGGCCTGAAGCTCGAGGGCGACGAGGCCACTGGTGCCAACATCGTCAAGGTGGCCGTCGAGGCCCCGCTCAAGCAGATCGCGATCAACGCCGGCCTCGAGGGCGGCGTCGTGGTGGAGAAGGTCAAGGGCCTGCCGCAGGGTCACGGCCTGAACGCCGCCACGGGTGTCTACGAGGACCTGCTCGCCGCCGGCGTGCCGGACCCGACGAAGGTCACCCGCTCCGCGCTGCAGAACGCCGCGTCCATCGCGGCGCTGTTCCTGACCACCGAGGCCGTCGTGGCGGACAAGCCGGAGAAGGCTTCGGCCGCTCCCGCCGACCCGTCCGGTGGCATGGGTGGCATGGACTTCTGATCCACGCAGGGAAAGCCCGGTCCGCTTCGGCGGGCCGGGCTTTTTCTTTGGGCTATGGCTTGGTGAAGAACCACACGGCGTACGCGCCGAGGACGACGACGCCGAGCGCGAGCACGCCGAGGCCCCCGAGCCAGGCGGTGCTCGCTTCTTCGGCCTCCAGCGCGACGACGATGGCGCCGATCCCGGTCAGCAGGACCCAGATCGCGAACCCGGCGGCGGCGTACAGCACGGTCCTGGTGGCGCTGAAGCCGCCGGCGTCGTCGAAGCCGAGCACGACGAGGGCGGAGAAAGCGGTCAGCCCCAGCCCGGCGATCAGGTACAACCCGCCGAGGATCCCGACGACGACCTTCGCGGCCGTTCTGCTTCCTTGATCCACGAGCGCGAACCCTAACCCCTCGAACGGGATTCGCGCGGGCCTTTTGCGCCGCTCGGCCTACCGTGCTCGGCCGAACGGCCCGGACGTCCCCTGGCGCCCGGGCCGCTCATCGGAACACACCCCCGCGGGCACCGGTTCCCCCTGCGAACCGGCGCCCGCCCCGGTTAGGAGCCCTCTTCCGGAGTCAGGATGGCGGCGGCGACGTAGACCGGGATCGCGATGCCGACGGAGAGGAACACGGCGGCGACCATGCCGATGCGGAGAACGCTGGCGTCGATGCCGAGGTAGGTGGCCCAGCCACCGCAGACGCCGGTGAGCATCTTGTCGCTGGTGCTGCGGCGGAGCTTCTTGGTGGTTTCCGGGGTGTACACGCTGTTCGTCATGGCTCAATGTTGGCTTCCGGCGGCCCCGGTCCACATCGGGAACGGCCCGGACCCGGACCCTGATGTTGCCCTCGGGGAGATCACTCAGGACAGGGCGCGGACCCGGGCCAGGCGATCCCGCCACGCCGCTTGCACGCCGGCCGGGGCCGGGTATGCGTCCGTGGGTTCCGGTGCCTGGCGCGGCACCGGCAGGTATCCGTCCACAGGGGACAGTGAGGACGCGCAGACGTCGCCTTCCAGCAACGAAATCGTCCCCAGTCCACAAGCGAATTCCAGCTCGGGCAGCGCGCCCGCCAGCGCCAGCCCCGCCGCCAGGCCGACGCTCGTCTCCACCGCCGACGACACCACGCACGGCAGCCCGCACGCCTCCGCGACCTCCAAGGCCCGGCGGACGCCGCCGAGCGGGGCCACCTTCAGCACCGCGATGTCCGCCGCCCCCGCGACCGCCACCTTCAGCGGGTCCTCGGCCCGGCGGATCGACTCGTCGGCCGCGATGCGGACCGGCACGCGGCGGCGGACCGCCGCCAGGTCCTCGATCGTCGGGCACGGCTGCTCGGCGTACTCCAAGCCGCCCGCCGCCCGGTCGAGGTCCGTGATCGCGCGGACCGCCGTGTCGACGTCCCAGGCCATGTTCGCGTCGATGCGCACCGCGCCGGACGGGCCGAGCGCGTCGCGGACCGCCGCCACCCGCTCGCAGTCCTGCGCCACCGTCGACCGCGGGTCCGCCACCTTCACCTTCGCCGTCCGGCAGCCGGACGCGCGGACCAGTTCGTACGCCTTCTCCGGGCCGACGACCGGCACCGTCGTGTTCACCTCGACCCGGTCGCGGACCGGAGCCGGCCAGCCCGTCTCGCTCGCTTCCAGCGCCGCGTGCAGCCAGGGAACGCTTTCCGCGTCCGAATAGTCGGCGAACGGGCAGAACTCGCCCCAGCCCGCGGGGCCCGGCAGCAGGACGCCTTCCCGGACCGTGATGCCGCGGAACCGGTTGCGCAGGGGGATCGCGTAGACCTTCATCGCCGTCGATCATGCCATCCCGTACTTCGGCGAACGGGTGCCGAACAGCGCGTTTCCGGACAGAATGACTCCGTGGTCCTCGACTTCCGCGTGCTGGGTCCGGCCGAGGTCACGGCAGACGGCCACCCGGTGCCGCTCGGGGGCAGCCGGCCGCTGATCGTCCTGGCCGGGCTTTTGCTGCGCGCGAACCGGGTCGTGCCGGTCGACGAGCTCGGCCGCTGGCTCTGGGACGACGACCGCCGCCGGTCCAAGGGCGCGCTCCAGACGTACGTGCTGCGCCTGCGCCGGGCCCTCGGCGACCAGGTCGCGATCCGCACCGAGAGCGGCGGCTACCTGATCGAGGTCGAGGACGACCTGCTGGACCTCTCCCGGTTTCGCGCCCTCGCCGGCCGGGGCAAGGCCGCGCTGGACCGCGGCGAAAGCCGCCGGGCGGCCGCGCACTTCGCCGAAGCGCTCGGCCAGTGGCGCGGCCCGGCGCTGCTGAACGTCGAGTCGGACGCGCTGCACCGCGACGAGGCCGGTCAGCTGGCCGAAGAACGGCTGCGTGTCCGCGAGCAGTGGGCGGACGCCCTGCTCGACGTCGGCGAGTACGGCACCGTCATCCCCGAGCTGGCCAGGCTCACCAGGGAAAACCCGCTGCGGGAACGATTGCACGAGCAGCTGATGGTCGCGCTGTACCGCTCGGGGCGCCAAGCCGAAGCCCTCGACGTCCACCGCCGGATCAGCGACGTGCTGGCCGAGGAGCTCGGGCTCGACCCGGGGCCGTCGCTGCAGCGCACCCGCCAGGCGATCCTCACCGGCGCGGACGACGAAGATTCGTCCCGCCTGGCGCGGTACCGGCTCGGCGTCGAGCCGCAGGTGCCGCACCAGCTGCCCGCCGACCTTCGGGCCTTCTCCGGGCGCGAGACCGACCTCAAGGCGTTGCACGCGCTGCTGCCGGAGGCGATCGACGCCGGTACCTCGACGCCGATCGCGTCCGTCGAGGGCATGGGCGGCATCGGCAAGACGACCCTGGCCGTGCACTTCGCGCACGAGATCGCCGACCGGTTCCCCGGCGGGCAGGTCTATCTCAACCTGCGCGGTTACGGGCCCGGCGAGCCGGTCGAGCCGTCGGCGGCGCTGGAGGCGATGCTCACCGCGCTCGGCGTGCCGTGCGAGGCGATCCCGGGCGACCTCGACGGCCGCGCGGCGAGCTGGCGGACGCACACCGCGGGGCGCCGGCTGCTGGTCCTGCTCGACAACGCCAACCGCACCGAGCAGGTGCGCCCGCTGCTGCCCGGGCCGGGCTGCCTGGTCCTGATCACGAGCCGCTGGCAGCTGCGCGCGCTGGTCGCGACGCACGGCGCGCGGCGGATCGCGCTGGAGGAACTCGGCGAAGAGGACGCCGTCGAGCTGCTCGCGTCGACGATCGGCTTCGACCGGGTGGCCCGCGACCCCGCCGCGGCTGGGCGGTTCGTGCGCCACTGCGGCGGGCTGCCGCTGGCGATCCGGATCCTCGCCGTGCGGGCGGCGCAGTTCCCCGACCTGGCGCTCGACGAGTTCGTCGGCTCGCTCCAGGCCGACCTGCTCGGTTCGTTCGACCTCGCCGACGGCGAAGGGACGAACATCCGCTCGGTGTTTTCCTATTCGTACCAGGCATTGGAGCCGCCGGCGGCGCGGTTGCTGCGGCTGCTCGGGCTGACCACCGGCGTCGACTTCACCGCGCCGGCGGCGGCCGCGGTCGCCGGGCTGGACGTCACGAAGACGCGGCCCCTGCTGGAAACCCTGGCCGCCGCGCACCTGCTCGCCCAGCCGCGGCCGGGCCGCTACCAGTTCCACGACCTCATCCGGGCGTACGCCGGCGAAGTCGCTTCGCAGGTTGACTCGGCTTCGCAGCGCGACGCCGCTTTGGACCGGCTGCTGGACTGGTACCTGGCGTCGGCGCTGAGCGCGTCACGGCGGATGCGGCCGGAGCGCTACTACCGGCTGCTGGACCTCGACGACGTCGACGGTGGCCTGACGTTCGCGTCGTACCACGAGGCTTCGGCGTGGTTCGGCGAGGAAGCCGGCAACCTGATCGCCGCGGTCCACCTTACGCGGCACCGGCGTGACGACGTCTGCTGGAAGCTGGCTTGGCTGCTGCAGAGCTACTTCGTGACGCGCTCGCGGCTCGACGAGTGGCGCTCGGTGTTCGAGGTGGCGCTCGAAGCGGCGCGGGCGAGCGGTCATCGCCCGGGTGAGGCAGGCATCCTCAGCGGGCTCGGCGTGGTCAACGGCGTCGCGCGGCAGTACGACGAGTCGCGGCGGTTCCTGGAGCAGGTGCTGGCGATCCAGCGCGAGCTCGGCGCGCGGGAGGGCGAGGCGCGGGCGCAGTACAACCTCGCGATGGCGGCGCACAACCTCGACGACTACACCTGGGCGTACGAACACGGTATGCAGGCACTGCAGATCGTCCGCGAGCTGGGGCTGGGGACGTTCGAGGCGAGTGTGCTGCGGGCGCTGGGCGACATCTGCACGTCGATGGGCGACCACGACCAGGCGTTGCGGCTGGCCGACGCGGCGCTGGCGGTGCTCGGCCCGGACGGCGAGCCGGTCGACACGCGGTTCACCCAGCACACGCGCGGGCTGGCGCTGGTGGGCCTGGGCCGGGTGACCGAGGGGATCGCGTGCATCCGCGACTCGGTCTCGATGTTCTTCGAAATGGGCGAGCCGTACGAGGCGGCGGACGTGCTGGCCCAGCTGGGGACGATCCACCTGCGGTACGGGGACCGGGCGCTGGCCCGCGAGTGCTGGGTCCGGTCGGTGCGGCTGCTGACGGAGCTGGGCCACCCGGACGCGGACGACGTGCGCGCGAAGCTGGCGGCGCTGGTGGGGGCGGGGAGCTGACGCGCTGGGGGGTGCGTGGCGGACCGCCCGCGTGCCGACCCCCAGCGACAGCACGCAAGCCGGTCCGGCCCGCGTGTCCACTCAAGCCGATGGCGCTCACTGTCCACTCACTGTCTTGTTCGGCACTGTCTTGGTCGGCACTGTCTTGGTCGGCACTGTCTCGTCCGGTGGGGAGATACCGAGCAGCTCGGCGAGGGCCTCGGCGTTGCGAGGTGCCTCGACCTTGACGTCGTTGTCGAAGTAGACGTGGACGTCACGCTTGCCGCCGTCGTGCCAGGTCCGGATCTTGTCGGCCCACTCGCGCAGGGCCCGGTCCGAGTAGCCGCTGACGTACAGCTCCTCGTCGCCGTGGAGGCGGACGTAGGCGAAGTCCGCGGTCTGGTCTTCGAGGAACGGCCACTTGCCCGCGGTGTCGGCGACGACGAGGGCGATCCCGTTTTTCCGGAGTAGTTCCTTCGCCGCGGGCTCGGCGAAGCTGGGGTGCCGGACTTCGAGCGCGTGCCGGAGCGGCTTTCGCGGCCCGGCTTCGAGGTGGGGAGTTCCCTTCAGCTTGTCGTCGTGCTTCATCGCGAGCTCGGCCGCGTCGGTCGTGGTGCGGGGCAGCAGGTTGAAGAAGTTCGTGAGCCGGTCCGGGTCGAACGTCAGCCTCGGTGGGAGCTGCCAGAGGAACGGGCCCAGCTTCGCGCCGAGGGCCAGGACGCCGGACGCGTAGAAGTTCGCCAGAGCTGTTTCGACGTCGCGGAGCTGCTTCATGTGCGTGATGAAGCGGCCGCCCTTCACCGCGAAGAGGAAGCCGGACGGGGTCTCGTCGAACCAGGCACGGTAGCGCTCCGGCCGCTGCAGTGAGTAGAAGGAGCCGTTGATTTCGACCGCGTTCATCCGGCGTGAGAGGTACTCGAGCTCGCGCCGCTGCGCGAGTCCGGGTGGGTAGAAGACTCTGCGCCATGGCGGGTAGCGCCACCCTGAGGTGCCGATCCGGATTTCGGCGATCGTTCTCACCGCCTTTCCGCGGTGGGTGGTTCCCGTTCGGCTAGGGGGCCAAACGTGTCGGTTTTTGGACAGGTGGGCTGGGGGGTGGGACGGGTGACCTGATCTTGTGGACGGTCGTCTTAGGGGGCCTTTCAGGCGTTTGCTCATGGGGGCCTTTGGTTGGGGGCCTTTTGGTGGGGGGCCTTTTGGCTGGGAGGGCCTTTTTGGTTGGGAGGGCTGCCGTGGTTGACGAGACTGTCCTCGCCGGACGGGCAGGCTCTGGGATGGCCTTGGGGCTTGCTGTTGTCTTGCCTTTGCGGTGGGGCCGCTGGGTGGTCATCCCGTCGCCTGACTGAGGCCTATCACTTTGAGCCAGGCCCGCAAGGTTGCGCTCTTGGCTTGCCTTGGGTAAGTGGGTTGCGGGCCTGGCTCAAAGTGATTTGACGGCCTCAGGCGACGGGATGACCACCCAGCTCTTTTTGTGGGTCGTCGGACCCCGGTCGCCTTCGGCTTCCCTCGGCCCGTGTCCGTGCCCGTGCCCGTGCCCCCGGGCCCCGGCCCGGGCCGTCCGCCCCCCGGCCCGGCCCCCGGGCCCCGGGGCCCCGCGCTCTCCTCCTGTCCGGCGGCCTCCGGGCCCGGCTCCTGGCTCCGGGGCCCCGCGCTCTGCTCCTGCCCGGCGCCCCCGCGGCCCCTCCAAGCGCCACCCCGCCCTGCGCTCACGCCCAGGAGAACCGCCACAGCCTCGACTGCACCAGCCCCGATGCGTACTCCCGCAGGTTCCCCGGCTGCCCTGCGAACGTCGGCAGGCTGAATGCCCGGTGCTCTGCCGCCACCGTCAGGGCCCGGGCCTGGTTTCGGGGTGGTGCCGATACCGACAGCTCCAGCGTGTCGAATCCCAGCACCACCAGCGTTGCACCGAAGCGGTCTTCCCAGCTGCGCAATACCGCTGACAGCTCGGCCACCTGGTCCGTGCACTTGATCATGCCCGTCCAGCCCAGCAGGGCCGGGATGTCGGCCGGGCGCTCGGTCTGGACCAGGCCCAGCCGGTGCGGGGTGCGGGACGACAGGATCGAACCCGTGTTGCCCGCCTCCGCCAGCGGGTCGGACCGGCGGGGGCTGCGCTTGGCCAGGCCCGGGAAGCGCTGGCCGAACGGGCGGAGGCACGCGCCGTCGCAGCAGGAGCCGTCCCACCAGCGGGCCAGGGCTCCCGCCGCGTCCGCCGAGGGGACACGGTGGCCCGCCGGGGCCAGGCGGCCTCGGTCGTCGATCCAGTCCTCGCCGTTTGCCGCGAAACGCTGGTCGTGGGGGATCAGCACCGGCCACAACCCCGACCGCTCGAACTCGGCCACGCAGCCGAGGTAGCGCTCGGGCCGGGTCAGCGGCAGGTCGGACACCCACAGCCGGCCGTGCCACGACCCCGGTGGCAGGGTCTGGACCGGCGGTGCGGGCGTACCGGGGCGGAGCGGTGCGATCGTCATGGACGTCCCCTCGAACTTGTGTTCGGCTGGTGCATGTCGAACAGTAGTTCGAGGGTCCGACAATTTCCAGCGATCTGGCCGCTCATCCGTTCGAGTGAATCTGCATATCCCCAGGTCAGGGGCAGGTGCGAGACGCCTGTGGCGGAAGTTGTTCCTGTGACGATTCGCTAGGCCGAAGGAGTCACGTCAGTACGCCGGCGATCTCGGTCACCGCCACCGGGTCGCCGTCGCCGAAGGCCGTGCGCAGCTCGCTCATCTCCCGCAGCGTCGTCTTGCCCGTGACGAACAACGCCGCCAGCCGCGGCAGCGGGCGGCCCGCGGCGAAAAGGTCGCGGACCTGGCCAGGGTCCAGCTTCAGCACCCGCAGAGCCGGCAGCTCGCAGACCGGCCCCCAGTCCGGCACCGCCGATCCCGCCAGGCTCAGCCGGGTCAGGCGTGGCAGCGTGCGCAACACCGTGAGGTCGAGCGGGACGCCGACGTCCTCCAGTTCGAGGTCCCACAGCACCGCGTGCCCGACGAGCGCGGCCGGCTCGATCCGGTGCGCGGTGATCCGCAACGACTCCAGCGCCCCGAGCACGCCGATCGCCGGGGTGACCGCGCCCGCACGGTTCACGCTCAGCGAGCGCAGGGACTCCAGGGGCTCGAACACCGCCAGGTCGACGTCGCGGGCGTCGTTGAAGTAGACCTCCTGGACCAGCTCACGCCCGGGCAGCCCGGCCAGGTGTGCGGGCAGGTCCACGTCGGCCGCGTTCGAGATCACCTCGGAGTACGACCGCGCCGGTTCGTCGCGCAGCCCCGTTCCCGGGATCAGGTAGTCGCCCTCGTCTTCGTACTTGCCGGCCCGCAGCGCCTCGACGACCTCGGTGAGCATGGCGGTGATCGACGCCGACACGTACCGCAAGGGGCCGTAGATGTCCCGGCCGTATTCGAGGACCTGGCCGGGGCGCCCACGCTCGGCGGGGTCGAGGTCGGCCAGAAGGTAGTTCCCCGCGCAGTCGCTGCCGAAAGTGACCCACCAGTCGTTGCGGGACATGCGTTTCACGTGGCCGAAGGGTGCCGTCTCGAACACCACGCCGGTGTCGTCCGGCTCGTCTTCCCAGCCGTACGACCCGGGTTCGCCGTCCTGATAACGGTCGACGAGCCTGGCGAGGGGCTCGTGGGAATAGGGACCGAGCAGGCCGCTCTCCCGCGGGTCGCCGTCCGCCACGAGGTACAGCGCGCGCAGGTCCTCCGGCAGCCGCACGCCGATCCGGGCCTCGGCGGCGGCCAGGCCGGCCTCGGTCCGGCCGGGTGGCCACGGCGGCGGGTCGCCCATGATCCCGGTGTACAGCTCGGCGAACTCGCCGGTCAGGCGGGTGACTTCGGCGAGCACGGCCGGGTCGGTCGGCGCCGCGACCGGCTCGGTGCCCGCGGGCCGGGGCAGGCCGGGCCGCGGGTGCCCGGGGTAGCGGAACCCCGCGTCGAACACGAGCCGGCCGGGCGACACCGTCGCGACGTCCGGGCGCGCGGTGAACGTGTAGCCGCCCGCGTCCAGCCGCACTTCCAGCGCCGACGGCGGGCGGTCCCACAGGAGCTCGGTGATCGGCACGTAGTCCACGGACAGGTGCTCCCGCGCGTCGCTCCAGGCGCAGCACGACACGGCGCCGCCGGTGTGCCGCAACTGCAGCGTGGCACCCGACGGCGCGGTACCGGCGTTCGCGCGCAGCGCTTCCGCCATGGCTCTCGCGATTTCGCCGAATCCGGCATCCCCAGAGGTCATGCGGCGGAGCCTAGCGACGGGGTCCGACAGAAAAGCCCCGTCAGAGCGGCCGGAGCAGGTCGTCCGCGTCGACGATGTGGTACGCGTACCCCTGCTCCGCGAGGAACCGCTGCCGGTGCGCCGCGTACTCCGTGTCGACCGTGTCGCGCGAGACGATCGAGTAGAAGTGCGCCTGCCGCCCGTCGCCCTTCGGGCGCAGCAGCCGCCCGAGCCGCTGGGCCTCCTCCTGCCGCGAGCCGAACGTCCCCGAGATCTGGATCGCCACCGACGCCTCCGGCAGGTCGATCGAGAAGTTCGCGACCTTCGACACCACCAGCGTCTTGATCTCGCCGCGGCGGAACTTGTCGAAGAGCTCTTCGCGCTCCTTGTTGCGGGTCGCGCCCTGGATCACCGGCGCGTCGAGCTCGTCGCCGAGCATCTCCAGCTGGTCGAGGTACGCGCCGATCACCAGCGTCGGCTCGCCGGCGTGTTTCGCCACGATCGACTTGATCACCGGGGTCTTCGTCAGCGCCGTCGCCGCCAGCTTGTACCGCTCGTCGGCCTCGGCCGTGGCGTACTCCAGCCGCTCCGCGTCGGTCAGCGTCACGCGGACCTCCGTGCACTCCGCCGGCGCGATCCAGCCCTGCGCCTCGATGTCGCGCCACGGCACGTCGTAGCGCTTCGGCCCGATCAGCGAGAAGACGTCACCTTCGCGGCCGTCCTCGCGCACCAGCGTCGCGGTCAGGCCGAGCCGCCGCCGGGACTGCAGGTCCGCGGTCATCCGGAACACCGGCGCCGGCAGCAGGTGCACCTCGTCGTAGACGACCAGGCCCCAGTCGCGGGAGTCGAACAGCTCCAGGTGCCGGTACTCGCCCTTGGTCTTGCGCGTGATCACCTGGTAGGTCGCGATGGTGACCGGCCGGATCTCCTTCTTCTCCCCGGAGTACTCGCCGATCTCCTCCTCGGTCAGCGACGTCCGGGCGATCAGCTCGCGCTTCCACTGCCGGCCGGCGACGGTGTTCGTCACCAGGATCAGCGTCGTGGCCTGCGCCTGCGCCATCGCCGCCGCGCCGACCAGCGTCTTCCCGGCCCCACAAGGCAGCACGACGACGCCGGAACCACCCGCCCAGAACGCCTCCGCGGCCATCCGCTGGTAGTCGCGCAGGTGCCAGTCCTGCTCGTCGAGCGCGATCGGGTGCGCTTCGCCGTCGACGTACCCGGCGAGGTCCTCGGCCGGCCAGCCGACCTTCAGCAGCGCCTGCTTCAGCCGCCCGCGCTCCGACGGGTGCACGATGACCGTGTCCTCGTCGATCCGGGCGCCGAGCATCGGGCTGATCTTCTTGTTCCGCGAAACCTCGGTCAGCACCGCGCGGTCGGTGGTCGACATGACGAGGCCGTGCGCCGGGTGGTTGGCGATCTGCAGCCGGCCGAACCGGCCCATCACGTCGACGACGTCGATCAGCAGCGGCTGCGGCACCGGGAAGCGCGAGTACGTCGTCAGCGCGTCGACGACCTGCTCGGCGTCGTGACCCGCGGCGCGCGCGTTCCACAAGGCCAGCGGCGTGATCCGGTAGGTGTGGACGTGCTCCGGCGCGCGTTCGAGCTCGGCGAAGGGGGCGATCGCGACGCGCGCGTCACCGGCCTGGGGGTGGTCGACCTCCAGGAGCACGGTCTTGTCGGACTGGACGATCAGCGGGCCATCAGTCACAACTACTGTTATACGTGGCTCGCTCCGGCCCGCCCCCGTCGCGGGTCGCCGGTGGGACGATTTGCCGAGGGGATCACTGGAGGGCACGTTGACCACACCACCGTTCGACGACAACCCGTTCCGGTCGCCGGACCACGCGACGCCGTCCGCGCCGATGCCGGCGGTGCCCGGTCAGCCGGGCATCCCGCACTGGTTCACGACGAAGGTGAAGATCACGCTCGCCGTGTGCGTCCTCCTGGCGCTGGGCCTGGGCTCTCTGGGCGCGCTGACCATCTACTGGGCCGACCGCAGCGGCCCGCTCTCCGACGGCGACTGCCTGTACTTGACGAGCGAAAGCGGCGCCGGGATCGCCTACCACAGCGTCAGCTGCAGCTCGCGCAGCGCGACGTACAAGGTCGAGGACACCTATCGCGGGGCCGCCACGTGCGCTCCCGGCGACTACGTGCGGTTCCGGCTCGACTCGGGCACCGGACGGACGCTGTGCCTGGCCCTCAACGTCCGGTCCGGCGACTGCCTGCGCGGCGTCGACGACAAGACGGCGATCGCCAAGGTGAGCTGTACCGACCCGGAGGTGCAGGACCGCGTGCGCATCCTGACCGGCTTCGGGCGCGAAGAAGACTGCGACGGGGCCGACAAGGTGCTGACCTACGCGGGCCCGCCGTCGCGCACGGTGTGCCTGGCGCCGCCGGGCGAGGAGATCTAGCCGAACCACCGGGCCAGGTCCGCGGGGTCGGCGGCGTAGCCGTCCGGCCGAATCAGCAGGAGCCGGCCGCGGTAGCCGGCGTCGGCGGTGGCCGCGCGGACGACGCCGACCTGCCCGCGGAAGCCGGCCGGTGGCGCGTGGTCGCCGAGGTCGAGGAGCAGCCCGCGGCCGTCGTGCAGCAGCGCCGAAAGCCGCGTCGGGCCGTCCGCCGTCGTCAGGTCGAGGTCGGGGACGCGGCGCACGCCGCCGGGGTACTCCAGCGCGAGCCCGGACAGCAGCCCGCTGAAGTAGCGGTTGCCGTCCGGTGTCCGCATCAGGTCCACGACGATCTCGCGCAGCGCCTCGACGTTCTCGCCGCGGTCCGGCGCCGTGAAGACGCGCTGCGCCGCGGTGTGCCGCAGGACGCGCGCGGCGGCCGGGTGGCGTTCGTCGTGGTAGGTGTCGAGCAGGCCGTCCGGTGCGGTGCCGAGGACCGTGGCGGCCAGCTTCCAGCCGAGGTTCACCGCGTCCTGGACGCCGAGGTTGAGCCCCTGGCCGCCGAGCGGCGGGTGGATGTGCGCGGCATCGCCGGCGAAGAGGACGCGGCCGTGCCGGTAGCGCTCCAGCTGCCGCGTCGCGTCGTTGAAGCGCGAAGCGCCGTACACCTCGCCCAAGCGCGTCTCGGCGCCGTACAGGGCTGTCAGCGCTTCGGTCACTTCGCTGTCCGACACCGGCGCGTCGCGGCCCGGCTGGGCCGTCGTGGAGCCGAAGACGAACCGGTGGGCGCCGTCGCCGAGCGGGGTGAGCATCGACCAGTAGCCGTTCGCCTGCCGCGTCACCTGGCTGAAGTGCGCGGCGCGGGCCGGGACGAGCTCGGACGCGGCATCGAGCCGGACGTGCGCGAGCGTGGCGACGTAGGTCTCGGTGCGGCCGGGGAAGGGCACTCCGAGCAGCCGGCGGACGGTGCTGTGCGCGCCGTCGCAGGCCACGAGCCAGCGGGCCCGGCGCCCGTCGACGGTGACGCCGTCGACGTCGACGTCGATCGTGGTCACGTCGTGGCCGCGCTCGATGACGGCGCCGTGCTTCACGGCGTGTTCGGTCAGCATCGCCTCGACGTCGTCCTGGGTGCGGTTGAGGACCCGGGGGTGGCGGGTGTGCCAGACGCTGTGGTCGAGCGGGACGGGCAGGCCGGCGAAGTGCCCGCTGGGACCGTCGAGCTCCGGGCCGGTGTCCAGGCCGCGCAGGTCCAGGAGCTCGGCGGTGCGGGGCTGGAGGCCGACGGGCCGGGGGAGGCCTGGGCCGTCCCGGCGTTCGAGGACGGTCACGTCGACCCCGGCCAGGGCGAGTTCGGCGGCGGTCATCAGGCCGGTCGGGCCGGCTCCGGCGATCAGGACGTCGGTCATCGTGCACCCCTCAGATAGACTAAGTGCAAAAGTAGACCAAGTGCGACTTTGGCGACAGTCAATAACTGTTCTGGTCGGGGAGCAGGCTTTGGACGTCGAGGCGGTCCGCGAGCTGCCCCGAGTTGTGCATCAGGTCCGCGACACGCTGCAACCGGATCCCGTTCAGCGAAGCCGGGTACGAACCCAGCGAGATCAACGCCGCCGTCGTCGTGTCGATGTCCGAGAACTTCGGCAGCGAGTCGCGGATGATGGCCGGGTCGGTCGCGCTCTGCTGGGCCGCGCCCAAGGCCGTGCGGAACGCCGCCAGTGTCCGGGGGTTGGCCTGGGCGAACGGCTTGGCCGACGCGTACGCCGACAGTGGGAAGTCGAGTGTCGCGCCGCGGGCGCCGTCGGCGAGGATGTGGGCGCCGAGGTCCTTCTCGGCGCGGGTGATGTACGGCTCGATCATCAAGGCCGCGTCGACGTCGCCCGACTGCAGGGACTGCGGCATCGCGTCGAACGCCACCTGCTTGAGCTTGATCTTCGCCACGTCGACGCCGGCCGTCCCGAGCACCGAGCGGGCGGCCAGCGCGCCGATGTCGTCGAGGGTGTTCACCGCGATCTCGGGCGACTTCTTCGACGTCGGCACGACGTAGTCCGAGCCGGGCAGGGTGACCAGCGCCATCGTGTTGGGGCCCGACGTGTAGGCCTCGCCCTGCAGCTGCAGGGCCGTCCCGCCGGCGGCGGCGCGGAACAGCGCGATGTCGGTGGCGAACGTGACGTCGAGGTCGCCCGCGGCCAGCTTGGCCAGCCCGTCTTCGCCGCCGAGCTCGACGAGCTGCACGTTCAGCCCCACGGCGCCGAACTTCCCGGCCGCGACGGCGATCCGCAGCGGGGCCGTGTCGATGGCGTTGCCCACACCGACGCGCAGGGTGCCGCGTTCCAGCGGTGGCGGAGCGGAGGTCGCGCCGGAAGAGAACACGCTGCACCCGGCGGCCGCCAGAAGCGCCGCCACCAGCGGAATCATCCGTCCGCGTCTGATCATGAACCTTCACCTACCGCGAGAATCTGGTTCTCGTGCTGGATCGTATGGTCCGCCCCCCATACGATCGCGGGCAGGGCCGTATCGCGCCAGCGCGGCTTTCGGATCTCCATGGAGCGGGCTACCGTTCAGTAGGTTCGAGTGTCGTCGGATCCGCGGGTTCCCGCCCGCGGCGGAAAAGGAAACCAGGTGACCCGTCGCGATCAGCGTCCCCCCAAGGGCGACGCGGCGGATCCACGTCCGGCCGGTGGCCGGTGGCGGCTCCGGAACTGGCGTCTCGGCACGAAGCTCTTCGCCGTCCTCCTCATCCCCGCGCTCGCGGTGATCGCCCTCGTCGGCCTGCGCATCAGCTCGGACCTGCGGGACGCCCGGCAGCTCGCGGAGTTCGCCACCCGCGGCCGCGTCGACAGCACGGTCGCCGAAGCCCTGCACGAGCTGCAGCGCGAGCGCGACCTCACCGTCCGGTTCGTCGCCCAGGACCGCCGGGGCGACACCGCCGACCTCGCCGGTCAACGCGAACGCGTCGACCAGGCGATCGGCACGTTCGAACGGACCCTCGCCGACAGTAAACCCCGGCTCGACGCCAAAGCGGCGGAAAGCTTGCAACAGACCGATGACAGGTTGCGCGTCCTCGGTGGCCTCCGCTTCTCCGCGGAGCATTCGGCGTTCCCCGCCGACGCCGTGCTGCGCTCCTACAGCGAGCTGATCTCGGGCCTGCTCGACATCAGCGACTCGGCCGCCGCCGACGTCTCGGACCCGGAGCTCGCGCGGCTGCGCCTGGCCGGCAACGCGCTGGCCCGGATCAAGGACCAGATGTCGGTCAAGCGCGCGGTGCTGGCCGAGGCGCTCGCGGCGGGCAGCCTCAACCGCGACCGTACGCGCGCGCTGCTCGGCGCCGAAGCCGAGCTCGCCGCCGCGCGCAACGACTACCGCACCTTCGCTACGCCCGAGCAGCAGCGGATGTTCGACGACACGGTGATCGGCCTGGTCGTCGACATCGGCAACGACATGGTCGAGTCCGCGCTCACCCGCACCGAGAACGGCCAGAACCTCAACGGCCTCGACGCGAACCAGTGGGACGTCTCGGCGACGCACACGGTGAACCTCGCCCATCAGGTGCAGCAAGCACTGCTGGTCCAGTTGCAGCAACGCACGGACGCCCTGGCGGCGCAGGCGCGCACGGCCGCGATCTGGGACGGCGGCGTCGTGCTCGGTGTCCTGCTCGTCGCGGGGGTGCTGTCGGTCGTCATCGCGCGGTCCCTGTTGCGCCCCTTGCGGATCCTGCGCCGGACCGCCCTCGAGGTCGCCGAGCACCGGCTGCCCGCGGCCGTGCAGAACCTGCTCACCGATCCCGAGCCCGCGCCGGAGAACCTGCGGAAGCGGCTCGCCGTCGCGCCGGTCCCGGTGTTCACGCGCGAAGAGCTCGGACAGGTGGCGCGCGCGTTCGACGCGGTGCACGGCGAAGCCGTCCGGCTGGCCGGCGAGCAGGCGATGCTGCGCGAGAACGTCAACGCGATGTTCGTCAACCTCTCGCAGCGCAGCCAGGACCTCGTCGAGCGGCAGCTGTCGGTGCTCGACCGGATGGAGGCCGACGAGCAGGACCCGGACACCCTCGCCGGGCTCTTCGAGCTCGACCACCTCGCGACGCGGATGCGGCGCAACAGCGAGAACCTGCTGGTCCTGTCCGGCCAGGACTCGGCGCGCGAGGACGCGGGCGCCGTCTCGGCCGACGAGATCATCGGCGCCGCGCTCTCGGAGGTCGAGCACTACCAGCGCATCGAGCTCGGCCCGGCGCCGCAGGTGGCCGTGCGCGGGGAGGCCGTCAACGACCTCGTGCACGTCGTCTCGGAGCTGCTGGAGAACGCGACGCGCTACTCCGGCACCAAGACGACGGTCACCGTCGCGAGCGCCGAAACCCACGACGGCGACTGGCAGATCGAGATCATCGACCACGGTGCGGGCATGCCGCAGGCCGAGATCGACCGCACCAACCTGCGGCTGGCGAACCCGCCGGACGTCGACGTCGAGGTTTCGCGCCGGATGGGCCTGTACGTGGTCGCGACGCTGGCCAAGCGCCACCACATCGACGTCAGCCTGAGCTCGGGTCACGACGGCGGGCTGATCGCGACCGTGCTGGTGCCGACCGCGCTGATCGTCGAGCTGCCGCCGATGCCGGGTCCGCCGCCGCCCGCCGAGCCGGCCGCGGCCCCCGAGCCGGAGCTGCTGGCGCCGCTGGCTCCGCTCACACAGCCGGAACCCGAACCGGAGCCGGAGCCGGAAGAGCTGTCGCCGCCGTCGATCGAGGCGGGCCCGCCGCGCCGGGCCCCGGTGGTGGCCCGCGACCACGGCCCGGAGTGGCCGACCGCGGACGACGACTCGCACCTGGACCTCGACGCCCCGACCGAGCGGATGCCGGCCTACCGGGACGTCCTGTCGCGCTGGTTCGACGCTTCCGCGGCACCACCCGAGGCACCCCGGCCGCCGGCGGAACCGCGTCCGGTGGCCGAAGAACCGCGGCCCGGCCGGCCCGAGCCGCGGCACGCGCTGGCCGCGGCCCCGCCGCCACCCCCACCCGCACTTTCACGTGAAAGTGCCCACCAGGGGGCCGCACTTTCACGTGAAAGTGCGGCGCCGAACCCGGACGACGAGGACACCGACCCGCAGTTCCCGCCCGTCGCGCCGCCGGCGGCGATCGAGCCCGACTACGCGTGGCCGACACCGGCGCAGCTGGAGCAGGAGGACGGTGCCGAAGACACCTGGCCGTTCCTGCAGGCCGCCGATTCGGCGGCGAGCCCGGGAGCGGTGCCGGAGCAGCGGCCGATACTCTCTCTTTCCCCGGAAGCGGTACGCGAGCGGATGACGAGCCTTCAAGGCGGCTTCCGGCGAGGGCGGCACGCGAGGGGAGACGACACCCGGAACCAGTGAACGGATGAGGCATGAGCTCGAAGACGCCCCTGCTGGAAGTGATCGCGCTGGACGCGGCGGACGCCGAAGGCGCGCAGGCGGGCGGGGCCGACCGCCTCGAACTGGTGACGGACATGGCGCAGGACGGCCTGACGCCGACGGTGGAGACCCTGCGTGACGTGCTTTCGGCGACCGACCTCCCGGTGCGGGTCATGCTGCGGGACAACGGCTCCTTCGCCGTCGGCGACCTCGAGGGGCTGCGCGCCGACACCGCCCGGCTGATCGACGCGGGCGCGCGCGAATTCGTCTTCGGGTTCCTCAACATCGACAGCGAGATCGACCTGGACGCCTGCGAAGCGCTCATCAAGGAGGTCGACGGCCTCCCGTGGACGTTCCACCGCGCCATCGACCGCACGCGGGATCCGTTGCGCGCGTACGACCAGCTGGCCGAGCTGGGGTGTGACACCGTGCTCGCCGCCGGGCACCCGAACGGGGTAGCCAGTGGGCTTTCCGTGCTGCAGCGGCTCGCGCAGCGCGACAGCGGGCCGGCGCTGCTGGTCGGCGGCGGCCTGCGCGCGCAGCAGGTGCACCTCTTGCGGGCGGGTGGCGTGCGGGGGTTCCATGTCGGGAGCGCAGTCCGCCCCGGCGGTTGGCAGTCCTCTGTGGACGCCGAATCGGTGCGCACCTGGGTGGACCTCGTCAAGTCCTGAACAACCGCGGAAGTCGTACGGGCCGTCCGGTTACCGATTGGAAATCCGCAGCCGATAGGCGCACGATTACCTGATTCGGCTACCGGCTATACCAGTATTCCCGCCATTGAATCTTCCCGATGAAATTGCACCCGGCGCGTGCACCGGCCGGGGTGGGTATGCGTGTGCGACTGCACGCGAACCTCGGTGTTCTTACCTGGTTGGCGGCTGATTTCGGGTCGATGGGCTGGCTACGGTGGTCCCGCATTTCGCGATCCGATCGATCTTCAGGAATCGTTCTGCAGTGCGGGAGGCGGCGCCGTGTGCGCGCGTATTCAGTTCGAGACGAGCTCGATGCGAGGACAACAGGAAACGAAGACCATGGCGATCCGGTGGATATCTGTCGCGTGGGAGAGGCTGATTCCCCGCGGTTATCGCCCGGGTGTGCCCGGAACGAGCCGGAAGACCGAATCGTGACCGGCGCGATACCGCGGCAACGCGCGACGGGGACCTCAGAAGACGAGTTCGCGAAGCTGGGGCTCGGCGGCTCGCTCGCCCTCACCGGCCTGCTGGCCGCCGTCAAGATCGCGGAAACCGCCACGGGCGTGGTGCTGACTGCCGCCGGGGTACTGCCCGGCGCCAGTCTGCCGAAGGAGCGGGCTCCGGCCCAGCCGGGCGGGGAATGAACGGGAGCTGCCCGGGCCGCTCCCGACGGACGGAGGGCTGCCATGGACGGCAGCGGAGGGCGCGACGACCAGCGTCGCGCACGCGTGGGTCTCGCGGACGTGCGCCGGCTCGAGGACGTCGTCGCCGAGCTCAGGAGCCTGGACTACCGCTACGGCGGGGGTGCCTGCCGGGCGGCCGTCGAGTCTCGCCTGCCGGCGGCCGTCGCGCTGCTGGAAGGCGTGGCCAAGTCCGTCGTCCAGGCGCGGCTCTGCACCGCCGTCGCCGACTTGTACAACCTGGCCGGCTGGACGAACTTCGACCAGGACCGCCCGGCCGCCGCGCTGGCCGCGTTCCGGCGGGCGCTGGAGCTCGCCACCCGGGCCGAGAACGACGATCTCCAGGCCAACATCCGGTACCGCATCGGGCGGCTGCACCTGCACTACGGCGCCGTCGACGCGGCGCTGGAGGAGTTCGCGCGCGGCCGGCAGGCCGCGTTGCAGGCGCACTCCAAGCTCGCGCAGGCGATCCTGTCGGCCAACCAGGCGTGGGCGCACGCCAAGAAGGCCGACGTCGCCGAGGCGCTGACCTCCCTGCGCCGCGCCCGCGAGGAGTTCGCGGAAGCCGAGGGGCGCGAGCCTTCGCCGTGGGACGCGTTCTTCGGGGCCACCGACCTGGCGGCGATGGCCGGCACGGTGCACGGCGAGCTGGCCCAGGTGGTCGACATCCGGCACGGCCGCGACGGCATCCCCGCGCTCACCGACGCGATCGCCGGGTACGGCACGGGCATGACGCGCAGCCGCTCGCTGACCTTGATCTGGCTCGCCACCGTGCACGCGCTGGACGGCGACCTCGACGTCGCCACCGCCGTCGGCGAAGAGGCGATCGAGCTGGCGGCCGCCCTGCGGTCACCGCGGACGCGGCAGCGGCTGCGCTCGCTGTCCGCGGCGGCCCGCCGCTTTTCCGGCAATGCGGACGCAAGGGAGATCGTCGACCGGGTCGACGATCTCGGGCATTCCGGACGATAATCGACTGGCCATGGAAAGGTAAACGGCGCGGAAACCGAAAAGGGAACCGCGAAAGGGCAGCCAAAAGTAGGTTCCTCGGCGTGACAGCGATTTCTTATGCTTCTCGGCAACCTGCGGCGAGCATTCCGCGCAGGCCCGGTCCCCACCGCCGAGAGGAAATTCCCCATGCGCTTGCGCAAGCTCGTCGCGGCCGCCGTGCCGCTGCCGGCGTTGCTCGGCCTCGCCGTGGTCGTCCCCGCCGCCGCCGCGACGGAACCCCTGGTCACCCTGGCCGACAACGCCGCCCCGCTCGTCAGCAGCGCCCGCACCGGCGACGTCGCCGGCGGGCAGCGGATCACCGCGGCGCTGTCCCTGAAACTGCACAACCAGCAGGCGCTGGAAAAGTTCCTCGCCGACGTCCAGAACCCGGCTTCACCGCAATACCACCACTTTCTGACCCCGGCGCAGTTCACTGCCGAGTTCGGCCCGACCCAAGCCGACGTCGGCAAGGCCGTCTCATTCCTCGAGAAAGCGGGTGCCACCGGGATCGAGGTTTCCGGCAACCGGCAGGCCGTCACGTTCACCGGCTCGGCGGCCCAGCTCGAATCGGCGTTCCACACCCGGATCGGCACCTACCACGACCAGGTGTCCGGCCGGGACTTCTTCGCCAACGACGCCGCGCCGACCGTGCCGGCGGACGTTTCGAGCGTCGTCGGCAACGTCGTCGGCCTGGACAACCACGCCCTGCGGACGCACGCGCAGGCCGTGGCCAAACCCAACGTCGTCAAGGCCGTGACCCCGCCGGTGCTCAAGACCGCTTACGGCACCAGTGGTCTCCCGGCGACCGGCAGCGGCGTGAAGGTCGGCTTCGTCGAGTTCGACGGCTACCAGAAGTCCAACATCACCAAGTACGACAGCACGTACGGCCTTTCGGCGGGCTCGGTGACGACGGTCCCGGTCAGCGGCGCGAACTACGACTCGGCGCCGGGCGACGGCCAGATCGAGGTCGAGCTCGACATCGAGGTCGTGCACGCGCTGGCGGCCGCGGCGAGCGACTACGTGTACGAGGCCCCGAACAGCAGCGCCGGCGAACTGGCGATGTACCAGAAGATCGCGTCGGACCACACGGTGAACGTCGTCTCGATCTCTTGGGGCGCCTGCGAATCCGCGGAGGGGTCGAGCGCGGCGAAGAGCGTCAGCAACGCGATCGCGACGGGCACCGCGGAGGGCATCTCGTACTTCGCGGCGGCGGGCGACGACGGCACGACCGACTGCTACCGCCAGACGGGTTCGACGGCGAAGGCCGTGGACTTCCCGGCGTCGAGCCCGAACGTGACGGGCGTCGGCGGCACGCAGCTGACGGTGACGTCCTCGAACGCGTACAGCAGCGAGAAGGCGTGGAACGACGGCGCGTCCAACGGCTCGACGGGCGGCGGCATCTCGACGGTGTTCACGGCGCCGTCGTGGCAGTCCTCGCAGAGCACGACGTACCGCAAGGTCCCGGACGTCTCGGCCGACGCGGCGAGCGGCTCGGGCTACTACATCTACTCGGCGGGTTCGTGGGAGACGGTGTGGGGCACGTCGGGCGCGGCCCCGCTGTGGGCGGCGTTCGCGACGCTGCAGAACCAGGTCCACGGCGGCGGGCTGGGCAACCTGAACCCGAAGTTCTACTCGATCGGCAACGGGTCCTCGTACGGCACGGGCTTCCACGACGTGACGACGGGCAACAACACCCTGCACGGCACGACCGGTTTCAGCGCGGGAACCGGGTATGACCAGGTGACGGGCTGGGGGTCGTTCAAGGGGAGTGGTTTGTCGGGCCTGATCGGCTGAGTGTGGTCGGGGGTCGGGGCTGTCGCATCCGTGCGACGGCCCCGGTTCCCGTTTTTGTCGGTGGGCGGTGACACACTGCGCACATGTCAACACGAGTGGCAACACCCCGGTCCCGGGCGCTGGGCTTCGGCCTGCGCACGGCCAGGGTGGCGCGCGGGCTGGGCCTGCGCGAACTGGCTCGGCTCGCCGATGTGCAGCCGCAGGTGCTGTCGCATTGGGAGAGCGGCACGCGAGTGCCCAAGATCGAGCAGGTGGGATTGCTGCTCGGCGCGCTGCGGGTGGAGCCCGTGGAGCGCGGGCGGTTGCTGGAGCTGGCGGAGTGCGCGAAGGAGCCCAACTGGCTCGAGCGCACGGTGCCAGGAGTTTCGCCGGCTTTGGCGACGTATGTCGAGTACGAGCGCACCGCGACGGAGATGGTCGACTGGGAACCCTTCGTGGTGCCCGGTCTGCTCCAGGTCCCCGGGTACGCCGAAGCCATCCTGGAATCCCACCGCCTCCCGCCGCGGATGCTCGAGCGGGAGGTGGCGGTCCGCCTGCGGCGACGAGAGGTGCTCACCCGCCGCGATCCGCTGGTGCTCAAGCTCTTCCTCGGCGAAGAAGCATTCCACCGGCCCATCGCCGAACCCATTGTGATGGCTGAACAGTTGCGGCTGCTGGTGCGCGCGGCGCAGCCGCGCACCAGCAGCATCCGCGTGGTGCCGGCGGATGCGGGCTATCACCCGGGGCTGTTCGGCCAGTTCGTGATCTTCGACTTCGCCCACCTACCGCCGGTGGTCCACATCGAGCACCTCCGGGGTAGCGCCCATGTCTACGATGAAGAACAAGTGGCCGCCTTCCGGGCGACCGCTGAAACCCTGTCGGACCTGGCGCTGAGTGAGCAGGAATCGCTCGAACTCATCCAGGGGGTGATCACAGGACTGGAGTGAGAATGCGCGAGTGGCGCAAGTCGAGCTACACCGACGAAACCAACTGCGTCGAGGTCTCGCTCGGCCCGGTGTCGCGGGTTCGCGACACCAAGGACCGTCCCGGCGGGACGATCGTCTTCAGTGCGGCCGCTTGGGGGGCTTTCCTTCGCAAGACTAAGCATTAGTCTGGTGGGCATGAACAAGCGCACGGTGCTGGACGCCACCCGCGAACTCCTCCGCGAACTCGGCCTCACCACGGTGTTCGGCAACCCCGGCACCACCGAGGTCCCGTTCCTCACCGACTGGCCGGACGACTTCGACTACGTCCTCGGCCTGCAGGAGTCCGCCGTCGTGGCGATGGCCGATGCCTACGCGCAGGCCACGCGCCGGGCCGTCCTCGTCAACCTGCACTCCGCGGGCGGGGTCGGGCACGGGCTCGGCAGCCTCTTCAACGCCTACCGCAACCGGACGCCGCTGATCGTCGTCGCCGGGCAGCAGAACCGCGCGCTCCTGCCGCACGATCCCTTCCTCGGGGCGATGGACGCGCCCGACTTCCCCAAGCCGTACGTCAAGTGGTCGATCGAGCCCGCCACCGCCGAGGACGTCCCGGCCGCGCTCTCGCGGGCCTACCACGTCGCGACGCAGGCGCCGTCCGGGCCGGTCTTCGTGTCCGTGCCGGCCGACGACTGGACCGTCACCACCGAACGGTCCGTCATCGCCCGGCCCCGCATCCGCGGCTTCGCGCCGGATCCCGAGGCGATCGACGAGCTCGCCGCCGCGCTCGCGGCCGCCGAACGGCCGGGGATCGTCGTCGGGGGAGCCGTCGACCAGGACGGTGCCGTCGTGGAGACCGTCGCGCTCGCCGAACGCCTCAACGCCGGCGTCTGGGTCGCGCCGATGTCGTTCCGCTGCTCGTTCCCCGAGAACCACCCACTGTTCCAAGGCTTCCTCGACCCCGAGCGCGGCGCCATCTCCGACCGGCTCGCGCAGCACGACCTCGTCGTGGTGCTCGGGGCGCCCGCCTTCACCTACCACGTCGACCGCGGGCGCGACGAAGCGCGGATGCCGCCGCTGTTCATCGTCAGCGACGACGAGCAGATCCTCGCGCGCGCCTTCGAAGGCACCGGCATCCGGGCGACGCCGAAGCTCGGCGTCCGCGCCCTGCTGAACGTCGTCGACCGGAGCACGCGGCCCGCGCCCGCACCGCTCCGGCGACCCGCGAAGCCTGGCGGCGAGAAGCTCACGGGTGAGCTCGTCTACTCGACGCTCGCGGACCTGTTGCCGGACAACGCGATCGTCGTCGAGGAGACGCCCAGCCACCGCGGCGTGCTGCACGACCACCTGCCGATCACCGAGACCGACACCGGCTTCCTGACGATGGCCAGCGGCACGCTCGGCTACGGCGTCCCGGGCGCGGTCGGCGCGGCGCTCGCCCGGCCGGACCGCAAGGTCGTCGGCGTGGTCGGCGACGGCTCCAGCATGTACGGCATCCAGGCCCTCTGGACGGCCGCGCGCCAGGACCTCCCGGTGACGATCCTGATCATGGACAACACGGAGTACGCGGCGGTCCGCATCCTCGGCGACGCGATCGGCGGCGAGAAGATCCCCGGCACCCAGCTGGGCGGCATCGACTTCGCGGCGCTGGCGGCGAGCATGGGCTGCCAGGGCGTGACGATCACCGAGCCGTCGGGCCTGGTCCCGGGCCTGACGGCGGCGCTGGACGACAAGCGCCCGACGCTGGTGCACATCCGGGTGGCCGCGTCGGCCACGAAGATCTACTGACTTGTCGACAACCGAAGAGCTGGAAGCGGCGGTGGCCCGGCTGGTTTCCACCCGGGTCACCGGTTTCGACCGGACCGTCGACATGGTCGAGGTCGGTTTCCGGCACGGTGCCGGCGAAACCCGCCTGCACGCACCGTGCCCGTTCCGGGTGACCCGCGGTGACACGATCCTGCTGGGGTCGGAGGACATGCGCTTCCCCGCCACGCGCGACGGCGACGCCCAGGCCGCCTTCCGCGACCGCACCACGATGTTCGAACGCAAGGCGCGCCGGCTGACCAACCGGTTCGAGGCCGTCGGCTACTTCGTGGAGAGCGCGGAATCCGGCCCGGCCGGGCGGTTCCGCCTCCAGCTCGGCGACGGTGTCGTCATCGAGGTGCTGCCCGCCTGCGCGGGCCCGGTCGAGCAGTGGCGCCTGTTCGACCGGGGCACCGACCGGCACTACGTGTTCCCGGACTCCGCGGACCGCTGACGCACCACCATCGCCGAGACGTCGGTTTCCCAACGCTCTCGCGGTCGTCAGCTCCCGGTCTTGGACCTCGTCACGTTCTTGGCTCCTTCGGCCAGTTCCCATTCCGCGGCGTCCGACGCGGCCGCGGCGGCGGCCGCCGGCTCATGCGAAGCGGGAGTACCGCCGTGCAGCAGCCGCGCCACTTCGCCGCGCAGCGTCACGAACTCCGCCGACTCGCGGGTGGTGATCTGGTCGCGCTCGGCCGGCAGGCCGACGGGCAGGTCCGCCACGATCGACGCCGGCGACTTCGACAGCACCAGCACCCGGTCGGACAGGTAGACGCTCTCGTCGATGTCGTGCGTGACGACCAGGATCGTGCTGCCCTGCTCACGCTGCACGCGCCGGGTCAGGTCTTCGAGCTCGAACCGCGTCTGCGCGTCGACCGACGCGAACGGCTCGTCCATCAGCAGCAGCGACGGCCGGCTGGCCAACGCGCGGGCGATCGACACCCGCTGCTGCATGCCGCCCGACAGCTGCCACGGGAACTTGCCGCCCACCGCGGACAACCCGACCTGCTCCAGCGCCTCGGCCGCCCGCGAACGCCGTTCCGCGCGGGAGATCGACCGCCAGCGCAGGGGGAACTCGACGTTCTTCTGCACCGACAGCCACGGGAACAGCGAACGGCTGTAGTCCTGGAACACCACGGCGAGGTCGTCCGGCACGCCCGAGACGCGGTCGCCGTGCAGGCTCACCGTGCCCTCGGTCGGCGGGGTCAGCCCGGCGACGCAGCGCAGCAGGGTCGACTTCCCGCAGCCCGACGGGCCGACGATGCTGGCCAGCTGCCCGGCTTCGACGGTGAACGACAGGTCGTTCACCGCGGTGTGCGCCTTCGCGCCCGAGCCGTAGCGGTGGCTGAGGCCGGACACTTCGAGCATGGTTGACATGGGAGAGGCCTTTCGCGCGTCAGTCGCGGCCGAGACGGGTCGGCTGCCAGGCCAGCACCCGCCGTTCCGCGGCCAGGAAGATCGTGTTGAAGACGTAGCCGAGGATGCCGAGCAGCACCAGCCACGACCACATCTGCGGGAAGTCGAAGTCCTGCTGGGCGTTCATCAGCGCCCGCCCGATGCCGTTGTACGCACCGACGAGCTCGGAGACGACCATCAGCAGCAGCGAGATCGACAGGCTCACCCGCAGCCCGGCGAAGATCTTCGGCGCCGCCGCGGGCAGCACCACCATCGCGACCCAGTACCGCTTCGGCGTGCGGAAGGACCGCGAGGTCTCCACCTTCACCTGGTCGACCGAGCGGACGCCGTCGACCGCGTTGAGCAGCACCGGCCAGATCGCGCCGAAGATGATCGACCCGATCTGCATGCCCGAGCTCAGCCCGAACAGCACCGCGAACACCGGGATCAGCGTGGGCGGCGGGATCGAGCGGAAGAACGCGAACAGCGGGCCGAGGTACTCCATCGCCGTCGCGGACCGGCCGACCAGCAGGCCCAGCGCGATACCGACGACCGCGGCCAGCGCCCAGCCGCCGAGCATCCGGCCGAGGCTGGGGAAGAAGTTGTCGAAGACGGCGTCGGTGAGGAAGAGGTGCGACGCGGGGCCGGTGAACCACAGCTTCCCGGCGGCGGCCGCGATCTCCGTCGGCGGCGGGAAGAACTTGCTGCCGCCGGCGCGGGCGGCGAACTCCCAGCCCACCACGAGGATCGCGAAGAGCAGCCAGTTGCGGACGACGGTGGCGGCACCGCGGGCGGCCCGGCGGCCCACCCGGCCGGAAAGAGTCGCCGTGCTCACGCGATCGCCTCCCGGTCGACGCTGCTCCAGCGGAACAGCCGCTTGCCCACCAGCTCGAGTCCTTCGTTGATCAGGTATCCCAGTACCCCGGCGACCACGGTACCGGCCAGGACCAGGTCGAACCGGACCGTACCGGTACTGGCGACGAGGATGAAGTTGCCGAGCCCCACTTCGGAACCGGCCAGGAACTCCACGCTGACGACGGCGATCAGCGCGATGGTCGCCGACAGCCGGATACCGGTGAAGACGAACGGCGCGGTCTGCGGGAGCGCGACCGACGACAGGATGCGGAACCGGCTGGTCCCGCACGCGCGCGCGGTCTCCATCAGCACCGGGTCGATCTCGCCCATGCCGTAGATGGTGTTGAACATGATCGGCCACAGCGAGGCGTACACCGCGAGGGTGATCTTCGCGTCGGGGCCGGAACCGATCACCAGCAGCACCAGCGGCACGAGCGCGGTGACCGGGATCGGGCGGAGGAATTCGACGATCGCGGCGGTGGCGGTGCGCAGCACCGGGACGCTCCCCAGCAGCAGCCCGGCGGGCACGCCGACGGCGATCGCGATGAGGATGGCGATCAGCCAGGCGAGCATGGTCGCGATGACGTCGCGGATGAAGTCGGCGTCGCCCAGCAGGTCCCCGACGGTGACCAGGACGACGCTCGGCGGCGGGATGAACGTCTTACTGACCAGGCCGGCCTGGACGACGACCTCCCAGAACAGGAGGAAGCCGACCAGACCGGCCAGGCCGCGGAGCAGTTTCTTCACGTCAGCTGGTCGCCTGCGGCGCGATCATCGAGGCGGCGTCGACCTTGCTGGTGATGACACCCATCTGGAGCAGCAGGTCGGGCACCCGCTGGAGGCGCCGGGCGTCCAGGGTGGAGCCGTAACCCGGCAGGGTGAGCAGCTTGGCCGTGTCCTCGTCGATCTTCGCGTACTTCACCAGCAGCGGCTCGACCTTCGCGCGGTCGTTGATCGCGTCGAGGGTGGCCTTCTTCATGGCGCGCTGGAAGGCCGCGAGGGTCTTCGGGTTCGCCTGGACCCACTTCGCCGTCGAGCCGTAGCCGGTCAGCGGGAAGTCCTGGCTGGCGCCGGTGTTGATGTCGATGACCGGCGTCGCGCCGACGACCTTGGCCGCCTGCGAGAGCATCGGCTCCGGCATGTAGGCCGCGTCCACTTGGTTGTCCTTCAGCGCCGCCGCCATGTTCGGGAGCGGCATCGGGACCCAGTTGACCTTGCTGTAGTCGACGCCGTGGTCCTTCATGACCGACTTGGTGAGGATGTCCGACGCGGTGTTGAGGGCCGTGATCGCGATCCGCTTGCCCTCGAGGTCCTTGACCGTCTTGACCGTCGAGTTGGGGACCGTCACGATCGCGTTGCTCTTCGCGTTCACCGACGTGCCGTCGGCGACGAGCTGGACGTCCGCGGCGCCCTTGCTCTTGGCGACGAAGAACGGCGTGTAGGTCGAGAGCGCGATGTCCGCTTCGCCGGAAATCGCCTTCGTCATCGACGCCTGGCCGCTCGGCGCGATGATCTGCTCGACCTCGAGACCCTCGGCCTTGAAGTAGCCACCGTCCTGGGCCAGCCAGAACGGGCCCAAGTCGGTCGTCGGCATGATCGAGACCTTGATCTTCGACTTCTCCAGGCCGCCACCGTTCGACGAGGCGTTCGAGTCGTCCGAGCCGAGCGCACTGCAGCCGGTGAGGGCTGTGGCGGCTGCGACGGTGAGGGCGAGCCCGAGCGCGGCGCGGCGAGTGCGAACCCGGCCACTGCTCATGGCGTTTCCAAGCAAGGCCTGCTCCTAGGGTGAAAAAATTGACGGTTGGTGGACCGAATCCCGGGGAAGTACGTAACTCATTCTCGGGAGTACGCGGGTCACTGTAGAGAAGGTGACCGCCTGCTCACAACGGGTGGGATCAATACCCGAGCGGGTGGCACACGTCACTCTTTTGGCCTCTGGTCTAGACCCACTGCTCCACTCGCCGTAAGCGTTCACCCAGCGTAGGGCCTAGTTCCGGATTAAGGGATCACCAGCTGTGCGCCGGCTGAGCGAACGCTGTGCAACATCGTGCACGAAGCGTCGGGAGGGTTACATCTTCTCCGGGCGTTCGCTACCCTCTGCACCTGCGGGGAGGTATCAACCTCCGATGTAGTGAGAGAGAGTGCCTGGATGGCCGATCAAGTCGATCCCCGGTTTACCAGGGCACGCTGTGCTTTTCCTGAGAGAAACTCCCCCGCGGAGACCACTGCCTGGCCGGGCTCAGCCGCCGTGCCGGCGGGCTAGGCCGGAGAAACAGACCGATGCAGGACCAGCGCAGGGACCCGACCGTGATGCTCGAGCTGAACCGATTCCGTCCGGCTGGACGGGGTTCAGGAACCCCCAACGCCGACACTGAAGACGATCTTTTCACCCGTACGGGTAGCGTCTCGCGCTGGGCTCCTACCGATCGGCCGTTGGGCCGGACCGCCGGGAGCGTGCTGACGAGTGGCTGAGGAGAACGCGATGCGCCCTGGCGGGCGCTGGACCGACCAGGGTTTCACGAGCACGAACGATGATGGTGGTGCGGCGGTGCCGAACGAAGACGCCGCGGGGGTAGGAGGGCCCCCCGCGCAGTCGCCCGGAGATGCTCCGGGCCGGAAAGCCGGGCTGTTCGCCGGCATGCGCGACTGGAGGCTGCGGTCCAAGCTGGCCGCGATCCTCCTGATCCCGACGTTGACGGCGCTCGTGCTGGGCACGCTGCGCGTGGTCGACGACGCCCAGGAAGCGACCGAGTTCCAGCACACCGCCGACCAGGTCGCATTCGCGGTCAAGGTCACCACGGTGGTGCACGAGCTGCAGAACGAGCGCTCGCTGGCCGTCGCGCGGATCTCGTCGTCGAACCCGCTGCTGCAGACGGGCCTCGACGCGCAGATCGCCAAGGTCGACCGCGAGGTCACCGACCTGCGCAACTCGGCCTCGACGCTCAGCTACGACGACCAGGGGACCAAGGACCGCTACGCCCGCGGTATCCAGCGCCTCGACGCCCTGCGCCCGCTGCGGGCGGCGTTCAACACCGCGAACGGCCTGCCCGACATCACGGTGATGACCGCCTACTCCGGCATCCTCGACGCGCTGATCGAGCTCGGCCGCGAGGTGACCACCGCGGTCACCGACCGGGACGTGCTGCGCCTCGGCACGAGCACGCAGGCGATCAGCGAGGCCAAGGAGTTCACCACCCGCTCCGACGCCGAGCTGCAGATCGCCGCGTTCCGCGGGACCTTCCCCGGCGACCTCCTGGACCAGACGCGCGCGTCGGCCTCCAGCGCGGACGCCTCGGTCGCGACCTTCCTCGCGAACGCCGACGACGACCAGCGCCAGCTCTACAACGACACCTACTCCGGCCCGGAGGTCGACGACCGCCGCCGGATCCAGACCACGGCGTTCTCCTTCGCCCAGCTGGACCAGGCGCCGAGCATCGACACCACGGCGCTCGGCAAGGACAGCACCGTCTCGGCGGACAAGCTGCACGCGGTCGAGTCGAACCTGCTGGCCCAGCTCAAGACCCGCGCCGACGACCTCGCCACGGCGGCGGTCAACTCGGCCTGGGTCGGCGGTGCCATCGTGCTCGCCGCGCTGGCCGCCGCGATCGCGCTGATGCTCATCGTCGCCCGCCTGATGCTGCGCCCGCTGCGGGTCCTGCGGAAGAGCGCGCTGGACATCGCGTACACCCGGCTGCCCGAAACCGTGCAGGCGATCCTCGACGACCCGGACCCGGTCGGCGCCTCGAAGCGAGCCGTCCAGCCCGTCCCCGTCACCTCTCGCGACGAGATCGGCGAGGTCGCGCGGTCGTTCGACATCGTCCACGAACAAGCCGTCAAGATGGCCGCCGAGCAGGCCCTCCTGCGCGAGAACGTCAACGGCATCTTCGTGAACCTCTCCCGGCGGTCGCAGCGGCTGGTGGAACGCCAGCTCGGCGTCATCGACCGCCTCGAGGCCGACGAGCAGGACCCGGACCACTTGGCGAGCCTGTTCGAGCTCGACCACCTGGCCACCCGGCTGCGGCGCAACGGTGAGTCCCTGCTGGTGCTCTCCGGCGCCGGCCTGGCCAAGTCGGTGCCCAAGCCGGTGCCCGCCGCCGACGTCATCGGCGCCGCGGTGTCGGAGATCGAGCAGTACGCCCGGATCGAGGTCGGCATCGTGCCCGACGTCGCGGTCCAGGGCCTGGCGATCCACGACCTCGTGCACGTCCTCGCGGAGCTGCTCGACAACGCGACCTACTTCTCCGAGCCGGAGACGAAGGTCATCGTGCGGGCCGTGGTGACCCGCCGCAAGGCGCTGGCCATCCAGGTCACCGACCACGGTGTCGGCATGAGCGAGGAGCGGCTGGCCGAGGTCAACGCGCGCCTGGCCGACCCGCCGGACCTGGACGTGTCGGTGACCCGCCGGATGGGCCTGTACGTGGTCTCGCGGCTGGCCAAGCGCCACGGCATCGAGGTGCGGCTGCGCGAGAACGAGGACATCGAGGGTGGCGTGATCGCCCGCGTCGTCGTCCCGGCCGAGCTGCTCACCCCGCTCCGCCCGGGCATGCCGCGGCAGACCCCGCTGCCGCCGAACCGGTCCGAGACGTCGATGTCGATGCCGAGCATCCCGATCCCGGCCGCGCGTTCGGACTACGACCAGACGCAGGCGCACACGCCGGTCCCGCCGTCGGCACCGCCGCCCCCGCCCCCGCCTCCGCCGGCGCACGAGCCGGTGGCGAAGCAGGGCGGGCTGGTCCCGCTCGACCAGCCGATCAGCCTGGACGACCTGGTCAGCGGCGGCCGCGCGGCGGGCCCGTTCCTGTCGCCCGAGCTGCCGAAGCCCGAGACGCCGGCCTGGCCGACCGCCGAGGACCTCGCACCGCTGACACCGTCGACGAACGGCGAGGGCGCCAGCTCGAGGGCGAACGACACGCAGTTCGCGCCGCTGGTCCTGCCGAAGCGCGAGCCGAAGTACGTCCCGCCCGAGGAGCCGCCACCGCCCCCGCCGCGCGCGGAGGACGTCGGTTCGTCGGCCCTCGAAGACGATGTACCCACCCGGCGGCTGCCGATCTACCAGTCGGTGCTGTCACGCTGGTTCAGTGAAGGCGACGAAGCGACGGCCGACCCGGTGCCGGCGCAGAGCGAGGGTGAAGACCCGAACCTCCCGCCGCTCACCGGCTCCGACGAGCCGGTGGCGGAGCGGACCGTCGTCGCCGAGCCCGTCAGCAGGCGCCACGAGCGCGAGCCGGTCGCGGACGAGCTCCTGCCGACCGCGGCGACCCGGCACCCGCTCCTCCCGCCCGACGACGGCTGGCACAGCGCCTCCGACGACGGCTGGCAGAAGGCTCAGTCGCTCCTGGAGGCCAAGAACGAGGAGATCACCACGGCCGGGTTGCCCAAGCGCGTCCCGAACGCATACCTGGTGCCGGGGTCGATCAACAGTCCTTCGGCCGACGGACCGGCGCAGAACAACTTCGCGGACAACACCGCGGGCATGCCCGGAAAGGGTGCGATCACCCGCTCGGCGTCCGCGGCGCGGAGCAGGATGGCAAGCTTCCAGCGGGGCTACACCTCGGGCCGGCACGCGTTGAAGGAGCTCCCGGCCGAAGAACAGCTGGAAAGCAGCAGGGTTCCGGGGCGTGGCAACACCACAGACAGCAGTGAGGAGTGAAAGTGACACGGGCGGGTGCAATGCAGCCGGGTGGCTCCGCGCAGCCGAACGGCCAGGCGCATGCCAAGGCGAACAATGCCGGCAGCTTCGCTTGGCTGATCACGGATTTCGTGCACCGGGTGCCCGGCGCGGCCCACGCGGTCGTGGTGTCGGCCGACGGCCTGCTCCTCGCGGCCTCGCGTGGCCTGCCGAAGGACCGGGCGGACCAGCTGGCGGCGGTGGCGTCGGGGCTCACGAGCCTCGCGCGCGGTGCGGCCAAGGTGTTCGAAGGCGGGACGGTCGCGCAGACCGTCGTCGAGATGGCCAACGGCTTCCTCTTCCTCATGTCGGTTTCCGACGGTTCTTGTCTTGCGGTGCTCGGTTCGCCGGAGAGTGACATCGGCCTGGTCGTCTACGAGATGACCCTGCTGGTGGAACGGGTCGGTCAACAGCTGACTCCGGAGATGCGGGCCCAGCTGCAGGGCTCGGCAGTCCGCCGCTGAGGACCCGGGAACCGAGGAGAGAGCCGTGGACGACGGGCGCTTGAGGGGCGAAGGCCGGCTCGGTGACGACTTCTCCGGCGGGTGGTCCGAACATTCGGACGACGGCCGGGAGGACTGGCAGTCGTTCCGGGAACGGGTCGACCGCGAGTGGCGGTCACGCCGGGTGCAGGCGTCCGACAACGACCCCGTGCGCGAACCACCGAACTGGCTGACCGACAGCAACGCCGGTCAGGAACCGATCCGGCCCATCCAGCCCGGCAGCGGCGAATACCGCGACCGGCTGCTGGGCGGCCCGGGAGCGGAGCTGTTCGGCGGGTCGAGCGGGCCGCTGTACGACGCGCACGACTTCGCCGCGTACAGCAACGATCGCGACTATTCGGCGGGACCGGACTCCGGCGAGCTGGCCGCGGCGCTGCCGCGGCAGGCCCACCAGGAGTACGTCGACGAGCCGGCGCCGACCGAGATGGAGACGTCGGGCCTGGTCCGGCCGTACTTCCGGACCCGGGGCCGGACGAAGGCGACCCTCGACCTGGCGATCGAGGCGCTGATCTCGACCAGTGATCAGGGCCGGATGCTCGACCGGGTCCGGGTGCCCGAGCACCGGTCGATCTGCGACCTGTGCCTCGACACCCGGTCGGTGGCCGAGGTGGCGGCGTTGCTGCGGCTGCCACTCGGTGTGGTGCGGGTGTTGATTGGTGACGTGGCGGGTCTCGGGCTGGTGCTGGTGCACTCCACCAACACGACCGTGGGCGACCGGCCGAGTATCGAGTTCATGGAAAGGGTGCTCAGTGGGCTTCGGAGAATTTGACTCCGACGCGAACGCGCCGCAGGTGACGGGTCCGACCTCGTCGGCCAAGATCGTGGTCGCCGGCGGGTTCGGTTCGGGGAAGACAACGATGGTCGGGGCGATCTCGGAGATCGACCCGCTGACCACCGAGGCCATGATGACCGAGGCCAGCGTCGGACACGACGACACCTCGGCGACGCCGAACAAGACCACCACGACCGTGGCGATGGACTTCGGGCGCATCTCGCTGGACTCGGACCTGGTGCTGTACGTCTTCGGCACCCCTGGTCAGCACCGGTTCTGGTTCATGTGGGACGACCTCGCGGTCGGTGCCATCGGGGCGGTCGTGCTGGTGGACACGCGGCGGCTCGCCGACGCGTTCCCGTCGATCGACTTCTTCGAGAACCGGAAGCTGCCCTACGTCGTGGCCATCAACTGCTTCGACCGGCTTCTGCACCACCAGATCGAGGACGTCCGGCACGCGCTCACCATCGCGCCGTCGGTCCCGATCATGGCGTGCGACGCGCGTGAGCGCGACTCCGCCAAGCAGGTGCTGATCTCCGTCGTCCAGCACGCGATCGCGCACGATTCGGCCCTGCGCGCGGGCTGAGGGTGCTGATCCGGACCGGATGCCGCCGTTGGGGTGAACTCCACGGGCTTCACCCACTTCGGGGAGCGCTGCCGCCGTCCGGAGGACGGGACGGCCGCCGCGGTTCGGTACCGTCGAGGGTGGCGCCGCCGGCGCGGACGGCCGTCCACCGGGCTGACCTGCGCGGACACCCCGCTTCGGCGGGCCGCGGAGGGGGCTCCGCACGCGCCGCCCGGACCGGGCCGGCGCGGAGCGCGGTCGCGCGCACACGTAGGGTGCGCAGCGGCCGGCCGGCGATCGACTCGACACCGCCGGCAGGGCGAATACGCTTGAGCGTGGGCCGTGCCCGCCACTCCGGGGTGCGGCTCGCGGCGCCGCAGGAGCAAGGAGGGGCAGTAGTGACGGCATCCGGCCAGGGATCGTTCGGCTGGCTCATCACGGACTTCGTGCGCCGGGTACCCGGCGCCGCGCACGCCGTTCTGGTGTCGGCCGACGGCCTCCTCCTGGCGCCGTCCGAAGGGCTGCCCCAGGAGCGCGCCGAGCAGCTGTCCGCGGTCGCGTCCGGGCTGATCAGCCTGACGTTCGGGGCCGCGCGCTGCTTCGAAGCGGGCGGCGTCAACCAGACCGTGGTGGAGATGGAGCGCGGCTACCTGTTCCTCATGTCCGTTTCGGACGGTTCGTCGCTCGCGGTGCTGGCCGCGCCGACGTGCGACATCGGCACGGTCGCGTACGAGATGACGCTGCTCGTCGAGCGGGTCGGCCAGCAGATCACCCCCGAGCTGCGCGCCCAGCTCCAGGGCGGCGTGCGTGGGTAGGACACGATGAGGATTTCGGGATTCGACGATCCGGACTCCAGCGGCTGGGACGCACTGCACCGCGGTACCGAGCGCGAGGGTTTCGATTCGCCCAGCAAGTTCGACATGTCGACGCTGTCGATGATCATGCCCAAGCGCAAGCCGGCGCGGCCCCAGCCGGATCCGCAGGGCTACACCGACGAGGACACCCGCGAGTGGGGCCCGTCGTCCGACTTCGACGAGGGGTACGACGGCAGCTACGACCCCGTCGAGCCGGAGTGGCAGGACGAGGAGACGTACGAGCCGGAGCCCCCGCCGCTCGAGCCGGCGTGGACGCCTCCGCGCGGCGCGCGCCCGCCGGCCCCGCCCCGGCCGTCGGTCCAGCCGCGCCCGCCGGCACCCCCGCCACCCCGGCCGCCGGCACCGAGGCCCCCGGTGTCCAGACCCCAGGCGGCGCCCCCGCCTTCGTGGGCTCCGCCGATCGACCCGCGGACCGGCTGGACGCCCCCGCCGGACCCGGAGACCCGCTGGGTCCCGCGGCCGGAGCCGTGGGAGGAGCCGCCGGCCCGCGTCCTGAGCCCCTCGCCGGCCGCTTCGGTGGGCTCCCGGGTGCGCCCGTACACGCGCACCGGCGGTCGCACGCGGTCCGACCACAACCTGGCGCTGGAGGCGCTGGTCTCGACGTCCGACGACGGGCGCCGGTACCGTGGCGTGCGCTCGGTCGAGCACCGCCGGATCTGCGACCTGTGCCTGGACACGCGGTCGGTCGCCGAGATCGCCGCCCACCTGCGGCTGCCCCTGGGCGTGGTGAAGGTACTGGTCGGCGACATGGCCGACATCGGGCTGGTGCTGATCCACCAGACCGAGCTGATCCTCGGGGACCGCTCGTCCCGCGACTTCATGGAACGGGTCCTGGCCGGCCTCCGGGCGCTCTGAGCTCTCGCGCGGGCGGGGCCGAGGTGGTCCCCGGCCCCGCGTCCGTCAGGCCTTGGGCCAGGTGAGATCGAGCGCGAGGGTGTTACCCGGGCCGGGCACGGCCGCGTTGACGAGCGCCGTCGCCGACCCGCAGTTCGCGAACGCCCCGATCGAGTACCTCGAAGTCAGGTGGCCGCCCTTGTCGAGCTGCCAGTCGGCCGACGTGATCTCGGTGGTGACCGGCTCGGCGGTGCCGCACGCCGGGCCGACGTCGTGCGGTGCGCCGTTGACGGTCACGTCCGAGACCTTCACCGCCCACTTCGCGGTGGCGGTGAACCCGCCGAAAGCCTGTCCCGTGACGGCGCCCGGTCCCAGGGTGAGCTTGCCGCTGACCGTTCCCACGCCCGGCACGGCGCGAGTGATCGTCACCGGCGGCAGCGTGATCGTGCCGGAGAACGAGTACGGCCCGATGTCGGTGTACAGCTCGGCGATCCCCGGTCCGAGGGTGACGTCGGCGTTCGGCTTGGCGAGGTGCGTGGTGCCGTTGACGTCGTACTTGGTGTAGACGGGCGGTCCGATCGCCTCAGCCGCCCCGGCGAACCCCAGCCCGGCGACGGCTGTCGCCGCCGCCAGCGCGGTCACGCGTGTTCCCCACTTCATGGTCCCTCCCAGGTTCGGCGAAGATCCGGCGAACCAGGCTTACCACGTGGCCGGGCGTTCCGTCGGCGATTCACCGATCCCGGGGGTCACTCCTCCACCAGCGCGGCCGAGGTGATCCGGTGCAGCGAGTACCGCTGGTTGTCGTCGCCTTCGAGGATCCCGCCGCCGACGCGCACGGGCCGCACGACCCGCTGGCTGGCGGTCCCGCGCGAGTCGACGAACCCGATCCAGACCTCACGCCGTTCCAGCGTCGCCCGCGACAGCAGCTCCAGCGTCGCGGACGTGTCCGCCCCGCCGCCGACCGGCGCCCGCACCGCGGACCCCCGGCGCCGGGCGGACGCGGCGTCGCCCGCCCGCAGGTTGGAGATGATCCGGACCGCCTGGTCGGACGTCAGCACGGCCTGCTCACCCGGTCCGCGCCGCGCGGCCCGGGCCTTCGCCGGCAGCCGGCGCCCGCCCGGCCGGATGTCGACGACCCGGCCGTCCGGGCCCTCCGCCGCCGGCGCGAACCCGGCCGCGCGCAGGCCGGCGAGGACCTCGTGCAGCGGGTCCGGGCTGATCACGACGGTCGGCGCGATCAGCCGCAGCGCGTGCTCCGCCGCGACCGGGTGGGCCAGCACCTCCGCCAGCAAGGCCTCGTCGTCACACCGCAGGAAGGACGCCGCGACGCCGCCGCGCAGCCGGCCGTGCCGCCGGGCGACGTCGTCGACCAGGTAGCTCAGCGACTGCGGCACCGGGGTCGCCGACTTCTTTTTGAACAGCGCGTGCAGCTCGTCGGCCGTGCGGCCGGTGTCCAGCGCGCGCCGGACCGACGTCTCGGTGATCCGGTAGACCGTCGCGTGGCCGGCCGACTCCACGTCCGCCACCGCGGCCATCTCCGCCGCCAGCTCCGGTTCCAGTGGCCCGGGCGCGACGACCGTCAGGTCGGCCTGCAGCAGCACGTGGTCCACCGGCGCGGGCAGCGCGTCCGAGATCGCCTCGACCGCGCCCGGCCGGTCGTCGGCGAGCAGCGCCCGCGTCGCCGTCGTGAGGCCGCCGAGCCCGACGATCCCCAGCGCCGACGCTTCGGACATCGTCCAGCGGACGGTCTCGTCCCGCAGCCGCCCGCCGCGCCGCGGGGCGCGCCAGGCCAGCACCGCGACGAGCTCGTCGACGCTCTTCACCCCGGCACCCGGGGGCAGGTCGGCCAGCGCGGCCAGGACCCGCCGCCGCGCGACCGGTGCCAGCGGGCGGCGCAGCTCCTCCGACAGCGGCGCGATCGGCTTGTCCTTGGCGTCGCGCCCGCCGGCCATCCCCGGCAGCCGCGGCAGTTCCAGCCACGCCTGGGCCAGCGTCATCCACCGCTGCGCGGTCGGCGACGCGAGCCACGAATCGGTGAGCGTGGTCGGCACCCACTCGGGCGCGGTCGTCTCGCTGTCCGCGACGAGCCCGGCGCCCACGGCGAGCTCGGCCAGCAGGATCGCCTGCGGCTCGTCGATCTCGAGGTCCTTGGCCAGCTTCTTCAGCTCGCGCACGCCGAGGCCGCCCGACTTGAGCACCGGCGGCGGGGCCGCGGACCACGAACGCAGCAAGGATTCGGTGTGGCGCAGGAACTCCATCGCCTCACCGGCCGCGGCCTCGTCCAAAGTGGACGAACGGTGCGGGTGCAGCGGCAGCTCGGGCTCGGTGAGCGTGCCCGGGGCGAAGACCCCGCCGCGGACCGCGACCCCCAGCTCGCGCGGGAGTTCGACGGTCTGGTCGTCGCGCCGCAGCAGCAGCCCGCGGGCCAGCAGCTTCTGCACCGGCGTCTGGGCCTTCTCGAGCGAAGTGTCGTGCCCGGCATCGCGGGTGCGGCCGATCGGCGGGCCGGCGGCGAGGGCGCTCAGCACGCCACGCTCGTCGTCGGACAGCTCCGCGAGCCGCGCCGCGAGGTCCTCGCCTTCGAGCGACGGCGACGACGCGCCGAGCCCGGCCGGGAACGGCCCGAGGGCGTCCCGGACCGCGGGCGGCACGCGCAGCGCGTCGTCCGGGCCCCAGGCCAGTGCCCGGGCGCGCAGCCGGGCCAGCTGCGCGGTGATGTCGGTGCCGACGAGGTCCGTGACCTCGGCGACCGGCACCGGGTCGCGGTCCGCGCCGGCCAGCAGGCACGCTTCGAGCACGGCGAGGGTGACGGTGTCGAGGTCTTCACAGGCGCGCGCGACGGAGCCCGGCGTGCCGGCCCGGGTGGCGAGCACGGTGCTGTCGGACGGCGGGGGCGTGGACAGGTCGCGACGAGTGCGGAGCAGCTCTTCGAGGGCGGCGTCGGACTCCGCACGCAGCCAGTCCGCCAAGGAGGTCGCGGGCATAGAAAGCCAGGATACCGGGCGGTTGCGACAGGCTGCCCGGGCTGAGGCAGACTGGGGCCCGAGAGTTTTTCGGGGGTCCGGTGGCGGAGTCCCCGGCCGGGGCGAAGCCCCGGATGGCACAGGATCGAGCACGGCTGTGGAGGACGTTGTGGCCAAGGGTGAGAAGAAGCACAAGGGCGTCGACCCGACCTGGCCGGGCGAGGCGGGCGAGCACCCCGTGACCGAGCTCGCGTCCGACCGCCAGGGCTCGCTGTCGCCGTTCGGTGACATCACCTTCCCGCTCGACTCGGTGCCCTACGTGCACCCGGAGACCGAGATCAACCGCTGACCGCCGTAACCAACGGCACAGTACTGGTCAGTACCGGTATCGGGGGCTGGTGAGGGCGGTCACGGGAGTAGGTTCGCTCCCGTCCCAACCCACCTTTCCCACGCGGGGGTAAGCGCCATGCCGGTTCCCGGTCCCGGATATTCGATCACCGTCCGGGTCGAGGCCCCGGCCTCGTCCAGCGCGGCCGGTGACCTCACCACGGCCGTCGGGCGCGTCGGCGGCGTGCTGACCGCGTTCGACGTCGTCGAGTCCCACTCCGACTCGATCGTGGTCGACATCAGCGCCAACGCGCTGTCGGAGAACCACGCGAACGACATCACCCAGGCGCTCGACTCGCTGCCCGGCGTCAAGGTCCGCAAGGTCTCCGACCGGACGTTCCTGATCCACCTCGGCGGCAAGATCGAGGTCACGCCCAAGGTCGCGCTCCGCAACCGTGACGACCTCTCCCGCGCCTACACCCCGGGCGTCGCCCGCGTGTGCCAGGCGATCGCCGCGAACCCCGAGGACGCGCGCCGGCTGACCATCAAGCGCAACACCGTCGCCGTCGTCACCGACGGCTCCGCGGTGCTCGGTCTCGGCAACATCGGCCCGGCCGCCGCGCTGCCGGTGATGGAGGGCAAGGCGGCGCTGTTCAAGAAGTTCGCCGACGTCGACGCCTGGCCGGTCTGCCTGGACACCCAGGACACCGAGGAGATCATCAAGATCGTCAAGGCGCTCGCCCCGGTGTACGCCGGGATCAACCTCGAGGACATCGCCGCGCCGCGCTGCTTCGAGATCGAGGCGCGGCTGCGCGAGCAGCTGGACATCCCGGTGTTCCACGACGACCAGCACGGCACCGCGATCGTGGTCGTCGCCGCGCTGCGCAACGCCCTGCGCGTGGTCAAGAAGAACATCGAGGACTGCAAGATCGTGGTCAGCGGCGTCGGCGCGGCCGGCTCGGCGATCATCCGGCTGCTGCTGCGCAAGAACCCGGGCGACATCGTGGCCGCGGACATCGACGGGATCGTCCACTCCGCGCGCGGCAACCTCGACGACAACCTCACGTGGATCGCGTCGCACACGAACAAGGACCAGGTCAGCGGCACCCTGCACGAGGCGCTCGTCGGCGCGGACGTCTTCATCGGCGTCTCGGCGCCCAACCTGTTCGGCGCCGAGCAGGTCGCCACCATGAAGGACGACGCGGTGGTCTTCGCGCTGGCGAACCCGGACCCGGAGATCGACCCGCTCGAGGCGCAGCAGCACGCCGCCGTCGTCGCGACCGGCCGCAGCGACTTCCCGAACCAGATCAACAACGTGCTGGCGTTCCCGGGGGTCTTCCGCGGCCTGCTGGACGCGAACGCGCACAACATCGACGACACGATGCTGCTCGCCGCGGCCGACGCGATCGCCGACGTCGTGGACAACGGCAAGCTCAACGCGTCGTTCATCGTGCCGAGCGTGTTCGACAGCGCCGTGGCGCCGGCGGTCGCCGAGGCCGTGCGGAAGGCCGTGCGCGCCGAGCGCTGAGCGGGTCCGGTTCCGGGTACGTCGGCGGAGGCCGCGGGCCGGGCGCGACCGTGCGGAAGTAGCCTCGGCTCGTGAGTGAACTCAGCCACGTCGACGAGACCGGCGCCGCCCGGATGGTCGACGTCTCCGGCAAGACCGCCACCGCGCGCACCGCGCTCGCGGCCGGCACCGTGCGGACCACCGCCGAGGTGCTCCGGCTGCTGGCCACCGACGGCCTCCCCAAGGGCGACGCCCTCGCCACCGCCCGCATCGCCGGGATCATGGGCGCCAAGCGGGTGCCCGAGCTCATCCCGCTGTGCCACCAGATCGCGCTGTCCGGGGTCAAGGTCGAGTTCACCCTCGGCGAGGCCGAGGTCGGCATCCGCGCGACGGCGAAGACCACCGACGTCACCGGCGTCGAGATGGAGGCGCTGACGGCGGTCGCGGTCGCCGGGCTCACCCTGCACGACATGATCAAGGCCGTCGACCCGGCGGCGACACTGGACGACGTCCGCCTGCTCCGCAAGGACGGCGGCAAGACCGGGACCTGGGAGCGGCCGTGAAGCGCACCGCACGCGTGATCGTGGCGTCCAACCGCGCCGCGAAGGGCGTCTACGAAGACAAGACGGGCCCGGTGATCGTCGCCTGGCTGGCCGGCCGCGGGTACGACGTGCCGGCACCGGTCGTCGTCGAGGACGGCGATCCGGTGGGCGTCGCGCTGCGGGCCGCGCTGGCCGACGGCGTCGCCGTGGTGCTCACCACCGGCGGCACCGGCATCTCGCCGACCGACCGCACCCCGGACGTCACCCGCGCGCTGCTGGACCACGAGCTGCCGGGCGTCGCGGACGCGATCCGCGCGGCCGGGCTGCCGAAGGTCCCGACGGCGGTGCTCTCGCGCGGTGTCGCGGGTGTCGCGGGCCGGACCCTCGTCGTGAACCTCCCGGGCTCCAGCGGCGGCGTGAAGGACGGCCTGGGCGTCCTCGACGGCATCCTGGACCACGCGGTCGACCAGCTGGCCGGTGGCGACCACCCGCGTCCCGCCGCTTCGGCGCCTTCGGTGCGCGTCGTGCGGGCGCTGGTGACCGAGGAGCCGCTGTCGGTCGAGGAGCACGCCCGGCTGGTCGAGGACGACGCGGCGGGCGCGGTGGTGACGTTCGCCGGGGTGGTCCGCGACCACGACGGCGGCAAGGGCGTGCGCGACCTGACGTACGAGGGTCACCCGAGCGCGGGCGACGTGATCGCCGAGGTCGTGGCCGGCTTGGCGGCCCGGTGGACCGGCGTCCGGGCGGTGGCGGTGAGCCACCGCGTCGGTCACCTGGCGATCGGCGACGTGGCGCTGGCGTGCGCGGTGGCGGCGGAGCATCGCGGCCAGGCGTTCTCGGCGTGCTCCGACCTGGTGGACGAGGTCAAGGCGCGGCTGCCGGTCTGGAAGCACCAGCACTTCACCGATGGCACGGACGAGTGGGTCAACTCGCCGTAACCCGGAAGACGGCGACGCGGTCGGCGGCCGCGGCGAACTCGTCCGGGTCGGCCTTGGTGACGAGGCCCAGCTTGACGAACATCGGCACCCCGTGCGGCACTTCGCGGGGGAAGGCGCGCATGACCCGCGCGCGGACGTCGTGGTCGCCGACCTCTTCGAGCGTCACGGCTTGTTTCCGGCGTCCGTGGGCGAGCTCGCCCCGCCCGGCGGCGCGGACGTTCCGTGCCCAATCGCCTTCGGGAACGCCGGCGACGACGTAGCGCCGGCCGTCGACGGTCAGCGGCGAGACCGGCGTGGGCCGCGGCGCGCCCGACCGGCGGCCGGGGACGGTCAGGACGTGGATGGTGCCGAGGCGCAGCCCCAGCCGGGTCAGCAGGCGGACGAACCGGTTGGCGGGGCGGAGCCAGCGAGGCAGGGCGGGGCGGGTCGTCACGGCACAATCCTTTCGACTATCGAAGTATTCGCCGTCACGGTAGACTCTTTCGAGTGTCGAAGCAATCTCTGGTCACGGAGGCGACCCAGGCCGCGGCGGCCTCCGGCGCGGCGGGCGACGTCGTGGACGAAGCCGCGGCGGCGGCGTTCGGGGTGAACCGGACGGACCTGCGGATCATCGGCCTGGTCGCGGCGGCGGGAACGCTGACGGCGGGCGGGCTGGCCACCCAGGCGCACTTGAGCCCGGCGGCCACGACGACGGCGATCCAGCGGCTGACGCACGCCGGGCACCTGACCCGCCGGACCGCGACGGACGATCGCCGCCGGGCCGTGGTGGAACTGACCCCGGAGGCGGCGAAGCGGCTGGAACAGATCTACGCGCCGATCGAGCGGGCGGGCCGGGCGATCCTCGAGGACTACACACCGGAGCAGCTGGCGCTCGTGGTCGAGGTCCTGCGCCGGGGTGAGCGGATGCAGCTGGAGGAGGCGGAGAGGATCCGCGCGCTCTGAGAGGGCTCAGGAAGGGCTGGCGGGCGCGTCGGCGTCCTGACGGCTGCGCGGGGCTGTAGCCCGCGTACGGCGGCTCAGGGCGGGCGCGGCGGGGCGCCTCGCGTGATGATGCCGCGAAAGCCCCGTAACGGACGCCCGTGCACGTGACGGTCACGGACTTGAAGCTGCACCCGGCACGGCGCGAACTCAGCCGCACGCCGGATGCGCGCGAGCCCTCCACCGCCCGGGGGATCGGCGGTGGAGGGCTCGTGCTGTCACGGCTCGAGGCCGGACTTACGCATCACTGCGCGATCGTCACTTGGTGGCGATCTTCTGCCCGACGAGGATCAGGTCCGCGTTCGGGATGTACTTCGCGTTCAGGTCCTGCAGCTTCTTGTAGCCGCCGTCGACGTTGAACTGCTTGGCGATCTTGGACAGCGTGTCGCCCGCCACGACGGTGTAGTCACCGGCCGGGTTGGAGCTGGCCACGCCGGTCGCCGCCGGGGCCGCCGCGGCCGCCGCCTGCTTCGGGGCGACCGTGGTCTTCTTCGGCGTCGTCGACTTCTTCGTGGTGGTCTTGCCGGTGCTGCTGGCCTTGGGGGCCGACGAGCCGCCGCCCTTCTTGCCGCAGACCGGCCACGCGCCGATGCCCTGACCCTGCAGGACGCGCTCGGCGACGGCGATCTGCTGCTCGCGCGAAGCGTTCGCCGCGCTGCCGGTGCCGCCGTAGGCCTTCCACGTGCTCTGCGAGAACTGCAGGCCGCCGTAGTAGCCGTTGCCGGTGTTGGTGTTCCAGTTGCCGCTGCTCTCACACTGCGCGATGGCGTCCCAGTTGGTCGCCGACGCGGGGGTCGCGGCGATCGCGAGGGGCGCGCCGACCGCAATGCCCGCGATGGCGACGCGAGCGACGGTGCGGGTGGCAGCGGACATCTTGCGGTGCTTGCCTCGGTAAGACATTTGAGTGTATCTCGCTCCCTGCGCCTACGAGCCGGTGCTGAGGGTCAGGATCGGGGTCCTGGCGCCGGCCTTCTCAGGCCGGCAGACGAGTCCGACGCACGACGCGTCTTCTTCGTCCCCTCGTCCCTGTCCGGAAATGCTTTCGCTCGGGGTATGGGTCCGGGGATCCGTCGGACAGGGCTAGGCGCTACGGATTCCCGGTCGTGCTGGTTGGTCGGGGCCAACCGAAAAGCGACGGTACGTAACGAGAGCCGTGATCGGAAATTATTCGGGGCGTGACCTACGTCACAGTAACGACACGCAACCCCTGTCGATACTGGTGTTTGCGCTGGTCAGCGGGCCGTTATCTGGCCGTTTCCTAGTCGAGATAAAACACGGATCGTGAGGCTTGCATCACGTGTTTTGCGCGGTGAATGGACCCTTCGCGACGCCCTGGCCGCGATTGAAGCGCGCATCTTATGACTGCTCGCGGGAGTACGCCAGACTTGACAACTGTGCCTCACGTACCCCTTAAGTCACACTAGTCCCACCTCTTCGTGGGGTTTGGAGTCGCCCCTGGAGCGACTCCAGCGGGTGCTGGCGCCCAGGTGGGGCAACGCACCGCGACGGACCAGGCGAAACGGGTCACCGGATGGCGTTGCGGCGGGACGGGATCAGCTTCTCGCGAACAACCCGGATCCGGTGACGCGCCACGCCGAAGGCCGGCAAACGGCTTCGCCGAGCGGTCGGCTGCCGTACTCGAACGGTGGGTCCGCATATAGAGAGGACGAACTCGCGCACCCCGACGGACGGCTCGCGTACCCAGGCAGTCGGCTCGCGTGATCAGAGGGTCGACACGCGTGATGGGGAGGTCGACACGGCTGAGCGGGGTGCCCGGCGGCGTGTCGACCCTTCGATCACGCGTGTCGACTCCTGGATCACGCGTGTCGGCCGTTCGGGCACGGCCGCGGGGCGGTCAGCCGCCGGCGAAGGGCGGGAGGACGTCCAGTTCCGCGCCGTCGGTCAGCGGGCGGGAGAGGTCCCGCACCGCGACGCCGTCGAGGAGGAAGCTGGCGGCGTCCAGGACCCGCGGCAGGCCGGCCGGGTGGAGCCGGCGCAGCTCGGCCACGGCGTCCGACACGCGAGCGCCGGCCGGCAGCCGCACCTTCTCCTCTTCTTCCCCCGCCGCGGCCCGCGCCGAGGCGAAGTACCGCACCACGATGGTCAAAGCCGACATCTCAGCCGCCGATCGCGCTCATCGGCCGGATCGGCTGCGCGAACCCGGCGTCGTTGATCTCGTGTCCCGCGAGCTTGCCCCACATCGTCGCGCGCCAGGCGTCGGCAATCTCTTCATCGCGCGCGCCCGCGCGCGCGAGGGAGCGCAGATCCGTCTCGTCGTTGCTGAAGAGGCAGGAGCGCACCGCGCCGTCCGCGGTCAGCCGCGTCCGCTCGCACGCCGCGCAGAACGGCCGGGTCACCGACGCGATCACGCCGACGTCGCCGGGCCCGCCGTCGACCAGCCAGCGCTCGGCCGGCGCGCCGCCCCGGGCGACCGGGAACGGCGACAGCGTGAACTCCTCTTCGAGCATCTCGAGGATCTGGGCCGCGGTGATCATCTCGCCGCGGTTCCAGCCGTGCTGGGCGTCCAGCGGCATCTGTTCGATGAACCGCAGGTGGTAGCCCTCGGCGAGGCAGAACTTCAGCAGCGGCACGGCTTCGGTCTCGTTGAGCCCGCGGATCAGCACGGCGTTGACCTTCACCGGCGTCATCCCGGCGTCCCGCGCCGCGGCCAGCCCGGCCACGACGTGCGAGAGCCGGTCGCGCCGGGTGATCTTCACGAACGTCTCGGGGTCGACGGTGTCGAGCGAGACGTTGATCCGGTTCAGTCCGGCCGCCGCGAGCCCGGCCGCGCGCTTCGCGAGCCCGATCCCGTTGGTGGTCATGGACAGCCGGGGCCGCGGCGACAACGCCGTGACCCGCGCGATGATGTCCTCGAGCCCGGCCCGCAGCAGCGGTTCGCCGCCGGTGAGCCGGATGTCGGTGACGCCGAGCTGCTCGACGGCGATCCGCATGAGCCGGACCAGCTCGTCGTCGGACAGCACCTGCTCGCCCGGCATCCAGTCGAGGCCCTCCGCGGGCATGCAGTAGGTGCAGCGCAGGTTGCACCGATCCGTCAGGGAAACCCGGAGATCGGTGGCCACCCGGCCGAAGGTGTCGATGAGATGGGGGTTCTCGGGCCTGGGCACGCGAGATGACCCTCGTGTACCGGGGACGCGAGGAAACCCGAGATCCACTGCCGTCATTACGCCCAGCGTAGCTCCGGAACGCGCGAAACGACGCGATCGCTAGGATACTTCGCGGAGTGAGTGGTTCAGTTGCCGAACTAAACGAGGATCCGTGACGGAAAAGACGTACCCGGTCACCGAAGAGGAGCTGCTCCGCTTCGCCGAATTGGGCCGCCAAGGCAGCACGTTCACCGTCCTCCGGCACGCCCGGATCGCCGAGCGGATGGGCCTGTCGGGCACCGACCACAAGGCGTTCGACCTGGTCATCCAATCGGGCGGACCGTTGACCGCCGGCCGGATCGCCGAGCTGACCGGCCTCTCGACCGGCGCGGTGACCGGGGTCATCGACCGGCTGGAGAAGGTCGGCCTGGTCCGCCGGGTCCGCGATCCCGAGGACCGCCGCAAGGTCCTCGTCGAGGTCGTGCCGGGGTCCGAAGAGCGCTTCGCGCCGCTCTTCCAGTCGGCCTTCGACACCCTTCGCGAGACGCTGGCGCAGTTCTCCCCGGCCGAGCGAAAAGCCATCGAGCGTTATCAGAACGTCATCCTCGAACAGCTCCGCGCCGAGGTCATGGGCAATTCCCGCCCCGCGTAGCTTTTCCTCAACTGCGGAGATAATGTCTGCGGCATGCCGCAATTTCGGTTGTCCGAGGCCGCGCGCCTGCTCGGCGTCAGCGATGACACCGTCCGGAGGTGGGTGCGCGCGGGGCAGCTGACCGCGACCGACGACGCCGCCGGCCGCAAGGTCGTCGACGGCGCCCAGCTGGCGGGGTTCGCGCGGGCCCAGGCCTCCGGCCCCGAAGACCCCTCCACCGTCGGCCGCTCCGCCCGCAACAGGTTCGTCGGGCTGGTCACCGAGGTCATCACCGACAAGGTGATGGCCCAGGTGGAACTGCAGTGCGGGGCACACCGCGTGGTGTCCCTGATGAGTACGGAAGCCGTCCGCGAGCTGGGCCTGCGCCCAGGGGTGCTCGCGGTCGCCGTGGTCAAAGCGACCACCGTTGTGGTGGAAACACCGGAAGGAAGTCGATGAAAAAACCCGCTTTTCGGGGGTCCGGGTGGCGAAGCCCCTGGCCCGGGGCGAAGCCCCGCTTGTCACAGCTTGCTCTGGCCGTCGCGGCCGTCGCCCTGTTCGCGGGCGCGTGCAGCAGCTCGGACCAGCCCAGCACGCAGTCCGGCGCGTCGGTCACCGCACCCGCGCCCAAGGGGGCCGGGAACACCGGTGGTGGCACGCTCACCGTGTTCGCCGCCGCGTCCCTCACCGAGTCGTTCACCGCGCTCGGCAAGGCGTTCGAGGCCCAGCACGCCGGCGTCACCGTGAAGTTCAGCTTCGCGGGCTCGTCCGGCCTGGTCCAGCAGCTGACCAACGGCGCGAAGGCCGACGTCTTCGCCTCGGCCGACCAGGCCACCATGGACAAGGCCGCGCAGGGTGGCGTGATCGACGGCCAGCCGGCGGTCTTCGCGACCAACAAGCTCGCCATCGCCGTCGCGCCGGGCAACCCCAAGGGCATCAAGTCCTTCGCGGACCTGAACAAGGCCGGCCTGACCGTGGTCACCTGCGCCCCGCAGGTGCCGTGCGGCTCGGCGGCCGAGAAGGTCGAGCAGAGCACCGGCGTCACGCTCAAGCCGAAGAGCGAGGAGCAGGACGTCAAGCAGGTGCTGAACAAGGTCCAGTCCGCCGACGCCGACGCGGGCCTGGTCTACGTCACCGACGCCACGTCCGCCTCGGGCAAGGTGGACAAAGTGGACTTCCCGGAGGCGGGGCAGGCGATCAACAGCTACCCGATCGCCGCGGTCAAGGGCGGGCAGGCCGAGCTGGCTCACCAGTTCGAGGAGTTCGTCCTCGGCGCCGACGGCAAGAACGAGCTGACGAAGGCCGGGTTCGGCTCTGCGCAGTAAGCGGCTCACGAGCGGCCGGCCGGGATCCGTCCCGGCCGGCCGCTCGCGCGTCCCGTGGGTGCTCGCGATCCCCGCCACCCTCGCGCTGGCCCTCGTCGTGCTGCCGGTGGTCGGGCTGCTGGTGCGCTCGGACCTGACGCGGCTGCCGTCGCTGATCGTCTCGCCGTCGTCGTGGCACGCGCTGCGGCTGTCCCTGATCACGGCGGCACTGTCCACGCTGGCCTGCGTGCTGCTCGGCGTGCCGCTGGCCGTCGTCCTCGCGCGGGCCCGGTTCCGCGGCGTCCGGCTGCTGCGCTCGATCGTGCTGCTGCCGCTGGTGCTGCCGCCGGTCGTCGGCGGTCTCGCGCTGCTCTACCTGCTCGGCCGCAAGGGCTTCCTCGGCATGCTGATCACGACGCTGACCGGGGAATCCGTCCCGTTCACCACGGCCGCGGTGGTCATCGCGCAGACGTTCGTCGCGATGCCGTTCCTCGTCGTCAGCCTCGAAGGCGCGCTGCGCGGGTCCGGCGACCGCTACGAGCAGGTTGCCGCGACCCTCGGCGCGCGCCCGTGGACCGTCTTCCGGCGCGTCACGCTGCCGCTGCTGCTGCCCGCGCTCGGCTCCGGCGTCGTCCTCAGCTTCGCCCGCGCGCTCGGCGAGTTCGGCGCGACGATCACCTTCGCGGGCAGCCTCGAAGACGTCACGCGCACGCTGCCGCTCGAGGTCTACACGCAGGCCGAAGTGGACATCGACAGCGCTGTCGCCCTTTCGTTGCTGCTCATCGTCGTGGCGGTCATCGTCATCGCGGTGGCGCGGCCGCGCTCGTGGGAAGGCGGCCTGCGGTGAGCCTGTCCGCCCGGATCGAGGCCGTCCGCGGCTCGTTCTCGCTGGACGTCGACCTCGACGTGCCCGCCGGGACGGTGCTCGCGCTGCTCGGCCCGAACGGCTCGGGCAAGTCGACGGTGCTGGGCTGCCTGTCCGGGTTGATCACGCCGACGTCGGCGGAGATCACCGTGGCCGGGCGTGCCCTGGCCGGCATCGCGCCGCACCGCCGGGGGATCGGCCTGCTCTCCCAGGACGCCCTGCTCTTCCCGCACCTGTCCGCGGCCGACAACGTCGCGTTTTCGCCGCGCTCGACCGGCGCCGGCCGCCGCGCCGCGCGCGAACGCGCCTTCTACTGGCTGGCCGAAGTGGACGCCGTGGCGCTCGCCGACCGGCGGCCCGGGCAGCTGTCCGGCGGCCAGGCCCAGCGCGTCGCGATCGCCAGGGCGCTCGCCGCCGAGCCGGACCTGCTGCTGCTCGACGAGCCGTTCGCCGCCCTCGACGTCGACGCGGCACCCGCGATCCGCGGCCTGCTCCGGCGCGTGCTCAAGACCGGGCCGACGACCGTGCTCGTCACGCACGACCCACTGGACGCGCTCGCGCTCGCCGACCACGTCGCGGTGATGAACGGCGGCCGGATCGTCGAACGCGGCCCGACCCGCGAAGTGCTGTCCGCACCGCGGACGGCGTTCACCGCGCGGATCGCCGGGCTCAACCTGGTCGCCGGCACGGCGGTCGGCGACGGCCTGCGGACGGTGTCGGGCTCGATCGTCAACGGGATCCTGGCGGCCGACGTGGTGCTGGGGGAGCCCGCGGTGGCGGTGTTCCCGCCGAACGCCGTCGCCGTCTACCCCCACGACGGCGGCCACCGCGGGAGCCCGCGCAACACGGCCGACGCCGTCGTCGCGGCCCTGGAACCGCACGGGCCGGTGATCCGCGTCCGCGCCGAGGGCGACGGCTGGGCCCACGGCCTGACCGCCGACCTGACGCCGGCCGCCGTGGCCGAGCTCGCGCTGGAGCCCGGCTCGGCGGTGACGCTGTCGGTGAAGGCCGCGACCGTGAGCGTGCACCCGGCCGCGGCTTCCTGAGGCCCCCGCGGCCCCGCTGTTGTCCGCCTGCCAGCGCCCCAATGTGGCGTTCGGTGCGTCAGACGCACCGAACGCCACATTGGGTGCGTCTGACGCAACCAACGCCACATTGGGGCGCTCGCGAGTCCGGTCAGGCGTCGTGGTGGTGGCCGCCGCCCGGGTGGACGTGGAACTTCGCCACCTCCGGTGGGTGCACCACGAACGGCCGCATCATGCCCTCGTCCTCGTGGTCGAGGATGTGGCAGTGGTACATGAACTCGCCGGTGCCGCCGCCGAACTGCCCGGCCACGCTCACCCACTGGCCCGGGTTCACGATGATCGTGTCCTTCCGGCCCTCCTCGTACTTCTCCAGCGGGACGTCGGTGAACCCGCTGAGCGGCGCCGTCGTCCGCTCGGTGGCCTGGTCGAACGTCGTCGTGAAGCGCCGCCGGAACAGCGCCTGGAACTCCGTCAGGTGGATGTGGACCGGGTGCGCGGGCCCGCCGTTCGCGACGTGCAGGATGTTCCACACCGCCCACCGGTCGTGGTCGATGAAGATGCCGGTCGTGTCGTCGAAGAGCCGCCCGATCATCCGGAACGTCTTCAGCCCGCCGGCCGGGTCCTGCACCTGGATGATCCCCTCGCCGCCCGGGTCCGCCTCGACCTGCTCGAGGTCCCACATCTCCGGGTGGCCCTCCTTGTTGAGCAGCAGCGCGATCCAGACGTGGTCGTGGTCCTCCGGCAGCGTCGTGCCGTGCACCAGCCGCTGGTAGGACGTCGAAACCTTCTCCGGCAGCGTGAAGGAGTCGTGCTTCGCGCGGCCGTCGACCCGGAACTCCATGAGGTCCGGCTCCACCCCGCCCAGCCGCGGGTCGGCGTTGCGCAGCTTGAGCTTCCGCCCCTTGAAGCGGCTGAAGTCGATCAGCACGTCGAACCGCTCGGCGGGAGCGACGGTCAGGCCGCCGGCCGGCAGCGCCGCGGGCGCGGGCAGCAGGCCGCCGTCGGTGCCGATCAGGCGGACGGCGTCGTTCACCGGCTCGTTGTTCTCGTCGACCAGGTTGAGCGTGTAGAACCGCGAGTTGGCCGCGTTGAGCAGCCGGAAGCGGTACCACTTCGCGTCGACGTCCAGGTGCGGCCAGATCACGCCGTTGACGAGGTTGAACGGCCCGGAGAACGGGATCATCGGGCCGTCCGGCACGTACGGGAACTTGAACAGCAGCTGCCCGGTGAGCGCGCCGGCCGCGTCGGTGTCCAGGTTCCGGTCGGTGATGATCAGCGGGAGCTCGCGGTCGCCGTGCGGGAGGTCGAGCGCGTCCTCCTCGTCGTCGCGGATCAGGTACATCCCGGCCAGGCCGGTGTGGACGTTGAAGCGCGTGATCGCCATCGCGTGGTCGTGGTACCAGAGCGGCATCGCCGGCTGCCGGTTCTGGTACTCGGCCAGCTGCGACGTGCCCTTCAGGCCCGCGTTGTGCGCCCAGCCGTCGTTGCCCGCGTTGGTGCGCGCGCCGTGGAGGTGCACGACGGTCCACGCCGGCAGGTCGGCGACGCCCTCGACGACCGAGTAGCCGGGCTTGTCCAGTTCGCGGCCCGGACGGCTCGTCGGCGCGTCCGTCACCGGGCCCTGAACGGCGGCCAACGGGAACTCGCCGTCGATTTCGTTCGACCACGAAATCCGTAGCTGCTTGCCGCTGCGCACTTCGATCGTCGGACCCGGGAAATGACCGGCGTAGGTCCACAACGTGGTTTCGGGCAATTGCGAGTGCAGCCGCTGCTGGCGGGTCACCATGGGAATGGTGATCGTTTCCCGGCTCCGGGGCCGGAGCGCCGGCGGAACCGGCAGTGGGTCGAGGAACTTGGTGAGTCCCCAGTTCGGCCCGGTGGCAGGTGCGGCCGTGGCCGGCCGCTCGATGATTTCGGTCATGCGGTTTTCCCCCTTCATGTTCGGGGGCAGGACGAATTGCGCCCCGGCGACCCGCGCCGGTGACGTCGAAAAGAATTCCCCCGAACCCCCTCGGTGGCCGGGTACGCGACTCCCCTCGCGATACCGGCAATTCCCACTGTAGCCGTTTTCGGCGAAGAACGCAGGTGTCTCGCGCGCGTGATAGGTTCCGCGCATGAACGAACGCCGGTGGACGTATCTCTCCGACATGGACGGCGTGCTCGTCAAGGAGGAGCACCTCGTCCCCGGGGCCGACGAGTTCCTCGCCGAGCTGAAGGCGAACGGCATCGACTTCCTGGTGCTGACGAACAACTCGATCTACACCCCGCGCGACCTGCGGGCCCGGCTGGAGCGCACCGGGCTCGACATCCCGGAGGAGTCGATCTGGACGTCGGCGCTGGCGACCGCGAAGTTCCTCTCGTCGCAGCGGCCGAACGGCTCGGCGTACGTGATCGGCGAAGCGGGTCTCACGACGGCGCTGCACGAGGTCGGCTACGTGCTGACCGAGCGTGACCCGGACTACGTCGTGCTGGGCGAGACCCGCACGTACAGCTTCAGCGCGATCACGCGCGCGATCCGGCTCATCGAGGGCGGCGCGAAGTTCATCGCGACCAACCCGGACGCGACCGGCCCGAGCGTCGAGGGCTCGATGCCGGCCACCGGGTCCGTCGCGGCGCTGATCGAGAAGGCCACCGGGCGCTCGCCGTACTACGTCGGCAAGCCCAACCCGCTGATGATGCGCTCGGCGTTGCGCCGATTGGGTGCGCATTCGGAGTCGACGCTGATGATCGGTGACCGGATGGACACCGACGTGCACTCGGGCATCGAGGCCGGCCTGCAGACGATCCTGGTGCTCACCGGCATCTCCACCCGGGAGTCGGCGGAACGCTATCCGTACCGCCCCACCCTGGTGCTCGACTCGATCGCCGACCTGATCGGGCGAACCGCGGACCCGTTCGGCGAAGGCTGACGGTGGGCAGGATGCGTCCAGGGCTTATCGTCACCGGATGAGCAAGTCCACCTACGTTGTGGGCGACGTGCACGGCCACCGTGACGAACTGGCCGAGGCACTGCGCGCCGAAGGCCTGGTCGACGACGAAGACAACTGGTCGGGGGCGGAGGACCAGCTGTGGTTCCTCGGCGACTTCGTCGACCGCGGCCCGGACGGTGTCGGCGCGATCGACCTGGTCATGCGGCTGGAGGAGCAGGCCGCCGAGGCCGGCGGCCAGGTGCAGACGCTGCTGGGCAACCACGAGATCCTGGCCCTGGGGATGTACCACTTCGGCGACGAGCCGGTGCCGTCCGACTTCGGCCCGCGCAGCTTCGCCCGCAGCTGGGAGATCAACGGCGGGCTCCTGTCGGACCAGGACCGGCTGACGCCTGAGCACATCGAGTGGCTGGCGGCCCGCCCATTGGTGGCCGTGGCGGCCGACCACCTGCTGCTGCACTCCGACACGCTCGAGTACCTGGACTGGGGTTCGACCGTCGAGGAGATCAACGAGGCGGCGGGGGAGATCCTGACGGGCTCGGACATCGAGGCGTGGTGGGACGTGTGGCGCCGCATGACGACGCGCTACGCGTTCCGCGGCCCGGACGGCGAGGAGAACGCCCAGAAGCTGATGGACGCGCTGGGCGGGTCCCGGATCGTGCACGGGCACAGCGTCATCGCCGACCAGCTGGGGATCCATCCGACGCAGATCGAGGGACCGTTCCTGTACGCGGGCGGGAAGGCCCTGGGCGTCGACGGCGGGCTGTTCGTCGGCGGGCCGTGCCTGGTGGTGAAGCTGCCGTACGAGCCGGAGTCCTAGGCGATCTCGACGATCTCCTTGCCGAGCGGCATCAGGGACACCGGGATCATCTTGAAGTTCGCCACGCCCAGCGGGATGCCGATGATCGTGACGCACAGCGCGATGCCCGTGAACACGTGCCCGATCGCCAGCCAGAGGCCGGCGAAGAGGAACCAGATGACGTTGCCGAGGAAGGACGCCGCGCCCGCGTCGCGGCGTTCCACGACCGTGCGGCCGAACGGCCAGAGCGCGTAGCGCGCGATGCGGAACGACGCCAGCCCGAACGGGATCGTGATGATCAGGACGCAGCAGACCACGCCCGCGAGCAGGTAACCCAGGGCCATCCAGAAGCCGCACAGGACGAGCCAGATGATGTTCAGCAGCGTGCGCATCAGACGTGCAGCTCCCCGCTCACGACGGTGACGGCCTGGCCGGCGAGGTGGACGCGGTCGCCGTCCTGGCGGGTCTTGACGATCCCGCCGCGGGCGGAAACCTGGTGGCCGGTGAGTTCGGTCTTCTGGAACTTTTCGGACCAGTAGGGCGACAGGATGCAGTGCGCCGAGCCGGTCACAGGGTCTTCGTCGATGCCGACGCCCGGCGCGAAGAAGCGGCTCACGTAGTCGTCGCCCTTCGCGGTGACCAGCAGGCGTCCGGTCCAGGTCGCCTTGAGCTTCGCGAGGTCGGGCTCGAGGTTTTTGACCGTGTCGGCGTCCGGGAGGACGGCGAAGAGGTTCTCGACGCCGCGTCCGACGTACTCGATCTCGACACCGGGGAGGATTCCGGACAGATCGTCGTCGGTCGGGGTCGGCGGGTCGGACGGGAAGTCCAGCTCGACCCAGCCGCCGTCGGCCTTGGCGCGCAGCTCGCCGCTCTTCGTGGTGTAGGTCTGTTCGCCGCCGAGGACGTGGGTGGCCGCGACGGTGGCGTGGCCGCACAGCGCGACCTCGACCGCCGGGGTGAACCAGCGGAGCGACTTGGGGCCGGCTGCCGTCGTGACGACGAAGGCGGTCTCGGCGTGCTTCATCTCGGTGGCGACGGCTTGCATCCAGCTGGGGTCGGCGGGTTCGTCCAGGAGGACGACGCCGGCGGGGTTCCCGGCGAAGGCCTGGTCGGTGAAGGCGTCGACGACGAAGAAGCGCATGTCCCCAATGTAGCCCGCGACCTGGGTGTGTTGATCTTTTCTCAGGGAGAATCCGGGGTTGTCCCCTACGACTCCCCGATGGTGGGCTTGACGATCTTTTCGCCGTCCGGGCCGCGTTCGGGCTTGAGGTCGAAGACGTCCTCGTCGACCGCGTACTTGTTCTTGTGTTCCTTGTCGTCTTCCTTCTTCTTCCCGGCCGCCCCCGCGGCCCCGGCGGCGCCCGCGCCCTTGCCCTTGGCGGCCGCGGCGGCGGTGGCTCCGCGTTCGAGCCGCTCCGCGCCTTTCGCGCCGGCCTTGCCACCGCTTTCGCCGGCGGTCTCCTTCGGAGCACCGGTGTAGCCGCCCCCGGAGACGCGCGAGCCGGCGAACCCGGCCCCGGCGCGCCCGGCACCGGACTTGCCGCGGGTGATTTCGCCACTCGAGCTGCCTGTTCCGCCGGCCGTCCCGGGCATGGCGATGCCGTCCGGGGTCATCCGGGGGAAGGCACCCGGGGCGGGCGTGCCGCGGAAGCCGGTGTTGCCCCCGCCGAAGTTCCCGGTACCGCTGGTGACCCCGGGCTGCACGAAGTTCGGCGGCGTGGTGCCGGGCGGCGTCGCGCCGGGCGGGGTGGTGCCGCCGCCGGGGACGAAGGTCCCGCTCGTCCCGCCGGGCCCGGTGGTGGTCCCGCCGCCGATGGTGGGGGTGCCGGTGAAGGAGGTGCTGCTGGTGCCGTGGAAACCGGAGACGGAGGTGGAGTCGTTCCCCCCGAGCTGCGGCGGCGGCGCGTAGGTGGGCTGGGAGCTGGCGGTCTCGTGGTAGGTGCCGTCGAGGTTCTGCAGCACCTGCACGGCTTGCTGGTGCGCGGCGTCGGCCTGCTGCTGCTTGGCCTGGATGCCGGCCATGGTGCCGCTCATGCCGATGAGGTCGCCGTTGTTGTACTGCTGCTTGGCCTTGTCGAGCTCGGCTTGCTGGTTGAAGCCGGTGGGCTCGGGCATGTTGTTCTTGGCGTACGACGCGGCGGCGGACTGCTGGGAGTAGTGGTTGCTGACCAGCTGCATGGCGTTGCCGGTTTGTTCCGTGTGTCCCGCGGTGCTCTGGAAGAAGCCGTTCGCCTGGTCGGCGGCAGGGCCCTGCCAGGAACCACCGGCGGCCGTCGCCGCGTCGCGGAACTGGTTGGAGGCATCGGCGAGCCAGTTGCCGTACACGTTCGCCACGCGGCTGCGATCGTTGATGCCCTCGATGTCGAGATCTTTGTGCACCATGTCGTACAGCACTTCGTGCGGGCTGTTCGCGTAGTTCTCACCCGGAGCCGGCGAGTCGCCGCGGAGGTTTTGGCCCGCCTGCAGGACTTTCCCTTGCGCGACGGAGTAGTCCGATGCGGCTTTCTCGGTCAGCCGCTGTCCGTCTTGGCCGTGGCCGTGGAGCTTCTGTGCGGTTTCCGCGTAGTAGTCACCCTCGGACTGGCGATGCTGCGCCCGGTGCGGCTGACTCATGGCTGGACTCCGTCTCAGTTCTTGGGCAGCAGGGGTTCGATTTTCGCGGCGATGTCTTCGACCTGCTTACACGCGCTGGCGGTATCCAGGCTGGAGCTGAGTACCAGCAAAGCCCGCGAGTCTTGCTTCACCTGGAACCGAATCGAACATTGACCCGAGGAGTGCTGGGGCTCTTGCTCCTCGATCGCGGGGCGCCCGTTGACTTTCCCCTCGCTGGCCTGGCCCGGATTGTTCACGTTGCTCTTGTAATTTCCCTCGGGTTGGAGGAGCAGCGAAACATCCACGGCCTGAACGTTGCCGGAGGTGGGCTTCTCCGTGCCACAGCCGTGTTTGGAGTCCGCGAGCGTCGGAGTCGCCGGAGGGAAACCTTGCCCCGCGAGAACCTGGTCGAGAATCGTACAGGGGCTGAGACCCGCGAAAGGGTTGTCCGGGTCGCCGGGCGCGGGTGCGGTCGTGCCCGTCGCCTGCGAGCTGGGAGTCGCCTGGCCTCCGACCTCGCTCGTGCAGCCGGCGAGGGCCGCGGCGAAAGCCGCGGTGGCGAGCACTATCGTGATGCGTCGCGCGGTCACTACTCCTGCAGCCCCTTGTTCAGCTGGGCGAACGTCATGCTGTGCGCTTCCTCGGTTTCGCGGTAGTTCTTGCGAGCGATCACCATGGCTTCGCGCGCTTGCTGGACACCGTCACGCATCTTGATGAGGTTGGGGATCAACGACTCTTCGTCGCCGTTGGCCACCTTCACGTTGAATTCCGCCACGGCCTTGGCGTACTCGCCGCCCCCCATCTTGGCGGGGTTCGCCAGGGCGAACACCTCGCGAATCATGGTGTTGTAGCCGTCGAGGAAGAAGTCGCAGGCCTTCATGTACGCCTGGAAGCCAGCCTCGTTCACCGCGAACTGCCCGCCCTCGGCGAGCGACTTCAGGTGATGACCACCCTCGCTGACTCGCTGCGCGGCACCGGAGTCGACAGGCCCGTCTACGATGCCGGAGAGGAAGTTCGACCCCGCGTCCCCCTCACCGGGTGGGGGGGTGAACGATCCCGGTGCGCCGAACTGTGAACCGCTCATGACGCCCTCCCAGTCGTCTACACCACCCTGCGTGGTCCTCCCGCACTGTACTAGTGACGAACCGGCCGCGTCAGTGGTTCCGGCCACGCTCCGACAGCCACGTGCGCAGGTGAGAACCATCCGATGGGATGAACGTCACGCGGGTTTCGCCGCCCGGTAGTGCCTCGCTGAACATCAAGAAGCGGCCTCCCGCGTTGTCGACGAACGTCACCGTGCCCGCCGGGCGGAGAACGTCCGAGGCACGGACCGACAGCTCGAACGTGCCGTAGCGGTGCAGGGGCCATGCTGAGAACTCCGTCGCCGCGTCCGCGTCGCGGCGGGTGCCCGGCTCGATGAACGTCAGCTCCGCCAGGGGCACCGGCCGGTACGCCGGGAGCATGCCGACCACCAGGTCGGCCAGCCGGTCCGGGCGGGTCTGGGCGAACAGGATCTCCTCGCCCGACAGCTCCGAGAACACGCCCAGGCCGTGGCCGATGGCCGCGCGGTAGAACACCGTGCGGCCCTCCTCCACCGCGCGGACGATGATCAGCACGTCCGGCTGCGTCCACGCGCGGAGTGTCTGCTCCACCTCGATGTCCAGCTTGTCCGGACCCGCGAGCCCCCGCGACCGCATCGACTCCCACGAAAGGGCCGCGATGCGCTCGTGCTCCGCCAGCGTGCGGCCCGGGCTGCGGATTTCGAACGGGTGCCAGTTCGCCGGGAGACCGGTACGCCGGACCGCCGTGTCGACCTCAGCCAGGCCCAGTGAAAATTCCTCCGGCACGTCCCCGAGCGTAGCGGAACGGCCACCCCGCGCTCAGATGTCGAGCTGCCGCACACCCGTCTCGCGCAACGCGACCCGGCCGGCCGTCGCCCGTTCGCGCAAGCGGACGATTTCGTGTGGCTGTAACCCGATCGCGACGCCGAACGCCTCGACGTCCGGGAACCCGCCGTGCCGCTGCCGCAGCTCCAGCGCCTTGGCCACCTGTTCAGGCGAAAGCAGACGCGCCAGCTCCGGCCCCGAAGCCGCGTTCACATCCAGCAACGGCACCGGAAGCGGCGCCGACACAGAAGCCGGCACCGAAGCCACGCCCGGCGGCGGAGCCAGCGCGGGCGCGTCCGCCGGGACGTACGCCTCGATCGTGTCGTTCTGCCGCAGGTCCCGGAACGCCAGCCCCACGGTGAACGTCCGCGTCCCGCCGTTCGTCCGCACGGCCACCCCGCCCCGGGCCAGCGACAGGATCCGGAGGTCCGACGCGACGACCGTGCTCCGCTCGTTGAACGTCGTCCCCGCCGGCCGCAGCACCCGCGCCCGCGTGCCCACCGTGAACACCGAGCCCCGCCCCTCCGGGACCTCGACCGCCGCCACCACCGAACCGTTGCCCAGGTCGTTGAGGCCGTGTACGACCGCGACGCCTTCCCGCCGCTCCAGATGGTCGTGCGCAGGCTCGTGGAACGCGGTCAGCGCGTCGCCCGCCATCGGCGGCACGTCGCACTGGAAGCCGAGCAGCACCGTGCCCGGCTGCCCGGCCTGCAGCTCTTCCACCGGCCCGGGACCGAACAGCCCGAGCACCCGCATCGGCTGGCCACCCCGGGACAGTGAGACCAAGGAACCGAACCGCAGGACACCGTCACGAAGGACCACTTGGACGTGGAACCCGGTCAGCGGGTCGTAGCCGGGCGCGACGACCTGCGCCAGACCCTCCTGGCGGCTCAGGTCCGGCCCGACGGTGTCATCGGTGTACAGCTCCAGCGCGTCGCCGGTGCCGAGGTCGCGCCGCCCCACCGCGACGAAGACGTCCTTGAGGAACCCGGCGTCGGTCACCGGCTCGAGGTCGCTCGAGAAGAACTTCTTCCGCACCATGATCCCGAGGCGCAGGTTGTCCGCCAGGATCCGGTCGGCGCGCTTCAGCCGCGCGCGGGCGCCGCGGACCGCGCGCCCGAGGCTCACCTGCCCGCCGGGCAGCTCCCCGAGGCCGGGGAGGGTGACCGAGTCGTTGAGCGCCTTCCCGAACTCGATCAGCCCGACCCTGACCTCGGTCACGACGTGGCGGCCAGGGTGACGCTGATCGACTGGTCGGCGTTGACGCGCTCGGACTCGACGACCATCCCGTTCGAAGCCGCTCGCTGCTTCAGGCGGGCGAGAACGGCGCGCTGCACTTCGGCGGCGTACGCCTCGTCGACCGACAGCACCAGCCGCTGGGCTTCGGCTTCGGCGAGACCGGGCCCGTCGACGTGCGCCATCTGGACGCCGTCGGGGCCGTAGCCGAACGTGATCCGCCGCCCCTCCCACGCGGCGACGACGGAGTTGCCGTCGTCGGTCACCTGCGCGCGCAGCCCGGTGAGCGCACGGGCCAGCAGGTCGCGGTGCCGCATCCGGGTCCGGACGGTGACCGCACCGGCCTGCAGGTGCGCGGCGATCGTGGCGGCGTTGAGCTGGGCCAGCGCCTCGCTGCGCAGCTTGAGCGTGACACTCATCGGTGATCCCCTTCGAGCAGCGCTTCGAGTACTTCGGTGGTGGCGAACCCGTTCAGCTCGATCGCGCCGTCCGGGGCGATCGTCAGTTCCAGGCGGTTCGGGGTGGTGAAGATCGACTCGTCGTAGCGGCCGGTCAGGAAGTGGAACCGCTGGTTCACCGAGCCGACCCACGGCCGCGACGTCTCCGGCCGGTCGGCGAGAAAAGGCCCGTCCACCAGCAAATCCGTCGAGTCCAGGAGCTTCGACGGCGGCAGCTCCTCCAGGACGTGCCCGGTGAACGTCATCACCGAAAGGCCCTCCGCGCGCACGGCCGCGGCGAACTCGCCCAAGGGTGAGGGCTGGTCGAACGGCTCGCCGCCCAGCAGCGTGACGCCTTCGATGCCCTCGATCGCCAGCACGCGCGACACCAGGTCCGGCCACGCCGGCCGGAAACCGCCGCGGGTCGTCCACGTCTGCGGGTTGAAGCAGCCGGGGCAGCGCACCGAACAGCCCTGCGTCCACACCGCGCACCGCAGGCCGGGGCCTTCGGCCGCGGTGACGTCGACGATCCGGTGGAGGTTCAGGAGTTCCATTGCGACTGCTGCTGCGAAGCCGTGTTCTCTTCGGTGGCCGACGTGCGCCGGTAGTCCTCGGTGAACTCCGACGTCACGGTCTCCGCGCCGAGCAGGTCCTCCAGCAGCGGGATGTAGTCGAGGCACTTGGACCCGGTCACGCCGTGGGTTTCGGCGCTGATCGAGCCGTCCTTGCCGATGGTGACGGTCACGCGGTGCGTCATACGTCGATCGTCCTTCCCCTCGGGGACTCCGGCGGTGCGACGGGCGCGGGAGCCCCGACGTCATCGGCGCTGCCGGAGGTGTCCGTCGCTGCGACGGCCCGGGTCTCCGCCCAGTTCCGGATGGCCAGGATTTCGTCGGCCTGGGTGACCGACAGCGGCACGGTCGACTTCACCGCCCGCACGAGGTCGTCGCGGCGCAGCGGCCGCTTCTCGGCGAACGCGTCGACCAGGCCGGCCAGCACGGCCTGCTCGATCTCGGCGCCGCTGTACCCCGCGCTGACGTCGGCGAGCTCGGCGAACAGCGCGTCGTCCATCCGCAGCTCGCTCGCCACGAAGGGGTCGGTGACGCGCCGGCGCAGGTGGATCCGCCAGATCGCGACGCGCTCCGGCGCCGAAGGGAGGTCGACGAAGAAGATCTCGTCGAAGCGGCCCTTGCGGAGGAACTCCGGCGGCAGCGAGCCGACCTGGTTCGCGGTGGCCATCACGAACACCGGTGCCGTCTTCTCCTGCATCCACGAGAGGAACGTGCCGAACACACGCCGCGCGGTGCCGCCGTCGCCACCGCCGCCCGCGCCGGCGAGGCCCTTCTCGATCTCGTCGACCCACAGCACACAGGGCGCGATGCCCTCCGCGGTGCGGATGACCGTGCGGATGTTCTTCTCGCTGGAGCCGACCAGGCCGGCGAAGACGCGGCCCAGGTCCAGGCGCAGCAGCGGCAGCCGCCACATGTTCGCGACGCACACCGCGGACAGGCTCTTGCCGCACCCGGGCACGCCGGTGAGCAGCAGGCCCTTCGGCGCCGCGAGGTTGTACGCCGACGCGGCGGGCGTCCACGTGCCGGTGCGCTTGGTGAGCCAGCGCTTCAGCCGGTCGAGGCCGCCGACGGCGTCGAAGCTCGTCTCGGCGGGGACGATGTCGAGCATCCCGGACCGGCGGACGGCCTGGCGCTTCTCGGCGAGGATCAGCTCCAGGTCGCTGGGGTCGAGCCCGCCGCCTTCGACGAGCGCCCTGGCGAACGCGTTCTCCGCTTCGGGCAGCGTGAGGCCGCGCGCGGCGGCGACGATCATGTCCCGGTCGTCGCGGTCGATGCTGATCCGGACGTTCTGCCGGTGCGCGGCGACCATGCCGTCGAGCAGCTCGCCGATCTGGCGCTGGTCGGGCAGCGGGAAGTCGACGACGGTCGCGTCGTGCTCCAGCTCCGGCGGCACGGGCAGCGACGGCGACACGAGGATCAGGCTGAGCGGCACGGGCCGGGTCTTGAACGCGGCGGCGAGCTCCCGCAACCGGCGGACGACCTCGGGATCGGGCCGGTGGCCGCCCTCCGAAACCAGCGACGGGTGCAGGTCGACGAAGACGAACACGGCGGGCTCGCCCCAGCCGTAGACGCGTTCCAAAGCCGCCGACGCGGCGCGGGTCTCGGAGATCGGCGGGCCGCCGGCGGGAGCGAGCCCGGTGGTGGACGACCAGACGTAGACGCGGCGCGGGGTCCGCAGCCGCTGCTGGTCTTCGGCGACCGCGCGGATCTCCCGCAGCACCCGCTGCTCTTCGTGCGTCTCGACGACCAGCAGCGGGTAACGCGCCTGCAGCAACTGGGTCAGCTCGTCGCGAAACCCCTGGCCGGCCATCGATCGCCCCCCTGAAAGTCCGTCCGGACACTACCAGCGCCCGCTCGGTCACGCGCCGACGACGAGGACCTCGTAGGTCGGGCTGGTGGGCGGGTCGCCGCTGAAGATGTGGGAGTTGACGACGGCGAGCTTGCTGCCGATCTTCACCGCCGAGACGGGCTGGTCGAACAGCGGGTCGGTGATCGTGCCGTCGGGTTCGCCGTGGCTCAGGTCGCCGTCGAGGCACCACCGGCTGATGGTGTCGTCGAGCTGCACGGCCCAGAGCCGGTGTCCTTCGAGCACGAGGCTGACGACGCTGGGCGCGTTGACCCCCGCGATCTCCCGGCTGGCTCCGGTGACCGGGTTGATCGTGTACACCTTGCCGGGGATCGTGGCGGCCACGAGCAGCGTGTCGCCGGACGGCGTGGCGATGATGTCGTTCATGAAGAAGTTCCCCGGGGAGCCGCCCGCACCGGGCCCGCTCAGCGGCAGGGTGCGCGGGGTTCCGAGCACGCCGGCCACCACCGGCACGAAGAACAGCTGCGGGTGGTACGAGTCGGTGAACCACGCGCCGGCCGGGGTCACCACGACGTCGTTGACGTAGGACGTCTGCGGGTCGCCGAAGGTGAAGTCCGCGACCTTCGCCTTGGTGCGGACGTTGTAGACGTAGGCCTTGCCGCCCTTCGCGCCGGCGACGAACAGCAGGTCGTGGCGCCGGTCGAGGTCCACGCCGGCGGCCATGACCCCGGGCGGTGCCTCGATGAAGCGCTCGGCGGTGCCGCGCCTGACGTCTTCGCGGAAGATCGTGCCGGCGAAGAGGTCGCCGGTGTAGTACGTACCACCGCCGCCGGTGATCCCTTCGGCGGATGTCGCACCGGGCAGCACGATCACCCGCGTCGCCGCGGACGCCGGTGCGGCCACCGCGAGCACGAGCACCAAGATCGCTGCCGGCAGAGCCAGGATTCTTCGCATCGGGTCCCCTCCCAGTCGTTCCCTCGCGACCGCATCCTGCCACCGTTCGAGGCAGGCCGAAGAGGACTTTCCGCTGAGCTGGCTGCGGGGCGGTTCGCTTCCTAGACTCGGGTCGCCCGACGAAGACGTCTACGGGAGGCACCATGCCTGACGCGCCCGCCCTGCCGAGCTACGCCTCGGGGATCTCCGAGGTTCCGCTGCTCGGGGACACCATCGGTGACAACTTCGATCGGACGGTGGCCGCGTTCGGGGACCGTGACGCCCTCGTCGACCGGACCGCCGGCCGCCGGTGGACCTACCGGGAACTGGCCGCCGAGGTGAACGCGCTGGCGCTGGGCCTCGTCGCGCAGGGCATCGGGAAGGGCGACCGGGTCGGGATCTGGTCGCCGAACCGGGCGGAATGGACGTTCCTGCAGTACGCGACCGCGAAGATCGGCGCGATCCTGGTCAACATCAACCCCGCCTACCGATCGCACGAGCTCGAGTACGTGCTCAACCAGGCCGGGATCCGCCTGCTCGTCGCGTCGGACGCGTTCAAGACCTCCGACTACCCCGCGATGGTCGACGAGGTGCGCGAGAAGTGCGCCGCGCTGGAACACGTCGTGATCCTCGGCAGCGACAGCTGGCAGACGCTGATGGACGCCGGCCGGCAGGGTGACCCCGCGCAGCTGACACACCTGCAGGCCGGGCTGTCGGCCGACGACCCGATCAACATCCAGTACACCTCGGGCACGACCGGCTTCCCCAAGGGCGCCACCCTCAGCCACCACAACATCCTGAACAACGGCTTCTTCGTCGGCGAGCTGTGCAGCTACACCGAACGGGACAAGGTGTGCATCCCGGTGCCTTTCTACCACTGCTTCGGCATGGTGATGGGCAACCTCGCGTGCACCAGCCACGGCGCCTGCATGGTGATCCCGGCACCGGCGTTCGACCCTCGCGCGACGCTCGAAGCCGTTGCCGCGGAGCAGTGCACGTCGCTCTACGGCGTACCGACGATGTTCATCGCCGAGCTGAACCACCCGGACTTCGCGAGCTTCGACCTGTCGTCGCTGCGGACCGGGATCATGGCGGGCTCGCCGTGCCCGGTCGAGGTGATGAAGCAGGTCATCGACCGGATGGGCATGAGCGAGGTGTCCATCTGCTACGGCATGACCGAGACGTCGCCGGTGTCGACGCAGACCCGCTCGGACGACTCCATCGAGCGTCGCGTGTCGACGGTCGGGCGGGTCGGGCCGCACCTGGAGGTCAAGGTCGTCGACCCGGAAACCGGGCTGACCGTGCCGCGCGGCGAGCCCGGCGAACTGTGCACGCGCGGGTACTCGGTGATGCTCGGCTACTGGGAGCAGGCGGACAAGACGGCCGAGGCGATCGACGCCGCCCGCTGGATGCACACCGGCGACCTGGCGGTCATGGACACCGACGGGTACGTCAACATCACCGGCCGCATCAAGGACATGGTCATCCGAGGCGGCGAAAACCTCTACCCGCGCGAGATCGAGGAGTTCCTCTACACGCACCCGGACATCCTCGACGCGCAGGTCATCGGCGTCCCGGACGAGAAGTACGGCGAAGAGCTGATGGCCTGGGTCCGGATGCGCGAGGGCGCCTCGCCGTTGACCGCGGAGAAGGTGCGGGAATTCTGCGAAGGCAAGCTCGCGCGCTACAAGATCCCGCGGTACGTGCACGTCGTCGAGGAGTTCCCGATGACGGTGACGGGCAAGGTCCGCAAGGTCGAGATGCGCGAGAAGTCGATCAGCCTGCTGGGCCTGGAGAAGGCAGCCGCGACGAAGCACGCCTAAACCGTCCGGGGCGATCGAGCGTGACACCTTCGCAAGGATCGTCTCGCGAAGGGAGTGGGCATGACTCGAGGTTGGGAGTGGTCCCGGAACAACGAGTGGTCCCGGGGCAACGACTGGAGCCGCGGGAACGAGTGGCGCCGCGCCTGGGACTGGTGACGCGATGCGCTTCTGGGACTGGTGAACCGAATGCAACGTCAATGGGAGTGGTGAAGCACATGAACCGATACTGGGACTGGTGATCGCATGAACCGCAACTGGGACTGGTGAAAAGTCCGTGAAGGGCACCTTCAGGGACATCCGAGCCCTGAAGGTGCCCCTCACGGCACGTCGTCAGGAAACCGCCGCGGCGGCCTCCGCGATCGCCTTCGCGTCTTCTTCCCCGAAGGTGTCCTCGAGGTGTTCGGGCGAGTAGTCCAGGTCGATCTGCTCCACCGGCATCCCGCGTGCCGACTCGATCGCGCCCAAGCGGCGCTGGGCCCGGTCCGCCGCGTACTGGATGATCTCCTCCGGGTCGTTGTCGAACGGCACTTCCTCGAACTGGTCCTGCACCCACTGGATCATGTTCAGCGCGTGCGGCAGCAGCTCGCCCATCCGCTGCTGGACCGCGTCCCACAGCGAGTCGTCCGCGGCGACGTGCCGGCGGCAGGTGAACGTGCCCCAGGCCATGTGCCGGCGTTCGTCGTCGCCGATGCGGCGGACCAGTTCCTGCATGCCCGGCAGGATGTCCTGCTGGGTGCAGATCAGCTGCCACGAGTAGTAGCCGGTCAGCGCGAGGCTGCCTTCGATCACGTGGTTGTACGTCACGCTCGCGCGGATCTGGTTGAGCGGGCTGGGATCGTCCTCCAACGCCCGCAGCGACTGCGGTAGTTCTTCGTAGAACAGCTTGCGGTAGTGCGGGTTCTCGGCGACATAGGGGTGGAGGTCCTCGGTCAGCCCGACCGCGTCCATCCAGCGCCGGAACACTTCCGTGTGCTTGGCTTCCTCGAAGCAGAACTGCGTCAGGTACATCTCGTCGCCGAAGCGGCCGGTCGCCGACATCGCCCGCATGAACGGCTGGATGTCCTCGGTGACGGCCTCTTCGCCGGCGATGAACTGCGCGACCAGGTACGTCGTGCTGCGCTTCTGCTCGTCGTTCAGCGTGTCCCAGCCTTCGCGTTCGCGGCTGAAGTCGATGTCGGCGGGGTTCCAGAACTTCTTGTTGCCCTTGACGAACAGGCGCAGCGGGAACGAGTCCCAGTTCAGCCCGCCCTTGCGCAACGAGGAAAAGCCGGTCCGCAGCTCGGAGAGCGTGTCGGTCATCGTTTCACTCCATTGTGGACGATCAGTGGACGAATCGGCGGATGGCGGGTTCCAGTACGGCGGTGACGGCGTCGGCCGCCTCCGTCGCCGAGTGCGTCGGGAGCACCAGGTGCGACAGGGAAAGCCGCACCACCGTCTCCGCGAGCAGGGCGGCGGCCTCGGCGGAGAGTCCCGGTTCGGACTCCCGGTACTGCTCGGCGGCGAGGTCGGCGGCCGCGGTGAGGATCGGCTCGCCCCGGCTGGTCAGCAGGGGGAGCAGGTCCTCGCCGGCTTCGGTGCCGAGCGCCGCCGCGACCAGGCGGTTCTCCCGCGCGTGCTCGATCGTGTAGACGACGGCGTGGTGGATGCCCGCCAGGAGCCCGTCCGCCGTTTCGAACCGCTGCCGGATCCCGTCGAGGAACTCCGACGCGGTGCGCAGCGCCACCGCCTGGGTCAGCGCCGCCTTGGTGCCGAATTCGTTGTAGACCGTCTGCCTGCTCACCCCGGCCCGGGCCGCGACGTCGGCCATCCGCAGCCCCGCGTAACCGCCTTCCGGCAGCAGATCCGCAGCGGCGTCGAGCAAGGCTTCCCGGAGGGACGCCTTCGTCCGGTCAGTGAAGCTGGTCACACCCTCACCTTGACACAGATGTCGCCACTGTCAAGACGCTGTACATGATCGGTTGATGTGTAAATCCGTCAGTGGTGGCAGCTACGGTGCAGGTGTGGGCATCACCGTGGGGTTCGACCTCGACATGACACTGATCGACGCGCGGCCGGGCATGGCCGCGGCGATGAACGCGCTCGGCGCCGAATCCGGCCTGCCGCTGGACGGCGACGCGTTCGCGGCCAACCTCGGCCCGCCCCTCGACGACATCCTGCGCGGCTTCGAAGCGCCCGAGGAACGCATCCCGGGGCTCGTCGACCGCTTCCGCGCGCTGTACCCGGACATGGTCGTGCCGAGCACCGTCGCGCTGCCGGGCGCGGTCGAGTCGCTGCGCGCGGTCCGCGCGGCGGGTGGCCGCACGCTGGTCGTCACCGGCAAGTACGGGCCCAACGCGCAGCTGCACGTGGACGCGCTCGGCCTGGAAGTCGACGAGGTCGTCGGCGAACTGTGGTCGACGCGGAAGGCCGAGGCGCTCCTGGCGCACGACGCGCGCGTGTATGTCGGAGATCACGCCGGCGACATCCGGGGTGCGCTCGCCGCGAGCGCGATCCCGGTCGGCGTCACCACCGGACCGTGCGACCGCACGCTCCTGCTGAGCGAAGGCGCCGAAGTGGTGTTCGACTCGCTGACGGAGTTCCCGGACTGGTTCGAGCGGACCTTCGCGGGGAGCGTGGTGCCCTAGTCGCCGGTTTTCTTGGCCCTGGCCTCGAAGACCAGCGCGAGCAGGCCGAGCAGCAGGCCCAGCGGGGTGACGACGCCGGCGCCGACGGACAGCCAGATCGGCAGGTTCTCCAGACCGGCGGCGAACATGATGAACACCGTCAGCACGGCGATCATGCCGAGAGCGAACAGGCCGATGCCGATCCGCATCAAGAACGGTTTGCCCGGGGCGGCCACGGTGGTCTCCTTCGTCGCGGTCGTCATGACGCAAAGGGTATCCGCCGGTACCGATCCGACCGGAAGCAGGCCGACCCCTCCGGCGGTAAGAAACCGCTGGTGCGAGCGCCATCGGCCGTGGCTGAAGTCGGATCGGTACCGAACGGCACAGTATCGACTTCTCCCCAGGGCCTGTGGCGAGATACCCTTTCAGGAGCGCGCCCTGGGTACGCCCCCGGGCGCGTTCGTCATGAGCGGGACAGCAGAAGGACTGGTGAGGGAAGTGCCGACCGGCAAGGTCAAGTGGTACGACGCGGAGAAGGGCTTCGGTTTCGTCACGCAGGACGAGGGTGGCGCCGACGTCTACATTCGCAAGGCCGCGCTGCCGCAGGGCGTCGAGGGGCTCAAGGCCGGGCAGCGGCTCGAGTTCGGCGTCGCCGACGGCCGTCGCGGCCCGCAAGCGCTTTCCGTCCGGCTGCTCGACCCGCCGCCGTCCGTCGCCGAAGCGCGTCGTCGCCCGGCGGAAGAGCTGCACGGCCTGATCGAGGACATGATCAAGCTGCTCGAGCTGAAGGTGCAGCCGGACCTGCGGCGCAACCGCTACCCGGATCGCAAGCACACCAAGCAGATCGGCGAGATCATGCGCGCGGTGGCCCGGGACATCGATCCCTAAGCTTCGAGCCGGAGGCCCCAGAAGTCGCTCGGCATGATGTCCGAGCCGCCGGCCCCCGTGCTGACCACGGCCGAGTAGGCCTGCACCTCGACCGCGGACACGCGGTCGGTGGGGGTCGGCGGGGCGGCGGTGTAGGCGTAGCGGTCCAGCGACGTGATCAGAACCGGGTCACGCCGCTTGAATTCGCCCTGCGGGGTGACGTACTCGACGATGATCCGCCACGGCACGTCCGCGACCTCGCCGGGCACCGAGACCTGCACGGGCTTGCCCGGCCGGATCCGCAGCGTTTCGGGCGCCCGTAGCGAGCGGCACGGCTCCTGCTGGGAGTAGTCACAGGTGATCGTCGGCGTCGCGTTGATGGTGTGGCCGTCGGCGTAGAAGGTGACCTCGGCCGGGCCGGGTGCCGAGCAGCCGGCCACCGCGAACCCACCGGCCGCAAGCAGGGCCACCATCCGGGAACGTCGCATGGGCCGGAGCCTACCGGCGGGCCGACGGGTCCCTGGGCAGGCCCTGGGCCGGGAAGCTGCCGGTCGGCTCGGGCCGCAGCGGCCGGTCGCCGCCGAGGCCCGGCACGAGCGAACCGCCGCGGCGGACCAGGTACGTCTGGGTCGTCCCGATCGCCAGCAGGATCGTGATGACCATGAAGCCGATCCAGTAGGTCGGCGGCAGGAGCAGGCCGATCGCGCCGCCGCAGCACCAGGCCAGCTGCAGCACGGTCTCCGAGCGGCCGAACGCCGACGCGCGCGACTCCTCGGGCAGGTCCTCCTGGATCACGGCGTCGAGGCTGATCTTGGCCAGCGCGCTGGCCGTCGCGCCGACCAGGCCGACGATCGCCGCCGTGGCCAGGCCGGGCAGGATCGTCGCGACCAGCGCGGCCAGCACACAACCCGCCACGCATCCGACGATCACCTGGTCGGGGCTGCCGAACTGCAGGCGCGAGCCCAGCGCGTTGCCGAGGAACCCGCCGGCACCGGCGGCGGCGCCGATCACGCCGAGCAGCAGCAGCTGCATGAACGGCGTCTGCCCGCTGCCTTCGGTCTGGGCCTTCACCGCGAACGCGGCGAACATCATCAGGAACCCGGTGAGCACGCGCACCGAGCCGTTGCCCCACAGCGCGACGACGATGTGGCGCCCCATCGGCTGGCGCCGCTTCTTCTCCGTCGGGTGGGCCAGGAGCGACGTCGGCACCTCGCCCTCGGTCGCTTCGACCCAGGCCGGGATCCGCATCGACTGCACGGCCGCGGCGACGCAGATCAGCGCGGTGAACCACAGTGCGCCCGCCGAGCCGGAGATCGCGTTGATCCCGCTGGCCAGCGCGCCGAACGCGCCCGCGGCGACCAGGCCGAACGTCGTCAGCCGGGCGTTGGTCTTGGACAGCGTGATCTCGGACGGCAGCACCCGGGGCGTCACGGCGGCCTTGAGCACGGTGAACGACTTCGACAGCACCATCATCCCGAGCGCGGCCGGGTAGAGCAGCCAGTCGTCGAAGTGCAGCGCCATCACGACGGCCATCAGCCCCTGGCCGATCGACGACGCGCACATCGCCAGCCGCCTGCCGCGCTGCACCTTGTCGAGCGCCGGGCCGATCACCGGCGCGACCAGCGCGAACGGCGCGATCGTGATCAGCAGGTAGAGCGCGACCTTGCCCTTGCTCTCGCCGCTGGTCGCGGCGAAGAACAGGGTGTTGGCCAGCGCGATCGCCATCGCCGCGTCGCTGGCGTAGTTCAGCATCACGGCGTAGGTGAGCGAGGTGAGGCCCGACTTCTCGGCGCCGTCGGCCTTCGTCGCGCGCTGGAAGGCGCCGACGGCCTGGCCGGTCAGCTGCCGGCTGCGCATCGCCGCGACCCGCGTGACCGTGATCTTCTTCGGCAGCTTCGGCGTGCCGCCCGGGGTGCGCGGCTCCTCCCGCGGCGGCAGGGGCTCCGCCTCGGGCGGCCGCGGTTCACCCGCGTAGCCACCGGTGTCGTAGTGCTCGTACTCACCGCTGCCGGGACGGCGTTCGCCCTGGTAGAAGCCGGGCTGCTCGCGGCGGACCGGCTCGGTGCGGTTCGGGTCGTAGGGCCGGGCGCCCCGCGGGGGCGGCGATGGCCGCTGTCCCATCGGCGCGGCGGTGGCCGGGGCCTCGTGCGGCGCGGGGTCGCCGTAGTAGCCGCCACGCGGCGGTGGTGGGACGGGCCGTTCGACGCGGGTGGGCGGCGGCGCGCTCCGGTGCTCGACGCGGGTGGGCTCCGCCCGGGTGGGGGCGGCGGCCTCCCGCCACGGCTTCGCCTGCGCGGCGCCCGGCTCCGGCGTCCAGCGGCGCTTCGACTTCCGGCCGCGCTGCTGCGAGCCGGAGCCGTCGGAGCGGGAGCCGAAGAGTGCCACGTCTCAATCCTGCCTTACCGGGGGTCGGTTCCGCCTGCTCATCCGTGCTTTACGGGGTCTTCGGGACGAACCTCACCCGGAACGTGACCTGCCACTGCTTCCCGGTGAGGAGGAATTCGTCCGTGCCCGGCACGGCGGCGATACCGTTCAGCACGTCCTCGGTGCCGGTTCTGTTCAGCTGCGCGCGCAGCCGACCTGCGTCGATGATCCCGGTGACCCGTCCGGTCGCGGCGTCGATCCGCAGGACGGTGTCGGTGTGCCAAACGTTTGCGTAGACGTCGCCGCCGACGCACTCGAGCTCGTTGAGCTGGTCGCGCCCGACGTCGACGCCACCGGTGACGGCGAAGGTCTTCGGGTCGCGGAAGGTCAGCCGCGCCGAGCCGTTGCTCATGACGAGCCGGCCGTCGGCCTGGTGGCAGAGCCCCCAGCCTTCGCCTTCGTATCCGACGCGGCGCAGCTCGGCAAGGGTTGTCGCGTCGCGTTCGATGGCGAAGCCGTCCTGCCAGGTGAGCTGCCACAGCGTCGGCCCGAGGACGGTGACGCCTTCGCCGAAGAGCGGCGAGGGGAGCGTGGCCGTGGTCCGGGGCGGGCCGCCGGGCGGTCCGGCGGTGAGCGTCGACTGCCCGGCGAGGCCGGTGCTTTCGTAGAGGGTGCCGCCGGCGAACTCGAGGCCTTCGGTGAAGGCGGTGGGGTCGTGCGGCAGGGTCGAGACCACCTCGACGGTCAGCTGTTCCGGGCTCGTCTCCTGGCCGGGGGCACTGGCGCAGCCGCCCAGCGCGGCGGCCACCAGCAGCGTGGTGATGATCGGCGTGCGCACATGAACAGCCTGGCACGGGCGCCGAGGATGCGTGCGGCACAATTGGCCGCATGACGCTGCTGCTGACCCTCGATGACGGTTCCGTGCAGCGCAAGCTCGCCGATGCGGTGGAGTTCGCGCGCGCGGCAGTGCTCGACGAAACGCCCGAGGAGCAGATCGGCACCCACGTGGGTGTCACGCGTGAGGACGCGGTCACGGCGAGTCACCTGTTCGAGGCCCAGGTCCCGGGTTACGGCGGCTGGCGCTGGTGCGTGACGGTCGCCTTGGCGGGCGACGACGAGCCGGTGACGGTCAGCGAGGTCGTCCTGGTGCCGGGGCCTTCCGCCTTGGTCGCGCCGGCGTGGGTGCCTTGGGAGCGCCGGGTGCGCGCGGGCGACTTGGGCGTCGGCGACATCTTCCCGACGGACGAGAACGACCCCCGCCTGGTCCCGGCGTACCTGCAGTCGGACGACCCGGCGGTGGAGGACGTCGCGCGCGACGCGGGTCTGGGGCGCGTCCACGTGCTGTCCCGGTTCGGCCGCACGGAGGCGGCATCCCGCTGGCACGACGGCGAGTTCGGGCCGCGTTCGGACATGGCCCGCAGCGCGCCGGACGTGTGCGGGACGTGCGGGTTCTTCGTGCCGCTGGCGGGTTCGCTGCGCGGGGTGTTCGGGGTGTGCAGCAACGACATCGCCCCGGCGGACGGCCACGTGGTGGACGTGGAGTACGGCTGCGGCGCCCACTCGGAGGTCGAGGTCGAGGTGACGTCCTCGATCCCGGTGGCGGAGCTGGTGTACGACGATTCGCTGTTGGACTTCACGCCGGAGCCCGCGGAAGTGGTGGAGACGGCGGCGGCGGAGCCCGAGACGGGGATCGCGGAATCGGACGTGTCGCCGGCGGAGGTGGAGCCGGAGGTCGTCGCGGAGGCGGGTGCCGGGGTGGCCGGCGGGGTTGCCGAGCCGGCGGCTGAGTCGGTTACGGCTGAGCAGGACTCGGCGCAGGTCGAGGTGGCCGGTGAAGTTGCTGGGCCGGTGGCGGCTGACGCTGAGCCGGTGCAGGTCGAGGTGGCCGGTGGGGTTGCCGAGCCGGTGGCGGCGGAGTCGGCTGAGCAGCGTGCGGTTGCCGAGCCGAAGCGGGCCGATGCGATCGCCGAGCCGGTTGCGACCGAATCCGACTCGGCGCAGGTCGAGGCGGTCGGTGCGGCTGCCGAGATGGTCGCGGCCGAGGGGATCGCGGCGGAGCCGGCCCAGGCCGAACCGACCGATGTTGCCGCTGAGTCGCAGGCATCCGAGGCACAGCCCGATGCGGCGGCCGAGCCGGTCGCGGCCGCGGCGGAACCTGCCGCGACCGATGCGGTCGACGAGCCGCACGCTGTGGCGACAGAGCCCACGGCCGAGCCGGTTGCGACTGCTGCCGAGCAGGCTCAGGCGGAGCGGAGCGAGGTGGCAGCCGAAGCGACTGCGCCTGCGGATGCTGCCGTGGCCGAGCCTGCGGAGGCCGAGCCGACCCAGGCTGAGGTGACCGACGCCGCGCCCCAGGTCGACGCGGCCGAGCAGGCGGGTGGGACCGATGCCCGGCTGGGTGAGGCCGAGGCGACTCCTGTCGGGGCTGATGTTCCGGAGTCCGCCGAGGCTGAGCCAGCCCAGGCCGAGGTCGCCGACGCGGGTGAGATCGCTGCGCCGGTGGAGGCTGAGGTGACCGAGCCTGCCGAAGCTGAGCCGACCCGGGCTGAGGCCACCGATGTGGCCGAGACCGCTGCGCCGGTGGAAGCGTCCGCTGAGGTGAGCGCTGCGCCGGTTGAGGACTCCGTGCCCGAGCCCGCCGAGGCCGAGCCCACTCAGGCCGAGGTCACCGACGCCGCTCCCGTGACAGAGCACGCGGATGAGCCGCCCGCAGCCGCTCTCACCGACACGGTGGTCCCCGATGAAGCGCAGGCCGATGTCGATACCGCCGGTGAGCAGCGGAACCTCTGAGCCGCACGGGGCCGGGGATCCCTTCGGCACCGCGCGGCTCCGTGACTCCACCCTGCGCGCCTGGCAGGACTCGCCCACCCGGCTCCTCGAGGACACCAACGTCGAGCAGGACCTGCGCGTCGGCGCCTATCGGGATCGGCTCTTCGTCGAACTCGCGCAGAACGCCGCCGATGCCGCCATGGCCGCCGGGCAGCCCGGCCGGATCCGGGTGTCCCTCGTGGGCCGGGAGCTCAGGTTCGCCAACACCGGCGCGCCGCTCGATGCGCGCGGCGTCGCTTCCCTCGCCTCGCTGCGGGCGTCCGGGAAGACCGGGGACACCGTCGGGCGCTTCGGGGTCGGTTTCGCCGCCGTCCGTACCGTTTCCGACGCTCCCAGCGTCGTCTCGACCAGCGGCGGTGTTGTCTTTTCCGCCGAGAAAACACGCGCCGCCGCGAACATCGAAGGTGACGTTCCCGTCCTGCGTCTGCCCTGGCCGGTGGACGCCGACGTCCCGGCCGGCTTCGATACCGAAGTCCGGCTGCCGCTCAGGGATGACGTCGACGGGCAAGCCCTGCTCGATCAGCTCGGCGCGGACATCGGGGACCTGCTCCTCGCCCTGCCGTGGCTGGCCGAGGCCGATGTGGACGGTCGCGTGTGGACTCGAACGACCAGCCAGGACATCGTGGAAATCCGGGGTCCGCAGAGGGAGACCCGGTGGCTGACCCATCGCGGCGACGTCGTCTGGGCGGTGCCGGTCGACAAAGAGGGTGTTCCGAAGCCGCTCGCCGAAGACGTCCTGCACGCCCCCACCCCGACCGACGACGGACTCTCGCTGCCCGCGAGGCTGCTCGCCTCCGTGCCTGTCGAGCCTTCGCGTCGCCGGGCGCTGCCCGGGTCCGAGCTGACCAAGGCACTCGAAAACGCCGCCGCCGAGTACGTCCGGCTGGTGCGATTGCTCCCGTCGGAACAGCGGTTCGCGCTCGTGCCCGTTCCGGGCTTTCCGAAGTCCACAGTGGACGCGGAGCTGCGCGACGAAGTGCTGGCGAACCTCAGTTCCGAGCCGTGGCTGTCCACTCAGGATGGTGGCGAGGTCGCCGGGCGGCAGGCGAAGGTGCTCGACGTCGATGTACCCGGTCTGCCCGAACTGATCGCCGACGTCGTCCCGGGTCTGCTCGAGGGCGCGGCGCCCGCCAGTGTGCTGAAAGCCGTCGCGGTGCAGGTGATCAGCGTCGAAGAGGTGCTGGAAACGCTTACCGGCATCGCCAGGGAACCGGGCTGGTGGCACGACGTCTACGCGGCGCTCGCCAAGGCGGTCGAGTCCCACGCGCTCGCGAGCGAGCGGCTGGACGGCCTGCCCGTGCCGCTCTCCGACGGCCGGACGCTGCCCGGAGCGCGAGGCAGCCTCCTGGTCGAGGGTTCGGCCGAGCTGCTCGACCTCCTGTCCGATGTGGACATTCCCGGGCTGCGGCTGGTGCACCCCGCCGCGTCGCACCCGTTGCTGGAACGCCTGGGCGCCAAGCAAGCCGATGCGCGTGAGCTCCTCAACGCAGACCAGCTGCGTGACGCCGTCGAGCGCAGCGTCGAAGACGTCCGGTCCGGATTGGACGGTACGACGCTCGCGGGTGCCGTCCTCCGGCTGATCGCGGACTGCGGGGACGACGCCCCGCGGTGGGTCGGCGCCCTCGCCCTGCCCGCCACCGACACCTGGCGGCGTGCCGACGAACTCGTGCTTCCCGCGTCGCCGCTCGTCGAGATCTTCGACGAAGAGGTCTTCGACGAGGACGGCGCGCTCGACGTCCTCGACGAGGACTTCGCCGAAGACTGGCCGGACGACACGCTCAAGGCCGCCGGCGTCCTCGACTCGTTCGCGGTGGTCACCGACGACGAGCCGCACGAGCCCGACCACGACCTGCCGGACGAGGAAGCCTGGTGGGACTCGCTGCCGGAGCCGCCGTCGACACTCGTCGCGATCCGGGACCTCGACCTCGTCGCCGACGACGCCTGGCCCGCCGCGCTGCGCCTGCTCGCCGCGCGCCCCGAAACCTTGCACGCCCTGCGCGTGCCCCGAGGACACGCGGCCTGGTGGATCGCGCAGTACGCCGTGCTCGGCGGGCTGGCCCCGAGCGAGTGGCGCCTGCCCGGCGCCGACCTGGCCGGGCTCTACGACGAGGTTCCCGACCTCGGGCTGAGTGAGGAACTGCTCAGGGCCGCCGGGGTGCGAACCGATCTGACACTGTCCACTGTGGATGAGGCCGAGGACGTTCTGAAGCGGCTCGCCGATCCGGAACGGACGATCTCGAGTGGACTGATCACCCGCGCTCATGACGCCGTCGTGGACTCCGGGTTCGAACCCCGGCCGCCGGAAGCGGTCCGGGCCGCCGACGGGTCCGTTGTGGACGGTGCGCTGGTCCTGGACGTGCCCTGGGTGGCCGGGGCGCTGGAGCCCGACCAGTACGTCGTCGCGCCCGAGGATCCGGAACGCCTCGCGGACCTGCTCGACCTGCCGCTCGCCAGTACCGAACAGGCCGCTGTGACCAGCCAAGGCGAGTACGCGCCGTGGGCCGAGCTGCCCGCGCTGAAGCTCGTCGCCGACCAGCTCGGCATCCGGTTGCCCGAGGGTGGCGTGCTGGTGCACGACCCGCTGACCGTGTCGATCCAAGGCGCCGACCACGACGTCCAGTGGTGGTCCGACGATCGGCTGCACGCCGCCGACACCTCCGAAGGCCTGGCGCGCGCGTTCGCCTGGGCGGCCGGGCGCTGGCCCGACCGGCACCTCGTCACCGCGCTGCTCGACGACCCCTCGCCGCGGACGCTGCTGGCGTAAGCGTGAAGGGGCTCAGAGCCGCTGCGCCGACTTCGATCCCCGCCGGGCCGCGGCGCGCTGCCAGGCGATGATCGCCAGGCCGATGAACCCGAGCACGAACCCGGACAGCGCCGTCTGCACCCACAGCCCCGAAGTCGTGAAGAAGAGCACCACCAGCGCGACAGTCCAGATCGAAGTGCCTACGATCACCACCGGCGTCAGGTCGGTCAGCTTCTTGGGCAGCTCCGGCGTGTGCCGCAACGAGCCCGTAACCTCCGGTGGATTGATCGGTTCACTCACGTGGTGAAGGGTACTCCGCAGCAGCGACAGAATGGGCAGGCGAATGGCGGAGCAGGAGACGACCCGCACCGGGACGTCCACACTGGACCGGTTCTTCAAGATCACCGAACGGGGTTCGACCGTGCCGCGCGAGCTGCGCGGCGGTCTGGTCACCTTCGTCACGATGGCCTACATCGTGGTGCTGAACCCGCTGATCATCGGCAGTTTCTCGGCTGACGACGCGGGCGCGCACAAGGACCTCCTCGGCGGCATCCTGCCGGTTCCGCAGGTCGCCGCGGTGACGGCGCTCGTCGCCGGCGTCATGACCATCCTCATGGGGCTGGTCGCGAACTACCCGTTCGCCATCGCCACCGGCCTGGGCATCAACAGCCTGGTCGCGGTCACCATCGCCCCGCAGATGACCTGGCCCGAAGCGATGGGCCTGGTCGTCATCGAGGGCGTCATCATCGTGGCGCTCGTGCTCACCGGGTTCCGCACCGCGGTGTTCCGGGCCGTGCCGGCCGCGCTGAAGTCCGCGATCGCCGTCGGCATCGGCGTGTTCATCTGCCTGATCGGCCTGGTCGACGCCGGGTTCGTGCGCCGCCTGCCGGACGCCGCGAACACCACCGTCCCGGTCGGCTTGGGCATCAACGGCTCGATCGCCTCCTGGCCGACCGCGGTCTTCGTCGTCGGCCTGCTCATCACCGGCGTCCTGGTCGTGCGCAAGGTCAAGGGCGCGATCCTGATCGGCGTGCTGTCCTCAACCGTGCTGGCCGTCGTCGTCGAGGCGATCGTCAAGGCCGGGCCGTCGCAGGGCACGAACCCGAAGGGCTGGAACCTCGGCTACCCGGCACTGCCGGACCAGGTCGTCGGCCTGCCGAACCTTTCGCTGGTGGGTGACGTCTCGTTCGGCGCCTGGACGCGGCTGCCGATCATCACCGTCTGCCTGCTGGTGTTCACGCTGGTCCTGGCCGACTTCTTCGACGCGATGGGCACCATGACCGGCCTCGCCAAGGAGGCCGACCTGCTGCCGAAGGACGGTCAGCTGCCCAACGTCGGCAAGGCGCTGTTCGTCGAGGGCCTCGCGGGCGCGGCCGGCGGCTTCGGCTCGGCCAGCTCGAACACGGTGTTCGTCGAATCGGCGTCCGGCATCGCCGAAGGCGCGCGGACCGGCCTGGCGAACGTCGTCACCGGCGTGCTGTTCATCGCCGCGATGTTCCTGACGCCGCTCTACCAGGTCGTGCCGGTCGAGGCGGCCGCGCCGGCGCTGGTCGTGGTCGGCGCGATGCTGATGTCGCAGGTTCGCGACATCGACTTCACCGACTACTCGATCGCGCTGCCCGCGTTCCTGACCATCGTCGTCATGCCCTTCACGTACTCGATCGCCAACGGCATCGGCGCCGGCTTCGTCAGCTACGTCGTGATCCGCGCGGCGACCGGCAAGGCTCGCCAGGTGCACCCGCTGATGTGGGTGATCGCGCTGGCCTTCGTCGCCTACTTCGCGGTCGGGCCGCTCCAGGCGGCGTTCCGCTGATCAGCCCCTGACCTTCAAAGCTTCGTCGAGGACGCTCCGGTCGCGTTCGAAATCCGCGGCCGGGGCATCGAACCGGATCGTCACCAGTGCGTCGCCGGCGCCGAGACCGACCACGGTCACCCGGCGCGGCACGCCGTCGCGTTCGTAGGTGAAGTCCCATTCCGCGGCGTCGCGGTCGGCGACCGGGGCGTGCTCGGCCACCGTGCCGCCCTGTCGGCCGGCCACCGCCCGGAGCCCGCCGAGGGCGTCCTCCTGCGTGATCGGCACCCGGTCGGTCTCGAGCAGGAGGTCGCCTCGGCGGTAGCTCGCGCGCTCCTTGTCGCGGTGCACGGCCCAGGACGACGGCACCGGGATCTCGATCGCCGAGCCGGGGCCGTCCGCGAGCCGGTAGATCTCCAGCGCGCCTTGCGTGATCGACGGCGCCGGCGGTGGTGGCGGCGCGGCCGCCGGTGCCTCGTCGCCGCCCCGGAACTGTGCCGCCACGATGGCCACCACCGCCGCGCCGACCACGGCCGAGCCCACCAGCTTCTTGTTCATATCCGACCCCCGGGTCTCGTCCATGGTGGAGGACGCGCGAGGGTGCCGACGGTTGCGGACCCGGCATCTTGGGCAAACCCGCGGTGCGGACAAATCGGGCTTGCTACGCTCATGATCATCGGGGCCACAGGGGGTGGCCCCTGATCTTTCGAGGGGGAAATGTGCGCAGCCGTGCGTTTCAGCGCGTCGTCACCGCCGTGGTCGCGGTGACCGGGATCAGCCTGGCCGTGCCCGCCGCGGCGACCGCGTCCACGCAGGCCGGTGCCTGCTGGGCCGCGGGCGAGACCAAGCAGGACTCGGCCGGCCGGTGGCACAACGTGTACTACTGCGACAACGAGTCGCCGACGAAGGTCTACAGCAGCGCCGGGTACAGCGGGAGCTACGGGACCATCTACGGCACGCCCAGCTGGTTCGCCTGCAAGGTCGACAACGAGTTCAACGGCGGCGGGCCGCACCCGTACCGCTGGCTCTACACCCAGGCCGACACCCCGGGCGGCTGGTGGGGCTTCGTGCCGGACAACCACATCATCAGCGAGACCGACACGGTGCCCACCTGCATGTGGTGATCACCGGCCGACGGCCCCGGCTCCTGGTCGCGACGACCGAGCCGGGGCCGTCGTCGTTCCCGGGACCGGCTTTGACGGAGATCACCCGTGCGGCCGCAACATCGTAAGGTATGCTAACTATATGTCCGGCGACACGCACGAACGCTCCTTGGCGAGCCGTCTGCGTCTCGCGGTGGTCCGGCTCAACCGCCGGCTGCGGGCACAGCGCGTCGGGGACGACCTCACGCTGACGCAGGTCGCCGCGCTGTCCACCCTGCACAAGTGCGGTGCGCTGACCCCGGGTCAGCTCGCCGCGAAGGAAGGCGTCCAGCCGCCCTCGATGACGAGGGTGATCGCCGCGCTCGAAGAGCTGAAGTTCGTCGAGCGGCGCCCGCACCCGACCGATGGCCGGCAGGCCATCGTCGAGCTGTCCGAGAGCGGACTGGCCTACGTGCAGAAGGCCATCTCCGTGCGGGAGGCGTGGCTGGACCGGCAGTTGGCGGAACTCGGCGACGAAGAGCGCGAAGTGCTCTCGAAAGCCGCCGAAATCATAGACAGGATGGCGGGGAACTAACCACGGTGACGGTCACGGGTAGCGAAACGAAACGTTCCATCGAGACCACTGCTACCCGGGACACGGCGCCACCGCCGTCCGCTTCGCCGCCGTCCGAGTCGCGCCCGTCCGAAGTACAGCCTTCGGGAACGCAGCGCCGCGGCATGTTCGCGTCCCTGCGGGTCCGCAACTACCGGCTGTTCTTCACCGGCCAGGTCATCTCCAACATCGGCACCTGGATGCAGCGCATCGCCCAGGACTGGCTGGTGTTCACCCTCAGCGGCAACAACCCGATCGCCCTCGGCATCGCGGTGGCGCTGCAGTTCGCGCCGACCCTGTTCCTTTCGCTGTGGGCCGGCGTCCTCGCCGACCGCGTCGACAAGCGGCGGCTGCTGACCTGGATCCAGGTCGCGGCGTGCGCGCAGGCCGTGGTGCTCGGCGTCCTCGACATCACCGGGCTCGTGGCGCTGTGGCAGGTCTACGTCCTGTGCTTCACGCTCGGCATCACGGCGTCGCTCGAAGTGCCGACGCGCCAGTCTTTCGTCGCCGAGATGGTCGGCCGGGACCAGATCGCGAACGCGGTCGCGCTGAACTCGTCGATCTTCAACATGGCGCGGATCGTCGGCCCGGCGATCGCCGGGTTCGCGATCACCTGGATCGGCACCGGCTGGCTGTTCATCGCGAACGCGGTCAGCACGGTCGCGGTGATCGTCGGGCTGGTCATGATGAACCCGGACAAGCTGTTCCGCGTCGCGGCGGTGCCGCGCGAAAAGGGGCAGCTGGCCGAGGGCCTGCGGTACGTCCGGCGGCGCTCGGACCTGATGACGGTGATGGTGCTGGTGCTGTTCGTCAGCACGTTCGGCATCACGTACTTCTCCTCGCTGCCGATCGTCGCGGCGAACGTGTTCCACACCGCGGCCGACGGCTACGGGCTGCTGTCGACGCTGGTCGCGGTGGGCACGTTCACCGGCGCGGTGATGTCGGCCCGCCGCGGGACGAAGGGCCGGCCGCGGGTGCGGCTGATGCTGGTGTCGGCGTTCTTCCTGGGCGTGTTCGAGCTGCTCACGGCGTTCATGCCGACGTACCTGACCTTCGGCCTCGGCCTGATCCCGCTCGGCTTCGCCACGATGACGTTCCTCAACACGGCGAACGCGCTGGTGCAGACCTCGGTCAGCCCCGAGATGCGCGGGCGCGTGATGGGGCTGTACGTGCTGGTGCTCATCGGCGGCAACCCGATCGGCGGTCCGATGGTCGGCTGGATGGCGCAGGCGTTCGGCGGGCGGTCTCCGTTCTACATCGGCGGCGCGGTTTCGGCGTTGGCCGCGGTGGTCTGTGCGATCGTGCTGATCCGGCGGGGTGGCGTTTCGTGGCCGGTTCAGCGGCGGTTCGGGCTCCGGGTGCTCAAGCGGGCGAAGGTCTAACGGCTGTCTTGGCCGCTCGGAGCAGAGGCTGTAGAGATGAAGTCCTTCGCCCGTGCCTTCCACGGACCCCCTCTTTGCCAGCACCAGGCGAGTGCGTCGGGGATGGCGAGCAGGGGCTCTTCGTGTGCGCGGTGGTGGCGGTATTCCAGCGTTTCGCAACCGTGTAGCCGGGTCGAGCGGTAAAGGATCCGGCGGTCGTGTGCCGAACCGTCGTAGACCGTGACCGCGGGGTGGCGGTGACGAGATAGCCGCCACGCTTGCTCTCGTCGACGAAGACATGCGCGGTCACCTCGGCATTGTGCCGCCTGGGATGACAGACCGTATTTGAGGGACCCCGTTCCGTAGCTGGGACGCGGTATAACTCGAACGAGTGAGATCCGGGTCTCCTCGCTGAGACCCTTGTCTGTGAGATGAGGTTAGGCTAACCTCATACACGTCCGCTTCGTGGTGGGAGCGGCAGTCAGTTCGGGAACGGACGGAGCCCCGGCCCTGGGAACCCCAGGCCGGGGCTTCGTTCATGCACGGCGGTGTTCGTGCACAGTGGTCTTCACGGCAGTGTCGGGCTGAGCGCACCGCTCGTCAAGGGACTCTCACCCGGTGGCGTGGGCAGGCGCGTCAGGGGGAGACCGAAGTAGACCCGGTACGCCATCCGGATCGCGGCCTCCGTCGGCAGTGCGACCTCGTGCCGGACGCCGTCGACCGTCTCGATCAGGCGGTCGCCCGACAGCGTCACCCGGCCCTGGGAGGTCGGGCGGGAGCACGTCAGGGACTTCGTGAAGTGGGACTCCGGGGACGTCGACTGCCACCACGCCATCGGGACGAAGTCCGCCAGGGGCCGCGGGCGGCGCTCCAGGCGGTACTGCGGCTCGCCGTCCCGCAGGACGTCGATGTCGCCGTGGGGCGCGTCCAGCAGCAGGAACTCGCCGTCCGGGTCGGGCTGGGCGTCCACGCCGGACAGTCGCAGCGGGTGCCGGGAGAACCGGCCGAAGCCGACGTCGACCAGCCACGGCTCGTCCAGTGAGACGATGATCGCCGCGTGGTCCAGGGGCGGGCCGAGCGTGCCGTCCGGGCGGAACACCTGAGCCGCGTGCAGCGAAGCTTCGTAGCCCAATGAGCGCAGCAGTGCCGCGAAAAGTCCGTTGAGCTCGTAGCAGAAGCCGCCGCGCCGGCGTTCCACGATCTTGCCGAACAACGCTTCTTCGCCGAGTTCGACCGGCTCGCCGAGGTGGATGCTCAGGTTCTCGAACGGGACCGCGATCAGGTGACGTTCTTGCAGATGTCGGAGAGTCTCCAGGTCGGCCGCCGCGGGCCGGTCGACCCCCAGCCGCGCCAGATACGCGTCAACGTCCATGCCGACCACTCTCACACCTCGACCGCACTCGAGGTCAAGTGATTTCACCCGTCGACGAAAACGGGGCCCTCCCGTGCAGGAGGGCCCCGTTCCGCGAAAAGCTCAGCCGAGCAGCAGGCCGTTGCCGCCGGCGACGGCGTTGTCGAAGCGCTTGCTGATCTCGGCCCAGTTGAAGATGTTCCACAGGGCCTTGACGTAGTCCGGCTTCACGTTCTTGTAGTCCAGGTAGAACGCGTGCTCCCAGACGTCGACCAGCAGGATCGGCACGGTCGGCAGGATCAGGTTGTTGTGGTGGTCGCGCAGCTGCTGGGTGATCAGCGTCTTGCCGATCGGGTCCCAGGAGAGCGCGCCCCAGCCGTTGCCCTGGATCGTGGTCGACACGGCGGTGAACTGCGCCTTGAACTTGTCGAAGGAGCCGAACGCCTCGTCGATCGCCGCGGCCAGCTCGCCGGTCGGCTTGTCGCCGCCTTCCGGCGACAGGATCTTCCACCACACGACGTGGTTCGCGTGGCCGGCCAGGTTGAAGGCCAGCGTGGTCTCGAGACCGACGATGCCGCCGAAGTCGCCGGCGTCGCGGGCTTCCGCGATCTTGTCGAGAGTGTCGTTCGCGCCCTTGACGTAGGTCGCGTGGTGCTTGCTGTGGTGCAGCTCGTTGATCTCGCCCGAGATGTGCGGCGCGAGCGCGCTGTAGTCGTAGTCGAGATCGGGGAGCTCGTAGCGGGCCATTGGCCCTCCTTCTGTCTTCGACACAAGTTTCCTGTACCGAACCTAGTAGCACACGCCTCTGCGCGGCGAGCGGGGGCGCGTGGCCGTCCCACTGCTTGAGGGGGTCCGGGTGGCGGAGCCCCCGGCCCGGGGCGGAGCCCCGGTTGGTGCAGAGTGGGACGGCGGTCCGTCTGTGGCGTACCCGAGGGTCCGTCACCCGAAACCGAGCCTGCTACCTGCACCTAAGTGGAGGTCAACGAGCTGTGACGACGATCATTCAGGCGCGGTATTCGTCCAGCCGTGAAGCCAGCTCCTCGAACACGGCGACGTTGCACTCGAACGCGACCAGTGTCTCGTCGATCACCCGCGCGCGGTCGGCTTCGTCCCACGGCGCGTTGTCCAGCTTCGCGCGGTACCGGTCGCGGAAGCGCGGCGCGCTGCCGATGCCCTCGAAGTGGTAGAAGAGCGTGCCCGCCTCGGCGACGTCGTACTTCTTCTCCAGCAGCCGCCGGATCGCCTGGCCGCCCGCGATGTCACCCAGGTAGCGCGTGTAGTGGTGCGCCACGTACCCGCCCGCCCACGAAGACGCTTCGCCGACTCGCGCGACGTACGCCCGCGTCGACGCCAGCGGGGAGATGGTCGAACGCCAGTCCGGGCCGACCAGGTGCGCGAGGTCGCGCTCGAGGTGGGGCAGCCGACGCAGCTCGTCGAACACGAACTCGCCGCCGACCGGGTCGCCGGCCATGCGGTCGCTCGCCGCCTCGATCGCGCCGTAGACGAAGTAGTACTGGATCGCGAGCTGGGTGTAGCCCTCCTGCGTCAGCTCGCCGCCGAGCAGGGCGCGCATGTACGTCGAGTAGTTCGCCTTCTCGTGCACCTGGAGCGTCGACGCGCGCAGGGTCGCCGAGAAGGGGCGAGCATCCGTGGTCACCGACATGGGCAGGCCTCCCGGCGATCGATCTGACACGCTGTCAGAAAGATCGTAGGGCATTTATCCGGGTAAGGCTACCCTAAATCGACGCTCCGACCGCTCTCAGCACGAACCGCACCGCGGCCTCGACGACGTCTTCCAGCTGCTCGGAGGGCCCGTCGACCAGCGTCCGGTTGCCCAGCGCGGCGGTGATCATCGGAATCAGGACGTCCGGGTCCTCGGCCGGCCAGCGCCCCAGGTCGACGCCGCCGGCCAGGATCGCGCGCAGCCGGTCGGTGATCGGGTCGGCGTGCGCGCTGATCCGCCGGTACGCCGCGGGCGCCAGCGCCGACGCGAGCGCCGTGCCCGGCGGCATGTGGTACTCGGCCAGCACGCGCAGCTGCAGCCGGACGAACGTGGCGAGCTGGTCGACCGGGTCCGCGTGGGCCTCGACGGCTTCGGTCAGCCGCGTGACGTACCGCGCCGCTTCGTCCTCGACGAACGCGACGAGCAGGCTTTCCTTGTCGGGGAAGTGGTTGTACAGCGCGGTCCGGCCCACCCCGGCGGCCGAGGCGACCCCGGCGAGCGTGATCGCGTCGAAGCCGCGTTCGTACAGCTGGGCGCGCAGGACTTCGAAGACCCGCGTCCGCACCTCACGCCGGTGCGCTTCGAGCGACTCACCGAGAATCTTCGGCATCGAACCAGGTTAGCGGTCATTCATCCGACGGCCAGGTGTGCACCGGCTCGCCCGTTTCCGACAGCTCCAGGTAGCGCCCGAGCATCAGGTTGAGCGCCTCTTCCCGGTCGAGCCCACGCTCCTGCGCGCGCAGGACGTAGTCGCGCTGCCAGGTCGCCCCCGTCCGCCGCGCGAGGCAGCGGCGCTCGATGATCCCGAGGTAGCGCTCGCGGGCCTCGTCGGAGACGTCGGAGCGGCGCAGCCCCTCGTGGGCCAGCGGGAGCAGCACGCGCAGCGCCAGCTCGTCCGGCGGGATCCAGCCGATGCCCGGCCAGTACAGCTGTGCCTCGAACCCGCGCCGCGCGCCGGCGTAGAGGTTTTCCTCCGCCGCCTGGAAGGACATCTGGCTCCACACCGGGCGTTCCGCCTCCGCGAGCGCGCGCTGGGCGCCGTAGAAGAACGCCGCGTTCGCCACGGTGTCGACGACGGTCGGCCCGGCCGGCAGCACCCGGTTCTCGATCCGCAGGTGCGGCAGGCCGTCGACGACGTCGTACACCGGGCGGTTCCAGCGCCAGATGGTGCCGTTGTGCATGCGCAGCTCGGTGAGCTTGGGCGCCTGGCCCGCGTCGAGCGCCTCGATCGGGTCTTCGACGTCGGTTTCCGGGAGCAGGCCGGGGAAGTAGCGGACGTTCTCCTCGAACAGGTCGAAGATCGACGTGATCCAGCGCTCCCCGAACCACACGCGCGGGCGCACGCCCTGGTTCTTCAGCTCCTCCGGGCGGGTGTCGGTCGCCTGCAGGAACAGCGGGATGCGCGTCTCCTGCCAGAGTGCCTTGCCCAGCAGGAACGGCGAGTTCGTGGCGAGCGCGATCTGCGGCCCGGCCAGGCACTGGGCGGCGTTCCAGTGCGCGGCGAACTCCTCCGGCGCCACCTGCAGGTGCAGCTGGACGCTCGTGCACGCGGCCTCCGGAAGAATGGATTCCGCATAGCTGCGAAGGCGTTCCGGCTGCTGGCCCGGCAGGGGCGCGCCTTCCATCGCCAGCACGGTCCGTTCGCCGCGTGCCGCGAAGATCTGGTCGTTCAGGGTGACGTACCGGGACTTGTTGGTGAGCCACTTCTGGTCGAAGTGCTCGTGCTTCAACGTCGGCAGGATGCCGATCATGGCCAGCGACGACCCGGTGTCGCGGGCCTTCGACGCCGCGGTCGCGAGGTACGCGCGGAGGTCGTCTTCGAGCTGGAGGGCCGAATCGCCGGCCAGCGGCCGCGGCGGCACGTTCAGCTCGATGTTGTGCTGGCCCAGCTCGGTGGTGAACGACGGGTCGTCGAGCGCCTCCAGCACCGCGGTGTTCGTCATCGACGGGCGCAGTTCGCGGTCGACCAGGTTCAGCTCCACCTCTAGGCCGATGTTCTTGCGGGGGAACGAAAAACTGCCGTCGGTGAGCATGCGGGCCAACGTGTCGAGGCAACGCTGCACCTTGCGGCGGTACCGTCCCCGGTCGAGCGTGTTGAACGGTTGAGCCGCGAGGTCCATCCCCATGACCATCCCTGCTTTTCGTCGGTGTGGAACCAGGACGTGTTTCAGGCCCGGCGGACAACCGTTACACAGCCGATGCAACCGGGCTAGCGGCCAAACTGGTGCTCTCCGTCACGGGGGGTTAACCGAAAGCAAATTACCTCCGTTCGTACCAAGGGTGGCTCGACGTTCGGACCAGTGAGCGGGACGGCAGGCGGATGACAGACTGGACGGATGGGCTTGATCCACATCGCCGGCCGCGACGACCCCCGGGTCGACGATTTCCGCGACCTGTCCACAGCGGACCGCCGCCCCGACCGCCCGGGCGGCAAGGGACTCGTCATCGCCGAAGGCACTGTCGTGGTGTCCCGGCTGCTGGCTTCCCGGTACCCGGTACGGGCTCTGCTGGGCGTCGAACGGCGGTTCGCCGAGCTCGCCGACGACCTCGCCGGGATCGACGTGCCCCGGTACGCGGCGTCCGCGGAGACGATGGCCGACGTCGTCGGGTTCCACCTCAACCGCGGGATCCTCGCCGTCGCGGACCGGCCGGCGCCGCTGGCGGTTTCCGAAGTCGTCGCGAACGCGGGCACGATCGCCGTTCTCGAAGGCGTGGGGGACCACGAAAACCTCGGTGCGCTCTTCCGCAACGCGGCCGCGCTCGGCGTCGGCGGCGTGCTGCTCGGGCCCGGCTGTTCCGACCCGCTCTACCGGCGCAGCGTGCGTGTGTCGATGGGACACGTCCTGCGCGTGCCGTTCGGGCACCTCACCGACTGGCCGGGCGGGCTGGACGACCTGCGGGCGCGCGGGTTCGCCGTCGCCGCGTTCACGCCGCGGCCGGGCTCGATCCCGCTGCGCGAGCTGCGGGCGCACGCACCCGGGCGGGTGGCGCTGCTGTTCGGCGCGGAAGGTCCCGGACTGACCGAAACGGCGCTGGCGGCGGCTGATCACGCCGTCCGGATACCCATGCCGGCCGGAGTCGACTCCCTCAACATCGCGACGGCCGCCGCCGTGGCCTTCTACGAACTGGCGCGGGCCGACTAAGGTTTCGGTTTCGAGGCGAAACCGGCGCGAAGGGACACCATGGAGCTGCGGATCCGCGGTGAGCGCGCGGTGCTGGCCGGACCCGGTGGCGACCAGGCGCGCGAGGTCGACCCGCACAAGCTCGCGATCGGCTCGGACCTCGCGCAGGCACTGCACGAATGGGCGCGCGTCGCGTCCGCGGTCTCCGCCGACTCCGGGGCCGAAGCGGGCGCGGTCGTCTCGCAGCGCGGCCGCCAGCTCGCCGGGCGGCTCGCCTCGGTGATGGGCACGACCGTGCGGTTCGTGGACCCGGTGACCGGCGCCGACACGGTCGTCGAACCGGCCCCGCGGACCGAGGCACCCGGCCGGCGGTTCGTCCGGACGGTGCTCGGCCCGCCGGGGCCGGCCGGGGAGCCGACGCCGTGGCTGACCGGGCTGACCGTGTCGGCGTTCATCGCGGCCGTGGTCGTGGTGGCCATGCTGGCGCTGGCCTCGACGCTGGCGCGGGAGACCAGCGGCTGGCTGGCGCTCGTGGCGTCGGTCGTCGTGACGGCCGGGATCACGCCGTCGCTGTGGCTGATCCGCAGAACCCCGATCCTGCGCTGGGCCGCGTACGGCGCGGCGGGCGGTGTCGTGATCGCGTGGGCCGGCGTGCTGGTGATCGCCTTCTAGCGGTACCGGACGTAGGTGACGAGCGTGCCCCGGGCGCGCGTCCGGGTCTGGGAGCGGAAGGCACAACCGTGGTAGCCGGCGATCCGGCCGAGCAGCTCGGGTGAGACGCCGAACTGGCCGGTGAAGAAGCTGACGCTGATCTTCCCGGTGAACTCCTTCGCCGGCCATCCGACGCGGGCCGAGCGCGGGAAGATCCGCAGCACCCACAGCAGCGGAGGCACGCCGAGCAGCGTGAGGGAGAAGCCGATCGCGAAGATGCGCTCGTCCCCGCTGATCGCGGCTGTCACGGCGCTGCCGCCGAAGCACAGCAGGATCCACGCCGCCGGGGCGAGGAAGCCGGCGAACGACATCCGGAACTTCCTCGGCGCGCGTCGCGGCGCCAAGGGGCGGCGCAGCAGCAGGATCAGGTCGGTGGGATCGGCGAAGTGCGCGACTGTGGTCAGGCCTTCGCCGCCGGCGATCTCGGCGATCCGGGCGGGTGGCAGCTTCGCGTGCCGGACGCTGACCCACAGCTCGTCACAGCCGTCGAGGTGGTTGCGCAGCCACTGCTCCCGGCCGGGTGTCGTCGAATGTCACGCTGCACAATCGATCCCTCCCTCAGCGTGACATCGTAGCCTGGCTGGATGCGGCAGCTCGACGCGTTGCGGAAGTTGTGCCTGGCCCTGCCCGAAGTCACCGAGCGGCTCAGCCACGGGTCGCCCGCGTGGTTCGTGCGCGGCAAGAAGACGTTCGTCATGTTCGCCGACGACCACCACGGCGACGGCAGGCTCGCCTTCTGGTGCCCGGCGCCGCCCGGGGCGCAGGAGGAGCTGGTGCGCACCGAGCCCGGGCGCTTCTTCCGGCCGGCGTACGTCGGGCACCGCGGCTGGCTGGGCGTGCGGCTGGACGTCGACGTCGACTGGGCCGAGATCGACCGCATCGTCCGGGAGGCCTACCGCCTGGTGGCCCCGAAGACCCTGGCCGCGCAGGTCACCTAGCGCCCCAATGTGGCGGGGGGGGGGGGGGGGGGGGGGGGAAGAAAAAGAAGAGGGGGGGGGGGGGGGAAAAAAAAAAAAGAGAAGGCGGGGGGGGGGAGGTGGCTGAGTAGAGTGACAAAAAAA